>NZ_JBXAQR010000001.1:951460-1196105 GCF_058807415.1 Sphingopyxis sp. GW821-FHT12C06 | reverse complement strand
AGCCTCGCCCCGCTGCGCAAAGCCGCCGAAGCCGCACGCCGGGCGTTCTTCAACCTGCCGGTCGCGGCGAATGACGCGGAAACGAAGACAAAGGCTGGCAGCAACGCGCGGCAATCGGCGGGATAGCAGCTCCGTTCTCCGGCGAAAGCCGGGGCCCGGTGCGTTGCGTCACTGGGTCGCGCTCTGTTCCCCGTCTTTCGCCGGGGAACAGCTCCTGTCGCTCGTTGACCGTCAGTCGCCCTTTGGTCCCCAGGTCGGGTCAACACGCCGCACGGCGCCGTCGAGCGAGCGCAACAGCAGGGCGGCCGCCAATGCAATCAGGCCGAGCATCGCAAAGAAGGAGGCATGATCGACATAGCTCCACAGCATCCCGACGAGCCCCGCCGACAGGCTGCCGGTAAAGATCGCCAGATACCACGCCGCAACCGTCGTCGCGCCAAGGCGCGGCGGCGCGAGCCGGGCGAACAGCCCAAGCCCCGTCGGCAGAACGAGCAGCTCGCCAAAGGTGAAGATGGCAAAGAACATCGCGAACCACAGCCACGGTGCCTTGGCATCGCCGCTGCCCCACTCGACCGCGGCGAGCAGCATATAGGCGCAGGCGACGACGACGGCGCCCAGCGCCATGCGGCGCGCCGGCGACGTGTCTTTCCCGGCATCGGCGCGGCGGTGCCAATAGGCGAGCAGCGGCGGGGTCATCAGCATGACGAGCAGCGGATTGAGCGACTGGAACCAGGTCATCGGAATGGTGAAGCCGCCCAGCCCGCGATCGAGCCCGGTATCGGCCCACAGCGCAACCGTATTGCCGACCTGCTCATAGGCGCCGCGGAACACCGTGACCGACAGCGCGACCGCGAGCAGCACCATGAACGTGCCCTTGTGATCGGCCCAGCGCATCGGCGGCATGTCGGCGGTCGGAACGCGCGGCGGTTCGGGCGGCAGGTAACGCTGCCCCCACAGATAGATGATCAGCCCGGCGAACATGCCGATCCCGGCGGCGCCGAAACCATAGTGCCAGCCGTACAGCTCGCCCAATGTGCCGCAGATCAGCGGCGCGAGGAAACCGCCGATGTTGATGCCGACATAATAGACATTATACGCCCATCCGCGCCGCGGATCGCCCGCCTTGTACAGGTCGTTGATCTGGCTGGGCAGGCTGGGGAGGAAAAGCCCGTTGCCAAGCGCGATCGTCGCGAGCGCGAAATAGAAAAGCGGTTCGAACGCCATCATGAAATGGCCGATCGCCATGATGGTCGCGCCGAGCACGACCGCTCGCCGTTTTCCGAGCAGCCGGTCGGCGATCACGCCGCCGACGATCGGGGTAAAATAGGCGCAGGCGGTATAGGCGCCATAGACGAAGCTGCTGTGACCCTGCGTCATCAACAGCTCTTTGGTCATATAATAGACCAGAAGCGCGCGCATCCCGTAGTAGGAGAATTGCTCCCACATATTGGTCAGAAACAAGACCGTCAGCCCGCGCGGCTGACCAAACCAGGTGGGATCGCTCGCTTGGCTGGTCATGCGGGGACCACCGTCCGCGCACCCCAGACCGCCTCATCGCACCAGATGGTGCCGTCGCGATACACGACGCCCGGTGTCCGGTCCTGCTTCAGGAAGGTCGGCCCGTCGAGGTCGACGAGATCGCAAAGCTGCCCGACGACAAAGCCCGGTGCGGCGCCAAGGCTGCTGCACACCATGCATCCGACCATCACGTCCAGCCCGGCGTCGCGCGACGCGGCCGCAATCATCAGCGCCTCGGTCAGCCCGCCGCACTTGTCGAGCTTGATATTGAAAACATTGAAGCGGCCCTTCAGCCCCGCGACGTCATCCAGCGTCAACGCGCTTTCGTCGGCGGCCAGCGGGATCGGGGCATCATAACCGTCGAGATCGGCCTCACGCCCGCGCGCCAGCGGCTGCTCGATCAGCGAGACATTCGCCGCGATCATCGCTGCGACGAGCCCGTCGAGGTCGCCAATCTCGAAACCCTGATTGGCATCGACGCCCAGCCACACATCGGGCCGCGCCGCACGGATCGCATTGACCCGCGCGACATCGAGATCGAGTTCGCCGGTGAGCTTGATCTTGATCGACTGCGCCTGACGATAAGCGGTCGCTTCGTCGGCCATCTTCGCAGGCTCGCCCGCCCCCACCGTGAAGGTGGTCCGCAAGGGCCGCGGCGCGTCGAGCCCCGCGAGGGCCCAGACCGGCTTGCCCGACTGTTTCGATTCCAGCTCCCACAAGGCCGCATCGACGGCGTTGCGCGCCCCGCCCGCGGGCAGGATCGACCGGAGTTCGGCGCGCGACGGACCGGCCTCGATCGCCTCGCGGGCTTCGTCGAGCGCCGCGAGCATATGGGGAAGATCATCGCCGATATAATAGACCCCCGTCGCCTCGCCCCGCCCGACATGGGTGCCGTCGTCGAGGGTGACGATGACCGCATCGCGCCCGTCAAAGACATGACCCGAAATGCGAAAGGGTGCAGCAAGGCGGAGCGTCTCGACCGAGACCCCCAGTTTCAAACGTGACATCAGTAATTCACCGTCATCGAGATAAGGCCAAAGGTCCATGCGACGTAGAAGGTCAGCAGGATCGCAAGCAGGATGAGCGTCGCCCAGAGCGTGCGGAACCAGCCGCGCTTCTCCTGAAGCACGATGCGCAGGTTGAGCGCAGCCAGCACGACGCCGCCGACCAATATGATCAACCCGGCAATCTGAAGGAACCACAGCCACGGATCGTAGGTGGGCAGCGCCTTCAGCTTGGACAGGCTGATCGCCCAGGCGGCAACCAGCGCGATCACCAGTCCACCAGCGACGCGGACGCCGCGATAGACGCGCAGCGAACGGCGCGACAGCGTGAGCGGTGCCTTATAATGGCGGCGGATCAACGCCGACACCGGCCACTGAAGCAAGCTGATCAGAAGGACGCCAAGGCCGACATACATCGCGGGCAAAATCCATGCAGAGGATTTGGAAGCGGGCGCGCGATCGAACACCATGAAGGGCGAAATGCCGTCGATGCTCCAGCGCACGACCTTGCCATCGACGACCTTCGCAGCAAGCCGCCCATGGCCATCGGCATTGTGCCAGACGAAGGGCGAAGTCTCGACCCACTTCGCGGGCTTTCCGCTCAGGTCACGCCCGGCGGGGAGGATCAGTTCGCCCTTGGCATTGACGCCGACCTTCACCTGACTGAACAACGAAGCGAGCGCGTAGAAATTCGTCTCTGCGCGGCGACTGTTGAGCCAGTTTCCGACCAGCATTTTGGCATGTTCGGCCGAGGTCTGCGCATCGACGCGAGTGCTGGGCATTTCATTGCCCGGAAAATAGCGATCGGCGAAATCTTCGAACAACACCCGGCGCACCGGTCCGACCGAACCCTGCTCACCCGTCGCGTTGAACGACATGTAAATGCCGACATTTTCTTTCATGAACAGGTGAAGCGCGGTGTGAAAGGCCTGCGTGTCGCCCAGATGCCCGATCACCTGACGGCCGTTGATGTTGGTTTCAAAGAAACCCAGCTCCATCCGGTTGAGTGGCGGCAGGATGGTGAGCGGCGTATCGTGCATCATCCGTGCGGTTTCGGGCTTCATCAGACCGGCGCCCTGAGCCAGATGCGCGATCATGAATTTGCCCATGTCGGCGCCGGTCGAGGACAGGCCGCCTGCGGGCGACGGGCCGACGATTTCAAACTTGTACGGCCCCGCCGAAAGCTGGCGATATCCGGTCGCCATCCACGGCGCGAAGGCCTTGGGCAACGGCTGGCGGAAGGTCGACTGCGCCATGCCGATCGGCTGGAAAATCCGCTGCTCGACATAATCGTCAAACGACATCTTCGATACGCGCTCGACGATATAGCCCGCCAGTGCGGTGCCATAATTCGAATAGGACGGCGTCGAACCCGCTTCGTAGATGCGGCTCGGAACACCGTTTTTCACGAGATCACCCAGCGGAATCTTGAACTTCGGATCGTCGAACATGGTCAGCTTGCCATGCTCTTCGAAGCCCGAAGTGTGCGTCATCAACTGACGCATCGTGACCGGCTTGCCATTCTTCAGCGGAATCTTGAAATCGAGGTAGGTGTTGACGTCGGCGTCGAGATTGATCTTTCCGGCCTCGACCTGCTGCATCACTGCGGTCCAGGTAAAGAGCTTGGACACCGATCCGGGGCGGAACAGCGTGCGGGCAGGATCGACCGGCGTGCGTTTGGCCGCATCGGCATAGCCGAAGCCACGCTGCGTCAGCACCTGTCCATCCTTGACGACGACGACGACAGCGCCGGCAAGATCGCCTCTCCTGAGCGCGAAGGGCATCATGCCGTCGAGCCATGTATCGACGTCCTGCTTCGTCAGGGTTGCCGGGGCCGGAAAAATGGAAGGCGTAGCAGGCGACGCGCTCGGCGCCGTAACGGGCACAGGCGCAGTCGCGGGTTTCGACGCAGCAGTCCCGACCACCAGGGCCAACGGCAACAGCGCGAACAGCTTGAACTTCCGCATCCCAATTCCCCTTATATTCGCTGCTCTGGCCGTCCGCCAGCGCAGCGCGCGATATCGCATTTCAATACATTATCAAATATGAAACATAATGTTCAAATTTGAAAACTTCAGCATGGTCTGGCAGGAAGTCCTCACCGGCGCCTTCCGCGTCCGGGATCTTGCGGCGAGGAGCCTTCCGCTGCCAGCGGCGCTTCAGTCGCCAACCGCACGGACGACGACGCCGCGCGACATGACGAAGCCCATCTTTTCGAGCGCACTTACATCGGCCAACGGATCGCCCTTGACCGCGACGATATCGGCGGTCTTGCCCGCCGCCAGTGTGCCGACTTCCTTTTCGAGGCCGGTGTGGGCGGCGGCCCAGACAGTGGCGGAGCGGATCGCATCGAGCGGGGTGAACCCGGCCTTCACCATCAACGCAAATTCGCGCGCATTCTCGCCATGCGCGGATACCGCAGAATCGGTGCCGAAAGCGATACGCACGCCGCCCTTATGGGCGCGGCGCAGGGCGTCGATCATCAGCGGCCCGACCGTCCGCGCCTTGGCACGGACCGCCTCCGGCATCCAGTCGGCGGTTTCGGCCTGACGCGCGACGGTGTCGCCCGCGAGCAATGTGGGAACCAGATAGCTACCCTTCGCCTTGAGCAACCGGATCGATTCTTCGTCGAGATAGGTGCCATGCTCGACCGAATCGACGCCCGCGCGCAGCGCGGCATTGACCCCGTCGGTGCCATGCGCATGCGCCGCCACCTTGCGTCCGAGCCGGTGCGCGGTCTCAACGATTGCGGTGAGTTCGGCGTCGCTCATCTGCTGCCCCAGCCCCGCCGCCGTGTTCGACATCACCCCGCCGGTCGACGCCGTCTTGATGACATCGGCGCCTTGCTGAACCGCCAGCCGGACCGCGCGCGCGCAATCGTCGGCACCCGAGCACAGGGTCGGAGCGCGGAACAGGTCGAGAATTTCCTGACGATAGCCGTGAATGTCGCCATGGCCGCCGTGCGCGGCCACACCGCCGGCGGCGATGATCCGCGGTCCGACCACCTTGCCCGCTGCGATCGCGTCGCGCAGCGCGTTGATCGCTTGGGGTTCGGATCCCAGATCGACGACAGTGGTAAAGCCCGCGCGCGCGGTCCGCCTGGCAAAGACGACTCCGTCGAACGCCTGATCGGTCGCCGATTTGGTCACTGCGTCGAGCCGGCTCGTCGGGCTCGATTCAAAGGTCAGATGGACATGGCTGTCGATAAGGCCCGGCATGACGAACTGGTCGCGAAGATCGACGACCTGGCCCTCACCGACGAAACCGTCGCGAATGCCGGCGATCTTCCCCGCTTCGACGACAATCGTCTTGTTCGTTTCCACCCGGCCGCTCGCCGGGTCGGCCAACAGCCGTCCGGCGTGGATATAGGTGGTGGCCGAGGCCACTTCCTGCGCCGCGAGCGGCTGGGCCAAAGCAGCAAGCACGACGGCGCCGAACATGATCTTCTTCATTGTATCCATCCCCATTCTGTTGCCGCGATCAAACGCCTGCGCGGCCCCAAATCGCCTCTGCGCACCAGGCATTGCCATCGACATAGTCGATCGATGGCGAACGATCGTCGGCAAGGAATATCGGCCCGTCGAGATCCACGATATCGCAAAGCTGGCCCAGGATGAACGCGGGCGCCATCGCGAGGCTGGAACTCACCATATTGCCGACCATCACACCGAGCCCGAGTTCGCGGGCGCGTCGCGCCATCGCCAAGCCCTCGGTCAGGCCCCCGCATTTATCGAGCTTGATATTCACGACGTCGAAGCGGCCAACGAGGCCGTCGATGTCGGCGAGCGTCAGCACGCTTTCGTCAGCCGCGATCGGGATCGGGCATTGATAGCCCGTAAGATCGGCTTCGCGGCCTCGCGCCAGTGGCTGCTCGAGAAGCTTCACATCCGCCGCGACGAGCGCCGCAACGAGTTGATCGAGATCCCCGATCGCGAACCCCTGATTGGCGTCGACGCCGATCCAGCATTCGGGCCGCGCCGCACGCACCGCCTGTACGCGCGCAATGTCGACATCGAGATCGCCGGTGAGTTTCAGCTTGAGGGCGCGCGCCTGCGCGAACTCGCGTGCGCCTTGGGCCATCACATCGGGGTCATCGGCGCCAAGGGTGAAGGTGGTCAGCAACGGGCGGGGTTCGGGGAGTCCCGCGATTTCCCAGACCGGTACGCCACTGCGCCGCGCTTCGAGTTCCCACAAGGCCGCATCGATTGCGTTGCGCGCACCATTCGCGGGCAGCAAGCCCTGCAATTCTTCGCGGGTGATCCCGGCAGTGACCGCATCGCGCACGCTTTCAATCGCCGCCGACATCGCCGCGACATCGTCGTTCAGATAATAGACGCCCGACGCTTCCCCGCGCCCGACATACTCACCGTCCGATAGCGTGACGACGACGACCGGCGCATCGGTGAAGACATGCCCCGAAATTCGGAAAGGCTTGGCGAGCGGAAAGGATTCGAGCGCAAGATCGAGCGAAAGGTGGGTACGCATGGTCATCAAAATCTGTCCTTCAGGTGTCATGGCGCGGTCGCAGCCGGCGCCAGCGCCGCTGCGATCTGCGATACATATTTGTTCCAGTCGAATTTCTGGCCCTCGGGCGTCCAGCCGAGACGAACGATCACCGCATCCTGCGAAGGGATCGCCGCGACGATCTGGAAATTATGCCCGCGCGCCATCACGGCATCGGCGGGAACATCGGGAAAGAGCTTCCGGCGTTCGCCGTCGGCCTCGGCGACATTCAGCCAGAGCTGCGCTCCATAGAAAGGCTGCGGGGCGGCCGGGGTCGGCGCCACCGCAAAATCGAGCCATTCTTTGGAAAGCAATTGCTTGCCCCCTGCCTTGCCCTTGTTGAGATGCAGCAGGCCATAGCGCGCCCAGTCACGCGCGGTGGCATAGGCATAGGAGCTGCCGACCTGCACGCCCGCTTCGTCGGGTTCGATCAGCGCGCTGGTCATGCCCGTGGGCTCGAACAACCTTGTCTGCGCAAAGCGCGTCATGCCCTCCAGCGTGCCGCCGGTCGCCTGAAACACGATGCGCGACAATATGTTGGTCGTGCCCGACGAATAGCTCCAGTTGGTGCCGGGCTCATGCTTCAGCGGCTGTGCCGCCGCGAGGGCGCCCATGTCGCCGGCCTCGAACAGCATCTTGATCGAGTCATTGCCGGGCAGATAGCTTTCGCTGAAACTGAGGCCGCTCGACATCGTCAGCAACTGGCGCAGCGTGATCTTGCCACGCGGATCGCCCTCGCCTTGCCACTCAGGAACCGGTGCGGGATCGTCGAGCTTGAGCACACCGTCATCGACAAGCAGGCCGACCAGTGTTCCCATGACGCTCTTGGATGCCGACCAGCCAAGCAGTTCGGTGTTCTGATCGAACCCCGGCGCATAACGTTCAGCGACGATCGCCCCTCCCTGCACCACCACGATCGCCCGCGTGTCAGGGTAGCCGCCCTTGTTCTGTTCGTCGAAGGCGGCGCTCACCGCCTTGTCGAGCGCGGCCCGGTCTAGCCTGGCTTCGGCGGCGGCCTGCGCCTTGCGGACCGGCGCATCCCCCATTGGCCAGGGCTTCCCGGCTTGCGGCCGTAGCGGCTTGAGCCGCGCCGCCTGCGCATCGAGCGCGGCGGCCGAAACATCCCCGGTCATCAGCGTGCAACCGACCGCCGGGCGATACAGCGCTGTGCGGGTCGCGGCGCCCGGCGCCGATGCGGTGACGGTGCGCGCCTTGCGGTCGACCGCCAGCGTCACCGCCTGCGTGAAGGGCGCGAGTGCATGGACGTCGTCGCGCAGCACGTCGGCCTCGGCACGCCCCGCGACGAAGATGCTCGCGCAGGAAATCTGCGCCGACACCGCTACGCCAAGATCGACGGGAGTGGCAACCGGCGGCGCGGAAGCGAGCGCCGGGATCGACGCCGAAAGCGCGAACCCGGCAAGGCCCATAGTGACAACGAGTCTGGTCATGATGCGCCGATCAGCTTTTGGCGCGGCATTCGTGGCGCAGCACTGCGCCCGCCCGGGCACCGGTGTGCTTGCCGCCATCGAGCGTCACGACGCCGTTAACAATCACCGTATCGATGCCGGTCGGCAGCGCGGTGGGTTTTTCCCATGTCGCGCCATCGTCGAGCTTGTCGAGATCGAAGATCACGATATCGGCGCGCATCCCGTCGCGGATCAGCCCGCGATCGGTAAGGCCCATCCGCTGTGCCGGCCAACCGGTCATCTTGCGGACCGCATCCTCCAGTGACAGCACCGGACGGCGCTTCACATATTCGGCGATGATACGCGGGAAGGTGCCATAGGCGCGCGGGTGCGGCAGGCCAAGCGCGTCGACCTCACCCAGATTGACCGAAGCCGCGGCATCGCTGCCGATACTGACCCACGGCTGTTTCAGCGCGGTCTCGATATCCTGTTCGCTCATCATGAAATAGAGCGCGACCGAACGATTGGGCAGGCCCTCAAGCGCAATATCCCAGGCGGCATCGGCCGGGTCGATCTTCAGCGCCGCGCCGATTTCCGCAAGGCTCTTGCCATGGAAGCGCTCATATTTCTTGCTGAAACCATTGGCGAGCCGCACATTGGCAAAGCCGCCCGAGGCGTGGACAAGGTTCGACCAACCGGGCATCGATCCCGCGGCGACTTCCTTCTTCATCCGCTCGCGCACCTTGGGATCGCGCAGCCGTTCGATACCTTTCTGCAAGCCGTCGGCCCACACCCAGCTCGGCGCGATGATTTCAAGCCCGGTTCCGCCGGCGGTATAGGGATAAAGATCGGCCGCAACATCGACGCCGCGCGCGCGCGCTGCGTTGATCGTCGCCACCGCCTGCGGCATCAGCTTGCCCCAGCCGGGAGCGAAGGCCGCTTTCAGGTGGAAAATTTCGACCTTCACGCCGCCCTTTTCGCCGATCTCGATCGCTTCCTCGATCGCCTGCACCAGCCCTTCGCTCTCGTCGCGCATATGCGTCGCGTAAAAGCCATCGCATTGCCCCGCGACCTTGGCCAGCGTGACGAGGTCAGCGGTCGTCTGGAAGCTGCTCGGTGCGTAGATCAGCGCGCTCGTGATGCCGAAAGCACCATTTTGCATCGCGATCTTGACCTCGCGGCCCATTTCTTCGAGCTGCGCGGCGGTCGGCTGCCCGGCGCCGTCGCCCATCACCTTCACCCGTGCTTGCGTCGCCGAATAATAGGTGCCGTAGTTGACCGAAATGCCCTGCTGTTCCAGCGTCTTGAAATGAGCCGGAATTTCCGCTGCCGCCGCTGGCGGTCCGCCTTCGCCGGCAATGACGGTCGTCACCCCCATGCGCAGCTTATTCTCGGCGGCGCCGCTCTTGACCAGAACCCGGCCCGACTGGTCCATCATGTCGATGAAGCCCGGCGACACATAGCGGCCCTTGGCGTCGATTTCCTTCGTCCCGCGTCCGGGAATCTGCCCGATGCGAACGACCCGGCCGTCCTTGACCGCAACATCGGCGCGAACCCATGGATTGCCCGCACCATCGAGAACGCGGCCGCCGCGAATGACGATATCATATTCGGGCGCCGGGGCATTCGCGACGAGCAGCATCGACAAGGCGCCGAAGAGAATCTTACGCTTCATATTATCATCTCCCTGTGGGCAGCCGGGGGACCGCCAAATTTCCTGTTACTTCTTCGCGATGGCCTGAGCGTCGGTACGCACCATATCGACCACCTCGTGCACCGCGGCGATCACCACCTCAGGCCGATCGACCTGAATATAATGGGTGGCGTCGGGCACGGTCTGCTGACGTCCGCGGGTTGAAAATGCCGCCTGCTCGATATGGAGTTTCTTCCATTCCTGCTTGAAGCGCGCACCATCTTCCACCGTCAGGCCCATTCCTTTCAGCTGCTCGGGCGTCATCGGCGCCATCGCGGTCAGCACGATCACCGGCCGGTTGCCAAAACTGTGGACCGCGCGCGCATCGGCCATCGTGTCATCGAAGCCCGTGAGTTCGGACCGCGAACCCGTCACCGATGTACTGCCATAGGCGGCCGATATCGCCAGCGCGTCGCCGAGCCTTTTGGTCTCAGCAGCAGTCCTGAGCTTCGGCTTGTCGCCGAGCGAGATCATAAAGCGGGTGAGGCCCGTCCACGACAGCGCCGTCGCCGCGTGCATGATGGTCGACGCCTGCTTCGGATGGACATCAATCCCTGCCACTTTGCCGAGCCGTGCGACCTGATCAGGGTGCGAAGGATCTACCATCACCAGCCCCGCAACCTGATCGCCATATTTGCCGACATAAGTCCGCGTGTAGGGGCCCCCGATCGAATGGCCCACGAGTACCAGCGGATCGTTTATCCCCGCGCCCTTCAATAGCGCATGAAGATCATCGACCACCGCCGAAGCACGCTGCGGCGTATCCTTGGGATCGCTCCACATGATCCCCGCGCGGTCATAGGCGCAAGTGCGGGTGAAGCTCGCAATCTCGTCATGAACCAGCGTCCAGTCGGTCGTTCCGCCTGTTCCCAATCCCGATTCAAGGATAACCGTCGGCGATCCGGTGCCGCGGCAATCAATGTGCATCTTGCGCCCGCCGACATCAATCATTTGTCCGCGCGGCGGATAATTCGCCTGCGCATTTCGGCGTCCCAGCGCCTCATAGATCATGCCCACCACGAGCGCGAGGATCAGCAAGGCGAGAAGCCCCAGCACGATGCGCTTCACCCAGCGCCGAACGCGCTGCCAACCTGTCAGCTTCGTCATTTTGCGTCCTTCGCCGGGGTGAACAGAAGATCCTGATAATCATAGCTAAAATCGGCAATCGGCGAGACGGGCTTCATCGTTACCCGATCGACCTTGCCATCGGCGTCGAGGCCGAAGGTCACATAGGCGGGTTCGATCGCCTTATCCTCGAACCGCGTGATGAAGCTGTCATATTGCCAATGCTCCAGCGTCCCGCTCATCCGCGGGGTCGACTGGAAATCGATCGTCAACCGCCCCTTGTCCTCGCGCACCGCGATATTGCCGTACCAGGGATCAATATAGTCGCCGGCATAGCGCGCGCGCGGCAGCGAAGGACCAATTTTCGCGGGCTTTGCCTGCACTGCCTTCAGTGCCTGCTGCGCTTCGGCGACCCGGCCCTTGACCCGCGCCGACCACTTTTCCGGCCAGCCCGCCTTGGGCCGTCCCAGATAATGATCGAGCAGTTCATAGGTGAGGCCATGGATGACCTCTCCGTCCTCCGAATTGATCGTGATCGAAAACCCGACCTGTTTTTCGGGAATCAGCATGACCATCGTCAAAAATCCGAACACCGCGCCACGATGGGTCACGAGTTTGACGCCCTGATAGTCGCGCACCATCCAGCCGAGCGCATAAGTGTCGAAGTTCGGTTGTGTCGCCTTGAACGTTTCGGGGACCGGGGCGATCGGCATGAGCACCGACGGGGTCCACATTTCGCGCGACGACGCCTCGCTGAACAGGCGGCCTTCGCCCTCGGGCAGCTTGCCCTGCGCGAGCTGGATTTGGAGCCAGCGCGCGAGGTCGCTCGCACTCATCGCCATACCCCCGGCGGGGGCGGCGTTGCGGCCGAGTTCGTCATGCTCGTCGAGCTGTTCCTGATCGCCCGCACCGCGCAGCCCGCCATTCATCCGCGCATGCGGAAAGGCCCTGTTAGCGGTAGCGAAGCGCGCCTCGCTCTCACTGGTCGATTCCTGCATCCCCGCGGCCTTGATGATATGCTCGCGGGTAAATGCTTCCCATGTCTGGCCGGAGACCGCCTCAATCAGTTCGCCCGCGACCATGTAAAGCACATTGTCATAGGCATAGCCGCTGCGAAAACTGGTCGCGGGCTTGATATAGCGCAAGCGCTTGACGCTCTCGCTGCGGCTGAGGTTGGTACGCGGCACGAACAGCAGGTCGCCGGCGCCAAGCCCGAGGCCGCTGCGATGGACGAGCAGATCACGAATCGTCATCTCGCGCGTCACCCACGGGTCATACATCTGGAAACCCGGCAGGTGATCGGTGACCTTGTCGTCCCATTTGATCTTGCCCTGATCGACCAGCACCGCCAGCGCGGCGACAGTGACCGCCTTGCCGGTCGATCCGGTCGGGAAGATCGTGTCGGCATCGACCTTTTCGCTGCCGCCAAGCTTGCGGGTGCCAAAACCTTCGGCGAGCGTGACTTTGCCCTGCTCGACGATTGCGACCGACATGCCGGGCACGCCCGCCGCGCTGCGGATCGCCTCGATGCGCGCCTCGATGCCTTCGGGCGGCGTTGCGGAGGCGAGGCCGGGAACGAGCGCCGCTGTCGCAAGCAGGCAGGCCAGACGACGACGGTTGGTGAAAAATATCATGACGGGCTTCCCTGAACGGCACTTTGGAGCGCCTGCTTCTTGTTGGCGGAATGGCTGCGGATCAAACGGTACAGGCCGACGGTCAGCAACGGCACGACATAGGTCGCGAGGAAGATATAGGCGAGCGCGCGATAGCCGCTGGCGATCAGCGCAACGAGACCAAAGCGGTCAGCGATAAACATACACCCTATCAACAACGCACCGGCAATCGCGCCACGCGCCCGGTTGCTCAGCGAGCGCCCGCGCCGCGTCTTCAGCGCCGCATCGATACGCTCGTTGATCGCGTGGACAGAGCCCGCCCCGCTTTCGAGCAGCGCGGCAAAGATCATCAACTGGAAAAGCAGATGGAAGATTGGCAGTTCCAGCCTCTGGAGCATAAAGTCCGACGGCAGCGTCTCGTTGATGATGCCAGGATAGAAGGCGATCATCGCGATGAAGAACAGCACCGCAGGCACCATCGCGAGCGGCCCAGCAATCAGCCCCGATATGATCGCGTCGCGCTGGCTCGTCATGTGGCGGACGACCGGCAGGATCACCACCGCGCCGACGACATTATAGCTGGCATAGGTGAGGCCGCCCAAGGCCCAGCCGTCGGTCGGCGTCGGAATGGCGAAGCGCGCCGAAATCAGGTCACCGAAGCTGCTCAGCGCCAAGGCCATGAACAGCGCATAAACGCCGTAAAGCAGGAAGGAGACATATTTGAACAACCCCTCAACCGAGCTGTTGCCGAAGGTCACGAACAGCGCGATCAGCGCAGCGAGGCCGACGGTCCCGACGATCGACGGCAAGCCGAAGACCGCGCTGCCGATTTCGCCCGCCGCCGCGCCGAACACAGCAAGGATCAGCGTGACGAACAAGACATAGGCGATCTCGAACAGGATCCAGCCACGTCCCAACAATGTTTCGAAGAAGCTGCGATAATCAAACGCGCCCACCGCGCGTGCGAAGGCAAAGGTCGCGGCGCAGATGATGCTCCATAGCAACATCGCGAGCAGCATCGCGGCCAACCCGCCCCACGGCCCGCTTGGCAGGAAAAATTCCGCAAGCTCGCGACCGGTGGCATAGCCGCCGCCGATCACAACGGCCTTGAAGGCGAAACCCGGCAGCAGAAACCGCTGGAACCAGGAGGATCCAGCTGTCGCTGCCGGGGCGGCCATTCCGCTCATGCGAGGCAGTTATCCACCAGGCGGGCGAAGGCATCACCGCCGCGGATCGGATCGGCGACCGGCAGTCCCAGCCGCAGGCTTTCCTCTGCCATCAGCGTGGTCGCCTCTTCCTCGCTAAGATGCGACGTGTTGAAAGAGACGCCGCCGCAACGGATCGCTGCATTGGTCCGCGCGCCAAGGCGCAGATTGAGATCGATCGCTTCCTCGATGCTCGGCACCGCATAGCCGGGAGTCCCCAGCATTTGCTCACGTCCGGGCTGATGACAGACGACAATCACATCGGGCTGGCTGCCATGCAACAGGCCCAGCGACACCGCGGCATAAGCGGGATGCAAAAGCGACCCCTGCCCCTCGACGATATCCCAGTGCGAAGCATCAGCGTCGGGGCTCAGCATCTCAGCCGCGCCCGCTTCGAAATCGGAAATCACGGCGTCCATCGGAATGCCACCGCCGGCGATCATGATCCCGGTCTGGCCGCTCGCACGAAAATCGACATCGATCCCGCGATCGGCAAAGGCTCGAGAGATGGCGAGCGCGGTATACTTCTTGCCGAGCGCGCAATCGGTTCCAACGGTCAACAACCGCTTGCCCGAACGCTTGCGCCCGTTGCCAATCAACAGGCCCTGCGGCGGATCGCGCACATCGATCAGTTGCCGCCCGAGCCGTTCGGCCAATACCGCCAAACCGGGGACATCGGACAGCCGGACGTGCATGCCGCTGACGATATCCAGCCCCGCCTCCAGCGCCTCAGCCAACGCAGGGATCCAGCTTGCCGGAATAATACCACCGCTGTTCGCGACCCCGATCAGCAGCGAACGCGCACCCTTTTCCGCCGCCTCAGCCGGCGTCAGAACCGGCAGGCCGGTGCTCACCTGCGCGGCGGGCAGCGCATATTCGCCGACGCATTTTTCGGGAGCCCAATCGCGCAACCCGTAAGCCGTCTTGGCAAAACCGCTCTCGGTCGTGTCGCCAAGGAACAGCAGATAGGGCTGAGGCAGACTCAGGGCACCGGCGGCAGTGTCGAGGGATGTTTGAATGTTCACGGCTCTCACCAAAATCGGAAGGAGGCACAGGCGCCGCGCCATTGCGGCAACAAACCCAAGCCCCTCTTCGCTGTTGACCTGTTTAGGATATTATTTTCAAAATTTGACAATTGCAATACAGGCAGAGAATTTTCTTCGGCGGGCAGGAGGCGGGTGCACAAAACCGCGCGCCTACTCGCCCCGGATCAGAAATGGGTGTCAAAGGCGATCAGGTGGAAACCCACAGCGATCCACAGGAATATGACCGCGGAGGCCAGCAGCACGATGCTCCAAAATTTGGCGAACCGGCCGCGCTTGCCCGTCCAGACGTGCCAGATATTCCACGCCGCACTGGCCAGCAGCCCCACGAAGACGATCGGAGTGGCGATCAAAAGCGTGATCAAGGCCCAGTCGAGTTCGCCGCTCAGCTTGGAAAAATCTCCGAGAAGCGCCGAGATAAACAGGAACCAGCCGACGAAGACCGCGATAGCAAGTGCAGCAAAGCCACGCGTCAGACGATAGCTTTTCAGCGCCGCGGGCGTGAGCGCCGCCTTCACGCCATAGTGGCGCCGCGCCCATGCCGAGACCGGCCATGCAATCGCGGTGAACAACAGCGCGCCGATGCTGAACAAGAAGGCAGGCGTGAGCCAGGCGCTGGAAAGATACCAAGGCACCGGCTCGAACAGCATGAAGGGCGCCGAGGAATCGAGGCCAATCCGGGTAACCCGTCCATTTTCGACCTTGGCGGCGAGACGCGCCTTGCTGCCCTCGTCGCGCCAGACAAAGGGTTCGATCTCGACCCATTTGCGGGTCTGACCGCCGAGACCCGACGACGCACTAAAGACAATACCTCCATCGCGGTCGAGCGTGACCTTCACCTGCCCGGAAAGCTCCATCGCTTTCAGGAAGCTCGTTTCGATCCGGCGGGTCTTGTTGTAGGTACCGACCATCATCCGCGCATGCTCCCGCGCGGTGGCGGCGTCGACCCGGCCGTCGCGCTGCTCGAACGGAAAATAGCGATCGGCAAAGGATTCGAACAAGTAGCTGCGGATCGGACCCGACACATTTTGCGTCCCCCCCGCGTTCATCGACATGTAAATGCCGACCTTCTCTTCGGGGAAAAGCCACAGCTGGCTGTGGAAGTTGATGCTGTCCCCGGCGTGCGAAATGGCTTTGCGGCCGTTAATGTTCTGTTCGTAGAAACCTAGCGCCATGCCGTTGAGCGCCGGAATCGCCCTCGATATGGTCCCGTGCATCTGCGCCGCGGTCGCCGGCTTCAGCAACGCGCCGCCATTATTCAGATGCGCCAGCATGAAGCGCCCCATGTCGGCACCCGAAGTCGTCAGCCCCCCGGACGGCGGAAGGTGGGCCATTTCAAACGGCCCCGGCTTGCCTGACCCCAGCTTGTACCCGCTGGCCAGCAGCGGCTGCAACGCCGCAGGAAGCGGCTGACGAAGGCTTGTCCGTGCCATAGCCGCAGGAGAAAAAATGTACTGTTCGGCATAGGTATTGAACGGCACGCCCGATACGCGCTCAACGATATAGGCCGCCAGAGACGTGCCATAGTTCGAATAGGCCGGCGTCGATCCCGGCGCATAGATGCGTTTCGGCAACGAGCGCTTCAGCATGTCGCCCAGTACCGGCACACCCTTGGGATCATAGCTATTGAGCCCGCGCTGTACCTCATCGAAGCCCGCCGTATGCGTCATCAAATTGCGCATCGTGATCGGCTTGCCGTCATAAGCGGGAATTTTGAAATCGAGATAGGCGTTCACGTCGCGGTCGAGATCGATCTTGCCCTGCTCGACCATCTGCATCACCGCGGTCCAGGTGAAGAGCTTTGAAATCGATGCCTGGCGGAAAAGAGTTGTCTCGGGATCGACCGGCCGTCGCGCCGCGACATCGGCATAGCCGAACCCCCGCTGCGTCAGCACCGCACCATCCTTGACGACGACCACGACCGCACCTGCAGCGTCGCCGCGCTTGAGGGCATAGGGCATATAGCCATCGAGCCAGGCATCGACGTCACTTTTGGTCATCGCGGGAGCGGAGGGCGACGGGCGCGCGTCACGCATCTCTACCGACGGCGAAACAGCGGGCGAGCGCGCCGCAGATTCGACCACCGGCGGCGCCATAACCCCGACGAACACCGCCACGGCCAGCAACCCGCATGAATTCAGGAACCGCATTCACCCTCTCCCTCTCGATTCTTCCGTCGCCCACAACCTCACAACAGAAATTTCTCATTCTGAAATATTTTCAATTTTAGATATAAACATGCTGTACGGAAATTTGTCAACGGCGACCGCCATCCCGCCAATCCGACAGGCGCGCAAGAACGCACCAAAATGTGGCGCGATTTTTCAAGATGTGACAGGGCCGGCAAACGCGCGCGGCTTTCTGGCGGCGAAACGCAGCCTAGCCGGCCGCGTCTGCAGCATCACAATGCCGAAGATTTCGCCCGCCGGACTAAGGGCGCTGCTCGCTATCGACCGGATGGAGCGCCGACTTCAGGTCAGCGTCGGTCGCCGAGCATACGGACAATATGCGGCATGGCCCTTCACCAACAGCGACATAGCCATGGCCCATTGACGCATCGAAATAGACCGAATCACCAGTCTTGAGACGCGAAGGTGCGTATATGTCGCTGTGGAATTCGCACTCCCCCTCAAGAACGATCACATATTCTTCGCCAGAGTGGCGCATTAGATCACCGAAATCGTCGATTGAGCGCACCTTTACCTCAATGATCATAGGATTCAGGAGCTTGTTGAGGAGATCTGCCGAAGGATAAGTGTAGTTATATGTCACCGTCTCAATCGACGGCCCCTCACCCTGCGGCGTGATGCTGCGCCGTCCCGTGGCTATATGAGCGGCTGCTGGTTGCGATGCAGCGGCCGAAAACAACTGCGTGATATCAATCTCCAGCCCCCGACTGAGCCGCAGCAACTTCTCATAGCTGAGAGACATTTTTCCGGTTTCAATCTTGGACAAGGTTGAAACCGGAATTCCAGTGCGCTCGCTAACTTCGGCCAGAGTCCACCCCTTCTCGCTCCGGAGCTCTCGCAGGAATGTCCCCGGATTACTGTCGACGGCGGACCGTCGGTCACGACCAAGTGAGCTCAGGTTACTGGTAGATGGCATCGGCGTCCTTTCAATCCTTTTTCCCTTTTAGCACATATTTGCTGATTCATCCTATTCATCAAGCACCGCAGGATGCAAAATCGCAATGATCGGAAAAGAAAATTACGTGTTGGATCAATAAGGAGCCATTCTTCGATCGCACCGGCTGGGCGCAGAGCCTGTTTCAAACAGGAACGGCAGTAGTGACCTTGACCGGCTTCAAGGCAAAGCTCGAGTTGATCGCGCCGACGCCGGGCAGGTGCAGAAGCGTCTTGCGCAGAAATTGCTCATAGTCCTCAATGCTGCGCGCCAGCACGCGCAGCACATAATCGCTCTCACCGCTCATCGAGAAACACTCGACGATTTCGGCATGGCCGCGCACCGCCGCTTCAAAGGCTTCGAGCACCGATTCTTCATGATTGCGGATCTTGATCTGGGCAAAGACATTCACCGGATAGCCGAGCGCTACCGCATCGAAAATGAAGGGGCGACCCAGAATCAGGCCGGCTTCCTCCATACGGCGCACTCGGCGCCAGCACGGCGTGTGCGATAGGCCGACGCGCGCGGCGACCTCGACCATCGACAGATGCGGCTCATCCTGCAGGCAGCGCAATATCTTCCGATCGAATGCGTCCATCTTGAAATCCATTCGCGCAAGTTTTCTATCAAATCGCTATTTCCATGCATCCATATTCAATATGACGCAATGTGCTTGCGATAAATTGGCAATATCGCACAAACAACGCAATCCCATTTCGATGCGTTGGCGGTAAAAGCGCCGCGTGTCCAAATCTCCCAACTCGCGGCTGAATAGCCAGACCTTGCGGCTTCACATTCCGGAGCCCGCGACGCGTCCCGGCGACAAGCCCACCTTCGCCCATCTCGTGCTGGCCAAGGCCGGCGAGGTATCGCGCCCCGACGTGACGGCTGAGGAGGCCGACATCCGCCAACTCCCTTACACGCTCATCCGCATACTCGACGACGACGGCCAAGCGGTCGGACCGTGGGCTCCCCAACTCGATCCGGAAGTGCTTGTGTCGGGCCTCACGGCGATGTTGCGGACGCGCGTTTTCGACGATCGGCTGTTTCGTGCGCATCGGCAGGGCAAGACCAGCTTCTATATGAAGTGCACCGGCGAAGAGGCGATCGCAGTGGCGCAGAGCATGGTGCTCGAAAGCGACGATATGTGCTTTCCGACCTATCGCATGCTCGGCTGGCTGATGGCACGCCACTATCCGCTCGACGCGCTGGTGAACCAGATTTTCTCCAACGCTGCCGACCCGCTGGCCGGGCGCCAACTGCCCATCCTTTATTCGGCGCGCGACTATGGCTTTTATTCGCTGTCGGGCAATCTCGGCAGCCGCTTTGGCCACGCCGTCGGCTGGGCAATGGCGTCGGCCTATCGCGGCGACGCGGGGATCGCACTCGGCATGGTCGGTGATGGCACGACCGCCGAAGGCGATTTTCACGAGGCGCTGACTTTCGCGGCGGTCTATCGCGTACCGGTCATCCTGTGCGTGACGAACAACCAGTGGGCGATTTCCAGCTTTACCGGCATCGCGGGCGCCGAAACCGCAACCTTTGCCGCCAAGGCGCTCGCCTATGGCATCCCGGGGCTCCGGGTCGATGGCAATGACTTCCTTGCGGTGTGGGCGGCGACGCAATGGGCGGCCGAACGCGCGCGCGCGAACCTCGGCTCAACCCTCATCGAATTCGTCACCTATCGCGTCGAGGGTCATTCGACGAGCGACGACCCGACCCAATATCGCCCCAAGGACGAGGCCGATCACTGGCCGCTCGGCGACCCTGTCGATCGACTCAAGGCCCATTTGATAGCGATCGGGGCGTGGGACGAAGACCGGCATGCGGCGCTGACGAAACAGCTCGACGATGAAGTGAGGGCTGCGGTGAAGACAGCCGAGGCCGTCGGCACATTGGGCGCGTCGAAGCCGCCCGTTGGCGAAATGTTCGAATGCGTCTTCAAGGACACCGATTGGCGCATCGACGAACAACGAACAGAGCTGGGGCTTTAAGACCATGCCATCCATGACCATGATCCAAGCGCTCAATTCGGCGCTGGCCGACAAGCTCGCCGACGACGCCGACGTCCTGATTTTCGGCGAGGATGTTGGCTATTTCGGCGGTGTGTTCCGCGTCACCGCCGGATTGCAGGAACGTTTCGGCAAGCAGCGCTGCTTCGATGCGCCGATCGCCGAGAGCGGGATCATCGCGACCGCGATCGGCATGGGGGCCTATGGCTTGCGCCCGGTCCCCGAAATCCAGTTCGCGGACTATATCCTGCCCGCATACGACCAGCTTGTGTCCGAAGCCGCGCGACTGCGTTATCGTTCAGCCGGGGAATTCACCGCGCCGATCACCGTGCGTTCGCCCTATGGCGGCGGCATCTTCGGCGGTCAGACGCACAGCCAGTCGCCGGAGGCGATCTTCGCGCATATCACCGGGCTCAAGACGGTCATACCGTCGACTCCCTATGACGCCAAGGGACTGCTGATTGCGGCGATCGAGGAGGATGATCCGGTGATCTTCCTCGAGCCCAAGCGGCTTTACAACGGTCCGTTCGACGGACGGCCCGATCAGCAGGTTCCGGGCTGGCATGGCCATCCCGCGGCCGAGGTGCCCGAGGGGCTCTACCGGGTTCCGCTCGGCAAGGCGGCGACGGTGCGCGAGGGCGAGGCAGCGACTGTGCTCGCCTATGGCACGATGGTCCATGTGGCGCTGTCGGCGATCGAAGAATGCCGCATCGACGCTGAACTGATCGACCTGCGCTCGATCGTCCCGCTCGACATCGATGCGATCGTCGCGTCGGTGCAAAAGACCGGGCGCTGCGTAATCCTGCACGAAGCCTCACGTTTTGGCGGCTTTGGCGGTGAGTTGTCGGCGCTGGTGCAGGAACGCTGTTTCTATCATCTCGAAGCCCCGATCGAACGCGTCTGCGGATGGGACACGCCCTATCCGCATGCGTTCGAATGGGATTATTTTCCGGGGCCCGCACGGCTCATCAAGGCGCTGCGGCGCGTCACTGGGGAAGCCTGACATGGCCCGCTATTCATTCCGCCTTCCCGACATCGGCGAAGGCATTGCCGAAGCCGAGATCGTCGCATGGCACGTCAAAATCGGCGAGCGCGTCGAGGAGGACACGCAACTCGCCGACATGATGACCGACAAGGCGACCGTTGAAATGGAATCGCCGGTATCCGGGGTCGTCGTCGAGCTGGCGGGCGAGGTTGGCGATCTGATCCCGATCGGGTCGACGTTGGCGGTCATCGAGACCGACGGCGACGATGCGGCCGACGAGCCGCCGGTTGATGTGGCGGTCGAGGCTCCGCCCGCCAAGGCCGCTGAAGCCCCTGTTGTTGAAGTTATGGCGCTTGCGCAACTTGTTGCACGGGCTCCCAAGCCGGCGCCGATCTCTCCCCCGGTGCCGGCCTCTGTTTCCATGCCGGTCGATCATGACAAGGCCGTCCTTGCATCGCCCGCGGTGCGCGCGCGTGCGAAGGATCTGGGCGTCGATCTGGGTCAGGTCCATGCCGAAGGCGACCGCATCCGTCACGCCGATCTCGACGCCTTCCTGCGCTACAGCGGCGGACAGGGCTATCACGCCCCCGGTGCATCGCGCGCCCGCGCCGACGAGCCGATCAAGGTCATCGGGATGCGCCGCAAGATCGCCGAGAATATGGCGGCGTCGAAGCGCGCGATTCCGCACTTCACCTATGTCGATGAAATGGACGTCACTGCGCTCGAAGAAATGCGCGCCGACCTCAATGCCAACCGCGGCGGCCGCCCGAAACTGACGATGCTGCCCTTCCTCATCGTCGCGATCTGCCGGACCATCCCGCAATTCCCGATGATCAACGCGCGCTACGACGATGAAGCCGGTATCGTGACGCGCCATGGCGCGGTGCATCTCGGCATGGCGACGCAGACCGATGCGGGGCTGATGGTTCCGGTGATCCGCGACGCGCAGGACATGAATGTCTGGCAGCTCGCGAGCGAAATCGGCCGGCTCGCCGAAGCCGCGCGCACCGGCAAGGCGAAGGTCGACGAGCTGTCGGGCTCGACGCTGACGATCACCTCGCTGGGGCCGCTCGGCGGGATTGCAACGACCCCGGTGATCAACCGGCCTGAAGTGGCGATCATCGGTCCGAACAAGATCGTCGAACGCCCGGTGTTCGACGGCGACGAGATTCGCCGCGCCAAACTGATGAACCTGTCGATCAGCTGCGACCACCGCGTCGTCGATGGCTGGGATGCCGCGAGCTATGTCCAGGCATTGAAGAAGTTGGTCGAAACGCCGGTTCTGCTGTTCGCTGATTGAGCTAACCCAAACCCGTTCGTGTCGAGCGAAGTCGAGACACCCCGAAGGCGCGCGCTGACGAGGGGCATCTCGACTTCGCTCGATGCGAACGGTTTTTTGGGCCAGTTACAGCCCCAGTCCCGCAAAGCTCGTCTGGTCGAACTTCAGCTTGAAGGTCACATAGGCGGACGGGACGACACAGCAAAAAAATCGAGGTGCACACCGCTGTGCCTGATGAGCCTCGCCTTCAACGATGTGACGGGGCACAGCCAGGCGGAGTGGGCCGCAGTAGAGCGCGGCCGGCAGCGATGCCCGTCGTTCGACTGTCATCGACCGCCAACTGACCGTTGACGAACAGCTTGCGGACGCCAACGCTCAGTTCGCGCGGGCGTACATAGTCGGCGCGCGGAGCATATTGAGCGGGATCGATGACAGCCACGTCGGCGAAATAGCCCCGACGCAGATAGCCGCGCCGGTCGAGCTTGTAGATATCGGCGGTGAGCCCCGTGGACTGGCGGATGAAGGTCGACAGGTCGATGACTTTGCGGTCGCGGACATAACGCACATATTTTTCAGGGAAAGTCGCGAACATGCGAGGGTGGCCGTCCGATCCATCGGACGATGTCACCATCCACGACTGCTGCATCAACAGATCGACATCAGACTGCTTCATGTTGAAGGAGGCGACGGCGGTGCCCCCGCCCTTCTCTCCCTGATCCTTCGCCTCGACGCTCTGACGGATGATGCGCAGCGCTGCGTCGCGTGGGTCCATCTTCCACTCCACCGCTACTTGCTCCAGCGTCCGGCCGGTCCAGGGAAAGCCCTGTGCGATCATCAGCAGAGCGCTGGCGCCGCCGCGTCGACGTAGATTACCCTGCATCTCGCCTCGGATTCGCTCTAGCATGGCGGGGTCATCCAATCGCTTCAGCAGTGCCGCAGCCCCGCCGTCGACCGCCCAGCGTGGCAGCAGCGAGGCGTCGAGGTTCGACCCGGATGCCAGCCAAGGATATTGATCGGCGGTCACGTCCATGCCCGTCTTGCGCGCCGCCTCAATCACGGAAATCACGGTGCCCGCCTGTCCATGCACATCGACGCCCAGCGCTTTCAGATGGGCGAAATGGACCGGCATCCCAGCCCGCCGGCCGATGTCGATGGCTTCCTTCACCGACCCAAGCAGGCCGATGCTATAGCTCGATTCGTCGCGCTGATGGGTATCGTAGAGGCCGCCGCGGATCGCCGCCTCGCGCGCCACAGCAACGACTTGATCAGTCGTGGCGAAGCTTTGCGGCGGGTAGAAAAGTCCGGCGGAAAAGCCCACGGCGCCTTCGCACATCCCCTTAGCCACCAGCGCTTTCATCCGGCCGAGCTCGGCCGCGTTGGGCGCACGGGCATCCTGACCGAGCACCCGCTCACGGACGGGGCCGAAACCCACGAACGACACGATATTGGTGCCGATGCCCGACGCCGCCAGCTTGCCGGCATCCTCCGCCACATCAGGCGTGCCCGAACCGTCCACCCCGATCACCACGGTGGTCACACCCTGATTGAGCCAGGCCGCGTTGACGCGCACCGCCTTGTCGGGCGAGCGAATGAAGCTGTCAGCGTGGGTATGCGGATCGATGAAGCCGGGCGCGACGATCATGCCCTTTGCTTCGATGACGCGGCCCGCCGAATGGCGGCTCGAGCGACCGACATAGACGATCCGATCGCCCCGGAGCACGACGTCGCCGACAAAAGCTTCGCCTGTACCGCCGTCATAGATCGTCCCGCCGCGGATGAGGACATCGACGGGTTCATCCGCCCGCGCGGCGGCCCCCGCTACACAGAGCAGCGCGGCGACGGTGGAAAGCGAAGCGATCGTCCGGCGAACGGAAAGCGAGGCAGGCAGCAACGGCATGGTCCTTCCGGGGTAATGGTGGCGACGAGGATGTCCCCAATGCGCGCGCTCCGTCCAGAGTGCGTTGTTGCACCGCCTATAACCCAATGGCATAGAGGTCAAAACCGGCATAAAATTCAACCGAAAAGAGGGCGGACCAGACGCTCCATGATGACAACTTTGGGGTCCATAGAGATGAATCTGCGCCAGATCGAAATATTTCACGCGGTGTTCCTGCACGGCACGGTCAGCGCCGCCGCGCGGTCGCTCAACGTGTCGCAGCCATCGGTCACCAAGGTGCTACGCCATGCCGAACGCTCGATTGGCCTGCCCTTGTTCGAACGCTCGAAAGGGCGGCTGATTCCGACGCAGGACGCGCACACATTGTTCGCCGAAGTGTCCGACATTCAGGACCGGGTGCGGTCGCTGCGTCAGGCGTGCCAGAATATGCGCCACGGGCGCGGCGGGCTGCTGCGAATTTCGGCGCTTCCCTCGCTGGGGCTGAGCGCGATCCCCGAGGCGGTGGCCCGGTTTCTGGCCGATCATGAGGATATCATGTTCGACCTTCAGACGCTGCATCATGATGAAATGGTGCGCAAACTTTATGAGCGGGAAACCGACATCGCAATCAGCTTCGAGGTGCCGCTGTCGGCCCCCGTTGCGCATCAGGTGATCGGCGAAGGCGAACTGGTGGTCATCTATCGCGAAGAGGATATGCCTGACGCGCCGCCGCGCCTGCGCCTCGACGAACTGCGCGGACACAAGTTCATCAGCCCGGCGCAGAGCGGGCCGATCGGACGCATGCTGTCGAGCGAGCTCAATCGTCTGGAGGTCGTTCTCGACGAGGTTGTTTCGGCCCGCACCTATTATGTCGCGGCGGCGCTGGTCGGCGCAGGGGTCGGCATGGCGATCGTCGATAATTTCACAGCTCACGCCGCCCTGCCCCCTGGCCTGACAAGCCGGCCATTGCAGCCCGCGATCACTTTCGACATCAATGCGGTCTATCTGCAAAATCGGCCGCCATCGCGAACGGCATCGGAGTTTCTCTCCCTGCTCTCGACGGTGGTCGAGGGGCTATAGCATCAGGCTATAGGAGATGTGGCCCTAGATATTGGGGCCGCGAGGCCGGCCCGGATAATATCGCAGCTTCTCTCCATCACGCAGGTTTCCCTGACCCATGATCGAAACGCCCTACCTTCTCTACCTCGGCCATTCCAACGACCCCGCCGACATCAAGACCTCGCGCGGGCTCGCCGTGTTCCGGCCCGACATCTCCATTGGCGAGTATCGCCACGATGATTGCGAGCTGACCCTGGGCCTGCCCCGCATGGATTTCGCCGCAGCGCACGCCGCCGGCGCGCGGACGCTGGTGCTGGGCATCGCCAATGCGGGTGGCAAGCTGGGCGAGGATCTGATCGTCGATGCGCTGGCCGCGATGGAAGCAGGACTTGATATCGCATCGGGTCTGCATCAGCGGCTGAACGCCGTGCCCCGCCTCGCCGAAGCTTCGGCCCGCCTCGGCCGCGCGCTGCACGATGTGCGCGATCCGCGGCCCGACATTCCCGTCGGTAACGGCAAGCGGCGCGCGGGTAAGCGGCTGTTGACCGTCGGCACCGACTGTTCGGTCGGCAAGATGTACACGACATTGTGCCTCGCCAGCGCGCTCGAAAAGCGCGGTGTCGCCGCCGATTTTCGCGCGACCGGCCAGACGGGTATCCTCGTCGCGGGCGACGGCGTTCCACTCGACGCCGTGGTCGCCGACTTCATCTCGGGTGCGATCGAACAGATTTCGCCCGCGCGCATCGATGGTGGCTGGGACCTGATCGAAGGTCAGGGATCGCTCTATCACCCCTCCTTCGCCGGGGTGTCGATGGGCCTGCTCCACGGCGCCCAGCCCGACGCACTCGTCCTGTGCCACGATCCGGTGCGCCCGCACATGCGCGGCCTGCCGCATTATGCGCTGCCCGACCTCGCCATATGCCTGGAAGCCAACTTGCGCGCCGCGCGGCTGACCAATCCCGACGTGCGGGTGGTCGGGATTGCCCTCAACACCTCTGCCATGCCCGAGGACGAGGCGATCGCGCTGTGCGCCCAGACCGAAGCCGCACTGGGCCTGCCGACCAGCGATCCCTATCGCTTCGGGGTCGAGACGATCCTCGACCGGCTGCTCGACGCCGAACCGGCCTGATCTGCTGACCATGCATCGCATTCTGACCGTCGCGGGCGAGACGTTTCCGCTGCACGCCCCCTTTCGCATCGCGCGCGGGGTCAAGACCGCCGCCGAGGTCGTGACCGTCGCCATCGCTAAGGATGGTGTGATCGGGCGCGGCGAATGCGCGCCCTATCCGCGCTATGGCGAGAGCGTCGAAAGCACGATCCGGACGATCGAGGCGGTGCGCCGTGCGATCGAGCAAGGGCTGGGACGGCAGGAATTGCTCCAGCTGATGCCAGCCGGTGCCGCGCGCAACGCGATTGACTGCGCGCTGTGGGATCTGGAACTGCGGCTCGCGAACAGTGATATCGCTACGGCGCTCGATCTGGAACGCCCGCTCCGCCCGATCGCGACGGCGATGACGATCAGCCTCGACACCCCCGATCATATGGCGCGCGCCGCCGCGATGCTCGCCGACGTGCCGCTGCTGAAGGTCAAGGTCGACCGAAACGATCCCGCCACGCTCCTCCGCGCCGTTCGCGCCGCGGCGCCCGCTCCGCGGATGATCGTCGATCCCAACGAAAGCTGGACGATCGAGGAGGTGCGCGACCTGCAGGGGCTGATGATCGATTTGCGCGTCGACCTGCTCGAACAGCCGCTGCCCGCCGACGCCGACGGCGACCTCGCCGGTTTCCGGTCCGCCATCCCGATCGCGGCGGACGAATCGATCCATGTCGCGGCGGATCTCGACGCCCTGCCCGACGGCTACGGGATCGTGAACATCAAGCTCGACAAGGCGGGCGGCCTGACCGCGGCGCTCGACCTCGCGCGCGCAGCGCGCGAACGGGGGCTCGGCGTCATGACGGGCTGCATGATCTGTTCGTCGCTGTCGATCGCACCGGCGTGGGCGCTTGCCGTCGACAGCAGCTTTGCCGACCTTGACGGACCGCTCTGGCTCGCCAAGGATCGCGCGGGTGGTGTCAGCGGGGCGAACGGCCTGTTGTCACCACCAGGGTCCGGCTTCTGGGGCGGCCTTTGAAACGATCGGAGCATAGGGGCCAATGACCGGATTCCTTCGCCGCTGGTTCGCGGTACCACTGTGGCAAAGGGTCTTGGGCGGCATGGTGCTCGGCGTGTTGCTGGGGCTCGCTTGGCCTGCCGCGACATCGTCGATCGCCATTGTCGGCGAATTGTTCGTCCGGCTGATCCGGATGCTGGTCGTTCCCATCGTTTTCATCAGCATCGCGTCGGGGGTCACGGCGCTCGCGGACCCGCGCAAGCTGGGGTCGGTGGGGGGGCGCACGGTCGGGCTGTTCGCCGCGACGACCGTCTGCGCGGTATCGATCGGCATGGGCGTTGCCCTGTTGCTGCAACCGGGTGCGGGCGCGGCGCTGGGCACCGCCGTCCCACACGCGCTGGGTGAGGCCAAGTCGCTGCACGACCAGCTGGTCGGCATCATCCCCGTCAATATCGTCCAGTCGCTAGTCGACGGCGACATGCTGGCGATCATCTTCTTCGCCATCCTGTTCGGTTTCGGCGTCATCCTCGCAGGCGAGGAAGGGCGTCCGATGGCGACCTTGCTGCAATCGGCCGGACAGGCGCTGTTTCATCTGGTGCGGATCGTCATGGAAATGACGCCCTTCGGCGTGCTGGCGCTGATCGCCAAGGCGGTCGCCGACAATGGCGTCGCGGTCTTTACCCATGTCGGCTGGCTGGCGGTCGGCGTTGCGGCGGGCGTGATCGTGCAAATTCTGCTCGTCCACCTGCCGCTGATCGCCTTTGTCGCGCGGCAGCCGGTCCGCCGTTTCTACCGGACGATCATCGACGCGCTGGCGGTGGCCTTTTCGACCGCATCCTCGGCCGCCACCCTGCCCGTCGCGCTGCGCATCGCGCTGGAGGACCTGCGCATCGCCCCCGGCGTCGCGTCGACCGTGCTGCCGATCGGCGCGAGCATCGGCAAGGACGGCACCGCCATGTATGTCGGGCTGCTCAGCATCTTTGCGCTTCAGGCGATCGGCATTCACCCCGACCTGTCGATGCTGGCGATCATCCTGCTAACCGGATCGCTTGCCGCGTTCGGGACCGCGCCGATCCCGTCGGCGTCGCTGTTCATGCTCGCCGCGGTCCTCTCGTCGGTCGGCATTTCTCCCGAACAGACGGCGCTGGTCGTCGGCTTTATCCTGCCTTTCGACCGGTTGCTCGACATGACCCGCACCGTGGCGAGCGCCAGCGCCAATCTGACCGTGACGACCGTCGTCGCGCGCTGGGAAAAGGCGATCGAGCCAGAGACCAACGCGCTGTCGCAGCCGCAGCGAGCGCCATGACGGCGATGGTTCTGGCCGGCGCGCCGGGGGCGCCTGCCCGGCCATCGGCGCGGCGCCTGCTCGGCCTCTACCTGCTGCTCGGCTTTTCGGCGGGGCTGCCCTTTTACATGTTCAATGCCGTGCTGACGCTGCGCCTCGCCCGGCACGGCGTCGATATTGTGATTATCGGCTTCTTTGCGTGGATCGCGCTGCTGCCAACCTTCAAATTCGCCTGGGCGCCGCTGCTCGACCGCTATGATGTGCCAGGCTTCTCACGCTTCTGGGGGCGGCGGCGCGGATGGATCATGCTGTCGCAGCTCGGCATTTTCACCTCGATGGTCGCGATGGCCTTTACCGCGAGCGACCAGAGCCTGCCGCTGACCGCGCTCTTCGCGATCCTGCTCGCCTTCTGGACGACGACGCTCGAGGTCGCCGCAGATGGCTGGCGCATCGAACTCGCGCCGACGCAGGCCGAACAAGGGCCGATCGTTGCCGCGAACCTGTGGGGTTATCGCAGCGCGATGGTCGCCGCGGGCAGCGGCGCGGTGCTGGTCGCGGCCTGGGCCGACTGGACCTGGGCCTATCTGGTCATCGCGGTCGCGGCCTTCGCGCCCTTCCCGATCCTCGCCGCCATGCGGCCCGAACGCGAAGGAGCCACAGGCCGCGCATCGGCGCTGCTCGCGGGAATTCTCTCCAGCCTGCTCATCCTGCTCGCGGTCGCGCTCACCACCACCCTCATCGGCTGGGCGCTATTGTCCGCGGTGCAGGGCGCGGGCTTTTCGGCCAGGACCAATGTGACGCCGGTCGTTTTGGCTGTGGCGCTGCTGCCCTTCGCGGCGCTGGCAATCGCGCTGCCCCGCATTCGCCGCCTGCCCGCCGATGCCCCGGCGCGAATGTCCGCCTTCGCCGCGCCCTATGTCGAGCTGTTCTGGCGCTATGGCTATGCGGTGCTGGCGGTGCTCGCCTTTGTCTCGCTCTATCGCATGGGCGACGTGCTGACGCTGACCCTCTCGCATCCCTTGTGGAACGAGGCGGGCTATAGCCTCGAGCAGATCGGCGTTGCCGACGGCGTGGTCGCGCTGTCGTCGAGCATGGCAGGGGTGGCACTCGGCGGCTGGTTGTCGACGCGGCTGTCGCTCGTCTGGACTCTCGCGATCGGGGCGGTGACCGCGGCGGCGGGCAACTGGATCTATGTCTGGCTGTGGCACAGCGAGCCCTCGGCCTTCATCCTCTACACATCGGTCGCGGTCGACCAGTTCGGCAATGGTTTTGCCGGTGCGGCCTTCGTCGTCTATCTCTCGATGCTGGTGAGCCCGAACTACACCGGGGCGCAATATGCCTTTCTTTCGGGCTTCGCCTTCCTCCTGCCGCGCCTGCTCGCGGGCGCATCGGGGACGATGCAGACGCAGATCGGCTATGACGGCTTTTTCCTGCTTTCGGGCGCGCTGAGCTTTGCGGCGATCTTTCTCCTGCCGGTAGTTGCGCGCGTAAAAGGACGCACCCCGATATGATGATCGAGGAAGTTTGCGAACAAGGCTTCTCGCCGGCGCTGGAAGCGACCCGGAGCGGCCGCATTCCGGGCGCAATGCTGGGGGTGGTGAATGCTGAGGGCGAGAGCGCGGTATGTCTAGCCGGGATGGCGGCGCTCGTTCCCGAACGCGAGGCGCTGACGCGCGACCACTGGTTCGACCTCGCCTCGCTCAGCAAGGTGATCGCGACCACGACGATGATCCTGACGCTCGCAGAACAGGGGCGCATCGATCTCGACCGGCCGCTGACCGACGCGATCCCGGACCTGCGTCAATATGATGTCGCGAACGCCGCCGAACGGCGCCTGACCTTCCGCGACTGTTTGATGCACCGGACCTTTCTGCCCGCGGTCGAGCCCATCTACACCTATGGTGACGATCCGGCGCGGCTGCGCGCCTTTGTCCTGCAGCGCGAATGGCGTCCCCGGCCGCCGGTCTATTCCGACATCAGCTTCATCCTGCTGGGCATCGCGATCGAACGCATCACCGGCGCGCCGCTGTCGGCATGGCCGCTGGGCGACGGGCTGGGCTTTGGGCCGCCGCCCGGTCCGGCGGTCGCGACCGAGCGTTGCAGCTGGCGCGGGCGCGTCCTGAAGGGCGAAGTGCACGACGAGAATGCCTTCGCACTCGGCGGCGCGCCGGGTCACGCCGGGCTTTTCGGGACCATCGACGGCGTGCTCGGCTTTGCCCGCGCGATGCTCGATGGTTCGATACTGTCACCCGCGATGCTGGCCGAGGTCCGGACCGAGAACGAAAGGCATCGGACCTGCGGCTGGGAACGCGCCTTTGCCGGGTGGCACGGGGGCGATGCCTGCTCGGCCGACACGATCGGCCATACCGGCTTTACCGGCACCGGGCTGTGGATCGATTTCGAACGCGGCGTCGCATGGACGCTGCTCACCAACCGGGTCCATCCGACCCGGCACGCCGACAGCGGCATCACCGCCCTGCGCCCCGCGGTGGGCGAACGGACACTCAAAGCATGGGATGCACGGGAGACACTATGACGCCATCCATGAAGAGCCTCGCCCTCGCCTCTGCCCTCGCGCTGTCGCTTGCGCTCGCTCCGGCCAGTGCCCAGGCCCCGGCGGACGCAAAGGCCGGCGCGCTGCTGACGATGGTCGAGCGGCAATTGGCCGGCGGACCGGTGGGTGGGCGCTATGGCGTGCTGGTCGCGACGCTCGACGGCGAAACTCTGGTATCGATCGCCCCCGACCAGCGCTTTATCCCGGCGTCGAACACCAAGATGTTCACAACCGCCATCGGCTATGCCCAGCTGCCGTTGCTTCAGCAGACCGCGAAAGGCACTGGCGTGCGGCTCGAAACAGTCGGTGGCGCCACCGACGTCGTCCTGCACGGCCGCGGCGATGCGCAGCTGTCGAGCGCCGAGGATTGCGTCACCGACTGCCTGCAGACGCTGGCCGACGCGGTCGCGGCAAAGACGCGCCATGTCCGCCATGTCGTCGGCGACGACAGCTGGTTCCCCGACGAGCGCTGGAGCCCGGGGATGAGCTGGAACAATATCCAGTCGCGCTATGGCACCGGCACCTCGGCGCTGACGCTCGACGACAATGAACTGGTGGTCATGGTCGCACCGGGGGCCGGCAACGCGGGTGCGAACGTGCGGGCGGCCGGCTATTATGACATCGACAATCAGGTGACGACGGTGCCGGGCAAGGCCGAGGCGATCGCCGCCGTCCGCGCCCCGGGCAGCCGCACGTTCCGCCTGACCGGCACGATCGGTGCCGAGGCCGCGCCGGTCACGCTCCGGTTCGGCATCGACGACCCCGCGCATTATGCCGCGTGGCGTTTTCGCGACCTGCTGCGCGCACGCGGGGTGCGGGTGGACGGCGATGTCGTGGCACGCCATCAGCCGCTGGCCCCCACCTATGATGCAGCGGACCGCAAGGGCCCGCCAGTTGTTGCGCGGGTCGAGCCGGCGATGCTTGCCGAATTGCCTGCACCTCCGCTGGCCGAGGATATGGTGCGGATCAACAAGGAGAGCCAGAATCTCCATTCCGAACTGATGCTGCGGCGTGTTGCGCGGCAATCGGGCAACGGCTCGATCGCCGACGGTCAGGCGGTGATGCGGCGGGTGATGACGCAGGCGGGACTGCCCGAGACCAGCTATGGCTTTTCAGACGGGTCGGGCATGTCGACCTATAACCGCATCACGCCCCGCGCCGCCGTCAGCCTGCTGACGTGGATCGCGCGCCAGTCGTGGGGCGCAGCATGGCGTGAGACGCTGCCGATCGCCGGGCACGACGGGACATTGCAGCGCCGCTTCAAAACGACACTGTTGGAGGGCAAGCTGTTCGCCAAGACCGGGTCGCTCAACGCAGCGCGCGCTTTGTCCGGCTACCTCGTCACCCGCAGCGGGCGGACGCTTGTGTTTTCGGTGCTCGCCAACGACATGCCCGACGGCACCGACGATCAGGCGACCGCCGCGGTCGACCGCGCGCTCGTCACCATCGCCGAGGCGCTATAGGTCAGTCGGCGGCAGGCGTCAGTGTCAGCCGCCCTACGGCGTGCCGCTCGACCGCCGCCCTGCTGAACCACAAAGACTGCATCGCGCCCGCGAGCCAAAAGGGATAAAAGTCGCGATAGCGCGGCGAGCGCGGGTCGGCCGACTGACCGGGCAGCAACAGGAAGCGGCTGTTGTCCCACGCGCCGACGTCGGCAACCATCAGATAGCTCGCGCCGTGCGACACGTTGAAGCCACGTTTGGCGTTGAAGCCGCGCGCCATCGGCGTGGTCCCGTCGCCGCCCGACCGGCCGCCCTCAATCTTGGGAAAGGCGGCGGCGATCGCCGGTATCGACGACAGCGGATGCGCGATCGTCACGCGGTGCAGGTCGCCCCACTGCCAGCGCGCCGGATCGGGGCCACCGAGTTCGACCGCCCTCTTCCATCCGGCTGCCAGCGCGCGGTCGACAAGCGCATCGCGCGCCTCAGCGGGATCGTCGCCCAGCCGCTTGTCGGGCACGGCGAGGATGCGCAGCATTTCCGACAGGTTGACCGACGGAATCAGGTCGCGCGCCGCCGCCGGCACAACCCGGTCGTAGAAGCCCGCCGACAGCGCCGGCATCACCATTTCATAAAGCAGCGCCGCCGCGCTGTCGGCCTCGATCCCGCAATCCCATCGCCGGAGCAGCGCCGCCGCCTGCGCAGCATCGGCCGAGGGCGTGGCGGGCAACAGCTTGAGCAACGCCCGCGCAGGAAGCGACTGGACGTCGTGCTGAAGCGCGATGCTGTCTTCGATCCGGTGCTTGGGCTGGGCGCGCAGCACTTCGGCGATACGATCATAGCGGAAGGGGTCGCTCCAGTTGAAGCTGATGATCCGCTCGCGATAGGGATAGCCCACCGGCAGGTTCATCTGGTTCGCCGACGCAAACCAGCCTTCGCGCGGATTATAGACATGGGGCATATCCTGAACCGGCATGATGCCGGTCCAGTCAAAATCGCCGTCGCCGGGTGCAGGCAGCAGGCCGTCATGCTTCGGCCGGCGCGGGGTAAAGCCGATCGTTTGCCAGCCGGTGTTGCCGTCGATGTCGGCATAATGGAGATTGGTCGGCGACACGTGCAGCTTGAACGCCTGCTGGAGCGAGGCCCAGTCTTTCGACAGATTGATCGCGATGATCGCGAAACGCTGGTTGGCGCCGGGCAGCATGCTGACCGTCGCCAAGGCGACCGCGCGGTCGCGCGCGGCATCCTGCGACACGATCGGGCGGCCCGCGGCGTAGCGCAGCGTCACCCGCTCGGACGGCGCGCCCTTGACCGCAATCTCGTCCTCGAAGGTCTCGAACGCCTTCCACGCGCCCTTGTGCCAGTATCGGCCCGGATCGCCTTTTTTGGTCCGCAGGATGAAAAGGTCGGTCTGATCGATGTGGAAATTGGTGCGGCCGAAAGCAAAGCGATCGGTGTGCCCCTGCATGATCCCCGGCAGCCCCGGCGCGCCTGCGCCGATGACATCGAGCCCCGGCGCGGTCAGATGGACCATATGGCGTGGGCTGGCACCGCCGATGCCGAGGTGCGGATCATTGGCGAGGATCGGCCGCCCCGTTGCGCTGCGCGCGGGGGCGATCGTCCATGCGTTGCTGCCCAGCGCAAAGCGGTCGGTCCAGCGCTGTTCAGGATCGAGCTGTGCCTCCTGAATTGTATCGAAGGGCGATGGCCGGGCGGACGGGTCCAGGATTCCGAGGTCGGCGTCGGTCACCGCCGCGGCGTCGAGCCCTTCGGGTATGGTGAACGACCACGCCGGGCGCAGCGGCGCCATCAGTTGATCGGCGTCGAGCAGCCCACGCGCCTGAAGCTGCGCCCGGCGCACTTCGTCGTCGGCGTCGCCCATGCCAATGCCGCGGCCCCGCACCAGATTGCGGATATCCCAGCGCAGCGGGTTGATGCCCAATATGCCATATTCCAGCGGCAACTGCGCTGGATCCGCCGCCAGTTCGTCGATGCGGGCGTTCACCCCGGCGACATAGCCGCGCGCGCATTCGAGCACGTCGGCGGGCAACGCCGCAAGCTCGGCCTCGATATCGCCGCGATAGAGGAAGAGCCGCGCCGCGCGGTCGGCGGCGACGAAGCGCGGCCCGAAGGCTTCGGCCATCCGCCCCATGTCGCGGCGCTGTTCCATGTCGATCTGGAACAGGCGGTCGCGCGCGACCAGATAGCCCTGCCCGAAAAAGGCATCGTGCAACGAGGCGGCGCGAACGTGCGGCACGCCCAATTCATCTTCGATCACCTCGACCGGCGCCCGTGCGCCGGACAGGCTGATCGTGCGCGCCCTGGCGCTGACGCCTTTGACGGCGGGTTTCGCGAAAAGGCTTCCCGGCATCGCGGCAAGCGCAACCGAAGCCAACAGAAACGCGCGGCGCTGGATCAACAAGGCCTCCCCGGGAAAGAAGAAAGATGACGAAACCCAACCCTATCGCAGGACGGCGTCGCCCCCCCATAGCAAGCGGACTACCTCCTATAACTGCAAGCTATCCGCATCCGCGAGCCTCCGGTCGTTTCGGCGCACCATTCCCTCGGGCTATATGTCCATACAGCCTGGTTATCGCCGAAGCTGTTGACCGGCCGTAACCACCCTGTAACCTTGCTGTCATGGAACTGGCTGTCTGCACGCCGTGAAAATGGCGATAACCGGGCGGCACGATGCATATCACTAAAAACATAAAAAGGCGGGAAAAATCCCGCCATACGGTCAGGTAGGACAAAGTGGGGCAAGCCAACCCGGCGCATCATAGCCGGGGCACGCGAAAGGCGGCGTGCGGTGAGCCCTTGGGCAATAAGGGGACTGTTAACATGCGTGATACTGGACGAAACCGTCGGCCGCTGGGCCGCACAAGCCAATTCGGCGCGGCGATGACCGCACTGGCTCTGGTTCAGAGCGCGCCCACTCTGGCGCAAGAGGCTGCCGCCACGACCGAAGCCGCGCCCACCGACCAGATCATCGTCACCGGATCGCGCGTCGCGCGCGATGGCTTCCAGGCCCCGACGCCGGTGATGGTGCTGACGCAGGAAGATATCCAGAACAGCTCGCCGACAAACAACATCGCGGACTTCGTCAACCAGATGCCGGCACTCGCCGCGTCCATCCGTCCGTCGAACTCGCGCCTTGAGCTCAGTAACGGCATCGCCGGCATCAATGCGCTCAACCTGCGCAGCCTGGGAACTGTACGTACGCTCGTGCTGATCGACGGGCGGCGGTCCGTGGGTTCGACCGCCAGCGGCGTGGTCGACATCAACACGATCCCGCAGTCGCTGGTGGAACGCGTCGAAGTGGTCACGGGCGGTGCCTCGGCCGCCTATGGCTCCGACGCGGTTGCGGGGGTGACCAACTTCATCCTGAAAAAAGACTTCAGCGGGCTGAAGCTATCCGGCGATGCTGGCGTGACGGATGAGGGCGACGGCTTCAACTACTCGGCGAGCCTTGCCGCCGGCTTCAAGTTCGCCGATGGCCGTGGCCGCCTGATCGTGGCGGGCGAGATCGCCCACTCGGACGGCATCTTCCAGGTCGATCGCGACTGGAACCACACCGGCTTCGTCCGGATCCAGAATCCGGCCTGGACGACCAACAGCACCGTGCCCCGGTACCTGCTCCGGACCCAGGTCGGCGCGGCGAACTCGACGCCGGGCGGCCTCATCACGGGCAGCACCATTCCCAATCCAGCCGGTGGACCCGCCCTGCCATCTTCACGGCTGTGCGGGAACTATTTCGGACAGGGCGGGTCGATCAACCAGTACCAGTACGGCGCCTTGACCTTCCCTTCGCCCGCCTGCTCGTCCACCCCGTCGTTGACGCAGGGCGGCGACTGGCAGGTCAATGATTCGGGCCGCCGCATCGGCCTCAGCCCGGAAGAAGACCGCTATGGCCTCTTCGGCCGGCTGAGCTTCGAGGTCAGCGACGGGGTCACGCTTTTCGCACAGGCCTCGTACAATCAACAGGAAACAATGTTCAACGCGGGTCCGAACCTGATGACCGGCCTTGGCCTGGACGCGAGAGGCTGCGGCACGGCGGCGACCGCAGCGGCGGCTCCGACAACCTGCAATGCGTTCCTCTACAATGCGTTCGGACCGACACCCCTGGCGGGCCTGAACAGCGCCACGCTGGCGACGACCGCCGTCGACTTGCCCGGCCGCGGCTCGAACAACAAGCGCAAGGTGCAGCGCTATTTGATCGGCGCGGAGGGTGAGTTCGAGGCTTTCGGAAAGCCGGCGAGCTGGGACGTCTATGCCCAGTACGGCCGCGCCGAGTTGCACGAGCAACTGACCAACATCCAGCAAACAGTGAAGAGAAACAACGCGCTCGCCGCCGTGTTCGCGCCGGCCGGTAATCCGAACAATCTCCCGGTCGGTTCGATCCAGTGCCTGATCAACGTCAACGCCAGCGCGGCGGATGACGATCCCGCCTGCCGCCCGCTCAACCTGCTGGGCATTGGCGTCGCGGATCCGGCTGCGATCGACTATATCCTCGGCGATCCGTTCCGCGATCAGACGCTCGAACAGACCGTGGTTGGCGCGAACCTGTCGCTCACGCCTTTCGCGACCTGGGCGGGCGACGTCAGCATCGCGATCGGCGCCGAGTACCGCAAGGAGAAGATCGACGGGTTCGTGCCCGCCGAGTTCCAACCCATCTTCAACCCGACCACCGGCGCATCGACCAGCGTGTGGTCGGTCGGCAACTTCCGCCCCAGTAAGGGCAGCTACGACGTCAAGGAGGCCTACCTCGAAACGGTTGTGCCGCTGGGCTTTGGACTCGAGTTCAACGGAGCGGTGCGCGCCACCGACTATTCGACCTCGGGCTATGTCACGACATGGAAGCTGGGTGCGACCTGGCAGCCCATCGACGACATTCGACTGCGCGCCTCGCGCTCGCGCGACATTCGCGCGCCCAACCTCAACGAGCTGTTCCAGGCGGGTACCGCCAACACCTCCACCGTCACCAACCCGTTTTTCCCGGGAGTGGGGCCAGGGACCGGCACTTATGGATCCAGCCTCTCCTATCTGGGCACCATCACGGGCAATCTGAATCTGAGCCCGGAGAAGGCGGATTCGTGGAACGTCGGCGCGGTGTTTTCGCCCCGCTTCATTCCGGGTTTCACCGCGTCGGTCGACTATTTTGACGTCAAGGTGAAAGACGCGATCGACAGCCTCAGCGCGGACGACATCGTCAACCGCTGTTTCGAGGGGCTGGCGGACTTCTGCGCGGCGATCACGCCCGACCCGGCCAATCCCGCGCGCGTCCTGATCAGCCGCCAGCCGGTCAATTTCTCCAGCCTCGTCATGCGTGGCATCGATCTGGAAGCGTCGTACCGGATGCCCCTCGCCGGGGGCAATTTCACCCTGCGCGGCCTGGCGACGCGCTATATCGACAACATCGTCACAACAGGCGTGCCCGGCTTCGTGCCGCTGAACTCCGTCGGAACGCTGGGTGTCGGCACCGGCACGCAATCGATCACGCCGAAGTGGATCTACCGCTTCACCGCGGCCTACGACACCGACGATTTCTCGCTGACGGCGACGGCGCGAGGAGTCAGCGACGGCAGGTACGATGCCACCGGCGTCGAATGTGGGACCACCTGCCCGATCTCGACCAACCAGTTTCCGACCTACGAGGACAACAGCATCGACGGCGCGACCTACGTCGACCTCAACGCGACGTTCAAGTTCGACGCGATGGCCAAGGGCGATGCCGAATTCTTCGTCAACGTCACCAATGTGTTCGACGCCGGTCCGATCCTGCTGCCCGAAACCGGCCTGGCCGCGAACAGCACCTATTCGGACCTGCTGGGCCGCACATTCCGCGTGGGCGTCCGGTTCAAGCTGAACTGACGCGAGGGTGAACAAGAAGGAGGGCCCTGTGCAGCCCTCCTTCATCATCCGAAACGAACAGCCGCGCCTCACCCGGCGCGCACATTCTGGAGGCCGCTTGACGCGGAATATGTTCGAGGCAAACATCTCTTCCGGAACTTCGCCTATTTTTGAAACTGCGAAGTCGTAAGCATTGTGAGAAAGTGGCCGTCAGTTGTCGGTCGATTTTTGGGGACGAAGACAGGAGGGGCGAACATTCCCCGCACAGGTGACGGCTCGATATTTCATGAAGCTTGTGTGAGGTATGGAGTGATACCGACAGCTCGATGGGTGGTGCTGAACACCATATGATGCCTACTCCACCCCCTCGATCCGCAGCAGTTGCTTGCCCTGATTTGAGCCGTTGAACAGGCGCAGGAATGTTTGCGGAATTGCCTCGAAGCCGTGCTGGATGTCGGTACGATAGCGGATCTGGTCGCTGCGGACCCATTGCCGGAGGTCGGCCATGGCGGTGGGCACGCGATCCAGATGGTCGAGCAAAATGAAGCCGCGCATCTCGGCGCGCTGCGGGATCAGCCGCATCAAATTGCGCGGACCGGGGGCGCTGTGCATGTCGTTATAGCCCGAAATGGCACCGCACAGCACAATCCGGCCGAAACGCGCGATATGGGCAATCCCTGCCTCCAGAGTCGCGCCGCCCACATTGTCGAAGAACAGGTCGATCCCATCGGGTGCGAGTGCCTTGAGCCGCGCCCGGACATCCTCATTGCGATAATCGATCGCAGCATCGGCGCCATAATCCTCAACCAGCCAGCGGCATTTCTCGGCGCCTCCGGCAATCCCGATCACGCGCGCACCGGCGAGCCGCGCGATCTGGAGGGCGACCGACCCGACCGCGCCCGCCGCGCCCGAGACGAGCACGCAATCCTCCGCGCGAAGCCGGCCGACGTCATGCATGCCAACATAGGCGGTGAGACTTGCCGCTCCGAATATGCCCAAGGCTTCTTCTGGCGCCGTTCCTCCTGCTATGGCCACCGGATCGGGGTCGCCCGCCCGCGCCGCAACGGCATAATCCTGCCATCCGAACAAGCCGCGCACCATCGAGCCCTCCGGATAGGCCGGATTGGCCGATGCAATCACGCGCGCAGCCGCGCTGCCGCGCACGGGTTCACCAATCGCGATGGGGGGCAGATAGCTTGGGGCATCGTCCATCCATCCGCGCTGCGCGGGATCGAAACCGAGCATGAGGTTGCGGACGAGAATTTCACCTGCGGCCAGATCGGCGCGCGGCATGGAAGCATCGTGCCGCGCGAAATCGTCGACGCTGACCTGCCCCCTAGGGCGCCGCGCGAGCAGCCATTGGCGATTGACGGTCTCTGCGGGCATGGCGGCACTCCGGTACAAAAGTGAACGGTGGCCTACTATCGCAACGGTCCGGCGCCTTCGCTAGGTCGCGATTGTCCTGCGCCAAGCACAATATGTTTTCGACATCAGCCCGTCTGGGCAAGACCCAGGAAGGCTGGCCGCTCGCCACCGCCATGTGCGGCAATCCTTGCACCGCTGATATAGGCCGCATCCGCCGACGCCAGAAAGCTGACAACACCGGCGATATCGCGCCCACGCGCCATGCGGCCGAGCGGCAGCATCGCGTCGATCCGCTTCATCCCCTCGGCGCCGCCATAATGGTCGGCCGCCGCTTCGGTAGCGACCAGTCCGACGATGATCGCGTTGACGCGCACCTTCGCCCCCCATTCCATGGCAAGCGATTCGGTGAGGCTCAGTAATCCAGCCTTTGCGGCGCCATAGATCGCCGTCCCGGGCGACGGGCGCACGCCCGAGACGCTCGCAATATTGACGATACTGCCGCCCTCGTCCTGTGTCTGCATGATGCGGTTTACAGCCTGCGCCACATGAAGGGGGGCGAGCAGGTTGAGCGCGAGGACGCGTTCCGAAAAGCGCGGCGAAGCGGAGGCCGCGTCAGCTTCAGGCGAGCCCCCGGCGTTGTTCACGGCAAGATCAAGTCGGCCGTGGCGTTCGAAAATCCGGTCGACCATCGCCTGAACCTCGTCCGCCGAACGCACATCGCACGCCTCGAACTCCGCCGCCGCGTCATGATGACGCGGCAGGTCGTCGGGGGCGTTGCGGCCGCAGATGACAACGCGCATCCCGTCTTCCAGCAGTCGCTCCGCGATCGCGCGGCCGATCCCGCGGCTGCCGCCAGTCACGAGTGCCACGCGCTGTTTCTCGTCCGCCATAACCATCTCCATTTCTCACCCGCCTCTCTCCTGCCGGGCGGCGTGAAAGTCTCTCTCCATATGGTGGTATCGGGCGAACGACCAGCGCGCCTATCCATCCAGCGACATCGCGGGTGCCCTCGTACCCGACGCCTTTTGGCTGGAGAGTGGATTGAACAAGCAACTGACCATCGAACAGTTCGTCGCCTCGCTGAAGAGCGGGATGACGATCGGGATTGGAGGCTGGGGACCACGCCGCAAGCCGATGGCGCTGGTGCGCGCCCTCCTGCGTTCGGACCTCACCGACCTGACGATCGTCGCCTATGGCGGCCCCGAGGTCGGGATGCTCTGCGCCGCGGGCAAGGTGAAGAAGCTGATCTTCGGCTTCGTCTCGATGGATGCGATCCCGCTCGAGCCCTATTTCCGCAAGGCGCGCGAGGCGGGGACGCTCGACATTCTCGAACTCGACGAAGGCATGCTCCAATGGGGGCTGAAGGCCGCGGCCTTTCGCCTGCCTTTCCTCCCCACCCATGTCGGCCTCGGCACTGATATCATGACCCACGGCGGTTTCCGGACCGTCCAGTCGCCCTATGACGATGGCGAGGTCGTGCTGGCGATGCCGCCGCTGAAGCTCGACGCCGCGCTTATCCACGTCAGCCGCGCCGACCGGCTCGGCAATATTCAGGCGCTGGGCCCCGACACCTATTATGACGAATGGTTCGCGCGCGCCGCCGATCGCACCTTCGTTTCGGCCGAGGAAGTCGTCGAGCGGATGGATCATAGCTATCCCGAAGATGCGCGCGCCAACATCGTCGAGCGCTGCTTCGTCCATGGGGTGATCGAGGCGCCGCTCGGCGCGCACCCGACCTCGATGCCGCCCTTGTACGGCTGGGACATGAAACACCTCAAAGCCTATGCAGCGCGCGCGCGCGAGGACGGCGGCTGGGCTGACTATGCAGCCGACACGATCGGCGCCGACGAAGCGGGCTATCTAGAACGCGCCGGCGGCAAGGACGCCGTCGCCGCCCTCCCCCTTCCCATTTTCTGAGGCGGCCGACACCATGACCACCGCACCCGATTTCACTCTTTGCGAACAGCTCATCGTCGCCGCGTCCGAGGCGTGGCGCGGCAATGGCGAACTCGTTGCGACCGGCATCGGCCCGGCGCCGCGCCTCGCCGCCGGCCTCGCCAAGCTGACGCACACCCCCGAACTGATGATGACCGATGGCGAGGCGTATCTGGTCGAGGACCCGGTGCCGCTCGGCCCGCGCGGTTACGACGACCGCAAGGCCGCAGGCTATCTTCCCTTCTCGCGTTTCTTCGATGCCGCGGTGTGGTCGGGCAAGCGCCACGCGATGGTGACGCCGAGCCAGATCGACCGTTTCGGCCAGACGAACATCTCCTACCTCGGCGGCACTTATGATCAGCCGAAGGTGCAGATGCTAGGCGCGCGCGGCTTTCCGGGTAACAGCATCTGCCACATCAATTCGATGTTCGTGCCCGCGCATTCGAAGCGCGTCTTCGTCGAGGGCGAGGTCGATATGGTGTCGAGCGTCGGCTACAATCCGGCGCGTCGTAACCCCGGCGTCAATTTCAGCCGTGTCGACCTGCGCCTGATCGTCACCGACCTGTGCGTCATGGATTTCGGCGGCAAGGGCAACGCGATCCGCGTCGTGATGCTGCATCCGGGCGTGACCTTCGACCAGGTGCGGGAAGCGACCGGCTTCGCGCTCGAAGCCGCGGCCGAGATCACGACCACCCCCGCCCCGACCGCTGAGCAGCTCGCGATCATCGCGCGCCTCGATCCGCATGGCCTGCGCGCGGGCGTGCTCAAGGACAATCCCGCGGGCAAGAGGAGCTGAACCATGAGCGATCAGAATGACGGGCTGGTCCCGCCGGTCGACGAATCGCCAGTCTATGAGACCGACACGCCGGTCCTTTACGAGGCGGCGGACGGCATTGCGTGGGTGACGCTCAACCGCCCGCAATATCACAATGTCCAGAACAGCCAGATGACCTATGCGCTCGACGACGCCTTCTTCCGCGCGGTCGACGACGATGCGGTCAAGGTCATCGTCCTGAAATCCGACGCCAAGCATTTCAGCGCCGGCCACGACATCGGCACGCCGGGGCGTGACTTTCATTCACCCGTCGAGCGCCGGCTGATGTGGTACGATCACTCGACCAAGGCGGGCGCCGAAAAGGCCTATGCCCGCGAACAGGAACAATATCTGGGCATGTGCAAAAGGTGGCGGGACATTCCCAAGCCGACCATCGCACAGGTCCACGGCGGCTGCATCGCCGGCGGGCTGATGCTCGCATGGGTGTGCGACCTGATCATCGCTTCCGACGACGCCTTCTTTCAGGATCCGGTTTTGCAGATGGGTTTTCCGGGCCTCGAATATTTCGCACATTGCCACGAACTCAATGTCCGGCTGGCGAAGGAGTTTCTGTTTCTGGGCGACCGGATGAGCGCCGAGCGCGCACGCGAAGCCGGGATGGTCAACCGCGTTGTCCCGCGCGCCGAATTGGCGGACGAGGTGAAGCGCGTCGCGGTGCGGATCGCAACCCAGCCGCGTCTCGCGCTGCAGCTCGCGAAGCAGGCGTGCAACCATATGGAGACGCTGGCGGGCAAGAATGCCGGGATCGACGCGGCGTTCGGCTATCATCATTTCGCCCACGCCAACAACAGTCTGGTCAAGGGCGACTATATCGCCGGGTTCGACGGCAAAAAGATGGCCGAAGCGAACAAGAAGGACGCCTCCCAGAAAGATCAAGGCGCGAGCTGATGGCCGATCCGCTCGCCACCCTCCTGACCGAACGGCTCGGCTGTCGCCTGCCCGTGATCCAGACCGCGATGGGCTGGATCGCGACGCCGGGACTGGTGATCGCATCGAGCGAGGCGGGCGCCTTCGGCTTCCTCGCGGGCGCCGTGATGCAGCCCGCCGAGCTCGAAACCGCGATCCTCGCGATCAAGCAGAGCACGAAACAGCCCTTCGGCGTCAACTTCCACATGTTCCAGCCGGGTGCGGCCGAGATCGTCGGGATCATCCTGAAACACCGCGATCAGGTGCGTGCGGTCAGCTTCGGACGCGGCCCCGACGCGAAGATGATCGGCCGTTTCAAGGATGCCGGCATCCTCTGCATCCCCACCATCGGCGCGGTCAAACATGCACAGAAGATGGTGCAGCTCGGCGTCGATATGGTCACCGTTCAGGGCGGCGAAGGCGGCGGGCATACCGGTTCGGTCGCCTCGACAATCCTGCTGCCGCAGGTACTCGACGCAGTGAAGGTGCCGGTGATCGCCGCGGGCGGTTTCGGCGACGGACGCGGGCTCGCGGCGGCGCTGGCCTATGGCGCGGTCGGCATCGCGATGGGCACGCGCTTTCTGATGACGCGCGAAAGCCCGATCCCCGAACTGACCAAGACGCGCTACGTCAGGGCGGGCACCGACGATATCCTCGTTTCGACCAAGGTCGATGGCCTACCGCAGCGGATGATCAAGAACGCGCTGCTCGACCGGATCGAGCGTTCGTCGGGAATCGGCATCTGGCGCCGCGCGATCGAAAGCGGATTGCAGATGAAACGCCAGACCGGCGCTTCGTTCGGCGAGTTTTTCCGCGCCGCGAAGGGCATGACCAGCCATGGCGGACTGACGCTGCCGCAGGCAATGATGGCAGCCTCCGCCCCGATGCTCATCCAGAAGGCGGTGGTCGAGGGCGATCCCGATCACGGGCTGATGGCAACAGGGCTCGTCGCCGGACGGCTGGATGATCTGCCGAGCTGCGCCGAGCTCGTCGCTTCGATCGAAACCGAGGCGCGCGAGCGCCTCGCCGCCCTTTCCTCTTCTTCGTAAACAGGGGCCTGACCCATGCCGATCCATACCGAGATCAAGGACCGCATCGCCGAAATCGTCTTCGACGTCCCGCCGGTCAACGCGTTCGACAGCGAAACGTGGAACAGCCTGCCCGCGATCATCCGCGACGCGGGCAGCAATCCCGACGTCAACGTCGTCCTCATCCGCGCCGCTAAAAGCGCGCGCGGTTTCTGCGGCGGCGTCGACATCAAGGAAATGCAGGCGCACCCCGAACGCATCACCCTGCTCAACCGCGGCAATTACCTGACCTTCAAGGCGGTACGCGACTGCGAGGTTCCCGTCGTCGTCGCGGTCCACAAATTCGTGATCGGCGGCGGCATCGGCATCTGCGGCGCTTCGGACACGATCATCGCGGCCGACGACGCCTTCTTCTCGCTGCCCGAAGTCGATCGCGGCGCGATGGGCGGCGCGTCGCACCTCTCGCGCATGCTGCCGCTCCACAAGGTGCGCGCAGCCTTCTTCACCGGCGGCAATGTTCCCGCCGAGGAAGCGTACCGGCTGGGCGCGGTCGAAAAGATCGTGCCGCGCGAAGCATTGGTCGAGGAAGCGCGCGCCTTTGCCGCGATCATCGCGGGCAAATCGCGCAAGGCGCTCGTCCTCGCCAAGGAAGCATTGAACGGCCTCGAACCGCGCGACGTCGATCGCGGCTATCGCTGGGAACAGGGCTTCACGCTCGAAATGTATATGCACGAAGACAGCCAGAAATCGCGCGACGCCTTTGTCGAGACGGGCAAGGCGGCCGAATTCTGATGGACCTCGCCTACACATCCGAACAACAGGATTTCCGCGCCGAAGTGCGCGCGTGGATGGAAGCCAACGTCCCCGGGGAACCGCTCGCCACGCTCGAGCGCAAGGACGGCTATCACCAGCATGTCGAATGGGAGCGCAAGCTCGCCAGCGGCAACTGGGGCATGGTGACGTGGCCCGAGGCCTATGGCGGGCGCGGGCTCGACCTCATTCAGTGGCTGATCTTCGAAGAGGAATATTATCGCGCAGGCGCGCCGCTGCGCGTCAACCAGAATGGCATCTTCCTTCTCGGCCCGACAGTCATAGAATTTGGCACGGACGAACAGAAGACGCGCTTTCTCACCCCGATGGCCAAGGGCGAAGTGATCTGGGCGCAGGCCTGGTCCGAACCCAATGCGGGGTCGGACATGGCGGCGATCACGTCGAAAGCCGTCCGTGACGGCGACCATTATGTCATCACCGGCCAGAAGACATGGTCGAGCCGCGCAAGCTTCGCCGACTGGGGCTTTGGCCTGTTCCGCACCGAGCCGGATTCGAAGCGCCACAAGGGACTGAGCTTCATCCTGTTCAACCTCAACGCCCCCGGCGTTACGCGCCGCCCGATCCGCCAGCTTCACGGCGATCCGGGTTTTGCCGAGCTGTTCTTCGATGAAGTACGTGTTCCGGTCGCAAACCGCATCGCGGGCGAAGGCGAAGGCTGGAATGTCGCGATGGCGACTGCGGGCTTCGAGCGCGGGTTGATGCTGCGCTCGCCGGCGCGCTTTCAGGCCGCCGCCGCGCGCCTCGTTGCGCTGTTCCGCGAGAATGAGGCCACAGCATCACCAAGCGCCCGCGAGCAGATATGCCAAGCGTGGATGGACGCGCAGGCCTATACCTATAACACCTATGCCGTTGCGTCGAAGATCATGGCGGGCGGGTATATCGGCGCCGAAGCGAGCCTCAACAAGATCTTCTGGTCCGAGCTAGACCGCGCCGCGCACCGCACCGCGATGCAGCTTCTCGGCGCCTCGGCCGAGCTTCGCCGTTTCGACGACGGCGCGCTCAATAGCTGGCTGGAGGGCTATATTTTCTCGCTCTCCGGTCTGATCTACGCCGGGTCGAACGAAATTCAGCGCAACATTATTGCCGAGCGCCTGCTCGGCCTGCCGAGGTAACGGCCATGGATTTCACGATCACTGAAGATCAGGCGACGCTGACGCAGGGCGTGCGCGACTATCTGGCGGGCGTCCACGGCCCCGAATTGCTGCGCACCCTCGACGCCAGCGAAAGCCGCCGCTCGGCTGACGTCTGGCAGGGCCTCGTCGAAATGGGCCTGCCCGGTCTGCTCGTTCCCGAGGCGCAGGGCGGGCTCGGCCTGACGCTGCTCGATGCAGTGCTGATCGCAGCCGAACTCGGCCGTGCGGGCCTTGCCGAACCACTCGCCGATACCGCACTGATCGCGGCACCGCTACTTGCCAAGGCAGGCGGTCAGGACGCATTGCTGGAGGCGGTTGCTTCGGGCACCGCGAAGGTCGCGCTACAGCATCCGGTCAATCCGTGGGTCGCCGATCTCGAGCATGCGACGCACCTGCTGTCGGTGGAAGGAGAAGCTTTGCTTCTCGCTCCACGTTCCCCGGCGAAAGCCGGGGCCCAGGATACCCAGATCGATGGGCCCCGGCTTTCGCCGGGGAGCACTGAAAACACGCCGCTTGACAGCGTTGATCCGCTCCGCCGCCTCTTCGCGCCCGTCGCGGCCGAGGGCGTCGTGGTGGGGTCGGCCGATGCGATGCTCGATTACGCGGCGCTGATCAGCGCCGCGCAGCTCGTCGGCATCGCCGATGCGATGCTGACGCTCAGCACCGAATATGCCAAAAACCGCAACCAGTTCGGACAGCCGATCGGCAGCTTTCAGGCGGTGAAGCATCATCTGGCGAGCGCGGTCGTGAAGATCGAGTTCGCCAAGCCCGTGATCCAGCGCGCCGCGATCGCGCTGGGTGAAGGCAATGCCAACGCCGCGGTGCATGTCAGCCACGCCAAGCTCGCCGCGACCGACGCCGCATGGGCAATGAGCGAGACCGCAATCCAGACGCACGGCGCAATGGGCTATACCTATGAGGTCGACCTGCATTTCTGGATGAAGCGCTGCTGGGCGCTCGCGAGCGCGTGGGGCGACCGCACCTTCCATCTTCGCCGCATCGACGCCGCCGTCATCGGGGGCACGCTCCCGATCGGACCCGGCCACAGCTTCGCATAAGGAAAGAAGAATATGGCTGAAGCCTATATCATCGACGCCGTCCGCACGCCCATCGGGCGCAAAAAGGGCAGCCTTGCCGGAATTCACCCCGCCGATCTGGGCGCGCATCCAATCAAGGCGCTGGTCGAACGCACCGGCATCGACGCCAATCTGGTCGACGACGTTGTCTGGGGATGCTGCGACACGATCGGGCCGCAGGCAGGCGATATCGGCCGCACGGCGTGGCTCGTCGCCGGGCTTCCCGAACATGTCCCCGGCACGACGATCGACCGGCAATGCGGATCGTCGCAGCAAGCGGTGCATTTCGCGGCGCAGGGCGTGATGAGCGGGACGCAGGATCTGGTCGTCGCGGGAGGCAGCCAGGCGATGAACGCGATCCCGATTTCGGCCGCGATGTTCGCGGGCCAGCCCTATGGCTTCGATAATCCCTTTCTCAGCTCGCCCGGCTGGCTGGCGCGCTATGGCGATGAAGAGGTCAACCAGATCAAGTCGGCCGAGATGATCGCCAATAAGTGGAACATCAGCCGTGAGGCGATGGAGCTGTTCGCGGCGGAATCGCACCGCCGCGCGCAGGCCGCAATCGACAATGGCTGGTTTGCCGCCGAGATCGCACCGCTCGCAGGTTTGACTCAGGACGAAACCGTTCGGCCCGCCACGACGCCCGAAGGCCTCGCGACGCTCCGGACCGTCAACGAAGGCGGGGTGATCACCGCGGGGATCGCCAGCCAGAATTGCGACGGCGCCGCGGCGATCCTGATCGCGAGCGAGGCCGCGGTGAAGGCGCACGGCCTGAAGCCCCGCGCGCGCATCCATCATATTTCGGTCCGCGCCGACAATCCAATCTGGATGCTCACTGGCCCGATCCCCGCGACCAAATATGCGCTCGAAAAGGCCGGTATGACGGTGGACGACATTGATTTGTTCGAATGCAATGAAGCCTTCGCGTCGATTCCGATGGCGTGGATGCAGGAACTCGGCGTCCCCCACGAAAAGGTCAATGTGCAGGGCGGCGCGATCGCGCTCGGCCATCCGATTGGCGCCACCGGCGCGCGGCTGATGACCACCTTGCTCGGCGCGCTCGAACGCACCGGCGGCCGCTATGGCCTCCAGACCATGTGCGAAGGCGGCGGCCAAGCCAACGTCACCATCATCGAAAGGCTGTAAGACCCATGGGTATCTGCAACGGACGGACCGTCATCATCACCGGCGCGGCGCGCGGGCTCGGCCGCTCCTACGCGCTCGCCTTCGCCGCCGAGGGCGCCAATGTCGTCGTCAATGACATCGGGACGAGCCTGTCGGGCGAGGGCCGCGATACGTCGGCAGCGGATGATGTCGTCGCCGCGATCAAGGCGGCGGGCGGCAACGCGATCGCCAATTATGAGGACATCACCGACTGGGACGCGGCGAAGCGCATCGTCGATGCCGCCGTAGAAGCGTTCGGCGACCTGCATGTCGTCGTCAACAATGCCGGCATTGTCCGTGACCGGATGTTCGTGTCGGCGACGCCCGAGGAATGGGACGCGACGATGCACGTCCATCTGCGCGGCCATTTCTGCGTCAGCCGCCATGCGGTCGATTATTGGCGCACGCAGCAGAAGGCGGGCCATCCCGTCGATGGCCGGATCATCAACACCACCAGCGGCGCAGGGCTGCAAGGCTCGATCGCGCAGGCGGCCTATTCGACCGCGAAGGGCGGCATCGCCGCGCTGACTCTGGTGCAAGCCGCCGAGCTAGGGCGTTATGGCATCACCGCCAACGCTCTCGCCCCCGCCGCGCGCACGCGGATGACCGAAGGCGCGTTTGCCAACAAGATGGCTGCGGTCGAAAGCGGTTTCGACGCGCAGGCCCCCGACAATATCGCGCCGACCGTGGTCTGGCTGGGGTCGGTACAGTCGAAGCATGTCACCGGCTGCGTTTTCGAACTCGAGGGCGGGCGGATCACGATCGAGGATGGCTGGAAGCTCGGACCGACGGTTGACCAGCAGGCAAAATGGGCGCCCGCCGATGTCGGCGCGGCGGTCGATAAGCTGCTGGGCGAACAGAGCGAACCGCGCCGGGTCTGGGGCAGCTGAGATGCATTTCGCCTTCACCGACGAACAGGTGATGATCGCCGAGACGGCGAAGGCCTTCTTCGCGGAAAATGCGACCAGCGAGCGCACGCGCGCGGCGATGGCAGATACCGGCGTCGATCGCGCGCTGTGGCAGGCGTTCACCGGCGAGCTCGGGCTTGCCGGTGTCGCAATTCCCGAAACGCTCGGCGGCGTCGGGCTCGGTATGGTCGAGCTGGCGATCCTTGCCGAGGAAGCAGGGCGATACGCCGCTGCCCTTCCCTTCCTCGCCAGCCTCGCCCTTGCGGCCCCCGCAATCCTCGCAGGCGGCAGCGATTGGCAAAAGGCGCGCTTGCTCCCTCGCCTTGCGTCGGGTGAATTGATTGCAAGCTTCGCGGAGGTGAACAGCGACGGAACATTCGGTGACGGGACGCTCACCGGCTCTGCGCTCCACGTCCCGCACGGTGCAAGTGCCGACCTGTTCGTCGTCGCCGCCCGCAACGGCGTCGCGATCGTCGAACGCGGTGCACCCGGCCTCGGCATCACCCCACTCACCAGCATGGATCAGACACGCCCCTATGCGCGGCTCGATTTCGACGGGGTCGCCGCCGACCCGCTCGCCGATCCGCGGGCAGCGACGAACGCTGCCTTCGTCACGGGCTGGCTCGCCATAGCAGCCGACGCGCTGGGCGGCGCGCAGGCGTGTCTCGACCGGACGGTCGCCTATGCAAAGGAACGCGTCCAGTTCGGCCGGGCGATCGGCAGCTTTCAGGCGGTGAAGCACCGGCTGGCGGATATGATGGTGGCAATCGAACAGGCGCGATCGGCGGTCTACTGGGCCGCGTGCGCGATTGACGAAGGGTCGGACGAAGCTTTGTTCGCGGTTCATGCCGCCAAGGCGTTCGCCTGCGACACCTACAGCCACTGCGCCGGGGGGATGATCCAGCTTCATGGCGGGATCGGCTTCACCTGGGAGCATGACGCGCATCTCTTCTTCAAGCGCGCGCGCAGCAATGCGAGCCTGCTCGGCACCCCCGACTGGCATCGCGAGCAGGTTGCGGGCCTGACCGGATTGGACCAAGCGGCATGAAGCTGGGATTTTCTCCCGAGGAAGAGGCTTTTCGCGCGGAAGCCGCGGCATGGCTCACGGCCGAGTTGAACGGTCCCTTCGCCGACGTCCGCGGACTGACGAGTCTGGTCGCCAGCCCCGAGCGCCGCCGCAGCTGGGAAAAGCGGCTGGGCGAAGCGGGTTGGAGCTGCGTCGGCTGGCCCAAAGCCTATGGTGGACGCGACGCGACGCTCGCGCAGCAGGTGATCTTCGCCGAAGAATATGCGCGCGCGGCCGCGCCGTCACGGCTCAACCATATCGGCATCGAACTCGCCGGCCCTACCATCCTCGCCTTCGGCACCGAAGAGCAGAAGGCGCGCTTCCTGCCCGCGATCGCGAAGGGCGAGGAAATCTGGTGCCAAGGCTATTCCGAACCGGGCGCGGGTTCCGACCTCGCCAACGCCCGCACCAAGGCGTGGCGCGATGGCGATGAGTGGGTGATCGAGGGGCAGAAGATCTGGACCAGCCTCGCGCAATTCTCGGACTGGATTTTTGTGATCGCGCGCAGCGAGGAAGGATCGACGGGGCCGAAGGGGCTTTCCTTCCTGCTCGTCCCGGTCGACCAGAGCGGGGTCACCGTCCGCCCGATCCACCAGATCACCGGCGAAGCCGAGTTCAACGAGACCTTCTTCGACGGCGCACGCACCGACGCCGCCAACATTCTTGGCCAACCCGGCGACGGCTGGAAGGTCGCGATGGGGCTGCTGGGTTTCGAGCGCGGCGTCTCGACGCTCGCGCAGCAAATGGGTTTCCGCAACGAACTCGACGCGGTGATTGCCGCCGCGCGCGCCAATGGTGAGGCAAAGAACCCGCTGATCCGCCAGCGCATCGCCAAGGCCGCAATCGGGTTGAAGCTGATGCGCTATGGCGCGCTGCGGATGCTCAGCGATGCCGAGGGCGGCAGGCTGGGCCCGTCGGCTCTCACCTACAAGATTCAGTGGGCGACGTGGCGCCGCGATCTGGGCGAGCTCGCGATGGACGTGCTGGGCCAGGTGGGCGAGACCGTGGCGGGGCATGACTATGCCTTCCCCGCGCTGCCCAATCTGTTCCTCTACAGCCGCGCCGACACGATTTACGGCGGCACCAACGAAATTCAGCGCAATATCATCGCCGAGCGCGCGCTGGGGCTTCCCCGCGAACCGCGCGGCGACCTCAAATGAAGGAGCCAAGCGTGGCACGACCCGCCCCCGAATATCCCACTCCCACCGGCCTCTTGAAGGGCAAGACCGTGCTGATCACCGCCGCCGCGGGCAGCGGCATCGGCGGCGCGGTCGCGCAGCGTGCGGCGGAGGAAGGCGCGACGCTTTTCCTTTCCGACATGCACGAACGGCGTTTGGGCGAGACCGCCGACCGGATCGCCGCGCTCGGCTTCGCACGCCCCGGCACGCTCGTCTGCGACGTCACCGACGAGACGCAGGTGCAGGCCCTCGTTGCGGGCGCGATCGGCGCGATGGGGCATGTCGATGTGCTCATCAATAATGCGGGCCTCGGCGGCGCGGCATCGGTGACCGAGATGACCGACGATCAATGGCACAAGGTGCTCGACGTCACGCTCACCAGCGTCTTCCGCATGACCCGCGCGATGCTGCCGCACATGTACGAACGGCAGAAGGGGGCGATCGTCAACAACGCCTCGGTGCTCGGCTGGCGCGCGCAGAAGCTGCAGGCGCATTATGCCGCGGCCAAGGCGGGGGTGATGGCGTTCACGCGCTGCTCGGCGCTTGAGGCTGCCGAGCACGGCGTCCGCATCAATGCCGTATCGCCCAGCCTCGCGATGCACGCTTCGCTGTCCAAGGTGACCCCGCCGGGGCTGCTCGAGGAACTGACTGAGAAGGAAGCCTTCGGCCGCTATGCCGAGCCTTGGGAGATCGCCAACGTCATGCTTTTCCTCGCCAGCGACCTGTCGTCCTATATGACCGGCGAAGTGCTCGCGGTGTCGAGCCAGCAGGCATGAGCGCGCGTATTTTCGAAACCCCGGGCGCGCTGCTCGACGCGGTGGGCGAGAATTTCGGGCCGACCCGATGGGTTATGATCGAGCAGGACCGGATCGACCTGTTCGCCAAGGCGACGGACGACCACCAATGGATCCATGTCGATCCCGCGCGCGCCAAGGACGGCCCGTTCGGCGGTACGATCGCGCACGGCTATCTCACGATGAGCCTCGTCAACCGCTTCCTCCCCGATCTGGTCGAGGTGCGCGGCGTGTCGATGGGGGTCAATATCGGCACGGACAATCTGCGCTTCCTGAACCCTGTCCGCGCCGGCAGCCGCATCCGGGGCAAGGGCGAACTGGTCAAGGCCGAGGAAGCCAAAGGCGGCATCCAAGCGGTGGTCCGGGTGACGGTGGAGATCGAGGGCGTCGAGAAGCCCGCCTGTGTGGTGGAGACGATCAGCCGCTTTTATCCTGAGAGTTGAGATTTAACGCCCGCAATCGGCGGTCCGCTTAGGGAAGTAACGCAGACGCTGCTTCATTTTCCTTCGTCATTCCGGACTTGATCCGGGGTTCCGCTTTTTGAGGCATCGACGGGCTTCGTCATCAAGCGGGGCCCCGGACCAAGTCCGGGGTGACGATCAAAAAGAACGGCCGCAATCGGTCGTTAGCGGTCCCACTCAGGTCAGACGCCTACGCCCCCGCATCGCGCAGCAGGAATTTCTGCACCTTGCCCGCCGCATTCATCGGCAGCGCGTCGAGGATAACCACCTGCCGCGGAACCTTGTAATTCGCCATATTCTCGCGACACCAGGCGATGATCTCCTCAGAGCTAGCGCTCGCACTCGGGCGCAGGACGACATAGGCTCTGGGCACTTCGCCCAGACGTTCGTCGGGTACGCCGATGACCGCCGATTGCATCACCGCCGGATTGGCCGCGAGCAGCCCTTCGATTTCGGCGGGATAGGCGTTGAAACCGCCGACGATGAAAATGTCCTTGGCGCGGTCGGTGATCTTCACATTGCCGCGCACGTCCTGCACCGCAACGTCGCCGGTGCGCAGCCAGCCTTCGCCATCGATCGCCGCCGCGGTCGCCGCCGGATCGTTGAAATAACCGCGCATCACATTGGGTCCGCGCACGAGCAACTCTCCCGCCTCGCCCGGCGTAACCATTTCGCCCGCCTCATCGATCAGCTTGACCTCGATCCCGGCGAGCGGGCGGCCCGCGGTGTTCGCGATCGTCACGGCGTCGTCATCGGCGCCGCACATCGTCACGACCCCGCAGGTTTCGGTAAGGCCATAGGCGGTGAGCACGACATCGATGCCGAGCTTGCCGCGCATCTCCTCGATCAGCGTGACGGGCACCGATGCCGCGCCGGTGATCGAGACGCGCAGCGACGAAATGTCGAACTTCTCATGCGGACCGGCGAGCAGGCTTTGAAAGATGGTCGGCGGCCCGGGAAGCAGCGTCACCCTCTCACGCTCGATCCGCTCAAGAACCTTGTCGGTCTGGAACACCGCATGGGGCAGAACGGTCACGCCGCGCATCAGCGCGACCAGCCAGCCCGCCTTGTACCCGAAGCTGTGGAAAAACGGGTTGATGATCAGGAAATTGTCACCAGGTCCATAGGTCAGCGTCTCGCCATAGGCGTGATAGAGCCGGACATTCTGGCCATGCGTCGTCACCGCGCCCTTGGGGTTGCCCGTGGTGCCCGAGGTGAAAAGGATGTCGCAAACCTGATCCTCGCCCAGCGCATTCATCCGCGCATCGACCACGGCATCCGAAAGCGCCGCGCCGCGATCGAGGAAGTTCTGCCACGACAGCCCGCCTTTATCGCCCTCCATCAGCACAATATCGCGCAGATCAGGCAGATCCTCGCCCTCAAGCAATTGCGGATAAGCGGTGCCAAGAAAATCGGCGACGGTGAGCAGCAGCTTCGCCCCGCTGGTGCGCAGGATATAGCCCGCCTCGCGCCCCTTCAGCCGTGTGTTGAGCGGCACGATCGCGGCGCCCGCCGCCTGCGCGCCGATGGTAGCGATAATCCAGCTGACCGCATTGGGCGCCCAGATCGCGATCCGGTCCCCTTCGGCGACGCCCGCCGAGATGAAGCCCTTGGCAGCGGCACGCACCAGCGGTTCGATATCGCGGTAGCGAACCTCAGTCCCGTCCTCGCCGCAGATCGCGACGGCATCGCCATGCGCGCGCGCCGCGGCGAAGATTTTATGCGGTATCGTGAACTTCACCTCGGCCACGGCAGATCGTCTCCTGCGCCGGACATCGATGGACACGTTATCCATCCGCCCGGTCGATTGTGCCTTGCTGCGTGACGCGCGAGTGCGGCCGCGACAACCCCCATTCAGGGGGAGCCGATTTGCCATCGCGCTTGCCGTTCGCGGCCCGACATATCATTGCCGGACCCGATACCAATCCCCATAGATAATTGGCGGTTGGGCGCGAACAGGAAGCGGAGTCGGAATGCGGATCGAAAAGCCTTTGGCCGAAGTCGATGAACTGGTGACCCTCCTCTATCGGGGGCCGCTGGAAGCGACGCCGTGGCTGGGCTTTCTCGAGGCGCTGAGCCGGCGGATGCGCTGCACCAGTGCCGCCATCACCTTACGTCTCAGCCGGCAGGGGACGCCGCCATTGATCATCTGGGGACCGCCGCTGGTGATCGACGAGCGCAAGGCGCGCGGTATCCATGCGATCCACGCCGAGATCGGCGATCTCGACCCGCTGCGCAACGCGCTGACCAAAGCCGGCGACATCTTCCGGCTGAGCGAGTTGATTTCGCCCGAAGACCTTCGCGAAAACCGCTTCTATCGCGAGATATTACAGCCCTATGGCATCGAGCATCAGCTGGGCATGTATATATCCGAACCCGGTGGGTGGGAGGGCAATGTCGGCCTGACCAACGGTCCGGACGAAGAGGATTTCACCGACGACGATAAACAGGTTCTGTTCGCACTACGTCCGCACCTCGAACAATCGCTCGCGCTCTTCTCGCGCATGCGCCGCGACGAGACCGAACTTCAGGTGATGGTCGACACGCTCGACCGGCTCACGCTCTGCACCTTCATCCTCGACGGCGAGGGTCATATCCTGCGCACCAACAGCGCGGGCCGCGCGCTGATCAAATCGAGCGACGCGCTCCGCGCCGCCGACAATCGGCTAGCGCTGGCGAGCAAGACCGCCAACACGCAGCTCCAGAAACTCATCGGGCAGGCCGTCTCGGCGCGGCGCGATGGCGGCAGCTTCGCCGAAGGCTTGCGCGTCGAAGCGGACAGCGACCGGCATCTGGGCGTGCTCGTGCGAACGATCGAGACGCCGTCGCGCTATGGCAATGAGGCTGGCCCTGCCGCGGTGGTCTATGTCTCCGGACTCGACAATAATCAGCCGCTCGAAAGGCTGGTCAGCCAGATCTTCGACCTCACCCCGTCCGAGGCGCATCTGGCCGCGTTGCTCGCGACGGGGCTCAGCCTGGCCGAAGCCGCCACAAAGCTGGAGCTGACCGAGAATACGGTGCGCAGCTATTGCAAGACCATCCTCAGCAAGACCGGGGTCAGCCGGCAGGCCGATCTCGTCCGCCTCATCCTGCGCAGCGTCGCGGTTCTCGGCTGACGCACGCTCGAAAGCGTTGCGCGGGGCGCCCCATATCTAGTCCAATTGAGCCATGCGCGGTCAGGGCCGAACGATAGGGTCGATGCAGCACCCGTCCATCCGACGCGGCGTGAGGGAGAGAGCATGGAAAAGGTCATCTACGCTTTGTGGAAAGACAGCGCAGAGGAAAATGGGCGCTTCAACGCGCGGCTGCTTGGCGATATCGCGTCGCGGCTCAGCGATACGGCGCATGCGGTGCGTATCAATGTTCAGGACGACAGCGTCGCGAACGGCAGTTCGCCGCGCCTGATCTCAACCCGCCCTCAGATGGACGCCGTGATCCAGCTCTGGCTGCCGAGCGCGAATGAACCCAAACGCGCCGCCACCGATGCGATCATCGCCGACGCCGCGCCGCGCCATGCCGCGTGGCTTGTGAGTGAATCGACCATAATCGACAACATACTGCACCCGCCCTCGCCCGGAGTGCGGACAGAAGGCTTTTCCCAGATCGTATTTCTGGGCTTGCCGCCGCGGCTGAGCCGGGAAGGCTGGCGCGATATCTGGCAGCGCCAGCATTCGGCGGTCGCAGCCGATACGCAAAGCAACTTCGAATATGTCCAGAATCTGGTCGTGCGACCGCTGAGCTATGGCGCACCCGCCTATGTCGCGATGGTCGAGGAATGTTTCCCGGCCGCCGCGCTGACCGACGAAGCGGTCTATTTCGACGCGGTGGGGGATGCCGCACGGCTGGCTGAAAATCAGCGGCTGATGATGGAAAGCTGCGCGCGCTTCATCGATTTCGACCGGATCGACTGCATCCCGACCAGCCAGTTCGATATTCGGCCGTTCGCGCCCTGACCCAACGCGATCACCCTTCGATCGCGCGGCGATAGTGCGGCAGGGCGACGAGAAGCAGGCCGATGATCAACGGCAGCACGACCGCCCCGGCGATCGCGATCGAATAGCCGAGCGCCGCCTGATCGCCGAAACCGAAATCGGTGATCGCGGCGATGACGCTGGCGCCCAGCCCCATCCCCACCAGATTGACGAACAGCAAGGATATGGCGGTGACCTGCCCGCGTAACTGGTTGGGCGTCACATCCTGAATCGCGGTCAGCATCACCCCTTGCGACGCCTGTCCGATGAGCGTCCCGATCGCCATCATGACCAACGACCAAAAGGCCGTCGGCATCAGCGGCGCGATGACCAGCGGCACCCCCTTCAACAAGGTCGCGATCAGCACGACGCGCATATTGGCATCGGCCCGCCCGCTCTGCATCAGCCGCCCCGCAAACCAGCCGCCCGCCAAAGTGCCGGTGGTGCCGCAGACCAGCATGACCATCCCGTAGGACATCCCCACTTCGGCCGGGCTCATGCCGTAACTGCGGATCAGGAAGGTCGGAAACCAGAGTGCCGTCCCGATCGCCAAAAGGGCAATCAGGGCGAGCGAACCGATCAGCGAGCCGAAAAGCGCCCAGCGTTCGGAAATATAGTCAAAGCCTTCGCGCAGACTGCTTTGCGCCGACAGGTTCGCGGCCAGCTCCTGCCGGGCGGGCTCACGGATCGTCATCATCAGCGCGGCGACGAGTATTCCGGGCGCCGCGACGCACAGGAACACCATCTGCCATGGTTCGAAACTGCCGAGCCACGGCAGAGTAGCGCCACCGGTTTTGGTGAAGCGCGCGAGCAGCCAGCCCCCGATCAAAAGCGCCAGCCCGCCGCCGATCGGATAGCCGATCGCATAAAAGCTGATCGCCAACGCCCGTCGTCGGCGCTCGAAATAATCGCTGATCAGCGAATAGGCGGTCGGGCTGAGCGTGGCTTCGCCCACCCCCACACCGACGCGGGCAAGGAACAGCCCGATGAAGCTGCTGGTAAAGCCGCAGGCGGCGGTCATCACCGACCAGAAAATGACCCCCCAGACGATCAGCGTCGCGCGCCTTTTGGTGCGATCGACGAACCGGCCGATCGGCAGTGCGGCGATGCTGTAGAGCAGCGAAAAGGCGAAGCCCTGAAGCAGGCTGATCTCGAAATCGCTGAGCCGCAGGTCGCGCTGGATCGGTTCGACCATCAGCGTCAGCACACGCGCATCGATCGCGCTGAAGCAATAGCCGACGAACAGGATCGCGACGACCATCCAGCGGTAGAAGCCGCCCTTGGTCGCTGCGCCCTCCGGCACCCCTTGCCCTTCGGCCGCCGCGACGGTTACCATGCCGACGGCGGGTCCCGCCGCGCCAATATCTGCTCGGTTCGCGCGGCGATCAGCACGTCATTCTCCTCACTTGCGGGCAACAACCAGAAGCGTCCCGCCCTTATGCCGTCAAGTGCGAAGGCGGATACCTCCGCAGGCTCGGTCAGCTTGAGCTTGAGCCCGGTCGTCCGTACCAGATCTTCCATCGTGCGATAGGCGACCTTGGTCTGCGCTTCATTCTCGACATAATCCGCCGGGCGGACCTCACCCGATGCCATGATCGCCGTGTTGACCGTGTGCGGCCCGGGGAAGAGCGTGGCGGCGCGCAGCTTGCCGCCTTCGCGCAGCAATTGCTGGTGGAGCACTTCAGAGATGCTGGTCACAGCCGCCTTGGTCGCGGCATAGATGGGGGTGTTGGGAAGCGAGCGCAGCCCGCCGTTGGTCGAGCTGGTGTTGACGACCACGCCCTCCTGCCCCGCCTCGAGCATCCGCGGCACGAAAGCCGCAATGCCGTGGATGACGCCGAGCACATTGACGTCGATGCCCCAGCGCCAGTCACTGAGCGGAAGCGTCCACAGCTTGCGCTGCGCCTCGCCCAGCCCGACCCCGGCATTGTTGAACAGGATATGCACCGTCTCGAAGTGGTCAAAGACCTGATCCGCCAGCGCTCGCACCGACGCTTCCTTGGTCACGTCGCAGGCGATAGCAAGCACCTGCCCCGAACCCAGCGCATCGATCTCTCCGCGCACGGCTTCGAGCCGCGCCGGATCGATGTCCGCAATCACCACATGCGCCCCGGCGCGGGCGAGGTCGGCGCACAAACATTTGCCAACCCCGCTCGCCCCACCGGTAACGACGGCCACCCGGCCGGAAAAATCGTCCATCAGGCGGCCTTCCGCTTGCTGACGTCGAAGCCGACATTGCGCGGATCGTCGTTCCGCCCGACCCAGTGCGGCGCGATCCATTCGCCCGGCACCGTGCACAGCAGCGTGCCGCCGGTCGCGGTCCCGCCCTCGACATATTGCATGTCGGTGATGCGGCGAACGGGGATATCGGCAAGCGGATCAAAGGCCGAATCGCGCAAGGTGATCGTCCCCGTCATCGCGCGCCGGGCGGCGTAATTGCGTTCCCAGTTGAGGCGGGTGAGGAAGACGTCGCCGTCGAACTGGCCCGGCTGATCGATCGACGGCATGCCCTTGTAGCAGAACAGATGCTCTTCGAATTTCAGCGGCGCATCAATCGCTTCGCCGATCGTACCTTCGATTTCGAAATAGGCGATGCCGTGGCGCGAGCAGGTCGCACGCAGATGGTCGCCATTGCGTTCGAAATGCGTCTCGGCGATCTTTTTCGGTTCGCCGAAACGTTCGCGGCCCGAGGTGACGACGGACTCACCCTCCATCGCCATGTGAAAGCAATAGGCCCCCGGCGCGTCTTCATGGGTGCAGCTGACCCCGACGGTCAGCGCGCCGATTTCGATCGTCTCGGTTTCAGTCACATGCATCGCCACATGGACCATCTGCAGCCAGATTTCGGGCTTTGCGGTCGCGACCAGCGGCTGCGGCAGCAGCGCCGCGATGATTTCAGGATCGGTCTCATATGTCGCGCGAATCCCGTAGACGGTGTTGCGCAGCATGCCTGGCGCACGGGTTTCAACGGGACCCTGAACATAACGCAATTTGGACATCGCAATTCTCCCTATGGCGCCCGCAGGCGCAGATGTTTGGCAGTGAGGATTTTCCGCGTGCGCGGAGGGTTTATTCGGCCGCCTCGACGAGGCGGCTTCCGTCGGGCCCATCGATATAAAATTGCTCGAAATAGCGGCGGAAACGCAGGATCGGACCGTCGCCATCGCACAGATACGGCCGGGCGCGGTGGATCTTGTTGTGCCAGATCGGAATATCGCCCTCGACGCCCTTTTGTCCGCAGGTACTCTCGATTGCCGCCTCGATCGCCTTTTCTTCGGGCGAGCCCGGCGCGACCTTCGGGTGGGTGAAGCAGAAGCGCAGTTCGACGTCGTCGGCTTCGACCGGGGTGGCGATGACCAGAAGCGACAGCTCGACGAGCCCGCTCAGCCGCGTGAACTTCTGCCCCGCCCCGTTCTGGAGCGTGTCGACCGAATAGGGCAATTGCTTGCGCTCGCCCGACGGCAGATCGATGGTGCGATGCCCCCGCGCAACACTGTGCCGCTGCACGCCATCATACTCGGTCTCACCTTCCGGGACCGCATCCATCGAATGGACATAAGCGAAATGCGCGACGTCGACTCCATTTTCCGCAATTTCCTGAGGATTGCTGGCGAAACGCCATTCGCGCTTGATCGGCTCGGCCCATTCGGGATTGGTGAATTCCGGATAATCGATGACGTCGAACGTCGGCGCGATTTCGTCGGGATGATACCAGGCCCAGATGACGCCGCTCTTTTCGACCACCGGATAGGATTGGGCGAGCGCCTCGCGCTTTGCCCGCGGCGGAAAAGCCTTGGCGTAGGGAATGCTGCTGCAAAAGCCGTTGGGCCGGAACGCCCAGTGATGAAAGGGGCAGCGAATGCTGTCGCCCTCGACCGTTCCACCATGCCCCAGATGCGCACCAAGATGCGGACAATAGGCGTCGAGAAGGCCAGCCTCCCCCTGCTCATTGCGGAACAGGACCAGGTCACGGCTGAAGTAGCGGACCGACCGGACATCGCCGATCGCGAGATCCGCGCCATAGCCTATTCCGAACCAGCCATGGGGAATGGGCATCGGAAAGCGATCGACTTTAGACAAGGTCAGTCTCCCAGTTCACGCCATCTTTGAGCGATGGCCTTTGTCCGGGAAGTGTATCGTCTGTTCGCCAAGAGGTAAGATCAAAATCGCGCACAGTTTGTGCCTGCTCGCGAACAATCTCCGGATTCAGACGTGACTCCTAGTAGCGCGCGACGAGCGACGCGGCCATCGAGGGACGGATTTTCGTCCGCCCCGTCTTGCGCACCAGATAATCGATGAACGCACGCGTCGCGACCGACATGATGCCCGGCGAATAAACGACCCAGCACTCGCGGTCATAGAAGGACCATTCCTCCTCCAGCGCGACCATCCGTCCTTCGGCCAGATCCTGACGGACGACCATGACCGGCAGGCTGGCGATGCCCAGCCCCTTTCGCGCCGCGCTGCGCAGGGCGATGCCGCTGTTGCTGGCCCATTTGGGCTGAACCCGGATACAGACATCGCCGTTGAAATTGATCGATCCGCTGCGGTCGGTCAGGCAATCATGTTCCAGCAGGTCTTCAGGCGCTTTCGGCCAGCCGTGCGCCGCGACATAGGCCGGCGTCGCGCACAGACAATAGGCCAGATAGCCAAAGGTGCGTGCGCGCAAATTCGAGTTCGGCAACGCGCCATAGCGGATGACGATGTCGAAGCTTTCCTGAACAATCTCATTCTCGTTCAGATAGGCAATCGGTTCGATCATGATCCCGGGATGCTCGGCGCTGAACTCGGCCAGCAAACCCGACATATAATCCGAACCGAAGATATCGCTGAGCCCGATGCGCAGCCGGCCCACGGGATGGGTGCTATAGAGGCCGACCTGTTTTTCGACTTCGCTCAATCGTTGCTGGAGCTGGGCGCATTCGCGGTGGAAGCTTTCGCCCGCGCCGGTCAGCGACAGGCGGCGGGTGGTGCGGACGAGCAGCTGGACGCCCAGTCGCTCTTCCAGTTCGTGCACGGTCTTGCTGATATAGGATTTCGAAAGGCCGAGCCGATCACCCGCGGCCGTGAAGCTGCCCTGATCAACAACCGCCAGAAATTCCTCAATCCCGCGCCAGCTCGACATCAATCCACCCTAAAGGACAGGATGCTATCAGCGCATTGCCCGAATGCAATCGCCTATAGCGGCAGAAGCCCCCTCCTTGAAAGAAGGGGGCTTCCAGAATGCGCCAATCCAGATCGGAGGGACGCCAGTCGTGACCTTATTCGGCCGCCTGCTTGACGAACAATTCGCGGCGCGGACCGATTTCACCGGCAATTTTCCACAGCGCATCGGCATCGACATCATAAACGTCGAGCGCATTGATACCGAGCATCGCCTGAATATCATCGTCGGGCAATCCGCCGAGGCTGGCCGACATTTTCTCGAAAGTGTGCGGCCAGGTCCCTTCGGGATGCGGGTAGTCGGTACCCCACAGGATGCGATCGACGCCAATGTCATAATAGGCCTGCGTCGTTTCCTCATCGGGCAGCGCCGAACAGCCGACCCACACATTGCGCTGGAAATACTCGCTCGGCTTCATGCTCATATTGGCATAATAATCGCCGAGTTTCCCGCTCGTATGCTTGGCCGAAGCGCGAACATCCATCAGCTGCGTGACCCAGGGGAACCAGAATTCGCCGCCCGCTTCGGTGAAGCAGACCTTCAGCTTCGGATATTCTTCGAAAACGCCGCCGAAGGTCATCGCCCACAGCGGCCGCGTCATCCAGAATGCATATTCGCACAGGAAGGTGCCGATCCAGCCGGGCTGCGTCGTGTCATAGGCGGGCGCGGCGCCTGAGTGGAAATGAAGCGGCATGTTCATTTCTTCGAGCATCGCCCAGATGCGATGATATTTGGTGTGGTTATAAAGATCGAACCCGTCGGTCAGCGCGGGGAAGAACACCCCCTTCAGGCCGTGGCGCTTCGCCCATTCAATCTCTTTCGCGGTCTCGTCGATGTCATAGAGCGCCGGAATGACAGCCAACCCGATGCGGCGGTGCGGGTCGTCCTGACAGAATTCGGCCAGCCAGCGATTGTGCGCGCGCGCACCGGCCCATTGCAGTTCGGCCCGTGCTGCCGAAGGGCGGAGGCCAATGTCCGCACCAAAGGGCGGCGCATTGCGTTCGGTGATCCCGTCGGGAAACAGGACTTCGGCCGCGACGCCGTCGCCATCGAGCACGCGGTTGCGGATCGTGCCGTCCCACGCGCCCTCCAGCCCGTCGCCGACACGCGAGCGCCACTTGTTGTTGAAGTCGTCGATCAGGAAGCGCTTTTCATGCTCTTCGCGCGCCTTGATCTCCAGCTCGACCGTCTCGTCAAACTGCTGATGATATTTCGATTCCAGATAGCCGCGATATTTTTCGGGGGGCAGACCGACATGACCGTCCGACGAAATGACAAGATAACGATCCACACTCTCTCTCCAGTTTTTGTTTCTGTGCACGGGCGAATTGGCCGTGCAGCCATGGTCAGACATTATGCTCTTCATCCGCCGGATAAAGCGGGTCGGAGCGAACGATCTATCGCTCGCTGTGGACAATATGCCGGGCCAGCACGGGCAGCAGATGGCTCAACAGCAAGGCGCCCCCGATCACTGCGGCGATCGCAAACGGCGCAGGGCGCCACCATTGATAGGCGGCGGACGCGAGGACGGGTGGCAGGGTGATCGATGCGCCGGCGATGAAGGTGATCGCAGAGGCGATCGCGACCTGATCCTCGGTCGATCCCGCGAGCGACGCCGCCGCGCTGAACCCCGGGCGCGCCAAGCCATAGCCGAAGCTCGCAAGGACAAAGCCCAGCGCGGCGGCGTGTACGCTGCCATGGGATAGGGCCAGGAGATTGCCGGCAAAGGCAAAACCGGTGCCGATCCGCATCATCGAGAGCGGCGACGGAGAAAACAGCCGGACGAAGCCCCATTGACCGAGCAGCGCGGCCATCGCGGCGGCGGTCATGGCGATGCCGATCATCCGCTGCGCCGCCATCGGATCGTCGGCCATGCGGTCGATGATCACGAAGCCAATGGTGTAAAGGTTGATCGCCTGCGCCGAACAGAGCAGCAACCCGAAGCTCAGATAAGAACCGATCCCCTTGCGCCGCCAGACCCGCGTGAGCGAGATGTTCGGCGCGCCGCCAGGCACCGGTGCTGTCCCTGACGAGGACCGCGGAAGAAAGAGAAAGGCCCCGGCCAAAGCGATAACGCCAAATATCGCAAAGCCCAGCATCGGCCCGAGCGGCCCCAGCGGATCGACGATCATCATGGGCGCGATCGCAGGCCCGACGATGGTGCCAAGGCTGAGCGCTCCGGCCAGCGTCGTGATCGCCCGCGTCCGGGCCGCGCCGGCCGTCTGCGCCGCGATCAGCGCCTGCGTCGCGGTGGCCGCCGCCGAACCGAGGAGGCCATAGGTCGACCGCAAGATCGAAAAGAGCAGGAAGGCCGCGAAGGGCGTAAGCAGCCCAAGCAGGCCGAGCTCGACCGACAGCGCACAGCCGCCCATCGACACCACAAAGCCGACGAGACCCGCGCGAATATAAGGGTTCGGCCCCTTGCGCTCGATCCGCGACACCCAAAAGGGCGCGCTGATCGCCCAAGTCAACGCCGACAGCGAGAAGATGCCCGCGACCAGAAAATCGGGGATGTGCAACAACCGGCCGATCGTCGGCATCACCGACACCAGCCCGATGTTGCCGATCGCGGTGAGGAAGGTCACTGCCCCCAGAAAGGGCAGGACCCACCGCGACCCGGTGCGCGGCGGGTCCAATATCACGGACATCTCGGCTTCGCCGCGATCAGAAGCGGATACGAACTTCGCCGCCGAAACTGCGCGGATCACCATATTGGCCGAGCGTGAGGACCCCGAGGTTGATCGCGCTGACCAGATATTCCTTGTCGGTCAGATTCTTGCCCCATGCCGCGACTTCGAGCGTCGTGCCGCCGCCAAGTTCGATCCGGGTGAGCGCGATGCGTCCGTCGAGCAGGCCATAGGATGGCATTTTGGACAGCGGATCGGGCGTGATCGAAGAGAATTGGCTGCTGCGCCAGCTGTAGTTCAGGCTCGCTTCCAATCGCCCGACACCGACCTCCTGACGATAAAGGGCCCCGATCTGATAATTCCATTTGGGCACACGCGAGAGGACATAGGTTTTGGTGACGTCGGTGCCGTCGGGCAGGATGAAATCGGTGTAGCGCGCATCGACATAGCCACCGCCGAAATTGAAGCTCAGCCCTTCAACGGGGCGCAGCGTTCCCTCGACCTCGACGCCGGTGAACTTCGCCTTGCCTGCGTTGATGATGTTGGTGGTCACCAGCGCGGGGACGAGCACACCAGCCTGAAAATCCTTGTAGATCGAGTGATAGACCGAGGCATTCAGATTGAGCAAATTGCCGAAGCCGCCATATTTCATACCCAGTTCGAACGACGTCAGCTTTTCCGGATTATAGGAGGTCATGAAGGCCGCGTTCGTCGCAGCGGTATCGTTGATGCCCCCGCTCTTGAAGCCCGTCGCCACGCGTCCGTAAACCGAGAAATCGGGCTGGAATTTGTACAGAATGTTGAATTCGGGATTGAACCGCTTCCACACCCCCGAATTTTCGAGCGGGGTGAGGTCGGTATAGCCGATCCCGCCAGCTCCCGGCCGCGCGCCGGCCGCGGGCTGTCCACTACGGGTGACCGGATTGCCGTTGGCGTCGCGCAGGAACACGCCCGAACCGGGCGCCGCCGGATTGGTGCGATAGGCCGAATTGGACAGCAGAAGTTCGTAAGCATTCTTGGACTCGCGCGTATAGCGAAGCCCGACCGATGCCGTCAGCCTCTCGTCGAGCGCCTGCGGCGTCCACGCAAGCTGGCCATAGCCGGCATAGGATTTCGAATGGCCGCCGCGCTCGCTGATATCGAAGGCGTTGCCGCCGAACTGGAAGTTCCAGCGCGGATTGTACACGTCATAGTCGTCGTCGAGATAGAAGGCACCGAGCGTATATTTGAAGTCGCCGACGGTCCCGATCGCTTGAAATTCCTGCGTGAACTGCTTGTAATTATTGTCGAGAATGATGCGCAGCAGGTCGAGCGGACTGCCGTCGAAATCGCTCGCCGACCGGGTCATCGCGGTTCGCCGCGCGGTGATCGACTTGAGCGTGAGGTCACCGATACCCGGCTGCCATTCAAGCGTCAGCGCATGCCCGTTGGTGCGATAATCGCTGCGGAGCGCGCTTTGCGCCCCGATTTCACGCGTCCGACCGGTGACGACATAGGGCGCCATCAGGGCGTTGACGAAAGCGGTCGCCCCCGAGCCCGTGACCGCGGTGGCGGCGAGCTGGTTCGGTGTGCCCTTGCTGTCCGAAATATCATAGCTGTAGAGCGCGCTGAAGCTGTCCGACGGACGCCACAACAGGTCGGCGCGCGCCGCCCACAACTCCTCCTCGCCGAAATTATCCTTGCGCAAGTTGTTACGGAAATAACCGCCGTCGAGCTTGGTGATCAGGCCCACCTTGGCGCTAAACCCAGCCACTTCGGGCAGATCGACCGAAATCCGCTGGTTGAACTGCCCAAAGCTCCCGGCGCCCGCCAGAAATTGGCCGCCGAATTCGCCGCTCGGCTTGCGGGTGATCAGGTTGACCGCGCCGCCGATCGTGTTCTTGCCGTACAAAGTACCCTGCGGCCCGCGCAACACTTCGACCCGCTCGAGATCGACGGTGTCGAAGGCAGCCCCGGTCGATTTCCCGATCGGCACGCCGTCGATGTAAAGGCCGACCGGCTGGTCACGGGCAAGGCTGGTATCGGCCGATGGCGACAGGCCGCGAATGGTGATGAGCGGTCCGAAGCTGTTACCGATCGTTTCGTTGATCTGGATGTTGGGAACGATGGTCGCGATATCGGATACGGTCCGGACCTGCGCCCGGTCGATCGCCGCGCTACTGACCGCCGAAACCGAAATCGGCACATCGACCAGCCGCTCTTCACGGCGCTGCGCGGTGACGACGATCTCCCCTTCGCTGAGTGCCGTCCCCTTGTCATCCGCCTCCTGCGCGAATGCCATCGACGAGTTCAACGCAGTCGTGACCATGACCGCCGCAAACGCGGCTTTCCGAAATGCCATAATTTCTCCCTTCCCATCACGGCCAGTTTCGACCGCCACTCTCGGGCTTCTTGATGCGTGGCCCGATAACTGTCCTTGAGGATAACCAACAAGCCACGACGGTAAAGCGCACGCTCGTGGCCACACTGTTCACTCCCGTGGCGAATAGCATTTTGACCACGCGGCAGCGCTCACACGTCAGCGATGGACGATTGGCCCTGAAAAACAGGAAGCAAAGGATGTCGCCCGGGGCCCGCCCGGACGATATATCAGATACTGAAGACCGATCCGGGTTGATTGCGCGGACAGGAGGTCAATCGGCCCCGGCGAGCGACGCAAAAAAAGATGACGTCAATTTTCGCATGGCAAACCTCGCGATACAGGCTGCCGCTCACAGGCCTGCGCTCCGGCTGCAACTCCCGATATCGATGATCATACTAACGAATGGCGATGATCGGCCGGTGACCCGGTCGTTTTCGGCTGAATTGCGTTACAGGCGGACCGTCAATAGCCGTCTCAGTCACGGTCGAGTGATTGTTCGGCAGAATGTCCTGCCTGCGATATGACCGCCATCAATCCAAACCTATCTCGACCTCACGGGCCTCGCGGATATCCGACGACGACGACCCCGCCATAATCCGGTAGCGGCCCGGCACGACGCGCCACTGGCCACGCTCGGCATCGAATTGCGAAAAGGCCCGCGGATCGAGCGCTATGCTGACCGTCCGGCGCGCGCCGGGCGCGAGGTCGACCTTTGCAAAACCACGCAGCGCGATCGGCGGATCACCCGCCACGGCCGCGACCGGTGCGACATAAAGCTGCACCACTTCCTTGCCCGCGCGCTTGCCATCGTTGCGGAGAGTTAGCTTGACTGGAAGGGCTTCGCCGCCCTTGGCGCGTGCCGGCGCCGACAAGCCAGAATAGGCGAAGCTGGTGTAGCTCAGCCCATGGCCGAAAGCGAAGAGCGGCTTCACATCGCGCGCGGCATAGCCGCGATAACCGACGAGCAGGCCTTCCGAATAAGGTGTCTTGGCGCCCTTGAGGTTGATCGTGTCGTCCTCGGTCCGCGCGGGGAAGGTCACGGGGAGCTTTCCCGAGGGATTGACCTTGCCCGTCAGGACATTCGCGAGCGCCGCTGCGCCGCCTTCGCCCGGCAGCCACATATCGACGATCGCCGGCGCCTTGTCGGACCAGGGCATCGTCATCGCCGCCCCGGCGTTGACAACCACCGCAGTCTTTGGGTTGGCAGCAAGGACCGCCTCGACCAGCTTGTTCTGGTCACCCGGCAAGTCGAGCGAAGTGCGGTCATATCCTTCGCCCTCGGTCGTCGAGGACGAGCCTACGAACAGCACCACGGCATCGGCGCCGCGTGCCGCCACGACCGCTTCGTCGAACGACGGCAGCGGTTCACGAATGCCGAAGCTCAGATATTCATAAGGGGTCTGGCCGTTCACATAGTCGAGACGGATCGGATAACTGCGCCCCGCTTCGAGTTCGACCGAAACCGTCCGGCGAGGGATCGGGAAACCGAGCACGTCGCGAATGTCAGGCTTCGACGCGCTCTCCTTCGACAGCACGGTCTTGCCGTCGAGCGTGATCGTCGCATTGCCGGTGCCGCGGGTGCTGAATTCATAGGTGCCACTCTTGTCGGGCCAGAACAGACCTTCCCAGCGGAACCCGGCATAGCCTGTTACCTGCGGCCCGGCGATATTGCCGCTGATCCGCTTGAGAAAGCTTGTCGCGGTTTCGCGCTTCACCGGTTCGCCGCTCATGTCGGCATTGGCGTAATAAGTGGCCGCAAGACCGGTGACACTGCGGTCCTGTCCGGGGCTGAACAATTTCGGGTTAGCGGCTGGCGGTGTTTCCTCGTTGTCGACGCCCCGGGCATAGACAATTTGTACGCCGGGCAGCGCGGCCTTGAGCGCCGCGAGCGGTGTGCTCGTCTCGAACGGCACGACCGCCGAACTGCCGCCGCCCTGGATGCGCACGACATCGGCGTTGGGGCCGATCACCGCGAGCGACTTGATCGATGAAGGGAGCGGCAGCACGCCGCTGTTCTTGAGCAGGACAATCGCTTCTTCGGCGGCGCTTTGCGCGAGCACAGCGTTTCGCGGAGTCGTTTCGGCGACCGGGCGCGCGAAGCCGCGTTCGATCGCGCCGCTGCGTACGATCAGGCGCACCATGCGGCGGGCGTTGTCGTCGATCTGTGCGGTCGTAACCTTGCCTTCGTCGACGGCCTTCCTGAGCTTGGGCCCGAAATGATTCGGCGGCCCCGGCATCTCGAGGTCCATGCCAGCGTTAACGGTTGTGGCGGTCGAATGGACCGCGCCCCAGTCGGACACGACAAAGCCCTTGTAGCCCCATTCGGTCTTGAGCAGGTCGGTGAGCAGCCAGCGGTTCTCGGCCGCGTGCGTCCCGTTGATCTTGTTGTACGATGCCATCACCGACCAGGGATCGCCCTGCTTGATCACCGTCTCGAACGCCGGGAGATAGATTTCGCGCAGCGTCCGCTGATCGACAACAGAGTCGACGATGAAACGGTTGGTTTCCTGATTGTTCGCTGCGAAATGCTTGAGCGACACGCCGATGCCCGCGCCCTGCGCGCCCTTCACATAGCCAAGCCCGATCTGGCCCGCGAGATACGGATCTTCGGAATAGGTTTCGAAATTGCGACCCCAACGCGGGGTGCGCACGATATTGACTGTCGGCGCAAGCAGCACGTCGGCGCCATGCGCGAGCGTTTCCTTGCCGATCGCCGCGCCAACCCTTGCGGTCAGGTCGGGGTTCCACGTCGCTGCGATCGCGACGCCAACGGGAAAGACCGTCGCGGGCTTGCCGTCGGGCGAACGCACACCCGTCGGCCCGTCGGTCATACGGATCGAAGGGATGCCGAGCCTCTCGATCGGGTTCAGCGTCATCGACGTTTCGCCCGCGAGCAGCAGGATCTTCTCGTCAAGCGTCAGCCGCCCCATCAGGTCGTCGACGCGCGCCTCGAGCGGAGCCGATTTATTCTTGTAGATCATTTCCTGGGCCTGAGCGCCGGACAGCGCCACCGTGGAAGACAGCAAGCTTGCCGCCAGATAGGCTGTCCGGCTCTTCATCACTTGATCTCCGCCAGATCCTTGGCCGTCGCGGCCAGCATTTCGTCGGTGATCTTGCCGTTGGAATAGGGCTGAAGCTGCGTCAGGCTGATCGCCTTGAACATCTCGTATTCAGGCAGCGCGATCATACCGGGGAAATGCTTTTCGATCACCGCCTTGCCCTTTTCGTCGGCGACGATGTCCTGCAGCGGGGTGTCGAGGTTGAACTTCGCATCGCTGGCGGGTGCGGGCGCCGGAGCCGGCGCGGCGGCGCCCTGAGCAAAAGCGGGGGCAGCGGCCATCAGCGCTGCAACAAACATGGCAGTCTTCATTATGCTTCTTCCTTTCCGAGATCGGCGACCATCGCCTCTCTGATCAGATATTTCTGGACCTTCCCCGTCACTGTGGTGGGGAATTCACTGACGATACGCACGTAACGCGGGACTTTATAGTGGGCGATCTGGCCGCGGCAAAATTCGCGTACGGCTTCGGCGTCGACGGTGGCGTCGGGCTTCAATCGCACCCACGCGCAAAGCTCTTCGCCCATCTTCTCGTCAGGGATCCCGACCACAGCGACATCCTCGACCGCGGGGTGGCGATAGAGATAATCCTCGACCTCGCGCGGGTAGATATTCTCGCCGCCGCGGATCACCATGTCCTTGAGGCGACCGACGATATTGCCATAGCCTTGCTCGTCGATCGTCGCGAGGTCGCCCGAATGCATCCAGCCGTCTTCGTCGATCGAGTCTGCGGTGCGCTGGGGCTCGTCCCAATAGCCGATCATCACCGAATAGCCGCGCGTGCACAGTTCGCCGGGCTCGCCCGAGGGCACGATATTGCCATCGAGGTCGACGATCTTGCATTCGAGATGCGGCTGGACGCGGCCGATCGAACCGACGCGACGCTCGAAGGGATCGTCGGGCTCGGTCTGGAAGCTGACGGGGCTCGTCTCGGTCATACCATAAGCGATCGTCACGTCGCGCATGTTCAGCCGATCGACCACCTGCCGCATCAACGGCTCGGGGCAGATCGCGCCCGCCATACAACCGGTGCGCAGCGACGAGACATCGAACGCGTCGAAGCGCGGATGCGCAAGCACGGCGATGAACATCGTCGGCACGCCGTAGAGCGACGTGCAGCGCTCGGCCTCGACCGCGCGCAGCACCGCCTCGGGATCGAAACCTTCGGACGGATAGATCATCGCGGCGCCGTGGGTGATACTGGCCAGATTGCCCATCACCATGCCGAAACAATGATAGAGCGGTACCGGAATGCAGATGCGGTCGCTCGCAACCAGCCCCTGCGTCCGGCCGACGAAATAGCCGTTGTTGAGAATGTTGCGGTGGCTGAGCGTCGCGCCCTTGGGCAAGCCGGTGGTACCGCTGGTGAACTGGATGTTGATCGCATCGTCGGGGCTCAGCGTCGGGGCTATGGCGGCGAGGCGCCGCCGGTCGGGGCCGCTTCCCTGCCCCGCCACATCGTCGAAGCGCAGCCAGCCCGGGCGCGCCTGTTCGCCGATCAGGATCAGCGAACGCAGCGTAGGCAGGCCTTCGGCGCGAAGCTGGCCGGGCGTGCTCGCGGCAACCTCCGGAGCGAGTTCCTCGATCATCGCGGGATAATCGCTGGTCTTGAAGCTGCTCGCGGCGACGAGCGCCGAAAGCCCGACCTTGTTGACCGTATATTCGACCTCGGACAGACGATAGGCGGGGTTGATCGTGACTAGGATCAGCCCGGCGCGCGCAGCCGCGAACTGGGTCACCGTCCATTCGACGCAGTTGGGCGCCCAGATGCCGATCCGATCGCCGGGATTGAGTCCGAGCGCGAGCAGCCCGGCCGCGAAGACGTCGGACCGTTCGAGCAGTTCGGCAAAATTCCAGCGGATGCCCTGCCCGACCGAAACCAGCGCGTCGCGGTCACCCCAGCGCTCGGCGGCGAGCGAAAGCGCGTCGCCAATGGTATGCTCGATCAATGGCGGCTCGGTCGCTCCCGTGACGTGGCTAGTCATTTTCCGGGCGCCTCGCACGCAAAGCTCGCGGCATCGTCGGTCGACCCCTTGCCATCCCACTTCGCGACCTTCGGGAAGGGGCAGAGCGGGCGGGTCCGCTGCGCTTTTGCGGGAAGACCGATATAGGCGAACAGGTCGTTGTCATATTTGGTCGCAACGATCCGCTCGGGCGCGGGACCGCCCTGGCGCCAGCCGTCGATCGCACCAAGCGGGTCAAAGCTGTTCGGCCCCGGTCCCGCAAGGCAATGCGACATGCCGGGCACCATGAACAGGCGCACCGATGTCGATGCAGCCTTCGGGTTCGCCGCGACCAGACGCTCGTAATAATCGAGCGTGTTCTGCGCCGGGATCCCGGCATCGTTCCAGCCATGATAGAGGATCAGCTTGCCACCGCGCTTGTAGAAGGCACCGAGGTCGGTCCGGTCGGCGTCGAGATCGCCGCCAACGCGTGCCTTCGCCAGCGCATAGTCGCGGTCGAGATTGAACTCGGACAATTGCCAGTCGGGGTTGCCGTGAACGAAATAGCGGAAGAACTGGGTGCCGAACTTCACATGCTGCGAACTGCTGCCTGTCAGCCACTGCGACCAAGTGCCCGCTTCGGCCTCGGCGCCCGGCGCGAAGCCGGGATAGAAGCTTTTGCCGTCGGCGGTCTTCGGGCCCTCGTAGAACAGCTTCGCGGTCGCAACCTCGCCGGCCGTCAGGCAATCGGCCCCCTCGCCGCCCTTGCACGCAAGCTTGGCAGGATCGAAATGACACGCGCGCGGATCGTCGATCACACCGTCCTTGACCCCGTCGAGTGCGTCGCACTGCCCGAGCGACGCGCTCTGAAGCAATTTCAGTTTCGCCATCGGCAGGTCGCCGCCCGGCTTGTTGGCCGCAATGGCATTGCTGGTGAAGGCGCTGGCCATGCGCGTCCACGGCATCGCGGGGGCGCCCGCGATGATCGCGTCAAAATCGGCGGGATAGCGCTGCGCCAAAGTCAGCGCCTGCCGTCCGCCGTCCGAACAGCCGTGGAAATAGCTCGCCGCGAGCGGGTTTTCGTAAAAGGCGGCGATCACCTGCTTGGCGGTCTCCGCGCCGACGTGATTGGCGCGCCAGCCATAATCGCGGACCTTCTCTGGTGCGTTCAGCGCCCAGCTTGCGTCAACGTCGCTTTCGCCGAAGTGCCCCATGTCGGTGCCGACCGCGGCATAGCCCTTTTGCACGGCGCCGCGCATCAGCAGCGACGGCAGCAGCATGTTGGCGCCGAAGCCGCCATTGCCTGCGCCGAGCAGCTTGCCGTTCCAGCCCGCCCGTTCGGGCAGCCACACCTCGACCTTGATCGACGATCCCGGCACCGGCGACAGCGTCGCCTGCACGCGGCAGAAGGCGGCGGGCGCCGGAAGGCCCGGCTTGCCCGCTTCGAGATTGACCATAGCTCCGCCCGCAAGCGACACGGCGGTGTCGATCTTGCCGTCCTTCAGCGCCATGCCGGTCAAGGCTTCGCAGCTACCGATCTTTTGCGCGACCGGCGTGGGAGCCGGTGCGGGTTCATTCGCCGTGCAAGCCGCAAGCAGCGAGGTTCCGGCGCACAGGAGAAGTGATGCGGTCCTCATTTGCCGACCAGCCCCTGCCCGCGCAGCCAGTCCGCCATTGCGCCGGTCCATGCGTCGCTCGCTTTGCCGCTTTTCTTCATGCCGAAGCCATGGCCTCCGTTTTCATAAGTGACGATCGTGCTGCTTGCCCCTCCGCTCTTCCACGCCGCGGCAAGGCGGACGCTGTCGGCATAGGCCAGCTTGTCGTCCTTCGCCGCCGCGACGAACAGCGGCGGCGCCTTCTTCGGCACGGCGATCGTATCGGGCAACAGGCCCGGATAGATGGCAATCGCGAAATCCGGACGGCTCTTCGGCTTGTTCGCCGCCAGCGTCCAGACCGTCACCGCACCCCCCGCCGAAAAGCCCATCAGACCGACGCGGTTGGGCTTGATGCCGTAACGGCCGGCATTTTTTCGTACCCATGCGACCGCTTGCTCACCATCAGCCGTCGCGAGCGGGCGCAGCGGTTCGACCGCGGTGCGCAAGCTGCCGAGATTACTCATATAGCGCATCATCTGAAGCGGAAAGTCGGCGCCGGTTTCGAGCAGGCGGTATTTGAGCACGAAGGCAGTCACGCCCAGACTATTCAGCCATTTGGCGACCGCCTCGCCTTCATTGTCGATCGACAACATATGAAAGGCGCCGCCGGGCGCGACGATCACTGCGGTGCCGTTGGGTTTGTCGACCACATAGGGCGTCAGCGTCGCGTCGGACACATTGCGCACGATCGTCCCGAAAGCCCCGGTCTCGCGGACCTCTTTCGAAGTCGCCGGCACCGGGTCCGAAGACAGGCGGATCACCTCCCACGCGCAGGCGGGAACCGCGACGATGGCGAGCGCGCCGGCGACAAGGGTTACAAGACGCATCGACATATCCTTCACTTCTTTTCGCCGCGCGCGGCTGCGATAGCGGTCAGAGCGGGGGTGCCGGCGGGCGCCATTGCGGTCACGGCGATACCGATCGAGAGCAGTTGCGGCGCAGCGGGGTCGAGCCGCGACCAGAGAGGCAGCCCACCGCCGTTGGGGTCACCGGCTTTCGCGAAATTTGTCCAGTAGTCGCCTATCCGCTTCGCCGCAGCGCGGTCGGCGGCGGTTGCGTCGGGTGCGAGGTTGCCGAACTGAAACGCCACGTCCGACGCGTGAACCGCACCGACGTCGGGCTTGCGCTGGGCTTCCGCGACATAGCCGAAACGATAGAGGAAGGTCGGTGCCCCGGCACGCGCCTGCGACAGGCCGAACGCCAGCGCGGGCTCGGCGAAGATCACATCGCCGCCGAGCCGCCGGTTCGCCTCATCCTCGCTGGCATAGGCTGCTTTCACCGTCGCTGCGGCGGCACCCAGCCCCTTTTCGACCGGGCCGTTGATCATGGCGCGGAAGGGCGCGGGAATGAAGCCGAGTTCATCGTCGTTGCTGCCGATGATATAGGGAATGCGCGCCTGCTTGCCTGCCGCAAAGATCGCGTCGGCGTCCGCAGGAACGATCGTCCCGTCAGTGATCGGCCCCGAATAACGATCCTCTTCCTTGCTCATCAGCGAGATGGTGCCGAGGATCCTGTCCGCAGGGAGCGCGCGCAGCGCCGCCGCATCGGCAGCATTGGCGCCTGCACCAAACGCCTGCCCCTTCGCCTGTGCTACGGCGAGCGTCGGCCAATCGTCGCGGCCGCCGCCCGAGGCGACGAGGGCGCGAGCGAACAGCCCCTTCGCCACCGGAGACGCCATCAGGCGCGATACCGATTCGCCGCCGGCGCTTTCGCCGAAGATGGTGACCTTCGCCGGATCGCCACCAAAGGCAGCGATATTGCGCTGCACCCATTTGAGCGCCGCGATCTGATCCATCAGGCCCCAGTTTCCGTCCGCGCCCAATGCAGGATGCGCGAAGAAGCCGAAGCGGCCGAGGCGGTAGTTGAAGCTGACGATCACGACATCGCGCCGTGCGAGCGCCGTGCCATCGGTTTCAGGCAATGTCCCCGAACCGCCGACAAAGCCGCCGCCGTGGATCCAGACCATCACCGGCAGCTTGGCGCCCTTGACAGGCTTCGGCGTCCAGACGTTGAGGGTCAAGCAGTCCTCGCTCATCGGCCGCGATCCGGCCTGAACGCCAGGCAACGGATTCTGCATGCAATCAGGGCCATAGCTGGTCGCGTCGCGCGTCGCACTCCACGGCGCGACCGGAGCCGGCGCGCTCCAGCGCCCCGCGCCGGCCGGCGCCGCGGCGTAGGGAATGCCCTTATAGGATGCGATGCCGTCGGCCGTTGCGCCCGTGATGGCGCCGCTATCGGTCACCACCTGCTGCGCGAGAGCCGGGGAGGCCAACGCGGTAACAGCGAACAAGGTGAGAATGCCGCGGATCATTTGGTGCCTCCGGTGGTAAAAATGAAATGGCCAGGGCCGGTGCGATGGACGGCGAAGCCCTTTTCCTGCCGCACCAATTCTGCACCGGTGGGGGCGACAACCGCGCCAAAGCGCGTCGGCACCCAGATTTCACCCGTCGTGTTCGCCGGCACCTCGGCAGTCAGCGTCAGCCTGCCCGCGTCGACTTTCCACCCCGAGAAGGCGCGGCCGTGAACCGTGTCCATCGATGCTTCCGCGCTGGCAAGATCATCAGGGATTGCGGGCTTGACCTGCACGACCTTATATCCCGGCGCGCCCGGACGCAGTCCGGCGAGCCGCTGGCGCATCCAGTCGGAGATCGAGGCGAAATAATGATGGTCGCGCGAGCGGCTGTTCAAGCTCCACGTCTCGAACATCGTTTTGTGACCATTGGCGATCCACCAGCCCCAGCTCGGCTCATCGGTGCGCGTCGCGACGCGATACGCAAGGTTGGCATGGCCATAGTCACTCAGGATTTCGAGCAGATAGCGCGCGCCATAGACGCCGGTCCGGATGCCCTGCTGGTCGACATCGTTCGCGATGGCGTTGGCGACATCCTGTTCGCGGCCCGGCGGCACCATGCCGAACGCAAGCGGCAGGATATTCTGCACCTGTGTCGGCCGGCCAACCGCGCCCTTGCTGTCGATGGTGCGATACCAGCCCATGGCGCCGTTCCAGTAACGCGCATTATAGGCGGTGCGAATGTCCGCAGCGAGCTTCGCGTAGCGCGCGGCATCGTCGGCCTTGCCGATGATCACCGACGATTTGGCAAGCAAATCAGCCTGGTGAAAGAAATAGGCCGTCGTCACCGCGTCAATCCCGCCGCCGCGCGCATTGCTGTAATCCATTCCGCCCGCCGACGCCCATTCGGACAGCCCCGCCGAACGGTAATAATCGGGCGCCTTGATGAAGGTCGCGGTATAGTCGACCAGCCGGCGCTGCATGTCGTGGTTTTCGGCGAGGATGCGCGTGTCGCCATAGGTCGCGTAGAGCTCCCACGGCAGGATCATCGCCGCCGCATCCCATGGCGTCGTCGGCCCCCAGATGACGTTCCAGCCGGGGGTGTTTTCATAGCCGTAGAAGGGCGTCGTCGGCGCGATTTCGGGCACCTCGCCCTTGTCCGACTGGGCATCGCGGAAATCGGCGAGCCATTTGGTCCAGACCCGCGCAACGTCGAGGCTCCTCGCGGCGGCGCCCGCCGACGCCTGCGCATCGCCGGTCCAGCCATTTTTCTCATAGGTCGGCGTGTCGGTGACGAAACCGTGCATATTGTTGAGGATCGTCGCAATCGCAGCATCATCAATCTGGTTGAGCAGCGGATTGGCGCTGGTGAAGCTGCCTGTCCGCGTGACCGCCGAATGAACGATGCGCGCAATCAGGGCTCCTTGCGACGGATCGCCGGGAAAACCCTCAACCTGCACATAACGGAAGCCGCGATAGCCGAAACGCGGCTCCCACGTCTCTTCGCCCCTGCCCGCCAGCGTATAGCGGTCGGTCTGGAGTTGTGCGTCGATCAACCCCGCGGCGGGGACGACCCTGCCATCGTCGGCGACACGCTCGCTCGCAACCATCGACACGGTGAGCCCGCGCGGACCGCGCAGCCGCAGCACCGGCCAGCCGGCAATGATCCGGCCGAAGTCGTAGACATGGACTCCCGGAGCGATTTGCTTCACCGAGACGGGAGAAATGGCTTCGATCGGCTTGATGTCTTCCGAATTCGCTCCCGACAAAGCGCCTGTCGGCCCTGCGACCAACGGTGCCGTCTTCCATTTCCTGTCGCGAAAGCCCGCACGGTCCCAGCCGGTTGGCACAAGCCGCGCATCGAAACGTTCGCCGCGATGCACCGAATCGTTCAGCGTCGGTCCCGATATGGTCCGCCACTTTTCGTCGGTTGCGAAGGTCTCACGCGTTCCATCGACATAGACGACCTCAAGCTGCGCCTTCAGCGCGGGCTCGCCATGCCAGGGGGCTGCATGAAAATACCATTCATTGGGATCGGTCAGGCCGTACCAGCCGCGCCCCAGTTCGGCGCCGATAACATTGTCACCGGGGCGCAGCAGGCTGGTCACGTCATAGGCATGACTGAGCACGCGCTTGTCATAGGCGGTAAAGCCCGTCCCCAGCGACGATCCCACGACCGTGCCGTTGATCAGCAGGCGCGGCATACCCGCACCCGCGAAAAAAAGACGCGCGCTGCCGGGCTGTTTCGCGAGATGAAAGGCACGGCGGAGCAAGGGTGCCGGCGCCTCGATCGGCAGGACCATGTCGACCCCGCCTACCCCGCTCGCGACGACCAGCCCGTCGTTCCCGACGCTGCCGCCGGTGAAGGGATTGTCGCCGCCCGCAAAATCAATCGCCACCTTCGGGCTCTGACTACCCGCGACGCGAACTTTGTGGATGATCGCCGCCGCAGCTTCCTTGCCCGAAAAACCGATCGTGCCGTGCGCATGCGCGTCATTGTCGATGGTCGAAACGACCACGCCATCGATGCGCGTGACGATCCGGCTGCCCTCTGCACGAATGGACAGTTTGATGCGGCGCCCCTTGATCGGTGCGGCCAGCTTGACCTGCCCCAGCCGTTCCATCTTGATCGCCGAACTGGTCCCGCCGGGATAACGACGAATCGTCTGGATGAGTTCGGGGCCGTTCTTGTCGTCAGCCAGCGTCCAGACATAGGCGTCGCCATAGGTCTTGCCGTTGGGCAGCGCGCGGAACAGGACATCGACGCTTTTGCCCGTCAACGTCAGCTCGGTGTCGAGCGCCAGATCTCCCCAGTCATGATCACGACGCTGTGGTCCCGAAATCCATTGCGCCTGCCAGTCGGATGCACCGAGCAGCCCCATTTCCCAAAAGGCAGGTCTGCTCCAGCCCGTGGCATTCCCCTCTGCATCCCACACCTGTACCTGCCACCAGTAACGTTGGCGCGACTGAAGCGGAGGCCCCGCATATTCCACCTGGACATTGTCCGGGGATTGCACCCGTCCGCTGTCCCACACCAGATCTCCGCTTGTCAGCGCCCTGAACGATCGCGCGACGCGAACCCGATAGGCCCGCTGCACCGCCACGGGACTATGCCACGCCAGCCTGGGGTGTGGTTCGTCCAGGCCGAGCGGCTCGGTGGCATATTCCACCTTGAGCGCCGCCGGCGCGGCGGCATCCGGCAACTGCCCGGCGGCCGGAGCCGTGAGCAGCGCCATCATGGGCAACAGGATATACGCAAACTTCATCTGGCCGCCGTCATGTCAAAGCAGGAAATCGGAAACCGCCGGCGCCTCATAGCATCAGAATTTCTTGCGAATGCCAAAGCTGATCAACCGGCCCAGAGTGGAACCATTGGTATAGCTGCCGAGCGTATCGATAAAGGGCGGATCCTCATCGAACACATTGTCGACATTCAGCGTCAGCATCGTATCCTTCAACACGCCCTCATCAGCCAGCGAATAGCCGAAGAAGAGATCGACGGTCTTGAAGCTGTCGACCTTGGCCTGTTTCGGAAGGCCGAGGATTGGATAGCCATCGCGATAGTTCAATTTCGCCAGCGCGGTGAAGTCCCCCACGCTCCCACCAAGCGTCGCCACCAGCGCCATCCGGCCGGTGCCGTTCTTGAGGTCATTGCCATAGGGATTGCCCGCGATCGGCTGGGTCTTGCGGCTCAGCGTATAGGTACCGGCAACGCTCGCATTGATCGAGCCGAAACCCGTCTGCCGGGCATAGGCGACATTGAAGTCGATCCCGTCGGTCTTGATCGAACCGAGATTGGTGCGCCGCGCGTCGATCAGAATATAGGGCGACGTGCCCGCATAGAGCGCCGCGATGCTCGGTGCGCCGTTCAACTGCAGATTTCCGACCGCCGCGAGCGCTTCTGCCAGCGTGGGGTTGGTATTATAGAAGCTGCTGTAACCCGGGTCCGAAAACAGGACCGGCGAAAGGAAGGGCGGAACCGCGATGGCGTCGGTGAACTTCACATTATAATAGGTCGCGCTGACCACCAGACCCGGCGCCATATCGGGCTTCCAATCGAAACCCAGCGACCATGTCTTGGCCTTTTCGGGCTTGAGATCGGGATTGCCGCCCGCCAAAATGATGGTTGGCCGTGCGGAATTCAGCTGATCGACCTGCGCCGGGGTCAGTCCGGGAATCGGGTCGGGAGCGCCGCGGAACGGGCTGAATAACAGGATTTGCGCGCGCGAATCCGATGTGCTGGTGGTGTCGGCAAGGCTCGGCGCGTGGAACGACGTGCCGTAATTCCCGCGAATGGTGAGATCGTCGAACGGCTTGTAGATGAAGCCGATCTTGGGATTCGTCGTACCGCCGATGTCGCTATAATCGTCGTAGCGGATCGAACCCGAGATGCTGAGCGCGCGAATTCCGGGGGCTCCATTGCCTTCGCCGAAGATCGGGATCAGCAGTTCACCAAAGGCCGACTTCACGTTCCGCGACGTATAGGAATTGATCGCATTGGTGAACACGCCGCGACGATCGAGATTGATCAGCGAATCCAGATTCTCATAGTGATATTCGGCGCCGACGGCGAGACGCACATCGCCGCCGGGAAGCGTGGCCAGCGCGCCGTCCGCAATCATGCGAAGCTCGGCCAGTTCCTGCACCGCGCGTCCGTAATTCTGGAAATCCTTGATCGCGGCGAGCACGGCCGGGTTGCTCGCTGCGGGATTATAAGGGTTCAACGCGGTCGCGAGCGTGGTTCCGGCCAGCGCCGCAGAGGCCGCAGCGGTGTTGATCGTATCCTCGAGAACCAGATTATAGCTTCGGCCCACATTGGCTTCGGCGCGAATCTGCCAGCCACCGCCGGCATCGAATTTGAAACCGGGCGTGACGCCATAGGATTCGAAACGCGCCTTGCTCGTCACCGTATGACCGAACACATCGTCAAATGCCATCGACACCGATTGGGCGGGCGAAAAGCTGAGCGGCCGGAAATAGGGATTGGCCGCCGTTACAAAGCCCGAGAATCCCGGCTGCTGGGTCAAGGTCGTCGTATCGCGCCTCGACCAATAGGCGGTGGCCGAAAATTCGAGATCCGCGGACAATTGCTGGGTCAGCGAAGCGAAAACGCTATGCCGCTCTTCCCGGGGATAGAGATCGGTATAGAGCGCGCCTTCGCACACATTGCTGGTGTTGCGCGTCATGCCGGGCAAGGCGTAGGAGACGTTACCGGGCAAGAAGGGCACCAAGGGCAGGCCCGTCAACGGATTGGTTGGATTGTCGATGATATTGCCCGGCGAGCAAAGCTGGGTTCTGAAATCTCTGCCCCCGCGCGCGGTGTGATCCGCCCGCGTATAATCGCGATCGATATTCTGGATATTGTCGTGCCACGCGTAGGAATAGGTGGCGAGGAGCGAACCGCTGCCCCAATCCTTTCCGACTGTGATGTTTCCGTCGGCGGTCTGATAATTGTCCGCGAAGCCATAGCGCGCATTGACCGCGACGCCGTCGAAGCGCTTCCGGGTGATGAAATTGATCACGCCGCCGATCGCATCCGATCCATAGACCGCCGAGCCGCCATCGGGCACGACTTCGACGCGATCGATGATTTCGGGCGGGAAGATCGACGGATCGACGCTCGTCTGCAACACGCCAGCCCCGACAAGGCGGTGGCCGTTGAGCAAGACCAGCGTGGTCGTTCCGCCCGAGGCACCCAGGTTGCGGATATTAGGCCGCACGATCGGCAGAGCAAAACTGGCTGACCCCGTGGGCACGGTGGCGAAATTGCCGACCTGGGGAATGGAGGCGAGCAAATCGTTCGCCGAGGCCGCGCCGGTCGCCAGAATGTCTTCACGATTGATAGCGACGACATTGGTGCCGACGGGCGCAACGCCGCGCAGCAATGTGCCGGTCACGATGATATCGGCATCGCTCGGCGCTTCGGAATCCGCCTCCTGTGCCGAGGCGCTGCTCGCACCCAGCAGCGCACCCGCGCATGCCAGCACCGAAATGCCCCGCCGCCACGCGCCCCGCCGCGCAACAAAATTCAGACCTGTCGTCATCGCCATCATCGCATCCTCCCAATGCCCGTCCAACGGGCTATCGTTTTTGACGGAGGCGCCGCGTGCGGCCCTGTTCACCCTCCGATGCAACGCTTCGTTCAAACGTTTTTGCATCACTGCTCATTATTTGTCTTTAACAATCACGTCAATAATCAAATTCAATCATTGCAGCCCGAATATGACCGCAGGCCGCAAATCCGCATCCAGCAAGCTTCGGAAATTCAGGCGATGACGACGCGGATGCCAGCGGCTTCCATCATCGCGACGTGGTGCGGGTCGATTCCCGAGTCGGTGACGACCACATCGATCTCGTCGAGCGAGCAAACGACATTACCCGAAGAGCCGGAAAATTTGGAGCTGTCGACCAGCACGATGATCTCGTCGGCGCGCTCGATCAGGCGACGTTCGGATGCGACCAGTATCACATCGGCCTGCATCAGCCCCGCCGGCCCCATCGACGCCGCCCCCATGAACAGCTTGGGCGCATGAAAGCGCGGCATCGCGTCGTCGCCCGCCGCCGACAGCACGATATTCTGTTCGCGAAACACCTGCCCAGCCGGCAGCAGGATACGCGTCGTCGGCTGCGGCAGAAGCGCGCTGACGATATGCAGAGAGTTGGTCAGCACCTGAAGTTCGAGGCCGTCGAGATGGGGGCACATTTGCAGTGTCGTCGACCCGCCGTCGATCATCACGCCCTCGCCCGCGAGGCAGAGCTGCGCGGCCGCACGCCCGATCGCTTCCTTGGCAGCGCGGTTGCGACCGATATTCTCGTGAAAGGGAATCCCCGTCAGTCCCTCGTCAGGTGCGGCCGTCGCGGCACCAGCATGCCCCACGCGTTTGGCGCCGCCGCGAACGCGGGTGATGACCCCGGCCTCTTCCAGCCGGTCGAGATCGCGACGAATCGTCGCGGGCGACGCGGCAACGCAGCTCTCCAGGTCGCGGAACGAGACAAACCCGCTTTCGCCCAGGCTGTCGAGGATCATTTTTTCGCGTTCGGCTGCGTGCATGGGGGCCCCTGTCTGATTGCGCCTATTTGACGGGAGCTGCACCGAGTTGCAATCGAATGATTAGACAATCCCGGCCGTAGTTCCCGCTGCTTTCCGTTCCTGTGCCTTGCGATCCCGCCAACCGCTGGCACGATAGGCCGCGATCGTGTCGATCGCCCCGCCCGCTTCGGCACGCGCCGCGGCAAGGATCGGGGTCACATCGGTGCGGTAGGCGGCACGCAGCGCCTGAAACGCCATCATCGTGTCATTGCTTTCCTGCGCCGCGAGCAGCGCCTCGCGGTCGACGAGCAAAGCCTTGGCATAGGCCGCGACGATCGCCTCGGCCGACGACAACATGCTCTCGACCGGGTCGGTCACATTGTGCGACTGATCGATCATATAGGCCAGGCGGAAATCGCCGCGCGGGTTCATTTCGGCCTCGATCAACTCGTTGAAGACGAGGAACAGCTGGTGCGGATTGATCGAGCCCGAGTCGAGATCGTCATCGCCATATTTGCTGTCGTTGAAGTGGAAGCCGCCCAGCTTGTCAAAGCGATGCAGCCGCGCGACAATTTGTTCGATATTCACGTTCGGCGCGTGATGTCCCAGATCGACGAGGCATTTCGCCTTGTCGCCCAATTCCTGCGCGACGAGGATCGAGCTACCCCAGTCCGAAATCACGGTCGAGTAAAAGGCGGGTTCGAACATCTTGTGCTCGATCAACATCCGCCAGTCGGCCGGCAGCGCTGCATAAACTTCTGCCGCAGCATCCATATAACGGTCGAGCGAGCGGCCGAGATCCTGCTGTCCCGGGAAATTGGTGCCATCGCCAACCCAGACGGTGAGGTCGGTGACGCCAAGCTGCTGGCCAATCTCGATACATTCGATGTTGTGCGCGACCGCCTGCTCGCGCACGTCTGCGCGGGTAGAGGACAGCGAGCCGGTGGCATAGCTGACCGCCTGCCCCGGCTGGTCCTGAAAGGTGTTGCTGTTCACCGCATCGAAGCCGAGACCGAGTGCTGCGGCTTCCTCGCGCAGCGCGCGATAATCGCTGACCTTGTCCCACGGAAAATGCGGGCTAACGCGCGGGGTCGCACGGCCGAGCTGCTGGATGACCGCACAATCTTCCAGCTTTTCGTGAATAGTCGTCGGCTCACCGGCAATCGGGAATTTGGCGAAACGCGTGCCGCCGCGCCCCGCACCCCAGCTTGGCACCGCGACCGAAAAGCCCGCAACCTTCGCCTTTACCGCAGCGATATCGATGCCACGGCGGCCGAGCTGGCGCCCGAGGCTGCCATAATCATCGTCAAGGGCATCGGCCAGACCAGCGTTCAGCCGCTCGATGTCGTCCTGTGCGAGCGGCAAATCGCCAGCCATCATAACTCTCCTGAAACCAGTATCTTATCGCGTAAATGCCTGCGCGTTGCCCGCGTCGACGTTGATCATGTTGCCGGTCGACTTTGCCGACATATCGCAGCTGAGGAAATAGACGGCTTCGGCGACATCCTCGGGTAGCACGTCGCGCTTGAGCATCGAGCGGTTGCGATAATGATCCTCAAGCTCACGGCCCGCATCAATGCCGTGCGCGCCCGCGCGTTCGCGGCGCCAGTCGCCGTCCCAGATGCGCGACCCCTTGATCACCGCGTCGGGATTGACCGTATTGACGCGAATCCCGAACGGCGCACCTTCGAGCGCAAGACAGCGCGCAAGATGCAGCGCCGCTGCCTTTGCCGAGGCATAGGCTGACGCGTTGGTCGCGGCGGCAATGCCATTCTTCGATCCGATGAAAACGATCGAGCCGCCATCCTGCGCCTTCATCAGCGGAAAGGCCGCACGTGCGGTGAGAAAATAGCCCTGCGCCAGCACGTCATAATTGCGCTGCCACAGTTCCAGCGTCGTATCCTCGATCGGCGCCGACGAGGCGATCCCCGCATTGGCGACCAATATATCGAGCCCGCCAAATTCGCGCGCACAGGCAGCGAAAGCGGCGGCAACTTGAGCCTCGTCGGTCACGTCGCAGATGGCCGACCGGATGCGATCGCGGCCGAAACGCCCTTCAAGCTCCTGCGCCGCTTTCGACAGCGCATCGGCGTCGCGGTCGACCAGCATCACGCACGCATCATCGGCGGCCAGCCGCTCGGCGGTCGCGGCACCGATGCCCCCGGCCCCGCCGGTAACTAGCGCGATACGCCCTGCCAGCGGCTTGGGCTTGGCCATGCGCTGGAGCTTCGCTTCCTCGAGCAGCCAATATTCGATGTCGAACGCTTCCTGTTCGTCGAGCCCGACATAGACGCCGATCGCCTCGGCCCCGCGCATCACATTGACCGCATTGGCATAGAATTCGCCCGCGAGCCGCGCGGTCGTCTTGTCGCCAGCAAAGGTCATGCGGCCGATGCCGGGGACGAGGACGACCACTGGATTGGGATCGCGCATCGCGGGTGAATTATGGCGTGCACAGCGTTGATAATAGGCTGCATAATCCTGACGATAGGCGTTGATCCGCTCGGCAAGATAGACGCTGTCGTCGACCCGCGCCGGATCAAGGACGAGCGGAGCGATCTTGGTGCGCAGGAAATGGTCGGGGCACGAAGTGCCGATCGCGGCGAGCTTCGCAAAATCACGGCTACCGGCGAATTCGAGCGTCTCTGCATCGTCGGAGAAATGCCCGACACGGCGCCCGCCCATCTGACCGCGAAGCAGCGGCATCAGTTTTGCGGCAACCGATGCGCGCTCCGCGGCGGGGCGCGGCGCGACAATTTCGCCGCCGAACGCCGGCGCGCCCGCCAGTTTCGCGTTCAGGTAATGGGCCGCATCGGCGATCAGCTCGATCGTATTGTCATAGCAGCCCCGCGCGCTGTCGCTCCAACAGATGATGCCATGCCCCGCGAGCATCACGCCGCGCAGCCCCGGATGAGCGGCAACATAGTCGCGCAGTTTCAGCCCGAGGTCGAACCCCGGGCGCTGCCAGGGCAACCAGCCGACAGCCCCGCCCCAAATCGCCTTGGTCGCAGCCTCGCCCTCGCTCGACGCCGCGAGCGCGATAATCGCGTCGGGGTGGACATGGTCGACATGCGCGAAGGGCAGATAGCTATGGAGCGGGGTATCGATCGACGCCGCGCGCGGGTTGAGCGCAAAGGTGCAGTGCGGCAGGTAGCCGACCATCTCATCCTCATGCGCAAGGCCGCGGTACAGCTTTTCGAGCCCGAGCAACTTGTCCTGATAAAGCGTCGAAAAACCGTCGAGTTTCATCGAGCCGATGTCGCCGCCCGACCCCTTCACCCACAAGACCGGAACATTGTCGCCGGTCAGCGGGTCGCGAGACTCAAGCTTGGCAGACGTGTTGCCGCCGCCAAAATTGGTGACGGTGAGGTCGGAACCAAGCCGGTTCGATCGATAGAGGAGCAAGTCTTCGGGCGGCTTTCCCCGCGCCTCTTCGCCTGACCAGCGATTCGCCGGAATGGCAAAAAGCAGAGCATCTGCGGCGCGGGATACGGGCGTAACGTCCAGAAGTTCGGGCATGAAGGAAACTCGTTGTTTCGACTATGAGAAGATGTGTATCGAAATCGCTGGCTTGTTGCAATCAGTTTCGATAAAGTTCGATCAAATTCGGTCTAAACGAAGCAAAGGGAGAGGGATGAAGGGTCGCGCAACCATCGTCATCGATGTCGGGAAAACCTTGGCAAAGCTCAGCCTGTGGTCACCCGATGGTGCGATGATCGAACGACGCGTACGCGCCAATGCCCGGGTCAATACCGGGACCTATCTTGCGCTCGACGCCGCCGGAATCGAGGCATGGGCGGCCGAAACCCTGCGCGACTTTGCGAAGCTCGCCGATGTCGGCGCGATCATCCCCGTCGGCCATGGCGCCGCGGCGGCGATCATCCGCGGCGACCGCCTCGCCTGCCCGCCGCTCGACTATGAAGAGGAGGTTCCGGCAAGTCTGCACGCGCAATATGACGGCGAACGCGGCGCATTTCACGACACGGGTTCGCCGCGACTTCCGGGCGGGCTCAACCTCGGGGCGCAGATTTTCCGGCACGAGGCGATCGATCCCGGCCTGATGCACGGCACGCAGATCCTGCCATGGGCGCAATATTGGAGCTGGTTGCTGAGCGGCGTTGCAGCATCCGAAGTAACGAGCCTCGGCTGCCATACCGACCTTTGGCATCCGTTGACGGGCCGCGCATCGAACCTCGCCGAGCAGCGCGGCTGGGCCGCGCGATTGGCGCCGCTGCGCGGAGCAGACGAGGCGCTGGGGACGCTGACACCCGCATGGGTGGCGCGCACCGGCCTGCCCGCCGACACCGAAGTCCATTGCGGCCTGCATGATTCGAACGCCGCCCTGCTCGCGGCGCGCGGCTTCACCGAGATCGCCGACCAGGAATCAACCGTGTTGTCTACCGGCACCTGGTTCGTCGCGATGCGCTCGCCGAAAGACGCGGCGTCGATGGACGTCAGCCGCCTCGACGAAGCGCGCGACTGCCTGATCAATGTCGATGCGTTCGGAAAACCGATCCCGTCGGCGCGCTTCATGGGTGGGCGCGAGATTGAAACGCTGATCGGGCTCGACACGCGGCAGATCGACATCGCCCCCGACCAGCCCGCCCTGATCGCAGCGCTTCCGCAAGTCCTGGAAAGCGGCACGATGGTGCTGCCGAGCTTCGCGCCAGGTTTCGGCCCCTTCCCCCACGCCCGCGGCCGCTGGATCGCAAGGCCCGACGATCCCGCTGCGCGCCGCGCCGCGGTGTCGCTCTATGCCGCACTCGTCGCCGACACAGCGTTGAGCCTGATCGGGACGAAGGAACGACTATTGATCGAGGGGCGCTTTGCAGAAGGACAGGCCTTCGTCCGCGCGCTCGCGGCGCTGCGCCCCGACCTTCGCGTTTACATCGGCAAGGCGCACAACGACGTCTCCTATGGCGCCCTGCGGCTGCTCGACACCACACTGCCTCCTGCCGAGCCGCTCGAACTGGTCGCGCCACTCGACATCGACCTCGCGCCCTATCGCGACCGGTGGCATGAGGAAGCCGGACGAATGGAAGAGGCCGCGTGAGACCTGCATCGATTGGCGATTATCGCGAAGCCGCGCGGCGCCGCCTGCCGCATTTCCTCTTCGAATATTTCGACGGCGGTTCCTATGCCGAGCGCACATTGCGCGCCAATATCGAGGATTTGCAAGATATCGCGCTGCGCCAGCGGGTGCTGAACGATGTGTCGAAGATTGATCTGTCGACCAGCCTGTTCGGACAGCAATTGTCGATGCCGGTCGCGCTTGGCCCGATCGGGCTCGCCGGGATGGCGGCGCGGCGGGGCGAAGTACAGGCGGCGCGTGCAGCGGCGGCGAAGGGTGTGCCCTTCACCCTCTCGACGGTTTCGGCCTGCTCGCTTGCCGAAGTCGCGCGAGGCTGTCCCGCGCCCTTCTGGTTCCAGCTCTATATGGTACGCGATCGCGGCTTCATGCAGTCGCTGCTCGACGAGGCAAGCGCCGCCCATTGTCCGGTGCTGGTGTTCACGGTCGACATGCCATTGCCCGGCGCGCGTTACCGCGACCTGCGTTCAGGACTTTCGGGCGCGGCGAGCCTGCGCGGACAGGCGCGGCGCGTCGGTCAGGCGATGAAGCGCCCCGGCTGGGCATGGGACGTTGGTATCCACGGCCGGCCGCATCAGCTCGGCAATGTCGCGCCGCTGCTCGGGCCAAAATCGGGGCTCGAGGATTTCCTCGGCTGGATGAAGGACAATTTCGACCCCAGCGTGACCTGGGCCGACCTCGATTTCGTGCGCGAACACTGGAAGGGGCCGATCGTCATCAAGGGCATATTGGACGCCGATGACGCGCGCCGCGCTGCCGAAGCCGGTGTCGACGGCGTCATCGTGTCGAACCATGGCGGGCGGCAGCTCGACGGCGTACCCTCGGTAGCCCGCGCCCTGCCGCGAATAGCCGATGCGGTCGGCGACCGGCTGACCATACTCGCCGATGGCGGGGTACGGTCGGGGCTCGACGTCGTGCGGATGATCGCACTCGGCGCGAAGGGCGTGCTGCTCGGCCGCGCATGGGCCTTTGCACTCGCCGCTGCGGGCGAAGCCGGGGTGCGCCATGTGCTGGATTTGATCGAAGCCGAAATGCGCGTCGCGATGGCGCTTACCGGCTTGACTACAGTGGATAAAATCGGCCCGGAAACGCTGGCCACCTGATACCGACGAGGGGAGAATAATATGGATGCGAACCCGCTGCTTGGCGTGTTTTTTCACTGGCTGGGCGGGCTGTCGTCGGCGAGCTTCTATGTGCCGTACAAGCGGATCCGTGCCTGGTCGTGGGAGATTTTCTGGATCACCGGCGGTATCTTCTCCTGGTTGATCGCGCCCTGGCTGTTCGCATCGATCCAGACCCATGACCTGATCGGCGTGCTTAGCCGCACACCCGGCGATATCTGGTTCTGGTGCTGGTTCTGGGGCGCAATGTGGGGGCTTGGCGGGCTGACCTTCGGGCTCACCATGCGCTATCTCGGCCTGTCGCTCGGCATGGCGGTTGCGCTGGGGCTGACAACGGTGATCGGCACGATGGGACCGCCCATCTTTCGCGGGACCTTGAGCGAGCTGGCTGGCACAACGAGCGGGCAAGCCGTGTTCCTCGGCATCGCGATCACCTTGGTCGGGATCGTCATCGTGGCGCAGGCCGGACGCCGCAAGGAACGCGAGATGACAGACATGGCCTCAACCCCCGCGACGTCCGAGTTCGACCTGCGCAAAGGGCTCGCCATCGCGGTTTTCTCGGGCATCATGTCGGGATGCTTCGCCTGGGGGCTCGACGCTGGCCAGCCGATCCGCGCGGCAACGCTTGCTGCCGGGACCGCCCCGCTGTGGCAAGGGTTACCGGTGCTCTGCGTCGTCTTGCTCGGCGGGCTCACCACCAACCTCATCTGGTGCGGCATATTGATCGCACGCAACCGCAGCGGGCGCCAGTTCGTCGGCGCCGCTGCGCCCGGCGCGACCGAAAAGCCGCCACTCGCCCTCAACTATGGCCTCGCCGCGCTCGGCGGGACGCTCTGGTACTTCCAGTTCTTCTTTTACACGATGGGCGAAAGCCAGATGGGACGCTTCGGCTTTTCGAGCTGGACGTTGCACATGGCGAGCATCATCCTCTTTTCGACGCTGTGGGGCTTTGCGCTCAAGGAATGGACACCGGCAGGCAAGCGCACCCGGGCCCTCGTCTGGTTCGGTATCACGGTGCTCATGTTGTCGACCGTCGTTATCGGCTACGCCAACAGTCTGGCCTGAACGTGACCCATGTCACCAGATGGATATATGGTGCCCCTGGCCGGACTCGAACCAGCACTCCTTGCGGAACCGCATTTTGAGTGCGGCGCGTCTACCAATTTCACCACAGGGGCATACATCGCGGGCGATGCGGCGCCTCCCCTAAAGCGAAGCGCCGCATTTTGCCAAGCTATTTCTTGAGCTCTTTCGCCAGAGTTTTCGCGGTCGCCTTGCCATAGGGCGGTTTGAAGCCCGCGAGACCCGCGACGTCGAGCTTCGGCTGGCGATAGACGGCGCGCGCGTGGCTGAAGGTGCGGAAGCCGTCGAGGCCGTGGTAATTGCCCATTCCCGACGGACCAACGCCACCGAATGGCAGATCTTCCATCGCATTGTGGAACAGCACGTCGTTGACGGTGACCCCGCCCGAGATCGTCCGGGTGAGCACGCGGTCTTCTTCGGTTTTGTCCTGCCCGAAATAATAGAGGCCCAGCGGGCGGTCGTTGGCGTTCACATAATCGATCGCGTCGTCGATGCTCTTGTAGGTCTTCACGGGCAGGATCGGGCCGAAGATTTCCTCCTGCATCACCTTCATATCGTCGGTCGGATTGCGGACGATGTGGAGCGGCATTTTGTGGCCGTTCGAGCTGGCGAAATCCTCAGCCCCCGGATTGACCTCGATCACCTCCGCGCCCTTTTCGCGCGCATCGGTCAGATAGCTCTGCAGCCGGTCGTAGTTGCGCGTGTTGACGACCGAAGTATAGTCGTCGTTGCCGAGCAGAGTCGGATAGAGCGCCGCCGCGCCCCTGGTGACGCTGTCGATCACCGCGCCTTCCTGATCCTCCGCCACGAGCAGATAATCAGGGGCGAGACAGATTTGCCCGGCGTTCATCATCTTGCCGAGCGCGACGCGCTGGCCGACCAGATCCTTGTTCGCACTGCGTCCGATAAAGGTCGGCGACTTGCCGCCAAGCTCGAGCGTCACCGGCACCAGATTGTCGGCGGCGGCGCGCATGATATGCTTGCCGACGCTGGTCGCGCCGGTGAAGATCATATGGTCGAAGGCGAGTTTCGAGAAGGCCACGCCGACGTCCGCGGCGCCGGTGAACACCGCCATCTCGCTCTCGTCGAAATATTCGGGCACCAGCCGCGCCATCAGCGCCGAGACATTTTCGGTGAACTCGCTGGGCTTGATCATCGCGCGATTGCCCGCCGCGAGGATGCCCGCCATCGGGACGAACACCATGCCGACGGGGAAATTCCATGGCGCGACGACGCCGACGACGCCCTTGGGCTGAAAGACAACCTCGGCCTTTGCACCCAGCAGGCCGAGCGGAAATGTGGGTTTGCGCTTCTCCCCCTTCGACCAGCTCGCGAGGTGCTTTTTCGCGTGCTTGAGGGCGCTGACCGACGGCATGATGTCGGTCATTAGCGTCTGCTCGCGACTGCGATGGCCGAAGTCCTCGCTCACCGCTTTCGCGAAATCGTCGGCATGGTCGACGAGCAGCGCAATCGCACGGTCGATGCGGTCACGGCGCACAGCAAGGCTTTCGGGCATGGCGGCAGTAAAGCTCGCCTTCTGCGCTGCGAGCACCTGATTCATCCGTTGCGTTTCGCCGTCGATGTTACTTGCGACCATTTATCCCGTCTCCCTGATTATTTGGCGATGTTTGACCATGAGCGCGGGCGGGTTGCAAGTTGAAACCCGCCATTGCGGGCGATTTCGCAAAAGCGCAGAAAACTGCGCAACTTCATTCGGGAATCCCGTTTTGCGCGCTGCACGTCCGTCACCCCGGGCTGGACCCGGAGCCTGCCTTTTCTGGCCAGGCCAGCACCGCAAGAACAGGCAGCCCCCGGGTCCAGCCCGGGATGATGAGGGCGGCACTCAAAACGGAAAGTGGCGGAAAACTGCGTAACTTCACTCTGGAATCGATGTTGCGCGCGCGTGCGAAGAGGATGTGAGGACGAGCAGGAAAGAGCGGTGCGCATGGACGAAAGCTAACCCGGTGCAATTTTGTAGGACAGCGAGTTTGTGATGGCGGCGGCGCGCGCGTCGAAGCTCTTTCGCACTTGCAGCATTTCCGCTAACCGGACCCCGACATATCTTTCCCACCGGAGTCTTTTGCCATGACCGCCACCGATCCCGTCGTTTTCCTCTCCTATGCGCGCACCCCGATGGGCAGCATGCAGGGCAGCCTGTCAGACGCAAGCGCGACCGATCTGGGCGCAACCGCGGTCAAGGCGGCGGTCGAGCGCGCGGGCGTTTCGGGCGACGATATCGAACGCATCTATATGGGCTGCGTGCTTCCCGCCGGGCTGGGTCAGGCGCCGGCGCGTCAGGCCGCGATCAAGGCCGGCCTGCCCAAGTCGGTGCAGGCGACGACCGTGAACAAGGTGTGCGGTTCGGGCATGCAGACCGTGATCATGGGCGCCGAAGCGCTTGCCGCGGGCAGCATCGACATGGTCGTCGCGGGCGGCATGGAATCGATGACCAACGCGCCGTATCTGCTCAAGAAGCACCGCTCGGGCGCGCGCATCGGCCACGACACCGCGTACGACCATATGTTCCTCGACGGGCTGGAAGATGCCTATGAAGCCGGCCGTGCGATGGGCACTTTCGCGCAGGATACCGCCGACGCCTATCAGCTGAGCCGCCAGTCGCAGGACGAGTATACGCTCGAATCACTGAGCCGCGCGAAGGCAGCGATCGCCGACGGGGCCTTCGCCAATGAAATCGCGCCGGTGACGATCGCGGGCCGCAAGGGCGATGTCGTGGTCGACACCGACGAAGCCCCCGGCAAGGCGATGCCCGACAAGATCCCGACGTTGAAGCCCGCCTTTGCCAAGGACGGCACGATCACCGCCGCGACGAGCAGCTCGATTTCGGACGGCGCGGCGGCCGTTGTTCTGACGCGCCAGTCGGTTGCCGACGCCAAGGGCGCGAAAGCCGTCGCCCGCCTCGTCGCGCACGCCGCGCACGCGCAGGAGCCCAAGGATTTCACGATCGCCCCGGTCGGCGCAATCAACAAGGTGCTGGCCAAGGCCGGCTGGACGATCGGCGACGTCGACCTGTTCGAGGTCAATGAAGCCTTTGCCTGCGTCGCGATGTTCGCGATGCACGACCTCGGCATCCCGCACGACAGGATCAACGTCCATGGCGGGGCGACCGCGCTGGGCCATCCGATCGGCGCGTCGGGCACGCGTATCATCACCACGCTGATCGCGGCGCTCCAGCGCCACGGCAAGACGCGCGGGATTGCGAGCCTGTGCATCGGTGGTGGCGAAGCGACCGCGGTCGCGATCGAGCTGGTCTGATCAAAACCGTCGTCCCCGCCTTCGCGGGGGCGACGGTTTTGCGCAAAGTTCCGGGCGCTCATCGCGCGACGGCCTCAACCCATCGTTTGTCGCGACACTTTGCGACACTAATGTCCTGAAAATAAACGGCGCATTCGGGCTTCGTTCAAATCGACTCGTCTAATCCTTTCCCTGTCATCGGGCATTCCCCTCCCCCTGACGGATCGAAAGGATAGAAAAATGACAACCAGATTCCTCACCGTCGGCCTGATCGCGGCCCTGATGGTCCCGGGCGTCGCTTCGGCGCAGTCGCAGCGCGAAGTGCGCGAAAGCCGTCAGAATGTCCGTGAAGAACAGCGCGACCTGCGCAACGCCCAGCGTTACGGCGACCATCGCGATGTGCGCGATGCCAAGCGCGACGTACGCGACGCGCGTCAGGAATATCGCGAGGACAAGCGCGACTGGCGCCAGGATCAGCGCTATTCCAACTATCGCGCACCGTTCAAATATCAGCAGTTCCGCGTCGGGTCGCAACTTCGCCCCAACTATTACGGCTCAGCCTATCGCCCGAGCTATGACAGCCGCTGGGGCTTGCCGCGGGCGGGTCGCAACATGACCTATGTGCGCCATTACAACGACCTGCTGCTCGTCAACGAGCGCAACGGCCGGGTTGTGAAGGTCTATCGCAACCACTTCAACTGGCGCCGCTAGGCGTTCACGAAATATGGGGCCGGGCGGGAAACCGTCCGGCCCCTTTTCATCGTCCGCCGCGCGCGCGTTTTCCTTTGCCGGGCCTGTTTCGCAGGCCTAGCCTTTTATGGTCAGACAAGGGGAGACAATGCCATGAAAAAGCTCGTCCTGATCGCAGCGCTGACGGCGCTGTCCGCTTGCTCGCAAAAGGCTGAAGAGTCGAAAGAAACGCCCGCTGCGGCGGTCGAAGCCGCGGCGCCCGCCGCGCCCGCCGACTCGGCAAGCCGGGTGGGAAGCTATGACGTCAAAATGGCCGATGGAACGATGGCGACGACGGTGATCAACGCCGACGGCACCTATGTCGATACCGACGCGAAGGGCAAAATCGTCAAAGGCCTGTACGAGAGCCGCGACGGCAAGGATTGCTTCGATCCCGAAGGCGACGAGATGGGGATGTGCTGGGATGTCACCGCGCCCGGTGCCGACGGCAGCTTCACCGCAACCTCACCCGAAGGCACGGTGGTGACCGTCACGCCGAAGAAGGAATGATCAAGCAGGAACAGTCCCTGTTCAATCGCCCCAGATATGGCCGGTTTCGATCCAGCCCTTGCGCCCCTTTACGTCGAGCAGGCACCAGCCGTCCTTGCAGTCGGTGATGCGGCCGACGACGCCGGGTTCGGCGCGATAGGCAATTGCGGCCGATCCGCTCGCCGCCGCGCGCAGCGGGCGGATGCCTCCGGTGACGATCGCGGTGCGGGTGCGACTGAGCAGGCGCGCCGCCATCCAGCCCTGCGTACCGTCCGGATCCTCGACCTTGCGCCAGGTTTCGTGGCGCGCGACCACCTTCACCGGCAGATCCTTGCGGCGATATTCCCAGGTCACCGGAACGTCGGGCGACGGCCCCTTGCGCATGCGCGCCTCGTCGACGCTGATCGACGCCCAATAGGGAAGTTCGGGGTCGGATTGGGCCGCGGCAGGGCCAACGGAGAAAAACAGGGCAAGCACGGCAACGATCGGGCGGATATTCATAGCCTAGCCTTGTCAAACTCCGCGCCATTTATCAACCGGTCACGCCACGCTCTTCGCCTTCTGTCCACAGCCGCGTTCGCACCCTCCCCCTTGACCCTTGCGCGCGCACGCGCTCTATCGGCGGCCATGCCCGATTCATCCCGTCCGAAACGCCCGCGCGTCATCGTCACCCGCCAGCTGATGCCGCATGTCGAAGGCCGCATGGCCCAATTGTTCGACGTCGCACTGTCGGCGCACGATCACGCCTTTACCGAAAGCGAGCTGAAGGCCGCCGTTGCCGATTGCGACGTGTTCGTCCCCACGGTGACCGACCGGATCGACGCCGATGTCATCAATGCCGCGGGCGAGCGATTGAAGCTGATCGCTAATTTCGGCGCCGGGGTCGACCATATCGACCTGTCGGCGGCGCGCGCCAAGGGCATCATGGTGTCGAACACGCCGGGGGTCTTCACCGAAGACACCGCCGACATGACGATGGCGCTGATCCTGTCGGTCCCGCGCCGGCTGGCCGAGGGCGAGAAACTGATGCGGTCGGGCCAGTGGGCCGGCTGGGCGCCGAGCACGATGCTGGGGCACCGCGTCGGCGGCAAATTTCTGGGGATCATCGGCATGGGACGCATCGGCCTCGCGGTCGCGCGCCGCGCCCGCGCCTTCGGCCTGTCGATCCATTACCACAATCGCCGCCGCCTGCCCGAAGCGATCGAAGAGGAGTTGGGCGCGAGCTATCACGCCAGCGTCGATACCTTGCTGCGGATCAGCGACATCGTGTCGGTCCACTGTCCGCACACCAGCGAGACGCACGAAATGGTCAATGCTGCGCGGATTGGCGCGATGAAGCCAACCGCCTATCTGATCAACACCGCGCGCGGCGACATCGTCGATGAAAAGGCACTGGTCGCGGCGCTGAAAGCCGGGCGCATCGCGGGCGCGGGGCTCGACGTCTACACCCACGAACCCGCGGTCGACCCCGCCTTGCTCGCGCTCGACAATGTCGTGCTGCTGCCGCACCTCGGCTCGGCAACGATCGAGGGCCGCGAGGCGTCGGGGGAGAAGGTCATCGCCAACATCCGCGCCTGGTGCGACGGGCATCGCCCGCCCGATCAGGTGCTGGAGGGGTGGGCTTAAGCCGCCCCGTCGCCCCCGCCTTCGCGAGGGCGACGCGCCGGCCTCAGTCCCCCGTCAAGATCCGGTCGACGAGCTGCTTCACCGTCGGGGTGAAGTTGTTCGAGTAAAAGGGATCGGTCTTGAAGTTGAATGCAGCGTGGCCCGCAAACATCAGATTTTGCTCGGGATCGCCGCCGTGGGCGATGTCCTGAAGCGTCTTCTGGATGCAGAAGCTGCGCGGGTCGGCGAGGTAGCCGGTGGTGTAATCGTCATGGTCCTTCCACGACGAGAAACCGCAATGCGACAGGCAGCCCATGCAGTCGGTCTGATCCTTGCGGATTTCCGCCTTTGATTCCTCGGTGACGAAGACGACCGTATTGTCGGGGGTCTTCAGCGCCTCGGTATAGCCTTCGGCCGCCCAGTCGCGCGCGCGTGCGCGATCGTGGGGGGTGACCCAGAAATTCTTGCCCTTCACCCCGACGTCGAGCTGGACGATATGATCGCCGGCTTCCTGCTTGGAGTAAGGAATCTGGCGTTCCGACCGCGCTTCGAGGTCGCGCAGGAAGGGCGTGCGCACCGCGCTCGAGTAGAAGCCGGTGGGCGAGAAACGGTGGAGCAGCACGTCGCCGTCGTCGAGGGTGCGGAGGCGATCCTTCCATGCCTGCGGGATCGGGCTTTCTTCGGTGAGCAGCGGACGGGTGCCGAACTGGAAGACGATCTGGCCCAGCTCGGGATTGTCGATCCAATTGTCCCAATCGCGCAGATACCAGACGCCGCCCGCCATCACGATCGGTACGCTGTCGGCGATAGCTTCGGCACGCATGACGTCGCGCAGCGCCTTGACGCGCGGATAGGGATCCTGCGGGACCAACGGATCTTCGGCGTTCGACAGGCCGTTATGACCACCGGCAAGCCACGGATCTTCATAGACCACCGCGCCCAGAAGATGGGGAACCTTGTGATAGGCGCGCTTCCACAGCGCCCGGAAGGCACGCGCCGAGCTGATGATCGGCAGATACATCACATTGTGACGTTCGGCGATTTCGCTGAGCTTGTACGGCATGCCCGCGCCGCAGGTGACGCCGGCGATCAAGCCCTTGGCCTGTTCCAGCACGCCTTCGAGAATCTGCTGCGCGCCGCCCATTTCCCAGAGCACGTTGATGTTGATCGCGCCCTTGCCGCCCGAAATTTCGTGCGCGCGCCGGACCTGTTCGACCGCGCCGGCGATCGCATATTCGATCAGCTCTTCGTGACGCTCCTTGCGCGTCAGCGCGTTATAGACCTGCGGAACGATCTTGCCTTCGGCGTCATAGCTGTCGGCGTTGACCGCCGAAACGGTGCCGATGCCGCCCGCGGCGGCCCAGGCGCCGCTCGACATATGGTTGGTCGCCGAAACGCCCTTCCCGCCCTCGACCAGCGGCCAGACTTCGCGTCCGCCGTAAAGGATGGGCTTCAAACCTTTGAACACGTGTAACCTCTTTCTCTCCACCGGCTGCCTGCCGCAGACCGGTCCCCGGTAGCCTTTCCGTAAGCGGAAGCCGGCCATGAAAGTCAATGGGTGCCCCGCCTAATTCCCCAAGAACAGGCGGTGCCCCCCAAGGGTGCGACCATAGAGATTTTCATAGGCGGCGACCATGGTAGATTCGTCGAAACGTTCGGCGGCGGCGCGCCGGTTCACGGTGCCAATCCGCGCGCGCAAGCCCGTATCGCCCGCCATTTCGGCCAGCGCGGCGCGGAAACCGACCTCGTCCGCGACAATGAAGCGGCGGTTGTCGGACGCGACCATGGCCGCAACATCGCCGACGTCGGGGCTGACGACGGGCAGTCCCGCCGCCATCGCCTCGATCACGGCGATCGGTTGCTGCTCGCTCTGCGACGACAGCGCAAGCAGGTCGAAATGACCGATCCAGCGTGCAGGTTCGCCCATGAAGCCCGGCATCACCAGCCGGTCGGCCATGCCGCAGGCAGCGGCTTCGGCGAGGATCGCCGCGCGTTCCGGCCCCCCGCCGACGATGACCAGGCGGACATGCGCGGGCAGCGGCGCGACCGCGCGGACGAGGCGCGGCAAATCCTTGACCTTGCGCAGCCCTGCAACGGTGCCGATGATCACGTCGCCTTCGCGGCGCTCAAGTCCCGGAATCGCGACCGATGGCCTTGCTTCATAAGCCTGAGTGTCGATCCCGTTGCGGATCAACTGCGCGCGCCGCCGTGCCCCCCACTCATCGGCGGCGATCTGCTGCAGCAGCGCCGACGGCACCACCAGCGCCTCGGCGGTGGGCAGGGCGAGGCGGCGGAACGCATTGCGTTTCCAGTTGCGGCGGACGCTTTCATCCTCGTTGAAGCCATCCTCATGGTGGATGAGCGGCGGCAGGTCACGGAAAGGAGCGAACAGACGATGCGCCATCACCCCGTCCATCGATCCCCAATTATAGCTGAGCACGAGGTCGAAGCGCTGCATATAGCGCGCGAGATCGCGGTAGCGCGCCGGCCCGGGCTTGCCGTGCAGCGGCGGCGCATCGGCGGGAAATGCGACATCGATGCCGGGGGCGATCGCATCGCGCGCACCCAGGGCATCGGGCACCGCCGACAGGATCGTGTGGCGCGCCCGCGGCCCCATCAGGTTCATCAGGCGCACCGCACGGGCCTCCTTGCCGCCCAGCGAGAAGCTGGAATGGAGGTGCAGCAGGCGCACGGGAGCGCGCGGGTCGGTCACGCCGCGGGCAGTTCCGCGACCCATTGGCCGATCGCGGTGCGCGCCTTGGCCTCGTCCATCGTCGGGGCGTGGCCGACCCCCGGCACTTCGACCAATCGCGCCTTTGGCAGAATTTTCGCCATTTTTTGCGCCGCGGGCTTCGCCAATATGTCCGACAAGGCCCCGCGCAGGATCAACACCGGGATATCGCCGAGGCTCTGATAGGCGGGCCACAGATCGAAACCCGCCTCGCTGCCTGCAAGGCGCAGCGGCGCCGCGATCTGCTTGTCATAGTCGGCGACGATACGCCCCTCGGGGGTCAGGCGGTGCGTACGTTTTGTGATGCGCAGCCAGTCGTGAAGGCCATAAGCGGGATAGATGGCGGCGTTAAGTTCGGCGAGCGCGCGCGCCGCGTGCATCCACGTCGGCTGGCCACCGCCGACGCCGATATAATCGCGGATGCGGTCGAGCCCCGCCTTTTCCAGTTCGGGCCCGACATCGTTAAGCAAGGCGCCGGCGAGCCGCCCCGGCAGGCTCGCCGCCATCAGCATCGACACGATCCCGCCGAGCGACGTCCCGACGGTCGCAAAGCGGGTGATCGCCAGTTCGTCGAGCAGCGCGACGACATCCTGAACATAGGTGAGCGGAACATAGGTCATCGGATCCTTGGCGAAAGCACTTTCACCGCGGCCGCGAAATTCGACAACGATGGTGCGCCGATATTGCGCAAGAAACGGCGCCAAATCTTCGAAATCGCGGGCATTGCGCGCGAGGCCGGGCATGCACAGGATCGGCGGCGCATCTCCGGCGGCACCCTCGGGGCCGGCATAGATCCGCGCGTGCAGGCGCACCCCGTCGCCCGACCACCAATAATGGTCCGACCAGTCACGGCGCCCGTCGCGCTGGACTTCCTGCTTGACCGAAATAGCGCGTCCCCTTTTTGGCTCGTCGTCACGGCGTCTATCGCCAACCACATAGCCGGTGCAAGCCATCCCTCGCGCTGTGTGGCCTGACAGGTTGCCGCCACCGGCTTTCACCGATAAGAGGCTTGCGACCATGACCGAAATACTGGTTTCCCACGAACCCGCGACCGGCGAAGAGCTGTGGCGCCGCCCGGCCAGCGACGTCGACGCGGAGGTCCGGATCGCCCGGCACGCCTGGCCCGAATGGGCATCGAAATCCGTTGCTTTCCGCACCGAAACGATGCGCCGCTTCGCCAATCAGGTGAAGGCGGAGGGCGAAAAGCTGGCCGACCTGATCGCACGCGAAACCGGCAAGCCACTCTGGGAAGCGCGGACCGAGGTCGAATCCGTCGTGAACAAGGTCGATATTTCGGTCAAAGCCTATGCCGAACGCACCCCCAACCGCCGGATCGAAGGCGCGATGGGGTTGCGCAACGCGGTGCGGCACAAACCGCACGGCACCCTCGCCGTCCTCGGCCCCTATAATTTCCCGGCGCATCTGCCGAACGGCCATATCGTCCCCGCACTGATCGCGGGCAATTCGGTGCTGTTCAAGCCGTCCGAAAAAACCCCCGCGACCGGCGCGATGCTCGTCGAGCTGTTCCACGCCGCCGGGGTTCCGCACGAGGTACTACGCCTCGTCGTCGGCGGCCCCGAAACGGGCAAGGCACTCGCCGGCCATCCCGACATCGACGGGCTGCTGTTTACGGGATCGGCGCGGACCGGGCTCGCGCTCAACCGGCAGTTCGCGAACCGCCCCAACAAGATTCTGGCGCTCGAAATGGGCGGCAACAACCCGATCGTTGTCTGGGACACGCCCGATCTGCGCACCGCCGCAATCCTTGTCGTCCAGTCGGCCTTCCTGAGCGCAGGGCAGCGGTGCAGCAATGCGCGGCGACTGATCGTCCGCGACAGCCTGGCTGACAGGTTGATCGAAGAGGTGCGCGACCTGACGAACCGGCTGATCGTCGACCATCCCCATGCCGAGCCCATGCCCTATATGGGGCCGGTGATCGACAATGAGGCCGCCGACGGGCTCACCGAAAGTTTTCTGATCCTGATGTCGAACGGCGGTCAGGTGATCCGTCATATGACGCGCCCCGTCGCCGATCGTCCCTTTCTGACACCGGGCATCATCGACGTCACCGCGATGGCCGAGCGGCCCGATATCGAGCTGTTCGGGCCGCTTTTGCAAGTGATCCGCGTCGACAGTTTCGAGGCCGCGATTGCCGAGGCGAACAACACCGCCTTTGGCCTGTCGGCGGCACTGATCGGCGGGACGCCGCAGCTTTACGACCAGTTCTGGGCCAATGCCCGCGCCGGAGTGATCAACTGGAACCGCCCGACCAATGGCGCATCGTCGGCGGCACCGTTCGGCGGTGTTGGCCTGTCGGGCAACCATCGGCCAAGCGCCTTCTACGCCGCCGATTATTGCGCCTATCCGGTCGCGAGTTCCGAAAGCGACACACTGCGCGCATCGATCGGCATCGGCCTGCGCGATGACGAGCGCGACGCGCCGAAGCTGGTGCGCAAGGGCTTCCTCTAGCGCGGCTGCGCGGGGCACGATCTCCACATAATTGCGCCCTCTTCGTCACCCCGGACTGGATCCGGGGGCCTTGCCTTCGGCGCCGGAGTGGCCCCGGATTCAGTCCGGGGTGACGAAGGAAAAGGGCCTGCTGAAGTTTGCCTTCACCGGGGGCAAAAAAGCCTGCTTTGCCATCTGGACGGCGGAGCGCCATTTCCGCCCCATGGACAAGCATTCTCTCCCTTCAGGCAAGCTGTGGCTCGTCGGCGCCGGCCCCGGCGATCCCGACCTGCTGACACTGCGCGCCGCGCGCCTGCTCGAAAGCGCCGATATCGTCGTTCATGACGGGCTGGTCGGCGAGGGCGTGCTCGCGCTGATCCCTCCGCATGTGGAGCGGATCTCGGTCGCCAAGCAGCGCAGCCGCCACACGATGAAGCAGGAATTGATCAACGAACTGCTCGTCCGCGAAACGCTTGCGGGCAAGCAGGTCGTGCGCCTGAAGGGCGGCGATCCATTCATTTTCGGCCGCGGCGGCGAAGAACTCGATGCCGCGCGCGAAGCCGGCGTTGCGTGCGAGGTCGTCCCCGGCATCACCGCCGCAGCGGGCTGCGCCGCGCAGGCCGGCCTCCCCCTCACCCACCGCGAAGACGCCAGCGCGGTCAGCTTTGTCGCTGGCCAGTGCAAGGATCTGACCGATCAGGACTGGTCGGGTCTTGCGGGGCATGGCCGGACCCTCGTCATCTATATGGGCCTCGCGACCGCATCGGCGATCGCCGACAAGCTGATCGCCGACGGCGTGTCGCCCGACCTGCCTGTCGCGGTGATCGAGCGCGGCACCACCGCCGACGCCCGCGTCCTGCGCTCGTTGCTCACCGATCTGGGCGACCTTGTCCTGCGTGAAAAGGTCGCCAGTCCATCGCTCATTATCGTCGGCAAGGTCGCGGCGCGCGCCGATGCCCTCGACTGCCTGGGAACGCCGGGCGTTGCCGAACTCATAAAGGATTTTTCATGAAACTGCTGACGGGCAATGACCTGAAAACAGGATTTGTCACCTGGTGGACCGGTGCCGACTGGTCGCTGCATATCGAGGATGCCGCCGATGTCGGCGAGGCGGGCGAAGCCATTCTGGCCGCCGAGGAAGGCGCACGCCGCGTCAACGCGCCCTATATCATCAGCGGCGAAGCGACCCCTGAAGGGCCGCGCCCCGCACATATCAAGGACCGCATCCGCGCGCTCGGCCCGACCGTGCGCCCCGACCTGACATTGAAACCCGCCGATCCCGCGGCCGGCGACTGGGTGATCTGACATGTATAAATATGACGAATATGACCATGCGATGGTCGATGCCCGTGTCGCCGAATTCAGCGACCAGGTCCGCCGCCGCCTCGCCGGCGAAATCACCGAGGACCAGTTCAAGCCGCTGCGGCTGATGAATGGCCTCTATCTCCAGCTTCACGCCTATATGCTGCGCGTCGCGGTGCCCTATGGCACGCTCGATAGCCGCCAGATGCACATGCTCGCACATATCGCGCGCAAGTACGACCGCGACTATGGTCATTTCACGACGCGCCAGAATATCCAGTATAACTGGATCAAGCTGGAGGATGCGCCCGCGATCCTCGCCGACCTCGCGTCGGTCGAGATGCACGCGATCCAGACGAGCGGCAATTGCATCCGCAACATCAGCTCGGACCAGTGGGCCGGCGCCGCTGCCGACGAAATCACCGATCCGCGTCCGTGGGCGGAGTTGCTGCGCCAATGGTCGAGCTTCCACCCCGAATTCAGCTATTTGCCGCGCAAGTTTAAGATCGCAGTGATCGCGGCCGAGGAAGATCGCGCCGCGATGCGCCTCCATGATATCGGCATCCAGCTCGTCGAGCGCGATGGCGTCCACGGCGCCGCCTTCTATGTCGGCGGCGGCATGGGCCGCACGCCCATGATCGCGCCGCTGATCAAGGAGTTCGTGCCGCTCGAGGATATGCTGAGCTATGCCGAGGCATGCCTGCGCGTTTACAATCGCTACGGCCGCCGCGACAATATCTACAAGGCGCGGATCAAAATTCTGATCCACGAGCTGGGCGCCGACGAATATCGCCGCCAGGTCGAGGAAGAATTTGCGCATGTGAAGTCGCTGGGCATCGACCCGCCGCGCGCCGAATTCGACCGCATCGCTGCGCAATTCGCGCCGCCGCCGTTCGACATGTCGGCACCCGACGCGATCGATCGCAGCGATCCCGACTTTGCGGTCTGGGTCGACCAGAATGTCGCGAAGCACAAGGTTCCCGGCCATGCGATCGTCAACATCAGCCTGAAACCCGTCGGCGGCATTCCCGGCGATGCGTCGTCGGCGCAGATCGACCTGATGGCCGACCTCGCCGAGAAGTACAGCCATGACGAGTTGCGCGTCACCCATGCGCAGAACATCGTGCTGCCGCACGTTCGCAAGGCCGATCTCTATGCCCTCTGGCAGGCGCTCGACGCCGCGGGCCTAGCGACGCCGAACCTCGACCTGATCAGCGACATCATCGCCTGCCCCGGTCTCGATTATTGCAGCCTCGCCAATGCGCGCTCGATCCCGGTCGCGCAGAAGATTGCCAAGCGCTTCGCCGATCCGGTGCGCCAGCGCGATCTGGGCGAGCTCAAGCTCAAGATTTCGGGCTGCATCAACGCCTGCGGGCATCACCACGCCGGCCATATCGGAATCCTTGGCGTCGATCGCAAAGGTACCGAAAACTACCAGCTGTCGCTCGGTGGATCGGGCGCCGAGGATGTGAGCCTCGGCACGATCACCGGCCCCGGGTTCGACGAGGATGGCGTGGTCGATGCGATCGAACGCGTCACCGACAAATATCTGGAAACACGCGCCGAAGGCGAACGCTTCGTCGACACCTTCCGCCGCGTCGGCATGGCCCCGTTCAAGGAGGCGATCTATGGTTGAGCATATCCACAGCGACGGCGAAGAACCCGCGGTCACCCTCGACGCCTTCCTCGAACAGTCGAACGCGACCGCGGTGCGGCTCGAATCCGATGAGGATGCGCGCGCGTTGATCCCCTTTCTCGACCGGCTCACACTGATCGAAATCGCCTTCCCCAAATTCCGCGACGGCCGCGGTTACTCGTCGGCGCGCATTTTGCGCGAGGCGGGCTACACGGGCGAAATGCGCGCGCAGGGTGACGTGCTCGTCGATCAGATCGCCTATTTGAAGCGCTGTGGCTTCGACAGCTTCGCGCCCGAAAAGTCGCTCAATCCCGCCGATGTCGAAGCCGCGCTGACGCGCTGGCCCGAACATTATCAGGGCGCCGCCGATGGCGCCGTGCCGATATGGAAATTGCGTCATGGCTAGCAAATCCGCACCCGAGGACCGCACCCGCGACACGATCGACGTGGCGCCGCGCTTCACGCAGGCCGACGTCATCCGTCTGAACAATCTCTTCCGCGGTCAGGACGCGGCAGAGGTGGTCGCGAGCGTCATCGGTGCGGGATTGCTCGGCGAAACCGGGATCGTGTCAAGCTTTGGCGCCGAAAGCGCGGTGCTGTTGCATCTCGTCGCGCAAACCGCGCCCGACATGCCGGTGCTGTTCCTCGACACGGGCAAGCATTTTCCCGAAACGCTCGCATATCGCGACGAACTGGCAGCGAAGCTGGGGCTCAACATCGTCAACCTCACCCCCGATCCCGACGATCTGGCGGCGAAGGACGCGACCGAGCTGCGCTGGTCGTACGACCCCGATGGCTGCTGCGAGATCCGCAAGGTCAAGCCGCTCGAAAAGGCGCTCGCCGATTTCGACACTTCGATCACCGGGCGCAAGGGATTTCAGTCGTCTACGCGGCAAGGCCTGGCACGCTTCGAACTCGACGGCAGCAGCGGCCGGCTGAAATTCAACCCGCTCGCCAACTGGACGCGCGAGCAGCTCGACGCCTATTTCGCCGAGCATGACCTGCCGCGCCATCCGCTGGAGGCCGAAGGCTATCCGTCGATCGGTTGCTCGCCGTGCACGTCGAAGGTCAAGCCGGGCGAAGACCCGCGCTCGGGCCGCTGGCGCGGATGGGACAAGACCGAATGCGGTATCCACGAAGAGGTCGTGACCCCGATCGACGACGATCCCGCGAACGACCCGGCGTTCTAGAGAAGTACACGAACGGCTTAGGGTCGGGCGTTAACCCTCACTCATAATCCTCGAACGCCTGACTGCCGTCGGCGAGATCGCTGAACTTCGTCGTCTTCGCCTCGAAGTGCAGGCGGACCTTGCCGATCGAGCCGTGGCGGGACTTGGCGATGATCACTTCGGCGAGGCCGAAGACGCGCTCCATCTCGGCCGCCCATTCTTCGTGCTGGGCGTGGATCTTGACATCGTCACCCTCGACGGGGCGCTTGGGCTCGCGCGAGCCGACATAATAATCCTCGCGAAACACGAAGATCACCATATCGGCGTCCTGCTCAATCGATCCCGATTCACGAAGATCGGACAGCATCGGCCTTTTGTCCTCGCGGCTTTCGACCGCACGGCTGAGCTGCGACAGCGCCATCACCGGAACATGAAGTTCCTTCGCCAGTGTCTTCAAACCACGCGAAATTTCCGAAATTTCCTGCACGCGATTGTCGCCGCTCTTCGACGAGCCCTGCAACAGCTGGAGGTAATCGATCACGATGAAGCCGATGCCATGGCGGCGTTGCAGCCGCCGCGCGCGGGTGCGCAGACCCGCGATCGTCAAGCCGGGCGTATCGTCGATGAACAAGGGCAGCGTCTGGAGCTGCTGCGCGGCGCGCGACAGTTGCTGGAACTGCTCCTTGCTGATCTTGCCCATGCGCAGCGCCTCGCCCGACACTCCCGATTGTTCGGCGAGGACGCGCGTCGCGAGCTGATCGGCGGACATTTCAAGGCTGAAGAAGGCGACCTTCGCACCCATATTCTTCTCGGGCGGGATGCCGTCGTCCTCGTCGCGGCGCCAGCGTTCGGCGGCGTTATACGCGATATTGGTCGCGAGCGAGGTCTTGCCCATACCGGGACGTCCCGCGAGGATCATGAGATCCGAATTGTGCATGCCGCCGATCTTGGCGTTCATGCTCGCGATACCGGTCGTAATACCCGACAAATGACCGCCCGAGTTGAGCGCGCGCTCGGCGGCTTGCAGCGCGGTCAAACTGGCCTGGCTGAAGCTTTTGACCGATCCCATTTCGGCCTCGCCCCCCGCGACGCGGTACAGCGCGGTTTCGGCTTCCTCGATCTGCGCCTGCGGATCGACCCGCTCACTGGTGTCGAGCGCATTGTCGACGAGCGTCCGCCCCACACCCGCCAGTTCGCGGAGCAGCGCAAGGTCGAAAATCTGCCGTGCGAAATCACGCGCGCCGATCAGGCCCGCGCCGCTGCCGGTGAGCTGTGCCAGATAGCCGACCCCGCCGACCGCCTTCATCGCCTCATCGGCGTCGAAATAGGGCTTGAGCGTGACCGGGGTGGCGATGCTGTTGCGCTCGATCAGCCCCATCGTGTGCTGGAAGATGCGGCCGTGCAGCGGCTCGAAAAAATGGTCGGGATGGAGCGCGACGGGCAGATCCTCGACGACTCGGTTGTCGATCAGGATCGCGCCCAGAAAGGCGGCCTCCGCCTCGATATTGCGCGGCAATTGGCGGTCGTCCCCGGCGGGGGACGTGGAAAGTCGAACAACATCAAGCATGCCGCCATCATGCGCCGAAGCGGCGGCAGGTGCAACCAGCCGGTGTGCCATGATGCCATATGCGGTTGCCGGGTGCGTCAACGCTGTGGAGCATCCTGTGGATAAGTTTTTGACCGCCCCAAGGCTACCTCCAATCCGTTCGTGCCGAGCTTGTCGAAGCACTGTCCTTTTTCGCGACGTGGCAAAAGAAAGAACGGCCCTTCGACAAGCTCAGGGCGAACGGACATTGGGGCGCAGGCTCGGCAAGGCGGAAGCCCCCTTGCCCTTCGTGACGGGCCAAGTAGAAGCACTGGCAGCATGGCCGACGCAGACCCCTCGAAACAACGGATCATTTCGGTCGAACTCGACGAGGGTTCGATCGTCTGGCGCAATCCCGATGTCGAACAGGAACGCCGCGTCGCGATCTTCGACCTGATCGAAGATAATAAATTCGTGCCGCAACGCGGGCATGAGGACGGCTATGCCGGACCCTATCGCTTGATGCTGCGTGTCGAGGAAGGCCGGTTGATCTTTGAAATCTCGCGCGAAGATGGCTCGCCGCTGGAGGCGATCATCCTCGGTCTCGGGCGCTTTCGCCGCCCGATCCGCGACTATTTCGCGATTTGCGACAGCTATTATCAGGCGATCAAGACGTCGACCGCGCAGCAGATCGAGACCGTCGATATGGCGCGGCGCGGGCTGCATAACGAGGCGGCCGAGATGCTGATGGACCGGCTCGACGGCAAGATCGCGGTCGATTTCGACACCGCCAGGCGATTGTTCACGCTCATCTGCGTCCTTCATATCAAGGGCTGAGGATGGCAACGGGGGCGATCAGAAACAAAGGCGCGGCGAAACGGAGCGGCGGCTGGAAAGAAGCCGTGGCGCAAGCGCTGCGGCGTCTCGGCGCCGCGCTGGTTCTGCTGCTCCTCGCCACCGGCCTCGCGCTCTGGTGGGCGGCACGCTGGACGCCGCCGCGCGAGATTTATCCGATTCAGGGCGTGACGATTGATGCCGGCAATGGCGCCGTTCGCTGGGGCTCGATCAAGGCCGCCGGCGCCGATTTCGCCTATGTGATGGCGACGCAGGGAACGCGCGGGATCGACCCGATGTATGCGCGCAACATCGCCGGCGCGCGCGAAGTCGGTGTGCGGACGGGCGCGATCCATCGCTATAACCTCTGTCAGCTCGCGACCGATCAGGCCGCCAATTTCATCCGCCATATCGCGCGCCGTCCCGATGCGTTGCCTGCGGTTGTGTGGCTTGATTTCGATGATCGTTGCCCCGACCGTCCGACGCGCGCGCTGATGCTCTCCGAACTCGCGACCTTCCTCGCGCAGATCGAGGCGCATATGGGCAAGCGCAGCCTGATCGCTCCCGGCCCGGCGTTCGAGGCCGAATATCGGGTGACGAGCGGCATCGCGCGTACGACCTGGCTCCGCCGCGATTTCTTCGAGGCCGATTATGGCGCCCACCCGTGGGCGATGTGGCAGGCGAATAACTATATCCGCCTGTCGGGCGCCGACGGCACCGTCGGCTGGAACGTGCTGCGCCCGCAAGGAGACACGCAATGACCGATGCCAACCGCGACGAACTGATCGCCGCCGCGCGCGATGCCGCGGCGCGCGCCTATGCCCCCTATTCGGGTTTCCACGTCGGCGCGGCGCTGTTGCTCAAAAATGGCGATGTCGTCACCGGCGCCAATGTCGAGAATGCGAGCTATGGCCTGACACTCTGCGCCGAAACCGCCGCAGTCGCGAAAATTGCGAACGAAGGCTGGATCGGCGAGCTTGCCGAAGTCGCGATCATCGGCGGGCGTCCCGACGGTGATGATCTGCTCGGCAGCGATCCGGTCAACCCGTGCGGCCGCTGCCGCCAGATACTGAACGAAGCCGCCGAGCGGTCGAAAACCGACATTCTGGTCCATTGCGCCTCGGGCGATGGACAGGCGGTGAAGAGCTACAAGCTCAGCGAGCTGCTTCCCGCGGCGTTCGGCCCCAAGGATCTGGGGCTGATCCACGACTGACCGCTTGCGCAATCGCGCTTGCCCCGACAAACAGCGGCATGGCCATTCTTTCCGATCGCTGGATTCGCGAAGCCGCCCAAACGCAGGGCATGATTGAACCGTTTGTCGAGGCGCAGCGCCGCGACGGGTGCATCAGTTACGGCCTCTCCTCTTATGGCTATGACGCCCGCGTCGCGCCCGAGTTCAAGATTTTTACCAACGTCGACAGCACGATCGTCGACCCCAAGGATTTCGATCCGAAGAATTTCGTCGATCGCGAAACCGATGTCTGCATCATCCCGCCGAACAGTTTTGCGCTGGCCCGCACGGTCGAATATTTCCGCATCCCGCGCGACGTGCTGGTGATCTGCCTTGGCAAATCGACCTATGCACGCTGCGGAATCATCGTGAACGTCACCCCGCTCGAACCCGGTTGGGAGGGGCATGTGACGCTGGAATTTTCCAACACCACCCCCCTGCCCGCCAAAATTTACGCCAATGAGGGCGCGTGCCAGTTCCTGTTCCTGAAGGGCAATGAGCCGTGCGAGGTCAGCTATGCCGACCGCGCGGGCAAATATATGGGGCAACAGGGCGTCACGCTGCCCAAGCTGTAACCCGGAACCTCCCGGCCCCCTGCGCGTCATAAAAGGACAAGCGCGGGGGCATTGAGTGGAGGATCACCCATGTCCATGCTTGCCGTCTTCATCGGGCGCCTGTTCATCGCCGTCATTTTCATCGTGTCGGGGATCAACAAGCTGATCCATGTTTCCGACACCAGCACGATGATTTCCGCCGCCAGCCTGCCCGGCGGGCTCGCCATTCCGACCGGGCTGTTCGAACTGATCGCGGGCGCCTGCATAGCGCTCGGTATTGCGACGCGGCTGGTATCGGTGTTGCTCGCAGGTTTTGTGCTGCTGACGATCCTCTTCTTTCATCGCGATTTCGCCGATCCGATGCAGGCGATGGCGGCCATGAAGAACCTCGCGATCGCGGGCGGCCTGCTCTGCCTGTTCGGCTATGGCAACACCCGCTGGAGCTATGATGCGCTGCGCCAGCGGCGGCGCGACGAACTGGCCGCGCATGATGCGGAGCAACGCGCCGCCAAAGCCGAGCTTCGCGCCGTACGCGCCGAGGGCAGCGCCGAAGCCGAGAGCGGCACGGTGATGGTGAAGAAGCGCCCCTTCTGGCGCCGCTGACGCTTCGCGCTTGGCATCGCTTTCAGCCTGCGCTAGCCTCAGGTTAACGTTTACGTAAAAGGGAGGGATGGCATGGCTACCCGCGAGTATGACATCATCATCTATGGCGCCACCGGCTTCACCGGCCGCCTGGTCGCCGAATATCTGGTCCAGCATTATGGCGACCGCACCGATGCGCCGAAATGGGCGATGGCGGGGCGTAGCGCCGACAAGCTCGCCGAAATCCGCGACCTGATCGGCGCGCCGAAGGACACCGCGTTGATCGTCGCCGATGCGAGCGATCCCGCGAGCCTCGATGCGATGGCGGCGCGCGCCAAAGTCATCCTGACCACCGTCGGGCCGTATCAGCTTTACGGCGCCCCGCTGGTCGCCGCCTGCGTACGCGCCGGCACGGCCTATGCCGATTTGTGCGGTGAACCCGGCTGGATGCGCGAGATGATCGACGAGCATCAGGACACCGCCAAGGCGTCGGGCGCGCGCATCACCTTCAGCTGCGGCTTCGATTCCATCCCCTTTGACCTTGGCGTCCATTTCCTGCAGGCCGAGGCGATCAAACGCCACGGCAAGCCCGCGCCGCGCGTCAAAGGCCGTGTCCGCAAAATGTCGGGCGGTGCGTCGGGCGGAACGATCGCGAGCCTGACCGAAACGCTGAAGGCCATTGCGAAAAAGCCTTCGCTCGCGCTGCTGCTCAAATCCAGCTTCGCGCTGACCCCCGGTTTCGAAGGGCCGTCGCAGCCGACCGGGCTGGTCCCCGAATATGACCCCGCGACCGGGACCTGGACCGCGCCCTTCGTCATGGCACCGATCAACACCAAAAATGTTCATCGCACCAACTATCTGCTCGGCCACGCGTGGGGCGAGGATCTGGTCTATGACGAGATGCTGGTGACGACGATCGGCGACGCCGGCAAGGCGATGGCCGAGGCGATCGCAAAAGCGAATCCGTTCGGCGAATCCAAGCTCCAGCCCGGCGAAGGCCCGAGCAAGGAAGAGCGCGAAAAGGGATTTTACGACGTGCTGTTCGTCGGCGAATATCCCGACGGCACCACGGTCCGCGCAAGCGTGAAGGGCGACCGTGACCCCGGCTATGGCTCGACGTCGAAGATGCTCGCCGAGACGGGAATCGCGCTGCTTGCGAACCAGGGCAACGGCGGGGTGTGGACCCCCGGCGCGCTGCTCGGGGACGCGCTGATTGCGCGGCTGACCGAACATGCCGGACTGACGTTCCAGATCGAGGATTGAGACCAGAATGACGACCTCCCCCAGCGCGCTCGACGCGCTGCTTTCGACGCTGCGCACCGAAGAGGGCGTGGCCAGGGCGCATATCGACGAAGGCTGGATGCAGGGCCGCACGGCTTATGGCGGGATCAGCTCGGCGGTTGCGCTTGCCGGCGCGATGGCGCTTCACCCGACCGAGACACCGCTGCGCTATGCGCAGATCAGCTTCATCGGTCCGGTCGGCGGCGATTGCACCGTCGAAACCCGGGTATTGCGGCAGTCGAAATCTTCGCTGTTCGTCGATGCCGGAGTGTCGAGCGACGCGGGCTTCGGCACCGCGGCAGTCTTTGCCTTTTCGGGCGACCGGACCAGCCATGTCGATCATAATCGCCTGACGATGCCCGAGGCGCCCGATCCCGAGACGCTGGCCCCGGTACCCGATCATCACGCCCGCCCGCCCTTCACGCGCCATTTCGACATGCGCCCGACGACGGGCCCGCGCTTCGCGTGGAAAAGCGACGTCGGCGAATATCTGACGTGGGTACGCTTCGTCGAGGAACCGGCGTGCCACCCTGCGGTCGCGCTGCTCGCGATGGGCGACGCGCTGCCCCCCGCCGCGATGGCGCTGTTCAGCGAGTTCGGGCCGATCAGTTCGATGAACTGGACGGTCAATATGCTGACCGACGCACCGCGGACCGACGACGGCTGGTGGCTGCTGTCAGCGAAGGCGGGCTATGCGCGCGGCGGCTTTTCGGTCCAGGACATGATGATCTGGAACCGCGCGGGCGAACCCGTGGTCAGCGGCAGTCAGGGGATCGCGATTTACGTCTGAGCCGCGAGCGGCAGCGAAATCACCGCGTCGAGCCCGCCACCTTCGCGGTTGGCGAGCGTCAGCGCGCCGCCCTCGCCCTCCGCAATGTCGCGCGCGATCGACAGCCCGAGCCCCGCACCACCGGTCGCGCGGTTGCGCGACTCCTCGCCGCGCGCGAAGGGTTCGATCAGCGTCCGGATCTGCTCTTCGGTCAGGCCCGGGCCGTCGTCGGACACGACAATCCGCGCCTGCCCGCCTGCGATCGCCACTGACAGGCGCGCGCGCAAACCATAGGCGACCGCATTGTCAGCCAGATTGCGCAGCGCGCGCTTGAGCAGCATTGGCCGCGCCATAATATCAACATCGGCGATCTCCGCGACCGCGACATCCTTGCCGCGCTCGCGGTAATCCGCGGCGAGTTCGCCGACCAGCGCGCGAAGCCCGACACGTTCCTGCGCCTCGGTCCCAGCGCCCGACCGCGCGAGCGCCAAAATGTCGGTGAGCATCGCGGTCATTTCCTCGATGCTCGCGATCATCTTGTCGCGCAGCACATCGTCATCGACCTGTTCGACCCGCACGCGCAGGCTGGCGAGCGGAGTGCGCAGGTCGTGGCCGACCGCGCCGAGCATCCGGTCCTTGTCCGACAGCATCGTCACGATCCGGCCGCGATAGGCGTTGAACGCGCTGATCAGGTCGCGGACGTCCGACGGCCCCTCTTCCTTCAGCGGCTGCGTATCGCGGATTGCCGGATTGCTCCGCACCGCGCGCGTCAGCTCGCGCAGCGGCCGCGCGACGCGCCAGGCGATCAGCATGATCGGGACGAGCAGGAGCAGGTAAAGCGACAACGTCTGCCACACCAGAAAGCCCTGCAATCCACCACCGCCGGCGGGCATACGGGTACGAACGACATAATAGCGACCATCGACGTCGGCCGACACCATCACGGTCCGCCCCGGATATTTGCCCCCTTTGGCGTGCGGCCGCTGGGGCAGTCCCCAGGCTTCGACCGTGCGCGGACGCAGATCGGCTTCGGCGAGCAGTCCCGAAACATAGTCGGCAAGATCCGGGAGCACCACGGCATGCGGCGGAACGCGCGGCGGATGATCGAGAACCCGGAAGCGCTGACCGCGTTCGCGCCCGTCGCGATGATCGGGTTCGACGGCGCCGCGCCGGTCGCGGTCGATCGCATCGACGATCCGCCCGACCGCCATGCCGCCACCATGCGCCAACATCTGCTGCTTCTGGCCGCGCGCCAGCATGGTAAAATTGATCGCCTGCGCGATGAACAGCATCACCGCGACAGCAAAGACCAGCTGACCGATCAGGCTTTTGGGCCACAGGCGGAGTTTCACGCGGCAGGCCCCATGCGCTTGACCTCACAGGCGAGCGTATAGCCGCCGCCCCACACGGTCTTCACGATATGGGGATGCGCGGGGTCATCCTCGATCTTCTTGCGCAGCCGGCTGACCAGATTGTCGATCGCGCGATCGAAAATATCGGCCTCGCGCCCGCGCACCAGATCGAGCAGGCGATCGCGGCTCATCACCTGACGCGGATGACGCACCAGCGCCTGAAGCAGGTGAAACTCCCCCGACGACAGCGCGACTTCATGCCCCGTCTCGTCGACCAGCACGCGCTCCACTTCGCGCAGCACCCAGCGGCCAAAGGCATAGCTTGTTCCCGTCGCGTCGATCGCACGGCCGCCTTGCTGCGTGCGGCGCAGCACGGTGCGGATGCGCGCGACCAGCTCGCGGGGATTGAAGGGTTTGACGACATAATCGTCGGCGCCGATTTCCAGCCCGACGATCCGTTCGGTATCCTCGGCGCGCGCGGTCAGCAGGATGACGGGAATGCTGCTGGTCTCGCGCAAATGACGGGTCAGCGACAATCCGTCTTCGCCGGGCATCATGATGTCGCTGACGACCAGATCGACGCTTTGCGCGCGCAGCACCGACCGCGCCTCGGCGGCGTTCGCTGCATCGGTGACGGCGAAACCCTGCGCGGTCAGATATTCGGCCAACGGTTCGCGGATCGACGGTTCGTCGTCGATCAGCAGGATCCGGGGCATGTCGCTATCGGTCATCGGTTGTCCGTCATTCAAGCAGGTTCGCCCACCGGCCAGGGGCCGATGGGCGATACCGTGCTGGCAGGGACCGGTAGCAAAGGCAATGCCGGGAGGGGGAAAGCCTGCCCATTGCCAACGGTCCGAACCAAAGGCTTAGCTGCTTGTCGGCGGAGCCGGCGGGGCGCCGCGCTTGCCGCGCATCGCCTGACGGGCGGCCTGACGTTCCTCGGCGGTCACCTGGCCATCCTTGTTCGCGTCCATGCGGTCGAAGCGGGCGAGCGACGAGGCGGCGAATTCAGCCTGACTGATCGCTTTGTCGCCGTTGGTGTCAGCCTTCATCCAGCCGCCGCCGTGACCGCCGCGCCTGCCATGATGGCCGCGCATCCCGTCACCGCGCTTGCCGTCGCGGGCTTGCCCTGCATCGGCACGTTTTTCGCCACGTTCGGCGCGCTTGGCGGCACGATCTGCGCTGTGCTGGTCCCATTCGGCCTTGCTGATGCTGCCGTCCTTGTTGGCATCGAACGCGGCGAAGCGCTTTGCCTGCATTTCGGCGCGCTGCGCGGCGCGATCGGTGGCGTCGATCTTGCCATCCTTGTTGGTATCCATCCGGGCGAACATCTGAGCCGCCGATGCCTGCGCCTCGGCGCGGGTCAGGACGCCATTGCCGTCGGCGTCGCCCATGTGGCGGTCGCCGCCGGGGGCGGCGAGAACGGGCACGGCGATCAAGGCGGCGCCCAGTATCAAAAGCGAAATCTTCGTTTTCACGTCATGAACTCCTGTCAAAGGACCCAAAGAGGTGGTCCCGATGACAGCGTTCTAGGCGTCACTTGTCCCAGCGACTTGCCGGATTTGCGGAAAATTGTCGCAAATTGTCGCAAAATCGGTGCTCCGTTCATGTCGCCGCAAGCAGCGCCAGACGGATGCACCGATCCTGCTTCTGCTACCCGCTACGGGCTGACAGGCGCATCGTCATTATCATCGTTATCGATGATGATGGCGGCCGTCACCCCGGCAACCAGGCCGGCCAGCCCGATGAGCCAGCTGGCGTTGCCGCCCAAATCATTTTCGTCGCTCGTCGCCGAAGTGGCGCGGACACCGCCAGACGCCGCCGAAGCGGCCACAGGCGCCGCGACCATCGAGATGGCGGCGAATGATATTGCGATACTCTTGAATCCGGACATGAAATCCTCCGTGCTGACGATCGGTTTGCGTGAACAGAAACGAACGTCTGCCTCGATTGATCCCGTCAGGAGGCGCCCATGCCCCCCATTCGACCGCTTATCTGCACGATCCACGGCGCCCGTGGCAAAGCGACACGTCAGCCCATTCTCGCTCGGCTGACGCGAAAGCAATCCCTCCCGGCTTGTTACTGGAAGGACCGACAGGCAAGTCAAAGCACCGCCACCGATCGGGCGGCGGGGCTTTGGCTGACTATTTTCGGCTGGCGTCCTCCGGCGCGGCGAAACTGCCCATGCCGAATATCGAACGCCCCGGCCCTTCGGGCATCGCATCGAGCAAAAGTTCGAGTTTCCCGCCCTGCGGACGATAGGGGCCAAATTGACCGCCCAACTCCATGACGCCCGGCTGCGCCCGGTCGAAACGCGGCCAGTTCGGCACACCGGCCCCGTTCGGGTTGCCGGACTTCGCGAAATTCGCCCAATAGGTAGACATATTATGCGCGATCGCCCGATCCTGGGCCGCGAAGCTGCGCCATGGTGAAGCCCCGAGCGCATTGAAGACATAGGGAATCTCGGCCGAGTGGAAGGCCCCGAACATCTCTGATGCCGGCCCCGGTTCGCTATGCGTGAAATAATAAGCGAAGAGCGGAGCGCGATGGGCCTTTGCCCAGTCGATCACCGACGCGAGGCCATAGAGGCGGGTCAGCCTCCGCGTCGCGGTGGTCGCCGCATCGTCGCTGTCGAGCACCTCGTCAGCCAGCAGGCTTTCGGCGCGCGGCTTTCCAAGGGCTCGCTCGACCTGTGCGGCTAGCGCTTGGGGCGTCGCCTTGAAATAATCGCCGTTCAGCACGCCTTCGTCGGCGTTCAGCCCAACCATGACGGGGACGGCCTTGCGCTTGCCCGACGCTTCGAGCACCGGAAGCTGGCCGGCCAGGATATGACCGTCGACAACCGGGCCCAGCAACGACATCTCACCGACGCGCGTGGTGCCGGCCAATGGTCCCTTCGCGAGAAGCGCCAAGACCTGATCGGCGGGAAGTCGCCGGAGGTCCGAAAGGCTGCGGACGGACGCGCGCGCCTGCAAATCGGCGCCGCGGCGAAAGCCGTCTTCCTGCGTCGGCAGGGGAGTCTCGATCACCCCGCTCTGCGCAATGGCTCGCGCAAAAAGGCCATCAGATTCGGACGATAGCAGCAGCATATGCACCGCCATCGCGCCCGCCGATTGGCCCGCGATCGTCACCTGTCGCGGATCGCCCCCGAACGCCGCCGCATTGCGCTGAACCCAGCGCAGCGATGCGATGATATCCTGCAATCCAAAATTCGCGCCGCCGCCCTTTTGGCCCGCCGCCTCGCGAAAACCCGCAAAACCGAACAGGCCCAGACGATAATTGACCGAAATGACGATCACGCCCTGTTTGGCCAGCTCGGTCCCGTCATAGATCGGCACCGAATTCGATCCCGACATGAAGGCCCCGCCGTGGATCCAGACCAGTATCGGGCGGGGTTTCGCGCCCTGCCCGGTTGGCGCCCAGACATTGGCGTAAAGGCAATCCTCCGAAACCGGCGACGGCGTCACATATTCCCTGGTCCACGGCCCGAAGCCGTCGGGGGTGACAAGCTGGACGCAGCCGGGCGCCTGGGTGGTCGCATCGCGGCGCCCTGTCCACGCGAGCGGGCGCCGGGGCGCCGCCCATCGCAGCTCACCCACCGGCGCCGCCGCATAGGGAACCCCCAGAAAGCGGGCGACACCGTCCTCGACCACGCCTTGCAGTTCGCCGCCTTCGACCTTCGCGACGCTATCCTGCGCCGTCGCCACGGGAGCGAGCGCCGCGACGGCGATCAGCGCGGCCCACGGCCGCCATCCTGTCATTGACCTCACCCTGTTCTATTGGGCCGCAGGCGCGGGAGTCCTGGCCGCCGTCACCAGATCGTCGACGAAATCGAGCCGGGCGGCAATCGGGTCGGGCTTTGCTTCCCGCGCACCATTCGCATCAAAGATCATGATGTTGTCGGCCGCCGGATCGAAGCGCGGCCAGGCCCCGCCTTTTGCCGAGGACGGCACGCCGCTCTTGGCGAAGTTGACCCAATATTCATGGACCAGCCGCGCCGCCGCACGGTCGTTGTCGGTCGTCTTTTCGCCGTGCCGCGCATCGACCGTGTCGAAAACAAACGGCAGTTCGGAGGCGTGCAAGGCGCCGGGCATGACGGCGCGCAGATAGTCGGGCACATAGCCGTAGCGATAGGTATAGACCGGCTGTCCCTTGGCCGCGATGATCCGGCTGACATGTCGCGCAGGTTCGAGGAACATCATGTCGGCCGAAACCGCGACGCCGATCCGCTTCGCATTCCTGTCACCAGCGGGGTCATAGACTTTCTCGGCATTCGCGCGGTCTGCCGCGACCGGCCGATAAGCCGTGTCGAGGTCTCCGCCAAAGAAGAAGCCGTCGGCGTCATTTGCGCCGATCACCATCGGCACCTTGGCGCCGTCACCCGCCGCATAGGCCTTGTCGATCGACGTGCGGACGATCTGGCCGTCGGCGAACATCGCGGTGAAATCGGTGGTGGTAAACAGCCCCATCAGATTGAGACCGTTCATCACGCTGTCAGCGGGCAAGGCGCGCAGCGCCGCCATCGCCCTGGCATCGTCACCCTCGACGCCCTTCGATTTGGCAAAGCCCGCACCGAGCGCTTCGACCTGGGCCATCGTGCGCAGCGGGCCCATGAGGTCGCGGCCGCCGCCCGACATTACCACCGCCTTGTCGAACAGGCCCTTGGCGAGCGGTGTCGTCGTGAGCGCGTGGACCGACATCCCGCCGGCGGATTCGCCGAAGATCGTGACATTGTCGGGATCGCCGCCGAAGGCCGCGATATTGGCCTGCACCCATTTCAGCGCGGCGATCTGATCGAGTACCCCATAATTGCCCTGCGGCGCGCCCGCCGCTTCGCGGGTCAGCCCGGGGTGGCCGAAGAAGCCGAAGCGACCGAGGCGATAGTTGAAGCTGACGAACACCACGCCATCCTCGGCGAATTTCGTCCCCGCATAGACCGGCGGCGAGCTGCCGCCGTTGACGAAGCCGCCGCCATATATCCACACCATGACCGGGCGCTTCTTTTTCGAAGCCTCCGCGGGTGCCCAGACATTGACGTAGAGGCAATCCTCCGCCGGTTTGACACCGAGCGGCGCGGCATCGGCCTTGAACGGGATTTGCATGCAGTCGGGGCCATATTGATCGGCGGCCTTCACGCCCTTCCAGCGCGGAACCGGCTGGGGCGCACGCCAGCGAAGGTCGCCGACGGGCGGTTGCGCGAAGGGAATGCCCTTGTAGGCCACGACCTTGCCTTCGGTAACGCCCTTCAGCGAGCCGTTCTTCGTCGCCACTGTCTGGGCACTCGCGGCGCCGGGCAGCGCCGCAATGAGCGCCAATGCCAAAATCGCCATGGAGTTCGCTTTTTTCATGCTTCCCATTCCTCTCGCACCATCGGGCCGTCGATTGTCACCGCCCGCAGTTGATTGATAGTTCCGGTATTTCGAGACATTGTCCGTCGACCGTATCGGTCGGCTTGATTCCGATCAGCGCGGCCAGCGTCGGCGCCAGATCGACAACCTCGATCGGCAGTGCGCGTTCCTGCGGCTGAGCCCCGGGTCGCCAGAGCAAAACGGGGACGCGGCGATTGAAATCGCTGGGCCCCGAATGCCCCATCATGAACAGGCCGGGCATCGGCGGCGCGGGGGTTTTGAGCGGATCGGTCATCAACAATATGTCGCCGCTGCGCTGGGGATAGAAGGACAGCGCCATGCGATCGCCGATCGATAGCAGGTCGGGCGATGTCCGCGGATCGACCTTGCGGGCCGCCAGAGCTTCGCCGGTCCACGCCCCGGCAATCCCCGGCAGTTCGATCGCGCGGGCAACCGCGGCATCGGCGATCCGGCGCTTCATCGCGGCATCGGCCAGTGTCTTGCCATCGCGGCCCATGATGCCGAGCTGGGTCGGATCGAAAAAGGCGGGACGCAGGGCATCCCAGTCGATGCCGACTGCCTTGCGAACCGAGGCGTTCAACTCTGCGAGAAACGCCCCGCCATCCAGCCGCCCCGTATCGGTGTAACCACGCAGCGCCAGACGTTCGGGCATATCGCCGCCGCCATGATCGGCAGTCAGCGCAACCACGAACGGGATGCGCAGCGCCTCGACACGCTTGATCAGCCGCCCGATCTGTTCATCGATGCGCGCCATCTGGTCGCACATCTCGGGCCCCTGTGTGCCATAGGCGTGGCCGACGAGATCGGTTCCCGACAGGCCGACAGCCAGAAGGTCGGTCGATGCCGAGCGCCCGAGCTTTTCACTGTCGATCAGGCTGAGCGCCGCGTCGACCGTGATGCTGTCATAAGCATAAGGCGCCAGCGCCCGCCCTGAGGCGGCGGCGGGCATGCCCGGGACCGCAGTCGGAGCGTCGGGGGGAAGATGTGCGTGCAGCGTCTTGCCGCCAGCGAGCGGAATATTCGCTTCGCGCAGACGACAATCCTTGCGGAGATAGGTCCATTCGGCCGGCGGTGCGGCGAGCTGGCGCGCGAGCCTTGTATTGAGAGCGGCAAGCGGCGATAGCCGGCGCGTCGCATCCTCGACCGTGGTGCCCCAGCTGTCGAAACCCTTTTTGCCATCGAACCAGAAGGCCCCGTCGGGTTTATGGCCACCCATCATGATCGCCGAGCGATCCTTGCCCGCGACCGAAAAGACGCGGCTCGACGGCGCCGCCGCCTTCAGCCAGTCACCGAGCGTCGAGACTTCGAGCAGTCCTGGCCCGACCCCCAGCTTGCGCGTGGCAAGCGCCGCGATATGGACGCCGTCGTCGGTGCAGTAGCGATTGACCGAGCCGGCCTGGTCGAACCATTGGTTGGCGATGATCCCGGTCGCGTTGGGATGACGCCCGCTGGCGATGACCGCATGGCCGGCGCAGGTTTCGGTGACGCCATGCGCGTGAAAGGCATTGGAGTAGACAATCCCTTGCGCCAGTTGCTTCAGCCCGGCCTGATATTGGCCACGAAAGCTGTTGAACAAATCGGCCGAGAACTGGTCGACCGAAATCAGGATGACCAGTTTGGGCGGCGCGGCTTCGGTCTTGTCCCGGGCCGCCGCCGGCGCCATGCCCGCCGCCGCCAGCATGCTCGCCCCTGCCATCGCCTTGATCACACGCCGCATCAAACACCCTCCTTGCGAAACCGGGAGGCCGGACCGTCGCGGTACGACATGCCCTGCCCCCCGACCCCGCCCCCAAACTCTAGAACCGGCCTTCGAGCGACAACCCGATCGTCCGGAACGAGTTCAACCCGAACATATGATAATAATCGCCGCGCGCCTGCGAGTTTGAATTGATGAACGTCGGTTGGCGTTTGTCGAAGCAGTTCCGGCAGAACAATGTCATCTTCAGCCCGTCCTGCAAGTCCTTCAGACCAATACTGCCATCGAAAAGCGTATAACCCGGAAGAACGGTATTGGGATCTTCGTTGGAACTGAAGTTCGACTTGGTCCGGGCATAGACCGCACCTTGCAGGAAAATCGCCAGACTTTCGCTGACCGGCGTTTCATAGCGGCCGGTCAGGCTGCCCGTCCATTTGGGCGCATTGGGTAGGCGGTTGCCCGTGGAATCGGTCGTGCCGTTCGGGCGGCAAACCGGCTGGAACGGATAGCATTTGTCGAACTGGAAATCGGAGAAGAAGGCATCGGCATAGCTGACGCCCAGATTGAAGCTCAAGCCCTCAGCGGGCAGCACCGACGCCTCGACTTCAAACCCGCGCGATTTCAGCGAACCCGCATTGAGCAGGATATAGCCGTTCGTAACGGCGTCGAATGCCTGCGCCTGAAAATTCCTGAATTTCGAGGTGTAGGCTGAAATGTTCAGGATCAAATGCCGGTCGAACAGCATCGACTTGACGCCCGCTTCATAGGATGTCGGAATTTCGGACTCGACCAGCTGCGCCCTGGGGTCGATTGAAACGTTGAAGCCCGGTCCCTTGTATCCGCGTGCAACCGACGCATAGGCCATGATGTCATCGGTCAGGTCATATTGGCCACCGATACGCCACGAGAAATTCTTCTCGCTGGTCTCCTGATTGCGCGAACCGAGGATGCTGCCGGGAAGCGCGACCACATAACCAACCTTGTCGGCGACCGCTTGCAGTTTCAATTTGTCATAAGTGTAGCGGCCACCAAAGGTCAGGCGAGCACGATCGCTGAGGTTCAGCGTCGCTTGTCCAAAGCCGGCGTAGCTTTTCGTCTGCATCGCACCGGCTTGATTGACGCCAACCAGGGCGACAAAACCAGGCGGCGGCGGAGGCGGCGGAAAGAGGGGGGAACCGGCCCCAGCGACGGACACGACCGTGTCGCTGTCCGAACTGTAATAATAGAGTCCAAGCTGATATTCGAAGAATTGGCCGAGCGGTGAAGCGAGACGCAACTCCTGGGTGAACTGGCTGGCGTCGCTCAGCTGGTGGTTCGTATCGGCCAGATTGATCCGGTGCTTGTCGGTGTCGAAGAGATTGTCCGCCTTGAACTTGCGCCACGCCGTAATGCTGGCCAGCGTGTGACCGTCCGAAAATTCATAGTCGATGTTCGCCTGTACGCCGCCGACGTCAAAACTCGCCACCGTCGGGCCGCCATAGCTGGAATAGAGATTGTCCGGGTTGGCGACGATGCCGAGCTGCGTATTTTCCAGCGCGAACGGGCTGGTCGGCCGGACGATACGATCGGCGCTGCCGCCCGATCCGACACCCGACGAATGGGCATAGTCCCCCGCGATCATGATGCTGAGGGCCGATGTCGGCTCCCAGAGCAATTTGGCGCGAAGGCTGGTCTGATCCTGACCATATTGACTGCCCGGGACGATGATCAGATTTTTGATAATCGGGTCGGTGTGGGTTTGCGAGGCACTGACGCGCAGCGCCACAGTCTCGCCGACCGGAACGTTGACGATCCCCTGCAGGCGATAGAGCAACCCTTCTTCGGGCACCTCCATCTGGGCGATTTCGCCCATCAGCTGGCCTTCGAATTTGCCGAGCACGGGGCGCGTCGTCGTGATGTTGACGAGGCCGGCCGATGCATTCTTCCCGAACAACATGCCTTGCGGCCCGTTGAGGACTTCGATCTGCGCCACGTCGAGATAGTTCATGAATCCAAATGACGGGCTGCCCATCACGACGCCGTCGATGACCGAGGTCACGCTCGATTCGATCGAGTTGGCGAAGCTCAGCGTGCCGACGCCGCGGATCGAAAAGTTCGATGCGCCAAGCGCAGCGTTGAAGCTTTTGATCTGAAGGCTCGGTGCGACGAGTTGCAACTGCGACGGATCGAAAATCTGGCGCGCCGCCAACTGATCGGCGTTGACGACGGTTGCCGAAATCGGAACCTTCTGAAGATTTTCGGCCCGCTTTTGCGCCGTCACGATGATCTCGCCGAAACCGCCGCCATCGGTGGTCCCGTCGGTCGCCGCATCCTGCGCTTGAGCCTGTGTCGCAAGCACCAGCACCGCCGCCAATGCCGTCGCCGAAGTCAAAATCCTTCTCATCTCCGTCCCCCTGATTTGATTGACTATTTCACGTAATTCCAGATCCTTTGGGTGAGCTGGACGCCCACCTCTTCCAAAAGCTCGTCCGACGACGCGCCGAGCGCAAAGCGATAGGAGCCGCCGGAAACTTTCCAGCCTTCCGGCGTCCATTCGGCGAGCAGGCGCGGGTCGATCGGCACTTCGACGCTGCGCGCCTCGCCGGGTTTCAGGTCGACGCGGGAAAAGGCCACAAGACGCCGCGTTTTCCCTTGCGGCGTTTCGACCAGATAGACTTGCCCGACATCGGCGCCGTCGCGGGCGCCGCTGTTACGCAGCGTGAAGGACGCCTTCGGCGCGGTGCCGCCCGTCACCGCAAGGCCCGACCGTTCGAAGCTGGTGTAACTGAGGCCATATCCGAAGGGATAAAGCGGCTTTTCACCCTTGCGCGCGAACCAGCGATAACCGACGTCGGCGCCTTCGATATTATAGTCGATGTCGAGCGTCTGGCCCGGCTTGCCATGACCCGCAAAATCGGGTTCGACCGTTTCCACGCCGGGAAGAGCCGGGCGCGGCAATTGTGCGATCGAGGCAGGGAAAGTCACGGGCAGACGGCCCGACGGATTGACGTCGCCGAACAGGACCGCCGCAATCGCTTCGCCGCCGCGCGCGCCGGGATACCAGGCCTCGAGGATCGCCCCGACATTGTCGCGCCACGGCATCGCCACGGGGCCGCCGGTTTCCAGCACGACGACGACATTGGGGTTCGCCTTTGCCACCGCCGCGATGACATTGTCCTGCCCGTTCGGCAGCGACAGGTCGGGTACGTCGAGCCCCTCGGTCATCCACTGGGTCACGAAGACGATGACGAGATCGGCATTTTTGGCCGCAGTCGCCGCATCGGCCGGATAGCGACCGTCGCGATAGATGACCTCGGCCTTCGGCGCCCGCGCGCGAATGGCCTTAACCGGCGAGGAGCGATGGAAATTCTGCGCCATGATCGGCGCAAACATGCCCTCCGCCACGACCGGAAGCGAAACCACCGGTCCGCCCTCACCCTGCGCCTGCGACGACCCGCCGCCCGAAAGAACCCCGGCGTCGGCATAGCCGCCGACCACGAGAATCCGGTTGGCAGACGCAGCGAGCGGGAGGATGTCGCCGCGGTTCTGGAGCAGCACCATCCCCTTTTCGGCGATCCGCTGCGCGACGGCACCGCCGGCGGCGAAGTCGATCGGCGCGCGCTTCGGCGGATTGGTGTCGACGCCCACGGCATAGATCGACCGCAGGACGCGCCGGTTCATGTCGGCAATCTGATCACGGTAGCGCTTGTTCCCGGCGGCGGCTTCGATCAGCGGCTTGCCGAAATGCTGCGCGCCGTCGAGTTGCCAGCCCGATTGCTGGTCGAGACCGTTCAGCGCGAAACCGGTGCTCCGAACCGCGCCCCAGTCGGACATCACCCAGCCCTTATAGCCCCAATCGCGCTTCAATACGCCGTTGAGCAGCGTGTCGTTGCCGCACGCCTGTGCCCCATTCACGCGGTTATAGGCGCACATGATCGAGCCCGGCTGGCCCTGTTCGATCGCGATTTCAAAGGCAAGCAGATCGCTCATCCGATGCGCACCGTCACCGATGATCGCGTTGTGAAATTGCCGTCCCGTCTCGGTCGGGTTGAGCGAGAAATGCTTGATCGTCGAGATGACGTGGCGCGACTGGATCCCCGCCACCGCCGCGCCGCCGAGCAAGCCCGAATGGAGCGGATCCTCGCCCAGATATTCAAAGGCCCGGCCCCCGCGCGGGTCGCGAACCAGATTGATCCCGCCCGCAAGCAGGACATTAAAGCCCTTGGCATGCGCCTCGCCGGCGATCAGCGCGCCACCTTCGCGCATCAGGTCCGGGCTCCAGGTCGAGCCCATGGCGAGCCCCGACGGCAGCGCGGTTGCGCCATCGCGCCGCATACCGCCGATATAGGAGATGCCGAGGCTGGCATCGGTTTCGGTCAGCGCGGGCACCCCGAGCCGTTCGATCCCCGCAATATAGCCCGCCCCGAACGGAACGCCTTCGGGCACCGTGGTGCCTTCCATCGGAAAGGCCATAATCCCGCTGAGCAGGCGCACCCGTTCGTCACCGGCCAAGGCCGCCTCGGTGGCGGCGGCTTTGCGATCGGCCGCGCTGCCCAAATCGGAAGGCGCGGTTTCGCTGGCGTGCGCTCCGGCGGAATGCGCGGCAAGCAATGCCGCACAACAAAGCAACGACCTCAATGGCCCTCTCCCTATTTTCTTTTTTGTCGAATCGGAGCCTATCCAAATATGACAGCGCTGCCAAACGAAAAATGGCAGCGCTGTCATTGACTGGACGAAGCGCCCGTTTCTGGCCTAAACTTCGATGGATGGAAAAGTCGAACCCCGCTTCGCAAAAACGTCCGGTTACCCTCGCCGATGTGGCGATGCTGGCTGGCGCCTCTTCCAAAACCGTGTCGCGGGTGGTCAATCGGGATCCGAATGTCAGCCCGGCAATGCGGCAGCGGGTCGAGGCCGCCATTCGCGAAACGGGTTATCAGGTCAATCAGGCTGCGCGCGCGCTGGCCGCATCGCGATCCTATTTGATTGGCGCCTTCCTGCCGAATATTGCGTCCTTCTATCAAGGCGAGATTCTGCGCGGCGCGGTCAACGCCTGCCGCCAGCACGGCTATCATCTGGTGGTCGAGGAAGTGGACATCAGCGCCCCGACCGTGATTGATTCCTATACAAACGGCCTGCGCGGCGCGCGCTGCGACGCCCTGCTTCTGGCACCGCCGGTGTGCGACGACGAGGCCTTGCTCGACGCACTCGACCGGGATGGCGTCCGCTATGTTCGCATTTCCCCCGCAAAACAGCCCGGGCGTTCGACCGCACTGTTCGCGGACGACCGCTCGGGAGTAGAGCAGCTTGTTCGCCATTTGTGGGATCGCGGGCGCCGGCGCTTCGCACTGATCGCGGGGCCAGACGATCACGCCTCCGCCGCGATTCGCGAATCGGCATTTGTCGACACGGTGGAAAGCCTGGGGGGCAGCATTGACGCCATCCAGCGCCTCCAGCCCGATTGGTCGGGACCGCTGGCGGAGGTCGGGCGCGACGCCGCCTTGGCGCTGCTGGCGAACCCCGCCGAGCGCCCCGACGCGTTGTTCGCATTCAACGACGAAGCGGCGATCGGGGCGATGGCCGGCGCGCGCGACCTCGGGCTATCCATCCCTGACGATATTTCCATCGTCGGCTTTGATGACAGCTATGTCGCCCAACTCGCATGGCCCCAGCTGACGACCATTCATCAACCGATCGCGGACATCGCCATGAAGGCGATTCAGATCATATCCGAACAGGGCGACCAGACGGGTGACCCGGCATATCTGCCAACCCATCTCGTCATTCGAGCCAGCAGCTAGGCGAGGCAAGGCGAATCCATCCGCGATCGCCGCAAAGCCTCAAACGCCAAATAATCCGTTGAGCAGATGCGGTTCCGGTGCCGGATTTCCGCGCCTTTTCACGCAGCAACATGGTGATCTCGACAAGTGCAAGCGGCCCCACTCCCCTCCTCCATCTTCGTCGGCCTTGCATTAGACAGCGCTGTCATTAGAAGGCCGCAAAGGGCTCCAGGACATCGCAACCGATGCCGAGAGAAAGGATGCACAGCATCCAGCCCGCGCGACGAGGGGATTTTGATGGGGCGAACAACAATAATGGATGTGGCCGATCGTGCGGGAGCATCGATCAAAACCGTATCCCGCGTGATCAATGGCGAACCCCATGTCCGGCCCGCAATGCGCGCAAGAATCGAAGCGGCGATCGCCGCGCTGGATTTTGTTCCCAATTCGGCAGCGCGCTCGCTGGCCAGCACCAGATCCTTTGTGATCGGCGCCTTTTTCGACAACCCCAGCCCGAGCTATATCGTCGCCCTGCAACGCGGCGCGATGGCCGCATGCCGCGAAGCCGGATTTCACCTGGTCGTCGAGGAAGTGGATTCGTCAGCAACAGACCTTGCCGGCCAAATGCGGGATATGCTGGCGAACTCGCGGCTGGACGGGGTCATCCTGTCCCCGCCCCTGACCGACAATCCTGTCGTTCTGGATGCACTCGAGGCCAAGGGACTCCATTATGTCCGTCTTGCACCGGTCAGTTTCCACGGGCGTTCGAGTTCGGTGACCATCGATGATCGCGCCGCAGCTGTAGAAATCGCGCGGCACCTCTGGTCACTCGGCCACCGCAGCTTTGCCGTCGTGACGGGCCCGCAAAGCCATGGCTGCTCCGCGCCGCGTCTCGAAGGTTTTCTGGAATCGATCAGCGCGCTGGGCGGCGACCCGCAGCAGGTCCGGCTTGCCCCGGGCGATTTTTCGTTCCGTTCGGGCATGGAGGCCGGACACAGCCTGCTTGCCGCCCCCGACCGGCCAACCGCCATCTTTGCGAGCAACGACGACATGGCGGCCGGCGTACTGGCGGCTGCGGGCAAGCTGGAGTTGCAAGTGCCCCGCGATATTTCGGTGGTCGGCTATGACGATAGTGCGATTGCCGAGCAGGTCTGGCCGCCCCTCACCACCATCCGCCAACCGATTGCGTTGATGGCAGCGGAAAGCGCGCGTCTTCTCATCGAGCCGGGAAAAAGCGGGCAAATCCATGAAGTCCCGATCGCGTTCGAGATGGTTGTGCGCGGGTCGACGGGCCGCGCCGTCAACGCGTGATGGATCGGTCACGATGCAGATGAGCCTCAAGGAACGGGGCGCATGGAGCCGACCGACAGCGACGAACTGGAAGAAAAGCCCGGCTTTTCCATATGAAGATCCGGCATAGCGAAAGAGGCAAGGCGATGCGTAGTTACAATGGAAGCACGAAGCGATATGCGGTCAGAACAGCACTGCTTGGTGCCGCGGCATCATGGCTGATAATGGGTCATGCCGGGGCGCAATCCCCCGCGCCGACATTGGCGCCCGCACAACCCGCGCTCGGCACCCGCACCGCCCCCGTGTTAACCGAAGCCGGTCTGCGGTTTCGCGATCTCAACCGCAACGGCACGCTCGATCCCTATGAGGATTGGCGCCTGCCCGCCGAGGTTCGCGCGCGCGACCTGGTCGGGCGGATGACGCTGGAAGAAAAAGCCGGGGCCATGATGCACGGCACCCTGCCCGCCAACGGCGTGGTCGGCACCGGCGATCGCTATACCCTGCCGGCGGCGTCGGCCTTCATTCGCGACCAGCATATCAATAATTTCATCACCCGGCTGGCCGCCGCGCCGCGCGATTTTGCCGAACAGAATAATGCGCTTCAGGCGGTCGCCGAAAGCACAAGGCTGGGCATTCCGCTGTCGATCAGCACCGATCCGCGCAATCATTTCCAGACCTTGACCGGTGCGGCCTCCGCCGCGGGCAGCTTTTCGCAATGGCCCGAAACGCTGGGCCTTGGCGCACTCGACGATCCTGCGACCACGCGGCGCTTCGCCGACATCGCGCGTCAGGAATATGCCGCAGTGGGCATTCGCGTCGCCTTGTCACCGCAGGCCGATCTCGCCACCGAACCGCGCTGGGCACGGGTCACCGGCACCTTTGGCGAGGATCCCGAACGCGTCGGCCGCCAGGTCGAGGCCTATGTCGCCGGGTTTCAGAACGGAACCGGCGGCCTGAACAGGGACAGCGTCGCAGCCGTGGTCAAGCATTGGGCGGGCTATGGCGCCGCCAAGGACGGCTGGGACAGCCACCTCCACTATGGCCGCTTCGCCACCTTCCCCGGCGGCCGCTTCGCCGATCACCTCAAGCCCTTCGAAGGCGCATTTCGTGCCGGGGCAGCGTCGGTGATGCCGACTTATTCGATTCTCGAAAATCTGAAGGTCGACGGACGCGCGGTCGAGCAGGTCGGCGCCGGCTTCAATACCTGGCTGCTTCAGGATCTTCTGCGCGGGACATATCGCTTTAACGGGCTGATCGTATCCGACTGGGGGATCACCAGCGACTGCCCGGCCGCGTGCATCAACGGCAGCGGCCCCGGAAAACCGCCGGTGATCGGCATGCCCTGGGGTGTCGAAAACCTGCCCCGGGTCGAGCGCTTCGCGCGCGCGATCAACGCGGGCAACGACCAGATTGGCGGCAGCGAAGAAGGTGCGCAGATCGTCGCGGCGGTGAAGGCGGGCCTGATCACACAGGCCCGCGTCGATGATGCGACGATGCGCGGAATGCTCCAGAAATTTGAAATGGGCCTGTTCGAAAACCCCTTTGCCGATCCTGATCATGCCGAAACGGTGGTCAACAACACCGAGTTTCGCTCTGCAGCATTTGACGCCCAGCGCCGTGCGCTGGTCATGCTCGAAAACCGCAAAAATCTGTTGCCGCTGCGCCCCGCCGGGCAAAAGCTGTTCCTGTACGGAGTATCCGCCGACGTTGCCCGCAGTCAGGGCTTTGAAGTGGTCGACGATCCAGCCAAAGCCGACCTCGCGGTCATCCGCGCCACGACGCCGCATCAATTGCTGCACCCCGATCATTTTTTCGGGACGTTGTTTCACGAAGGCGACCTCGATTTCAAACCCGGCAACCCCGATTATGAGGTGATTTTGCGCGCCAGCCGGTTAGTGCCGACAATCGTCACCGTCTATCTCGATCGCCCTGCGATCCTCACCAATATCCGCGAACACGCCAGTGCGCTGATCGGCAATTTCGGCGTTAGCGACACCGCCTTGTTCGATGTTCTGACGGGCAAGGCCAAGGCCGAAGGGCGCCTGCCGTTCGAACTCCCCTCGTCGATGGACGCGGTGCGTGCACAGGCCAGCGATGTCCCGCACGACAGTGCCAATCCGCTCTATCCGATCGGTTTCCGGCACGACGACTGACCGGGGCAAGCCGCCCTGATCGGCACCGCGCGTTACATCGCATCGGCGCGCGCGGTGCCGGACCGGCCAATCCGCAAAACTTCACCCGGTAATTCAATGCAATAAAGATGTGTTTTGAAGCTGCGTTTGCAGCGCGTCGAGCACACGGTAGCATGGCATCACCTGTGCGACACTGGCATTGGGCTCGCGGCCCTCGCGGATTGCCGCGACAAACTCGCGGTCCTGCAATTCGATGCCGTTGGACGACACCGCGACGCCCGCCAGATCGACCGGCTCTTCACGGCCCGTCACCAGATCGTCGTAACGCGCGATCCAGGTGCCACTATCGCAAATATAGCGGAAGAAGGTGCCGAGCGGACCGTCGTTGTTGAAGCTGAGCGACAGGGTGCAGATCGCGCCGCTTGTCGCCTTGAGCTGGATCGACATATCCATCGCGATGCCGAGTTCGGGATGGATCGGTCCCTGAATCGCATTCGCCGCGACGATCGGCCCTGCCTGATAAGCGAACAGGTCGACGGTGTGCGCGGCATGGTGCCAGAGCAGATGATCGGTCCATGACCGCGCCTCGCCCTTGGCGTTCATATTTTTGCGGCGGAAGAAATAGGTCTGAACGTCCATCTGCTGGATGTTGAGCTCGCCCGCGGCGATCTTGCCGTGCAGATATTGGTGGCTGGGATTGAAGCGCCGCGTGTGGCCCACCATCGCGACCAGCCCGGTTTCATGCGCCTTGGCGAGTACGGCCTCGCCCTCGGCGAGATTGTCGCACAGCGGAATTTCGACCTGCACATGCTTTCCGGCCTCCAGGCACTGGATCGTCTGGCTGGCGTGCATCTGGGTCGGGGTCGCAAGGATCACCGCGTCGAGACCGGGCTGTTCCAGCGCTTCGGCCAGGTCAGTGCAGGCGTGGCCGATGCCATATTTCGCCGCGACCGCCTGCGTCGGCTCCAGCCGCCGTCCGACGACCGAGACGACCTCGACCCCGTCGATCCGCTGCAGCGCGTCGAGATGCTTTTCACCAAAGGCGCCGGCGCCGGCGAGAGCAATTTTCACATTCATTCTCCAACGGGTTCAAGGACGATATGCCCGACGGCTGTATTGCTCGCGGGCACATGATAATGACGGTGCAGCGCACGGGTCGTCGCCCCCAGCGCGCCGCGCATGACAAGCCACATCACCATCTCAATCCCCTCCGATCCCGTCTCGCGAAGATATTCGATGTGGGGAATGTGGCGCAGCGCCTGCGTGCGGCCTTCGAGACGGTCGAGGAAGCGATTGTCCCATTCGCGGTTGATCAACCCCGCGCGCTCGCCCTGCAATTGATGGCTCATCCCGCCAGTGCCCCAAACCTGCACGTTGAGATCCTCGGGGAAGCTCGCCACCGCCTTGGCGATCGCTTCGCCGAGCGCCCAGCAGCGATTGCCCGAGGGCGGCGGATAGGTGACGACATTGACCGCGATCGGGATCACGCGGCACGGCCATTCGGCCGGCTTTCCGAACATCATCGTCAGCGGCACGGTCAGGCCGTGATCGACCTCCATCTCGTTGATGATCGTCAGGTCGAATTCGTCGAGGATACAGCTTTGCGCGATGTGCCAGGCAAGGTCGGGATGCCCCTTGACCACCGGCACCGGGCGCGGCCCCCACCCCTCGTCGGCGGGCTGATATGCCTCGGCACAACCGATCGCGAAGGTCGGGATGATCTTCATGTCGAACGCTGTGGCATGGTCGTTGTAAACGAGGATCACGACGTCGGGCTTCTGCTCCGCCTCCCACCGCTTTGTCCATTCATAGCCGGCGAAGGCGGGCGCCCAATAGGGCTCGGCGGTCTTGCCGAGGTCCGACGCGACGCCCAGCGCCGGAATATGACTCGACGCCACGCCTGCGGTGATGCGGGCCATTATCGTTTGTCCTTGATCGAGCGCTGCCCCTCGGGCGAGCGCCCCCCGGCGATCATCATCGCCGAATAATCCTCAAGGCTCATGCCTGACATCGTCGACACCGCCTGAAGAAAGCTTTGCCCGTCGGTCGAAAAGACCTTGGCCATGAAATAGATATTGCCACCCAGATCGAGCAGCCGGTTGTAGTCGCGCGCGAGCACCGCTTGCTTCTGTTCCTCGCTCATCGGCCATTCGTCGAGATAGGCGCGTTCGCCCGCCTTCCAGCGTTCACGATTTTTGACCTTGATCAGGCTCATCGCGAACTGGTTGAGATGATAGCCCTGCCGCGCGCGCTTTGCGGTGAAGACGCGCGTGCCGGGGATGTCGTCGAACGCCGCGAGATAGTCGTGGATATCCAGCGGGCCGCTCACAGCCCACGCGCTTTCAACTGGGCGTCGAGCCGCGGGAAGACGCGCCGGGCATTGCCCTCGAAGATCGCGTGGCGCTGTGCGTCGCTGATCGGCAACGCGTCGACATAGCGTTTGGTGTCGTCGAAGTGGAAGCCGGTCTGGGGGTCGATCCCGCGCACCGCGCCGACCATCTCGCTGCCGAACAATATGTTCCGGGTGTCGATGACTTCGGTCAGCAGGTTGATGCCCGGCTGATGATAGACGCAGGTGTCGAACCAGACATTGTTCATCACATGGCCGTCAAGGTCCGGCTGCTTCAGCATGTCGGCGAGCCCGCGATAGCGACCCCAATGATAGGGCACCGCGCCGCCGCCATGCGGAATGATGAAGCGCAGGCTCGGGAAATCAGCGAACAAATTACCCTCGATCAACTGCATGAAGGCGATCGTGTCGGCGGCGATATAATAAGCGCCGGTCGCGTGCAGTCCCGGATTGCAGCTGCCCGAGACATGGATCATCGCCGGGACGTCGAGCTCGACCATTTTCTCGTAGAAAGGATACCAGAAACGGTCGGTCAGCGGCGGCGCGGTGAAATGGCCGCCGCCCGGATCGGGGTTCAGGTTGCAACCGATGAAGCCCATATCGACACAGCGCTCCAACTCCGCGATCGAACCCTGCATGTCGGCACCGGGCGATTGCGGCAGCATGCACACTGGCGCGAAGATATCGGGATAGAGCGCGGCGCAGCGCGCGATCAGGTCATTATTCGCCCGCGCCCACGCCCTGGACACGCTTTCGTCGCCGACATGCGGCGCCATTGCCGAGGCGCGCGGCGAGAAAATCGTCATATCGGCGCCGCGCTCGCGCAGCAGCCGAAGCTGGTTCGCCTCCAGCGTCTCGCGGATTTCATCGTCGCCGATCGCAGGATAGGCCGGGACCGCCTCTCCTGCCTTGAACGCCGCCTTTTGCGCATCGCGCCAGTCGTTGTGCGCGGGCGGCGCGGTCGTATAGTGGCCGTGGCAATCGATGATCAGCGTCACGCGGCTTCCCCCTTTCCGAATGTTTCGAGCATGTCGAGCTTGGCCGCCAATCCCTCGGGGGCGGCCAACCCCAGCTCACCGATCGCGCGCTGGCGCTCGACCGTGCCGCGCGTCATCGCCGAGCCCGTACCGAGCGCGTCGAGGGTCTTGACCACTTCTTCCATTTCGGCGGCGCGGCGCAGGCCGTGGACCATCATCCGTTCGAAATTATAGTCAGCCCGGTCGGCCCACCGCCCTCCGGTCCCACCGGCATCGAGCGACGCCAGAAGCTGTTCGGTTATGCCTGCGGCGTGCGCGGCGAGGAAACATTCGGCGGTCAGTGCCTCCAGCCCCTTGACCATGACCGAGCGGATCATCTTGATCGACGATGCCGCGCCCACCGGTCCGGCAATGACGGTGGTATGGGTGAAGCCTATTTCGGCCAAAAGCGTGGCGCCCGCTTCGGCATGCGGGCCGCCGACGAGCAAGGGAACGTTCCGACGCGCCGGGTGGACCGGCGCCATGATCGCGACATCGACATAGCGCGCACCGACAGCTTCGATGGCGGCGGCGGCGGCGCGCTTGGTATCGGGCGCAACGCTGTTCATGTCGAACCACAAGGCACCGCGATCGAGCAGCGGCGCAGCGGACTGCGCCGCGATTAGCGCCTGATCGGCGGTGACGAGCGACAATATCGCACACGCGCCGGCGAGCGCTTCGGCCGCTGTGTCGCATGCAGCCACCCCGGCGCGGGCGAAATCGTCGAGCTTGGCGCCGCGCCTCGCGGGATCGTCGGTCGCAAGGTCATAGCCGCGCGCGGGCGCAGCGCCGGCAAAGGCGGCGCCCGCTTCTCCGAAACCGATAAAGACAAAGGCGGCGGTCATCGTCCGGGCATAGGCAGCGTGCAGGACAGCCGCCAATCCAATTGCCCGACAGGCTATTTATTTTCCGGAATTCTTGTTTCCATGGCCGCGCTTTCGAGCAGGGCAATGAAGCGACGCTGCGCGGCCGTCGGTCGCCAGCCGATACGGGTCGTAATACCGATCGTCCGCACTCCGCCCGCCAGTGGCCGCCCGATTGCCGCAAGAACCCCGCTCTCGATCTCCAGCGCCACCTGATCGGGTGACAACAGCGTGAGCAGGTCACTATCCACAAGAATGCCGCGGATCACCATGACCGAACCACAGGCGATCGGCGCTTCGGGAGGGCTGTGCCCCTCGAACATTGCGTCCCAATGCGTACGCAGCGGCGCATTCGCATGGCCAACGATCCAGCCGAACCGCGACAGGTCATCGAGACCGGGATCGGTAGCGGACGCCAGCGGATGCCCCGCGCGCCCGATCACCACTAACCGGTCGGTGAACAGCGGATGCTGCTCCAGACCCTGCGGCGCCTCGTCGCGCAACGCGCCGATCATCAGGTCGATCACCCCGTCGCGGAGCGGATCGACGAGCTCACGCCACGACCCTTCGACGACATCAACCAGCGCGCGCGGCGATCCGGTGACAAAGCCCGCTATGGCCTTGGGCAAAAGCAGTGCGCGCGAAAGCGGCATCGCGCCAACCGCGATCACGCCGCTCTCCTCTTCGCCCGAAAGCTCGGCAATCCCGGCGCCGATTTCCCGCGCGGCAAGCCGGACACCGCGCGCCAGTGCACGCCCCGCAACGGTCAGCACGACCCCGCGGCCACGCCGTTCGGCGAGCGGCACGCCGCAAACCTGCTCAAGGTCACGCGTCGCACGGTGGAGCGCGGGTTGCGACACCCCCGTCACCCCCGCCGCGCCGACAAAGCTTCCCGCATCGGCCAGCGCAAGAAACGCCTGGAGCTGGCTGGCGGTCATCAACTGCTCGGGCCGCGCAAAGCCGCGCCCGCCGCGTCGGGCGGCCCCGCGCATCGCGGCGCCCAGATGCGCGAACGCCGCAGCCGCGCGCCCGGCCATGAGCATTCCCGCCGCCGTGGGCACCACCCCGTCGGGACGGCGATCGAACAAGGACACGCCCAGCTGCCGCTCAAGCTTGGCCAGCCCCTGAGTCAGCGCGGGCTGCGAAATATGCACCGCATCGGCCGCAGCATTCATCGTACCGTGCGCCATGATCGCGGTGAGTGCGCGCAGGTGCCGCAGGTTAAGATCAAACGGCGATAACATCGGTGCATATATAGCAAAAACTTATTGGCAGCGCATAGTTGTGAATTGAGCGCACGCCCGGCTGCGGCCTATGCCCTCCCCTACATTCAGGAGAATATCATGGCAGGACGCGTCGTCCGCAACATCGCCCGCGCCGAAGCATCGGTGATCGCTGGGCTCGCCGCTTGCGGGGTTGCCACCGTGCACGAAGCGCAAGGCCGGATCGGCCTGCTGGCCAGCCGCATGCGCCCTATCTATCCCGGCGCGCGGGTCGCCGGTTCGGCCGTCACCATATCGGCGCCTCCCGGCGACAATTGGATGATCCACGTCGCGATCGAGCAATTGCAGGCGGGCGACATTCTCGTCCTCGCCCCGACCAGCCCCTGCGAGGACGGCTATTTCGGCGATCTGCTGGCGACATCGGCGATGGCCCGTGGATGCCGGGGACTGGTGATCGACGCGGGGGTGCGCGACATACGCGACCTGACTGCGATGGGATTTCCGGTCTGGTCGAAAGCGGTTTTCGCGCAAGGGACGGTCAAGGCGACGCTGGGATCGGTCAATGTGCCGATCATCTGCGCCGGCGCAGCAATCGAAGCAGGCGATGTGATTGTGGCGGACGACGACGGCGTCTGCGTCGTCAAACGTGCCGATGCCGCCGCCGTGTTGGCAAAGGCGCAGGCGCGCGAAGCCAATGAGGAAGTCAAGCGCCAGCGCCTCGCGGCGGGCGAACTCGGGCTCGACATCTACGCCATGCGCGGCAAGCTCGAAGCGATGGGCCTTGTTTATGAATGATGGCGTCCACTGCATGTGGATGCGCGGCGGAACGTCGAAGGGCGGCTTCTTCGTCGCTGGCGACCTGCCCGCTGACACCGCCGAACGCGACGCCTTCCTGCTGCGCGCCATGGGATCGCCCGACCCGCGCCAGATCGACGGCATGGGCGGTGCCGACCCGCTGACGTCCAAGGTCGCGGTCGTGTCGGCTTCGGCCCGCGAAGGCGTCGATGTCGACTATCTCTTCCTGCAGGTCTTCGTCGATCAGGCCATTGTTTCCGACAGCCAGAACTGCGGCAATATGCTCGCCGGGGTCGGACCATTTGCTATCGAACGCGGGCTCGTCTCCGCGACCGGTGACGAGACGCGGGTAGCAATCTTCATGGTCAACACCGGGCAGATCGCGGTGGCGACGGTTCGGACCCCCGGCGGTGTCCCGACCTATGACGGCGAGGCGCGGATCGATGGGGTACCGGGAACCGCCGCGCCAATCCCGCTGGAATTTCGCGATACCGCCGGATCGTCGTGCGGCGCGTTGTTGCCGACCGGAAATGCGGCGGACGTCATCGACGGGGTCGCCTGCACATTGATCGACAATGGCATGCCGTGCGTCGTGTTCCGGGCGAGCGACGTCGGCGCCACCGGACAGGAAAGCCGCGAGGAGCTGGATGCCGCCACCGAACTCAAGGCGCGGATCGAGGCGATCCGGCTGAAGGCCGGGCCGATGATGAACCTGGGCAACGTCACCGAAAAATCGGTCCCCAAAATGATGCTCGTCGCCCCGCCCGCGTATGGCGGCGCGGTGACGGTCCGCAGCTTCATTCCGCACCGCGCGCATGTCACGATCGGCGTCCTCGGCGCGGTCAGCGTCGCGACCGCATGCCTGATCGACGGATCACCCGCTGCCGAGGTGGCGGTCGTCCCCGATGGCCGCCGCAAGACGCTGTCGATCGAGCATCCAACCGGCGAGATGAGCTGCCTGCTCGAGCTGGGCCCGGACGGCGAGGTCGCGACCGCGGCGCTGCTGCGCACCGCACGCAAGCTGATGGACGGGGTGATATTCGCATGAGTGCCGACGAACAGGGCCGCATCCGCAGCTGGACCGGGCAGCCATCGAAGCCGCGCTTTGTGCCGCCGCCCGGCTCGGTCGATGCGCATTGTCATGTGTTCGGCCCCGCCGCCGATTTTCCGTTCAGCCCGCAGGCCAAATATCAGCCGCAGGACGCCGGGCCCGAGATGCTGTTCGCGCTACGCGATCATCTGGGCTTCGCGCGCAATGTGATCGTCCAGGCGAGCTGCCACGGCACCGACAATGGCGCGACGCTCGATGCGATCGCAAAATCGAACGGTAAGGCACGCGGGGTCGCGGTGGTCGATCCGGCGATTTCGGATGCCGATCTCGCGGCACTTCATGCGCAGGGAATGCGCGGCGTGCGCTTCAATTTCCTCAAGCGGCTTGTGGACAATGCGCCCAAGGACAAATTCCTCGAACTCGCGCACAGGCTACCCGCTGGTTGGCATGTGGTGGTTTATTTCGAGGCCGACATTCTCGAGGAGATGCGCCCCTTTCTCGCTGCGATCCCCGTGCCGATCGTCATCGACCATATGGGGCGCCCCGACATCGCGCAGGGCCCCGATGGCGCCGACATGCGCGCCTTCCGTGCACTACTCGACAGCCGCGACGACATATGGACGAAGGTGACCTGCCCCGACCGCCTGTCGCCGCAGGGCGAGCCCTATAATGATTTCGTCGCGGCGGTCGCACCGCTGGTCGAGGCGTATCAGGATCGCATCCTCTGGGGCACCGACTGGCCGCATCCCAATATGGAGCATCGCATCCCCGATGACGGCGGGCTGGTCGATGTCATCCCGCGGATTGCGCCAACGGCGGCGCTCCAGCACAAGCTGCTCGTCGTCAACCCGATGCGCCTCTATTGGCCCGAAGGAAGCTAGCGGGTCGTGCGCCTTAGCGCTCGCGCATCGCTTCCTGCGCCTTGTTGATCGGCTTCAGCATATAATCCATTACGGTCTTGCGGCCCGTGCGGATCTCGACGGACGCGACCATTCCGGGCATGATCGCGTGATCGCGGCCATCCTTGGTGCGCAGGCTTGAACGTTTGGTGCGGATGAAGACACGGTAATAGACCTGGTCGCGACGCACCTCGTCCTGCAGCGTATCGGGCGAAATACGATCGACCGTGCCGGCGAGCGAGCCGTAGATCGAGGGATCATAGGCGGTGATCTTTACCGTGGCCGGAAGGCCGGGGCGGATGAAGGCAATGTCGCGCGGACTGACGCGCGCCTCGATCAGAAGCTCGTCCCCCAGCGGCACGATCTCCATCAGCGATCCGCCAGGCTGGATCACCCCGCCGATCGTCGAGACTTCGAGATTCTTGACAATCCCGCGCACGGGCGAGGCGATCGTGGTACGGTTGAGCTGGTCGCGGCGACCGCTCATCACCTGGTTGACGACCTCGAGCTCGGAACGGGTCTTGGCATAGTCGGCGTTGGCATCGATCACGAACTGGTTGCGCAAGGAATCGAGCTTGGCCTGAAGCTCATTCTCCTGACGCTGGAGACGGATCACTTCGACGTCGTTGGCAGCGCCCAACTCCACAAGCGGCGCCGTCATCGCCAGTTCGCGCCGGACCAGCGTGAGTGATTGCCGTAGGCTGGCGGTGGCGACCTGAAGATTCTGACGGCGCGAGTGGAGCAGTTCGAGCTCGCGCGCCATCAGCCCGGGGGTCTGGCGCACGGCTTCGCTGAACTGCGGCGTGCCGCCGCTGATTTCGGCTTCAAGCCGCGCGGCGCTAGCCTCCAATGTCCGTGCCTTGGCCTCCGCCTCGCCCAAAGTGGAGCTGAAGCGCGCGCGATCGAGTGTCGCAAGCTTTTGACCCGGCCGGACGATATCGCCTTCATGGACGAAGATGCCATCGACGATCCCGCCCTCAAGGCTTTGGATCACCTGCGAACGCGTGATAGGCGTGACCTTGCCCACACCGATTGTAACCTCGTCGAGCGCGCCGAAATAGGCCCAGACCAGCAGCGCGGCCATACCGACGGAGATGATCGGGATGATCCGGATCTTTTCGAAGCGCGTCAGCCAGCCATCGTCGTAGCCACCCGACACGCCGGGAAGGGCGGGCTCGACCGTCTTGCGGCGCACGAAGGCGATCATGCGGGCTGCCCCTGCAACTTGTCGGCGGCAGTGGTGGTGGCGGCTGCACTCCCCCCACCCGATAGCGCGGCGAGCACCTTCGCCTTGGGGCCGTCGAGTGCGACCCGCCCATTGTCAATGACGACAATGCGATCGACGAGTTCGAGCAGGCCGGGCCGGTTGGTCGTGACAACCAAGGTCCGGCCGCCGAGCCAGGTGCCGAGTTGCTGAACGAGATTGCGCTCGCTCAGCTCGTCGAGCGGCGCCGATGGCTCGTCGAGCAGGAGGATATTGCCATTGCGCAACAGCGTGCGCGCAAGGAGCAGCGTCTGTCGCTGTCCGCCCGAAAGCCCGACGCCGCCTTCCTGCAGCATCAGGTCAAAACCATGCGCCTGGCTCTGCACCAGCGGCAATCCGCCGCTCACCGCCAGCGCCGCCAGCATATCTTCGTCGCGAGCTGCCGGCGTGCCGACGAGCAAATTTTCGCGGACCGTGCCGAGGAACAGCTGCGCCCCCTGCCCCAGATAAGCGGCCTCGCGGCGAATATCGGCCGGGCTGACCAAACCCATGCTCGTCCCGTCAAGAAGCATCCGCCCGCTGCCGGGCTGCGCCATGCCCGCGAGGAGGCGCAGCAGCGTCGATTTTCCTGCTCCGATCCGGCCGAGCAGCGCGACGCGCTCCCCCGCACGGATCGTCAGCCGGTCGACACGCAGCACCGGTGCGGATTCGGCGTCATAGGCGAAACTGACACCCTCCAGTTCATAGTTGCCGCGCAAAACGGTGCGCCGCAGCAGCCCCTGATCGGGATCGTGATCGACGGGTTTGTCGAACAGATCGTCGAGCGCCGCGATTGCGATCTTCGCATTCTGCCAGCGCGTAAAAATCTGGCCGAAAGGAATGAACAGGACGAGCGCACGGCTGGTGAGGATCGAGCAGGCGATGAGCGCGCCCATCGTCATATTACCATCCATCACCTGGAAGGCACCGAAGACGACGACCGCGGTATAGGCGAGCTGCTGAAGCGTCTGTGTCCAGTTCACAAACAGCGATGACAGAAAACGCTGGCTGGCGCCGATGCGCGTACCGGTATCGCTGAAGCGTTCCCACAGCGACTGGAAGCGCGCCTCGGACTGGGTGGCCTTGATTTCCTCGACGCGCTCGATCGATTCGACCAGAATGGCGTTGCGCAGCGCGCTCTCGCGCATGCCTTCCCTGGCGAGCTTCGCCAGCGGACGTTGCAGCAGCATTCCAGGCAATGCGATCAACAGCGCGGCGGCAACCAGCACGAAGGTCAGCGGCCCCGCGAGCATCGTGAACAAGATAAGGAACAGGATGATGAAAGGCAGATCGACAATCGCCGCGATCGTGGTCGAGGTCAGCAATTCGCGGATTTGCTCGATGTCGCGCAACTGTGCAATCAGAGCGCCGGTCGATCGCGGCCGGGCGTCGTTGCGGATGTCGAGCGCGCGCGCGAAGACCCGCGCCGAAATCGCCATATCGGCTTCACGGCCGATACGATCGACGATGGCCACACGGGCGGTTCGCAGCAACAGCTCGAGCAACAGCGCGATCCCGGTGCCCAGCGCGAGCACCCAAAGCGTGGGAATCGATTGTGCCGGGATGACGCGATCCCAGACCTGCATCGCGAACAGCGACGTGCCGAAGGTGAGCAGATTGCCAAACAGCGAAGCGAGCATGATGTCGCGATAACCGCTGCGATGACCGATGATCGCATCGCGCAGCCAGCTTTTGGCAGGCTTGCGCAGAAACGCCTCAACCCGCGCGTCGCGCGTTTTGGTCGAGAGCGGTTCGACAAAGCCGACGCGCCCGTTCGCCTTTTCGCGAAATTCAGCGAGCGGAAGCTGCACCGGACTATTGTCGAGCAGGCGTGGCAGGATGATCTCGGCGCTGTCGGCGCTGCGGCCCAGCACGATCGCGACGGTGCCGTCGCGCATCGCGAAGATCGCGGGGAGCATCATGTCAGGAACATCGTCGAGCGCGGCCGGCACAATATCGAGCTTGAGCCCCGCCGAACGTGCGGCGGCGACGAGCCTTGCCTCGGTGGTTTCGGCGGGATTGCCCCATGCCAGCCGCCCGGCGAGCTCGGCTTCGGTGATCTTGACGCCCTTCAGCCCGGCGACCGCCACCAGCGCAGCGCCCCAGTGCGGCACGGACTCGACCACGTCATCCGCCACCATTTTCCCCCTCGCTCAGGTCAGACGGAAGGCCCAGCGATTGCCGCAGTTTGCCATAGACCGTCTCGTAGCGCACCCGCGCCGTCATAATGTCATACTCGGCGCCAATCCGCGCGCTGGCGGCACGATAGATTTCAAGCTCGGCATTGAGCAGGTCGGTCAGACTGCGTTTGCCGAGCTTGTATTCCTCGAAAAAGATCCGGCTCGCCGACACCGCCTGCTTCTCTTGATTGCGATAGGCGTCGATCCGCTGATAGCCGCCGCGGATTTCCTCGCGCGCGGTGAGCGCCCGCCCGCGCGCATCGAGTACCGCCGATTGCTTGACGGCTTCGGCGGCGCGGCGATCCTCTTCCGCGGCACGCACCACATAGCGATTGCTGGATCGATAAAGATCGCCCGACACCGTCATCATCGCGGTGAAGCCGTTGTCGCGCGAATTATAGCTGTAATTGTTGCGACTATAGCCGAGTTGCAGCCCGAGCCGCGGATAGCGTTCGGCACGCGCCTGGCCGATGCGTGCTGCGGCGGCCTTTTCTGCCTGCTCGGCGGCCGCGATCACCGGCAATTGCGCGAACTCGGGCTCGGCCTCGCGCTCTTTGAACCCGTCGATCACCGGTCCGGGGTCGGCATAGCTATCCGCGATGCCGCCGATCAGATTGGCAAGCGTGACCTTGGCAACGGTCAGCGAAGACCTCGCCCGAATTTCGTCGCCACGTGCGCTTTCGACGCGAACATCGGCGAGCAACAGATCGGACCGGTCCGAAATCCCGGCATTGGCCCGCAGCGCGATCAGCCCGCGCAGCCGCTCCAGCGAGCGAACATGTTTCTGGGTTTCCAGCACGAGCAGTTCGAAGCGTTTGACGTCGAGAAAGGCAACCGCGCCGCGTTCGGCGAGCTCGTCCGCGACGGCTTCGAGTTCGAAGCCGCGCTGCTTTTCTGTCGAGGCGGCATAGCCAATCTCGCCCTTGGAGCGGCCGAAATCCCAGACAAGCTGGTTAAGCGACAGGCTGGGGCCCGCCATATTGTCGTTGAGCCCCGAGCCGCTTTTGCCCGAGAGCATATTGGGGCCGACATTGGCATGATAGGATAGCTGCGGCGTCCACACGCTGCGCGCGGCTCCCAAGTCGGCGCGCCCACGAGCCAGCGTCGCCATCGCGCGCGCGACATCGGGGTGGCGCGACAGTGTGAGCCCGACTGCATCGACGATATCGATTCGGCCTTCGGATTGCGGAGCGGCATCTGCCGGCGATGCGGCAGCCAAAGGAGCGTCATCGGATTGTTGACATTCCGCCGAAAATGCCGTTCCGGAAAGGAAAACTCCGGAAATCAAAACGCCCGATACTCTTGAGGCATAGATCCAAAAGAGAACCGGGCGTTTTGTTTTCATTGCCAATAAGTGATGCGTTTAAGTGCCACTGTCCAGTGTCAAATAACCATTACTGCCACGGCATCCTCCACCATCACGGTGGTGGTACCGAGAACGTAATGATTGTAGGCGTGGCCGTCGATCAAGGTCTGCCCCTGATAGACCGCACCGGTCAGATTGACGCTGTCGTTGCTCTCGCCGGTCACGATGATCTGGCGGTTGCTGTCGGTAGCGGCGAGCACGCCAGCCTCGTCGATCGTGGCGGTGCGACCGCTATCGCCGTGGCCCAAATCGATCCGTTCCATATTGCGGACGTTGGTGAGCGCATCGAGCGTGATCACCGTTCCGCTGTCGACGAGCAGAATGTCGGTTCCGGTGCCTCCATCGATAAGCGTATCCGCAGCGTCATAGACCAGGAGGTCGTTGCCGCCATCGCCGTATATTTCATCGGCCCCCGCACCGCCGCGGATCAGGTCATTCCCGCCGCCGCCATGAAGAATATCATTGCCGCCATAGCCATAAATGCGTTCGTTCGCCGCGCCACCGTTGAGCGTATTGGCGCCAGCCGTACCTTCGATCAGCGTCGGATTGCCGTTCTGGTTGATGAGGCTGAGATCAGCCAAGGTGCCTGTGGCGGTGGTGTTCGACAGACCATTAGTGTCCATGCCCATGATGGTCGTCGAACTGAGCACCTGAAGGCCGACCAGCGTGAGATCCTGGTTGAAATGCACCGAGTTCAGGAATTCGTTGATCGCCAGATTGTCGATCGCACCGCCGCCCGATTTGACGATGGTCATCGTCGAACTCGGCGCGATGATCCCGAGAATCCCCGGGTCATTGACGATGTTGACCTGAAGCCCGAGTTCGGCCGCGAGAGCGGCAGAACCCGTGAGCGTATAGGCACCAAGATTGAGCGCCAGCAACGGCGCATAGCGAACGACGACGCTCGACAAATTGCCGTCGGGATCGACAGCAGCGAGCGATTGCCCGCTGAGGTCGAGCAGCCCGAGCGCTTCCGCGCTGATCAGCCCCAGCAGCGATGCGCTGGTGGCCTGGACGATCGGTCCGACATTGACATCCGTGATCGTGATCGCCTGGCTGTCGCTGTTACCGACATTGCCCGCCGCATCGATCACGCGAACGTCGATAGTGTGCGCGCCGAGGCTGAGATTGCCGGGACCGTAGAACCAGCTCGTCCCCGAAGCCGTCGCCGACGTCCAGGTCGCGCCACCGTCGAGGCTCACTTCGACACGTTCACTGGTGGCGAGCACCGCGCTCAGCGTTCCGCTGATCGTGGGTGACGTGTCGTCGGTCATCCAGTCGCCGAGCGTGCCTGTATCGTCCGAGATCCCGGTGATCGCAATTGTCGCGGTCGGCGCGGTGAGATCGACCGTGATGACATGGGCGACCGAAGGCAGGCTTTCGTTGCCGACAGCATCGCGCGTAGTGACGGTAAAGCTGTGACTGGTCTCGGTGAGCGGCGCGCCAGGCGTAAAGCTCCACGCACCCGCACCATTGGCAGTGGTGGTGCCGATCAGCGTGCCATTGTCGAAAACGCGCACCAGGCCATTGGCCTCGGCGCCCGTCCCCGCCAATACCGGTATGGTATCATCGGTAAAGCCGCCATTGGTCACGAGGCCGATCACGGTGCCGATATTGTCGGTGACACTGACGATGACGGGGGCGGCGGGAGCCACTGCATCGATCGTGATGACGTAGGGCGCCGACTGCACGCTGGCATTGCCCGCAGCATCAGTCGCACTGATCGTGAAGCTATGCACCGCCGACGTCAGCGGCGAAGCTGGCGTAAAACTCCACGCCCCTGCACCGTCGGCGTTGGCCGTACCGATCGCAGTGCCATTGTCGTAGATGGTGATGACCGCATTCGCCTCGGCACCCGTCCCCGAAAGTGTCGGCAGCGTATCATCCGTCGCACCGCCGTCGAGAACGGGTCCGAGGATCGGGGCGACATTGTCGGCGATCGAGCCGATCACCGGCACCGCAGGCGGTGCAATGTCGATGGTAATGACATAGGGCGTCGACTGGGCGCTGGCGTTGCCAGCGGCATCGGTTGCGCTGATCGTGAAGCTGTGTGCGCCGGTCGACAAGGCCGCGCCCGGTGTGAAGCTCCACGCACCGGCGCCATCGGCATTGACGGTACCGATCGCGGTGCCATTGTCATAGACGGTGATTGTGGCATTGGCCTCGGCGCCCGCGCCCGAAAGAACGGGGATCGTATCATCGGTCGAGCCGCCGTTGGCGACGTTGCCAACGATGGCGCCGACATTGTCATCTACGCCGCCGACCGTCGGGATCGCGGGCAGCGTGGTATCGACAGTGATGACATAGGGCGCGGACTGGGCGCTGGCATTGCCCGCGGCATCGGTCGCGCTGATCGTGAAGCTGTGCGCGCCGGCCGGCAAGGCGGCGCCAGGTGTGAAGCTCCAAGCACCGGCGCCATTCGTGGTCGTCGTGCCAATCGCGGTGCCATTGTCATAGACTGTAATTGTGGCATTGGCCTCGGCGCCCGCACCCGAAAGAACGGGGATCGTATCATCGGTCGAGCCGCCGTTGGCGACATTGCCAATGATGGTGCCGACATTGTCATCCACCCCGCCGACCGTCGGGATCGCGGGCAGCGTGGTATCGACAGTGATGACATAGGGCGCGGACTGGGCGCTGGCGTTGCCAGCGGCATCGGTTGCGCTGATCGTGAAGCTGTGCGCGCCGGCGGGCAAAGCCGCACCCGGCGTGAAGCTCCACGCACCTGCGCCATCGGCGTTAGCCGTGCCGATCGCGGTGCCATTGTCATAGACTGTGATGACCGCATTGGCCTCGGCACCCGTCCCCGAAAGAACGGGAATGGTGTCATCGGTCGAGCCGCCGTTGGCGACATTGCCCACGATGGTGCCGACATTGTCATCCACCCCGCCGATCGCCGGAATCGCGGGCAGCGTGGTATCGACAGTGATGACATAGGGCGCGGACTGGGCGCTGGCGTTGCCCGCGGCATCGGTCGCGCTGATCGTGAAGCTGTGCGCGCCGGCCGGCAAAGCCGCACCCGGCGTGAAGCTCCACGCACCTGTCCCACTGGCGGTCGTCGTGCCGATCGCGGTGCCATTGTCATAGACCGTGATTGTAGCATTCGCCTCGGCGCCCGTACCCGAAAGAACGGGGATCGTATCATCGGTCGAGCCACCATTGGCGACATTGCCAATGATGGCGCCGACATTGTCATCCACCCCGCCGACCGCCGGGATCGCGGGCGCCGTAGTGTCGATCGTGATAACATAGGGCGCGGACTGGGCGCTGGCATTGCCCGCAGTATCGGTTGCACTGATCGTGAAGCTGTGCGCGCCAGCGGGCAAAGCCGCGCCTGGTATGAAGCTCCACGCGCCTGTCCCACTGGCGGTCGTCGTGCCGATCGCGGTGCCATTGTCATAGACGGTAATCTTGGCATTCGCCTCGGCACCCGTTCCCGACAACACGGGAATGGTGTCATCGGTCGAGCCACCATTGGCGACATTGCCAATGATGGCGCCGACATTGTCATCCACCCCGCCGACCGCCGGAATCGCGGGCGCCGTGATGTCGATGGTGATGACATAAGGCGCAGACTGGGCGCTGGCATTGCCCACCGCGTCGGTCGCGCTGATCGTGAAGCTGTGCGCGCCGGCCGGCAAGGCCGTGCCCGGCGTGAAGCTCCACGCGCCCGTCCCACTGGCGGTCGTCGTGCCAATCGCGGTGCCATTATCATAGACGGTAATCGTGGCATTCGCCTCGGCCCCCGTCCCCGAAAGCACGGGGATCGTATCGTCGGTGACGCCGCCATTGGCGACACTGCCGAGAATAGCGCCGACATTGTCGACGACGTCGCCGATCGCGGGCACTGCAGGTGCTGCAGCATCGACGGTCACCGTCGTTGGCGCCGAGACATTACCCGCAGCGTCAGCTGCCGTCACCCGTACCGTCGTGCCATTTGCGAGCGGCGTGGGGGGGGTGAAGGTCCAGTTGCCCGTCGCATTTGCCGTGACGGTCCCTTCGATGCTTCCATCGCCGTTCACATCGATGCGGACGCTTGAGCCGGCCTCGGCCGTTCCCGTGACCACCCTGCCATTGGTCGGCGCGACGACTGGGGCAGCAGGCGGCGTCGTGTCAACCGGAGGGGTTCCGCCGCCGCCACCGCCACCACCACCGCCGCCTGCAGCAGCGGCCACGCCGCCACCGACGAGCAATGCGCCCAGTCCGGCAAGCAGGCCGCCACTCATGCCTCCACCGACCGCAGCCGCGCCGGCGTCGGTCGTCATGGGGGCGAACGAATAGGCCAGAGCCTCTACGGACGTGTCTGTTGAAAGGTGGCAGGTGCTGTCGCTCAGTTCGGCGCGCCATTGCCGTCCGTCGCCCGGGTCAACAAAAACCACATCCGGAATGGAATCCGCGGGGCAGGTAAAATAGCCGTCCAGGCGCACACTCGTGCCATCCGCGAAGCGCAGGACAAGATCATCTCCCTCCCGCTCCATCGCTGCGAGTTCACCGCGCGCAGCGGCAACCTTTATGCTCGCAGCATCTTTAATAGATACCGTTGCATCCTTCTGCTGCAGGAGATGGCTTTCGACGGCGCCAGGTTTACGCGGCGAAACTTCGATGCGTTTTTCCATGTCTCATCTCCCAAGTATTGCAGACTACCAAACCACTTCTTGCGACCCTATCCATTCTGAAAACTTACCGTATGCGTATCGGTATTTTACTACGGCTTCCGCGACTCATCATCATTTGCATAGACAAATCGACCTATCGCCAATGAGGCTATGCGACTAAATGATAACATTATCCTAATGATCTATAATCACAACATATTGATAATGACCAAAGTACAATGGAATATAGTATCATTGTCGCCAGAAAACTGGCTATGTTAGACAAATTCCAAAACAAGTAGAGATACTTACCAAAGACATGCTTGCATAACCGAACATTTCCAGAGAATCCGACATTGTCAAAATTCCATTTCGAAACGAACAAGAAATTAACCAGTTACGCTTTCTCAATGTTCTCGGGTAAGTTCATAACTTCTATTCAAGCTCATCTTATCTAGCAAGTACAATCGAATATGTCGCACGAGAGGCGTGTCACGCCGCATGGCTGGCTTGCCAGGCACCACCTTGTTCAAATGACCGATACGAAGCCGGCGCCGCCGAAAGCAGAGAAGCGCGCGCCAGGGATTTCATGTCATTGGCGGGAAACCGCGCCGGCGGCTGCATTTACACGCCCACGACCCGGCTAAAAGCACGCATCGTCGATGGTGGAGATCGCAGCGAACCTCCCACGCGCGCATCGACGACTCATCGGGACGGCTCTTTAGAGTATTTTTAGAGTGTTTCGGATCAAGAGCAGCTGCCGCCATCGCATGGCGGCGCAGCAATCCCCGGTCAGCTCGCCACCCCCCGGAAGGGCCGAATGGCCGGCGACCTGCACGTCCTGCAGATCGGGGCCTGCAAGGAGCAAGACGCGGCTCGCCGGACTAGTCGGGGACGCCTGGCTATTTCGCGAAGCAGTCTGTACTTTGCGCCGCGGTCGAACTGACTCGCGAAAGACTTGATGGCGGGCGTCACCAAAATGCCACCCGCCACCCTGTTGGTTTAGAATTTGAACCCGACCTCGACATAGATTTCGCGCGGATTGTCGACAAAGGCCGACATGTCGGCGAGGACGCCCGAACCGGTGGCTCCGGTCCCCGATCCGCCCGCGAAGGGAATGTCATTCGCTGCGGTGACAACCAGTTCGTTGGTCAGGTTGCGGCCGATCAGGCCGATCGTCCAGCGATCGTCGGGACCATTGAGTCGCAGCGCTGCATCGATCTTGGTAAAGGCGGACTGGACCCCGTCGGGACGCAGCGTGTCGGTAAAGTTATATTTTCCGGTGTAGGTGACGTCGCTCGACATTTGCAGCGTCCAGCCTGACGCGCTGAGCGGCAGGTCATAGCTGGCGCCGATCCGTCCCGCAAAACGCGGCGCCTTCGGCGGGGTACGGCCGTCATAGTCCTGGCTGGTGAAGGCACCGCCCTGCCCCGCAAGGAGATTACAGCCGGCAGCCACCGTCTGGCCACCATAGCATTGACCGATATAGTCCTTATACTTCGCATCATTGAACGCCGCTGCGCCGCGCAGCGAGAAGCCGCCCGAGCGCCAGTTGAAGTCGCCCTCGATACCCTTGACGCGCAGCGTACCGGCGTTGGCCACAACCTGACCGATGGTGACCGGATCGAAATTCTGCACCTGCAGGTCGAGATAGTCGTAATAATAAGCGGTGGTGTTGAGCGACAGCGCGCCGTCCAGCAGGATGGCGCGCGCACCGACCTCACCCCCGCGCGCGCGTTCGGCGCCATATTCGCCGGCCGCGACTGTCGCCGCAGGGGTCAGCGTCTGGGAGATATTGAACCCGCCCGATTTGAAGCCTTCCTTGTAGGCCGCGTAGAAGGTCAGGTCGCGTGACGGCTTGTAGCGGAGCGTGACCTGCGGCGAGAGGTCGGTCTCGCGGTAGCGGTCGTCGAGACGGCGCCCGCCCGGGAAGGCCCCCGCAAAGGCCGGGTTCGCCGCCAACGACGCCTGATAGCTGTTGCGCGCTTCATAGCTCCAGCGCGCACCACCCGCGAGTTCGATCGTGTCGGTCAAATTGGCCGTCACTTCGCCAAATGCCGACATCGAGCTGCCCGTAAAACCATTGTCGCGCTTGAAGGTCGTGAAAGTCGGATTGCCCGCAGCGGCCGGCAACGGGAAGATATAGGCATCGGTGTTGAAGATGAACTTGTTGCTCGATGCAAACAGGCCGAACAGCATGTTGACCGGGCCGTCCCATTTCGACTGGAAGCGCAGTTCCTCGGCGGTCTGACGATAATCGGCAAGCTGCGAGAAGCTGGCCGGATAGGCTTCGCCCGACACGTTGCTGAGATCGGTCTGCTTGAAGCGATAATAGGACGTGATCGACGTGACGTCGAACACATCGCTCGTCAGCGTTGCGGTCAAAATGCCGTAACCCGACTTCAGCCGCGAATACATATGGCCGTCGCCGGCATAACGATAGTCAGCCTGCGCGACCGTCAGCGGCAGCGTCGCATTGTCCGACCGGCCATCGATCGCGCAATCGGCATTGGGGCTCGGCGGGATACCGTTGGCGGAGAAGGGCGTGGTGCGCCCACCGCCACAGATGCGTTCGATAAGATCGCTCGGACCGCCATCCTTCTGGTCGGTATAACCGGTCTTGACCTGGAAGGTCAGATTGTCGGTTGCATCCCATTCGACTGTCGCGCGGCCGCTGTAGGTCCGCCCGCCGCCGCGATATTTGCTGTTGCGGTGGCGCTCCAGACCGAAGGGATCAAGATAGGTCGCCGCCGCGGTGTTGGTGAAGGCGCCTTCGCTGTCGGAGACGCGAAATGCGAGGCGCGCGCGCAGCCCCTCGGCGATCGGGCCCGAGATATAGCCCTCTCCATATTTTTCCTGCGCTTCGAAGCCGTAACCCGCCTTGAACCCGGCTTCGAAAACGTCGCGCGGATTGTTGGTCGACACCGCGATCAGGCCACCGGTCGCATTCTTGCCGAAGAACAAGGCTTGCGGACCCTTGAGCACTTCGACGCGCTGGACGTCATATTGGCTGAGGCTGATTTCGCGGCCACGGCTCATCGGCATGCCATCGACGACGAAGGACACCGACTGATCGAATCCGGCGCTGAGCGCGGTCGAGCCGACGCCGCGCAGGAAGATGCTGGCCGACGAACCCGACGCCGCCTTGCCCGCGACCATCGTCGGGACAAGCGATGCCATGTCGCTGAATTCGGTAACCGCATAATTGTCGAGCTGTGCTCCCCCCAGCGCGGTGATCGCGACCGGCGCGTCGATCAGGCGTTCGTCGCGGCGGCGCGCGGTGACGATGATTTCGCCTTCGGCCGGTGCATGGACAGCTTCGTCGGCAGCGGGTGCCGGATCGCTGACCTGTGCCTGCGCCTGAGCGGGGACGGCCAATCCGGCCGTAACGATAATCGACGCCAGGCAGGCGTGGCGAATGGCACGAAGCGAAGCACTGCGATTCATGACGGTCCTCTCCAGATAAAAAAGCGGGCCGTCACCTGCGGCCTTGGCCATTAACCTAAGCTTGTTAGATTTAAAGTCAATCGCTAAAAATAACGTCGTAAGGTTTACGTGGATGAGTTCTATCTAGCTGTTAAGCGGTGATTTTGTTCGGCATGGCGAGCTTGCCTTGGCCCAGAACACACCGCGCAAAGGCGATGACTCCGTCGTTGAAAGCATCGTTGCGGTCGCCGGCCACCATATGGCCGGCCCCCGCCACGTCGAGCAGTTGGAGCCGCGGAACCTGCCGGCGAAAGGCTTCAACCCCCGCATCGCTGACGACATCGCTCGACAGGCCGCGCACGAGCAGCACGGGCAGGTCTGAAGACGATCCAAGACCGTGCGCCGCCTCCCGGACGACGCTCTGATGAAATTCGGACTGCGTTTCAAGAATCCGGGGGTCCCAATGCCAGCGCAGCCGGCCATCATCCCCCTCGCGCAGATTCTTCATGAGCCCGCCGCCCGCGGCCGGGCGCGTACGCTCCGGATTATAGGCCGCGACCGCATCCGCCGCTTCATCCACCGAAGCAAAGCCATCGGGATGGCCACGCATGAAGGAAATGATGCGGTCGATGCCCCGCGCATCGGGTTCGGGGACAATATCGACGAGGACAAGGCCGGCCGGCCGTAGCCCCTGATCGATCGCGACAATCGAGGTCGCGCCGCCGAGCGAGGCGCCGACGAGAATGAAAGGCACATTCAGCCCCGCAGTTACCACCGCCAGATCGGCCGCCCGATCTGACAGCGCATAGGCGCCTGTCGGCGACCAGTCGCTTTCGCCATGCCCGCGCGCGTCGAAATTGATGACCTGAAACCCTTCGGCCAGCAGGCGTTCGACCGCCCGGCTCCAGCTGTGCCGCGTCTGTCCGCCGCCGTGGAGAAAAATGACCGCGGGCGCAGCAGCATCGCCGCCCTGGTCGGCGACCAGTTTGACGTCATCCAGCGCGACGAAAACCATATGCTGCAAACCGTTCGTCATCGGGACTTCACTCCAGCTTGCCAAAACACTGCGCCTAGCCTTATCTAACATCAATAGTTTTAAATCAAAGGAAGAGCAGGCATGATCCAATTTGACTTCAGCGGCAAGACCGTGCTGGTCACCGGCGGCACGCAGGGAATCGGCCTTGGCATTGCGACCGCCTTTGCCGACAGCAGCGCCGATGTGATCATCAGTGGAACACGCCCGGCGGCCAGCGATTACGCCGACGACCTGTCGCGCTTTACCTATATCCCGGCGCGGCTCGATCAACCCGCCGACCGTGCCACGCTGGTCGAGACCGCGGGGCCAATCGACATCCTCATCAACAATGCCGGCCAGTCGCATCCCGACGAATATTCGATGGAAGGCTATGGCCAGGTGATCGACGTCAACCTGAATGCCGCAGTCGAGCTTTGCTATCTTTGTCATCCGGGCCTGCGCGAACGCGGCGGCTCGATCGTCAATGTCGGTTCCTGCGCCAGCTTCATCGCCATCGGCTATGCCCCCGCCTATACCGCCAGCAAAACGGGGCTGCTCGGTTTTACGCGCGCGGTCGCCGACCAATGGGCGCGCGACGGCGTCCGCGTCAACATGGTCGCGCCCGGCTTTATCGAAACGCGCATGACCGCTGGCGTTCGCGAAAATGAGCGACAGAGCGAGGCGATGCTCCGCGCCATTCCAGCGCGGCGTTACGGAACCCCGGCCGAGGTTGCGGCAGCGACGCTGTTCCTCGCCGCGCCGCAGGCTTCCTATATCACGGGCCAGAGCATCGTGGTGGACGGCGGGTTGCTGATCCGTTGACGATCCAAAACCTTCTTCTTTTAGGCTGGCCCTTCGCCGCCCGCGCTGCCATGAGCAGCTAAAGCAACAGGAAATAGCCGTGGCACGACCTTCGAAACCCCTGATCTCGCGTAGCGGTGCGGCACAAGCCGCGCTCGACGTTATCGACGAGCATGGTCTGGAGGAATTGAGTCTGGGCCTCGTAGCCAAGAAGCTCGGCGTCCGCCCGCCCTCGCTCTATCATCACTTCAAGGACAAGTCGGAGCTGTTGCAGGAAGTCGCGCGGATCATGCTCGTGCGAATGCCGGTGATCGCTGCGACGGGTCAGTCGTTCGAAGAACAGATTATCGCACGCTGCGTCGCGACGCGGCAGACTTTGCTCCAGCACACGAACGCCGCGCCGCTGATCCTGCGTTACTTCCCCCGCCACATGCTGCTCGCTGCCTATGACCGTGCCACGTCAGAAGAGCCCTATCCGACAGCGATCCAGATGACCGTCCTCGATGCGGTCGAAAAATATACCTATGGCGCCGCGCTGTTCGAAGCATCAGCGCGGGCGCGCGGGATCGATCCGATGCCGCCCGTCGACAGCGAGAAATACCCCAGCCTGGCGCAAGCCGTCGCCGACAATCCGTTCGACGACGAACAGCTTTTCGTCGAATCGCTGCGGCTCTTCCTCGCCGGAGTGCGCGAACGCATCCGGACGGGCAGCATCGGCAAGCCGCTCGAATAGCGCGCCTCCCCTACGGGATGATATTGCCGAAGATCGCCGAGCTGACCGTCGGCGCACCGGGACCACCCGCGAGCAAACAGATTTTCGCGTCGGACACCAGGTTCGCCGACTCGCCGCGCAATTGCTTCACCGTTTCGATCGCGGTTCCGATGCCGTGGATGAAGCCTTGCGCGAAATTGCCGCCGCCGGTGTTGACCGGCAATTTCCCGGTCGGTGCGATGAGATTGTCGAAGCGTATGACCTCGGCGACATTTTCATAGGTGCAAAAGCCGTGATCGATCAACGAGGCGACGCCCTGCGCGCTGAAATTCTCGTACAGCTGGACGACGTCGATATCGGCGGGTGACAATCCGGTATCGGCATAGAGCCGCCGTGCGATCGGGCGGAATCCGGCGGTCGGATAGAGCGCCTCATCGTCATTCTCGAGCAGGTCGCCCCAGCCCTTTTCCGCGCCATTGGCGCAGCCAAGAAGATAAACCGGCGGTTTCTTCAGGTCACGCGCGCGTTCGGCCGACACCATCAAAAAGGCCCCTGCCCCGTCGTTCTCGCGGCTGCAATCGAACAGGCGAAACGGCTCGGCGACCCAGCGCGAGTTTCGCATTGCACCCAGATCAAGGTCGCGGCCATAGGCGACGGCATCGGGATTGCGCGACCCGTGATAATAGGACGCCCGCACCAATTCCTCGGCCACTGCGCGCGGCACGCCATGATGCTCGTACATCCGGTGGGCGCGGATCGCGCACACCTGTGCCGGCGCCACCACCCCTGCGGCGAGCATATGATCGTTGAGATGATGCGCCATCACCGCCGCCGACAAGCGGCCGCTCGATCCCTCGACCAGCGCACGGAAGACGATGACCGCGCTCGCCTGCCCCGATACGATCGCTGCGGCGGCCAGTCCGAAAGCGCCGGCGATACCGCCGCCGCCGCCGCCCCAGACCATGCTCGACCATTTGAGCTCGCGCGTGCCAAGATCAGACATCAACCGCACGGGTTCGTTATGGTCGTCGCCATAGGAGACGAAGCCGTCGACATCGGCGGGGGCGAAGCCCGCGTCGGCGCAGGCATCGATCACCGCCTGAGTCAGGACGCCGCGTTCGGGGAGCGGCGATGTGCCGCGTTTATACTGCCGCACACCGATGCCCGCGACGGCGGTGCTGCCATAAAGCGGATTCATGCGGTGCGGCTCCAGATGATCGTGGGAATGTCGCGGTTTTCGACGCGAGTGCTACCGATACGACCACTGATCGCCTCGCCAATCCGCGGGTCTACCTGATCGGGATCGTCGAGCCGCCCGAGCAGACGGATACCGCAATCATCGACCGTCGCGACGATCGACACGAACGGCAGGTCGAGCGCTTCGGTAAAGCCAAAGCGATGCCAGGTCCGCGTCCAGGAAAAGATCGTGCCCGTCATCGCGCGCTGGACCCAAGCGACCTGCGTGCTGCCGCAAGGGCCGCAGCGGTCGCTTGCCGGCCACAGCCAAGTGCCGCACGCTTCGCAGCGCGGCAGCATCAGGGCGTCGTCGGCCAAGCCGTTCCAATAGGGCGCGTCGGCGCCGTCGATCAACAACATATCAGGCTGCATTCCATTCGATGGGCAGGGATTCGAGCGCCATCACCGTGCCGATGCGAAAGGCATGGCGCTCGCCGGGTGTCGCCCGGAAGGCGGGGATGCGTTTCACCCACTCCTCGGTCAGGATGCGCAATTCGGCGCGGCCGAGGACATGGCCGACGCACAGATGCGGCCCCGACGAGAAGGTCAGATGCGCGGTCTTTTTGCGATCGAGGTCGAAAGCGTTCGGCGAGGCGAATTTCGCCGGATCGCGACTGCCGAGGCAAAGAATGTTGAGCAGCATCTCGCCCTCGCGAAACTTCGCTTCGCCGATGTCGCGATCCTTGACCACCAGCCGCGGCGTGTTGACAACGCCATAGAGGCGCACCGCCTCGTCGGTGAAGGCGGGGATCAGCGACGGATCGGCGGCAAGCCGCGCCTGCACGTCGGGCATTTGTGCAAGCTGCTGAAAGGCAAAGCCGGTGACGTTCGTCACGGTGTCCATGCCGCCAAGGAAGAGCACGAAGCTCATCGCCAAAATCTCGTCGTCGCTCATCGTGCGCCCGCCGACATCGACCGCGATAAAGTGCGACATCAACTTGTCGTCGGGCGCGGCCTTTTTCGCCGCGATCAGCGCTTGGAGTTCGCCGAGGATCAGTGCGCTGAGCCGACCCAGTTCGGCCTCGTCATTCTGCGCCGAGAAGAAGTTTTCGGCCAGCGCCCGGAAATCATGGAGGCGCGACAGGTCCATGCCCATCAATTCCATGAACACGCTGACCGGGAAGACTTTCGACACATCTCCCTGAAAATCGCACGCGCCCTTCGCGACGACCGCGTCGACCAATTCGGCCGCCCACTCGCGAATGCGCGGCTCAATCGCCTTGACGGCGTTCGGACCGAACATCGGCATCATCGCCTTGCGATATGGCAGATTTTCAGGCGGATCGAGGCTCAGCGGGATGAAGAAGGGCGGATTTTCAACGCGCGGAATCTGCATCTCGCGGACCGAAAAATGCTCGAAATCGAGGACAACCTGACTAATCGCGTCAAAGCTTTTGACGATCCAATGGCCGCCGTTGAGCCGGGTCCAGAAGATATCGGGCGCATCGGCGAGCGCCGCAGCATAACTGCCCTGCACATCCTCACCGATGCGCGGATCGGCGTAAATATCGAAATCAAACACCAGATGCGGCGCGATATGCGGCGGCACCGGCGAACCGGCAGCAAGGGAAGCCGTCATCGTACGCGCTCCATATTTTCATGGGCGCCAGCATAAGCCTCGCGCACCGCCGGCTTCGACAATTTCCCGGTCGCAAGACGCGGCAAGGGTATGGGCGAAAAGGCGACGTAGCGCGGCACCTTGTAGTTCGAGAGATTGCAGTTGCAGTGCGCGATCAGCGCCGCGACATCGACCTCGGCCTCTGCGTGATAGACGACAAACGGGGTCTCGCCGAACTTCGCGTCGGGTGCGGCAATCGCCAGCGCCTCGACGATTCCGGGAAATTCGCATACCACCCGCTCGACTTCAGCCGCCGAGATGTTGAGCCCGCCCGAGATGATCAAATCCTTGAGCCGGTCGACGAAGGTCAGCAGGCCGCGCTCGTCGAGGGTCCCGATGTCGCCCGAATGGAGCCAGCCCTGCTTGATGACTTTCGCGGTCTCTTCGGGGTTCCGCCAATAGCCTTGCATCATGCCGGGCGAGCGCATCAGGATTTCGCCCGGCTCGCCGGGGTCACAGTCGCTGCCGCCGGGACGGACGACGCGCAATTCCATGAAGACACCGCCCCAGCCGCATTTCTCGGGCTCTTCGAGCGCGAGATGCTCGGGCATCATCGTCGCATTGCCGCCCACTTCGGTCTGGCCATAGATTTGGCGGATGATGATGCCCTTCGCCTTATAGGCGTCGAGCAACTGGCGGCTGACCCGCGCCCCCCCTGCCGTGGCGAGGCGGATCGACGACAGGTCGGCATCGGCGAAACCGTCGCAGCGCGCGATGGCTTCGAAAAAGGTCGGCACCGCGCCGAAGCAGTTGATCTTCTCATCCTGCAACAGGCGCAACATCGCCTCGGGAACGAAGGCCGGCTCCATGAAGATGGTGCAGCCCTGCGTCGTGTAATGGATCAGCTGGACGAAGCCCGCCGAGGTATTGAGGGGCGCGAGGCTGATGACGCGCGCGCCCGGCGACGAGGCGGTTTCCTCGAGCGCCCAGTTAGCCGCATAGGCGGTCATCGAGCGGTTAGTATAGACGACGCCCTTGGGCTTCGCGGTCGACCCGCTGGTTGCGATGATGACGACGGGTGCGTCGGGATCAGGATCGTGCGCAACGCTGGTCGGCGTACCATGGCGCAGCGCCTCGACCTCGGCCATCGGGCGCGGCGCGAGGCCGGCAGCGGTCATATTGTCGGCGAACTCTGGCGCGGCGAAAGCAAAGCGCGGCTCGCTCGTTTCGCACAGATCGCGGATCTCGCGCGGGGTGAAGCGAAAGTTGACCGGATTGACGATCCCGCCCGCGCGGATGATCCCCATGATCAGCGCGCAATAAGCGAGGCTGTTGGTCGCGCAAATCGCGACGCGGTCGCCGGGTTGCAGCCCGTCGGCCTCCAGCATCGCGGCAACGCGGTCGGACCAGTGTTTGTAATCGCCATAGCTCAGCCGATCGCCGCCCAGCACCACGGCGGGCTGATCGGGGCGCATCCGCGCCCACCATGCAATCGCGCTCGACAAGGTCTGCGCCATGAAATTCCTCTCCATCCGGTCTGCGCCGGTCTTTGGTTACAACAGCGCTTCGATCGCTTCATAATAGCGGACAATATTCGCCTCGAGCCCGCAATAGATAGTCTCTTCGGGCACGCCCGCGTTGAGCCCCGCCTGGCTGATCTCGGCAGCGCGAAAATCCTCGCCGCCGAACACGTTGATGATCAGTTCATAGGAGCGTGCGAACACCTCCTCGGCCTTTGGCGTCATCGCCGGCCCTGGGGTCAGCATGAAATATTCAACGACCGTCCGGTCGGCGGCACGCGGCATGAGCAGCATGATGCTGGTGTAATATTGGCTGGTGACGACGACGCAGTTGGGGAAAGCCGTATAGGCGTGGGTCACCAGCTTGTGGACGTTCGCTCCCGCATCCTCGTCGAGCATTTCGGGGACATAACCGATGCGCCCCGACACCTGGCGGATATTGGGGCCGAACATGTCGACGATGTTCGGCGCGTCCTGGAATTTGTCGCCGATCGACGCGGCGTGGAGCCGCTGGACATGATAGCCCTCGAGGAAGGGTTCGAGCACGACCTTCCAGTTCGCCTTCAGGTCGAAGGTCTTACGACCATAGACATGGGCGGAGGGGATGCCGAGCGCGGTAAAGTCGTCGGCGACCTGGCTCGACAGCTGCGACCAGTCGGCGGGAATGTCGAGGTTGAGCTGGACATAGACCACCCCGCCCCACTCGCGCGCTTCGAGTTCAACAAGCCCGCGCTGGCTTTTGTCGAGGCCCTCGAACGCCTCGCCGCGCGACACGCCGATCAGCTTGCCGTCGATGCCATAGGTCCAGGCATGATAGGGGCAGGTCATGCGGCCCTGTTTGTGGACCGCGCAATCCTCGATGATTTTCGATCCTTTGTGCTGGCAGGCGTTGATGAACGCCTTGATCGTGCCATCGCGGGTGCGTGAGACGAGCAGCGGGATGCCATAGCCATCGCACGCGACGACGCTGCCGGGTTCGAGCAGCGCCGATACGGTGATCGGCACCGGATAGCGGCGGAAAATTTTTTCCTGTTCGAGGTCGAAGCGCGTGCGGCCAGTGAAGATCGCATTGGCGCGCGTCGCGCCAAGCGGCTCGACCACCGCGTCCTTTTCGGCCGGAATTTTACGGATCGCCTCGATCTGGCTGGGCGTCAGTTCGGCCAGCGTCGTCACCTTGCGGGCGGGGGGCGCAACTTCTGCAACATCGCTCATATCGACGATTCCTCTCCTTATCGTGGTCTGACCCTATTCGACCCTTTACCTAATGACAATAGTTTTTTATGAAGAGCGTATCGACGGCCTCCGTTCGATAGGATGGACCGGAAAAATACCGGCGGATCAAAGGGAAGAGTGTATGCGCTTCGATTATGTCATCTGCGGCGCCGGGGCGGCGGGCTGTGTTCTGGCCTATCGTCTCTCCGAAAATCCGGCGATCCGCGTCGCGTTGATCGAAGCGGGACCGCGTGACCGCCATCCGTTCATTTCGATGCCCAAGGGGCTCGCCAAGGTGATGCAGGACCCCCGGCATCTTTGGGTCCATATGAGCGAGCCCGAAGCCGCGACCGCGGGCCAGTCCGAGGCCTGGGTGCGCGGGCGCGTGCTCGGCGGATCGACCTCGGTCAACGGGATGATGTATGTCCGCGGCCAGCCCGCCGATTTCGACGCGATCGCCGAACAGTCGAGCAAGGACTGGAGCTGGGAGCATATCGGCGCGGCTTACCGCGCGCTGGAAAATCACGAACTGGGCGCGGGAGAAACGCGCGGCGATGCCGGGCCGCTGAAAGTCTCGATGCCGACGCAGCGCATGCCGGTCAGCGATGCGCAGGTCGCGGCGGGCGAAGCGATGGGCTGGGCGCGCAAGGCCGACGTCAACGCTCCCGACGATCAGGTCGCGATCGGCTATACCCCGCGCACCATCTTCAAGGGCAAGCGCCAGAGCGCGGCCCAGGCATTTCTGCGGCCCGCCGAAAAGCGCCCCAACCTCTCCGTCCTGACCGACCGCACCGTCGATCGTATCCTGTTCGACGGCGCGCGCGCGGTCGGGGTCGAGATCGTTTACAAAGGTGCGCGCGAGCGGATCGACGCGGATCACGAAATCATCGTCTGCGGCGGCGCGATGGCGAGCCCCGCGATCCTCGAACGGTCGGGGGTCGGCGATGAAAGCCGCCTTGCCGCGCTGGGCATCCCGGTCGTCCATCACAATCCGGCGGTCGGCGAAGGGCTGATCGAGCATCGTGGGATCATCCTGCAATGGAAGCTCACCAAGGCGGCGCTGTCGCAGAACCGGGTGTTCGGCGGCTGGCGGTTGCTGCTCGCGACCTTGCGCTATTATCTCACCGGCGACGGTCCGATGGCGGCGGCGGCCTACGAGATTGGCGGCTGGTTCAAGACCCGGCCCGGGCTCAACCGCCCCGACGCGCAAATGCTGATCGCGCCGTTCAGCTTCGACATGGAAAAGCAGCGCACCGCGCTGGAGAAGCAGCCGGGGATCAATGCGGTCGTCTATCCGCTGCGCCCGACGTCGCGCGGCAGCATCCATATCGCAACGCGCGACCCCGATGCGGCGGCGAGCTTTCAGCCCAATTACCGGTCGACCGAAGAGGATCGCGCAGCAATGGTCGGCGCGGTGCGCGTCATGCGCGATTATGCCAGCCAGGCGCCGCTCGCCGGCATGATCGCGGGCGAGACGATGCCCGGCCCCGCTTTCGAAAGCGATGCCGAGATCATGGACGCCTATGATCGTTTCGGCACCTGCGGCTATCATGCCGTCGGCAGTTGCCGGATGGGCAAGGATGCCGCGTCGGTGGTCGATCCGGCGCTCAAGGTCCGCGGTGTCGAGGGGGTGCGGGTGATCGACACCTCGATCATGCCCGCGATCCCGTCGGGCAACACCAACGGCCCGACGATGGCGATGGCGTGGCGCGCCGCCGACATCATCCTGCGCGATGCGCCGCAAGCAAAGGCGGGTTGAGATGAGCATGACGCGTGAATTAAAGGACGCGCTGGACGCGCGGTTCGACGGCATGAAGTCCGGCGATGACAGCTGGCAGGCGCTCGCCGACGCCGGCGTCCTCGGCCTGCCCTTTCCCGAAACGCATGGCGGGCTGGGCCTCGCGCCGCGCGACGGGTTTGCCGTGCTCGAAACGCTGGGCGAGCGGACGACCGCCCTGCCCTATCTCGAATGCGTGTTGCTGGCGGGCGTATTGCTCGACCGCGCCGAGGGCGAGCAGGCAGCGGCCTGGCTGCCGCGCGTCGCGAGCGGCGAAGCGAAGCTGGCGCTCGCGTGGCTCGACGACAGCGACCCCGCGCACGCCGAAGCCGACAGCAATGGCTGGCGCCTGTCGGGCGGCAAGTTGCTCGCGATCGGCGCCGCCGAGGCCGACGCCGTGATCGTCACGGCGGGGACTGCCGAGGGCACGGCGGCGTTCCTGCTGCCGCGCGATGCGGTCGTCATGAAGGCCTATCCGACCATCGACGGGCGGCGCGCCGCCGACATATTGCTCGACGATGTGTCCCTGCCCGCGACCGCGCGCCTTGGGCTGACCCCCGACGACATTCCCGAGATTCTCGATCTGGGCGCCGCCGCCATCGCCGCCGAAGCCGCCGCGATCATGGCGCGGCTGGTCAGCGATACCCGCGACCATTGCCGCCAGCGCGAACAGTTCGGGCAGGCGATTTCAAGCTTTCAGGCGGTGCAGCACCGGCTGGTCGATATGCATATCGAGGCGCGCCGCGCGGCGGCCGCGGCGGCGCTCGCCGCCGATGCGCTCGACCTTGCCCCCGCCGCGCGCGCCAAAGCGATCAGCGCCGCGAAGGTCACGATTGCCGATGCGGGGCGGTTCGTCGGGCAGAATGCGGTGCAATTGCACGGCGGCATGGGGATGACCGAGGAGCTGCCGGTGTCGGCACTGTTCAAGCGGCTGACCGTGATCGAGAGCGAATATGGGACGCGCGACGAACATCTGGCGCGGTATATGATGTTGAGCTGACAGTTCCTCCCCATCGCTGCGCGATGGGGAGGAACGATCGAAGACTAAATCCCCAGTTCGGCCTTCGCCAGAATATTGCGCTGAATCTCGTTCGTCCCGGCGTAGATCGTGCTCGCGCGTTCGTTGAGATAGTGGAGCGGCGCGATTGCCTGCCACACTTCGCCGCTGCAATAATCGTCGGCGGCGAGGCCGGGGATCGGCCCGCCGGGCATTGCGACGCCGGGCTGGAAGGCGCGCGCGAGCGGCCCTGCGGCTTCGAGCGCCAGTTCGGTCACGCGCTGTTGCAATTCGGTGCCGAGAATCTTCATCATCGACGCATCGGTTCCCGCCGGCGATCCCGCCGACAGGCGCGAGAGAATGTCGTTTTCGAGCCGCGCGAGAATGTCGCAGCGGATGCGCGCCTCGGCGATCCGCGCGTCGAGCAATCCGCGCCCCGGCCCCGACGGCTGCGCAGTGACCTGCTGTGCCAGTTCGTCCAGCGCGACCTCGATCTCGGGCGCATAGGCGCTGCCGCCGCGTTCGAATTCGAGCAGATATTTGGCGACGGTCCAGCCCTGGTCGATCTGACCCAGTATATTGGCGACCGGAACGCGAACATTGTCGAAGAAAATCTCGTTCTGAATATGCTCGCCCGACGCCATGATGATCGGACGCACCTCGATACCCGGCGAGGTCATGTCGATGAGCAGGAAGGTGATGCCCTGCTGCTTGCGTTCGCTCTTCGCCGTGCGGACGAGGCAGAAGATCCAGTTGGCGACATTGGCATGGGTCGTCCAGATTTTGGTGCCGGTGCAGACAAGGTCGTCGCCGTCGCGCACCGCCTTCATTTGCAGCGCCGCGAGGTCCGACCCCGCGCCGGGCTCCGAATAGCCCTGACACCAGAAATGTTCGCCCGACAGCATGCGCGGCAGGAAGAAGGCCTTTTGTTCGTCGGTCCCGAAGCCGATGATCGCGGGACCGCACATCTTGATCCCCATCGGCGACACCGGCGGCGCGCCGGCGCGGACGCGCTCGCTGGCGAAGATATGATGCTGGACGACGCTCCAGTCGCAGCCGCCATGTTCGGCGGGCCAGGCGGGGGCGGCCCAGCCCCGCGCATGCAATTTCGCCTGCCACGCCATTTGCGATTCATGGTCGGCATAGACGCTGGTCATCAGCCGCCCCGCGCGGCGAAGCGCCGGGGTCAGTTCGGCGGCGAAGAAGCTGCGGACTTCGTCCCGGAATGCTTCGTCGGCGGGGCTCAGCTGCGCCATGTCATGCCGCCTTCGGGATGAAGATTGCCTTGGGCCGGGTGAATTCGAGCAGGCCGGGTACGCCATTTTCCTGCCCGAAGCCCGACTGTTTCGCACCCGCGAGCGGTGTGAAGGGGGTCGATTGGAGGTTCTGGTTGATCCACACCGTCCCGGTGTCGAGCCGGTGCGCGATCGCGGTCGCCGCCGCTATATCGGCCGACCAGACCGCGCCAGCGAGGCCATATTCGCTGTCGTTGGCGCGCATGATAACATCGTCAACATTGTCAAATTTCAGCAGCGGCAATACGGGGCCAAAGGCTTCCTCGACGACGACCCGGCTGTCCTCGGGCGGATTGTCGATGAGGGTCAGCGGGACAAAATAGCCAACATCGGGCACCGGCCCGCCTTCGAGCAAAGTCAGGCCATTGGCGCGCGCATCGTCGAGGAGGGCCAGTACGCGGCGGTATTGGGGTTCGTTCTGGACCGGGCCGTAGCGGTTGCCCTGCTCTGCGCCGTCGCCGACGGGGAGGTCTTTCGCGAGCTGGTGGAGGCGGTCGCGCAAGGCATCGTAAATATCGGCGTGGATATACAGACGCTTGGTCGCAACGCAGACCTGCGCAGTGTTGTGGAAGGCGCCCTCGAACAATTGCGCCGCAACAGTGTTAAGATCGACGTCCGGAAGCACGATCGCGGCGTCGTTTCCGCCGAGTTCGAGCGTAATTCGCTTCAAATCCTTCGCCGCCGATTCCATCACGCGGCGTCCGGTCGCGGTCGATCCGGTGAAACTGATCTTGGCGAAGCCCGGATGCGCGGTCATCAGCGGGCCGAGCGCGTCGCCGCCGCAGATGATGTTGAACACGCCCGCCGGGAAGACGTCGCGGATCAGTTCGCCGATGCGCAAAGTGCACAGCGGGGTGAAGGGCGAGGGTTTGAGGACGAGCGTATTGCCCGCCATCAGCGCCGGACCGATTTTCCACGAGGCGAGCAGCACCGGGAAATTCCACGGCACGATCCCGCACACGACGCCGAGCGGGACATGATGCACCTCGACGCGGCGGGTATCGCTGTCCTCGGTGACGTCGACGGGGATGTCGAGCATGGTCGTCGCCTTCATCCACATCGCGGCACCGCGGATTTCGGCTTTCGCGCCGGGGAGCGGGCGCCCCTGTTCGCGGACGAACAGCGCCGCAAGCTCGTCGGCATGCGCGTCGATGATGTCGGCGGCGCGAACGAGGCAGGCTTTGCGGTCGGCGATCGGGGTGTCGCGCCATGCGGGGAAAGCGCGCGTCGCGGCGGCGACCGCGGCATCGAGGTCGGCGGCGGTGGCATCGGGCGCCCGAGCAAAGACTTCGCCCGTCGCCGGATTGCGCACATCGATCGTCGCGGCCGCATGGACCGCACGCCCGTCGATCGTCATCGCAAGATTGTCGCTCATTCGTCTCTCCACCACATTGCCAGCCGGCGTATCGCCCAGCATGGTCTTCCATACGGACTTTACAAACTAATGACGTTAGATAAAAGCGCAACCAGAAAAGCGAAACGGGAGAATGGCGATGTCGGAGGCTGAAATCGAAGGCGGATGCAATTGCGGATCGGTGCGATACCGCCTGACGGGCGCCCCGATGGCGGTTGCGGTCTGCCATTGCAGCAATTGCCGCCGCCAGTCGGGCAGCGCCTTTTCGGTCAATGTCGTGGTGCGCGCCGATGCGATGGAGCTGACCGGCAATCTCACCACTTATGAGGATCGCGACACCGAAAGCGGCGCCCCGGTCTTGCGCCAGTTCTGCGCGACCTGCGGTTCGCCGATCCGGTCGCTGTCCGCCGCCGCGCCCAAAATCGCGATCGTCAAGGCGGGCACCGCCGACGATCCCGGCCGCTTCACGCCCGCAGTGCATGTGTGGACCGCCTCGGCACTGCCATGGGTCGAGATTCCCGCCGGCCTGCCGCAATTTGAGCGGAACGCGCCATGAGCGTCGATCGCCCGCTGGCCGGGGTGCGCGTCATCGATCTGGTCGCGGGCCCGATGGCGCCGATCACCCGCTATCTCGCCGAACTCGGCGCGCGGGTCGATCGCTTCGTACCACCGCCGGCCGCGCCCGACGCCGCCGACATTGCCGCCAATGCCGGCAAGGTCGTTCATGCCGAAGCGGTAAGCGATGACATGTTGACAGCCGCCAACATCGTCGTCGCGCCGCCCGAAGCGTCGCTGGACTATGAAAGTCTCGCCGCGGCCAACCCCGCGCTCGTCCTGATGCACGTCAGCGATTTCGGCGCCGGAAACAGCCTGAGCGACTGGCAGGCGAGCGACGCGGTGCTCCACGCGCTGTCGGGCGGGCTGTCGCGGTCGGGCATTCGCGGCCACGCGCCGTTACTGCCGCCAGGCGAGCTAGCGTGGCAATGCGCGGCGGCGCAGGGCGCCTATGTGGTGGCCGCCGCTTATTATCGCGCGCTGCGCTCGGGACGCGGCGACCTTGTCGATTTTTCGGCGCTCGACGGCGCGATGCAGGCGCTCGACCCCGGCTATGGCATCAACGGCAGCGCGACGATGGGCCGCCCCGCTCACCTGCTGTCGCGCGACCGGCCCGCGAAAGGCACACAATATCCGATCTTCGCCTGCGCCGATGGCCAGATTCGCATCTGTCTGCTCGCGCCGCGCCAGTGGCAGGGCATGTTCCGCTGGATGGGCGAACCCGCAGCCTTTGCCGCCCCTGAATTTGCGAAGATGAACATTCGCCAGCAGTCGGAGGAGCTACAGGAAGCGCTGGGCGCGTTCTTCGCGCCGCGTTTGCGCGCGGACCTTGAGGCCGAAGGCCAGGCGCATGGCGTTCCCATCGCGACGATGCTGAGCTTCGCCGAATTTGCGGCGAGCGATCAGGTCGCGGCGCGAGATGCGCTCACCGGGATCACCCTCGCCGACGGCAGCCGTGTGGCGCTGCCCAATGGCGTGCTGACCATCGACGGCGCGCGCATGGGTCCGCAGGATGCCCTCGCCACGGCGGCGGCTCCGGTTCCGGGCACGACGGCGATCGCCCTGCCCTTTGAAGGACTGAAGGTCCTCGACCTCGGCGTCATCGTCGTCGGCGCCGAAGCCGGGCGCATGTTCGCCGACGGCGGTGCCGACGTCATCAAGGTCGAAAGCGCGGCCTTTCCCGACGGGTCGCGCCAATCCTATCTGCCCTATGGCCTGTCCACGAGCTTTGCCGCGGGGCACCGGGGCAAACGCAGCCTCGGGCTCGACCTGCGCCACGAAAAGGGCCGCGCGCTGTTTTTCGACCTCGTGAAACAGGCCGACGTGCTGCTGTCGAATTTCAAGCCCGGCACGCTGGATTCGCTCGGCATCGGTCCCGACCTGCTCGCCGCAACCAATCCGCGGCTGGTGATGGCCGACAGTTCGGCGTTCGGCCCGACCGGGCCGTGGGCGAAGCGGCTGGGCTATGGCCCGCTGGTGCGCGCCGCGACGGGTCTGACCGCGATGTGGCGCTATGACGATGATCCCGAAAGCTTCAGCGATGCCGTGACGGTCTATCCCGACCATGTCGCGGGCCGGATCAGCGCATTGGGCGCGGTCGCGCTGCTCATCCGGCGCGAGCGCACCGCACGCGGCGGCGTTGCCAGCGTTTCGCAGGCCGAGGTGATGCTGACGCAGTTCGCATCGCATCTGGTGGCGCGCGACCTGCCTGCATCGAGCAGCCAATTGCAGCGCGCCTCCGCGGTGTTTCCAGCCGCCGGAGACGATGAATGGTGCGTCGTCACGATCCGCGGCACGGACGACGACGCGAGGCTCCAGTCGATTCTCGGCAAACAACCGTCCGATCTGCATGACCGGCTGGCCGAATGGATCGCAGCCCGCGACGCTATGGATAGCGCCAGCGCCTTGCAGGCTGCCGGTATCGCCGCGGCGCCGATGCTGCGCGTCGCCGACCTTCCCGATTTCGTCTATGCCCGCGAGCGCGACGGCTATCGCCGCGACGCGCATCCCCATCTGGCCGACCCGGTTGTCTCGGAACGCCGCGCCGCCCGGCATCGCGATCAGCCGACGCTATCGCCCGCCCCGGCTCCCCTGATGGGAGAGCAAACCGGCGACATTGTCCGGGAATGGCTCGATTTGGATCGCGAAGACATGGCCCGCCTGATCGAAGAGGGCATCCTGCATCCCGTCAGCCACTCCGAACTGTCGCAAATTCAAAAGCATCTTGCGAAAGTCGGACATGACTCAAGGGACGCTGCCAAAGGCCGGTAGCGCCTATTCCACAGTGGCCGGCACCGGGGCATCGCGAAGAATGTCCGCATTGGTGCTGGCTGAAAGCGGAGGCATGTCATCCGCCTTCGGCGTTTCAACTCCCGTCGGCTCCCCCGCGATGGGGATTACAGGACCGGATAAGGGTTGGGCCGGCCGAGCCGTGGTTTCGGCTTGGGGAGCAGCAACGGCGATGTCGTGGCCCTTGCCTTTCAACGCGTCGATTTCGCGTTGGCGCATTTCGAGATAGAGGGTGCGCGTTTCGACGTAAGGATCGAGACTTTCTTCCTGCATGCGCTGGATCTGGGCATCGCCCTCGATGCGATCGTTGAGCTGCTTGACCACCGTTGTCGGAACCGAATAAGCCAAGCGGTTGAAAGGCGTGCCGACGGTGGTCGGCACGACGAGCAGGTCGATGCTGTTACCGACCATGTCGCGCAATGTCGTCGGCCCGACGAGCGGAAGGTAGAAAAAAGGGCCGGGCTCGACGCCGTAAAAGCCCAATGTATTGGCAAAGCCATTGCGGCGATAGGGCAGATCGAACGGCTTCGTCTTGGCGACGTCGAACAGCCCCCCGACGCCGAAGGTCGTGTTGACGACGAAGCGGCCGAGGGTCTCGGCGGCCTTGCCGATCTTGAACTGCAACAGAAAGTTCAGAAAATTGACGGGTTCGCTCAGGTTCCGCAGCGCATTGCCAAGCCCGTCGCGAACAGGTTCGGGGACGATGCCCTGATAGCCCGTGGCGACCGGAGCCACGAGCGCCTTGTCGACCGACTGAACCATCCGGTACGACGTGATGTTAACCTCTTGCAGCGGATCGCCCGGCGGCGCCTCTCCACGTGCGGTCACCACAATATCATCCGGCGACGGCGGCATTTCGGCCGGCGGTTCGCCACCGGATGTTGCGGCTGTATCCGAAGCGGAAGGCGGGACAGTTCCGATTGTCGGCACGACCACCGGCGGCACCGGGCCAGCCTCGATCCGCTGCGGTTCGACCTTCGTCAGGCTTTCGGGTGCCACATCGGCGGGAACGGGCGGTGTCCCGGACAACAAAAGAAACGCAGCGACGGCCGTAATACTCATCGCGCGTAAAATCCCGCCATCACGAGATTTGTGAGCGTCGCTCGCATATGTAAAACTCCTGCCCGGGCCGTCAGCCCGAAACTATGACCAAAGGGCGCCCCTCCCCTCTATCCAACGCTGCCTTGCCTGCGATTGCGGACAAGGCAGCTTTACCCGTCCCCTATCAAGAAGGAAGGGGAAAAAGAAATCATGCCTGCCGCACGAGCCCGGTGCATCGGTCGGCGCCCCGAACGCCGACCGGATTATCGTCGGCGACACGCCGTCGCGGTGCCGGTCAAACCGGCGGCTGGCCAAGGTTCACGCCATCGCCGGACACCGCCACCGCGGTCCCGACCGGATCGGAGCAAGGACCGGCGAAGGTCAGCAGCAAATCCGGTCCGCGTGGCTGCAGCGTGACCGGACTGCCATCACCGAGGCGCGATGCGGTGCCCGTGATGGAGAGATTCTTCACCACCAATTGGGCGGAGGATACGGGGCCTTTGAAAATCAGGTTCACGCGCCCCCGCGCGGCGGTGAAGCGCACCGCCTGCCCGCATTCGGTCTCGCCATCCGATCGCGTCCACGGCCTGGTGCCATAGATGGCGTCGCCGTTCGCGCGCAGCCATGCGCCGAACTGCTTGAGGCGGCTGAGTTGTTCGCCCGGAATCCCGGCGTCGGTCGCGCGCGGCCCGACGTTGAGCAGGAGATTGCCGTTGCGCGACACGGCATCGATGAAATCATGGATCAGCGTTTCGGCGCTGGCATAATCGGCTTCGCTGTCGTTGCGGTTGAAGCCGAAGCTGTGGCTCATCCCGCGGGTCGCTTCCCACTTCTTGATCTGAATTTCGGCGAAGGCGGCATATTCGGGGGTGCGAAAGTCGCTGTGCGGGACCGGCGGCGGGATGATGCCCTTGGAATCCTCCTCACTCTGCTTGCCCAGGGCCGCCTTGAGCTTGCGATCGACATAGCGGCGCATCGGCGGGAATTTGAGCAGGTCGCGCTGCAAGCTGCCGGCGACCCAGCGGTCATTGACCACCCCTTCGGGCACCGCGCGATAATAGTCGGCGAACAATCGGTACAGGGGGCCGGGCCGCGTCGGCCACGAAATATCGTTCCACAGCACCGATGGTTCGTAGCGATCGATCAGTTCGCGCACCTGCGCCATCGCATAGGCCGGATAGTCGCCGCCGGGGGTCGAGGCGATGAAATCGCCAAGCGTCCGCATCGGGCGCCGGTTGAAAGTCCAGTCGATCCCGCCCGAATAATAGACTCCGAAGCGCAGGCCTGCGGCACGCACCGCTGCGGCCAGTTCGCCGACGAGGTCGCGCCGGGTAGTCCAGTCCTGCTGATGCCGGTTGGCGACCTCGCTCGGCCACAGGCACAGACCGTCATGATGCTTGGTGACGAGCACGACATAGCGCGCGCCGGCATCGCGAAACGCCTCGGCCCAGGCGGCGGGATCCCAATGTTTCAGCCCTTCCTCGAACGGCTGCTTGAAGTCGGTGTAGGGCGCGTCACCATAATTGGCTTTATGAAATTCGGCCGAGGGCGTTCCCGGCACCTTGATCGCGTTCCAATACCATTCGGTATAAGGCGCCATCGCAACCGCGCGGTCATAGTCTTTGGAAAATATCTCGCCGATCGAGCCGACGTGCGGCGCGAAGCCCGGAATGGCGAAAGCGCCCCAATGGATGAAAATCCCGAATTTGGCATCATGATACCAGTCGGGCACGGGACGCGCGTTGAGGTCGGCGAGTGTGGAACCGGTGGAGACCATCAGTGGGCGCTCCCGCATTCTGACTCATATTTCGAGCGGAACCGTCCGTTCATCCTGCCTCTCCCCATATCCGCCATCTTCATCGTGGCGCCCGTCGCTTCGCAGTTGATTCTATCATCATAGAAAAATCAATATCATAATTGCAATGTTAGCGAGAGCGAAGGCCTTTCAGGCCAACTCTACCCGCTTGCCAGAGGGACAGGATGGCAATGCAGGCGCTTGCAAAACCGCGGAAATGCGCCAGAAGGGCTTCGCCTTCCCGGTAAATGGCACAAGTTCAATATATGGTTATAGACTCATATATAAAACACCGATAACAATGTCTCCGGGGGGATGCTGTGAGGGCATTTCGCTGTAAATAGCGTGGGATCCGTATCAGCGGGCCCATCGCGCCAATAATCGACCAGCAGGATCGCTGGCGGCGGGAGAGGCGTGGTATGCGAAATATTTCTTGGATGTTTGCGAGCGTCGCATTCATTGCGATGCCGGTTGCAGCGCAGACGCAAGGGACAACAGCGGCAGCGGATCAACCCGCAGCCACGGAGGGGGCTTCGGGCCTCGCCGAAATCGTCGTCACGGCGGAAAAACGCAGCGTCAATCTGCAGGACGTGCCGCTGGCGATATCGGCCTATACCGCCGATGCCCGCCAACTCGCCGGCATCAACACGCTTCAGGATGTGGCGAATTTCACCCCGGGGCTCAGTTACTCGGCGAGCAATGACCGCGTTTTCATCCGCGGTATCGGGCGCCAGACCAACACCAACGGCAGCGACCCCGGCGTCTCGACCTATACCGACGGCATTTATGACGCTTCGACCAGTTCGATCGCCGCGTCCGATTTCTTCATCGAGCGCATCGAAGTGCTGCGCGGCCCGCAGGGCACACTCTACGGGCGCAATTCGATCGGCGGCGCGATCAACGCCATCTCCAAACGGCCAACCGACGAGTTTGAAGCCGACCTGCGCGGTACGGTGGGCAATTACGGCCTCTACACGGTGGAAGCTGCGGTTTCGGGGGAGCTGACGAACGGGCTGCGTTCGCGGCTGGCGGGCGCTTTCTCCAAACAGAACCGCGGCTATTTCAAGAATGACGCCGGCGGGGTGAGCGAGGGCGGCCGCGGCAAGCGCCGTTATGTCGAGCTCCAGCTGGAGGCCGATCTCGGCCCCGATATCGTTGCGTGGGCGAAGGTCTTCACCGGCAGCACCGACCTCAACCCGCGCAATCTCAACCGGATCGGCGCCTATGATTTCGCCCCCTACCCCACCGGGTCGATCATTCCGGGTGCGGCATTCGGCTATCTGATCCCGGGGGTCGTCGCACTCGATCCCAGCCCGCTGACGCCCGGCGCGACCGACATCAGGCATTTCAGCGCCGACACGACGCAGACCGAAAAAATGCGCGGCAATTTCGGCGCGGCCGGCGACATCAAATGGAGCCTGCCAGGCTTCGACGTCCGCCTGCTCGGCGGCTATCAGAAATATCGCATCGACAATATCTACGAGCTCGATGGCACCAGCGTCATTTCCTATGCTTTGCCCGGCGGCAGCCTTTGCGCTCCGCTCTGCGGACCGCTCGCCGTCTTTCCGTCGACGCAACTGGGCCTGAACAACAAGAAAAGCTTCGGCAGCGGCGAACTCAATCTGACATCCAACACCGACGGGCCGCTGCAATGGGTTGCCGGCGTCTATTATTATCAGGAAAAGCTGGCGCAGGAATCGCGCTTCAACGCGCCCAACCAGCTGCAGCTTCGCGCGCCGGCCAACGGCCCCGCCAACCCGCTCGGCGATTTCGTCTATGCCGCATCGACGCTGACCACCAAATCGGCCGCCGTGTTCGGCCAGGTCGATTACCGGATCACCGACACGCTGCGGCTGACTGGCGGGCTGCGCTACACCCATGACAAGAAGAGCGGCGACGAGTTTTTCCGCATCCTCTGCCTCGGCTGCGTCCCGGGCTTTACACCCGACCTCTATGGTTCGTTGACCCCGGCGTTCGATATCACCGCATCGCAAATCTCGCTCGCCGCCGCGCCGGGTGTCGCCTCGCCCGTCACGATCGATCCGGCGACCGGTATCGCGCGCCGCGGCCTGGCGAACAGCTGGGATGCGGTGACCGGCACGGTCGCGGTCGAATGGCAACCGACCGAAGATCAGCTGGCCTTTCTGCGCTACAGCCGCGGCTATAAGTCAGGCGGCTTCAACGCTGGCGGGATTTCAGCGCTGCCGCAGACCGGGGCCGAGCATATCGACGCCTTCGAAGCCGGGTACAAGCACACGATCGGCAAACAGCTGCGCGTCAATCTGGCGGGTTTCTATTACGACTATCAGGGGCTTCAGGTGCCGCTGACCGTGTCGCAACCGGGCGGCGCGCAGCTCACCCAGTTCTTCAACCTCGCCAAGTCGAAAAGCTATGGCGCCGAGGTCGAACTGGCGTGGCAGCCGGTGAACCCGCTGCAGCTGTCGTTCAACTATGGCTTTGGCCATTCGCGGATCGACGACGGATGCTGCTTCGTTGACGGTCAGGATCCACTGGCGACCCAGCCGGGTGCCCAGCCGTCGGGTCCGGCGGTCGGTGGCCAGCAACCCCAAAGCGTCGACGGGGCACGCCTGTCCGACACGCCGCGCCACAAGATTGCCCTCAACGCGATGTACAGCATCGCGTTCGAACCGGGCACCTTCTCGCTGTCGGGCAATTATGTCTGGCGCAGTTCGGCGTACAGCAACATCTTCAACCGCGACTATAACCGCATGCCGTCGTGGGATCAGGTCGACCTGCGCGCGATCTGGTCGGGTCGCGACGACCGCTACCGCGTCATCGCCTATGTGAAGAATCTGTTCGACAGCACGGGCTATGACAGCGCGCTGGGCAATTTGCTCGCCTCGTCGCCGACGCGGGCGGTCGCGCAAAGCTATTCGCTGACGCCGCCGCGAACCTATGGCCTCCAGATCGAATACCGGTTCCGATAGGCGCGGCGGGTGGCAAACTCCCCCTCCCGCCCGGCCGGCACGTTGCCGCTTTCGACGCGGCTTCTCTATGGCTCGGGTACGATCGCATTCGGTATCAAGGATCATGGCTTCAACGCCCTGTTGATGCTGTTCTACAATCAGGTCGTCGGGCTTCCGGCGGCGTGGGTGGGATCGGCGATCATGATCGCGATGATCGCCGATGCGCTGTTCGATCCGTTGCTCGGCCAATATTCGGACAATGTCCGGACGCGCTGGGGACGGCGCCACCCCTTCATGTATGCAGCGGCGCTGCCGATCGCGCTGTCGTACCTGCTGCTGTGGATGCCGCCAGAGATGGCACACGGCGCGCAGTTCGCGTGGCTGGTCACCACCGCAATCCTCGTGCGCTTTTCGATCAGCCTCTATGAAATTCCGTCAACCGCGCTGCTCGCCGAATTCACCAGCGACTATGACGAGCGCACCAAGCTGGTCGCCGCGCGTTTCTTTTTCGGCGTGTGTGGCGGCATCGCAATGACCGTCGTGACCTTCGGCTATTTCCTGCAGCCAACGGCAGCGCAGCCGGTCGGCCATCTGAACGCCGACGGCTATGTCACCTATGCCTGGGTGGCGGCGGCGATCATGATGCTTTCGGTGCTGATCTCGTCGCTGGGAACGCAAAAGGAGGTGCTGAAACGCCCGCCACCGCCGCCGGTCGAGAAGATGCCGATTAAACAGATGTTGCGCGAGATGCTCGGCATATTGGTGCACCCCGCCTATATTTCGATCCTGCTCGCCAGCCTGTTCTTTGCTGTGGCATCAGGGCTCAACATGTCGCTGGCCGTCTATTTCTCAACCTATTTCTGGGAACTCAGCGCCAGCCAGATTGCCACCGTCGCGTCGACCGCGATCATCGGCATCCTGCTCGCCTTTGTCGTGGTATTGCCGCTGTCAGCGCGCTTCGGCAAGAAGCCGGCGGCGATGCTGATGTTCGGTTTGTCGCTGATTTCCAGCGTCACACCCTTGATGCTCCGTCTCGGCGGCCTGTTTCCGGCCAATGGCGACCCGCTACTACTGTGGCTGTTGATGGGACAATTCTCGTTCGGGATGATGACGACCATCGCGGGCGGAATTCTTGCGGTGTCGATGGTTGCCGACGTGACCGACCAGATCCAGCTCGAGACCGGCCGCCGCTCCGAAGGCCTGCTATTTTCCGCCGCCACGATGGTTAACAAGGCCATATCGGGCATGGGGATCATGCTCGCGGGGCTCTTGCTCGCCTTTGTCAAATTTCCCGAGAATGCACGGCCGGGCCATGTCCCTGTCGACGCACTCCACGGGCTGGCGAGCATCTATATCGCGACACTGTCGGTCGCGACGATCATCGCGATCATCTGCCTCGCCTATTACCCGATCAACCGGTCGCGCCATCTGGAGAATATCCGGCAGCTCGGCGAAGCCGCCGCGGAATAATCGGGCGGATCGGCGTCAGAGCGTGATGACAGACGGTCAGACGTCAGGAGATCTCACGCCGGATCAGCGGCAGGCCGCCAGCAAGCACAGCCTCGGCGGCGTCGAGCAGCCGCTCATTCTCGGCAACCAGATCGCCTGCCCGGCCGCTTTCCATCCAGCTGTCGAACGCCATACGTCCGCCCGCCACAAGCATCGCGGCGGCCATTTGCGCGCGCCGATCCTTCGCGGGGTCGATGCCAAGCTCGTCGGCGATATAGTCGGTCATCAAATCGATCTGAAGCCGCTGATGCCCGTACCATACCGGCAACAACTCGGGCTCTCCGGCAAGTGCGCGCCCGAGGTTGATCTGACCATCACCGTCGCGTTCATAAGCGTGCGCGATCCGCGCGACCTGATTGCGCCAGAACGACAGCACCGGCACGCCTTGCGCGCGCTGCGTCGTCACCACTTCCTCGAAACGCTCGCCCGCCCGGACCGCGATCGCAGCGGCAAGGTCGCGCTTCGACGCAAAATGGGTGAACAATGTGGTGATGTGGATGTCGGCCGCGTCGGCGATCGCCGCCATCGTCGCATCGCCATAGCCCAGCGTCACGAACAGGCGTCGTGCGGCTTCCTCGATACGCTGGCGCGTCCGCGCTTTCGCCGCGGTTCGCCTCGGAAAACTGACTTTGGATGCTTCGCTCATGCCCGGATTATAATCATTGCAGCGCGAAGCGCCAGCTATATAAGTTGATCATTCTATTCTTATAGTGCAATCTAGCAGCAGATGCATAGGGAGGCTTTGGCCATGATCGACATGTCGATGCGCAACGAGTTTGAAAAATGGGTCGAGACGGGCCGGCCGCCGCTGGCGGAGGAGCCGGTATTGGGGCTCGCCGCGCTGATGACGACCGCCGCCTTCGTCGATCCGGTCGCGCAGGTGCCGATCTTCGACGCCATCGCGGCCGCCACTGCGGCGAGCAGCGACGGCGCCGGGCGCGCCGCGCATATCGCAAAGGCTTTGCCGTGGGTGACGGCCGGAAAGCCGCGCATCGCACTGCCGCGACCCTTATGGGACGCGTTCTGGACCATCATCGAGCGGCCGCGGTCCACCGAGGATGGCGAGCTCGACCTGACGCTGGCCGTTGTCGCGCTCGGCCATCATTATGATCAGCGGATGATCGATGGCTGCGAAGCGGCGCTGCTCGAATTCGACGGGGTCCACGACCTTATCGCCCAGCCCGAGGTGCGTCTGACCACCGCCGATCTGGAAAGCCATGCGGCAGACAGCCTCGCCAAGGATCTGCTGTCGATGCTCAACGCCAATGGCTATGACATCGAGGTCATCGACGCCGACACCGTCGTCCTGCCCGGCGACTATCCGGCGCAAAACCGCACTAACCGCCGCATCCTCCAGCTTCACGACATCTGGCATCTGGTCGGCGGTTACGGCTTCACGCCCGCCGGCGAAGTCGCGATTTCAGGCTTTCAAATGGCCCAGTTCGGCCAGAATTACTCGACGCGCTTTCTGGCCACGGTGGCAACCAAGGCCGCAGTCGATGCGCCGGAACTGACCGACATATTGCTCACCGTAATGTTCGACGGATGGCGGCACGGCCGCACCACCAAGGAACTGATCGCGGTTCCCTGGCACCAGCGCATCGCCGATCCGATCAGCCGCATTCGCGCCGACCTGAACATTCAGCCGATCGACAGCAACGCCATGCGGATGATGGAAGCCTTCGCGCCGGCGGCGTGAGGTTCGGGGCGCCCCGGTGGGCGCCCCGCATCACTCGGCCGGAACGGGGGCCGCCGACGGGCGATATTGCGCAGCGTCGGTCGTGAATTCGGCATGGCCATAGCTGACGAGTTGCGCCTTGAGCTTCGCGACCAGTCGGCGGTCGGCGATGCCGCGCACCCCGGGAATATAGGCCGCGAGCGCGTAGAGGCGCATCCGGGCATAGATGAACAGCCCCGCGAACGCGGCGAGCGCGACATCGCCCGAGGTCAGTTTCACGCCGATCGACGCCGCCTTCGCCTTGTCGCCGCCCATGAAGCTTTTGACGAAGAACAGCTTGGCAAAGGCCAGTTCGAAGATTTCATGGGCGCGCGCACCCCGCGAATTGTCCGGCCGCAGGTCGGCCGCCATCGTCGCGCGCAGCAATTCGCCGCAGGTGCTGTCGTCATATCCGCTGCGCAATGTGCCGCTGCGCGCATTCATCAGGTCGACGATCCCCTGCGGTGTATCGGCGAGCAGCTCCTCGGGCAATCCGAGCAGGAAGCAGCGATAGCGCGCGAGTTCGACCATCGCGCGCTCGCGCGGCGTAAACTGGGTGCGCCCTTCCTCGATCATCTTGTACGAGAGGAGGAAGACCGAGATCAGCCCGGCGGGCATCTGGTCGACCTGCGGAATGGGGATGCCATAGACGCCCATGTCCCAGTCCTTCGGGCGCCGCAGCACATTCGCCCGCACCATCGAATGCATCAGCCGGACCATCGCCGCCGATTTGAAGCCGGGGCCAAAGCGTTCGAGCGCGCCCGGAAGCACCGATGTGGTGAAGAAGGTCGCGGTATCCTTGACGCGTCGTCCCGCAGTCTGGCTCGACAGCGTGCCGGTGACCGCCATCGGCAGCGCGGCATATTTGTTCATGAAGGTCGCGATGAAGGCGCCGCGGATGATGAACGGGCCAAGGTTCGCCGCCGCATTGCGATCGACCCGCGCGCCCTCTTCGACCAGCTTCATGTCGAGCCAGTCGGGGATGCGTTCCATATCCTTGATGAAGGCGACGAGTTCGGGCGGTGCGCCCGGCACATTCTCGACACCATGGTCGCAGGCGTTGGTCAGCATGTCGACCAGCGCACGAAAACCATGTTCACGCATCAGGCCGGCATAGGCGTCGGCGGTGACATCGCCGATCATCGTATAGGCACGGATGAACTCGACCCGGTCGGCGTCGGCGAGCAGCGCATCGCGGTCGCGATCATATTTCCCCGACAAGGCTGTCGCATCGCCCGGCGTCGCAGTGAAACGTTCCGGAACGGCCCGGAAATCGACATTTCCATACATCGCGGGAACGCGTTCGCGTTGCGATTCCACCCTGGTCCAAAGATTGTCGAGCGCCGCACGTGTGATCAATGTCCATCTCCCTCTCGACGAGATGTCGTCTCTCATATATATCAGTTGATATAAATTCAAGCGAAACGGACGAAGCACTTGCCGATGGCCCGCACAACACCCCCGATCACACCGCTCCGCACCGCCGCCGACGGCTATCGCAAGGGCGAGGAAACGCGCACGCGCATCCTCGACGTTGCGCTGACCGCCTTTGGCAACAGCGGCTTCGCGAGCGTCACCACGCGGCAAATCGCCAAGGAAGCGGGCGTGAACCTGCCCGCCCTCACCTATTATTTCGGGAACAAGCGCGGCCTCTATCTCGCCTGTGCGCACGCAATCGTCGCACGCTATCGCGAAGGCATGGGCGCGGTGGCCGAAGTGTCTTATGCCGCGCTCTGCGGACCGCTGACGCAGGGTGAGGCCCGCACCCTGCTCAAGCGCCTGTTCGCGGCGCTCGCACGCTTCCTTCTCGCAGCCCCCGAAGCGCAAAATCCGTCGCTGTTCGTCCAGCGCGAGATCGCGAGCCCCGGCCCCGCCTTCGAGATTCTCTATGCCGAACTTTGGCGCCCGGGGATCGAACTCGCCACCAATCTGATCATCCAGACAGCGAACGGGCGTCTGGCCGAAACCGAGGCGCAGGTGCGCGCCATCCTGATGATATCGAGCCTGACGGGCTTCCTCTCCGGGCTCCCCGTGGTCGCACGCACGGCAGGCAAAGCCGATTACACCGCGCTCGTCATCGCCGCGCTGGAGGGGCAGATCGATTCGCTTGGACGAGAAAACTGACAGCTTTCGGGAAACGCGCGGTGTCGCCGGAAGTGGCAGGATGCCGGTAGAAATCGAGAAGGATGATATCGCGGCTTTCAAAGAGGTAGCGGGATTCCAATCAGATATCCAAGATCATGATATATTTGATGGCCTTGTTTCGCTTGTTTCATGTCGCCCCTAATAGCGCGAGCGCCATGACATGCCCTGGCCCGGCGATGACCGCCTCCCAAAGCCGCACCAGTCGGACTTTCTTCCGAAACCCGGCTTCCGGATCGAACGATCCCAAGGGCAGAATGCTTCCAAATTGGCGCATTCATGCAATTCGTAAGTGACCATTTCTGGTAAACTGAAACCGATTCGGGGGACTCAGCAAATGGTCACGCTTCAGCCGGTACGAAAGCTAACGATCGTCGCCAAGGATCCCGGGCTGCGTCTCGGTGCGAAAGGCCCGATGGTCTTTGCGCAGGTCGATGTGCCCGCCGAAATACTCAGCCCCGGCCCGACCGGGTACCGGATCAAAGTGGTCGACTATAATGCTACCGAACGGCGTGCTTATGCCAACAGGCAGCGGTACCAGACAGGAGACACGCTGCTCGACCCCTTTGCGCCCGCCGAAGGGGAGGAGCTGACGGATCCCGACTATCAGGCGCGCGTGATCGCCAATCCGAACTTCCACGCACAAAATTGCTATGCGATCGCGATGCGCACGCTCGGTGTCTTCGAACGGGCGCTCGGCCGGCGGGTCGGCTGGTCATCCGGCGGACACCAGCTCCACATCGCGCCCCACGCCTTCGCACTGGCCAACGCATTTTATTCCGAGCCCGACCGGTCCCTGATGTTCGGATATTTCTTCGACGACAAGGAGCGCCCCGTCTTCACGGCTCTCAGCCACGATATCGTAGCGCATGAAACGACCCATGCCGTTCTCGATGGCCTGCGTTCCAGATATACCGAACCGTCAGGCCCGGATCAGGCCGCGTTTCACGAAGGCTTTGCCGATATCGTCGCGATCCTGTCGATCTTTTCGCTACCCGAAGTCGTCACGGCAGGTTTGGGCGTGACCACCAGGCTGCCCGGCACCGGCGAACCGTTGGTCTTCATCTCCGCCGACAAGGTCACCGCCGATGCTATTCGGACATCGATCCTGATGGGGATCGGCGCCGAAATCGGAATGGCGACGGGCGGCGGACGCGGCGCCTTGCGTCAATCGGTCCAGATAGAACCCCGCGCCGACATCCTTGACGATCCCGACATGGCCGAGGCGCATAACCGCGGCGAAGTCGTGGTCGCTGCGATGACACGGGCCTTCGTCGAACTTTGGACGACACGCATCTCGCATCTCGGAACCTTCGGCCGCCGCGGCTACAATCTGGCTGCCGTGGTCGAGGAAGGAGCGAAGGCAGCCGCGCAGCTCCTGCAAATGGCGGTTCGCGCTATCGACTATTGCCCGCCGACCGATCTTGATTTCGGACAATTTCTCGCGAGCCTGCTCACCGCGGACCGCGAGCTTGTACCCGACGACAGCCGCTTCGGTTACCGGGCATTGGTCAGAAAATCCTTCGCGAACTTCGGCATTGTGCCGCCCGTCGGGCAGACCGACGCCGAAGGCTGTTGGCCTCATTTCGTCACGGACGAGGAACTCCGCTATTCGCGCAGCAACGCCGAAGCCCTCACCCGCGATGTCGATGAATGCTTCCGCTTCCTCTGGGAGAACCGCACCGCGCTCGACATCACCGAGCGCGGCTACACCGAAGTCATATCGCTCGATACGTCGCTCAGGATCGATCCCGACGGCATCCCGTTTCGCGAGACGATATGTCAATATGTCCAGATCGGCCATTTCTTCGGGTCCGAACTCATGGCGATCTGCAAGATCGACCCGCTTCCCGAGGGTTTTACGACCAAATCGAGTGCGGACCTGTTCGGCGGCGGGGTCGTCGTGTTCGATCAATATGGGCGCGTCAAATATCACATCAGAAACGGCCTGATCGACGGGGACCGCCAGAAGCGGCGCCTCGAATATCTGCGCGACACGGGCCAGATGCGCGCACGGCGCGGCGACGACCGCAACCGGTTCGCCAGCCTGCACCTCGCGCGGATGGGAGGCTAAGGCCATGACGACCCCGGTGACCGCGACAATTCGTGCCTATCAAATGGGTTTTGGCGACTGCTTCCTGCTGAGCTTTGCCTATGACGACCACAGCGTCCGGCATATACTGATCGACTTCGGCAGCACCGCCATGCCCCGCGACACCCAGGTCAGCCTCGACGAGGTAGCTGCCGATATCGCGCTGCAATGTGGCGGCGAACTGGATATCGTGGTCGCGACCCACCGCCACAAGGATCATATCAGCGGCTTCGCGACGAGGGCGAATGGCAAGGGCCCCGGCGACGTCATCCGCAACCTCAATCCCAAAAGGGTGATCCAGCCCTGGACGGAAGCGCCCGATGCGCCCGAAGGATGGGAAGGCCCCGAAGGAAGCAGCACCGCACATGCTTTCGCCCTGCAACGCGCCTCGCTCGAGAATATGCATGCGGTGGCGCAGGCCGTGGTCGACCGGCTGGATCGCAAGGGCGGCTTCGATCCGCGCTGGCCGCTCGCCGACAGGCTTCGCTTCGTCGGTGAAGACAATATCAAGAATGTGTCGGCCGTAACCAACCTCATGACAATGGCCGGCAAGCCCGAGAATAATATCTATGTCTATCATGGGTGCGACCTCGATCTTTCCGCGATCCTGCCGAATGTGAAAGTCCATGTGCTGGGGCCGCCGACGCTGAAGCAGTCGGACTCGATCAAAACCTATGCGAAGACATCGGCGGATTATTGGCTGAAGGCCCGAAACCTGGCCCTACTCGCCGCGACCGACGAGATTGCCGCAGCCAAAACCAGCACGCTTTTTCCGGACCTCAAGAAGACGGACAGCTTCCGTCAATCGAAGCTGCCCACCGAAATGCGGTGGGTAGCGGAACGGGTCGACCTTGCGGAGCAGGAGCAGATGCTGGGCATCGTCACCGCGCTCGACGATGTCATGAACAACAGCAGCGTCATCCTGCTGTTCGAGGCGGGAGGCAAGAAGCTGCTCTTCCCGGGAGACGCCCAGCTCGAGAATTGGCAATATGCGCTGCAGTCGGATCTCGCGGATCTGCTCGACGATGTCGATCTGTACAAGGTCGGCCATCACGGCAGCCTCAATGCAACCCCCAAGTCGATGTGGCAACGCTTCCGGAAGCGCGGCAAGGCGGACAAGCCGGACCGGCTGAAGACGATCATGTCGACCATGGCCGGCAAGCATGGCGGCAAGAATGGAGCACCGACCGAGGTTCCCCGCATTCCCCTGGTCAATGCCCTCAAGGCCGACAGCACCCTGTTCGATACGCAGGACCTCCACCCGGCCGAGCTCTGCCAGGTCATCACCATCGATCTGCGATAGGCGAACATCATGGCCCGGAACATCATCTTGTGCTGCGACGGCACGTCCAACCAATTCTCCAAGGACCGCACGAGCGTCATCAAGCTCTTCCACGCTCTCGTCAAAACCGAGGACCTGCAGCTCGTCTATTATCACCCCGGCATCGGCACGCGGGCGCCCAGCGGCATTGGAACGAAGACCGGCGGCTGGCTCGGCCGCACCGCCGGCCTTGCCTTCGGCTATCGCCTCCAGGACGACATCGCCGACACCTATCGCTTCCTTATGAATCATTATGAGCCGGGCGACCGGGTCTATATCTTCGGGTTCAGCCGCGGCGCTTATACGGCGCGCGTCGTGAGCGCGATGCTGCGTCTTTATGGCCTTGCCGCGCGCGGCAACGACGCGCTCGTTCCCTATGCCGTCGAAATGCTCTGGGCGCTGGCCAAAGCCAGCGAGGGCGCCCCTTATGCGGCCGCGGCCGGGCTCGCACGCGATTTCAAGCGGACAATCTCCAGCCGCGCGTGCAAGACGCATTTCCTGGGCGTATGGGATACCGTCAATTCGGTCGGCTGGATCGGGAGCCCGCTGACGATCCCGTACGGGCGGGACAATCCCGATGTCGCGATCGTACGGCATGCGAAGGCCCTCGATGAACGGCGGGGCTTCTTCCGCGTCAACTGGTTCAAGGAAGACGATCGGCGCGATATCCAGGAAGTCTGGTTTCCCGGCACCCATTGCGATGTCGGCGGAGGATGGCCCGAAGCCGAGAGCGGTATGTCCAAATATCCGCTCGCCTGGATGGCTGCGGAGGCGATCAAGGCGGGGCTTCTGGTGGACCAGTCGCGACTGGACGAGGTGCTCGGGCGTTCGCCCGGCTCTTATGCCCCGGCCAGCCCGACCGCCAAGATTCACTACGGGATGGGACCTGTGTGGGCTCTCGCCGAGTTCGTACCCAAGAAGCACTGGAATTTCGAAAAACAGGATTGGGAGTGGCGCGCCAATCTGTTTCGGCGCCGGTCGCTTCCGGCCGCACCCGTCGTTCACGATGTAGCCTGGGAAATTCCCGGTTACGAGGCGCCCGAGGGGGCGGTCAGGCTCTCCGAGGCGTTTCTATAAAGCCGAACGCGAATGATCATCGGCGATCGGCCCATCGGCAAGGCGAAGAGCCATAATTGATGCTGCGATGACCGAATAGCCCCGCCCTGTGCGAGGAAATGAGAGTTGGGGCTGGCGTTCAGAGACCTTTCGCTTTTGGTGGAAGAACCAGTCATAGCGGACATTGCCCATGTGGCGAGGGCCAGGACGTAAATCGACCGATTGCGAACATAAAGAAATTGGCGCAATCCACAGTAATGCTATCTCGAACTTTCATTACAGCGACTTCGATCGCGGCGTTGTTTCTTGTCGGCGTATCGGCGCAACAACAAACCGGCGAGTCTTCGGGACAGCAGGAAAACAGCATCGGGTGGCACCAGGATTCTACGCCCGACGCGACCAAAGAATTCGGCAGTTTTCAGGTTATTCGAAACGTAGAGCCGGACTATGATCCTCCGCTATTGCACGCGTTACCACCCGCAAAAGAAGCGAAACTGGCGTGGAGAAATGGCAGGGGCGATTTCAAGCTGGTGATGATCGACGACGGATTTGAGGTCGAACTGTTCCTGTCGATCCTGTTTGCAAGCAACGGAATCGATTTCCACAAGTGCGGAACGCGCGTTGTTATCAAGCCAGACTTCGAGCAGGAAAGCGCGAAGAACTGGAAAACTCTGCGAACCAGAATCGATCATTTCCTCAAATCCTGCCAATCCCTGGACAAATATGATCGAGACCGAATTGCATCCGATGTGCTGAGGGCCGCTGTCGATTACCCCGCCGCGGCCGACTCCTGGAAATCCCTGTCGAGACAGCTCTTTGGTCCTTCGACCCGTCGATGCATCAAGACGAAGATCGACAGGAGCTATTCCCCCAGTCCCCTGATAACCTGCACTCGTTTTTCCGCGTGATGGCCATGCCGCCGCGCTAGCCGCCAACCCGCTCGACCAAGCCCGCTGCAATATCCCTGACACGATCTCCCGGCACCGGGCCCACGGTCAGGATCACGAATCTTTCGTCATCGAGAAATACATTCATCTGGTTGATTCCCGGCACGAAGAAAGCCGCCTTGCCGAGGTCCGGGACATCCTCAATCGCCTTGGCGCTGAACGCACGCATCGTCGCCTCCGTGGCCTTGCGCGTCTGCGCAATTGTCTCGGGCGTGTTGTCCGCGATCGGTGAGCGACGGGCCATGAGCGTCGCCGTACCGCCCCCCTTCAGCCTGTAGGTGCATTCCGAGGTCGCCGCTTCGGTCGCGGTCAGCTGATGGACGAAGGCCAGGCTCGTCTCGGTAACCGTATCACCGAGCGCCTCGCCCAGCGCTGCCTTGTCGAGCAGTTTGCAGGCATCGGTTGCATCCCATCCGGATACTGCGGTCTTGGATGTTTCGTCCTTACCGGCGCTTTGCGAGCCGCCGCATGCGGCGAGCGCCAGCGCCGGACCCAGCGCAAGAACCATGCATTTCCTCATGCCCTGTCTCCTCAGCAACCCCCGGCACGATTGCCGGTCTTTTCCGCGCTGTAATAGGACGCATAGCCGTCGCGATGGGCCGCGCCCTCCGTCCGGACGATGCCGACCAGTTTTCGCCCGTCGGGCGAAAACTGGAACAGCCCGGTTTGCGGCTCGGCCCCTTCGTCGCGCATGGTCAGACGCATTACACGTCCGTCGATGACGCCGTCGAAGGCGCCATTCTGATATTGGTAACAGCCGCTCACGCGGTTGCCCGACTGCACCAGATGGATCCATCCCCAACCGCTCGCGCCGTCATAGTTTCCCGAAAGATTGGTGAGCGCCGCATCGCGGGTCAGTTGTTCGCCATAGCCGTGAAACCCGGTGAAACCCTGATAGTCGTCACCATAATTGCCATGCAGCGTCAGGCGGACCCAGCGTGCGGTTGGCCGTTCCTCGGGCTTGAAAGCAAAACTCTGGTTGTTTCGCGCCATCTGGAGCGTCCCGCTCAACACCGGACGAAAGCCGGAGCGCGATGAGGTTTCGGAGACTTCGACCGTGAAATTTTTCGGTGCCTTGCGGTCGCGGTTGAGCCCGGCCGTGTCAAAGGCGATGCGGCCAAGCCTAGTCGTTTCTGCCAGTTCGAGCACGAAAGCGACCTCGCCCGCGTCGCCCGTCCAGTCGGTGGCGGGGGTATCGTCGATGAGGTTGAGCGGACTCGACGCCATCTGCGTCATCTCCTCCTCATTCGGGACCGACACGAGCCGAGCCCCCGAAGCGAAGGAAAAGACATCGGCCGGCCCATTCTGCGCTGCCGTTGACGAGGTCGCAGCGATCACGACAAATGCCGAAAGCATGAACCTCGCCATGGGTTCAGATAAGATGGTCATTGGCTTTTCTTCCTTTCCTGGGCTTCCCTGACGATTTTGCGGAGAAGCGGCGACACGCCCTCCGCACCCGGCGCGCTGATCGCCTGGTCACCGGTCAGCACATTGCGCAATCCGCCCAGCACGGTCCCGGCGTCACCATTATCCTGCCGTTCCGCATCACGGTTTTCGCCAGTGACATCACGTCCGAGGCCGCGTCCAACGACATCGCGAACGCGACGGCCGGCCAATGCTCCGCTGACGGCGTTGTCCGAGTTGCCATAGTCTTCCTCGGGCCGGTCAGGGCTGCCGTTCGAATTGTTGCCGCCACCCCCCTTTTCGCCGCGGTTATCGTTGTCGTTGTCGTTTCCGCCGCCGTCGTCATCCCCGCGACCGTTGTCATTTGAGCTGGCTTGATCATTCGTGGTGCCGCGATCGCCCGAATTGCGCTGCTGCTCGCCGCGGTTCCCTTCGCTCGCGCTGCTGCCGCTGTTCGATCCGCCGCTATCATTGCCGGAACCACCCCGCCCTCCCCGGGAGTTGCGATCGCTCTGGTCGCTATTCAGGCTGCCGCCATCCGGGTTGGAGCCGCCTTCCGCGCCCGAGTTCAATCCGCCCGCGTCCGAGTTGTAGCCCGCTCCGTCGGAATTGTGCCTGCCCGTGCCCGAGTTCCGCCCGCCCCCGTTCTCATTGAAACTGCCGCCGTCGGAATTGCGGCCTCCACGGCCGCTGTTCAGGCTGCTGGAGCCCGAGTTGAGACCGTCCTCCGAGTTCCCGCCCCCGCCATGGCTGTTGAAAGCACCGCCCGAGGAATTGGGGCCGCTACCCCCGTCGGAGTTCCGACCGCCTGCGTCGCCTCCGGCGCCTGACGAGTTGAGACCGGCACCATCCGAGTTCAGACCCGCGCCACCGCCGTTGAGGCCCTCGCGTGAATTGAAGCCCGCTCCCTCGCTATTGCGTCCATTGCCCGAATTATACTCCGCACCTCCGCCGTTCCTGCCGCGGCTGGCGGCGCCACCGTTCGCGCTCCCCCGATCGCTATTTGTCGATTGACGGCCGACTGAGTTCGCACCGCTGTTCGCGCCAAGCCGGTTGCTGATGGCCGGTCCGCGATCGAGACCGGCGTCGTTCCCGGCATCACTGTCTTCAATCTCACCGACACGTTGTGCAGTCGGGGAGAGTTTTTGTATGTTTGCACGGGCGACACCCGGCTCGGCATCAAGCTGCGCCCCGGCAGGAACAGCGGCAAACAACAGGGAAAGCGCAGCTCCCGCGAGCCAACCCGGTTTCGGCATCGTTCCTCTCCTTCATCTCGCCCGGCAACGGACTTCCAGTGCAAAACGAGAAAATGGCTGAAAAGCGGACATGGGCCCCGCAACTTTCCCGCCCCCCAACTACCCGGAGGAAAAGCCGCGCAAAAATCCGGCAATCCGGTGGCGTGGCAACCAATCCGGCCACGCCGCCGTAGCGGGGACATTGCACACCGGTGGGCGCTTAAAACTCCCCGGCGACGCCGACCCGCACCGCGGTATTGCTGCTGCCCGCGTAGGAGACGCCGGCGGTGAAAGCCAATGGCGCGCCCGTATCAAAGCGATGGGCGAACGACGCCCCCATTGCCTGCTCGCCACGGAAGGTCGCGAGATTGAAGGTATAGCTTGTCCTGCCAGGTTCCGAGGGCATCGGGGCAGCGGTCAGGGCCACCGCCGCTGCCGTGCCGCGCTGCGCTTCGCGACGATCGTGATCGGTGATGGCATAAAGCTCGCCGATCCGGGCGCTGTGCGAAGCGGTCAGCGCCTGCAACGCCGGGATGGCGGCCGAGGTCATCGTCTCAAGCGAGGCCAGCCGGCCATTCTGCGCGGCGTTTACCGTCTGCACCGCCGAAATTTGTGCCACCTGCGCCGTGTTGACGTCTTCCACGGCGGTGATCCGCCCGTCCTGCACAACGGTCCGGGCGAGCGCCGTACTCGCATCGGCCGCCGCGCCCGTCGCTGTCGCCTGAGCCGTTGCAGCATTGGCAAGCGCGGCGCTGGCCGTGCCCTGTGCGACCGCTGCCTCGGTTCGCGCTGCGTCAGCGGTGGTCTGTGCCGCGGCGGCGTTGGCAACGGCGGCGTCGGCGGTCGCCTGGGCCCCGGTGGCGCTTCCCGTCGCCGCATTTGCTACTGCTAGCGCTGAATTGGCGGTCACCTGCGCGGCAGTCGCCTTTGCGTCCACCACATCGAGTTGCGCCTTGTTGACCGCATCGGTCGCGTCGGTCCCCGCCGCGACGTTAATGATCTGCCGCTGAAAGATCGATCCGCCAAAATCGGTACTTCCGCTTCCGACCGAGACGACGTTGTCGCGTTCGTATCGGCTCGCTCCGGCGCCCACCGCATTGTTCGAATCCTTGCCCAGCACAATACTGTTGTCGAATGCATAGGCCCCCTGCCCGATGGCAATCGCGCCCTGCCCCGCAGTACGGCTGCCCAATCCGACCGCTACGGCGCCCAGACCATTGCTATAGCTGTCCGACCCGATCGCGATGCCGCCGTCCCGGTCAGACATGGCCCGATAGCCGAGCGCGATCGCACCCTCGGATTTGTTGAAATTGGGGCTCATGCCTGCCTGGGCGCCATTTCCGATGACAACATTCCCGCGCCCATTGGCAATCGTGTTTGTCGTTACGAACCCGAGTGCCGGTCCCCCGATTGCGATATTTTCTCCGCGACCGTTTGTCGCCGTCAGCAAACCGATGGCCACAGAACCGGGGCCATAAGCCTGCGCTTCTTTCCCAACGGCCGTCGAACCAAAATCGCCTAGCAAACCGGATCCTGCCCGGGCACCCGATCCGATCGCTGTCGCATTGGAACCGAGCGCTATCGCGCCCGGGCCACAGCTTGTGGTGTCGGAACCCGAAACGGTTCCGGTGGGATTGCCATCCGTATCGACACAGATCACCTGATCGGGATCAGCATGGGCCACGCCGGGCAGCATCAGGGCGGCGGTGAGTGCCAATGGTGCGGCGGCGGCAAGCAGGCTCAATTTCCGCATGATATCTTCCCTTATTAGCGCAGCAGCGTAGGCTGCGCGCATGGTTGAGCGTTTGGACCCGCCGGGTGAGCGCTGTCGCCGCGCCCCTCCCCCTCACACGCGTACGCCGACGGCGACCGCGCTTGCCTTGCCCCCGCCGACCTGCGAAGATCGACCGAGGCATCAGGCAGAAAGTGGAGACGGGTTATTTCCGAGGAAGCGGACAGGCCGCCCGAAAAAAAGATGCCGGGCCAGGCCGACGCCCTCGTCGCCAGCCTCTACGAAGAGCTTCACGTCATCGCCCGCCGCGAGCATTATCGGGCCGGGGGCGGACAGACCTTGCAGACGACGGCGCTGATCAACGAAGCCTATGTGAAGCTGCGTAAAAGCGACGGCTGGGAAAACCGATCGCATTTCCTGGCCTGTGCGGCGACCGCGATGCGCCATATCCTGATCGACGCGGCGCGTTCGCGGCTGGCGTCAAAACGTAACGCCCCGACATTCAGCTTCGTCGAGAGTCTCGATTCACCCGCTGCGGCCGTGCCCGAGGATGAGCAGGTAATCCGACTGGGCGATGCATTGGAGGGGTTGAAGCGGCAGGACCCCAATCTGGCGCAGGTTGTCGACTGCCGCTTCTTCGCCGGCATGGACGAAAAGGAGACCGCCGACGTGCTGGGCGTCACCGATCGCACCGTAAGGCGCTGGTGGGTACAGGCGCGCGCCTGGATCCACCATGAAATGGCGACGAACTGATCTAGCTCGCTTCGTTCAGCCGCGTGCGGAGCGCCGGGAAGGATTTAAGGTAGGATGATCCCGCCGCGCCCTCGGCCCGGAACAGCGCTTCGGACCGATCGGCCTCGCGCCGCGCTTCGGCGACCTTCCCTTCGTTCAGCAGGAGCAGCGCCTTGGCCCGCGCGAAGATCGCCTGCGGCAGGCCCGGTTTGGGTAAAGCCGCGACCAGTGGTTCGGTGGCGGCCATCGTGCGGCGCGCGCCCGCGACATCCCCCGCCTCTGCCTCCGCCTCGATCAGGCCCGATGCGATGAACAACGTTGGCGGCGCAGAGGGGCTGAGATTATCGGCAGCCATCGGCAAAGCCTCGGACAAAATGACCTTCGCCTCCGCGAATTTCCCGAGCGCGAGCTTCGCCCGCCCGAGTTGCAACAGGTCGACGGCAAGGCCCGCCGAGCGACCGAACACGGCGCGGCGGCGTTCGGCGACGCGCTCGACAATCTTCTCTGCCGCAGCCGGCTGGCCGAGCTTCAACAAACGCACCCCTTTGAGCTGAGTGATCGCCAGACCCTGCATGCTCGCTTCCTGGCCGGTGCGACGGATCACGGCGTTCGCGCGGTCGAAAATGGGGAGCATGGCGTCAAGCTGGTTCGCCTCCGCCATATAGACAAGCAGATTATTATAGGCGGTCAGCAGATCGCGGTGGCTCTCGGCGAAGACGACATCGGCGTCGGGCAAAGTCCGGACGAGCAATGCGATCGCATCGTCAAGCCGCCCCGTACGACGCCAGAGCTGGGCGCGATTGAGGTTGAGTTCGACCAGCTCGTGCCGAAAGCGGGCGGGATCGGCCTGAAAAACCGGCTCGGCGGCATCGAGCAGCGGCGCCATTTCGTCAGTCCGCCCGAGTGCCGCCGCCGATGAGGCCGCGCGCATTTTGAGTTGCGCGGTGGCGACCGGATTTCCCCGACCGATACCCCGGGCGAGCGCTTTCCGGATCAGGGCATCGGCTCCTGCGCTATCTTCCAGATTCACATACAGATCGAACAGCGTGACGATCAGGTCGGCCGATTTCGTGCCTGTGTCGAGCGAATTGGCAAGGCGGGTCGAGGTCTGGTCGAGCATCTGTTTGACGGTGAGATTCTCGCCGCCATCGGATTGCACCGTGTCGCGCATCATGACCGTCAGCATGCGATTGATCGCTTCGGAACGCCGTGCCTCGGCGAGGGCGACGTCGCGTTCGATAGCCGTCTGCCTTGCTTGCCACGCTATGCCGGCTGCGCCAACCAGCAGGGCCGCGAGCACAGCCGCGGTTGCCGCGACACCCCAGCGATAGCGGCGGATGAAACGCCCGATCATATAACGTGTCGATCCGTCGCGGGCATGGACCGGCAGATATTGCTGATGGCGCCCGATATCCTCGGCAAGCGCGCTGACACTGAGATAGCGCTCGGCGGGGTTGCGCCGCATCGCTTTCATCACGATCGCATCGAGATCGCCGCTGATCCTGGCGGGAGGGACCGGCGCATCGTCCTGCGCCGCGGCCCGGCTCGGCAGTATCGCATCTTCATAGAGTACGCGGCGGATCATCGCCGGGACCGAAGCCTTCCCGCTGCGCCAGGGGCTTTTGCCGCTGACCAGTTCATAAAGCACGACACCGAGCGCATAGATGTCGGTCGCAGCGGTCGCCTCGTCGCCGTCGAGTTGCTCGGGAGCGGCATAGTCGGGCGTCAGCATCGCCTGCGTCGTGGCCGGCAGGGCCGCGCTGTCATCGAGTAACTTGCCGATCCCGAAGTCAAGCAGACGCGGCTTGCCGCCCGCGTCGATCAGGATATTCGACGGCTTGATGTCGCGGTGAACGACCAGATTGGCGTGGGCATAACCGACTGCCTCGCACACCTCGCGAAACAGATTGAGCCGCGCATCAAGGTCGACGCCATGCCTGGCGCACCAGCCATCGATCGGCTCACCATCGACGAAATCCATCGCAATATAGGGCCGACCATCGGGCGCGACCCCAGCGTCGATCAGCCTGGCGATCCCGGGATGATCGAGCCGTGCCAACAGCCGGCGCTCGCGCGTGAAGCTCTCCGCCCGTTCGGCGGCATCGATACGCAACAGTTTCAGGGCGACCCTCTGCGTGAAATCGCTACTCGCCCGCTGCGCCAAATAAACCTCGCCCAGACCGCCCCGCCCGATCAGCCGTTCAACAACAAACCCGCCGACATGCTGCCCCTCGCTCAAGGACGTAAAGTCGGGAGACGCCCTCTCGAGGCCCAGAAGCGGCGGCTCGCCATCCAATATCCCTTCGCTTCGCGAAGACAGGAGCAAATTTCTTGCGGCAGCAATGATGGCCGGGGACTGCCCTGACCGGGCCAGCCGCTTCGCCTGGATACCAGGCGGGACGTCTATCAACTGCTCGAATAGCTCCTGAACCAACCGCCAGTCGCCATGTTCAAGACGGTCCATTGCTTCGCCCCCAATATCCTTGCCCGGAACAGGGCCGGGAAACGCGCCATATGCAAGAAGTTTTGGCTCACTACTCTTTCAAACCCGGGAATTCCTGATTTGGCCGCTTACCGGCCGGACAGTTTCCGGCGATGGATCACAGATAGCGAACGTGTCTGGACAGCGTGGCGAAACCCGTTCTCCCCGGTCCCTCGGGACGACCGCCACGGTGGACAGCACGAAGAAGACCCAAGCACAGCAAGTCCTTTCCGGGGGGTAGGCGAAGGATCGCCATGCCGGGCTCATCCCGGCACCTGGTCGTTCATTTCCAAAGGGTTAGTCGTGACCTTCGGTTCGCGCAGGCGCCAGCTTTCGCCGCCATCGCACGTTAATTGAGCGCATCCCCGCGGCACAGGCGGCGCGCAATTCCGGGTATGTGCGCTTTTTTGTCCGGGTCTTTCCGGGACGCCTTGTCGGTGTCGAACTGCGCAACTGCAGACAAATCAAGCACAAGGTGTGCGGTTTCCGACGCTTTGCGGACGATGGCCATCCCCCGTGGATTTGGCGGAATGACCGAACGCCTGAGCCATATGCCAAACCGCTATTGCAACAGGTGCAAGAAGCCGGCGAAGCCTCCGATTACGCTGCCGCCGATTGCCAAACGCGGCAAAGCGTGTGGAACAAAGTGAAGAACCACAACGACGAGCGCGGCCGCGAAAGCGGCAAGGCCGATCCATTCGACGAGTGCAAATCGCCAATTGGGTGCTGCGAGCGCCACGACCAGCGACAGCGACATCACGGCCCAGCCCAGACCGCGCAGCCAGCGCGGCTTGCTTGTAAAGCCGGCATCGCGCGCATGTCGCTGCATCGACAGGCTGATCAGCGACAAGCCGCCAAAGGCCAACGGCAGTTCCGCGAAGGCATTCATGGCTGAATCGATCGGCGACGGCGCTGCGGCAAGCTGCCCGCCGACGTAGCACGCGCCTTTCGCGCGATTGTCAGCGCGAACGCCGCCAAGGCGAACAGCACCAGATCAAAGCCGGTGAAGAGCCAGTCTTGCGCGGCGACGGCGGCCCACAACCCGCGTCCGGTCAGCCCGAACGACAGGAACGGCAACGCGGCGGCGCTCAGCGCCATGAACGCAAAGGCTTCGCGCCACGCCCGCTGCGGCGGACGCAATGTGGCAAAGAGCAGCGTCGCGCTCCACGCCCAGAAAAAGGCGCTCACCTCGGCTTCGGCGCGGCCGGGCATTTGCGCCGGCAGCAAGCGGTTGGCATAGAGGAGGGACAGGATCGCGATCGGTACCCCCGTCAAGACGCCGACATTCAATCGTGCGGCCAGCCACGGGCCCACTCCTCGCGCCTGCGGCCGCGACCGGACCCAGAGGACAAGCCCCGTTGCGATCGTCGCGGCGAGCGCGAGCCCGCACAGGAAATATAGCCAGCGGCTCACCTGCGGCGCGAAACGTCCCATATGGAGGCCATAGAGCACATCATAGGTTTGCCGCGCCGGCCGCGCTTCTGTGTAGCGACTGATGAGGTGGCCGGTCGAACCATCGAACGTCACCGTCTTCGCCGCATAAGCCAGTTGATCGCCGTCCTGATTGCCGATGGTCACGATCGCATGCGCGTCGCCCGGATTGGCGATGCTGACCCGCCCGACGCGCCCCTCGCCAAATTGCCGCTGCGCCGCGGCCAGCATCGGCCCGATCGGGGCCATCGGCGCCGGGCGGCCCGCCGCATCGCGGCTCACCAGACCCGGGGACGCTTCGGCAAAGGCCGTCTTCAGATCGTCGCCGTAGCTCGCGACGGTGCCCCACGGCATGACGAGCGTCAGCACCGTGACGATACCGGTGACGGTGATCATCAGATGGAAGGGCAAGGCCAGTACGCCCAGAACATTGTGGGCGTCGAGCCAGCTGCGTTTGCCCTTCCCCGCCCGGAAGGTGAAATAATCCTTGAAAATCCGCTTGTGCGTCAGAATGCCGCTGATGATCGCGATCAACATCAGCATCGCTGCGGCCGAAGCGAGGAGGCGGCCCCAAGGATAGGGCAGCTGCAGATCGAAGTGAAAGCGATAGAGGAATTCGCCGCCCAGCGTCTCGCGCGCCACATCGGGGCGGCCGCTGACCGGATCAAGCGCGATGTCGCGATAGCCGAGCGGCGCCGCCGGATCGTCGAACACCGCCTGCGTCGTCAGGATCCGGTCGTCGGGAGCCGTCAGATACCAGCCAGCCGCTTTGGGATGATGCGTGCCAAGCCAGCCGACGGCGGCCTCGATCGCGGCATCGGGGGGCGCCGCGCCGGCAATTTCCGGCCGCATCCAGCCGCTGATTTCGGACCGGAATACGGTCGCCGTACCGCTAAGCACGATCGCGAACATCAACCATCCCAGGATCAGCCCGGACCAGCTGTGCAGCCCGGCCATCGATTGGCGGAACCCCTGCCTCATCCCGGCTGCCCGATCAGCGCGGCGACGCCGGCGAACAGCGCGGCAAGCCCCAATATGCCTGCCGCCGCCTGCCAAAGCCGCGGTACGGCATAAGCCCAGATGGCCGCGGCGGGCATCGCAAGAATGGCGGCAAGCGAGGCAGTGACCGTCGCCTCGGCTCGCGGCATCGGCAATCCGCGCGCAAGGACAAAGGCCAGCGCGACGGCCAAGGCATAGCCGCCGACCGACGCCAACAGCAAACGGGCCGTTATGCGAAGGATCGGGAATGTACGCGGAAACGGCCGCGGCCAGATGATCGGCATCGGCCTCCTATTACCTATTGCGACTTATTTGCAATAATAAATGCCCTGCAGCAGTGCTTTTGTTACAGCGACAGGCCGTGCATCGCATCGGGAACAAAAAGCCGGACCAGGTCTCCGCACACCTTGCAAATGCGAGTTAGTCGCATTAATGGCCCCTCACCTGATCCGGGACGATCCACAAAAAGGGGAAAAAGATGCGCCGTTCATTTCGTTTGCTGCTGACCGGATCAGCCTGGTTGTGCGCTCCGGCCCTGCTCCATGCGCAGCAGGCCGAGCGACCGCTATCCTCGGATGACGGCGCGGAAGACGGCATCGTCGTGACCGGTTATGGCCGCACCGACCAGCCCACCGCTGCAACCGGGCTTCCCCTCTCCCCGCTCGAAACGCCGCAGACGATCAGCGTCATCACGCAGCAGCAGATGCAGGACCAGGGTTTTAATACGATCAACGACGCACTCGACTTTACCGTTGGCATTTCCAAAAAGGACGTCGACCGTGGCCGCAGTGCGATCACCGCACGCGGTTTTGAGGTTCAGAATTTCCAGCTCGACGGCGCGCCGTTCGAAAATGGCAATGTGGGCTTTGGCGAGACCAGCACTGCGCAATATGAACGCGTCGAACTGGTGCGCGGCGCCGCGGGCCTGATGCAGGGCGCCGGAGATCCGTCGGCGGTCGTCAACCTGATCCGCAAACATGCCACAGAGAGCGAGTTTGCAGGTAATATCAGCCTCGAGGCTGGTTCGTGGGACCGCTTCGCGGCGACTCTGGACATTCAATCGCCGCTCAACGCCGCGGGAACGGTGCGCGCTCGCGCGGTCGCTCAAGCCTATACACAGGACAGTTTTGTCGATCTGGAAAAGAAGAAGGGCCTCCTCCTCTATGGCGTGATCGACGCCGACCTTGGCGACCGTACGGCCCTGTCCATCGGCGCAAGCTATCAGCGCGACGAGCGCGACGGGATCATGTGGGCGCAGTTGCCTTATTGGTACGCCGACGGCACGCGCACCGATTGGCCGCGTTCCAAGACCACGGGGACCGACTGGGGACTGTGGAATACCACGGAGATTTCGGCCTTTGCCACACTCACACGCAAGCTGGGCGGCGACTGGCAAATCCGCGGCGATATCGGCTATCACAAGGGTCTCGAAAATTCGAAGCTGCTGTGGCTCGACGGCCTGCCCGATCGGGTTACCGGCGCGGGCCTGGGCACGTCAGCTTACTGGTACAAGGCCAACCCCGAACAATGGCACGGCAGCATCCAGGCCAATGGCAGCTTCACTTTGCTGGGCGGCCAGCACGACCTCGCGATCGGCGCGATGGCAAGCCGCGTCAATGGCGGCTGGACCAACCGCGATCCGGTCGCGATCGATCCGATCGATGACTTCAACAGCTTCGACGGCCAGCTCGCAGAGCCCGAATGGGGCGATCGTTATGTGATGTCCGGGCTGGGCAACACGACGCAGGCGGCGGTTTTTGCCTCGACGCGGATCAGCCTGATCGGGGGATTGAAGCTCATCGGCGGTGGACGCCTGAGCTATTACAAGCGCGACGAGCACCAGAGCAGATATAGTTCCCCCTTCAACCTGTCTTACAAGGGCCAGATCACACCCTATGTCGGGCTGGTCTATAACCTCACGGACAATCTGTCCGCCTATGCAAGCTATACCAATATCTTCAAGCCGCAGGGCAATCTGCGCGACCGCAACAACAATCTGCTCGATCCGCTCGAAGGCACGAATTATGAAGCCGGCCTGAAAGCGCTGCTGCTCGATGGAAAGTTGCTTGCGACGATCTCGGTCTACCGGATCGAACAGGACAATCTGGCGGTTGCCGACGGCCTGATCCCCGGCACTACTTTTCAGGCGTATCGCGGCGCAAAGGGAACCGTCGCCAAGGGCTACGAGCTGGAAGTCGTCGGCAAGATCACCCCCCAATGGGACGTCAGCGCCGGCTGGAGCGATTATAGCGCGAAAGACGCGGACGGCGCGCATGTCCTCGCCCATCAACCGCGCCGCGTGTTCAACTTCGCGACCAAATATGACTTTGCCGGCGCGCTCGACGGGCTCAGCCTCGGCGGCGCGTTCAAATGGGAAAGCCGGCCGCCGGTCACGGCAGACAATCCTGGCACGGTGGCCGTTGACAAAACGCCGATCGGCCAGCCCGCCTATGCCATTGCCAATATCATGGCGCGCTATGTGCTGAACGAGCAAGTGTCTTTGCAGGTCAACGTCGACAATCTCTTCGACAAGCGTTTCTACAGCGGCAATGTGTGGTTCCCGGGCTTCGTCTACGGCGAACCCCGAAATGGCCGGGTAACATTGAAATATGCGTTCTGATCAAGTGGCATTGCCGAGGTCCGGTGGTCAGCGTAGCGCCGCTGGCGGGGGCGTCGCCTTCTCGTGGCCGCGCATCGAGGTCGCGCTGCCACCGGAACGGAAGCTGTTTTCGTGGCCCCGGTCGTCGCCGGTGCGTTCCACGATCATCGCGGCCCCCACTCCCATCGCCCCCGTCAGGACGACCAAGCCGTAGCGCCCGTTGCAGGCATCGAGGGCGTCGAGCAGCGTCGAGGTCAGGATCGCGCCGCTCGCGCCCATCGGATGGCCTTTCGCCAAATGCCCGCCGCCGATATTGACGCGCGCCGGGTCGGCATCGCGGTCGCGCAGGAATTTGGCGATGGTGACGGCGAAGGCTTCCATAAACTCGATGCGGTCCATGTCGGCGAGCGTCAGGCGCGCGCGCGCAAGCAGCTTGTCCATAGCGGTGAAGCCGGCGGTCAGCGAGGCCGCGGGATCGCCGCCGCTCTCGGCAAAGGCGATCACCCGGGCACGCGGCGTGAGGCCAAGGCCTTCGCCGCCCACAAGCGCCAGCCCGGCACCGTCACAGATCGGTGGGGCGTGCGCGATGCTGTGCAGCGGCTCGAAGGTCGCGCCCTCCAGCGCACTGGCATATTCGGCCTGCAGCTCTCCAAAGGCGGAGGGCGCGGCAGCGAGCGATTCCGCCGTCGTTTGCGGCCGGATGCATTGCTCGCCGGTCAGTGTCCCGGTCGCGATGCGCGAGGATTGCAGCGCCGCGTCGCCCTCGGCGGCGGCGGCCTTTGCCTGAGACATGAGCGCCACAGCGTCAAGTTCGGCGCGTGAGATGCCCTCGGTCGCGGCGAGCCGATCGGCGGCGAGCACCGGCGGCACGAAACGCGCGCGCGGCGGCAAGCTGTCGTCGCCATAATAGGCAGCGCGGTCGCCGAGGAACGGAGCGCGGCTCATCGACTCCACGCCGCCAGCGAGGATGCATATCGCCTCGCCGCTGGCGATTTTTGCGACCGCCTGCCCGATCGCCGACAGCCCCGAGGCGCAATAATTGTTGATGCTGTGCGCCGCAGTCGCATCGGACAGCCCGGCGTGGAGTTTCGACACCAGCGCAATATGCCCGCCCTGCGCGCCGCTTTGCGTCACACAGCCGAGGAGCAGCGCATCGGGTGTTGCCACGACATCGCCGCAACGCGCCGACAGCGCCGCCACTTGCTGGCGCACCAACTCCTGCGGCGTCAGCGCGGCGAGCCCTCCATCTGGCCGCGCCTTGCCGCGCGGCGTCCGTACCGCGTCATACAAATAGACAGAATTCAACGCATCAGACCCCGACGACGAAACTAACCGCGGTGGTCGCGCTGCCACCGACGTTGAAGGTCGCGAAATTCTTCGCGCCCTCGACCTGATAGTCGCCCGCCTGCCCCGTCACCTGCCGCCAGCTGTCGAGCAGCATCCGCACCCCCGTCGCGCCCACCGGATGGCCGAGGCCGATCAAGCCGCCCGACGGATTGACCGGCAGCTTTCCGCCGAGCGCAATCGTGCCATCCTCGACCGCACGCCAGCTTTCGCCCGGCGGAGTGATGCCGAAATGGTCGATCGCCATATATTCGGTGATCGAGAAGCAATCATGCACCTCAACCCCGTCGCACGCATAGACGTCGGACATCTCGGCACGGCGCAGTGCGTCCATCATCGCCTTGCGGACGCTGGGGAAGACGTAAGGTTCGCCGCGGCTACCCGCGACCTTGGTCGAATAAAGCAAAGGTGCGGTCGAGTGACCCCAGCCCTTGATGCGCGGGATGGAATCGATCGAAATGCCGCGTCGCTTGGCCCAGGTTTCGGCGACTTCGCGCGAGGCGAGGAAGATCGCCGCCGCGCCATCGGTGACCTGTCCGCAATCCGACTTGCGCAGGCTCCCCTCGATCAGCGGATTGACCTCATCATTCTCGCCGAGATGATCGTCGGTCACCGCCCAGCCGCGCGTCTGCGAGTTCGGGTTCTTCCTGGCATTGGCGAAATTATTCGCCGAAATCGCACGCAGATGCGCGCGATCGAGCCCGAAGCGCTCGTCATATTCCTCGGCGACGCGCGCGAACATCCACGGCCACAAATAGCGCGCCTCCTGCGCCTCGCGCCCCGCCCACGCCGCAGCGCCGAGATATTCGGCGGCGCGCTGGCCGGGAACGTTGCGCATCAGCTCGATGCCTAGCACCAGCGCGAGGCCGTAGCGTTCGGCCTCGATCTCCGCCGCGGCCGCGAGGATTGCGATGCTGCCCGAGGCGCAGGCGGCTTCGTGGCGTGACGCCGGCACGCCGGCAAGGCCGGGATGGACATGGCCGAAGAAGCCACCAAGCTGGCCCTGCCCCGCGAACAGCTCGCCGACGAAATTGCCGACATGCGCGGTTTCGACCTCTTTGGGTTCGATTCCGGTCGCGGCGAAGGCCGCTTCGGCGACGTCGCGAAACAGTTCGAACAGCCCGCCGCCCTCGCGTTCGATATTGCGGGCAAAGTCGCTCTGCGCGCCGCCGAGAATGAAGACGTCTTTCGCCATATCAGGCTTCCTTTTCGAGAGTTGCGAGCACCATTTCGCGCACGTCGCTGCGCATGACCTTGTTGGTGACGTTGCGCGGCAAGGCATCGAAGCGGAACAATCGCTCGGGCAATTTGAACACTGCGAGGTCCTTGTCGCGCAGATAGTCGGCGACCTCGCCGATCCCGACATCGTCGGGCCCGCGCGGCACATAGGCGAGCCCGATCCGCTCACCCATCGTCGCGTCGGGCAGCGAAAAGACGCAGGCTTCGGCGAGCAAAGGATGGCCACCAAGCAGCTGGTCGATCTCCTCGGGCGAGATATTCACCCCGCCGCGGATGATCAGATCCTTGCACCGCCCGACGAAGCGATAGAAATCGCCGCCCTCGGCAATCTCGAACAGGTCGCCGGTGCGAAACCAGCCGTCGTCGGTGAAGGCGGCGGCGGTCTGTTCGGGGGCATTGTGATAGCCCTCGAACAGGGTCGGCCCGCGGATTTGCAGTTCACCTGAAACGCCGTCGGCCTCGATCGGCTGGCCCCCATTCGGCGGCACCAGCCGGCTCTCGATATTATGCGCCCGCCCCTCGCCATAGGGCGGGGCGTATCGGCCGCGCCGCGGGAACAGGCTCGCGCGCTTGTCGGGGTCGGCCATCTCGCGCTCGCCGGTGATGAAGCTCATCCCCTCGTTCGACCCGAAGACATTGACGATAGTGATCCCGAGTTTTTCCTGAAAGCCGCGCACCATCGCGGGAGCCAGCGGAGCCGAACCCGACGCGATGACACGCAGGCTCGACAGATCAACCGAAGCCAGCAGCGCCTCATTCTGAAGCAGCATGTTGAGCACCGCAGGCGGCGCGATCGTCAGGCTCGGCCGCTCGGTCGCGATCTGCCGGAGATAGACGCCGGGATCGAAGGGGTGATGCAGCACCATCGTCCCCGCGCTGGTCAGCCAGCACATGGTGATCCCGCCGATGCTCGCCATGTTGATGAGCGGGAACGGGTTGAGCAGCACATCGCCCGGCTCGACCTTCATTGCCTCATAGCCCGCACCCGCAACCGCGATCCAGTGATTGTGGCTGCGCGGCACGCCCTTCGGTACGCCGGTGGTGCCCGACGTCCAGCAGATGGTGAATATATCGTCGGCATCGACCGGGTTCGCCGCGACATGCGCCGCGAGCGCGGCTTCGTCGCCCTCGGCAACCGAGAGGTCGAGCGTTCCCGCAGGCGGATTGGGCCCGAAAGTCATCAGCGGGATCGTATCGCCGAGCAAAGGTTGAACGACGCCAACATGGTCACAACCCTTGACCATCGTCGCGCAGACAAAGGCTTTGGGTTCGACGATGCCGATCATGCCTTTCAGCTCGTGGCTGCGATATTGCACAGCCGCCGGGCTGACGATCGCACCAATCTGTGCGGCGGCGAAATAGAGCGCGATAAACTCGCTGATGTTGGGGAGCTGGACGAGCAATACGTCGTCCTTGCCGATCCCCGCTGCAACGAGCGCGCCCGAAATCCGGTCGATCTCGGCCTCGAGCGCGACATAGCTCAGCCGTTGCGGCGCACCGAAGGCGAAATCCCCGCGATTGGGGGCATCGACCAGCGCGAGCCGGTCGGGGTGCTCCATCGCATTGGCGAAAAACAGGTCGGCGAAACTCTTGTCGCCCCACCAGCCGCTTTCCCGATGTCGCCGTCGCTTATCCTCTCCCGCGGCGATCATCGTCAGGCGCCCAATATGCTGTTGGGGCCCATGCCGATATCGTCGCCGCTCGCCCACACTGTGTGCGTTCCCGAACAAATGCGCTCGGGCAGGATGATCCGGCACACCGGCCCCGCCGCGATATTCTTGGCATCGATCAGCACACATTCGGACGTGTCGGTCTCGAGGTCGGCGATGAAGGAGACGAGATAGCCGTCATCCTCATCCTTGGCATTGATGCGCGGCGCGAAGGGCGCTTCGCTGCCGAAACGGCCGGGACCGAATTCGTAAGATTCGCTTGTCCGGGCATTGAGGTCGTGCTTGACCAGCCCGCGGAACAGGAACCAGCCCGGCTCGGGGATCGCGCTATAGGCATAGCGATAGGGCTTGCCGGCATAGCGGTGGTTGAACATCCCGAACTCCAGATCGCGCTCGTCGAGCCGCTCTTCGGTCGTCGCACCGGTCGTCAGATTGAAGCGCCAGCGATGGAGCCGCGGCTTGAGCAGCCCCTGATCGAGATAGGCCATCATCCGTTCGAGCCCATCGGGCGCGTTCGGATAGGATTTGGGCATCGGCTCTTCCTGATAATAGCCGTCGAGGATGATCTCGTCGCCCTCCTCCCACGCGTTCAGCCAGTGGAGCGTGTAGGTCGGTTCGGCCTCGAACCAGCGGATATCGTCGGGGCCACCGAAACGCGGAATGATCGCGAAGCGCGTTTTCTCGTCGGGGTGGAACTGCACGACATGGAGGTTTTTCTTCAGCAGCTCCTCGTTCCAGTAGAGCGGCATGTCGTTGAGGATCGTGTAGTTTTTGGTGAAGGCCACGTCGTGCGGCAGGCGCGGTCCCGCCAGCGGGATCGGCGTATAATGTTTGATCCTATTGTCCGCGCCGACGACGCCATAATGCATGAAGGGCGCGTGCTTCGAGTAATTGAAGAACAGCAGTTCGCCGGTGTCGAGATCGACCTTGCAATGTGCCGAAATTCCGTCGAGCGGCACCCAGCCTTCGGTACCGAACTGCTCGAGCGTGAACGGATCGAGCCGGTACGCTTCGCCGCACTGATAGAAGGTCGAGATGATCTTGCCCGCATGGATCGCAACGTCTGTCGAGCTTGAATCCTTCAGCCACTCCTGCGCGCCCCAGCCGTGGCGCGTCGACTTGTGCGGCGGCTCCATCAGCCCTGCCCACAGCGAACGTCCTGCCTCCTTCTCGGCCGCAAAGCCTTTGGTGCGGACGAAGCGGCTGCGATAGCTCGCGCGGCCGTCCTTGAACGAAATGCTGTGGATGAACCCGTCGCCGTCAAAGGGGTGATAGCGCCCGATCGGTTCGTGGACCTGATTTTCGCCGGTGCGCACATAGACGCCGTCGATGTCGTCGGGGATCGTCCCGATCACCTCGGCATCGCCATTGGCGAAGATCGCGTTCCATTCGTTGAACGTCGGCCGCCAGGCACCCTTCATATAGGGATGGTCGTTCGGCTGGATGGTGGACTGGATCGTCTCGACAAGCTCGGCGGTCATGCGATGACTCCTTCGGCGGCTACAAAGCGCGGCCGGGCGGCGGCCGCATCATATTCGGAAACGAGGCGATCGACGATGGCCGCAACGGGTTCGACGCCGCGCACCGCGCCGACCCCCTGCCCCGCCGACCAGACATTTTTCCACGCCTTGGCGTCGTCCTGCGCGTCGGAAAAATTCGGCCGCTTGTCCTCGGGCATGTTAGCGGGGTCGTAACCCGCGGCGATCAGGCTGGACCGCAGCCAATTGGCGGTGACGCCGGTGATGCCCTTCGACGGCACGATATCTTCGGCGCCTGCGGCGACGACCATATCCTTATACCCCGGCACCGCCATGCTTTCGGCGCAGGCGATCAGCGAGGTGCCGAGATAAGCGAGATCGGCGCCCAATATCTCGGCCGCGCGCACCGCATGGCCGGTCGAAATTGCACCGCCAAGCACCAGCGGCCCGTCCCAGAATTGCCGCACCTCCTCGACGAAAGCGAAGCCTGCGGTTGCTCCGGTGTGCCCGCCCGCTCCGGCCGCAACCAGCACGAGACCATCGACCCCGGCGGCGGCGGCCTTGCGCGCGAAGCCCACCGAATTGACGTCGGCGAACACCAGCCCGCCATAGGCGTGGATTTCCTCGACCACCCGGGCAGGGCTGCCCAGCGCGGTGATCACCAGCGGCACCTTGTGGCGCACGACGCAGGCGAGGTCTTCGGGAAGCCGGCTGTTCGACGGATGGACGACCAGATTGACCGCCCACGCAGCGGCGTCGGGATCATTCGACAGCGCGGCGTCGATCCGGCTCACCCAATCCTCAAGATCCGCCGAGGTGCGCGCGTTGGGCGCCGGAAAACTGCCGATCATCCCCGAACGCGACGCGGCGATCACCATCTCCGGCCCCGACACGAGGAACATCGGCGCCGCGATCGCCGGCAGGCGCAAATTGCGCGTCAGCGCTGCCGGAAGGCCGCTTTTTGCGGTCATAAATCCACTCTCCCAAATGTGACTTGCATAACGATACTTAAAGTCGTTATGAGTCGCAATGCAATAAAAACATCGCAGGCGGCGGTCGCCGGGACGATGGATCGAGGGAGGACCAAATGAACTATCGCTTTGCCATGCTGCTCGCCGCCACCGCGCTCGCCACGCCCGGAATCGCCGCCGCACAGGACGCCGCGCCGCAGGAACAGGGCGGGCTCGAAGACATCATCGTCACCGCGCAAAAACGCGCCGAAGGCCTGTCGGACGTGCCAATCTCGATCTCGGCGGTCAGCGGCAAGCAGGTCGAAGCTTACGGCCAGACCAACCTCGAACAGATCAGCTCGTCGGTCCCGAACCTGAAGATCACCCAGACCGCGATCGCCAACCGCATCGCGATCCGCGGCATCGCCTCGGGCGACAACAAGGGGTTCGAACAGTCGGTCGCGATGTTCGTCGATGGCGTCTATTACGGCCGCGACCAGCTTTCGCGCTTGCCGCTGATCGACATGGAGCGCGTCGAGGTTCTGCGCGGGCCGCAGCCCACCCTGTTTGGCAAAAATGCGATTGCCGGCGCGGTCAACATCACCACACGCGCGCCAACCGACGAATTCGAAGGGTCGGTCAGTGGCCTTTATGAATTCAACCACAAGGAATTCCAGCTGACCGGCGTCCTGTCGGGTCCGCTGAGCGAAGGCGTCGAGGCGCGCGTCGTCGGTTATTACCGGACGATGGACGGCTATTTCTACAACCAGAAGCTCGATCGCAACGAACCCAATGTCGACGAGAAATATTTCCGCGGCAAGCTGGAGTTCGACCGCGGCGGTCCGTTCGCCGCCGAACTCAAGCTCGAATATGCCGACTTCCAGACCAAGGGGCAGCCGCGCGACGTGTTCGGCGCGGTTGGCAATTACAACACGGTCTTTCAGGGGCCCTTCTTCGTCAGCACGAAGCCCGACTATGTCCGCGAGGACAATGGCTATGAAAGCCGCAACAAGGTGTTCGGTGCGACACTCAACGCCGACCTCGAAATCGGCGAGCATACGCTGACCTCGATCACGTCGCTGTTGGATTATAAGACCCGCGAAACCGTCGATGTCGATTTTTCAGGCGTCAGCTTCCTCGATGGCACCAATCTTCTCGAAGATTATCGCCAATATTCGCAGGAATTGCGGCTGGCCTCGCCGGGGGGTGAGACCTTCAACTATATCGGCGGCGTCTATTATCAGCATGCCAAGCTCGACGTTCAGGATTTCACCCGGTTCAATTCGACCTTCCTCGCGCTCGGCGCACCGTTCAATGCACTCGGCGACACGCGCAACGACCGCGACTATGAACAGAAATCGGATCTGATCTCGGCCTTCGCACAGGGCGAACTGGCACTCAGCGACCGCTTCCGCATCACCGCGGGCGCGCGCTTCAACCATGAAAAGAAAAGCGGTCGCCGTACCCTCGCAATCGTTCAGGGACCGCTCAACACCTTCAATCCGCTGATCGTCGCCGCAACATTCCGCGCGCTCAATATCGAGGCGCACAGCATTTCGGGCAAATTGAGCGAAGACAGCTTCAACCCGATGGTCAACGTCCAGTTTGATGCCACCGACGATCTGATGCTCTACGCCTCCTTCGCCAAGGGCACGAAGGCGGGCGGGTTCGATATCCGTTCGAACTCGCTGCCGACTTCGACCACCGTGGCCAAGCCCGGCGCCTTCATGTTCGAGGATGAAAGCGCCGAAAACTTCGAAGCCGGGCTGAAGTATAAGGGGCGCAATTTCGCCTTCAACCTGTCGGCCTACCGCACCACCTACAAGGATCTTCAGGTCAACATTTTCGACGGCACCCTGAACTTCAACGTCCGCAACGCCGCCGGTGCGCGCACCCAGGGGATCGAGGCCGATTTCCGCGCCGCGGTCGCGGACGGACTGACGATCAGCGGCTCGGCCGCCTATCTCGACTTTGAATTCACCAACTTCACCGCCGGGCAATGCTATTATCTGCAGGTGCCGGGACCGGGCGGTTTCTGCGACTATACCGGCAAGCGCAACGCGCTGACCCCCAAATGGTCGGGCAATTTCAATGTCGATTACACCACGCCAATCAACGACGATCTGAAAGTCGCGTTCAATATCAATGCCGACTTCTCGTCGGCCTATATCGCCTCGGCAAACCTCGACCCCCGCACCCATCAGGACGCTTATGCCAAGCTGGGCGCGCGTCTGGCATTGGGGCAGATCGACGGCCGCTGGGAAATCGCGCTGATCGGGCGCAACCTGACCAACCAGCGCATCCTGCAAACCGCCAGCTCGATGCCGCTGGCGACGACGATCACGCGGAACGCCGGCAATGCCTATAACGGCATCGTCGACCGGCCGCGCACGATCGCGGTGCAACTGACCGGGCGCTTTTGATGACGGACGGGAGGGCGGATCGCCGCCCTCCCCTTCCGGGCTCGCCTTGTCGATGCACTGGCCTTGGTTTAGGGGCGTGGTGACGCAAGGAATGGCTTGGGCTTGAAACACGACCTCACGATCAGGGCCTGTTCGATCTGGCGCGCGCTGGAAGTGGTCGGCGACGTTCCCGTTCTGCTGATCATGGAACAGGCGTTTCTGGGCGTGCACGGCTTCGACGAATTCGTCGCGCGTACCGGGCTCGCCCGCTCGGTGGTCAACGGCCGCCTCAAAAAACTGGTCGAGGAAGACTGTCTCGCCAAGCGGCCCAAAAAGACCGGGCGCGGCTTTCACTATGTGCTGACCCCAAAGGGGCGCGACCAGTTTCCCAACGCACTGATGATGCTGCGGTGGCAGCATAAATGGGAAGCCGCGAGCCGCGACTTTCAGGTTCGCCTCTTTCATGCCAGCTGCGGCAGCGCGACCGAGCCGGTCCCGGTGTGCAGCTGTTGCCGCGCCGAAATCGACCCACGCGACGTGACATGGCGCGAGGGACCGGGGCTGGTGCAGGTCACCCCCGCCTATGAACGCCGCCGCTTCTGCGGCGATGTCGGCGCGCGGCGGCCCGGCGGACGGCCGCTGGTCGACACGATGATCGAACTGTTCGGCGATCGCTGGGCAACCCTCGTCGTCCGCGCGATGTTCACCCGCATCCACCGCTTCGACGACATCCAGCGCGACACGCTGATGGCCACCAACATTTTGACCGGCCGCCTCGATCGCCTCGTCAAGCAAGGGATCTTGCGCGCCGTTCCCTATTCCACGCACGCTGATCGCTATGAATACCGGCTCACCGATAAGGGCCGCGACCTTTATCCGGTGATCCTCGCGCTGCTGCAATGGGGCGATCGCTGGTTCTCCGACGAGCGTGGGCCGCCGGTCCTCTTGACCCACAGTCCGTGCGGCAATGATCTCAAGATGATCGTTGCATGCAGCCATTGCGGCGACGCGTTGGAGTTGAGCAACAGCGCATTCGAAATTCAGGCAACCGAAAATCACGCCGGCGTGGAAAATCAGGCGATGCCACCGTCAATCGGTTAAGCCTCGGGACGAACCGCGAGGGCGCTACAAGTCGGCACGCACCTCGATCAGTTTCAAGCCGAGCGTGGCGGCATTGGCGACGGCCTCTTCACGACTGCCGGCGCGCAACTTGCGCATGATATTCTTAAGGTGCCATTTCACCGTTTCGGGCGCGAGGTGCAGCGTGCGGGCGATTTCCTTGTTCGATTCACCGACCTTGAGCGCGCTCAGTATCTCGACCTCGCGGTCGGTCAGAAAGGAAAAGGCCTCGCCCGGAGCCGCCGAATATGTGCCTTCGAGCGCCGGGTTACGGCGCGACGGTTCGGCCAGCTTCAACAGCGCGAGGAAGCAATCGGAGGCATAGGCCTCGCTGCAAAAATTCTGGACCGCACGCACACCGGTCACGTCAAGCACATCGACGATCGTGCGCCGGAAACCGACGCTGGCCGCATGGTTCAGGAATCGCACGGTCTGGAGCTCGACCATCTTGTCGCATCGCCCGCTGAGCTGCGGCAAGATGTTGAGCAGCGTCGCCGCCGCGCGCAGTTCGGCGTCATCACCGTTCGATGCAAGGCGCAGCAGGCGTTCCGCCACGGTCGTCAGCCGCGGACGGTCCCCCTCGGCGATGGCTTCATAGGCGCGCATTTCCGACAGGATTGCGAAGGCGCGACCCTGCGCGGAGAGCGGGTCGAGTACCGCGGCTTCCTCATCGGCGATAGCCACCACGGCTTCGGCATCGATCGTCTGCGGCAACCGCAATCGGGCGCGCTCGACAATGCAAAGCGCCTTGAGCGGCGACCAGCCGCGCGCGAAGGCGATCAGTTCGGCACGATCGATCAGCGACGCGGCTTTGTTCGTCTGCCCAGCCCCGGCCGCGACGCGAATGGCGACAAGGAAGGCCTGAACCAACGCGTCCTGAAAGACACTGCGCTCCAGATGCACCAGCGCCCCGGTCGCCAGCATGGCGGCGCTGTCCAGCGCATCACGTTCATAACAGGCACGCGCGAGCGCCGCGTCGATCAGCGCCGACGCCAGTCCCGGTTCGGGCTGGCGCCCACGCCCCTCGCGCAGCAGGCGTTCGGCCTCGCCAAGCTGCCCCTGCGCGCGCGATACCGCCGCCTTCGCGCAGATCGCCAACGCCCCCGCCAGATCGAGCGGCCGCCCGGCGCCCCGGATCATCACCGGTCGGACGGCATCGTGCACCAACCCGAACAGGCCGCGCCGGACGGCGCCATGAGCTAGCGTCGCGCGAACCATGTCCACGGCAAAGCCCGACAGATCGCCCTGCGCCGCAAGAAGCTGGTCGCAGGCTTCTACGGTCTCGTCGGGACGATCTTCGGCATAGGCGCGGCGCAGCAGATCGAGCCCGCGCGGCAGATCCGCCTCGCCTGCATCAACCGACACACCGGGATCGGCTTGCAACACCGAAAGCCAGGCGCGCGCGCGGCCAAGCTCTGGTGATGCCGCGATCGACGCACCCGGCATGCGGCCGATCCATTGCGCAAGGCGATCGAGCATGCCACGCTCGACCATCGGCATCGCGACCCCGGCAACCAGCACAGCCGCTTCGTCGAGCTCGCCGCACGCCAATGCCTGATCGATGGCGTCGGCTACACAGCCCTGCCCCGCATAATAGCGCGCCGCGACACGGTGCAACTGCATCGCCGTGCCCGGCTCCTCTACATCGAAGCGACGCGCCAGCGCCGCGCGAACCGCAGGATGCAGGTGATGGCGGCCGGCATCGTCCGGCGGGTCGAGGAAAAAGCCCCGCGCCGACAGGTCGCGCAACATCGCCCCGCTGTCCTTGTTCCCGCAAAGCAGACCGCACAAAGCTGTATCGACCCAAGGCGCGACAGCACAGCGCAGGAGGCACAAGCGGACCGGACCCGGCAGAGCATCGACCCACGGCGCGATGAGTGTTGAGATCCCGTCGACGAGCACGCTCCACTCGCCCGTTGCCACCATAGCACCCAGTCGGCCGGGATGCCGCGCCGCTAGCCGCAGCCCGGCGGGCCAGCCCAGCAACAGGCGGTTCAGTGCAGCGACCTGATCGGTATCGAGCGAAGCTCCGGCCCTTTCCAGAAACAGCCGTGCATCCTCGTCACCAAGCCCGAGATCGGCGCGACCAATATGCAACATCATGGCCCGCGCCTCGGCATCGCCGACTGCCAGCCCCGGCTGCGCGCGCGCCGAAAGCAGCAACCGCAGCTGCGCGGGCGGATAGCGCATCAGCCGCTCGAGGATGTCGAGCATATGCCGATCGGTCAGGCGGTCGATATCGTCGAGAACGAGCAGAAAGGGCACGTCCGCACCGTTTATGTGGTCAGCGAGCATGACAGCGGCTGCCGGAGCGGAGGTGCCCGCAGCGGCGCGGGCAAACGCCAGGGCGTCGAACAACAGCCCCTCCGTATCGGCGCCCTCGTCCTCGTCGTCGATCGCAAGCCAGCCCGCGCGCCAGCCTTTTGCCTGCGCCTCGGCGAACAGCGCTGCGCACCAAGCTGTCTTGCCATAGCCCGCAGGTGCCCGCACCATAGCGACTTCGTGCTGCTCCAGCGCATCGAGCCAAAGCGAATGGGCGCCCAGACCAACCAGATCGGGCGGAAAACGCGGCGGTGCGAATTTCCGTGAGCCCGCCGCCGGCGCGCCACGGTTCGGCACGGCGCGCAGGTGCGGTTTGGTTTCGATCCTCGATCCCGGCTGGACGCTCATTCGGCTGCCCTCCATCTGGATCAAAGGCTATCGCCTTGCCCCGGCCGGAGCAAGCGGCGCGACATCACCCCCCCATCGCTCCCCCCGCCGCCTTGCCTGTCGCAACGCCGCGCCGCGCCATAGCTTCCAATGCGAACGAAGGCCCCACCAAGACGGGCCGGCTGACGGGAGAGACGATGTGAACAACAAGGCATTTCTGGCAGGCTGCCTGTCCACCACCATGCTGATCGGCTGGCCCGGCGCCGCTTTTGCGCAAGGGGCCGACGCGGCGGCCTCTGCGGCCCCCGAAACAAGCGGCGGCATCGCCGAAATCATCGTCACCGCACAAAAGCGCGAACAGCGGCTGCAGGATGTTCCCGCGGCGGTCTCCGCAATTGGCGGCGATGCGCTTGAGGCACGCGGTATCAACGAAACATCCGACCTGATGGGCGCGGTGCCGAGTCTGCAAATCTCGACCCCCTATGGCAAGACCCAGCCGAATTTCTCGCTGCGCGGGATTTCGGTCGCCAATGAATTTTCGGCGTCCACCGCGTCGCCGGTCGGTGTCTATGTCGACGAAGTCTATCAAAGCTTTCGCGCCAGCCACGGCGGGCAGCTTTACGATATAGACCGGGTCGAGGTGCTGCGCGGTCCGCAAGGAACGCTTTACGGCCGCAACACCACGGGCGGTGCGATCAGCTTCTTCACCAAAAGGCCGGGGCTGGGAGAAGATGAGGGCTATTTCACGCTCGGCTATGGTAATTACAGTACCAAGACGGTCGAGGGCGGCTTTGACAAGACGATCGTCCCCGATGTGCTGGGCATCCGCGTTGCCGGAACCGTCGCCCGGGGCGGCGGCTGGCAATATAATCCGTTTCAGGACCGCAAGGTCGGCACGACAGACTCCATAGCCGGCCGCATTTCGCTGCGCTGGAAACCCGTCGAAACGCTCGACATCAACCTGAAAGCCTATGCTGCCAAGGATAATCCGTGGGGCGCCAATGCCTATGGTATCGGGCAATTGGGCGGCGGGCAGGATGTCGTCGGCTATTCGCGCTTCGATCCGTCGCCGTTCAATGGCGGCCGCGCGCTCGGCAAGAATGAAGTGTCCGCCGATCAGGGCGGCAAGCGCCTCTCCTCGTCCCGGGGGCTTGCGCTGAATATCGCATGGGAGCTGAACGACAATTTCACGATCACCTCGATCACCGGTTATGACACCGGAAAATACAGCACGTCGCCCAATGATTGCGACGGTTCGCCGGTCGATCTCTGTTCGATCCGTTTCAACAGCAGCAGCAAGAATTTCAACCAGGACCTGCGCCTGGGCTATTCCGACGACAGCATCGATTTCGTGGGCGGCCTCTATTATGGCAAGGACACGATCAAGACCCGCAACGAGCCCGACTTTTTCGGAGCGTTGCGGCCGATGCTGCTCGGCCTCGGCGTTCCCGGAAGCTATAATAATGCCGCGATTGGAACCCCGGATTCGATCCGGGTGCTTCCCGCCTTCGCGCTCGATCCCACGCTCACGCCAAGCACGCCCGGCTTCTGCGCGCCGGTTGTCGTCAATCCGAACGGATTTTTCGATGCACGGACGCTCGTCGCCTATCAGACCGATATCTCGATCAACAACACCGGCAACTTCCCCGCCGGCGGCGCCTATTATCAAGGGTGCCTCGGCGCGGGTGCGGGGCCCTTTGGCCCCATATTGGGCAAGCAGCAATTCGACATCCAGCGCCCCTCAAAGGCGATCTATGGCGATCTGACGTGGAAGGCGACCGAACGGCTGACCGTCGCGGTGGGCCTGCGCTACACGATGGACAAGGTGAAATTCCTGAACGGCAGCACGATCATCTATAGCCTCGACGGGACGACGCCGGCGGTCAACCTGATCCCCTATGCCTTTCCCTATAATCCCAACCTGCCGAAGATGAACCTGCAGGAAAAGGCGAACCGGCTGACCGGACGCGCCAATATCAGCTATGAGTTCGCCGACGATATCATGGGCTATCTCCAGTATAGCCGCGGCTATCGCAGCGGCAGCTATAACGGCCTCGCCTATCAGGGCACCAACCAAGTCTATTACATCCAGCCGGAAAAGGTAAACGCCTATGAAGGCGGCCTGAAAATGCAGTTCCTCGACCGGCGAGTGCAGCTCAATCTCGCCGGCTTCTATTATGACTATTCCAACCAGCAGACCACGCAGGTCGTCGGCGCCACCACCTTCACCCGCAGCGCCGACGGCCGGGTCTGGGGCGGCGAAGCCGAGCTGACCATCGCGCCGGTCGACGGCGTGCAGCTCAACGCGGCGCTCGGTTATCTCAACAGCAAATATAAGGGCAATGTGGTCGATCCGAATGATCCGGCGACCCAGTTCACGCGCAACGTGAACGGCAATCCATTCCCCAATGCGCCCGAAATCACCTTTAACGCCGGGTTCGACTGGGACATTTTCGAAAAGGGCGAGAGCAAGCTGACGCTGCGCGGCGATGCGAACTATATGGGCAAATATTATTTCGACGCCTTTGGCGATTATGGGCAAGATCCCTGCGATCGTGCGGGCACGCCCGGCAACGTGCGCCCCGCCGGAGTGGCTTTCACCTGCGGCAATCCCGGATATTGGCTCTTCAACAGCCGCCTGACCTACAAGGCCGATGAGAATTTGTCGGTGAGCGCGTGGGTCAAGAATCTGACCAACAAATATTACTACACCTACGGTCTCAACATCGATGTCTTTGGCCTCGATTATCTGAACCGCGGGACACCGCGCACCTACGGCGTCGAAGCGACCTTCAAATTCTGATCGCTCACGCCACGGGGACCGGCGGGAACCCCCTCCCTGAGCCCGCCGTCCCCGACCTGTTGCTGACCTTTGTTTGAGGAGCATGTTATGATGCGTTTTACGGGCAAGGCTGTGCTGATCACCGGCGCCGCGCGCGGCATCGGGCTCGCCGCCGCCCAGGAGTTTGCACGCGAAGGCGCGTCGGTCACGATCACCGACATCGATGCCGATGAGGCCGAGGCCGCCGCCGCCGCCATTCGCGAACAAGGGCACAAAGCCGAGGCGCGGCAGCAAGATGTCGCCGACGAGGAGGGATGGACGGCACTGATCGCCGACGTCGTATCCCGCGAAGGCAAGCTCGACATCCTCGTCAACAATGCCGGGATGGGCTTTCTGAAATCGGTTGCCGATACAAGCCTCGCCGAATGGCAGCGCTTGATGGCGGTCAATCTGGAAAGTGTTTTTCTGGGTGTTCGGGCCGGCATCGAGGCGATGAAGGACAAGGGCGGCGTGATCGTCAACGTCGCCTCGATCGCCGCGAACGTCGCCGAGCCACTTTTTCCTGCCTACAACGCCAGCAAGGCGGGGGTCGCAATGCTGACCAAAGCGGTCGCGGTCGATTGCGCGCGCAAGGGTTGGCCGGTGCGGGTCAACTCGCTCCATCCCGGCTATTGCGAGACCAAGCTGGTTGCCGACGCCGTGGGCAGCCTTGGTGAAGCAGCGGCCGATTTTGCGGCCGCAACGGTCGGCGCCATCCCGCTCGGCCGCATGGCGACCCCGCGCGAGATCGCCCGCCCGCTGCTGTTCCTCGCGAGTGACGACGCCGCCTACATGTGCGGCAGCGAGCTCATCGTGGACGGCGGCTACACCGCAATTTGACCTACCAAACATCTGAGAAAACAGGAATAATCCCATGAACAAGAAACCTGTCATCGTCTATGGCGCTTCGGGCTACACCGGCCGCCTCGTCTGCGAATATCTGCGCGAACTCGGCATCCCCTTCATCGCCGCCGGCCGCGATGCGAAGCGTGTGCAGGAGGTGATGGACAAGGTCCCCGGCATCGAAACAGCAGATTATGAGGTCGCCGAGGTCGAACATGAGGTCGAAGCGCTGACCAAGCTGTTCAAAGGCGCCAAGGTCGTGTGCAACATGGTCGGCCCGTTCATCAAATATGGCCCCGAGACCGTCGAGGCGTGCCTTGCCGCCGGTGTTCATTATCTCGACACCACGGGCGAGCAGGACTGGATGCTGTCGGCCCAGGAAAAATGGGGCGACGCCTTTGCAAAGAAGGGCCTGCTCCTCTCTCCCTGTGTCGCGCAAATGTACACGACCGGCGAAATCGCGGCGAACATCGCGCTGGAGATGATGCCCGGGCTCGACACGCTCGACATGCTGGTGCTGTGGAAAGGCTTCCCAACCTATGCCTCGGTCCAGACGATCTTCACCATCCTGAAGGCCGACTGGTATTACCTTGAAAATAATCAATATGTTCAGTGGCCGACGCTGACGACGACCGAATGCCAGGTTCCCGGTCAGCACGCGACCGCCCTCACCCTGCCGTGGGGCGGCACATCGCACCCGATCTGGTTCAAGGCTGATCCGCGCGTTTCGACGGTCAAGGTCTATGGCGGTGTGTTCGCGCGCGAGGTGATGGACAATGTCGTCAATATGACCAAGATGATCGACACTGACATCAAGCCGTTGCCGTTCAAGGAGCAGGAAGCGGCGCTCGCGCAAATGGCGGAATCGGTTCAGGGCGACATGCCGCCGCGCGAAAATCCGCGGCTCAACACCAGCATCGATTCGGTTTACGCCTCCGGCCCGCTCGGCCGTGCGCATGTGCTGATCCACGGCAATTGCAATTACAAGCAGACCGGGCTGATGCAGGCGTGGGCCGCGATGAACCTGCTCCAGCAACCGCCGCGCCGGGTCGGTTTTGCCTCGGCGTGTCAGGCGTTCGGTTACCGCGAGATTCTCGGCGCGTTGCGCCAGTTCGGGCTCGTGCTGAAGCCGGTCGTCACGGTTCACGACTGATGCGTCTGGTCGACTGGCTCGACAAGGGGGCGTCGCTTGGCGCCGGTGCCCCCTGCCTGACAATGGACGGAAAGAGCCTGTCCTATGGCGCGGTGCAGGCGTTGACCCACCGCGTCGCGCACCGCCTCAACGCGTCGCGCATCACGCCCGGAAAGCATGTCGCGATCCTGTCGGGCAATGATCCGGTCGCCTTTGCCTGCGTCTTCGCCATATCGCGCGCCGCTGCGGTGTGGTGCCCGATAAACCCGCGCAACGAAGCCGCCGAAAATGCTTTTGTCCTCGACAATTTCGACTGCGCCGCACTCTTCTTCCACAGCAAATTCGCCGAACTGGTCGATGCGTTGCGAAAGGATTTGCCGAAGCTCGAGCTGCTTGTCTGCCTCGATGCGCCGCAACCTTTCGCGCCTTCGCTCGATCAGTGGCTGACGGGCGCCCCCGATGCCCCATTTGCGGCGGCGCCCGTCAGCGATCTTGCGATGCTCCCGGGCACCGGCGGCACGACCGGCCATCCCAAGGGCGTGATGCTGACCAACCGCAACCTCGAAGCTATGACCGCGCTGACCCTGATGGGCTATCCGTTCGAAGGGCGGCCCGTCTATCTCGCAATGGCACCGCTCACCCATGCGGCGGGGGTGCTCGCCTTCCCGATCATGGCGCATGGCGGCGAGATCGTGATCATGCCCACTCCCGATATCGGCGAGTTTCTGACGCTCGCATCGCGGCACCGCGCAACGCACAGCTTCCTGCCGCCGACCTTGATCTACATGCTGCTCGATCACCCCGCGCTGCCCGCGACCGATCTCTCATCGCTGCAATGCTTCTGGTATGGCGCCGCGCCAATCTCGCCCGCACGGCTGGAGGAGGCAATCGACAAGTTGGGGCCGGTCATGGCGCAGTTGTTCGGGCAGACAGAAGCGCCGATGATGATTTCGATGATGGCACCCAGGGATCATTTCCACGCCGACGGATCGCTGGCCCGCGAACGCCTCGCCTCCGCAGGCAAGCCGGGACCGCTGGTTCAGGTCGCGATCCTCGATGGCAACAATCATACCGTACCGCAGGGTGAACGCGGTGAGATCGTCGTCAAGGGCTCGCTCGTCATGGACGGCTATTACAAGAACCCGGCAGCCACCGCCGAAGCGACGGTGAACGGCTGGCACCGCACCGGCGACATCGGCTATCTTGACCCCGACAATTTCCTGTTCATCGTCGACCGCGCCAAAGACATGATCATCACCGGTGGCTTCAACGTCTATTCGGCGGAGGTCGAGGCGGCGCTGCTCGCGCACCCCGCGGTGCAGGACGGCGCGGTCTTTGGCCTGCCCGACGACAAATGGGGTGAGCGCGTCTGCGCCGTCGTCCAGCTTCGCGCCGGCCACAGCGCCACGGCCGGGGAGATCATCGCCAGCGTCAAAGCGGCGATCGGCAGCGTCAAAGCGCCAAAGGATCTCGAAATCTGGGGCGACCTGCCACGCTCAAAAATCGGCAAGGTGCTGAAAAGGGATATACGATCGCATATGATCGATCGCACCGATTGACGGAGCGACTGGCGGGCGGGCAGCCATAATAGTCGACCGCTCGTTCGCGTTCGAATTTATCGAACCTAAGTGTCGATCTTATTCGGCTATTTAAGCAATAGCCGTGGTGCCATTTCTTCAGTCGCGGCGCTCCATGGTGGCGTGCCGCTTCAGAAGGAATATCCCAATGTCGCAGACCGCTACCGTCGTCGCCTCGCTCGACCAGGCCGACAACACCACCGCACTCGCCGATTATGCGTCCCTCGCCGGCCGCGTCCTGATTGCTCCGCTCTTCCTCCTCTCGGGCGTCACCAAACTGACCGCGCCGGGACCGACGATCGACATGATCGCCTCGACCGGCCTACCGTTCGCCACGCTCGGCTTCGCACTCGCGATTCTCGTCGAAGTCGTTGGCAGTATCGCGCTGATCGCTGGCTATCGCGTCCGCCTCGTTGCCGCCGCCATGGCGATCTTCTCGGTCGTCGCCGCGCTCGCTTTCCACGCGGACCTCGTCGACCAGAACCAGTTCGTCCACTTCTTCAAGAATATCGCGATGGCCGGTGGCCTGTTGCAGATCGTCGCCTTCGGCGCCGGCCGCTTCAGCCTCGACGCCCGTCGCCGGTGACCGAAGGAGGGGCGTCTCGCCGAGGCGCCCCCTTCCACCAATCTTAAGCCATCCGGAATGACCGGAAAGGAGAGTAATATGTTCCATGCCCGCAAAACCGATGGTGCGTTCCGGTCTACCGCCCCGGGATCGCGCGCGTCCTCGCGCACGCCTGCCACGCCGAAACCTGGCCTCTCCGCAGTCGTTGCAATGCTGCTTTACACAGGTGCAGCACTCGGCGGCGCGGCCTTCGTCTACCTCCGGCTCGCAGCCGAGTTCGGCGATCCGCCGATGGCAGGGCTGCTGACGTCGATGATCGCCATCACCCTCCTGCCCTTCCTCGGGCCCGGCGAGGATCGCGCCTCATGAAATGGCTGTCGGTCCTGCTGATGCTTGGAGGGTTCAACCCGGGTCAGGCGACACAGCTCGCAGCCGCCATCGAGTCGATCTGGATCGGAACATCGGGCTCTCCGGTCTCTGCGCTGATCCTGACACCTTTCCGGCGCGCCATAAAACCATAGACGCGCCATTCACCGGCCGCGTTTCCCCTCACGCTACCGCTTCCGCCCTGGCCTGTTCCTCGAACCGCTGGATGAGCCACGACGCCGCTGGCCCAGGCGGCGTGTCGGCGCGATAGATCGCGGCGAGCGCATAATCGCCGCCGATGCTATCGGGGAGATCCAGCGCCACCAGCCGCCCTGCCTTCAGATCCTCCTCGATCATCGGCACCGGCATGTTGCCCCAGCCAATCCCCGCCTTCAGCAGCATATGCTTCGACCCCAAGTCGGCGAGGCGCCACGTCCGGCTGCTCACCACCGCGAAATCGCGCCCTTCAGTCAGCGGCGAACGATCCGTCAGCACGAGCTGAATATGCTCGCGCCCGGCGCCCGGCGCATTGCGCCCCGCAAGCGCGAGTGGATGCTGCGGCGCCGCAACCGGAATCATCGGTACATGCCCGATCGAAATCCGCTCGACCCCCGCGATCGGCCCGTCGAGCGGCCCTGTCACGCCGATCGACGCGACCTTGTCGAGGACGAGCTTGGTCACCGCGCCAAGCGTCTCCACATGCAAGTGCATCGACACCGTCGGAAATTCCTCGCGAAAGCTGGTCAGCGCATCGACGACGCGCTCCTCGGGCAGCAGGACGTCAAGGACGAGGTGCAGCTCGGCCTCGATCCCCTGCAGCATCCCCCTGACCTTGGCCCTGAGGCCGTCGATCCCGTTCGCGACGGTACGCGCCTCGGCGAGCACCATCCGGCCCGCCTCGGTCAGCTGCGGCTTGCGCGTCGTTTCGCGGTCGAAGAGCAGCATGCCGAGCTGGGCCTCAAGATTGGCGATCGAGTAACTGATCACCGAGGTTGCCCGGTTCAATTTGCGCGCTGCCCCCGCGAAACTGCCAACATCGACGACGGTCAACAGCACCTTGAGCTGGTCGAGTGTCGGCGTACCCGGTTCTGATATCATATCGATTTCCTCGAACGTTTCTACCGATCTTATACCGGTTTTCTCGGTCACATCCCACGCATATTTTCTTCTCATCGAACCAGACCAGGAGGCTGAGATGAGAGTGAACCAAACCGCCATACCCCAGCTTTCCAACGCCGACTGGCGCGTCGTGGCCGACGCCATCGCCATCGGGGAGACCCGCGACAGCTCACTGTTCGGAAGGCTTGGCGAACGGGTGAAGCTGGCTCTGACCGGTGTCGAGACCCCGCATCCGGCCGTCGATCCCAAGGTCAAGGCGATCCGCGAATTTGTCGTCGCAACGCGCCGCGAGCAACGCCTCGCCGAGGATCGCGCGGCGGCGCTGCTCGCCAACGGTTTCTCCTCCGATCAGGTCGCGGCGCTCGCGCTCCTGTCGATCCACTGATTTTCAAGGAAACAAGATCATGACCCTCAACACCGCAAGCCCCGTCGACCAGTTGATCCTGCCTTCGGTGCGCGATCTCGGCGATTTCGACGTCCGCCGCGCGCTCCCCTCGGCGCAGCGCCGGATGGTTGGCCCCTTCATCTTTCTCGACAGCTTCGGCCCGGTGGTTTTCCGCCCCGGCATGGGCGTCGATACCCGGCCGCACCCGCATATCGGCCTCGCAACGCTCACCTATCTGATCGATGGCGAAATGGTTCACCGCGACAGCGAGGCCTATGTCCAGACGATCAATCCGGGCGAGGTCAATCTGATGACCGCGGGCCGCGGCATCGTCCACTCCGAACGCAGCGGCCCCGACTTCCGCGCCAACGGCGGCACGATGTTCGGTTTTCAGGCCTGGCTGGCGCTGCCGCAAGCGCTCGAGGAAACAGACCCCGGCTTCCAGCATGTCGGCGCGGGGGCGATCCCCGAACTTAGCGACACCGGCACCCGCGTCCGCCTGCTCGCCGGCGACCTTGGCGGCAGCCGTTCGCCGACGCGGATTTTCTCCGACACGCTCTACGCCGACGTCACACTCAAAACCGGTGCCCGCTTCCGGGTCGACAGCGATCATATCGAGCGCGCCATCTACGTCGTCGACGGCGAGATCGAAGTCGAGGGCCTGAACGGGCATTTCCTCAAGGATCAGCTCATCGTCTTCAAGCCCGGCGCCGAGATCGTCCTGCGCAGCCATGGGCCGAGCCGGTTGATGCTGCTCGGCGGCGAGCCGCTCGACGGCCAGCGCCACATTTTCTGGAACTTCGTGTCGAGCCGCAAGGAGCGGATCGAACAGGCGGCCGAGGACTGGCGCGAGCGCCGTTTCCCCGGCGTCCCCGGCGAGACCGAGTTCATCCCGCTTCCCGAAACCCTGCGCCGCGCGGCGTGAATGCCCCCTCCAACCAACCCCAAAGAAAGAAGGATATTATCATGACCTATTCGATCATCGGATCCGGTGCGATCGGCACCGCCCTCGCTCGGCAGTTTGCGCGCAAGAACATTCCCGTCCGCATCGCAAACAGCCGCGGCCCCGCCTCGATCGCATCGCTTGTCGCTGAACTCGGCGCGGTTATCGAGCCCGTCGAACTCGACGAGGCGCTCGCAGCCGATATCGTCATCCTCGCGGTGCCCTTCACGGCCGTCGCCGACACCGTTGCCGCCATCATCGACTGGCAGGGCCGCGTGGTGATCGACGCGACCAACGCGATCGACTTCACCGATTTCTCGCCCGCCAATCTGGGCGGAAAGCTTTCCAGCGATATCGTCGCGGCACAGCTTCCCGGCGCCCGATTGGTCAAGGGCTTCAACACCCTTCCGGCCGCGGTCCTCGCTGCCGAGCCCGAAGTCGACGGCGGTCGCCGTACGATTTTCGTGTCTAGCAACGACGCCGAAGCAACCGCTGCCACGATGAACCTGATCGACGCCCTCGGCTTCGCGCCGCTCGCGCTCGGGCGGATCGACGAAGGCGGCCGGCTCCAGCAGTTCGGCGGCGCGCTGATGATCCACAGCCTGATCAAGCAGGGCTGAACGCCCACCACCCCTCAGAAGGAGAAGCATGATGCGTATTTCGGATATCCTGAAGGACAAGAACCACCGGCTCGTCACCGTCGCGGGCAGCGCCCCGATCGGCGAGGCCGTATCGCGGATGCACACCGAACAGGTCGGCGCGCTCATCGTCCGCTCGGGACATGGCCGCCTGCTCGGCGTCCTGTCCGAACGCGACGTGGTGCTCGGCCTCGACATCTACGGCCCGGCGCTGCTCGCCATGTCGGTCGACGATGTGATGACGCTCGCCGTACCCACCGCCTCCCCTTCCGACAGTATTGCGGAAACGATGAAGGTGATGACCGATCGCCGCGCGCGTCACCTGCCGGTGATTGAGGACGGAATCGTCGTCGGCCTCGTCAGCATCGGCGACATCACCAAATATCGCCTCGCCGAGAAGACCGAGGAAAACAGCGTCCTGCAGGACATGGCGAAGTTCCGCCTGGCCGCGGCCGCCTGACATCAACCCCCAAGAGCGTCGCAACATATCGAAATCATCGAACCTATTAGTCGATATTATTCGGATACTCAAAACACCATGCACGCGCCAGTTTAGCTCCACCGCTGCGGACCTGGCCGCAGGACCAACGAAGGAAAATGAAATGACCAAAGTTCTCGTTCTCTATTATTCGTCCTACGGCCATATCGAAACCATGGCCAACGCGATCGCCGAGGGCGCCCGCGCAGCCGGTGCGACGGTCGACATCAAGCGCGTACCCGAGACGGTGCCCGAAGAGGTCGCCAAGAACGCCTATTTCAAGCTCGACCAGGCCGCCCCGGTCGCGACCATCGCCGATCTTGAGAATTATGACGCGATCATCGTCGGCACCGGCACGCGCTTCGGCCGCATGTCGAGCCAGATGGCGGCGTTCCTCGATCAGGCCGGCGGACTGTGGGCGCGCGGCGCGCTGAACGGCAAGGTCGGCGCGGCCTTCACCTCGTCGGCAACGCAGCATGGCGGCAACGAGACGACGCTGTTCTCGATCATCACCAACCTGCTGCACTTCGGCATGACGATTGTCGGCCTGCCCTATAGCCACGCCGGCCAGATGACGGTCGACGAGATCACCGGCGGCGCACCCTATGGCGCGACGACGGTCGCCGGCGGCGACGGATCGCGCCAGCCTTCGGAAATCGAACTCGAAGGTGCGCGGCATCAGGGCGAGCTGGTCGCGAAGACCGCCGCCAAGCTTTTCGCCTGACCCCCAAGGCGGCCGGCTCCGGCTGGCCGCCTCCCCATAATCGAACACATCGAGCGGACGGGCTTCCCGTTTTCGCCAGGAGGAAAGTCATGTCTAGAAAATATGAGATGACCCGGGACATCAGTGAAATCGCCAAGGCCGTCACCCGCCGCAACACGGAGGAGGTGCAGGGCGGCGGTGACTGGAATTTGTTCGACGAGCTGTTCGCCGACGACTTCTTCGACCACACGCCGCAACCGGGCGGCACCCGCGACAAGGCGGGCGTGCTCGTCCTTTACAAAAGGCTGCGCGAAGCCTTTCCCGACTTCACCCCCGAAATCCACTGGCAGCGCGCCGACGGCGACGTGGTGACGACGTACAAAACCTATCACGGAACGCATCAGGGCAATTTCCTTGGCATTGCCGGCACCGGCACCAAGGTCAGCTTCGAGACGGTCGATGCCATGCGCGTCGTCGATGGCAAGATCACCGAACATTGGGGCGTCGCCAATCTCTATTCGGTCCTCCAGCAACTCGGCGCCATCGCGCCGCTACCGGAAAATTGAAAGGATAGCTGCGATGAAGACTCCCCTCTTCCTGATAGCCGCCGCGGCGCTGATGAGCACACTCCCGGCTCCGGCCTCGGCGCAGACCATCGAAGCGCCCGCTGCGGCCTCTGCTGACCCGAAGCAGGCGGTACTGCTCTGGTACGATGCGTTCGCGCAGAACCGGCCGGAGCTTCTCGACCTGCTGCTCGCTCCCGAGTGGAAGGACATCCCGACGCCGCCATCGGTGCCGCCCGGACCCGAAGCCGCAAAGCAGACGCTCACCAAGCTGCGCGCCGCCTTTCCCGACTTCGACATCAAGGTCGAAGACGTGATCCGCGACGGTAACAAGATCGTCGTACGCTCGACAATCACCGGCACCCAGAAGGGTGAGTGGCTCGGTCTCGCGGCGACTGGACGCGCGATGCGCATTCAGGCCGTCGATATCCACGAGTTCGAGGGCGGGCAGGTTCAGCGCACGTGGCACACCGAAGACTGGATGACCGGCCTGCGTGAACTCGGCCACCAGCCACGCTGACATCATTCAAGACAGGAGACAGACAATGACCACCGTTATCCGCGTCCGCCAGACCGGCACCCCTTCCGTTCTTGTTCCCGAAGACGACAGCATCGGCGCCCCCGGCGCGGGGCAGGTTCGCCTGCGCCACGATGCGATCGGCGTGAACTTCGTCGACACGATGTTCCGCGCCGGCGTCTATCCGATGCCCGTGCCCTTCGTCGGCGGGGTCGAGGGCGCGGGCGAGATCGTTGCGGTCGGCCCCGATGTTACAGACTATGCCGTCGGCGACCGCGTCGCCTATTTCTTCGCGCCCGGCGCCTATGCCGGGGAGCGCATCGTCGATACCGCGCCGCTGGTGCGCCTGCCCGACCATGTTCCAGGCGAAATCGCGGCAGGCCTGCTCACCAAGGGCGTCACCGCCTGGCTCGCCGTCCGCGAACTATATCCCGTCAAGCCAGGCGACACCGTGCTGGTGCAAGGCGCGACTGGCGGCGTCGGGACGCTGGTGACACGCTGGGCGAAATCGCTCGGTGCAACGGTGATCGCTGTCGGTTCAGCGGCCAAGCTGGCGCGCATCGCGAGCGAAGCCGACCACGCTCTCGCCTCCGGCGCTCCCGATCTGGCGGACCGCATCGGCGCGGTCGCCCCGAACGGGGTCGATGTGGTCTATGAATTCGTCGGCAAGGCGACCTTCGCGGCGTCGGCGGCGGCGATCAAGGATGGCGGCTCGATCTTCACCATCGGCGCCGCATCGGGCGCGCCCGACATCGATCAGGCGAAGCTCGCCGCGCGCGGCGTCAAAGTCACACAGGCAAGCGCTGCCGCGACGGTCAAGGGCGCGATGCTGCAGCAGGCGGCCGCCGAAGTGTTTGGCCTCTGGCAGCAGGGTGTATTCGGCGACATCGAGCTCCACCGCTATCCGGTGACCGATGCGGCGAGGGCGCACGACGACATCGCCGCGCGCCGGATTGGCCCAAATCCCGTTCTCATTCCCTGACAATCCAAAGCCGACAGGCGGCCCCGTAACCTCCGGGACCGCCGCGGTGGGTGGATCATCCGATCGGGACGCTCATGCCGCCATCGGCCATGACGACCGAGCCGAGGATGAAGCTCGCCCGGTCGGAGGCGAGAAACGCCACGATCTCGGCGATCTCGAGCGCCTGCGTCTGCGTCATCTGCGCTAGCGCGCCCTTCGGCGCGGTATCGGCCGCGATGCCGAGGAAGGCGAAATAGGACGCGCAGGATGCGGTATTGACCATCGCCCCCGAGCCGTTCTGCATCGCGGGGCGCCCGCCTTCGGCCAAAAATAGACAAGCCTGCTTTGCGTCAGGCGCCAAAACCGCCATCGATGGTCTGCATCGAACCCGTGATCATTGCCCCGTGCGGGCCCGCGATATAGGCGGCGAGTTCGGCAACTTCGTCGGCGCGGGCGTGGCGCTTGATCGCCATGAAGCTGTGCATGGTTGCCGCCATCGGCCCGTCGGCCGGGTTCATGTCACTGTCGGTCGGTCCGGGCTGAATGCTGTTGACGGTGATGCCGCGTTCGCCAAAATCACGCGCCAGACCACGCACCATACCCTGCACGGCCGACTTGGTCAGCGCGTAAGCGGCGGCGCCCGCGAAGGGCATGCGATCGCCATTGACCGATCCGATGACAATGATGCGTCCATTATCGTTCATGCGCCGCGCAGCCTCTACCGATGCATGATAGGGCGCGCGGACGTTGATATCGATCATCCGGTCGACAATGTCGGCGTCGATAGTCAGCGGATCGCCCATGACCGCCGTGCCAGCGTTGATGACGACCGCGTCGAGGGCGCCCTGATCCGCCACGACGGCAATCAGCGCGTCACGGTCGGCGCTGTCGGCTTGAACTGCCGCGGCCCCCGTTTCGGCGGCGAGCGCATCGGCTGCATCCTTCGAGCCCGCATAGGTAAAGGTCACCTTGCCGCCACCTGTCGCGAAGCGCCGCACGATCGCGGCTCCGATCCCGCGGCTTCCGCCGAGGACGAGGATATTCTTTCCGGCAAAATCACTCATGACAATCTCCTTGGTCAAGCGGACCGATCAGCGTCGCGGATCGGCAGAGGGGTTTTCATATTTGGTGTCGGTCGGGCCAAAACCGTGGATGGTGAGCGTCACCGGTTCACTGCCGGTCCGCGCGAAATGGTTCATCCTTGCGGGTTCTGTGTAGAAGCCGCCCGGACCGAGCGCCTTGGTGTCGCCGTCAACCACAGTTCCATAGCCAAAATGCCAGGTACCCGAGACGATGGTTGCGACCCGTTCATCGCGATGGCGATGCGCGGCGATTATTGTGTTCGCGGGCACGCTGAGCAGGATCGTATAGGGGCCGGAGGCAGCGGGGTTGCCGGCCAGGACGCGCGTCCGGATTCCAGCGATCCCCGATGTTCCGGCCCCGGCCCCCGTCGAGGGCAGAGCCAGGACTTCGGCATGGGTCAGCCGTAGCGGCTGCAGGGCGGCGCTCGGCGAGAGCGCTGCCGGTGAAGCCGCCATCGCGAACAGGAATGCACCCCGGGCGATCATTTCGCGGACTCCAGAAAGTCACGAACCAGCTTGATCGTCGCGGCGGGATTTTCTTCCATGATCCAGTGGCCCGAATCTGGGACGATCCCTTCGCGCACATCGTCGGCAGCAAAGCGCATGACGGTCGCCATCATCGGCCCGAAACTCTTTTCACCGCCGACAGCCAGAACCGGCATCTTGAGCTTGCCGCCCCTCGCGATGAAGGCCTGATTGTCCTTCGCATCCTGATCGAACGCCGCAAACTGAGCGAAGCCGGCATGCATCGCGCCCGGAAGTGCATAAAGGCTGGCATAATGTTCGCGCGACGCCTCGCTGAAGCGCGCCGGCGTGGCGGAAAATTCATTCCAGAAGCGATCGAGATAGATGCGCTCCCGCCCGGCGACCAGGCGCTCCATGTCCGGCCCACCGAAACGGAAGTGCCAGAGAAGCGGGTTCTTCAATATCTCATCCCACGGTCCCACACCGGGGAGCGGGGCGTCGATCAGTACAAAGCGGCGGACGCGCCCGGGATACCGGGCGGCAAAGGCATAGCCCACCATATTGCCGATATCATGGGTGACGAGATCGGCCTGTTTCACATTCAGCCGCTCGAGAACCGCCGCGACATCCTCGGCCTGGGTTTTCTTGTCATATCCGCCCGCTGGCTTGGACGAGAGGCCAAGGCCGCGAAGATCAGGCACGATCACGGTGTGATCGTGCATCAGGTCGGCCGCCATCGGCGACCACATGTCGCCGGTTTCGCCATAGCCGTGGAGCAGGACGACCGCTGGCCCCTTGCCGCCGACGCGGACATGGATGGTCGCGTCTTTGGCCCGGACATTTTCGGTGCGAAAGCTGCTCGGGAAAGGCGTAATCTGGGCCTGCGCAGACGTTGCGGCGAGAAGAAGAGCGGCGCCGACGGCCGTCAATTGACGAAGCATCATATGTCTCCAGCTATTTGGCGTCGCCCTGGCTGCGCCTTCTGGACAGACAGGTGCGCCTGATGCATTGTCCGGACTAGCCAGATAAATACGAAACTCGTCGCCGGAATTACCGAACAATGATGAAGCTGGACGGAATCACTGCCTTTATCGCCACGGTGGAAGCGGGGTCGATCAGCGCCGCATCACGGCGGCTCGGCCTCGCCAAATCGGTGGTGAGCGAGCGGTTGGCCGAGCTGGAGCGCAATCTGGACGCACGGCTCATCCAGCGGACGACCCGCAAGCTTTCGCTGACCGAGAATGGGCACAGCTTCCTGCCGCGCGCGCAACGCATCCTGCGCGAAGTCGACGAGGCCGCGGCCGAGTTGGCCGCGCGAAGCGGAACGCTGGCGGGCCCGCTGAGATTGTCGGCACCAGTAGGCTTCGGCACTCTCCATCTGGGCCCCGCCCTCTGCACATTTCTCCGCGAGCATCGCGAGATCGAAGTCTCGCTCGAGCTCGACGACCGCTTTGTCGATGCCGCTGCGGACGGGTTCGACGCGGTGCTCCGGCATGGCGCGATCAATGATACCCGACTGATCGCCAAACGCTTGGCGAGCAGTCGGCGGCTGCTCGTCGCTTCGCCTGCCTATCTGGCAGAATATGGACGTCCCCGCTCGCTCGGGGAGCTGATCCAGCATCGCGGCATACTCTATGCGAACCGCGAAGGCGACTGGCGCTTTGCGACCGAGGATGGCTGGTCGGTCGTCCGACCAAAAGCCGGACTGAGGGTCAACAACGGTGTAGTGATGAAGGAGGCCGCAGCCGCAGGACTCGGGATCGCGCTGCTGCCGACCTTCTTCATCCACGACAGCATCGCGAACGGAACGCTGGAGACGATCGAGGTCGGCGCCAAAGCTGAGGGCGCCGAATTGTTCGTCACCTATACCCGTAATCATGGTGCGTCGGCAAAGATTGCCGCGCTGACCGAAAGCCTCCGCCAAAGCTTCGGCGACCCGCCCTATTGGGATCGGGACATTTCGGAATAAAGGCTGGTCGATCGGGAACCGGCGCTGTGAATCTGCTCCTTAACGCAGCACCTTGTTTACGCCCACCACCGCGAACGTCCATTCTTCCCTGCCGCCCCTCCCCTTCGGCACGCTGATCGAGATCGAGGCCGTTGTGGCTGCAGGCAACCGAGAGCCTGTTGGGCAGACCCCCCGTCCCATTCCAGGGACGAGGCCGCCGACCATACGGCGCTTCACATGATCCACTTCTCGCCTTCTCCGCGGGACACGCCCCAAAAGTGCAGCAATTACGCAACACTGCTGACACGAAAGTCAGCGGTGCCCGCTTCCGCGATTGATCGCGCGCGTGTGGAAAGCCAAAGAGCGGTAGGTTTTCCGTCTCACCGATCGTCAACTCTGGTTCAGGAAGCTTGCCCATGCGCCATTTTCCTTCCGCTACCGCTATAGCCTTCGTCCTCACTGCCCTGCCCGGTGCAGCCCCCGCCGCCGCGCAAGACGCGTCTGCAGCCCCCGCCGCCGAAGACAGCGGCCTCGGCGACATCGTCGTCACCGCGCAGCGCCGCGAGGAAAGCCTGCAAGACGTGCCGGTCGCGGTCAGCGTGCTGTCGGGAGGCACGCTCGATGCGATCACTTCGACCGGTTCCGACGTGCGTGTGCTCGCGGGCCGCGTCCCCAGCCTCAACATCGAAAGCTCGTTCGGCCGCACCTTCCCGCGCTTCTACATCCGCGGTCTCGGCAACACCGACTTCGACCTCAACGCCTCGCAGCCGGTCAGCCTCGTCTATGACGATGTCGTCCTCGAAAACCCGATCCTCAAGGGCTTCCCGATCTTCGACCTCGACCGCATCGAAGTGCTGCGCGGACCGCAGGGCACCTTGTTCGGCCGCAACACCCCTGCGGGCATCGTCAAGTTCGACACCGTCAAGCCCGGCAAGACCGGCGGATATGCGCGCATCAGCTATGGCCGCTACGGCACCAGCCAGGTCGAGGTGGCGGCGGGCGCCGCCGATGACAGCGGCTTCTCGGTCCGCCTCTCGACCCTGCTCCAGCACCGCGACGACTGGGTCGACAATATCGCGACGACCAAGAGCAAGGATCTCGGCGGCTATGACGACATCGCCGCGCGCCTCCAGCTGCAATATGAGAGCGGCCCCTTCACCGGCCGCGTGACCGGTCAGGTGCGCATCTATGACGGATCGGCAATCATCTTCCGCGCCAACACGCAGGTTCCGGGCAGCAACAAGCTGGTCGGCCTCGGCGGCGCGGGCACCGAGTTCGAACGCGACAAGGTTTGGCAGGACGGGCTGAACTTCCAGAAGCTCAACACCTATAATGTCGGGCTGAACCTCGAATATGATTTCGGGCCGGTAACCGCTTACTCGATCACCTCATACTGGAACGGCAATTTCCGCAGCCGCGGCGACATCGACGGCGCCTTCGGCAACCAGTTCGCGCCCGTCAGCGGGCCGGGCTTCATTCAATTCTCGGCGCAGAGCCAGGACAATGTGCCCAGCCTCGACCAGTTCACGCAGGAAATCCGCATTGCATCGAACAACAGCGGCGGACTCGGCTACCAGTTCGGCGCCTTCTATTTCGACGAGAAGCTCGACATTTCGAGCTTCGAATTCGGCAACCCGACCGATGCGGCCCCCTCTGCGATCGCGATCCAGCGGCAGGACAGCGAGGCCTATGGCATCTTCGGATCGGTCAACTATGCCTTCGACAATGGCCTGAAGTTCCAGGCCGGCGCGCGCTACAACCACGACACGCGCGATTTCGTTGCCTCGCGCCCGCTCGAAACCCGTCCGAGCTTCATCGTCGATCCGAACACGCCGGTCCCGCCGCAAAGCGCCACAGTCAAGGGCAAGCTGCTAACGTGGGACGCCAGCGCGACCTATGAGGCGTCGGACGCGCTGACCTTTTATGCCCGCGTCGCGCGCGGCTATCGCGCGCCGTCTGTGCAGGGCCGCCTGACCTTCTCGCGGACGATCTCAACCGCCGATCAGGAAGAGACAATGTCATATGAAGCCGGGATCAAGACCGCCTTCCTCGACAACCGCGTCCGCTTCAACCTGACCGGCTATTATTTCGATACCAAGGATCTGCAACTTACCGCGGTGGGCGGCACGTCCAACGCCGCGAGCCTGCTCAACGTCGACGCGAAGGGGCATGGCGTCGAAGCCGAACTGCAGGCGGCACCGGCAAAGGGCCTGACCTTCTCGATCGGCGGCGCATGGAACGTCGCGAAGATTGACGATGCCAATGCCTTCGTCGCAGGCTGCGGCGCGTTGCCGCGATGCACGGTGCTCGACCCGGCGCGGCCCGGCAGCCCGAACATCTTCTCGATCGACGGCAACCAGCTGCCGCAATCGCCCAAATGGACGGTCAACTGGACCGCGGGTTATGAAGTCCCCGTCGGCAATGGCGCGATCTATGCCTTCACCGACTGGTATTATCGCTCGAAGATCCAGTTCTTCCTCTACCGCTCGGTCGAATTTTCGGACGACAAGCTGCTCGAGGGCGGCGTGCGCGTCGGCTATCGCACCGATCGCTTCGATGTCGCGGCTTTTGTCCGCAACGTCACAAACGATGAATCGCCAACCGGCGGCATCGATTTCAACAACCTGACCAGCTATGTCAACGAACCCCGCGTCTGGGGCGTCGAGGCCGGGTTCAAATTCTGACCGGACTGCCCTCCCTGTCGTTCAGCGACTGGGAGGGCTCGCCATGCTTACCCCATATTGCTGCCCCGGGGGCCGCCGGGTCTAGCGCTCCGTGTTCCCGAATAACGCGATGACGATTTTGCGTTGCCGCGTGCCTGCTCTGGCTGTCGCCTTCAGCGGTCAGCAGTCCCATTTCGTCGATCGAGGCGCGCTTCGGCGTCCGCCCGGTCGTCCGCACGACGCGCGCGCTGGCGATGACCCTGAAGGGCGAGGCCTGTTATCGCGCGGCGCGGCGCATCCTCGGCAACCTTGATGAGGTCGAGAAGGCAATCGGCGCGCAGGCCGCGCCTGGTGACCAGACCGGGCCACATCATAAGTGCGCTTGCAAGGCACAGGGTCGCAACGGGAACGACGAGGGACCAAAGCGACTGTGTGACCAAGTCGCCGGCCCGGCTCAACCATACGCCGGTAAGCAGGCCGGAAAAACCAAGGCCGATCTTCGACGTTGACGTAAACCACCCGTAAGCACGGGCAGTGATCGCCGGACCTTCCCCCATCGGCATTCGGGCCAGGAGTTCAGAAAAGGAGCACCAAGCAAGAAGACCAACTCCACCAAAGGACAGGCCCAGCAAGGCGAGACCAATCATCATGCTGAACGGACCTTGGCCAATCGCCGCCGGAAGGCAAAGAGCGGCGGCCGCGCTTGCTGCATAGGCAAAGCCCAGCGCCCTTGCCGAGCCGATCTTCGCCGCGAGGGGGGACCAAAGGCCGATCGCAGCGAGGCGCGCCAATGTGACAAGCAGCAAGGCATAGCCGAACAGCCGCTCATTCAGGACGTCCGCGTGCAGAATCGCCTTGCCCACCGACGCCAGTGCCGCAAACCCCAGCATCTGCGCAAAGCAGAAGAGTGCAAGGCCGCCGGGCGAAAACACGGCGGGAGCGGTTTCGCGAACATCCTGCCGGGAAGCGACCATAAGGCGGGTCGTGCCCACCAGCCAGGGAAGCGGTACCAGCAACAGGCAGGCGACGACTGCGACCGTCATGAACATGATCTGCGCTGTACGCGGCGACGCGGACACTGCGCCGACCACGGGCAGAGCGGCAGTCGCGATCGCAAGCGCCGTCATCGCGCTCAGGATCGACCGCCAACGTGCGACGACCAGGTGACCATGGACATTGGCGAGCGCCGCTGCGGTGGCGTTGTGCGGAACATCCAACAGCGAAAACGCCGTTCTGAACAGAAAGAGTGCAACAACCGCCGGAAGCATGGACCCCGTCGGCAACCACGGCAAAAGCGCGAAAGAAAAACAGGCGAGCATGCCGGCAAGGCCGCACAGACCCGGCAGCGCCGTCCGGATTGCTCTGACGCGTTCGATGCCATTTCCCCAGAGCGCGTCGATCATGGCATTCCAGAATGAGGACAGGACGAAGAGGGTCCCGGCCGCGACGGGCGGAATCTGCACGATCTTGATGAGAATGAAGAGGCTGAAAGCATCAGTGCCCGCCCACAACAGGCTTTTGCCGGCATGCGTCATGCCAAAGGCGATGGGGAGAAGCCGGTTCGGGGTCACGGTCCGGGCCCCTAGTGTGCGCGAATGACAAGCCTGCGACAATAGCGCGTCAAACCGCCCAACCCCGCTGGACTGTTCGGCACCGGACGATATGCAGGAGGCCATGACCAGCCAAGCCGATCGAAATGCCGCGCGAACAGCGGAAGGCAATGCAGCCATTCTGGACGCCGCCCGCGCCGTCATCGCGCAGCGCGGCCTCGCCGGGATGAGTCTGCGCACCGTCGCGGAGCATGCCGGCATCTCGGTCGGATCGATCAGCTATCGGATCGGCGATCGCGCCGCGCTGGTCATGGCGATCGTGGATCGGGAAATCGAGATCATGGCCGCATTCGCACAGGACTGGTTTGCTCGCTTGGGCGGGATCGCGCCGGTCACGGCAGGCATCCTGCCCGATCTGATCTGCGAATGGCTGGATCTTGGCGAACGCCGGACCTCGGCGATCGTCGGGTGCGAACTCGCCCTTCTGGCAAGCCGGGATCCGCAAGCGCTGCCCAAAGTGGCAACGCTGTTCGACGCCGGCGAGACCTTCTGGCGCGACCTGCTCGGCGCCACGCCGGGCGGTGCAATCCTGGCCAGGCGAATCGCCAGCTACTGCATCGACGAACAACCCTTTTCCCTGCTGCTGTCGACCAACGCCGATTACCGGCTCTTGCGGCAATCGACCGTGCGCGGCCTGCTTCGCGACGATAGCGGATTGGCCAACAAGGATTGGAGCAACTGGCACATGTTGCTGGTGGAGAGGCTGGCCGCCCCGGCCGCCGCCGCGCTCGACAAGGCCGCGAGCATACCCGAGGGGGCCAAGGCCATGATCGCCGAACATATCGCCGACGTCATCATTGCAGAGGGCGTCGGCGCCCTTTCGCACCGCGTCGTTGCCGAAGCCTCCACAATGGCGGCATCCAGCGTCGCGCATCACTATCCCACCCAGCGCGATATCCTGTTTGCCGGGGTGGAGGCGATCTATCGGCGAATGCGCGCGAACATACAGGCGTCGGGCGGGACGGCGCCCGGCGGCGGCGAAGTCATCCGCCTCACGCATGAAAGCGCGCTCACGGCCATCTGGAATCCGGCCTTCCTTCCCTTTGCGATCGATATGCGGCGGCGCAGGGCCGAAAATGTCCACATCCAGATCGCGGAAAGACTGGGCATACCCCCCAATTCCGATCGCCCGCGCGTTCAGGCCATCGTCATGGCCCTGATGGGCAACGGCCTGCGCATGCTGGCCGCAAGAGAGACGCCTCCGCCTGCTCCGGACGCCATCGAGATGCTAACCAGTAGCCGTACATATGTTTTGTAATGTAAATATTGCAGCATAAATTTACCGAACCATCGTCTTAAATCCGTCATCGATGACGACTAGTGCGCCTCCCCATGGTTCAACGGGACGGAGCAATCACCATGTCAGTTTTTAAAGGAAAGCACGGTATCCGCCTGGTTTCGGCGATGCTGATGTCCGGGGTCGCCCCCTTGTTCGCAAGTGCCGTCCATGCGCAGGAAGCAGCGGCCGAAGCGGATGGGCTGTCAGAAATTGTCGTCACTGCGGAAAGACGCGCCGAAAGCAGCCAGAAAGTACCGCTCGCAATCCAGTCGATCAGCGGCGAAACACTGGCGAAGACCGGCTATACCTCGATCACCGACCTCCAATATACCATGCCCGGGGTGCAATATGACCCGACCCAGGGCGCGGCATTCCAGATCCGCGGCGTCGGCAGCACCTCTTTCGATTTTTCCAACGCCAAGTCAGTCAGCGTCGTCGTCGACGATGTCGTCATGGACGGCCAGCGCGCCAACGGCCTGACCGGTCTGGTCGACATCGAGCGTGTCGACGTGCTGATGGGGCCGCAAGGCACATTGTTCGGCAAGAATGCGACATCGGGCGTGATCGCAGTGACGACGGGCAAGCCCCGGATCGGCGACACGTCGGTGCGCGCCAGCGCCAGCTTCGGCGATCATGACGAACGCATTCTCAACGCCACGGTCAATATTCCGCTTGGCCCGATCGCTGCGCTGCGCGTGTCGGGTTTCGATCAGGCGTTCGACGGGTTCGGCCGCAATGTGACGCTGAACCGCAAGGTCGGATCGCAGCATGAATATGGCGGGCGGGCCAAGCTTTATCTGGAACCGTCGGACAGCTTCAACTTGAGCCTGTCGGGCGATTATGCCTATCATTGGGACAGCAGCGTCCGCACCCCGGTGTCGGGCCAGCCCGCCAACGTCACCGCGATCCTCAACAAACTCGGCGTCTTCCCCGGCCCGAAGAGCGCCGACACCGCCGACTCCTCGTTCGGCGAAATCACCACCGAAGAATGGGGGGCATCGCTACGCATCAATGCGAAGCTCGGTGAGCTCGACCTGACGTCGATCAGCGCCTATCGCCGCACACGTTACGACAATTCGACCCCCGCCAACCTGACGCCGGTCGACCAATATGCGTATATCCCCTTCAACCTCGGCTATCTCGACACCGACAAGGTCAGCCAGGAAATTCACCTCGCTTCGCCGACCGGCAGCTTCGTCGAATGGCTGATCGGCGGTTTTTACAACAATCTGAACGCGCGGCAGACGCAGCTGCAATGGGCGACGCTGGGCGCGCCGCTCTATGATGCGAATGGCGTACCGCGCCCGACGCTCGTTGCGCTGACCGGTGCGATCGGCGTCAACGCTAATGCGTCGCTCTTCGACGCACGGAACGAGACGATGGCGGCATTCGGCCAGATCAAGTTCAACTTCACCCCGCAGCTCAGCCTGACGCTGGGCGGCCGCTATACGCATGACAATGTTTCGCAGCGGCTGGACTTCGTCACCGTCGATCCGGTGCGCGTCGCAGGCTATACGCCGACCTTCGTCGGGTCGAGCGCCGCGCCGGCAATCAACTATGGCAAGGTCTCGGGCGACAATTTCTCGTACCGCATCGCCCCGCAATATCAGGTCACCAACAATGTGATGCTCTATGCGAGCTATTCGACCGGCTACAAACCGGCGGGCATCGCCTTCGTCGGCAACAAATATGCGCCCTATCGCGACGAGACGGTGAAGGCCTGGGAAGCGGGCATCAAGTCCGAATGGTTCGACCGCCGCCTGCGCGTGAACGTCGATATTTTCCGCTCGGACTTCAAGGATTTTCAGGCGACCATCCTGACCAAAATCCCCGACGGTGCGGGCGGCTTCCTCAATGCTACCGTCATCGGCAATGCCGGCGGCCTGCGTACCCAAGGTGTCGAGGGCAATGTCGCGGTGCAGCCGGTGCGCGGGCTCACCCTGTCGGGTGCGCTCACCTACACTGACGCCAAATTCACCGATTATGTCTATAACGCCACCACCGATTATACCGACACGCGCCTGACCAACTCACCCGAATGGGCGGGCACCGCAGCGATCGACTATGAAACCGAGTTCGGGTCGGGCTTTGGCGTGCGCGCCCATGCCGACTATGCCTATCGCAGCGAATATTGGACCGTCGTGGGGCAGCCCGACTATTCCAACGTCCCGGGCTACGGCCTCGTCAATGGCCGCCTGACCTTCTCGCTTCCGAACAAGAAGGTCGAGTTCGGCGTCTATGGCCGCAACCTGTTCGACAAATATTTCTCGACCGGCTGGCAGGTCTACGGGGCGCTCGGTCTGCTTCACTACACGTCACCCAACGCGCGGCGCACCGTTGGCGCCTTCGTCAACGTCAACTTCTGATTGCCGGACTGGAGATAGCGACATGAGAAATCACCTCATCGGCGGTCTGGCGGCGGCCGCATTGATCGCGGGCGCGGCAACCGCGCGGGAACCGGCCCCGGCCGCAGACTCGCTGCAGATCAACCAGATCCAGGTGGTCGGCACCCACAACAGCTATGCGCTGCCGGCCGACCCCCGCGTCATGGCGCTGATGGCGCCACGGCTGGCCGCATTGATGCAGTCCATGGTCAAGATGATGTCGCCCGAACAGGCCGCGGCCATGCAGGACGAACATCCGGGCGGGCTGACCGACATGGCCCAGACGCTGGACTATGTGCAAATGCCGCTTCAGGCGCAGCTCCGCAGTGGCGTGCGCAGTCTGGAAATCGACCTGCAGCCCGACCCCAAAGGCGGCATCTACGCCGATCCGCTGCCCTATCGCCAGCTGCGCGAACAAGGGGCCGCCGACCTCGCGCCGATCTACCGCGACGAACTGACGAGGCCCGGCATGAAGGTCTTCCATGTCGCCGACCTCGATTTCCGCAGCCAGTGCCCGACCCTGCGATCGTGCCTGACCTTGCTCAGACAATGGTCGGATTCAGCGCCCGGCCACAGCCCGGTCTTCATATTGCTGGAGCCCAAAATGTCCGGCCTCGAGCGGGCTATCCCCGGCGCGACCGCCGTCCCGCCCTTCGACAAGGACGCGTTCGACGAGATTGACGACAGCATCCGCAGCATATTGGGCCGCGACAAGGTCTTCACCCCCGACGATCTTCGCGGCAACATGCCGACGCTGGAGGCGGCGGCCCTCGCGAAGCATTGGCCAACGGTGGCACAGGCGCGGGGCAAGTTCCTGTTTCTGTATCTTGTACCGGGTATGAACCTTCCCGCCTTTGCCCCCTATCTCGACGGGCGTCCGTCGCTGCAGGGGCGGATGGCGTTCGTGCAAGGCAAACCCGGCATGGCCCACACGGCCTTCATGCTGTTCGACAATGCGCTGACACGCAACGCAGAAATCCGCAGTGCCGTCCAGAAGGGCTATCTGGTCCGGACGCGCGCCGACATCGACACGGCCGATGCCCGCAAGAATGACGGCAGCCGCAGGGATGCTGCGCTGGCAAGCGGAGCCCAGATCATCTCGACCGACTATCTGACCACCCCCAATGTCTATGCAAATGCGTATCACCTGGCGCCCTTTCCCGAAGGGTGGCGGTGCAATCCGCTGGCGGCCCGCTGCCTACCACCCCGGTAACCTCGCTCGAAACCCCGTGGCTCGACTGACGATGCGTGTCCGGAAGCTGCCCGGGCGGCTGACCACACGCTTACGCCCAAAACGCCGTCCTGTTACGTCGCGATATCATTTTTCGCCAAGGTTACCTCCAGTAGCGAAAGCGTCATCAACGCATGAAATAGGCCCGCCCCTGACGACAGTCGGCGTCGCGAACACATGATCTCGCGGCGTTTTGTTAATTTCGGGGGTATGAATGTTACAGAAGTCTGTGTCCGTTTTCGCGTTGGCGATTGCCTGTTTGAGCTGCGCAACGCACGCGAACGCGCAGGAGGCCGCGCCGGTCGACGCGGAAGGCGCCGACGTCGGGGAAATCGTTGTTATCGGCAGCGGCCAGACCCGTTCGGTTTCGACCCTGCTGCCGTCCAACCTTGAAGTACTGCCGCCGGGCGCCAGCGCACAAAAAGCGCTGAATTTTCTGCCCGGCGTCAGCGCGCAGTCAATCGATGCGCTGGGGGTCAATGAAAAGTCGATGACGCTTCAGGTGCGCGGTTTCAACACCACCCACCTCGGCTATTCGCTCGACGGGATGCCGCTGGGCGACGGTGCGTATAACAATTACAACGGCCTCAGCATCAGCCGCGCGCTGATTTCCGAAAATCTCGGCCGCGCCGAACTTGCAACAGGTATCGCCGGCCTCGCCATCCCTTCGACCAGCAACCTCGGCGGCGCGGTGACTTATTTCTCCAGCGATCCGCGCAAGGATATGGGTATCACATTCAACGGAAGCGTCGGCAGCGAACGCGCCAAGCGTGGCTTCCTGCGCTTCGACACCGGCGAGCATGGCGGTTTTTCGGCCTATGTCTCAGGCCAGATCCATGAATATGACCTGTTCGTCGATCAGGCCGCTTACAACAAGTCGACCGGCCGGCAGTTCAACGGCAAGCTGGTCTATGAATTCGATGGCGGAAAGATCACGGCCTTTGCCGATATCTCGCGCACCAATCAGGCCAGCGACGCCTATATTTCGAAGGACATGCTGAACCGCCTCGGCTGGGATCAGGGCGGCTATGCTCCCAACTGGCAGGCCTATCTCGACCGCGCTTTTTGTGCCGTCACCGGCCCCACGGCGCCGACCAAATGCAAAGATTCCGTCTCGCCCGAAAAGCGTTCGGACGTGACCTTCACCAACGGCCAGATCCTGCGCAACGACAATCTCTATTATCTCACAGGTGAGTTCGACATCACCCGGTCGCTCGGCCTGCGCGTCCAAGGCTATCATCACAAGAACAAGGGCGCCGGCAACAACTGGATCATGGGCTGGTCGAAGCAGGGCACCGCAGACACGTCGGACGATGTGCCCGTCCAGATCCGCGACACGCGCTATACGATCGATCGCAGCGGCGTGCTGGCGAGCCTGAATTGGGAGGCCGGCTTCAACCACCTGCAGGCCGGCATGTGGTTCGAGGACAACACGAGCAGCGCCGCGCGCTACATCTGGACCAACGTCAAAGGCCCCTTCAGCCTCGCACAATATCTGAAAGGCCAACCGGACACCGCACAATGGGTGCAGGAAACGCACTGGAAGACGTGGCAATTCTACGTCCAGGACACGATGAAATTGCTCGACGACGCGCTGACGATCGATTTCGGTTTCAAGAGCACTTATTCCAAGTCCGACGCCCGCGCGATCCCCGGCATAGCCAAGGTCGCACCGCCGGCCTCCACCCAGTTCGCGAGCGGCACGCTGGTCGCCAAGGATAATTTCCTGCCGGAAGTCGGCGTTCACTGGGACATCGCGCCCGGACACGAACTCTATGCAAGCTATGCCGAGAATATGGCGATGTTCCAGGGCGGCTTCAAACTGGGGCCGCAGTCGGTGTCGCAAGCCGTCTGGGATCTGCAGGGCAAATATCTGAAACCCGAAACGTCGAAGAGCTTCGAAGGCGGATACCGCTATGTCAGTGGTCCGCTGCAGGTCTCGCTGGCCGCCTATAATACAAACTTCGACGAGCGGCTGCTGCAATATAATCCCTGCCCGACCAACCAGCAGCAGAACCCCGGTTGCGGCAACAGCTTTCACAATGCCGGCGGCATCACCAGCCGCGGCTTGGAGCTCGGCGTGCTATGGAAGCCGGCGCCGTGGCTGAACTGGTATAATTCGGCGTCGTACAACAAGTCGACCTATGACGAAAACCTCGACTGGTGCACGGGTGCGACCTGCGTCGTGAAGCCGACGAAGGGCAAGCAGCAGGTGGATACGCCGAAGGAGATGTTCGCCAGCGTGCTGACCCTGACCGAAGGCGGTTTTTCGGCGTCGCTGATGGGCAAATATACCGGTCGGCGCTATTACACCTACACCAACGACCAGAGTTTCAAGGGCTATGCGACGTTCGATCTGGGCTTCGGCTACAAGTTCGGCGATATGGGCCCGGTCAAGGGAGCGAAGCTGGCGCTGAACATCACCAACCTGACCAACAAGCGCTATGCTGCGAACTTCGACAGCAGTGTGTTCGCGCCGGACGATGCGCCGGGCAATCTGGTGGTATTCCACGCCTCGGCGCCGCGCCAGGTCTTCGGGTCGCTCAGCTTTGGCTTCTAGGCGGGCACGCGCTACCGCGCTCATCCTGATGGCCCTCCTCCCCGGCATGACCCCCGGGGAGGAGCCCGTCACCCGACCGAACCTCGAAAGGTCGGTTGATGCGCGCAGCGTCGCGCTGCGTGGCCGGACCTATGTGAGCGAAGGGCTGGTCGGCACTGGTGCGCTTCCCGCAGGCACGGTGGATTTTCTTGGCGACACACTGGGCTCCTTTTCCTCGCTGAAGATTGCGCCTGGAAGCTGGAAGCGTGTCGGCGCGGGCTATGAGGGCGTCCTGTGGACGCTACCCGACCGCGGCCGCAACGATCCCGATGCGAACCTCTTCTTCGACTATCCGGCGCGGCTGCATCGCTTCCGCATCCGCTTCACCCCGGCCGATGGCCGGGTCGCCCTCATTCCCGACGGCGGAATAAAGCTCAGCGACTTTCGTGGCCGCCCCTTCACCGGCGCAGATCCCGGCGCGGGCACGCTGACTCATCGGGATATTATATTGCCAGCACCCGCCAGCGGCGTCGGCAGCGGCAAAGTCTCGCTCGATGCGGAGTCGCTGCAGTTCGCCCGCAACGGCAGCTTCTATGTCGGCGACGAATATACCGCGAACATCTATTACTTCGATCGCCGCGGCCGGTTGCGCGGGGTCATACGGCCACCGGCAGCCATCGTGCCGAACCACGACGGACGACCGCATTTCGGTTCGCTGCAATCCCCGGAGACCGGCCGCCGCAACAACCAGGGCGCCGAAGGCATGTCGCTGTCGCCCGATGGTCGTACTCTCTTCGTCATGATGCAAAGCGCGTTGATGCAGGACAGCGCCAGCGGCAACGCCGCGGGGCGCATCAACACCCGTGTGCTGGTCTATGATGTGAGCCGCACCCCGACCCCGGCGCAGCCGAAGGCGCATCATGTCGTCCAGTTGCCAGCCTATAGCGCCGATGGCCAAGGCGGCGCACCCGATCGAACCGCCGCGCAAAGCGAGATACTCGCGCTCGACGATCACCGGTTCCTGATGCTCGCGCGCGATGGCGCAGGCCAGGGGGCGTCGGGCAAAAAGCCTATTATTTACAAAAGTATTCTGCTGGTCGACCTGACCGGCGCCACGAACCTTGCCGGGACCGGATATGAGACCGGCACCATATCCCTGCTGCAAGATCGGGCCAGCGCGACATTGCGGCCGGACATTACGCCCGCAAAGAGGGTCGAGCTGGTGAACATGCTCAACCCCGGACAACTCGCGCGCTTCGGCCTCAGCGTCGATGCGCTGTCCGAGAAATGGGAAGCGATGGACCTTATATCCGTGCTGGAGCCGGATCGGCCTGCCGATTATTTCCTGCTCGTCGGCAACGACAATGATTTCGCCGCGCGTAATTGCCTGATGTCGGGCCAATCCTGCAACTCCGACGTCGACAATGACAATCGGCTTCTGGTCTATCGCGTGAGCCTTCCGGAACCCTTGCGGTAACGCGGCACCTCTCTTCATCCGTCACATCAATGTCATCGGCGGGGCATAGCCCGGCACGGCATCCGACTCCGGGGAGGTCCCTTATGAACGCCACGACCGCCGACGCCGTACCGCTCGACAATGCCGAATTCGAACGCCCCGATCTCGACAAGGGATTGGGCGCCGCCGGCAAGCTCGGCTTTGTCGCCGCGATTATCGTCGCGCTCGCCTATGTCGGCTACAGCGTCTATGCCGACGCGGCCGCGGCCGGAGTTCACGCGACAGCCTTCCTTCCTTTTGCCCTGCTCTTCCTGGCGCTGCTCATCGCGCTCGGGTTCGAGTTTGTGAACGGCTTTCACGACACGGCGAATGCCGTCGCGACCGTAATCTACACCAATTCGATGCCCGCCAATTATGCGGTGGTCTGGTCGGGTTTCTTCAACTTTCTCGGCGTGCTGCTGTCGACCGGCGCGGTCGCCTTCGGCATCGTGTCTCTGCTTCCCGTCGAGCTGATCCTGCAAGTCGGATCGAACGCCGGCTTCGCGATGGTCTTCGCGCTGCTCATCGCCGCGATCGTCTGGAATCTCGCGACCTGGTATTTCGGTATCCCGTCGTCGAGTTCGCACACGCTGATCGGTTCGATCATCGGCGTCGGCATCGCCAACGCGATGCTCCACGGCAAGAGCGGTACCGCCGGGGTCGACTGGGGCAAGGCGACCGAGATCGGCTATGCGCTCCTTCTATCGCCGCTGCTTGGCTTCACCGTTGCGGCGCTGCTGTTCCTCGCGATGAAAGTGCTGGTGCGCAACAAAACGCTCTATGAAGCGCCAAAGGGCAACACGCCGCCGCCGCTGTGGATCCGCGGCCTGCTCATCTTCACCTGCACCGGCGTCAGCTTCGCACACGGTTCCAACGACGGTCAGAAGGGCATGGGCCTGATCATGCTGATCCTGATCGGCACCGTGCCCACCGCCTATGCGCTCAATCGCGCGGTGCCCGAAAAATATGTCCAGGAGTTCGTCGTCCATTCCAACGCCGCAGAGCGTGTGCTGGCCGCACAGGCTGGCGGCGCGACCCCGCCGACCGATGCACGCAAAGCGGTGACCGCCTATATCGCCGACAAGCAGCTCAAACCCGAAACCATCCCGGCGCTCGGCTCGCTGGTCGACCAGATCGAAACGCAGGTCAGCGGCTATGGCTCGCTCGCGAAGGTCCCGGCTGCCGCGACCGAGAATATGCGCAACGACATGTATCTCACCTCCGAGGCGATCAAACGCCTCGGCAAGGAAAAGAGTGTCACCTTCACCGACGCACAGAGCGAAACCCTGACCGAATATAAAGGTTCGCTCGACAGTGCGACGCGCTTCATCCCGACGTGGGTAAAGATCGCGGTCGCCTTTGCGCTCGGGCTGGGCACGATGATCGGCTGGAAGCGCATCGTCGTCACCGTCGGCGAGAAGATCGGCAAGTCGCACCTCACCTATGCGCAGGGCGCCTCCGCCGAACTCGTCGCGATGGGGACGATCGGCGCGGCCGACATGCTCGGCCTGCCCGTGTCGACCACCCACGTCCTGTCCTCCGGCGTGGCGGGGACGATGGCTGCGAACCGGTCCGGGCTGCAGATGTCGACAATCCGCAATCTGCTCATGGCCTGGGTCCTGACGCTGCCGGTCTCGATCCTGCTGGCAGGCGGGCTCTACGCGCTGCTGAGCGCGATCTTCTAAAGGACGGTCGTCACGGCTAGCGAAGACCAGATCCCCGCCCCGGACTTCGGGTCGATCGTGATGCAGCCGGGCCTCGTCTGGGGCTGCGCTCGCACGCACGAGGGCACGCGGCTGATCGATGAATGCGACGCCGGCGGAGATGCGAGCTTCCGCTGGCTCCACCTCAACCTCGCCGACGAACGCACCTTGCGCTGGCTCGACCGCACGACGAAGCTACCCGCTCCTATCCACGACCTCATGCTGGCGCGCGAGACGCACCAGCAGGCGATCGTCGAAGAGGGGGCGGTCGGCCTCGTCCTGCAGGATTTCGAGCGCGACTTCGATGCTGCGGAGACGATGCAGATCGGCGCGCTCCATATCGTGATCACGCCCGCCCTGATGCTCACCGGCCGGTATCATCCGATCCGGTCGGCAGACATCATCCGCCAACGGATCGCCGCCGGTTTCGACGTGCACGACGGCGCCGCCGCGCTCAATCTGGTCGTGGGGACGATGATCGATGGCCTCGGCCAGCACGTCCACGGCCTCGCACTCGACATCCAGACCGCCGAGGACGAGTTCCTCAACGAACGGATGAATCCCGCGACGCGCGACCTGGTCGCCGTGCGTCGACGCGGTGCCCGGCTGCACCGCCTCGTCGCGGGAATGCGCGCGACCATGAACCGGCTGGAGAAAGACCCGGACCTCCCGGCTGTCCTCGCTCCTGTTGCCGAACGCCACGTCCAGCGGCTCCAGGCTCTCGACGCCGACGTCGCCAGTACGCAGGCCCAGCTTCGCCAGCTGCGCGACGAACTCGACCTTCAGGCGGCGCAGAAAACCAACCAGAATCTCTATTTCCTGTCGGTGATCAGTGCGCTGCTGCTTCCCGCCACGCTGGTAACGGGATTTTTCGGGATGAACACCGGGGGCCTCCCCTTCGCCCACACCGGCGCCGGGACCTTCGTCGCCGCGATGGCCGCGGTCGCCGCGTCCGCCGCGACCTGGTGGCTGCTCAGACGCCGTCCCTAATATCGCTCGGGCACATACATTTCCGACGGGATTTCGTGCCGCGCATAGTCGTCGTGCCGCAGGCGTTCGGGCAGGACGACCGCCGGTTTCTCGACCTCGCGATAGGGTATCTGCTCAAGCAGATGGCTGATGCAGTTCAGCCGCGCCTTTTTCTTGTCGACCGCCTCGACCAGCCACCAGGGCGCCTCGTCGATATGCGTGCGCTGCAGCATATCCTCCTTTGCGCGCGTATAGTCTTCCCAGCGCCGCCGCGATTCGACGTCCATCGGCGACAGCTTCCATTGCTTGAGCGGGTCGTGGATTCGCATCTGGAAGCGGAATTGCTGTTCGTCATCGGTGATCGAGAACCAGTATTTGAGGAGGATAATTCCCGACCGGACCAGCATCCGTTCGAACTCGGGGACGGACCGGAAGAACTCCTCACATTCGTCCTCGGTGCAAAATCCCATCACCCGCTCGACCCCGGCGCGGTTGTACCAGCTCCGGTCGAACAGCACGATCTCGCCCGCCGCAGGCAAGTGTGGCACATAGCGCTGGAAATACCATTGCGAGCGCTCGCGCTCGCTCGGCGCGGGCAGCGCGACAACGCGGCAAACGCGTGGATTCAGCCTTTGCGTTATGCGCTTGATCGCACCGCCCTTACCCGCGGAATCGCGCCCCTCGAACAGCACGGCGACCTTTAGTCCTTGCTGGACAACCCACTCCTGCAGAACGACGAGCTCGTGCTGCAACCGGAACAATTCGCGAAAGTAGATCCGCCGGTCGATCGCTTCGCGATCCGGATGGTCCGACATGTCGGCAAGGAGCGTCTCCAGCCGACTTTCGTCCATCTCCATCTCCAGCTCCTCGTCAAAGCTGTCCGCGATTTCTTCCTTGATACGGTCGAGACTGGAAAGGCTGTCGTCCATTGCAGAGGGCTCCTTGCTGCCTTCATGCATCGCTATGACCGCAAGATTGCCAAGCTGTGACACGGCTTCAAAGTCGCAGCTCTAGTCCCACGGGGCCCACAGGCCAGAGAGTCGGGGGCACATGGTCACAAGCTGACAGTCTCTTTTCCGTCTCTTTTGGGCCAAAAACGACCGCCCGGAATCGTTGGCGGGAAAGCAATATGTGCACCAGACTGGGCATTTGCGTAAAGAAGCGTTCCTTTCGATCGGACGAGGAGGCGCGTGTGCCATTCGGCGCTCCGGCAAAGAATCCCACAACCTGGCCCCCTGACATCAGCCGAAGATTGCACGGGCAGGCCAAGCCAGGTTTCCCCATTCTGACTTTTCAACAATTTGGAACATAACAGATAATTTTATCATCCTGTTTCGCACAAAAACTCCGGTCTGGACCTCTCTCATCCCGAACGGATTGGGAGCACGGATTTTTCCAAAGGAGCGTCAGCCATGTCGATCAAAGCCACACCTACGCCCGCCAAGGGCCTGCTTGATCCCAATAATCATGCCCTTATCCTCATCGATTTCCAGTCGCAGATGGCCTTTGCGACCAAGTCGATTGCCGCCGAATTGCTGCGCAACAATGCCGCACTGATTGCGAACGGCGCCGCGGGCTTCAACGTCCCGACCATCCTCACAACTGTCGCCGAGAAGAGTTTTTCGGGTCCGATGTTCAGCGAGATCACCGACGCCTTCCCCGGTCAGGCACTGCTCGACCGCACGAGCATGAACACATGGGAAGATGCCGCCGTGATCGACGAGGTCAACCGCATCGGCAAGGAACGCCTGGTCTTCGCGGGCCTCTGGACCTCGGTCTGCATCGTCGGCCCGGCGCTTTCGGCGCTCGAACAGGGTTATGAAGTCTATGTCATCACCGACGCGAGCGGTGACATTTCGACCGAAGCGCATGAACGCGCGGTCCAACGCATGATCCAG
>NZ_JBXAQR010000001.1:0-951361 GCF_058807415.1 Sphingopyxis sp. GW821-FHT12C06 | reverse complement strand
TCGTCGCCCTCGGCCGCAAACGCTGGCTGTTCGTCGGCGACAGCCTGCATGCCGAAATCGGGATGCACCTTGAAGGGAAGTCTATGTCATCACCGACGCGAGCGGTGACATTTCGACCGAAGCGCATGAACGCGCGGTCCAACGCATGATCCAGGCCGGCGCCAAACCGATGACTTCGCTCCAGTATCTGCTCGAACTGCAGCGCGACTGGGCGCGCACCGAAACCTATGACCTGACCACCGGCATCGCCCGCAAATGGGGCGGCGCTTATGGTCTTGGCATCACCTATGCCAAGACGATGTTCGGCGCCTCGCGGGAGACCGTTTCGTCGCCCTCGGCCGCAAACGCTGGCTGTTCGTCGGCGACAGCCTGCATGCCGAAATCGGGATGCACCTTGAAGGGCTGCGGGCTGCAGCCGCACAGGGAGACGGCATCGAGATCGAGATCCTCGCCATCGAGTCGATGGCATTTTCCGCCATCCACGAACGCGCAAGCCTTTATCTGAAAGCGCAGCCAACCCGCCCCGACGCCGTCTTCGCCTTTTCGGATACCGCTGCAATGGCGGTCATTGGCGCGTTCAGCAAGGAAGGCCATGTGACGCCGCGCGATTACGCACTTGTCGGCTACAACGACATTCCCCCGGCTGCGCACTTCACGCCCACCATCTCGACGATCGCACAGCAAACCGGCGTCGCAGGTGCCATATTGGTCGAGAAGCTCATGCAGATGCTCGATGGCAGGAGGCCAAGTTCGGTGACCTTGCCGACGCAGTTGGTCGAGAGGTAAACCTGAACCTATCCCGTTAGCGTAGAAGCGCATCCGCCCCTTGAAACAGCCGCCGCCCTCGGCGACACAAGCAACGTCGCCGTCGAGTGGCCCAGGGGGGGTATAGTCAGGCGTCAACATGGCCTGCATCGTGGCTGGCAGGGCGCGCCGTCATCAAGAAGCTTGCCAATCCCTCCCGAAGCCGTCCGCTTAGCCGACACCATCCAATAAAGCAGTTCCGATGGAGCAGCCTCGATCGGAGTTGAGCCGCCCGGAACGGCAATGGATTCGCCGGGAGATGCCCGCCACTCGATCGAAACCCTCGCCGCCACATAAAGAAACTTGGCCGACAAATTTCACCGTATTAAAATAACTATCCCATCAATTCACCACCATGCAAAACTCATTCATCTTAAAACTGAATATTTCTCTTAAAAAATACTATATTTCACAAAATTCAAAATCAGAATTTTCTATTTATTTTCAATATATATTACAGTTTACATCTAAATGATGCGAACATGATGAATATGTTTCTTATATATGACACCACTGTAACAAATTAGACCTTCATCACCGCTAGGCGTCCGCACAGTTTCACCACTTCGAGGGAAATTTCTGTGCGTCACCATAAAATCCGCCGGGCTCATCTGCTGCTCACGACAAGCCTCCTTCTCTCCGCAACACCAGCGATCGCCGCAGACGATTCCGAGGCGGCGGCGTATGACGGCGCGAGCGCCATCGTCGTGACCGCGACCAAGCGCGAGACGAATCTCCAGGAAACGCCGATCGCGATCAGCGTCGTGAGCAGCGCAACCCTGAAAGACCGTCACGTCCAGAGCATCTACGATCTCGCGGATGGCGGGGTGCCTTCGCTGCGCGTCGCCACCTTTGAAGCCCGCCAGTCGGCGCTGACGATCGGCATCCGCGGCATCGTTCCGCTCGACGCCAACCAGCCCGCGCGCGAACAGGGCGTCGGCATCTATCTCGACGGCGTTTATCTCGGTCGCCAGCACGGCCTGAACGCCGCGCTGTTCGACCTCGAGCGAATCGAAGTGCTGAAGGGACCGCAAGGAACGCTCTTCGGCCGCAACACCGAAGGCGGCGCGTTGTCGATCGTGTCGGCGGCGCCGACCGGCGAGTTCGGCGGCAGCGTCAGCGGCGGCTACGGCAATTACGGCGCCTATTCGATGGGCGCGCACCTCAACCTGCCCGAATTCCATGGCATCAGCCTCAAGATCGACGGCGTGAAGCAGTATCAGGGCGCAACGACCGAAAACCCCCTGCAGGGCCAGACCGGCTGGAACTATTATGATCGCCAGGGCGTGCGCATCGCGGCGCGCTGGAAGATCACACCCGACATCACCAATGATTTTTCCTATGATGTGGCGAAGGACAAGAACACGCCCTTCTACAGCCAGCTGCTGAACTTCAACCCCAACAACTGCGTTGCCGGACCGATCGCCAATTCACCGAACTGCCGCCTGCCGGGCATCGACTATACGACGCTCAGCGGCACGGTCCGCCCGACCCTGCCCGGTGTGGAAGTCAATGGCGATACGCGGATGAAGGTCGCCGACATCGGGGTACCCCAGCAGCCGAGCGTCGACAAGACCCACGGATTCACCAATACGCTGCGCTGGTCGGTTTCGCCCGAGATCGAGCTGCGCTCGATCACAGCGTGGCGCGGCGTCGATGTTGACCAGTGGGACAATTCGGGCGGTGCGCACCGTCCGCCGGTCGTCAACCTGACGGCCTCCTGCACGCAGGCCGCACCATGTGCGTTCAGCCGCTACAGCCTCGCCGGCCTGCGTCAGCGCCAGTTCAGCCAGGAATTCCAGGCGGTCGGCACGGTCGGTTCGGTCGACTATGTCGCCGGCCTCTTCTATTTCAACGAACATGTCAGCGACGACGCCGCAACGCCGAACTCGAACGCCGTTTACCGCAATGGTGCGGGCCAGCCGGTCTATACGCTTCTCGACCCCTGCACCGGTTCGGGCGGGTTCGGCTCGCAGCGCGGATGCCGCTCGACCGACCGCGCGTCGGAAGTGTGGTCAAAAAGCTATGCGGCTTATGGTCAGGCAACCTGGAACGCCACCGACCAGTTGCACCTAACCATCGGCGCCCGCTATACGGAAGACCAGAAGCGCGGCGTGCTGCACTTCTTCCGTAACCTGAACTATGATCTGCCGGCCAATGCGGCGGCGGTTACAGCCAATGGATACGCGCCGCTGGACAAGAAGTGGCACCGGTTCAACCCGATGGCGACGGTTGCCTATGACGTCAGCGACGACGTCCATGTCTACGCCAAATATGCCACAGGATACCGTGCTGGCGGCGCCAGCTCGCGCACCGCAAACTATCAGGCGTTCGACCCCGAAGATGTGAAGTCCTATGAAGTCGGCCTGAAGACCGAGTTCCTCGATCACCGGGCGCGCTTCAACCTCGCGGCCTATATCATGGACCGCAAGGACAGCCAGATCGACATCAGCTTCATCCAGTTCGCCGGCGGTTCGAGCGTCAACGTCCTGCGCACGATCAATGCCGAGGGCACGACCAAAATCCGCGGCATCGAAGCCGATCTGACGCTCAACCCGGTCGACGGGCTTACGCTGAACGCCTCCTACGCCTTTACCGATACCAAAATCCCGCTGGTGCCGATCACCTTCACCGCGGGCGGCGTCACTTCGCCGGCGGTCATGCAGCAATTCTACATCCCGTTCACGCCCCGCAACGCGGCAAGCGGCTCGATCGATTATGCCTTGCCAGTCGGCGGCGGCGATACGGCGCTGAAATTCCACGTCGATGGAAACTATGCGCAGGCTACCCAGGCTTTCGACCAGTTCGAGACCAAGGCCGACGCCTCGTTCATCGTCAACGCCCGCGTCTCGCTCGCCGACATTGCGATGGGCAATGGCCGGTCAAAGCTGACCGTTTCGGCTTGGGCGCGCAACCTGTTTGACGAACAGCATGTGTTCCGCCGCGATCCGTCGAACAGCCTGCCGGGTACGCCGACCGCCAACCTGACGACGGGCAGCATCGGCAATGTCCTGGGCGACTATGGCAACTTCAATGCACCGCGCACCTATGGAGTCGAAGCCGCGCTTCGCTTCTGATACCCGCGAACTACGAAAGGGTCGGTGCCAGGGTGGCGCCGGCCCTTTTCTTTGCCCCCTGATTTTTGCTCCCTGTCCCTTTACGCAGACGGCGTGGGCCTGAGCGGAATACGCAGCACCACCGACAGGCCGGGACCGGCATCTTCAAGGGCAATCGTCCCCCTATGCAAATGGGCGACGGCTTCGGCAAGCGGAAGGCCAAGGCCATGCCCTCCGGCTCCTCGGCTCTTGTCGAGACGCCCGAAGCGCCGGAGCGCGAGACCGCGCTTGTCCGCAGGGATGCCCGGCCCATTGTCGGAAACCCGCAAGAATATGGCCCCGCCTTCAAGCCCGGCATCGACGACGATATCGGTCCCTTTCGGCGTATGGCGGAGCGCGTTGTCGATCAGGTTCATGAGCGCCCGGTTGAGGAGCTGGCGGTCTCCCGAAAGCTGGATATGCGCACCCTCGACAAGCCGGACGCGATGGCCCGATTCTGCGGCGACCGGTTCCATCGTCATGACCATGTCTGCGGCAAGAGCGCGGATGTCGAGCGGTTCGAATGCCGCGCGTCGAGCGCCGCCCTCAACCTCAGCGATCCGCAGCACCGATTCGAACATCTGCAAAATCTCGTCATTCTGCTCGATTGCGGCCCCGATTTCCTCGCGAAGCGGTGCCGCATCCTCGCGCTGCGCCAGCAATGAAAGGCGCGAGCGAAGGCGCGCAAGCGGAGTCCGTAAGTCGTGGGCTATTTCGTTCGATATGGTGCCAAGCCCTTCCATCAACCCTTCGATCCGGTCGAGCATCCGGTTGAACGCGATGGCCTGCTGATCGAACTCGCTTCCCGAATAATCGACAGGAACCCGCTGACGCATATCGCCGTCGATGATCGCGTCCACTGTGCGGCGCATCGCCAATATACGCCCCCTGACGATGCGCCCGAAGGTGAGCAGCCCGGCAACGACGATGACGATGATCGAGCCGAAACCGATCAGATAGGCACGACGGCGCTCCTCCCGATAGCGATCGAAAGGTTCGGTTTCCGCAATCGTGCTGAGATAGAGGTTGTCAGCTATTTCCCGGGTATATGCCCGGCCATGCGACAGGCCTTCGATCCCGTCATTTGCGCCCAGATTCGTATAGCCCACCTTAAGTCGCCGACTTGGCGAGACATTGCCGGCGTGCCAATGTCCAGCCGCGTCCGCCAACAGGAATCCGATGTCGCCCGTATCGCGCTCACTCGAAAGAAGCTCGATGCGTCTTTCGATCGCGGCTCGGGAGACCTCGATGCCCGGGGGCGCAACCAGCGTGTTGGCGGTTGCAATGCGCTTGTCGACCAAACGCTCGATCGACGCTGTGTTCGATACATAAAGCGCCAGGCCCGTGAGCACGGTGGCCGCAAGGAAGAGCGTCAGAAAGGTGAGCGTAAGGCCTTTGAGCGAACGCAATGGCAACATATCAGGTGCTGAGCATATAGCCGAGCCCGCGCACGGTCACGACGGGATCGTCCTCGCCATCGCGTGTCAATTCGAGTCGCAAACGACGTATATGCGAGTCGACGATGTTTGTTGTCGGCTCGAAATCAAAACCCCACACGCGTTCGACGAGCATGGCTCGTGTTAGGACGGCACCATCCGAATCGACCAGTTCGGACAACAATTTGAAATCGATCGGCGAGAGATCGAGGGCGCGGTCGCCACGCCACGCCCGGATGCGTGCGGGGCTTATGCGAATATCTCCAGCGATACGGATGTCAGACGGACGGTTTTGCCATTGCCGGCCCCGGATGACAGCATGGATGCGGGCGTTGATTTCCTCGGCCGATGCCGGCTTGGTAACATAATCGTCAGCACCGGCGGAAAGCCCCTCGACCTTCTCTGGCAGCCGGTTCAGCGCGGTGAGCATAATGACCGGGACAGTGAGTTGCTCGTCGCGCAGACGCTGCAGCACGCCGATACCGTCGACGCCGGGTAGCATCCAGTCGAGCAGCACCGCATCGACCTTGCGGCTGAACACAGCATCGAGCGCGGCTTGCCCCGTCTCCACCACCGATGTCCTGTGCCCGAACGCCTGGAGTTCCTCCGCCAACATCGCGGCGAGTTCGACATCATCTTCGGCCAGCAGCAGATCGAAGCCCTCACCGAAAGTGCTTTCCTTGCTGGCCGTCGCCGAGCCTTGCTCCGCTTCCATTCCGTTCACCGCCTCATGTTTCATTGTCAGGCCCTTGCTGGATGGGGAAATTTCGAGCCACTTCCTCTCGATCAAGCCGCAACCTGACCGGAAGCGGGGTCGGCGTATCACCAAATGACACGCCTTGCGACGAGGCCCGCAGCGGATTGCCCATGCGGCCAGAATGTGACGATCCGGTTACGAGTTCGTGACCATCGCACGGAATCTGCCGCCTGCCCTGACGGCACGACGACCAAGCGGAATCACCATGGCCTGCTACTGGCCGTTAGCGGCCTGTCCGCTCACACCTCGAAGTTCGCGAAAGCGGACGCTCGCCGACGCGAGCTTCACGCTGCCCGAACTGTGGCCGTAGAGCCACAGCGCCGCGTAATTCGTGTCTAACGGGAGGCCGGCTTTCATCCTGACTGCTTTTTCGAGCGTTGCAAACGCGGCCGCCGGATTTCGGCGACTGCAAACATATGCCTGAAAACAACAGGAGGAGAGGATGATGACCAAGTTCGAGCTTTTTGCCCGCTCCGGGACAGCTGGCATCGCCATCGTGGCAGCTTTGATGGGCGCCTCGCCCGGGAACGCGCAACAATCGGAGCAGATTCCCCAAGACAGCGCGACCGAACCATCCGGCGAAACCATAGTCGTGACCGGCTCGCGCATTCGTCGTGACCCGCTCGATCAGGACGCACCGATCGCCTTCATTGGCCAGGAAGATATGGCGAAGACCGGCCTCGCCTCGGTCAATGACGTGCTCCAGCGCCTTCCGAGTTCGGGTGGCGGCCTCAACAGCAAGTTCAACAACAGCGGGAACCTCGGCAATCCGCCCGACGGCGGAGGCGTCGGGGCCGGCGCGGCCGAAATCGACCTGCGCTATCTGGGGTCGCGCCGCGTGCTCGTGCTTGTCGACGGCATCCGCTATGTGAACGGCGCCTCGGCAAGCGGCGTTCCGGGATCGACCGATCTCAACTCGATCCCCGAAAGCGCGATCGAACGCATTGAGGTGCTGCAGGACGGCGCGTCGGCTATTTACGGCTCCGACGCGATCGCCGGCGTCGTCAACATCATCACCAAACGAAGCCAGGAGGGGCTGCGCGGCAGCGCGCAGGTCGGCGGGTTTGGCCAAGGCGATGGTTTTACCAAGAGCGCGCAGGTCAGCTGGGGCAACGGCCGCGGACCGACCCAGATCGTCGTCGGCGCCAACTATGTTCATCAGGACGGCGTACTGGCGGGCAGCCGTGACATTTCGCGCTTCCCCGCGCCTTACTCCAACACTTGCCTCGACGGCGGCTGTTCGGGCTTCGTGCCATTGGGGCGCTTCGCCGTCTTCGGCAACGACCTGACGCTGCGCGGCCCGGTGGTCGGCCGTACGCCGGTGTATAATTCCGGCAATCCGACCGATCCGGCGAGCGATTTCAAGGCTTTCGGCGACGCCGACCGCTTCAATTTCGGTCCGTTCAACTATATGCAGATCCCGGTCGAACGCTATGGCGCCTTCGTCAATGCCCGGCAGGAAATTTCCGATAGCATCAACTTCTCGGTTCGCGGGATATGGAACCAGCGCAAGTCGAAGAACCAGGCCGCGCCCTTGCCCTTCGGCTTCGGGGTCGCCGCAGGGCTGACGCCGGTGCTCGACGCGATCACAGTCGACGCGAGCAATCCGTATAATCCGTTCGGCGTGACACTTGACTCGAGCAATACCGATTTCGTCTATCGCCGCTTCGTTGAAGGCGGCCCGCGCCGCTTCAACCAGACGGTGACCACCGTCTATGGCGTCGCGACGCTCGACGGCGATTTCAATATTGGCGGGCGCAAATGGTATTGGGACATCAACGCCGCCTATGGCCGCAACAAAGCCAAACAGACGATGTACGGCAACATCAATAGCGACCGCCTGCGCCGCGCGCTCGGTCCGGTCGCGAACTGCACCGGCGACTGCGTGCCGTTCAACATCTTCGGCGGGGTCGGATCGATCACCCAGCCGATGCTCGACTATGTCATGTTCACCCAGCGCGACCGCAGCCGCCAGTCGACCTTCAGCGCCTCGGCCAATGTGACGGGCAGCCTGTTCGACCTGCCCGGCGGGCCGCTCGGCATCGCGGTCGGGGTCGAATATCGCAAACTGAAAGGCAGCTTCGACCCCGATCCGATCGTCGCCGCGGGCTTCAGCTCGGACATTCCGGCGCTCCCCACACGCGGCAGCTACAACGTCAAGGAAGCTTATGCCGAGCTCAGTGCGCCGATCCTGTCCGACACGCCCTTCTTCGACCTGCTCGAGCTCACCGGCGCGGTGCGCTGGTCGGACTATTCGACTTCGGGCTCGACGACGACGCTAAAGGGCGGCGTCAACTGGAAGCCGGTCAACGACCTGCGCCTTCGCGCTTCCTATGCCGAGGGCTTCCGCGCCCCGTCGATCGGCGAATTGTTCGGCACGCAGTCGCGCTTCGACCAGTCGATCAATGATCCCTGCTCGACCTCGACCACCGCAGGACAGAACTGGACCAACAACACGACAGTCCGGGCGAACTGCATCGCACAAGGGGTCCCTGCGGCAGGCTATGCCCAGGCCAATCCCCAAATTTCGGTGCTTGTCGGCGGCAACGAGGATCTTGCCGCCGAAAGCTCGCGTAGCTGGATCTTTGGCGGAGTCTACAGCCCCGCCTTCATCCCCGGCCTGTCGCTCGAGGCCAATTACTACGACATCAAGATCAAGGGGGCGATCCAGTCGGTGAATGCCGAGACCACGCTGGCGCAGTGCGTTGGTCAAGCCGATGCCGACGCCTGTGCGCTCGTCACCCGCGCGCCGGGCGGCCAGCTGACCTTCGTCGAGGGGCTGCTCCAGAATATCGCCGGGATCCGCACCAAGGGAGTCGACGTCAATCTGTCGTACAAAACACAGGAAACCTCGATCGGCCGCTTCGGTTTCACCTGGAACAACAGCTTCCTCACCCAATATGACGTGATCGTCCCGACCGCGGACGGCCAGCTGGTAATCAGCCGCGAAGGCACCGAGCAGGGTAGCCCCAGCCAGACCTTCCCCAAATGGAAGTCGGTCGGCATCCTCGACTGGGACGGCAGCTCGATCGGCGCGACACTGACCGGCCGCTATGTGTCGGCGATCCGCGAACCACTTGCCAACGATAACCGGATGAAGGCGCGCTTCTACACCGACTTCCAGCTGCGCTGGTTCCCGGCGGAGGATCGCGATGCCTTCGGCTTCGCCCTCGGCGTGAACAATCTGTTCAATGTCAAGGCGCCGGGTTGCATCAGCTGCGACCTCAACAATTTCGACCCCACCGCCTATGACTTGCCCGGACGCTATTATTACGTCCGTGCCAGCTTCAAGATGTAATATTCGGGTTTGAGAGATGATCGATCTTACACGGGATCGATCATCCCTTTCCTTGGAATCGTTACTCACCCTGAGTCCTGTACTGGCCGCTTGGAGACATTCGGCTTTGAGGAGTACATCGTAGGACGCTGGCGTTCGGGAAGCGCAAATCCATCGTGCCAGCGAATGCGGCCTCGATCTCAGGCGTTAGGATCAGGACTCATTGATCAGAGCCAGAAGATGGCGGTTGCGGCGAGGGCTAAGGCGGAGAAGAAGGCCTTCGGGCACCGATCGTAGCGTGTTGCGACGCGCCGCCAGTCTTTGAGGCGACAGAACATGATCTCGATGCGGTTGCGGCGTTAGTAGCGGCACTTTCGTATTTGACGGTCTTGTTGCATACTCTCCGGCCCGGGATGCAAAGCGTGAGGCTCTTTTCCTGCAAGGCGTCGCGAAACCAGTCGGCGCCATAGCCTAGGTCGGCTAGCATCCATTGCGCTTTGGGCAGACTGTCGAGCAAAGGGGCCGCGCCCGTGCAATCGCTGACCTGCCCAGCGGTCATGAAGCAGCTGATCGGACGACCATTTGCATCAGTCACAACGTGCAGCTTGGTGTTCATGCCGCCTTTCGTGCGCCCGATCAGGCGTCCCGGACCCCCTTTTTTACCCGCAGGCTCGACGCCGTGCGGTGGGCTTGGAGATAGGTCGCGTCGATTAAGACGCGCCATTTTCTCGTCCGTCAGCCAGAACAAATCACTTATCATTCAGGCTCCTCACCGCGAGCCTGAATCACAGCCGTCAGACCAAATCAATGGGTCCTGACCCTAGACGATCTGCTTTTGGACTCAAAATAGCGAATGCCGACATTCATGGTCGGCGATTATTGCGCCGAGCTTCACGGCCTTTGCTCCAGCTTGGCAGATTGCCTCAGCGACGGATTTTGCCATCCAACTCCTGATCGCAAGTTACAAATTAAGGACTATTCGGCTGAATTCGCCGCCTCCTTGATCGCTTCGAGCAACTTGTCGCCCGCATCCGCCGCAACCGTCTGGACCACACGCTTGCCGGTTTCCGGATCGGTCTGGTGAAAATGGAACTCCGCGCCCTTGAGCGGCTTCGAGATCAGATCGGCAATCATAAGCTCGCGATGCCGGTTTTCTGCGTTCGCGAAGGGCGCGATCAGATCGACGAGCCAGACTTGATCGCCGGACGCCCACTCTTCAAGGGTCAGACGGTTCGCGGGCTCGATCATGCCTTTATCCAGCTTGGCGACCGCTGCCGGCGTGCATTTCGCCCAAGTCGCCAACCCCACCGGCTGCTGCCCGTCCCGGAAAAGATAAAATTGCTGATGGATGAGCGCCGGCATGACGAGCCATTCAAGGTCGCCGATACTGAAGCCGCGATGCAGCGGCGACTGGGTAAGCAGCCAGGTCATCTCGCCGAGCAGATGGCTGACCGTCGGCGGCGCTTCCGCTTCTTTTTTGCCCGCCGTCGTTTTCGCTGCGCGGTCCGATTTTCCGTTCATATGTTCCTACCCTCAAGCAACCGCCGCAGCGAACCAGTCGTGCGATGCCATTCCATCCCGCGGCGCATTGCGCAAGTCGCTCTCGGATGCATCGGCCCCGAAACGGCTCATCGCCTGCGCGAGGTTCGACGCCGCGCGCGCCGCATCGATCGATACGACATCGGGACCGCCTTCCGGATTGCCCGGATTCAAATGGTCGCCGTGCGAAGGCGTGAACCCCAGCGCGACATTTCCGATCGTCGCGGTCGTGCCATTGCCGCGCTTGTAGGTCGCGGTCGACAGAGCGAGATTCTGACCGGCCTTGACGCTGTCTGTTGTCGCCAGGCTACGGAGACCGATTTCGGCAATACCGAGTTCGAGAAGCGACTTGATTTCGCCTTCCTGCGAAATGCCGTCGCCATTGCCGTCGGCCCAGACCTTGAGTTCGCCAAAACGCGTATCGGCCTTGTCGAGCTTGCCGTCCTTGTTGCTGTCGAGCCCCGCGAGACCTTCCCAGCTGTTCCTCGCCCCCTCCTTCTCGGAAAGGAAGGAGAATTCCGAAGCCGCGGTGATCGCACCATCCTTGTCGCGGTCGATGACGAGCATACCGTCGCCGCCCGACACCCAGCCGGTGTCGTCACGCAGGCCGTCGCCGTTCATGTCGAACCATGCCCTGGACTTGCCCGCCCTCTTCGCCTCGAGCCCGTCGCCGTCGAGATCGATAAGGATCGCCGAGAGCATGGCGATATTCCGGTCGCTGAACGAAAGCGCCGCCGCATCGGCAATCTGCCCGGCATCGGCCGACAAAATGCCTTTCGTATCGCGCGGGACCACGCGAACGACGCCCCCCGAAGCCGTGAGGCGATAGCCCTTGGCCTTGCCCTGCCAGCTGCTTTGCTGAAACTCGATTTCGGGAAAAATCGAGAGCGGCTTGAAGGCGAGTCCCACGTCAAGCAGCTTGCCCGTCCCACCGTTCGCGCGCGTAAATCCGCCAGTGTTATAGACGATATTCTTGCCCGACACCGCCTGCTCGCCGGTTGCAACACCAGTGAGCGAAATCGACACGACGCCTGCCTGGGCAAGGCTGAGCAATTCGCCAGCGTCGGTCTGGCCATTGCCGTTGTTGTCGAACCACAGGCGGAATTCGGCGAAGCGCGCATCATCGCCGCTGAGTTTGCCGTCGCCATTGCTGTCGAAGGCGGCAAGGCCTTCAAGGTCGGTTTTCGCGCCCTCCTTGTCGGCAACGAACGAAATCTCCTTGATATCGTCGATCTTGCCATTGCCGTTGCGGTCGAGCGCGAGAAACGCGTCGCCCTGCTCGATCCAGCCCGTCTTGTCGGCAATCCCGTCGCCGTTCATGTCGAACCGGACCTTGTTGTCCGCGATCTCGGTGAGGCTTTTGCCGTCGCCGTCGAAATCGAGAACCACCGGCGGAGCGACAGAAGCCGGCGGAACCGTCGCAGCGGGATTGGCGGCAGCTTCAGGCTCGCTCTCGCCCCCGCCGTTCAATTCGAAAGACAGAAAAACATCCCCGACAGCGCCCGTCGAGCCGTCGCTCCTCAGATAATCGGTCGTCGAATAGATGACATTGTCTGGTCCTCCCGGCTGCGCGCCGGTCAGGGTCATGCTGAGGTTGATCTGGACAATGCCGCGCTCGGAGAGGGTCTTCAGTTCGGACGCATCGCTGATCCCGTCCTGGTTGGCATCCTGCCAGATACGAAATTCGCCGAAGCGCGCATCCCCTGTATCGAAGAACCCGTTTGCGTTGCTGTCAAAGGCCCGTAACCCCTCAAGATCGGACATCGCCCCCGGCGCGTCCTCAGTGAAGGACATCTCGGAAACATTGTCGATCACGCCATTGCCATTGCGGTCGAGCACGAGGAAACCGTCATCGGCGGCCGCCCAGCCGGTCCGGTCGGCGACCCCGTCCAGATCCATGTCGAAGAACACCGGCGAACCATCGCTGCTTACCAGTTCCAGGCCATCGCCATCGAGGTCGAGAATGATCGGTGGGGCGCCATATACGCGGGTCATGAAGACCAGATTATAGGTTATCTGCGTCGTCGGACCTCCCGCCACTCCTGCCTCGGTGACATTCACCTTGAAGCTATAATAGAGGGTCGATGTGCGGCGGTTACCTCCGATAGCAACGCCGCCTTCCCACTGTCCGTTGGACCTGGTTACGGAGCCATCAAGCCAACGCTGCGTGAAGCTCAGGACGCCCGTAGTGGGATTTATGGAAAGGTCAGGATAGTAATTTGCATCGATATCCTTGTGCCCACCATAATAGTCTATCGATTCCGTGGGCACTGACACTTCGCTTATGGAGTAGGTGAAGGCGGATGTTTGCCCTTCCAGATCCACCGCGCTGAACTGCACGATCCCGCCGCCAGGGGTATTGCTATAGATATAGGTCTGATTCACACCAAAGTTTCTGAGGATCGCTCCGCTACGATAGACTAGCGAGCTTCCGACAACCGGCCCTTCATTGACGTCGGTCACGCTGGCGGTGAGCGTTCCGAACGCCTCATGCGTCCCGTCGCTAGCCTTGATCGACAGTGTTTGTGTAGCCAGCGAATGGTTACGCACGGCTTGGGTATATTCGATCGGCTCCCCGGTATAGGGATCATAGTAATAATAGGTTTCGTATGTGGTCGTGAGCGCCTCATAATCGACGCCCCCAGAGGTCAAGTAAAGACGACCCGTAGTTTTTTCGATCGACCAGATACCGCTTGTGAGGCTGCCATCCGCGAAGGTCCAGTTCATCGGCGCGTTGATATCAAGATCCGAAAACTGCATCTTCGTGCGAAGATCCACAAAGCCGTTCGGATTGTCGAAGATCGGATAGGGCGCATATGTCCCCTCCAAGACGCTCCCCGTTCCATTCGAAATCGTATGGGGCTCGTTCTGATCGATCAGAGAAATCGAGAAAGACTCGTCGTAATATGCACCGCGCGTGTCCGTGGCGCGAACGGTGACGAGATGGTTCGCCCCAGCCTCGTAGTTGAGACCGGCATTGCCGACATGGAGCCAGCCATCAGCCCGCAGCGCAAAGCGGCCGCCCGCGTCATTGATCAGCGAATAGCTTATACCGTCGCCATCGGGATCGGAGCCGCCGAACCAAGCCAGGCCCACACCGACACCGATATTTTCGCTGAAACTTAGCGCACGATCGGCCCAGATATCCGTCGGCGTCTCATTCTTGTTTTCGATCAGCACATTATAGGTAAAAGCATCGGATTCCGCGCCCGAAGCGTCGCGTGCCTTAAGCGTCAGGGTCGCGACGCGGATTTCCAAAAGCCCATCGCCGTCGCTATCATAATAATAGCCGGCATCGGTGCCATAGCTGCCCCGGTTGCCCCGGAGCCAGTCGGCGCTGAAGTTCGCGCCAGCAAACAGCAACTGGCCGGCGCCATTTGTCGTAAACCAGCCATGGTCGTTGCCACCGACAATAATGAGGCCGGGCATCGTCTGGTCGGGGTCGGACATCGCAAAATTCGCGATGACCTGACCATAGTGCGGCGTATCGCTGGCGAGGGTTTCCGAGTGAAGCGTCTGACTCACCAGCGAGAGGTTGTTTGGCCGCTCGTTGACGTCGGAAATGAACACCTGAAGCAATGTCGCTCCGGATGCGAGCGATCCGTCGTTTGCCCGGACGTAGACGTTAGCGACATGGGCATCGAGCCTGCCATCGCCATTCCAGTCGTGGATGCTGTAGCCGGCGGTGCGCGCCCATTCGAAGTTGAAATCGAGCCCCGGATTGAAGCGCACAACATTGCCGTCAATGTAAAACCAGTTGTTGGGATTTTCGACGAGTTCCAATGCGGGAACGGGTCCGTCGGGATCGCTCATCGGGAAGGCAGCTACCCCGACATAGGCATTGGCCGGGTTCGATCCGAGACCCGTCTCGTCGAAGAAAGACCAGACCGTGGCTCCGCCGTTTGGCACGTTCGGGGCCTCGTTCAGATTATTTACCCCAACCGCAATCGTCTGGTCGCGATATTCGCCAAAGCTGTCGGTGACACGCACCGTAATATTGTGCGCCGTCGCCGCCTCATAATCGAAATTCGCACCGGTGGCGGTGATCAGGCCGGTCACGGAGTTGATAGCGAAGCGGCCACCCGCGCTGTCGATCAGTTGATAGCTATATTCGAGCTTTTCAATCGTCGGCTGATACCATTGGGCGCTGTAGCCCGCGTTGGTCGCGTTATAATAGCTGAAGAAGCGGGCTCCGGTCTCTGAGGCACCCGGCCCGAAACGATATGTGGCCGTGTCGGCAATTTTTTGTCCGGTGACAGTGTCAAAGACCCCGCCGAACGTTTCGTTTCCGATCAACGGCGTCCCCGCAGGTAGGACATAGCCTTCTATACGGTACCACCGATCCTGGACGAGGCTGTTGGAGTTGGCGACGTAGAAATAGGGATTGCCATTGGCCTGACCGTCCCATGCGTTCTCGATATTGCCGTAAGTCCCCCAATAGAGATTGTGGGCCATATTGTTTTCGGGCTTGAAATAGATGGTGAATTTATAGGCCTTGCTGGTATCGGCGGCGCCGACGCTCAGCCAGGACAGCCCGCCGCCATGGTCATGGGCAGCCGCGCCGTTCTGGCCGGTTTCGACGACCTGCACGCTGTTTCCCGAGGGTCCCGTCGCCGTAATAACGCGTTCTTCGCCCTCCCGGAAATAGGGAAGCTGCGTAAGATCCGAAGGCAGCAGGTTACGGTCAATCGAATCGGGATCGATCACCGCGGCAGTACCAACGACCTTGCCGGTCGGATTGTTCGACGGCGTATATTCGTTAACCGAAAGCGATGCGCTTGATCCGAGGCCGCGGAAGGAGATGCCCGTCGGCGCGGTGTTGATCACCAGTTTCAGGTTCACCGGCGCGCTGACCGCCGTCTGGCCGTTTTCGGTCGCCCGCGCAGTGGCGGTGAGGTTCAGATCCCGGCTCCAGCCAACCGGCGCATTCACCCTCAGATTTGCAAGCTGGCCCGGCGTCAAACGCCATGCCGCGCTCGCACTGTCATAGGTGCCGGCGCTCAGCGTGACGCCCGCCGGAACACCGGCGATCCAGATCTCGTGTATTTCCGATCCATCGGCATCGGGGAAGCTGCTCGCCAGATTGAGCGCGATGCCACCAGCCTGTCCCGAGGTCCCCCCAACGCTGGTGAACTGGGTGATCGTCGGCGTATCGGCAACGCCGCTTACAACGATGTCGAATTCCTGCATCGACGAAACGCCGCCAGCATCGGTCGCGGTCACGCGAATGCGTGCGGTGCCGCTGGCATTGGCGAGCGGATTGATGATCATCGACCGAACGCCGTTCGCATCGGCGGCACCGAAACCGATGCCGGCGTTGGTGACGATATGCGTTCCCGATATCACCTGCGCCGAAAGCTGAATCTGCGCATTGGGAGTGATGTCGTCGGTCGCGGTGACCAGCAGCGACTTGCCATTGTCCTCGTTCGTCGTTTGGGTCGCGATTACCGAGAGCACCGGCGCGGCATTGGTTCCCCAATGCGTCGCCCAGTTGGCACGGTAGGTGAGGTCCGCCATCAGCGTGTCGCGCGCGGCCGTAGTCGACGGCTTCGGCTTCGTCGCCATCAGGGTTGCCAGCGCCTCGATGTTGATCGTCCGGCTGAACCGGTTTCCGGCAACGATGAAATCGATCTTGTGATTGGCCCGGCTCGCGGCGTCAGCGACCACATACCAGTTTACGATCTGCACGCTCGATGTCGTGCCGATCACCGAAATCTTGAGGTCGTTGCCGACGCGTTCGAACCAGAGGTCCTGGTCGTTGATCGCGCCCATCGCGTCCTGGAAGCCGATCACGTCGACATCGTCGCCCGACGGATCATAGTTGTGGACCATGTCGGCGCCCGACATGCGATTGACGATATAGGTGTCGTTGTCGATGCCGCCGTTGAGGATGTCGTTCCCCGCACCGCCATCGAGCAAGTCATCGCCCGCCTCGGCATAGAGCTGATCATTGCCGTCGCCGCCGATCAGCGTGTCGTTGCCCGCCCCGCCATAGATGATGTCATCGCCATCACCGCCGATCAGCGTATCGGCGCCTTCGTCGCCGTAAAGCGTGTCATTGCCTTGGCCGCCGTTGAGGGTGTCATCGCCCTGCCGACCGCGGAGCGTGTCGCTCCCGGCCATGCCGGATATATGATTGGCTACATCATCTCCCGCCAGGCTGTCTCCAAAACTGGAGCCAATCATGTCTTCGATGTTTGAGAAGAGATCTCCATATTGATAGGCTGTCGCGGGCTCTTCCGGGAAGGGCTTGACGTTCAAATCTATTGAAACACCGTTCGAAAAATTGGCGTAGGTAATAGTGTCACGTCCAGATCCGCCATCAAAACGATCCCAGACATCTCCTCCATCTTCGTCGATGACAAAAATGTCGTCGCCCTCTTCGCCATATACGAGATCCAAACCCGCCCCGCCGACGATGGTGTCATTACCCAATCCGCCGAACAGCCCGCCATCGGCGACTACCGAATGCCAGATGCCATAATCATCCCCGTCACCGCCTTCGATATAATCGTTTCCAGAGCCCCCGACGATGCGATCAACCCCGGCCCCACCTCGCAAGATATCGTTGCCATCGCCACCCTCGATGACATCGTGGCCGGCGTTGCCGTCAATCACGTCATCACCAGCATAGCCATAAATCAGGTCGCGACCCGATTGGCCTGCCAGCGTATCGGCACCCGAAGTGCCTTCAAGGACATCGTCCCGATCAGTAATGGCGATGACGATCGTCCGGTTGATCGTGAACGGCGCTCCCGACTGGTCGGTCGCGCTGATCGCGATCGATACGCTCGCGCCGGTCTCGAAGTCGAACGCGACACCTTCCTTGAGCCAGAGCGTATTGCCGATGAGCTCGAACCGCGCATCCGCGAGAGCGAGGCTATAGATCGCACCCGGCAAGCCAGCCGTATCCGGATCGGTCACCGAGAGCGTCCCGAGCGCGATCGCCGGCCTCGTTTCTCCCGAACCGATGCGATCGCGTTCGGCAAAATTGGCAACAAGCGGCGACCAGTCAAGGCTGACCGGCGCTTCGTTGATATCGTTGATGCCGATCGTGACCGCGGTCTGCGCCTGATTATATCCGGCGCCCCCGTCATTGTCGCGCGCTATGACCTGATAGGTTTGCGTCGGCGCGGCGGCTTCGAAATTCAAAGCCGCGTTGACGCGAATCTCGCCGGTTAATTCGTCGATGATGTAGCGACCGTCGGCCGACACGGCGGAAGCCACCGAGCCATCCCAGAAATAATAACGCTGCTGCGCGAAGCCTCCCGATTGATCGAAATCGGTCGCCACGACTGCGCCTGTCACCGCGCCCACGGCGACATTTTCGTTCACCGAAAGGCTGTAAGTTGCCGGCAAGCTGTTCGCATCATTGCGATCCTGGACTGCGACGCTGAAATCCTGCTCACGCCAGGCGCCGTTCGCGTCAGTAACGCGGACCCGCACCAGATGCGACGGCGACGCTTCGAAATTGATCGCGCCGGGATTCGCGATGACGAGCTTGCCCTCGGCCGTGATCGCGAAACGCCCGCTCGCATCGTGAACGAGCGTGTAGGTGAATATGTCGCCCTCGATGTCGACGCTCTCGAACTCGCCGATGACCGTACCGGGCGCCACAATTGCACCGGGAACGCTTTCAGCGATCGCCAGCGCCGCACCGCCCTTGACGGAAATCACGCCCGGAGCGTCATTGACTGCCGCAATCGTAACACTGACCGGCAGTTCAACCGAATGGCCGCTGGAATCGGTGACGATCACGATGAAGCTATCGCTTCCATTGGCGTTGGCGTTCGGCGTGTAAGTGAATGCACCCGTCACCGGGTCGAAATTCGAAATCACGCCCTTTGCCGGGGCCGTGCCGGGCTTGATCTGATAGCCGGTGATATTGTTGTCGTGATCGATAACGCCATAATTGCCGTCGATCGCTATGGCCACATCCTCGGTTGCCGCGATAACCCGCGGCGCTGCAGGCGCGATCGGCTTTGCCTTACCTCCCTGATGCCAGTAACGCGCTTGTGCTTCGGCGATCGCCTGCGGCACGGAGGCAGGCACCGACGCCGACGCCGTGGTCATCGCTGCGATCAGGTTCAGCGTATCGGGATGGTCGAGGAAGATCGCGTGAGTCGACGTCTGGATCGATCTGATCCGGCTCGGCGAAGAGGCCGCAAAAAAGCCTGACACGGTGATAACGCTATTCTCGCCGATCACTCCGATCTTGAGGTCCGTCCCCGACTGCGTCAGCCAGATGCGGTTGTGCGTTATGCCGGTATCGAACCCGATGATGTTGGTGCCCAAAGCATCCACAATCGTGTCGGCGCCGTCGTTCGACTGCACGAAATAATAATCGTCGCCTGCCCCGCCGTGCAAAATGTCGTTGCCCGTCCCGCCGCCGAGACGGTCATTGCCGTCGCCGCCTGTCAGCGTGTCGTTACCGGCACCGCCCTGGATGTCATCATTGCCCGTCCCGCCATCGAGGACCGTGTCGTCGCCATCGCCACCAAGCAGCTGGTCGTCGCCCGCCTCTCCGCGCAGCTGATCGTCTCCGTCGCCGCCGACAAGGACATCGTCATGGTCGCCGCCCCAGATCTGATCATTGCCGCCGCCCGCCGAAATATTGTCTTCGCCGCTGCCGCCCCGAAGGACGTCATTGCCCGAACCTGCGATCAGAACGTCATCGCCGCCCTTGCCGTCGACGACGTTGTCGCCATCGAGCGCGTCGATGATATTGGCATTGTCGTCGCCGGTGATCGTATCGCCGCCGGTCTGCGATCCGACGATATTTTCGATGCCGGCCAGAATGTCACCCGCCGCGTCGCCGCCGACCTGCGCGACGGTCGATCCCAGATCGATCGTGACGGCGTCCGACTTCACATAACGTACGGTATCGCCATGCCCGTTGACGGCATTGGCACCGCCGTCGAGATGATCGGCACCCGCTCCACCTTCGAGCACATCATCGCCGTCTTCGCCGAAGAGCTGGTCGTCGCCGGCCAGCCCGCTCAGCACGTCATTGCCGGCGCCGCCGTAGAGCAGATCATTCCCGAGGCCCGTCTGGCCGACGATCAGATCTCCGGCTGCCGTTCCGGTGAGCGCCGCTCCGCTGGTGGCGGACAGAATGCTCGCCAGCGAGACGGAAAGCCCATCGTTGAACTGCAGCGTCTCGATGCGGCCATAGACCGTAAAATGGTCCCTGATTGTGATCTGCGTCGTCGCGCTGTCGTTGTAGCGAACAATGAGGTCGGGGCCGCCCGCATCGGCTATGCCACCGCTTGCACGAATGAAGGTCAGGTCTGTCAGGCTGATTCCGGCCGCGAACTCGATCGCGTCCTGATCGCCTCCGCCGATGCTCGTGTCGAACTTGTCGCGCGTCACCTGCTGGCCGCTGGTCTTCGCAAAGCCGCCCAACCAGCCGACAGCATTCCAAGCCGCCGGCGCGGGCATCGCAGCCCCGGCTGCATAGCTGTAGAGAGCATATTCATAGACGAGTTCGTTTCCGGGGCCGCGAATTTCAAGCCGCCAGTAAAGTTTGCCGCCACTCGACGGGATCCCGGTGCTGGCCCAAGTCGCCGTATAGCCTTCCGCCAACGCGCCCGCTGTTGTCACCGCCTCCTCAACGATGAACGCCCCTTCGCGGATCGTGTCGGCGCCGCCCGCGGCGTCCCACACATAGGTGTCATCACCCGCTCCGCCCATCAGCATATCAGCCCCGGCACCGCCGGTGATTTCATTCTCGCCTTCGTCGCCCCCGATATTGTCCGCGCCCGAACCACCAACGATATTTTCGATCGACGAATATTCGTCGCCCGCGGCATCGCCGGTGTTGTTTGACTCATATGACAGGCGAATACGCGTCGCCGCCGCCGCCGAAGCGTAGGATGCGGTATCGATGCCGCTGCCGCCGACAAGGACATCCTTGCCCGCGCCGCCGTCGAGAATGTCGTTTCCGGTGCCGCCATAGAGGATGTCATCGCCGCCCTCGCCGCGAAGTGTATCGGAGCCCGAGTTACCCGCGATCATATCGTTGCCCGAGCCGCCCGCCACGACATCATCGCCGGCGCCCGCCGTAATCCAGTCAGCAAGAACGGTCCCGGCAAGCGGCGTCGTTGTGGTGCCGTCGGCGCCGTCGGTTCCCGCGACCAGCTTGGTTCCGCCAACCGAGATATCGAGCAGGCCGGTGGCATAAAATGCCAGCTTCTCGATCTGTCCCGGCGAAAGATACCAGTCCTTGATCGTGATGCTGTCCTGCGCCGCACGATAATCGGCAACGTCCAGATCGTCGTTCGACACGATCAGCACCAGATCATTGCCATTGCGGCGCAGGACCACATCCTGAAGATTGATCCCCGGTGCGAATTCGATCGTATCGGTGCCGCTGTTTGCCGCGATGGATGCGCCTGCCGGCGGATTGAAATATTTGAGCGTGTTGGTCGCGCTGTCATAATCGAAGCGGCCGATCCAGCGGAAATCGGGTTCCGCACCGGTCCCGAAATTCTTGCGCAGGATGGCGCCCCCCGGCCCGGTGATCTCGCCGGTCACCGTATCATAGTTGAACCCGGCCGCGCTGTTCCACTCTCCTCCAGAGGTCCAGACAACGGCCCAATGGTCGGCGAATTCGTCGAACATCGCATCATGGCCGTCGCCGCGCGCATATTTGAACGTGTCGTCCCCGGCACCGCCGACGACGATGTCTCCGTCGCCGCGTCCGCCCGACAATATGTCGCGGTCGGCGCCGCCATAGATATCGTCCGCACCACCATCTCCCGAGATGGCGTCCGATCCCGCCCCGCCGATAAGCTGATCGCTGCCAACACCGCCGATAAGCAGGTCGCGTCCGGCATCGCCCCAGACCATGTCGTTGCCCGAGCCGCCGTTCCCGACATCGTCGCCGCCAAGAAGGTGCAGCTGGTCGTCGCCTGCGCCGCCATAGACGAAGTCGTTGCCCTCCGTGCCGATCAGCACGTCGTTGCCGGCCCCGCCAATGATGAAGCTGGTGATATCGCCAATGCGGATTTCATTGCCGTCAGCGAATTTCAGCCATTCGACGCGCTTGAAGGGGTTGGAGAACCAGTCCTTGATGGTGAACTGCGTACCGCTGAAACTCTCAAGCCCCGTCACCGGATCGGTCTGCATGACCTGAATCAGCAGGTCGCTGCCGGGTAAGCCGCTGGTGCCCGAACGCTGCAGGCGGATATCGCCGATACCGATGCCGACGCCCAGCACAACGGCATCGTCGCCGCCGGCGACCGCGCCCTGCTGCACCCCCGCAGGCGCGCCGAGCCAGTCGGGACGCATTGCACCCGCTGCGAACGGGTTCGCCCTCCATGCCTCGATGTTCGCCATGCGCTGTGCGATCGCATCACCTAGGAACTGCCCGACCGGTGCCCCTGTCGCGTCTTCCTCGACGATATCGGCGCCATCGCCGCGCCGGAGGAGATATTGGTCGGCGCCAATGCCGCCCTTGAGATCGTCGCCATCCCCGGCGCCGCCGGTCAGAATATCGTCGCCCGCGCCGCCGGTGATGATATCCACCCCGTCGCCGCCCTCGAGCCAGTCCGATCCCTCGCGCCCGCGCAGAATATCGTTGCCCGCGCCGCCGTCGAGATAATTGCCGTCGCCACCGAGCGCCGTCTGGGCCTCGGTACCGGCATCGAGAATATCGTCGCCCTCACCGCCGAGCAGCCAATCGTCGAGGCGTCCGCCGTAAAGCGTATCGTTGCCCGCACCGCCGAAGAGATTGTCGCCAAGGTTCGACGCATAGATGGTGTCGTTGCCTGCGCCGCCATCGACCGTCGCGGCGATATCGATATCGAGAACGCGGCGATCCGACGTCGTAAAGCCGACCGTCGTGGCCGTCGCCATCGTCCGCGAGCGCGAGATGATGAAGCGCGCCAGCCCCGTTGCCTCGTCGACGATCACATCGTCGATCCACACCAACGGCTCGGCACCCGCACCGTCGACGATCGTTCCGGTCCCCGAAACCGCCTTCGTCCCATTGGCGAGCGCCGCAGCGCCCGCGGTCACCGTCGCCGTCAGATTGAAGCGCTCATTGCCCTCGATACCCAGGAATTCGGGCGCACTGCCCCCTTGGACATAATCCGGGTTGGCGACATTGTCGGCCACCACCACCGTACGCACGAACAATTCGGTTACGCCCGCCGCAAAGGTCGCAGTCGTCGCATCCGCCCATGTAATACCATCGAGCGAAACCTGAAGATTGGCCGCACCGGCAGCGCCATAATCGACGCCTGCACCGGAAGCCTTGCCACCCCCAAGCGCCAGCGCGACCGTGACCGCATCGGTAGTCGCCTTCGACAGCGACAGGCGGAACACGGCATAGCCATCGCTTTCCCACGCATAGCTGTCGCCGACCAACAGCGTCGGCAGTGCAGCCGCGCCGTCGATCACAGTCGCGATGGCGGCACCACCTATGATCTGCATCGCGACGGAGTTGCTCAGGCTGGCTTGGAACTTCTCGGCCGCTTCGGCGAGGCCGTCATTGGCTAGCGTGACCGTAACCGAACTTCGCAGCGCGTTGGCGGCGAAGGAAACCGAAGTCGTGAGCGCAGTAAAATCGGCTCCGCCGACGGCGATGTCATCGTTCACGTGACCGTTAACTATGTAGCCGATCTGATCAACAAGACCGCCGGTTCGGAGGTCGATGACATCGTTCGCCGCGGCCGCCTCGATCGTCGTCTGTCCAGCAATGTCGATCGCATCGCCCAGTACATAATCGTCGACAGCAATCAATCGGCTAATTTGGCCGCTTACATTGTCGTAGTCTAAGCCGAAGCTGACATTCGCAGCACTCGTGCGAGTTTCCTTCATTAGAAAGTCGAAGCCGCCAAACCAGTCACTTTTATGCCGGCGGGTCAAGCCAAGCTCGTCGGCGCGAGCGAGGTTGATCAACGTTTCGACGGCGAAAGCGCTGTTAGGTTCCGCAGCGGTCAGTGCGTTGATCACGCCGGAATTGGCGAGATAGCCTTCATAGGCTTGCGCCGAGGCAATATTTCCCAGAAGAACGCTGGTATCGAAATTGCTGGTATCGAAAGGGGCGATATCAAATGTGTTGTAAATTGCCCGCTTCACATAGACATCACCGCCCATGATTTGGAAGTTGGGATCCGTCAATCCCTGAACCACGCCATACCCGACTATGCGCTGGAAGCTGTCTTCGGGCTTCGATGACAAGCGAAACGTAATGGCATGTTTGTCTCTAGTCGACGTCGGCCGATAGACGAAGTCGGACTTACGCATACCGTAGTTGCCAGTTTGCACCAAATCAGGATTGAGTAGTGTGCCGCCGCTCGCGGCAAGAACAGCGTTGAACGTCTCAGCCGCTGCAGAAGCCAGACTACGTGCAGCATCCTTAGACCCGCCCTTCTTTGAATAGGCGTTGGCCACAACGAACTTGTCCTGTGTCGCATCCCACAGCGCATCCGCCCCAGAACGCGGTGTTCCACCAAAAATCGATCCGATCAGTCCACCCACGATGAAACCGACAAATGCGCCGATCGCGGCGCCAATCGGCCCGCCCAGAACACCGCCTATCTTGAGCAATTCTGCAGCAGCTATGCCCCCTAAAGCAGCACCGACAGCCGATCCGATTTGCCCTCCAACTGTGTCAAACTTAACAATCTCGGATGCCAGCTTTGCTCCGAGAAATCCTCCGACAGCGTTACCGAACTGGGTCCAATCGAGAGACCGAAGGGCTGCCGCAATATTGGAGCCCTCGATAAGAAGCTGACTAGCAAGTTGTCCAATAACATAGCCTGCGGCGGAATTCCCGAGTTCGCCGGCGAAGCCATCCAATCCAACAGCATTTACCAGCTGCGCGGTCAGGAACGAGGACAGTGCGCCAACGCCGGCGGATTTCAGGTTACTTAGAAACTCCTGCCCTGTTGTCGCAAACGCGTCGTCGACGGCATTCGTAGTCGACTGCCGACCGATTACGCCATCAAGCACATCCCCAAGATTATCGCCGAGCGTCTTAAGAACTGCGGAGGAAACTATCCCAACGAGTTGATTCCCGCCGGCCAACCTGTAGCCAAGTTGAGATCCCAGTATCGACCCGAAATCCGAAAACTCTATGCCGATCGGGTTATCATTGATCCTTATGTCCGTCGATACAGGACGATTATCGTCATATTGTGTAACAACAGTAACACCAGATCGAGAATTTCCTGAATTTACGACAATACCAGCTGGATGTCCATCTTCCACCTCGGTTCGTATTACGTTACCATCTTTATCATATATAATTTTTGAGCTACGATACCTTTCATCCCGAACCTCCCACTTACCGTTGCGGCCGTATGCCAAGAAATTCTTGGGAAGTCGTAGCCCTGTTTCCGGGTCTAGAAAGCTGATCTGCGCTGGCTGGTAATTTGAAAGCACAACTATTTGATCAGTTCCTTCGACTCCCCCAGTAAGTCTATCTTGTCCGGTGTGAACTATTTGCAGGCCACCCTTTTCGTCAGGCGCAGACGCCTGATTGAGACCGCTCGAGGCAGCAGCCATTCTTTCGTTCTGCATGGCAGCGAGTCGCCGCAGTTCGTTCTCATTCAAAAGAGCAGTTGCTGCTCGTTCTCGCTCGGCCACCGTCCCGTCCGTGAAGCCAACCATGTTGCCACCTGAGTCGGTGACGATTTTCTTGACTACACCGGATGCTTCGAACTGCCCGCTACTGTTAACCGAGCCCGGCTGGACATAGGTAACTACAGCATTTCCCTCACGAACATTTATCGGAATACCAGTTGTTTGAACTCCATTGAAATCAACTGAAATCAAAGGAATCGATGCCAAAGATGTCCGACGGCTTGAATAAAATAGGTCGTTAAGTTGCGCCTCACTAATGTTTGTTGATTTTCCTGCTATATGATGAGCCGAATCAGGATTATTGTACACTCGCAACCCATCTGGGCCAAAATTTGCGCCAACAGCCTCTTTTATTGCATCTAGACCATAAACTCCATTAATAGATTTGTAAGTATAAACGGATACTCCATCGGAAACAGGTACAACATTAAGAAATTCGAGAATCTTAACGGGCGCACCTTGGAGAAAGGTACTTTCGAGCGCCTGCAGGACTGTATTAACAGTCGATGATCCCAGAGTATTATCGTTCTTAACCCAGACCATCGTCCCATTAGGATCGAATCCCGCTCCGTCAGATCGGCGGATTATCTCACGCCCGAAAGAGTCTTTGTAATAATAATATTTACCATCGGCACTCCGTATCGGCGAATTGGAATAGCCTGCAATAGCCTCCATCGAGATATGAAACGACGTTGGCTCACCACCGAGGCCGTCAGCAACCACATTGTTGAACGTCGTGGCAACGCCGAACCCAGGCCCGTTCGTGACGTATGTCCACTTGTCAAAAACACTGCCTCGAAGCTGAAGCCTTAACTGGTCAGAAATTGGATAGGCAGCCCAAACGGCCGAGTTATCGGATATGGACGTATAATCAATGGTAAGTGCCGTTCCAGGAAATGAAGTTATCATTCCCTTAGATGCCCAAACGAGCCCATCCACGGCGTTTATATTTTCAGCCGTAATCTGTGAATAAAGATCATTTTTCGAAATATGATCGAAAAAATCTATTACGGCCTTGTCTATCTGCCAACTAAATACGTCGAGAGGGACATTATAAAGTGATGGATTAGCCTTCATGGCCGCGTAATTTCCGATGATAGCGGCGCGTCCGTTAAATCCGGAATAAGTTGTGATCTCGGCTTGCTCTTCTAGCTGATAGGCAGCTCTAAGCAACGACTCATTGTTTGTTCTAAGATACTCATTACGAAGAACCGTTGCTATCTCGTAATACGCATTGGCCCTCTTGTCCGTAAGGTTGAATCCGTTGCCGAGATATGCTTTGGCTTTTGCCACTGCGGCTCTGAGACTGCTTCCGAAATCTTGCTGTTCGGCCATTTCATTTATCCCATTCAACGACTGCAACTTTACCGTTCAAAAATTCTTGAGCTCGATCGGCCAGAATTCTCCAATCAGGTAAACGATCGCGACGAAAAACAATCGTAGTTTCAATAGCCGCGTTTGATTTGGGATTAATTCCTCCGCCACGCTCACCAATTCTCCGCAACGTACATAGTGTTGGATAATTATTTCCGCTCGGCTTACAACGTATTTCTGTATGAAAAAAAGGCCCATCGTCGAATAAATACTCTTCTGCAGGCTGCCCTGGAAAAATTACATTTGTGACATAATTCAGGCCATATGCCCGATTTATTTTAGCGCTTTCGGGCCAGCTACTATTACCAGTGTACTTTGGGTTGTCTTTATTGTAATTTGCATCAATCCCGTCATATGAAACTAGCATCAGTGCAATAATAATTATGTCGGGATTTTCGACCGGAGACAGCTTAGTCGCGGAATCGTCCCGAGTATCTAATGCGAAATTCACCTGAGAGATTGGGGCCGCCCATTCCTCGCCTTGCTGGTGTAAAAACTGGGACGGGATAGTTAGCCTGAATCTGATATCCCTATGGATATATGGATCCTGCCTGGAAGGAACAGTTACTATTTCGGTTCCGTTCGGGCCCGGCTCGATAGTGCGGAGTTTGGGGTTGAGATCCATAATTCCCAGAGTTCCTGCTAGAACGGTGAGCATCAACATAAACAGAGCGATCCTAGCGCGGTGCATGGAGAACAGCGTTTAGACGGGCGCGGGCTTCAGGCAGCCCATTAGAGCCAGACCTTTGGATGGGCAGGACCCGACTAGGCGCGCCTCCCCCTGGCGAAGGAGAGTAAATCCACAAAGTTCCAACGCTATCGGTTGAAGCGAGACGATAGAGCTTTTTCGCCTTCGCGATATCGACGGGTATACCAACGCCCTCTTCATAAACGATGCCGAGTTCGAGTTGCGCCTGCTTGTCTCCCGCCGATGCACGCTGCGCAAGCGAGCGGAGCGTAGGATCGCCGTTGCCAGTCAGCGGGATCCCCATGTAAACGTTGCTTGAACAAGCGGGCAGCATCAGGACAGTGGCCAGCAGCGACAGGATGCCGGCCTTGCTCAAACGGTACGCGCGCGAATCACTCATCGACAGATGCCCCCATCTACCTCAATATCCAGTGAAAATACGAATTCAGCGACGTCGTCAACTATCGATCGATATCATTTCTGGGACTTTGGAAAAACAGAACGAAAAACTGCCGAAATCGGCGAAGTTATCTTTCACGCCCCGCCTGAGAAATACTTGTCTGCAGGGGACTAATTAAATAGCTAACTATTCGGCGCGTTCCCGTCTTCACGTCAACTGTCGCGGCCAATCCGGGCGCCAGAGCGTAGCGCCGCCCGTCAGCGTCGACGAAGCTGCGGTCGAGCGTGATCGTCACGATGTAGACGAGCCCCAGATCCTTGTCCTGCACGGCATCGCGGCTGATTCTGGCGACGCGGCCGGGCACCGCGCCATAGCGGGTGAAGGAGAAGGCCTCTAGCTTGACGGCGGCCTCCTGCCCCTCGCGGATAAAGCCGATATCCTTGTTAAGGACCTTCGCCTGCACCTCGAGCGCGCCGCGCGCGGGAATGACCGTCATCAGCGGTTTTGCCGCCTCAACGACGCCGCCGACAGTGTGGACCTCCATTTGCTGCACCGTGCCGTCGACCGGCGCGACGAGCCGCTGAAAGCGGTTCATCTGGCGCGCCTTGGTCACTTCCTCGCGGCGCAATATCGCCTCGCCCTCGGCCTTGGCGAGATCGGCGAGAGCGGTGCGCAGCGCGGTCTCGCGCGTCTCGCGGATCTGCTGGTCCGCCTTGCGCGCCTCCGACTGACCGCGGCTGATCTGGGTCAACGCCACGTCGCGCTCGCCGACCTCCTGCCGCCGCTGACGTTCGAGTTCGAGAAGCCGCTGGCCCGGCGCATAGCCCTTGGCATCAAGCCGGTTCATGCGGTCGATCTGGCGGTCGAGAATGGGGACCGTATCCGCGAGCCGTGCGGCGCTGGCGCGCGCCGCGCCGGCATCGGACAGCGCGGTCGCGCGCGACGCGGCGAGGCTCGCCGACGTCGCCTCGATTTCGGCCAGCTGCGCCGTGATCAGGCGGCGCTGGGTGTCCGCAATCTCCGGCGGCGTTCCCGCGGGTGCGGTAAAGCGCAGCCCCCTGCCCGCCAGCGCGTCGGCAATCGCACGGCTGCGCGCCATATCGAGCTCGGCGGTCGCCAGCGCCTTTTCGGCGGCGGCAAGGTCGGCGCCGACGATCGTCGGGTCGAGATCGAGCAGCGCCTGCCCCTTGCGGACATAATCGCCGTTGCGCACATAGATCGCCCGCACCACACCGGTCCCGGGAGACTGGACGAGCTTGATATTGCCCGTCGGGATCAGCGTTCCCGGTGCCGACGCGACGACATCGACCCGGCCGAACACCGTCCAGATGACGGTCAGCACAAGACCGATCAGCAGCACCCATGTCGTCACGCGCGCGGTCGGCGAGACAGGCCGCTCGGCGACCTCGAGCGCGGCGGGCAGGAAGTCGGCTTCCTCAGTCGGGATAAGCGCCTTGCGCCGCTGGCGGTCGGCGCGCAGCGCTTCCTTCAGCACGTCCCAATGATGCCGCCAACCGCTCATGGCTGGGTACTCCCGCTCTGGCGGCGGTGAAGATCGGCGTAGCGCCCGTTCGCAGCGAGCAGTTCGGCGTGCGTGCCACGCTCGACGATATGGCCATTTTCCAGCGCGATCAGATTGTCGCACTGCCGCACCGCCGAAAGGCGATGCGCAATGATGATCACGGTGCGCCCTGCCGAAATGGCCTTGAGGTTGCGCTGGATGATTTCTTCGCTCTCTGCATCGAGCGCGCTGGTCGCTTCGTCGAGGATCAGTATGCGCGGCTGGGTCACCAGCGCGCGGGCGATCGCGAGCCGCTGGCGCTGGCCGCCCGACAGGTTGGTGCCGCGCTCTTCGACCGGCGTGTCATAGCCCTGCGGCAGCTTGACGATAAACTCGTGGGCGCCGGCGAGCTCGGCCGCCGCCATGACCTGTTCGAGCGGCATCGCCGGATTGGCGAGCGCGATATTCTCGCGGATCGAGCGATTGAACAGCAGGTTTTCCTGGAGCACGACGCCGATCTGGCGGCGGAGCCACGCGGGGTCGATCTGCGCGATGTCGACCCCGTCGATCAGCACCCGCCCGCTCGCCGGCACATACATGCGCTGGAGCAATTTGGTCAGCGTCGACTTGCCCGACCCCGATGATCCGACGATCCCCAACGTCGTGCCCGCCGGCACGTCGAGGTTGATATCCTCGAGCGTCCATGGTCCCTCCAACCCATAGCGGAACTTGACCGCGTCGAAGCTGACCTCGCCCTTCAGCGCCGGCAGCGCGACGCGGCTGCCCGTACCCGGTTCAACGGGCTGATTGAGCACGTCGCCCAGCCGCTCGATCGCGATGCGCACCTGCTGAAAATCCTGCCACAGCTGCGCCATACGGATCACCGGACCCGACACGCGCTGCGCGAACATGTTGAAGGCGACGAGGCCGCCGACGGTCAGATCCTTGTCGATCACCGCCTTGGCGCCAAAATAGAGGATCAGCACCATGTTGATCCGCGAAATCAGCTGGATCAGCTGGCTTCCGGTGTTGCCGAGGTTGATCACCTTCTGCGATGCGAAGCTGTAGCCCGCGAGCTGACGTTCCCAGCGGTCCTGCCATTGCGGCTCGACCGCCCCGGCCTTGACGGTCTGGATGCCGCTGATGCTTTCGATGAGGAGCGCGTTGTTCGCGGCCGACCGCTCGAACTTCTCCTCGATCCGCGCGCGCAAGGGGCCGGTGATGAAGACCGCGACAGCGATGTAGCAAGGGATCGCCAGCACCGCGATAATGAAGAGCTTGACCGAATAGAACCACATCACGACGAGGAAGACGATCGTGAACAGCGGATCGACGAAGATACTGAGCGACGCATTGGTCAGGAATTCGCGGATTGTTTCCAGTTGCCGGACGCGCATGGCGACGTCGCCGACGCGGCGCGCCTCGAAATAGGAAAGATTGAGCCCGAGCAAATGGCGGAACAACTTCGCACCAAGTTCAACATCGATCTTCTGGCTGGTTTCGGAATAGAGCCGCGTGCGCAGCCAGCCGAACAACGTCTCCCAAACCGACACCACACCGAAACCGATCACGAGGATTGTGAGCGTGTCGAGAGTGTTGTGGACCAGAACCTTGTCGATTACATTCTGAAAGAAAAGCGGTGAAGCGAGGCCGAGAAGGTTGATCGCGAACGTTACCAGCAGCACTTCGCCGATCAGCCGGCGATATTTGACGATCTGCGGGATGAACCAGGACACGTCGAAAGCACGGGTAACCCCGCCGATCCCTTCGCGGGTCGTCACGAGCAACAATTCGCCCGACCACATCGCCTCGAGCGCGGCGCGCGTCACCTTCATCACCTGCGGCTGTACACCGTCGGTGCTGCGGCACGGCGGCTGGATCAGCGCTTCATCTTCACCCACACGCGCAATTATGAACCAGCCGTCGGGCCCGTTGGCCATCGCGGGCAAGGGCGTCCGCTTCAGCTTGTCCCATGTCGACCGGACCGATTTTGCGCGAACCTCGTCCTGCCGCTTCGCGATCCGGCGAATATCGTCGGCATCGATGGCGCGATCATGGCCTACGCCGTGCCGCAGCTGGTTCGGGTCGACCGCGATACGATGCAGCGCGAGGATCGTCGCGTAGGCGATCAGGCCGCTGTCGTCGCGCCCGTCAGCTGCGGGCGGCGCGTTGTCGGAACTCATCGCGGCTGCCTCTCTAATGGTTCTGATCGGCCATTCTCGCCCGGTGTTCCCGGCCCAGGTTTCACAAGGTCCATCGATCGGTCAGAAGGCTGATCAGGCGCGCGAAGTTCGGGATTGGGCTTTGGCTCGGGCCACAGAATGCGCTGAGGCTTGGGCTGTCCCGCGCCGAGGCCGTCGAGAGCGCGCAAGACTCCGTCGGTCGGCAAAGCACCGCGCGTTTCTGCGCGCCTGTTATATTCGGCCGGATCATAGATCGGGGCGTCGGTGAGCAGCTTGCGCGCCTCGAGCTGGCCGAGGTGGCGCAACAGGATCGCCTGCGCGACATAATGATCGCGCCCGCTACCCAAAAGCGCGACCTCGGTCTCGCGCAGCGAATTCTGGGCATAAAGCACATCGAAGGTTGACCGCAGTCCTTCGCGATATTCTTCGAATGTGCCTTCATAATAGATACGCGCGGCTTTGAGCTGCAGCGTCTGCGCCTCCAGATTGCGTTCGGCGGTAACCCATTGGTTCCATGCATTGACGATCGCCTGCGCGATCTGCCTGCGCGTTGCCTCGATCCGCAGGGCATCGCCGCTCTGCCGGTTCTTCGCCTGGGCAACGAGCGAACGAACGCGGCCCCCAGCCACGAGCGGGATGGTCAGCGTCGCGCGGCCGGTAAAGGTGACGTCATGCTCGCGCCGGTCGAAAGGCACGCCCGGGCCGCCCGTGCCCGCCAGCCCTTGGACCGACAAAGCCGGCTCGCCCTCAGCATAGGCTGCGGCAATCCGTGCCCTCGACGCCCGCTCGGTCGCCATGGCCGCGGCCAGATCGGGATTGGCGTATTCGGCGACCGCAAAAGCCTCATCAGCAGTCTTCGGCAGGTTCGGCAGATCAGGTTCGGCCGCCAGATTTCCGGGCTCTCGTCCCACAATGGTGATGAAAGCCGCCCGGCTCGATTCCAGTTGGCCTTCCGCGGCATGAAGCTGCACCCACGCGGCCTGGAGCTGCGTCTCGGCCTGCGCGATATCGGTCCGCGTCAACTCGCCCGCATCGCGGCGGGCAACAACCTCGTTGAGCGTCGATTGCAGGACGCGGACATTCTTCTGACGAATGAAGAGCGACTTTTTGTCGCGGCGCACATCGCTGTAGGCCGCGATGAGTTCGACCAGCAGGTCGCCCTCGGCACCGCGCAAGGCTTCACGGCCCGCAGCGCTCCCGGCGACGGCGACCTGCATCGCGCCCTGAACGCGACCTCCGGTGGTCAACGGCTGATCGATCATCAACTGTGTCGCCAGATTGTTCCGCTGGATATGCGGGTCGTTCAGGCGGTCCGAAATCGGCCGTCCGGCCTGCGTGATCGTTCCCGGAATGATATAGTCATAAACACCCGACACTTGGAGCTGCGCCGTCGGCCTGAGCCCCGACAGCGCGATTCCGATTTCATCATCGGTCGCGCGAAGATCATAGCGGCGTGCCGCCAATGCAGGATTCGACGCGATGGTATCGGCGATCGCTGCGGCAAGATTATCGTCGACGACTTCTTCCTGAGGGGGAGCATCGAAGAGAAGTTCCGGTTCGGGATAGGCGTTATGAACAGAACTAAGCTCTCTGCCCCGAGCCAAGGCGGCAGGCGTGTTCGCTGCCCCGATGATGAGCGCGACGATGATGACGCGGCGCACCGATGCGCGACCAGAAAAATGCGCCATGACTATTTATTGCTGGCCAGTATCTGAAACGCGGCTGTCTCGGGTACCGCGGCGGACCGAGTAATCGCCGCTATGCACACACGCAGGCGAACAACGAATCACTGCAGATCCGTCCACTAGAAGACGCCATAGACTATCTTGTACGCGGACTGATTGCGAAAACATTCCGGCCCCCAAGTCGGCTAAACCCCTGAATAGCCGACGAAGCAGAAGGATTTGAATACATTGATCTACAAGTCAATCTGAATTTTCCGCTCACACGGATCAAAATCACTTGGGATCAGGGACTCGATGTTCAGGGCCAGAAGATGACGGTAGCGGTGAGAGCGACGGCACAGAAGAAATCCTTCGGGTGCCTGTCCTAGCGCGTGGCAATATCCTCCAGCCCTTGAGGCGGCCGAACATAGTCTCGATGCGCCCCCGTCGCATATAGCGCTAGTCATTAAGTCCTGGCCCTATACTTCGCCCTGACGACGAATTCAGGCCGGACTTGAGAACGTTCGCTCCCACCCCAGGCCTCGCGCCACGTCGATCTGTAACCGTGTCAAAAGGCTGGTCCGACGCGAGCTTTTCACAAATTGACAGGGCAAACTCGCGGGCGCATATCGCCGCCCGCCGGGGCACGACTCCTGCATCAACCCAAGGACAGAAAAATGGACCCCGACAGTAGACGTCGCACCATCCATCCGGCAGCCGCGGCGGTCCGTCAGGGGTAATCTCCTGCGCATCTCCTGACGCTGGCGGACGCCAGAATTCAGGAGAATATCCATGTTCAACGCTTTCGTTCGCGAGGCCGATCGTCTCGTCCGCACCGATATCGGCGCTGCAAACCCGCCCGCGATCCTGTGGGCGGATATCGTCCATCCAACGTCAGAAGACGCCGCAAGCGCGGCGGGATTGCTCGGAATTTCGATTCCGACGCTGTCCGAAATGCAGGAAATCGAACCCTCGGCTCGCCTCTACGAAGAGGTCGGCGGTCAATTCATGACGGTGCCGATCGTCGTCGGGCTGGATGGCGATGCGCCACGGCTTGCGCCGATCACCTTCATCCTCGGGACGACGAGCCTCGCCACGGTGCGCCATACGGAAGCTGCACCGTTCGAACAGGTCATCGGACGCCGGCTGCGCACCAACGGCGCCACAACCGCCGAGGCATTGATGTTCGACCTCATCGAGGCGATCGTCGACCGCGTCGCCGACGTGCTCGAACGCAGCGCACTCCACTGCGACACCGTGTCGCGCGACGTTTTTACGCGCAAGGCCGCGGGCGGCGGAACGGACGGGCCGGCGCGCGATCTCGAGGCGATGCTCGGTCGCATTGGGCGCGAGGGCGATCTGCTCACCAAACTTCGCGAGTGCCTCGTCGGACTCGCGCGGATGCTGTCCTATCACAGCACCCGCAGCGAGGGCAGCACACGCGATGCACGGACGCGGCTCAAGACGATCCAGCGCGACGTGCAGGCGCTCACCGATCATGCAAGCTTCCTGTCGGGCAAGATCAACTTCCTGCTCGACGCGACGCTGGGGCTGATCAACCTCGAGCAGAACCAGATCATCAAGATTTTCACCGTCGCCGCGGTGGCCTTTCTGCCGCCGACGCTGATCGCGTCGATCTACGGCATGAACTTCGACTTCATGCCCGAACTGCGCTGGCAGTTCGGCTACCCCTTTGCAATTGGGCTGATGCTCGTTTCGTCCATCCTTCCCTTTGCCTATTTCCGCAAACGCGGGTGGCTGTGATGACGGCGGGAGACAGGCGATGCGGATCATCGAACGCCGGCTGCTGCCGGGTATGGCGGCTGCGAGCGTAATCGCCATACCGCTGCCCGCGATCGCCGCGGGCGGCGCGCACGGTGTCGACGATGCCGCGGCTGAAACCCCCGGGGCTTGCCATCTGGAAAGCTGGGTCAGCGACCTTGGTAGTGGCGAGCGCCTCGTCAATTTCAGCCCTGCCTGTACGCCAGGCGCGTTGCCGGCGGTCGAAATCGGGGGAACCGTGCAGCGTGTCGGCGCCCTCGGCGATCACCGCTTGTTTGCTGGGCCTGCCGTCAAATGGACGCTGCGCGAGGGTGGCCGGGGGGCCGCGATCGGCCTCGCCGGATCAGTTTTGGTCGACACGGGCTCGGGACATATCGATAGCGCGGCGCTTCTGGTGCCCGTGACCTTCCGGCCGACCGAAACTCTTACCGTCAATCTCAATGCCGGCGGCGGGCACGGCCGGGTCGAGGGTGCGCACCTCCTCTACGGCGCGCAGGTCGAGGTTGTTGCGACGAAAGGCCTCGCCTTGATGGCAGAGATCTTCGGACGGTCCGGCCAGCCTCCTGCGCAGCAAGCGGGCATTCGATGGACTTTCGACCGGGATCGCATGGATCTGGACCTGCTTGCCGGTCGACAGGGCGGGGCAAACAGCAAGGGAAGCGTCACGTTCGGCCTTACCATCCGGCGTTAGCCGGAGCCCGGAGCAACGACGGCACTTCACCTTTTATCAGGCGCGCTTCTCCTATGAGACGAAGCGCTTTGAATATGCCAGGCTTCGTCTGCTTGTCCCGCCGGACTGACGGTCTCGAAGCCCACGACTTGCGAAGCCGCGTGCCCCGCCCTTCCGCTCCATAGCTCATGACCGTGCCTGTCTTGATGAACGGCAGCTTGCAGGAGCGAAAGAGCCGCACTTGAATGGCCGAGATGAGGCGAATAGCAGCCAGTCGCAACCGGGCCGCCGGCGGTCGGGCGACTTTCGGGGCCAGGTTGGAAGAAGCCGACATCCGTCAGTGTGAATGCCGGCTTCCCAAACAGCTCGGCCATCATCGGCCTTCGGACCGCGCACGGACCGTACTGAAGTCGTGACGCACGAGCAGCTCGCCGTTCCGCCACACCGGCACCAGCAAATCTTCCCCCACAGCGATCGCATCGAGCCTTGCCGCCGCCATCCGTCCGTCCTTCATCACCACCGCCAGCCGTCCGGCCTTGCTCGCCTTGCCGGGGTCGGTGCTCGGCATCTTGAACACGTCATGCCATTCGCCATCGGCACCAAGCATCGCATTCGCCTTCATCGCGAAACGCAGCGTGTCACGGTTGACGTGCTGCAACATCCCGCCGCCCATACCAAAAGCGATATTGTCGATCGCAAAGCCTTCTTCGATCATCCGCTCGACGAGCAGTCCGATGCTGTCGACCGTCATCCCGTCGCCTTGAATCACACGGACATGCGGATCGAGCACACGAAAGCCCTTGCCGTTCACGCTGCCGCCAAACTTTTCCCACAGCATCTTCACCGTGCGCAGCGGCGTCTCGATCGGATCGCCGCTGTCGGGCCGCACGACGAGCGTGCCCTGCCGCGCCAGCACCTTCTTGCGCAGGCTGCCGCCCCAGATGTCGGCGACCGCAACGTCAAGGTCATAGCTGTCGGACACGACCGCAACGATCCGCCCTTCGCCCTCGAAACGATCGAGCATATTCGCATAGGCAGCTTCCTCGCGCGCGCGGCCCCAACTCGTCATCGTGCTATGCTCGGCCGCCGGGATGGAAAAGCCGGCCATGTCGGCGCCATAATACCGCCGCGCCGCGACCAGCGCCTCCATCGTGTCGGTGCCCTGGAAGTTGACGAGATGTGCCAAGCCGCCCAGCCCCGCGCTCTCGGCGGAGGATACGCCGCGCGCACCGAAATCGTGGAGCTTGAACGGAAGCTGCCCCTCAACGTCGTCGGAGGTCTTCTCGAGGCCCGCGCGGATTACGGCCTTGCACTTCCAGCTTAGCGTCGCGACCGTCGTCGGATACCAGATCGCGCGCAGCATCGCGGTCTCAATGAAGGTCGTCAGCCACGGCATGCGCGGATCGGTATTTTCCAGCTGCACCAGCGGCACGCCCGCAGGGACGATCGTCCCTTCGGGCAGCGCCTTGATCTCGAGCGGCAGATATCCGCCGTGGTCGGCGACGATCGCCTCCCAGCCTGGACGGTTGAACGGTACACCGTGCGCGGCGCAGATCGCCTCAGCTTCGTTGATGTCGGCCTTCGTCACCGGCTGGGTGAAATAGTCGAGCAACAGCGGCTGGAGCCCCAGAAAGACGATCTCGTCGGAAAAGGGGTTCGGGCGCGCTTCGACATAGGCGCTGATGACGCGCGCCTCGGGCGGATATTGCAGGAAATGGCTCTGCTTGTAGCTGTCGGTCGCCAGGATCGGGTTTTTCATGATGTGAACTCCTCACATGCGTATCTGTCGGCAGGACTCCCCTGCCGGGAATTACAGGTCGGCCATCTCTTCGATGATCGACCAATGGTCTTCGAAGAACATCTGCGGCGACAGGTCGCCGAGCCGGTACCAGCGCGCATGCGCAGCATCGTCGCCGCCCTTCACCGCGAACAGCTTGCGCCGCTCGGGAAGGCGAAACAGAAAGGCATGGGTGATCACCCGCCCGCGAAGGCTGCGGTTCGGCGCATCGAATACCCGTGTGCGATGATCTTCGATGAAGCTGCCGAGCATTGCGGGCGGGATCTGCCCTTTGCTGTCGGATATTCCTGTTTCCTCGCGCAGTTCGCGGATCGCGGCGTCGCGGATACGTTCGCCGGCATCGACGAACCCGCCGGGCAGCGCGAGCAGTCCTTTACCCGGCAGCCGCCCGCGCTCGACGAGAAGGATATGCCCCGATTGTACAACGACGGCGTCGGCGGTGACGAACGGCCCTTTACCCCACTGGCCTGGATAGTCCGCGAGATATTCACTTTCGTCGAGCAAAGTGCGGAAATCATTACCCAGTTTGAACGCGTCGAGCCACGTCACGACGTCGGCGGTCAGGATCGACGCAGGCACTTCCGGGATGCGCTGGAAATAGCGCCGCCGCACATCGGTCGAACTGAAGGTGCCGTACTGGCTATCGATCTGGATATTATCCCACTCGGGAAATAGGCGGAGATAATAGGAGGAGGCGTCCTTCCCGTAGCCGGTCAGCGCGACTTTGAAATCAGCAATCCCGTGACTGCCGAACCCATGGCCGTTGCCGACCTCAAGGATGATCCGGTTCACACGCCGCTGCACCTCGGTCACCCAGGCGGTGTCCGAATAGAGATGATCATCGAGTGGTTCGACGATCAGCCGCTCTTCGGCCATTTCGTGGCGAAAGGCGGCGCGCAGCATCGCGGCGCGCTCGTCGAAGGTGAATGGATTGCGCGGATCGCGTGCGACATTTGCCGACCCCACCAGCACGATCAGCCGCTCGACCTGCTGCAACGCCTGCCGGATGACATGTTCGTGCCCGATATGCAGCGGTTGAAAGCGCCCGATGAAGACGCCGAAATCTGCCTTTTTCATCGCTCGAGACTCCCTCGATCCAACTTCCGCCCCGGACTCCCCCGGGCGGCCCGCCTCCGATTCGGTGGCGTCGGGTTACTTATATTCATTTGACATATATCTAGTCAAGATATTAGAAGATGCCATGCCCGATGCCTATAATCCCGCCGACTTTCCTCCGCTCGCGGTCACCGTCGACCTTGTGCTGATGACCGTCGCGGACGGCCGGCTGGCCGCTTTGCTGCAGCGGCGCAACGAGCCGCCACACAAGGGCGACTGGGCACTTCCGGGCGGCTTTGTTGGCGTGGCAGAAAGCCTCGATGAGGCCGCAGAGCGCATCCTCACCGACAAGGCGGGCCTCTCGCACGCGTGGCTCGAGCAGCTCTACAGCTTCGGCGATCCCGGCCGCGACCCGCGGATGCGCATCGTCACCATCGCCTATTTTGCGCTGCTACCGCACGAGGAGTTGGCGAAGGCGCTCGACGGGCGCCGGGATCTCGCGCTCGTACCGCTCGACATTCCCTGGCCGGACGAACAGGGCGGCCCCGTTGCCGCACTCGGTCCGGATCGCCGCCCCCTGCCCCTCGCCTTCGATCATGACGACATCCTCGGCCATGCGGTGAAGCGGCTGCGCGGCAAACTCGACTATTCACCCATCGCCTTCGCACTGCTCCCGCCGCGATTCACCCTGCGCGCGCTGCAGGACGTCCACGAAGCGATCCTCGGGATCGACCTCAACAAGCCCGCCTTCCGCCGCCGCATGCTCGACAAGGGCTGGATCGAGGGGACCCGCGAACGTGAAGAAGGTGGCGCGTTTCGGCCGGCCGAACTTTATAGGGTAAAACCAGACGGCCCTTGATGACCGACTGGAGACCGTCGGCTTTGCATCGGCAAAAATCAGAAAGCCGTCATTCCAGAATTGATACGACGCCGAATTCCTCTTCTTGACAGTTTCAGGCGACAATATAGGCTCAACCAATGATTGGTTTCCTAAGCATTCTCTGGTGCCTTGCACTGGTAATACTGCTCTGCTCGGAGACCTCATTTTCGCGTCTGCTATGCACACGACTGTTCGAGGAACCTTTCGCGCGGTTTACGGCGAAGCAGCGAGCCAAGTTTATCCGCCTCATCGTCGTTGCGGTTATTCTCGTTGCAGTCGGCGAATTAATCACGATGCCGGGATCGATAGAGCTCGCTGCGAACGCGGCGCCTTACCTCGGTGCCTTGGTGACCGCCACGGTGGTCATAGCTGTTTCCTGCTGGAACGGCGCACTTCAGGCGCACCGCGCAGATCTGTCATATTGGCAAATTCGTGCACGGGATGTGTCCAATGCAACATTCGGCAAATGCGCTCGCCGCAAGCGGGGTAACGCACCTTCGGCCGACAACGACGACGCTGCTACCAGGTTCGTAGCGGCCGCCTGAGCGGCTCGATCGTCGATCGGAACGCCGCCTTCGGGTGGCACCAAAATCACCAGACATAAGGCGCCAGGCCATCTTCGATGGCTCGCGCTCAAGCGGCTACCGCGCTGCAACTTCTCGCATGCCTTGCGATGAGTTCAAGCTGCGAACCGCGCAAGCAAGGTTCAAGGCATCAATGAACAACCAGCGCAATATTGTGCTCGCAATCGTGCTGAGCATCGTCCTGCTATTCGGCTGGCACTCCGTCAGGCGTGCGTATTTCCCGGAACCCGTATCATTGCCGGCCGCAATGGCGGGCCGCGACCGCGACCCGCAGTCGCAGTCGCAGGCCAAGACAGAACTCGATCCCGCAGGGGCACATCCGGCGATCGGGCGCGATCTCCGCACCGAGATCGGGAGACCTGACCGGATCGCGATCGATGCACCGGAGGTTCGTGGCTCGATCAATCTGATTGGCGCGCGGATTGACGACATCGAGTTGGAGACCCACCGCCGAACTGTTGACGAACAGAGCGGCCCCGTTCGTCTCTTCGCACCCGCTCATACCGAAGGCGAGCAATTTGCACAGTTCGGCTGGGCCGGCGAGGCTGTCGACCTGCCTGGCGCGGATACAGTCTGGCGGGTGGTCGATGGTGAGAGGTTGACGCTGAAGACACCCGTTACGCTGGGCTGGGAGAACCGGCAGGGCCTGCGTTTCCGGCTGCGTTTTGCCATCGACGAGCATTATATGCTCACAGTTACGCAAATGATGACCAATTCCGGCGAGGGTACAGCCGCGCTCCAGCCCTACGCCTCCATCAGTCGTACGAGGGAGTTGGCCAGCCCAGATAGCTTCAACGTCCATTCGGGGCCCATTTTCGATGATAGCGAGGTCGAGTTCGGCTGGGACTACGAGGATCTCGCCAAAGCGGGCACGGTCGCCAATACGACGACCAACTGGGTTGGTTTTACCGACATCTATTGGATGAGCGCGCTCATCCCCGATGCCCAAACACCCGCTACCAGCGTCTTGCGTGCGCTCGGCGGCGATCTCTTCCGGGCAGAGCTATTCTACGGAGCGGTTACCGTTGATCCTGGCGAAACTGTGTCTCGCACGACGCGGCTGTTTACCGGCGCAAAGGAAAGCGCGCTGCTCGACCATTATGAGCAGGAAGGAGTCGAGCGGTTCGGCCAGGCAATCGACTGGGGTTGGTTTCGCTTCCTCGCCTGGCCAATCTGGCAGGTTCTGATCTTCCTGTCCGGCCTGGTTGGCAATTTCGGCGTGGCGATCATTTGCCTGACCTTCGTTATCCGCCTGCTGCTGTTCCCGATCGCGCAAAAGGGCTTCGCGAACATGGCGCAGATGCGTGCCGTACAGCCGAAGATGAAGGCGCTGCAGGATCGCCACAAGGATGACAAAGCCAAGCTGCAGCAGGAGATGGCCAGGCTTTACAAGAACGAGAAGATCAATCCGATCGGTGGCTGTCTGCCGATGCTTTTGCAGGCACCGATCTTTTTCGCGCTCTACAAGGTTCTACTCCTCACGATAGAGATGCGGCATCAGCCCTTCGTGTTGTGGGTCAAGGACCTCTCCGCCTCCGATCCGGCAACAATCGTCAACCTCTTCGGATTGCTGCCGTTCGATCCGCCCGGCATCCTGGCCTTCGGCATATTGTCGTCGCTGGTCGGCTTCACTCTATGGTTGCAGTTCAAGCTCAATCCCCAGACGACGGACCCGATACAGCAGCATGTCTTTATGCTCATGCCCTGGCTGATGATCGCGGTTACGGCCAACGTCGCTACCGGCTTGCTGCTATACTGGATTACGTCCAACACTCTCACGCTGGCGCAGATGAAATACCTGCATTTCAGATATCCTCAATTTGCGATCCAGCAGAACGGGCGCGATCACAATCATTCGAGGGCTCGTGCCGACGCAGATCAAAAGACGGAAACCTGATCAACGGGCGATTCTCGGGCGCAAAGCAGCGAGTCACAATCTGGCCGTTTGCGGTCAGTCGGCTTTTGGTCTGGAAGGGCGGTAAAGCAGACTGCGGATCCAACGTCAGTTCCACATCACCTAGACCGAAGGTTTCGAGAACCGGACCGGCTCATGCATTGAAAAGGTCAGCACGGCTTGGTCGCTTTCGCACCATAAATGACCTGCCGTGCCGCACCGAAGCCTTACGAAGTCTTCGTCAGACACGATCAGGATCGGGATGGCCGCACCATAGAGATAATCGGCGACCAGCGCGCCGATGGTGAGGATCGGATCGCTCCGCGTCGTGATCACCCCGGCGGGCGCGCGCCCGGCCCGCGCGAGTTCGACGAGGGCGCTCGAAGAAGAGGAGGATCCCCGGCTTCCCGGCATCGCGAGCAGCCGATTGGCCAGCACCGCGCCCCGCTGGGGGTGCGAGGCATCGACGATGCCCCCCGTTTGCAGATCGACCCCGCCCCACAGGCTCAGCGGCTCGGTGAGCTTCAGCAGGGCCCCGCTTGCCATTCCCTCGATCAAGGCGTGTCCGTGGATCAGCATGGCGTCGCCACCACGCCCGCTTCGGCCGAACGAATGCAGCGTTCGAGCGTCATCAGCGCCACGCGTCGCCCGAGATTGCCGGGGCCATAGTGAGCATATTTTCCCGATGTCGTGAGGATCAGACCCGACGTCTGGCGAACGACGGGCGCAAGATAGGTGCAGGTGTCGACGATCATGTTGACGCCGAAAGCGCGCAAGGCATCAAATGCCGGATCCGCCGCGACCTCGGCCGCGATCTCACGCGAGGTCGATACATAGACCTCGGTCTCTGGCGACCGGCAGCGACCCTCGACCGAACGGTTGAGCTGCGCGAACTCCCGGATCGAATAGTGCGGCGTGCCGAGACAGACCGCCGCGACCGCCTCGCCCTCGGCCGCGCAACAGAGCGATGCGATCGCCGCCGCAGGCTCAGCCGGTGATACGACCTCGACCTTCACGCCCTCGGTCGGCATATCCGCAGCCTCGGGCGTCACGCCTTCGGCATGGAACAACGCGAGCGCGCCCGACGACGCGCCCGTCGCTCCAAGCGCTTTCAGCTCGTCCTCGCTCGCATCGAGCGGAAGGCCGCGCAAATAGGGGACGATGCCCGGTGCACGGCGGCCAACGACATAGCCGATCGCTGCAAAATAAAGGTCGCGCGGCAAAGCGGTCTCCTCGAGCGAAGGCAATTCGAACAGAATCGCCGGCCGCCGAGCTTCGTCGCAGTGAAGGCCCGCGAGCGGTACGCGCCCGGTCAATGCCGCGCAAAGGTCGGTGAAATCGCCATAACGGTCGGTCCGCGCGCCGAGCACCGAATTGATGAAAACGATCGCGTTGGACTCCGCCCAGGCGACATGCTCGCCGCGCCGCGGACGCGCCATCCGCTGATAGGGCGCGCACGTTAGCGTCGGCAGGCATCCGAGCTGCTCGTGCAGACGGGTCAGCGTCTCCTGCTGCGCGATGATTTCGGGGGGGCCGCAATTCCAGCCGGGGTGGGTGACATCGACCGCCGCGACATTGAGGGTCGTCGGGACGCGAACCTTTCCACCGAGATCGACAAAATGCTGCGCAAAATCGATGCTCGACGGTCCGTGATAGAGGCAACCGTCAATATGCGCGGACTCGATGTCGATGAAGCGATCGGCGCCGCATGCGGTGCCGTAACGCACAAGAAGCGCCATGGCGCGCGCGGCAGCGGCGCCATGTTCGCCCGCCAGCAGCGTCTGGTCGATCGGTTCAAGCTTCACGGCGCGACGTCCCCTACAACGAGTTCGGCCGCCGCAAGATCCTCAATTGCAGTGCCCACCGACTTGAACAGGGTGATCGCCCTGTCATCCCCGCCGCGGCCCGGATGCGCGCCGGAACAGAGCGCCGCAAGATCTGCTTCGATCGCGTCCGCGCCGATCGCACCCGCAGCGATCGCCTGCAACAAATCGCCCGCCTCTTCCATCGCGCCTTCGTGCGTGTCGACGAAAATGCGTGCACGGGCAAAAGCTTCTGCATCGGCCTCGCACATGTCGGGGCGGAAGGCGCCGATCAGGTCGATGTGCATACCGGGCCGCAGGACTGCTCCCGCGATCAGCGGCGAGGTCGCGAGCGTCGCGGCCGACACGATATCGGCCGCCGCGAGTCCCGCCTCGACCGTCGCGATTGCCGCTGCAGGATATCCCAGCGCGCGCGCTGCGCGCGCCGCCGCCTCAGCCTTGTCCGGATCGCGGCCCCAGACCAGGACCTGTTTCAATTCAAAAGCGGAGGCATAGGCTTCGATGATTGGCGCATTGAGAGCGCCGGTGCCGATGATGAACAAGGTGGCGGACGCACGCCGTGCAAGCCGCGATGCGGCGAGAACCGACGCCGCGGCCGTGCGGCGGCGGGTGAGCACGGCCCCGTCAAGCGCCGCGACGGGACGCCCGGAGGCCCGATCGCTCAATATATAGGTCGACTGGATCGAAGGACGCGCGCGCGGGTCGACGGTGACGATTTTCGTCCCGACCCGCGCACTCCCCTTCCACGCCGGCATGACGAGCAGCGACGCGCCGCCCATATCGGCGGCCAGCCGCGGCGGCGCATGATATTCGCCGCAAGCAAAGGCACGCCGCAACGCCGCGATCAGCGCGGGCATCGGTGTTGCCCGCGCGACCGCTTCGGCGTCATAATAGGGGATGGTCGCCATCGCCCCGGTCATGCGCCCGGGGTTCTGAGCTTCAGCATTTCGCGCGTTTCGGCGGGCGTTGCGACCTCATAGCCGCCGACCGCGTTGACGAGCGTATAGGCGCGCTCGACCAGCTGGCCATTGGTCGCCCAGACGCCGCGCGACATATAGAGATTATCCTCCAGCCCGACCCGGATATTGCCGCCGAGCAACAGCGTGTGCGCCAGCATCGGCATCTGTTCGCGGCCGATACCGAATGCGCCCCAGATCGTGCCGGGAGCCATCAGGCTCTTCTGATACAGGATCGTCTCCACACCGTGCGGTGCCGCCCATTGCACACCCAGCACCATCTGCATCATCGGCGGACCATCGATCAACCCTTCCTCGACCAGCTTGTTGCCGAACAATATGTCGCCGGCGCCGAACACTTCGAGTTCGGGTTTGACCCCCGCCGCCTGGAACCGCTTCGCCATCGCGCGCAGCGTGTGCGTCGGGCTGAAATAAATATATTCGGTCGGCCCTTCGACCTGATTGTTGGTGACGATGTCCAGCGTCGCAATCTCGGGAAGCAATTCCTCGACATGCGCGACGCGCTCGTCGACACCGACGACATCGCTGCCGGGCAGCATATGCCCCTCATTTTCAGGATCGGGCAGGAAATAGGCGCCCATGCCGCACGTCAGATTGAGCACGATATCGGTGCCGGTCTGGCGCACGCGGTCGACGACTTCGCGGAAATGCGCGCGGTCGCGATTGCCTTCGCCCGTTTCCGGATCGCGGACGTGGATATGGACGATGCTCGCCCCGGCCGAGGCCGCTTCGATACAGGCGTCGGCGATCTGCTTCGGCGTCACCGGCATCGACGGATGCTTCTTGTTGTAAGGCGCGCCGCCGGTCACCGCGCAGGTCAGGATCGTCTTCTTGCTCATCGTCATTCTTCCCATTCCATATTGCCGCTCACGGCGATGATCTCGCCGGTGATCTTCTTGCCGGCGTCCGAGGTGATGAATTCGACCATGTCGGCGAACTCGCTGAGCTCGACCTTGCAGCGCAGCGACACATATTTGAGATAGTCATTCTCGATGTCGTCGAAGCTGCGGCCGGTCGCGTCGACGTTGCGCTGGACGATGAAGCGAAAGCGGTCGTTGTTGATGATGCCGGGCAGGATCGCGTTGACGCGGATGCCCGACGGGCCAAGCTCGCGCGCGCTGTTCTTCGTCAGCCCCTCGACCCCGGCTTTCGACGCGATATAGGGCGCACGAAACGGAATGCCGGTGCGCGTCGAACAGGTCGAGAAATTGACGATCGAGCCGCCGCCGTTCGCCTTCAGCATCGGAACGGCGCGCTTCATCGTATAGAACATGCCCGACAGGTTGACCCCGATCGTCTTGTCCCACTCATCCTCGTCGATATCCTCGATCGCGGCGCGCGGGCCCGCCATGCCGACGACGTTCACCAGGATCGTGAGGTCGCCGACGTTCGCGAGGACATCCGCAAACAAGGCATCGACTTCGGCGCGCACGCCGACATCGGTGACGCTGCCGCTCATTCCCGGATTCGCCGCCAGCGTCGCCGCGACCGCATCGCCGCGCACGTCGCAGATGTGCACCTTGGCGCCCTTTTGCAGAAAACGCTCGGCAATCGCGCGGCCGACGCTGTCGCCCGCCCCTGTGACCAATACCCGTTCCATAAAATCTCCCTTGAGTTCAGTTCGTTTCGGCCGGCAGCATCAGCTGCCCGGCGATGCGGCGTTCGCGATCCGACAAGGGCGTCGCCTTGCGCGCGTCGAGATCGAAGCGGACGGTGACGCCTTCCAATATTGTGCAGGCCGTGGCGTCGGAGCGCCGCGACAGGATCGTCCGGTGCCGCAGCGATGTGCGTCCGATCGACAGGATGCCGCTCGTAAGGATCAGCAGGTCGCCCGCGATCAGTTCGTGAAGGTAGCGAATCTCGTGCGAGACATCGGCCCAGCCCGCGTTGCGGCCATCAACCTGCCCCGCTGTCGGGCCAAAAAAACCCAGCAAATGATAAACCGCATTATCGAGCAGCGGCACCTGATGCTGCACCGACATGTGCCCCATCGCGTCGCAATGCCAGGGAAAGACGACTCCGCGAAAAGTCTCGACCGGCACGCTTCCCACTGATTCCACGGTGTTTTCCGGTTCCATGACGCGCCTCTCCGTTGCCGATGGCACCGGACTAATCACCCGCGCTTGACTTGTCTACACAGATTATACACAATGTGTTCACTGGGTATTCGCACTCTCGTCACAATCCTAAAAAAGTGCAAAAGGGGATATTATGCGTAGCAAGTTGAAGACTGGATCCGGCCTTGGCGTTCTCGCCGCTCTGTTGTGGGCGACCCCCGCCCTCGCGCAGACGGCCGATGAAGCCGACGGCGCCGAGAGCGCGAACGAAATCGTGGTGACCGCGCAAAAGCGCGCGGAACGGCTCCAGGATGTTCCGATCTCGATCACCTCGCTCGGCGGCAAGGATCTAGATGCCCAGGCCAGCGGCGGCGTCAGCGAAGCCCTGCGTTCGGTCGCCGGCATCTCGATCACCAACTCGCCGCAGGGCGGCGGAACCCAGCTCACGATTCGCGGCGTCGCCGCGAACGGCGCGACGCTCGCGGGGTCGAGCACCTCGGCCTTCTATATCGACTCGGTTCCCTTTGGCCTCGTGAAGTCGGCGATCCTTCCCGACACCAACGCCTATGACATGTCGCGGATCGAAGTGCTGCGCGGGCCGCAGGGCACGCTCTATGGCGCCAACGCGCTGAACGGCGTCGTGCGCGTCCTCACCAACGACGCCAATCTTGACCGCTTCGAACTCAAGACCCGCGCCGGCGTCGCGGCGACCGAAGGCGGCGACCAGAGCTATCGCGGCGACATGGCGGTCAATATCCCGCTCGTCGAGGGCAAGCTCGGCCTCCGCGTCGTCGGCGGTTTCGAAAGCGCCGGCGGCTGGATCGATCAGCCCGCACGCGGCGTCAACAACGCCAACGACAGCCGCTCGCGCAACGTCCGCATCAAGCTCAACGGCCAGCCGACCGACGCCTTCAGCTTTGGCCTGTCGGCATGGATCTCGCGCATCGATCAGGATGCGCCCGCCTATGCCAATGATGACGGCAACCAGCTGACCACCGTGCCGCTGCCGCAGAAGCTCAACTATGACGCGTTCAGCGCCAAGCTCGGCTATGACTTCGGCGCGTTTGAAGTGTCGAGCGCGACGAGCTACCTCAAATTCTCCAACCTCAGCGAGCGCGACTATACCAATCTCGCCGCCAACCAGACGCTCCACACCGAAATCAGCTCGAAGATCTTCACCGAAGAGGTGCTGATCAATTCGACCGGCGGCGGCGACTGGCGCTGGTCGGTCGGGGGCTTCTACCGCGACGCATCCGATCTTCTGAGCCAGACCTTGTTCGTCCTTCCCGCGCCGATCAACTTCAAAGACAAGTCGCGCTCTTTCGCGGCGTTCGGCGAAGTCACGCGTAGCTTCATGGACGGCACGCTCGAAGTCACCGGCGGGCTGCGCTATTTCAAGGATCGCGTGACCCAGATCGAGCTCACGCCGACCACAGGCAATCCCGCGCAGCCGCTCGCGCGCCGCACCGACACCTTCGATGCGGTGACTCCGCGCGCGGTGATCACCTGGCTGCCGAGCCGGCGGTTCACGGCCTATGCCTCCTATTCGCAGGGCTTCCGCAGCGGCTTCAACCAGAGCCCGACGATCATCCGCACCGCCCCCGGCATCCCGCCGGTCAAGGCTGACCGCCTGTCGAACTATGAAGTCGGCGCCAAGGGCAGCCTGCTGGGCGGCGGACTCACCTTCGATGCCGCGCTCTATTATATCGACTGGAAAGACATTCAGCAGAATCTGAACGTCGATATCAACGGCGTCGTCTTCGCCGCATCGGTCAACGGGCCGAAAGCCAGCGGCCTCGGCGCCGACCTCGCGCTCACCGCGCACCCGGTCGAAGGCCTCGACATCGGCGGCACCTTCAGCTGGAACGGCCTCGACCTGTCGGGTCCGATCGTCACGCAGACCGCGGGCGGCCCCGTCACGCTCTACAAAAAGGGCGATCGCCTCGCCTTCTCGCCCGAATATACGGCGAGCGGCTTCCTCGATTACCGCTTCCCGGTCGGAGACGCGGGCCTGAAGGGCGTGCTGTCGGGATCGCTGACCTATCGCTCGAAAATCCCCGCGCGCCTGCTCGTCGCGGGCGCTGCGCGAAGCTTCATCAGCGACGCCCCCCTGCTCGCGCGCGGCAGCATCGGGATCGAATCGCCCGACAAGTGGACGGCCACGCTTTACGCCGAAAATATCGGCGGCTGGGACGGCATCACCCAGCCCCCGACGGATATCAGCCAGCAGTATCGCGTGCGTCCGCGCACCTTCGGCCTGCAGTTCGAATTCCGCTATTGAGTCTCTATGGGGGCCGGAGCAATCCGGCCCCCTTTTCAAAAGGTTTGCCCGTGACCTCCCCGGATAAAATCCCCTCCTCCCCCGCAGCCGATCCGGTCGAAGCCCGCGTCCGCGACTATTTCGAGCGCCTCTATCGCCCCGGCGCCGCGCAGTTGCACGGCATCGTCCATGTCGCGGCCAATCCGGCGAGCGGCGTCATCGCCTTTTCGGGCCCGATGATGCGCGCCGGCGGCGGCTTTCCGGTCACGCGCATCGGCCTTCTCGCCCCCGACGGCGCCGTCACGCTTCTCGGCAACGATGCCGCGAACGACAGTCAGCCGAAATGGTCGCCCGACGGCGCCCGCCTCGCCTTTCTGTCCGACCGCGATCATGGCGCGGGCAATTTCCAGCTGATGATCGCGCCGGCTGACGCGCCCGATACCGCCACCGCGCCCGCGCCCATCGCCGGCGAAGCAATCGAGAGTTTCGTCTGGGCGGCCGACAGCCGCCATATCCTGCTTCAGAGCGCCGACGCCGGCGCCGATGCCGCCGGATCGGCCGCAACCGCGCGGATCGGCGGCGGCGCCAGCGAACGCCCCTCATGGATGCCGACCGTCGAAACGGGCGGCCACGACGGCCTGTGGCGCCATGCGCATATCCTCGACATCGCAAGCGGCGCACTCGCGCGTGTCGGCGCCGAGGGCCAGAATGTCTGGGAGGCCGACTGGTGCGGCCCCGACGCCATTGTCGCGATCACCTCCGCCAGCCCGACCGAGGGCGGCTGGTACCAGACCGAAATCGCGATCGCCCCGGCGGCGGGCGGCCCGTTCGAACGCTTTGCCGCGCCCGAAGTCGAGATCGCAGGCGTGACAGCCTCGCCCGACGGCAAGACGATCGCGGTGATCGAGGGACGCTTCCACCGCACCGTCCAGCTCGGCTCGCTCATCCTCTACGACCGCGCGACCGGCGCGGCGCGCGAACCCGATATCGGCGCGCAGGTTTCGGCGCTCGCGTGGCGCGACGCGAACCGCCTCTTCTTCGCCGGCTTCGCCGCGCCCGGATCGGTTGCAGGGACGCTCGACCTCGCCAGCGGCACCACGTCAATCGAGTGGCGCGCCTCGGGCACGGCGGGCCGCAAAGTACCCTATGCGGTCCCCGAAGGACGTGATGCGGTTCTCGTCCCCGGCCATGCTTTCGATCGCTATCCCTATCTTGCGCGCTTGGATGCCGCGGGCGAACAGATGCTGCTCGATCTCACCCCGCCCGATCTGGCGCCCATCCAGGCGCGGATGAAACCCGCCGAAGTCGTACGCTGGCAGGGCCGCGACGGGCTCGAAATCCTCGGCTATCTCGCGATGCCCGAGGGGGTCGAGCGCCCCCCCCTTATCGCCTTCATCCACGGCGGCCCCTCGCACCTGTTCCGCGACAGCTGGAGCTTCGACAACCCGCTCGCGGCGCTGCTCGTCAGTTCGGGCTATGCCGTGCTCTTTCCCAACCCGCGTGGCAGTTCGGGACGCGGGCTCGATTTCGCGAGCCGCGTGATCGACGACATGGCGGGCGAGGATGCGCACGACATATTGGCGGGCATCGATCATGTGATCGCCAACCACCCGGTCGACGGCAGCCGACTGTTCGTCACCGGCGGCAGCTACGGCGGCTTCATGACCACCTGGCTCGTAGGCCAGACGGGACGCTTTCAGGCCGCGTGCGCAATCGCGCCGCTGACCGACATGCGCAGCCAGTATTTCACCGCGCATCATCCCGAATTCCTGTCGCTCTATTCGGGCGGCGATCCCTATGACGTTGGCGGCGTCTTCGACCAGCGAAGCCCGCTGGCGCATGCGAACAAGGTGACGACCCCGACGCTGCTGATCGCGGGCGAGATGGACAAGACCACGCCGCCAGCACAGGCGGTGCAGTTCCACCACGCGCTCGTCCTGGGTGATGTGCCGACCGAACTGGTTCTCTATCCCGAAGAGGGCCACGCCGCCGCGCGCTACGAGGCGCAGATCGATCAGGGAAGCCGCGTGCTGCGCTGGTTCGCACAATGGGAAGGTCGCAATTGAGTACGCCCCCTCCCCCCGCCGCCACGCAGGGCGGCGGCGCGGCGCATCTCTACACCCCCTCGCGGCGCTGGACCTTCCTCGCGATCCTGTTCCTCGTCGGTGCCTCAAGCTCGATTGACCGCGTCGTCATCTCGGTGCTGCTCGAACCGATCAAGCACGAGTTTCAGGTCTCCGACACGCAGCTCGGCCTGCTGAGCGGCCTATCCTTCGCCTTGCTCTATTCGGCGTTCGGGTTGCCGATTGCGCGCTTCGCGGATCGCGGTAACCGCAAGAAACTGATCGCGGTCGCGATTTCGGTGTGGAGCCTGATGACCGTGCTCTGCGCCGCGGCGGCCAGCTTCTGGCAGCTGCTTCTCGCGCGCATCGGCGTGGGGGTGGGAGAGGCCGGCGCAACCCCGCCCGCCCAGTCGCTGATCGTCGATTATTTCCCGACCGCGCAGCGCGCCCGCGCGATCGGCATTTTCGCAACATCGGGAACCGTCGGCTATCTGATCGGCCTGTCGGCGGGATCGCAACTCGTCGCCGCCTATGGCTGGCGCGCGACCCTCGTCGCCTTCGGCCTGCCCGGCCTGCTGATCGCTGCGCTCGTTTATTGGGTGCTCGACGAGCCGCGCCAGCGCGCCGATGCCGCGGCGCGGCGCGGCAGCAGCGAAGATTTTCGCACATCGGTCGGGCGCCTCGCCGGAAAACGATCCTTCGTGTTGATGCTCACGGGCTTCACCCTCTATCATTTCGCCGCCTATGGCTCGCTCGTCTTCGTCCCCTCCTATCTCGTCCGCGTGATCGAAAGCCCGATCGAAGAGGCGGGGCTTTACTACGGCGCGACCTCGGCGTTTGCGGTGCTGATCGGTAGCCTCGCCGGCGGCGCGATCCAGGATGCGCTGTCGCGGCGCGATCCGCGCTGGATCGTCCGCTTCCCCGCGATCGCCTTTGGCCTCGCGGCGGTGCCCAATTGCGCGATGTTCCTGATCGACGACCTTCCCACCTTTCTGGTCGTCAGCACGATTGGCGGCATCCTGCTCTACGCTGCCCTGCCCGCCGCCTTCGCCGCGATCCACGCGGTATGCGGCAGCGCGCGCCGCGCGACGGCAATCGCGGTCGTCCTCTTCTTCGGGAACCTGCTCGGTTTCGGGCTTGGCCCGGTGATCACCGGCGCGCTCAGCGATCATTTCAGCGCGATCCATGGCCCCGAAGGGCTGCGCTATGCGCTGATCATCGTCATGGCGCTGACCGTTCCGACCGCATATTTCTTCTACCGCGCAAGCGGCAAGGTCGCGGAGGATCTGGAGGATTGAGGCTGGCGGCCGCGGCTCAGCCGCGGCCGGACAGCGAGAAATCGGCGGTGCTGGAACCGGCGATAAAGGCCTTCATCCGCTCGCGAAACTCGTCCGAATGTTCATAGACGAGCCGTTCGGCCTCGACCGCATCGCCGCGGCGGATCGCATCGATCATCTGGTTATGCTGATCGATGACATCCGAATAGCTCAGCAGCGCCGCGCCATTCTGGCGAAAGGCGAGCAACGACAGCCGCATCACGCCGCGCAGCATCTTCGAGCAGTCGGCGGCAAGATACTTGTTTCCGCACGCCTGATTGATCGCATCGTGAAACGCCCAGTTCGCCTCGACGATCTGCCGCGGGTCGCGCGTTTCGCTCGCGGCCGCAAACTCGCGGTTGCGCTGTTCGAGCAGATCGAGATGGTGCGGCTGTCGGCGCAGCGCCGCCCAGCGCGTCGTCGCGCGCTCATAAAGCTCGAGCGCTTCGAGGACCTGCGGCACCTGATCGAGGTCGAGCGGCGCAACGCGCGCGCCGCGGTTCGGTGCCAGCACGACAAGGCTGTCGGACGCGAGCCGGATCAGCGCCTCGCGGATCGGGGTGCGCGAAACGCCCAGTTCGCGGCTGAACTGGACCTCATCCAGCTCGGTGTTCGGCGGCAGGTCGAGGTTCAGTATCTGCTCGCGCAGCAGCGAATAGACCTTCTGCCCCGAAGACTGACGGGCAATCTCGTCGCTTATGTCGACCACCTCGATTGATTCGGCGACTTTTGCGGATTTGGTTCGGGCTGCGCACATCGCCGATCTCTACTCTGCATGGGTGATCGCAATCAACCTCGACATGAAGCGCGCGCCCGCCTCGATTTGCGCAATCTCGATAAATTCGTCGGGACGATGCGCCTGCATGATCGAACCCGGGCCGCAAATCACCGTCGACACACCGGCCGTCTGGAACTGCCCCGCCTCGGCGCCATAGGAGACCGCGCCCGGAAGGGTCACAACTTCGCTCAGCATTGCGGCAAAATGTTCGGCCACCCCATCTTCCTCGCGCCGCAGCGGCGGCACCTGCGCGATCGGGTGAACCACAACGCCGGTTTCCCCGCCCTCCAGCTTCAGGCGCGCCCGCGCTTCCTCGATCGCCGCCCAGAAGGGGGCGAGCACGGCATCGATATCGCGGTCGGGCACTGTGCGCAGGTCGAAGGTAAAGCGGCATTCGCGGGCGAGGATATTCGCCGCCGTGCCGCCATGGATCGTGCCCACCGTCAGTGTGGACCAGGGCGGGTCGAAGCGCGCATCGCGATGATCCGTGCGCTCGCTTTCGGCGATCCGTCCGAGCGCCGCCAATATCTCGATCGCGACCATGTTCGCCGAAACACCCTCATGCACCAGGCTCGAATGCGCCTCGCGCCCGGTGACGACGACTTCATAAAGATGGATGCCCTTGTGGCTGTTGATGATCGCCATGTCGGTCGGTTCGCCGACGATCGCTGCCACGGGGCGGTGCCCCTCGGCCACCAGCGCATCGATCAGGTCGGGCGCGCCGAGACAGCCAATCTCCTCGTCATAGGAAAAGGCGAGATGGACCGGACGCGTCATCGTCGAGGGGGAAAGATAGGGCACCGCCGCGAGCGCCAGCGCGATGAAGCTTTTCATATCGGCGGTACCGCGCCCATAGAGCCGCCCTTCATGCTCGACGAGGGTGAAGGGATCGCGGCTCCATGGCTGGCCTTCGACCGGAACGACGTCGGTATGGCCTGACAGCACAATTCCCCGCGCGCCCACAGGACCGATCGTCGCGAGCAGGTTCGCCTTGCTGCCATCGGCGTTCGCAATCCGCCGCGCGGCGACGCCATGCCCCGCCAGATAGGTCTCGACATAATCGATCAGCGCAAGGTTCGAACCCGAAGAGGTGGTGTCGAACGCGATCAGGTGCCCGAGGATGTCGATCGCCGACGCCGCGAGCGCGGGGGCAAGATTGTCGTCGCTGCGCGGCGCACCGGTCATCGCCCCCGCCCCTTGATGTCCGCCAACGACGCGAAAGACCGCCGCACGCATCTCGTCCGCGCGCGCCGTTCAAAACCCTCTTGCATGAAAACCCCTGTTGCGGATGCCAACGATAGATTGGTGTATACATATTGTATTTTTCTTGTCGGCAGTCAACAGCGTTTACACTCAATGAGATGGGACGAGCGGGCAGATGGAAAAATTGCAGCTGCATCGCCTGTCCTCAATTCCGTGCCCCTCTTCGACTGGAGCGAGGACAGCCGCAGCCTTGCCAATTCCGGACAGGCCTTCATCGATAATATCGCGGCCCACGGGGCAGAGCTTTAGGGCACAGGTCGATCACGGCCCGCACGACCTGGATCAGGCGCACGCCGATGCTGGCGAGTCACGCAGGCGCCGGGCTCGGTTGCTGAGCGCAGATAATCCCTCCCGAAGGCCGTAATCCGACACTAATCCAAATGGCAGGAATCCGGCGCAAAGCAGCCGCGCACGCCATCTCTAGCAATCACGAGATCGCGAAGCGCTTCGCCCGCTGTATTGAGTGGCATTACTTCGACACCTTCAGCCAGCGGATACCGCTCATCCCCCGGATAGGTCAGCAATCGCCGGGCCGGATCCAAATCGCTGCAGGCGTGATGAAAGCCGCGTTCGAGTTTCGGTTGCAGGCTCCGCTTGGTCTCGACCGCCCCGAGCGCGCCGCCAGAACGCGTCAGAACGAGGTTGATCTCGGCGCCCGCGACCGTTGGCCCGCGCGCCCTCCTGAGCAGCCACGATCAGCGTTTCGATGACGAGACTTTCCCAACTCGCTCCGGCCACAGGATGGCCAAGGATGTCATCGGCCTCGCTGAACGTCAGAATACCCGGCGCCATCCTGCGCTCGTATCGCGGGTCGAGTCCCGCCCTCTACCCGGATGCGGGTTTCGCGAGCCAACTCTCGGGCATGAGCGAGCGGCACTTTCGATGCACTCCCCGAGACCGAAGCCATGTCGTCGCCCGAACTTCCGGACACGACAGACCCAGCTCTTCGATCCGCCCGCCTACACGACCAGAAAGAGGCCGTCGCCGTTGCGACCCGGTCGATCTCCCTATTTTACTCTGACCGCAGTTAGATTTGGCATGTTCCATTTTTTCCCACATTTTCTCCCTCAGGAGAAATTTGACGCGTCCGGATCGGTATGGACGTGTGGGGACATGGATCACCCGCAAGCCGCGTAAACGCTTGGCTTTCTATGGGTGCTCTCGGTCGTGTGGGGAAAACCCCTGGTGGCAGGGCTTGTATCGAACGAGAGAATTCTCGCTTTTAATTTCAATACTTAGTGAGCCAACTCAAAATTTCTCCCCCACATATTCCCCCACATTTTGCGGAAAGTGGGTACCAAATAATCGAACGGCGGTTTCGCGGGATCAGAAATGGAAGTGTCGCAGTCCCGCATTTTTGTCGAGCTCATACGATGTTTTCGATATCGACATGGGGGCTCCAGTCATGGTCGATTGCCGAGATGCAGCGAGATGAAATGCAGCCAGATGCCTGTGTGCTCACAGGTGAGCGGATAATCGCCGGTCCAACCGCTCCAAACATCCACCCGAAACCCAGCCAACACAGCAGCAGCCACTGGCCGGTAGCGGTCAGGCAGCTTTCGGTCCCGAAAAATCGATAACCGCCATTCCCGGTCACGTGCTGAAATTTGATTCTGCAATCATTTCAGCCGTCGCGAATCTGACGATCGGGCGTCACTCCCGCGGCGGACACGATAAGGCAACGCCCGAACGCGTCATCGCGTTCGAGAGGGATCGGCGCGGAACTTTATGCCGAGCGCGGCCTGCGCCCGGCCCAAGACGCCGCACGTTCAAGTTGGCCGGCGAGGCGAAACAGCGTTGCTTCGTCGCCATAGCGGGCGCTGAACATCACCCCGATCGGCAGCCCCGCCTTCGACATGGCAAGCGGCACTGACATGCTCGGCTGGCCGGTCTGGTTGAACAGCGCGCTGAACGGGCCGAATTCAGTGACCGCCTTATAATAGGCGGTGATGTCGGCGGGCGAGAGGCCGAGGATGCCGAGCTTGACCGGCGGCGAGGCCAGCGTCGGCGACAGCAGCAGATCATAATTGTCCATGAAGTCGGCGACCGTCGTCGCGGCGACCAGTAGATCGCTGTTCGCCTGTGCAAAATCGACCCCGCTGGTCTTCATCCCCATGTCGTAAAAGGCGCGGGTCACGGTCTCGATCATCTCGGGCCCCGCGACGATGCCAGTCGCCGCTTCGCGCGCGCGCAAGTCAGCGGCGATCGATGCGGAGATGATGGTGAAAACGGCGCGGCCGAGCGCGGCATGATCGACCTTGGGCGCGGTTTCCTCGACATGATGGCCGAGGCTTTCGCAAAGCGCAGCGGCGTCGCGCACCGCGGCGACGCATTCGGGATCGACGGGGGTGCCCATCGGCGTCGTGACGTTGAGCGCGATGCGCAGCCGACCCGGCTTGCGCAGCACTTCTTCCAAAAAGCTGCGCTCGGGGGTTGGAGCGCCATAACGCGAGCCGCGCTCGGTGCCGTGGGTCGCGTCGAGCAGTGCCGCGCTGTCGCGCACGCTCCACGTCACCGCATGATGGATCGCCATGCCGCCCCAGCCTTCGCTTCGCGGCGGCCCCATCGGCACGCGGCCGCGGCTGGGCTTCAGCCCGAAGAGGCCGCAGCAGGATGCGGGCACGCGGATCGATCCGCCGCCATCGGTGGCATGCGCGCCCGGCACGACGCCCGCGGCGACGGCGGACGAAGCACCGCCGCTCGATCCACCCGATGTATAGTCTGAATTCCATGGGTTGCGGGTCAGCCCGGTTGCGCGCGATTCAGTGGTGCCCGTCAACCCGAATTCGGGAACGGTGGTCTTGCCGAAGATCACCAGCCCGGCGCGCTCGTGGCGCTTTACCAGCTCTGAGGTGACGGTCGCGCGGTTGCCCTTGTAATAACGGCTGCCCTGTTCGGTCAGTTCGCCCGCGATATAGGTGTTGAGATCCTTGAGCAGCCAGGGAACTCCGGTAAAATGCCCCTTGGGCAAGCCCCTGGCGATCGCGGCATGGCCATAGTCATAATGTTTCTGCGCCATGAAGTTGAAGCGCGGATTGAGCGCTTCGGCACGCGCGATCGCGGCGTCGAGCAACTCGGTCGGCGACGCCTTGCGGCGCTGGACCAGCTCGGCGAGCCCCGTCATGTCGTGGGTGCCGAGAATATCGTCCTTCGGCGCCGCGGCGAAAGCGGAGTCGACGACGAGGGCGGACGCGGACAGCGCTGCACCCGCCTTCATCATATGGCGCCGCGAAAGAGGCGATTGCAGCATGGTCTTCGAAATCTTGTCTGTCATGGCAATCGCCTCCGGGGCAGTGGTCAGAATTTGGCGCGAACTTCGGCACCGATCTGGCGCGGAGCACCCCAGGTCACGTAACGTGCGCCCAACTGGTCGGTTGATTGCAGCTGGCCAATGATCGCTTTGTTGGTGACATTATTGGCGTAAAGGCGGAGGCGGTAATTGTCGTCGGGGCTATCCCAGATCAGGCTAAGGTTGAGCAGCGCATAGCTCGGCTGCGAATCCAGCGCGGTGTTGAACTCGCGGAAATATTGGGTCGAGCGATAGCTGACGTCGGCGCGTCCCGTGATCCGGCCGAAAGACAGCGCATCGGTGCGATAGGCGACCCCCATATTGCCCGAGAATTTGGGCGCATTGTTGAGCCGGTTGCCGCGCAGATCCTGAACGCCGAGGCCGGGCGCCAGCGAATCGACATTGCTGAAATTGCTATATTCGGCGTCGAGCAACGACATATTGCCGTTGATCGTCCAGTGGCTGTCGGGCTGCAGCGTCGCTTCAAGCTCAAGGCCCTTCACCCGCGCACCGGCCGCGTTGGTGATGATGCGCGACAGGCCGATGACCTGCGAAATCTGCAAATTGGTGTAGTCATAATAGAAGGCCGAGGCGTTGAGCGTCAGCATATTGTCGAACAGCCGACTCTTGATCCCACCTTCATAGGCGGTCACTTTTTCCGGGTTGAAGACGTTATTGCAGGCAAAGGCGTTGAAGCCGCCGGCCTTGAAGCCCTTCGAGAAGGTCGCATAAACATTGGCGTTCGACGCGAGGTCGAACTGCGCGCCGATGCGCGGCGTCGTCGACGACCAGGACACTTCGTTCGAAGCCACCGGGCAAGTCGATGTCCGCGGCAGCGCGTTGCCGCCGATGTTGAGCTGGAAATAATTGTCCTGCTCGATCCGCTGGGTGTCCTTCGACACGCGTACGCCGCCGATCAGACGAAAGCGCTCGGTCAGATCGACGGTCAAGTCGGCGAACGCCGCCTTGCTGCGCGTATTATTGTTGTTCGCGGTGAAATGCAGGATCGTGCCCGGCGGCAGCGGGAAGATGCCGAGCTTGAAATCATATTCCTGCATATAATAGCTGTTGTCGGCCATGTAGAAGAGGCCGCCGACCGCGCGCACGGGCCCGATCTCGCCGCTGACGTTCAATTCTTGGGTAAAAGTCTTCGACCGAATGTGACGGAATACCGGAAAGGCGTCGATCTGGGTCCCATCGTCGTCGCCGACATATTTGCCGTCATTCTTGGCATAGCCGGTGATCGATTTGACCGTCGCGTCGCCGATATTCCAAGTCAGCGTCGCCCCGCCCGACACATAATCGCGGTCGGAGGTGATCGGGCCATTGGCGCTTGTGCGCCAGGGATCGAGCGGCACGATCGCGTCCGCCAGATAGGGATTCTTCGCGATTGCATCGGCCGACGGCTTGTTGTGCAGCGTGAAATAGAGGCTCGGCCCAGTTCCGTGCAGCGCCGCACCGCTTAGATCGAGGGTCAGATTGTCGGTGAGATCGGCAGCGATGCGCAGCCGCCCCGAGAATGTTTCGCCCTTGTCGAGGTCGGGCCCGCCGGGGGTCACATTTTTGACGAAGCCGTCGCTGCGCCGCGTCCAGTCGGCGACAAGGCGCGCGCGCACGCGGTCGCCGATCGGGACGTTGACCATCCCCTGTAATTTCATTTCGTCATATTCGGCCAGGCCGAGGAGCACATAGCCCTCGAAGCGATCGGTCGGCGCCTTAGTGATGAAGTTGACCGCGCCGCCGGTGGCGTTGCGGCCATAGAGCGTGCCCTGCGGCCCGCGCAGCACTTCGACGCGCTCAAGGTCAGCCTGCGCTAGATCGCCCATCGTCGGCTGCGCCTGATAGACGCCGTCGATATGGATCGCGACGCCCGGCGCGCCCTGATTGAGCCCGACGCCGCGGATGTTGATCGCCGTATTGCCGAGAATCTTGCCGGTCTGCATGCTGGGGACCGCAAATTGCAGGTCCGCCGCGCTGGTGATCCCGCGCTGGGTCAGCGCTTCGCCGCCGATCGCGGTGATCGAGGCCGGGACCTTCTGGACGCTTTCCGACCGCTTTTGCGCGGTGACGACAATCTCGCCGCTAGCGGCGGCCGCGCCGTCGGCTGGCGCCGCGTCGGCAGCCTCAGCCAGCGCCACATGCGGGATGACCAGCGCCGTCATGGTGGCCGCGCTGCTCAACAATATTTTGGATATGCGTCGCATGACTTTCCTCTCCGTGATTCGCCTCGAACGGGCGTTTTGACATTCTGGGGCCTTCATACCTCAAAACGTCAGTGCCAAGTCAACGGTTTTCTACATATGAGTGCAAATTAGCTCGATGTCGTATATTTCTGACCGCAGGCCATAAAAATCATATGAGCCAAGCCATTAAAATGGCGCGGAATATCATCGGAATTGCGGATTCTCGCTCCAGATCGCGGCCCGGCATCGCGCAAGCCTCTTGACGGTTTTGGAAATTGAAGGGATTATGTGCACCTGTTTGTCAAAATACCAATTGCCGCTCAGGCAATGCACATCAAGGAGAGCAGAATGACGCATATCGGTGATAGCGGCGACACCGCCGAACTGGCTTTCGACCCCGCAGCGCTGCGCGCCAAATATCGCGAAGAGCGCGATCGCCGGCTGCGCGCCGAGGGCACATCGCAATATGTCGCGGTCGACGGCGCCTTCTCTCACTTCCTCGAAGACCCTTATGTCGAGCCCGGCTTCACCCGTGCGCCCTTGTCGGACGAAGTCGAGGCGGTCGTAGTCGGCGGCGGCTTTGGCGGGCTGATGGCGGCGGCGCGGCTGCGCGAAGCAGGGATCGACGATGTCCGGATCATCGAGCGCGGCGGCGACTTCGGCGGCACATGGTATTGGAACCGCTATCCCGGCGCGGCGTGCGACATCGAATCTTATGTCTATATGCCGCTGCTCGAAGAGCTGAACACGATCCCGACCGAAAAATATGCCCGTGCGCCCGAAATTTTCGCGCACAGCCAGGCGATCGGCCGCCATTTCGGCCTCTATGACAAGGCCTGTTTCCAGACCGCGGTGACCGAATTGCGCTGGGACGAAGACATCGCCCGCTGGATCGTCTCGACCGATCGCGGCGATGCGATCAAGGCGCGCTTCGTGATCCTGTCGACCGGGCCGCTTCAGCGCCCCAAGCTGCCGGGCATCCCCGGCGTCGAAAGCTTCAAGGGACATATGTTCCACACCAGCCGCTGGGACTATGCCTATACTGGCGGCGATGCGACAGGCGGGATGACCGGTCTTGCCGGCAAGCGCGTCGGGATCATCGGCACCGGCGCGACCTCGATCCAGGCGGTGCCGCACCTCGCCGAAGCCGCGGGGCATCTCCATGTCTTTCAGCGCACGCCTTCGTCGGTCGATGCCCGCCACAACCAGCCGACCGACCCTGCATGGGCCGCGAGCCTGACGCCGGGCTGGCAGCAGCGGCGGATGGACAATTTCAACGCGCTGGTCAGCGGCGGGGTCGCCGACGAGGATCTGGTCGCCGACGGCTGGACCGAAATATTGGGCGGCGTCGGGGTCGAACTGCTCGCGCAGGGTGACGCGCTCGCGCGCATCCAGATGAATGATTTCAAACGGATGGAGCGAATTCGCGCGCGGGTCGATGCCATCGTCGCCGATCCCGCGACCGCCGAAGCGTTGAAGCCCTATTATGACCAGATGTGCAAGCGGCCGTGCTTCAACGACGCCTATCTGGAGACCTTCAACCGCGCCAATGTCACGCTGGTCGATACCAAGGGACAAGGCGTCGAGCGGATCACCGAAAAGGGTGTCGTCGTCGAGGGCGTCGAGCATGAACTCGACTGCCTGATTTACAGCACCGGGTTTGAATTCCAGACCGACTATGCGCGGCGGGCCGGGTTCCAGACCTATGGCCGCGGCGGGCTGACGCTGACCGACAAATGGGCCGACGGGATTTCGACGCTGCACGGCTTCACCACGAACGGATTTCCCAATTTGTTCGTGCTCGGCAACGCGCAGACCGCGAACACGCCGAATTTCACGCACATGCTCAACATCTCCAGCCGCCATGTCGCGCATATCGTGCGCCATTGCGTCGACCAGAAACTGGCTTCGGTCGAACCGAGCGTGGAAGCAGAGCAGGAATGGGTCGCCGATGTCCTCTCCTTCGCCGGCATGCGCCGCGCCTTCGACGAGGAATGCACGCCGGGCTATTACAACAATGAAGGCATGCCGTCGGACCAGACTGCGCGCGCCGGCTTCTATGGCGGCGGGCCGATCCTGTTCACGCACAAGATCGACGCGTGGCGCGCCGCTGGTGGCCTGCCGGGAATGATCTGCGTGCCGCAATAAGCGGAAAATACTGACATATGGGTGTCATGGGACGTGTTGACGTCAGCGGTTTCGCGTGGTGAGACACGTCCCATGACCGCACCCAAAAGCAAGACGCGCGCGACGCGCGGCAGCAAGCGCGCACTGTTTCTGGAAGAGGCGGCGCGCGCGCTCAACAGCCGCGGCGTTTCGCAAACCTCGCTCGCCGATCTCGCACAGACGATCGGCGTGTCGCGCGCCGCGCTTTATTATTACTTCGAGGACCAGCAGGATCTGGTGTTCCAAAGCTATCGCCGGTCGTGCGAGATGATGGCGCGGCGGCTGAGCGAAGCGGTGCACGCCGGCGGCGACGCGCTGACGATCCTCAACCATTTCATCGACGGGATGCTCGGCGTCGACGAGCCCGATTTCGCTTCGCTCAGCGAAGCGGCGTTTCTGCATCCCGAACAACGCAACACGATTCTTGGCCTGTACGAAGCGATCCTTGCCACCATCGTCGAAATATTGAACGGCGGCGCACGGCGCGGCGAGCTGCGCTCCTGCGCATCGGGCATCGCCGCACAGGCGATCATCGGGCTGGTGTCGTGGATTTCGATGGCGAAGCGCTGGGGATCGAACACCCAATTGACGCAAGCCGACATGGTCACCGCGATCAAGGCGCTTCTCGACAGCGGCATCGCTGCCGACCGTAAGGCGCTGATCGCCTATCGGCCGATGGACATGTCGCGCGGGGCGATGCGTGCCGACAATGTCTTCAACGCCGAGGCAATGGCGGCGGCGAAGCAGGAGGCGTTGCTGGCGTCGGCGTCGTGGCTGTTCAACCTCAAGGGCGTCGACGCGACCTCGCTCGAGGAAATCGCGATGCGCGTCGGGGTGACCAAGAAGGTCATCTATCACAATGTCGGCGACAAGGAGACGCTGGTCGTCGCTTGCTATCGCCGCGCCTTCCGCATCTGGGAGGATATTGCACAGGCGGGGCTGTCCTATGACGGTTCGCGGCTCGAGTCGATCTGCATGGCGATGTATGCCAACACCGAGGCCAGCTTGCGCGAGGATTGGGCGACGCTGTCGCCGCTCGCGGGTTTCGAGGCGCTGCCGGTGGAAGCACGCGCAGAGGTCGATGAATCGGCTATCCGGCTGATGAATGCCTATTTGCAAATCCAGACCGCGGGTCAGAAGGAAGGGTCGATCACCGTACCCAACGCCCGCGCGTTCATGGCGATGGCTCCCGGGACTTTTCAGTGGCTGCCCAAGTGGCACGACAGTTTTTCACCTGCCGAGCGCGAGACTGCGCCGCGCGAGATCGCCGATCTGATCCGGCTGGGCCTGCGCGCGATCTGATCTGAGTCTTATTGCGAGCGCAGCGAAGCAGTCCAGGGCGGGCTTACACCGCTCTGGATTGCTTCGCTGCGCTCGCAATGACGGCACAAGGCACATCCCGCTTCAGAATTTACGGACGCCGATCCCCGCCTGCGCCGCGAGCGGCAAGCCCATGTCTATTTGCTTGACATGAAATATCGAATAGGAGACTGTTTGCACTCAATCGTAAAAACATAAATGAGGGTGAGATGACCGGACGGGATCCAGACATAGCTGCGTTCAAGGAACAAATGGCGGCGATGACCGCGTTCCAGGCGACGCAGCCGACGAGTTTCGAAGCAGAGCGGACGCAGTTCGACGCCTTCCACGGCGCGATGCCCCCCGCCGAAAATTGCGTGATCGAGCCGATCATCGCCGACGGGGTGCGCGGCGAGCGCATCACCCCGCGCGGCGCCGACACCAGCCGCGCTTTGCTCTATCATCATGGCGGCGGCCACACTTTCGGCAGCAGCCTCAGCCACCGGCATCTCGTGTCGCGCCTCGCGACCGCAGCCGGGGTGGTCACGTTCAACATGGATTATCGGCTGGCGCCCGAGCACCCCTATCCGGCGGCGCTCGACGATGCGGTCGCAACCTATCGCTATGTCTTGGGTGAAGGCTTCGCGGCGGATCAACTGATCGTCGGCGGCGAGTCCGCCGGCGGCAATCTGACCGCCGCGCTGCTGCTCAAGCTGCGCGAACTCGGCCTGCCGCTGCCCGCCGGAGCCTATCTGCTCAGCCCCTGGCTCGACCTGACACTGGAGGGCGCGTCCTATGAAGCGCGCGCGCCGCACGACCCGCTGATCACCCGCGCCGCGCTCGATCGCTGCGTCGGCGCCTATGTCGGCGCAGGAACCGCGGTCGACGATCCGCTGGTGTCGCCGATCAAGGCCGACCTTGCCGGCCTGCCCCCGCTGTTCATCCAGGTCGGCACCGACGAGCTGTTCCTGAGCGATTCGACCACATTCGCCGAGCGTGCGGCGATCGCTGGCATCGACGTCGAACTGCATGTCTGGGCCGAGATGGCCCACGCCTGGCCGCTCTTCCACCTCGCGCTGCCCACGTCAGGCCCCGCTGCGATCGCCGAAGCCGGCGCGTGGATCGCGCGCCAGCTCGCCCGCTGAACCTAAGAAAACGGAGACGAACATGCGATTGGACGCCCCCCGCATCGCGCCGCTGCGCGAAGACGAACTGACCCAAGAGCAGCGCGCGATCCTCGCGCCGTTGCTCGCACAAATGCCGCTGCTCAATATTTTTGCGACCTTTGTTCGCACCCCGGCCGCGCTGAAGGCGTTTCTCGCCTGGGGCAATTATATCCTCGCCCCGAACGGTAGCCTGACCCCGCGTCAACGCGAGATCATCATCCTGCGCGTCGGGTACCTCTGCAAATCGGGCTATGAATTTGCCCAGCACGAACAGATCGGCCTCCAATCGGGCCTCTCGGCCGACGAGATTACGCGGATCAAACAGGGCGCCGAAGCGGGTTGGGAACCCGGCGAGGCGGCGCTGATCCACATGGCCAACGAACTCATCGCCGACCATTTCGTCAGCGGCGCAACATGGGCGCAGTTGCGTGCGCAGTTCGACGAGACCCAGTGCATGGACGCCGTCTATACCGCTGGTCAGTACACGCAGGTCTCGATGTTCCTGAACAGCTTCGGGGTTCAGCTTGATCCCGGCCTGACGCTCGATCCCGACCTGAAGGCCTGACCATCATGGCGAGGCTGGCGGGCAAGACCGCGATCATCATCGGCGCCGGGCAAACTCCCGGCGACACGATCGGCAATGGCCGCGCGATGGCGATGCTGTTCGCGCGCGAAGGCGCCGACGTCCTGTGCGTCGACCGCGATATCGCGCGCGCCGACGACACCGTTACGGCAATCGCGGCCGAGGGCGGCAACGCGTGGAGCCACGCCGCCGACATCGTCCGCGCCGATGATGTCACGGGCATTTTCGACGCCGCGCTGGCGCGCTGGCGCGCAATCGACATTCTCGTCAACAATGTCGGGATCGGCGTCACCGGCGCCGAAGCCGACGGTCCACCGGACAAGGCTTCGGAGGCGGCGTTCGACACGACCCTCGACGTGAATTTGAAGGGCATGTGGCTGACGATCAAGGCGGCGATCCCGATCATGCGCAATCGTGGCGGCGGGTCGATCGTCAACATCTCCTCGCTCGCGTCGGTCGCGGGCGACACCGCGATCGCTTACATGGTATCGAAAGCTGCCGTGAACCGGCTGACGCTCGCAGTCGCCAGCTCGAACGCCGCTCACGGCATACGCTGCAACGCGATCCTGCCGGGGTTGATGGATACCCCGATGGCGATCGATGCCACCGCGGCGGCAACCGCCTCATCGACCGCGCAGGCCCGCGCCGCGCGCGACGCCCGCGTTCCGCTAAAGGGCGGCATGGGCGATGCATGGGACACGGCTTTTGCGGCGCTCTTCCTCGCGTCGGACGAGGCCAAATATATCACTGGCGCGCTGCTGCCCGTCGATGGCGGTTTCACGACGCGGGTCGGCAACGCTGACCGCTAAACCAGCAGGACAAAAGACCATGACCTATTCGACGATCAACTGCGTCATCGAGGACCGCGTGATGACGCTCACCCTCGATCGCCCCGAGCAGATGAACGCCTTCAACCTCCAAATGGCCGACGAGCTGGTTGATGCTTTCACCCGCGCCAGCGAGGATGACGCCGTCGGCGCGATCATCGTCACCGGCGCCGGCAAAGCCTTTTGCGCCGGCATGGATCTGGACGTAGAAGGCAATGTCTTCGGCCTCGACGAAAGCCAGCGCCCAACGATCGCCAGCATGCGCGAAACCGTCGGCACCGGCTATGATCGCGACGGTGTTCGCGACGAAGGCGGCCGCGTAACCCTCGCCATCTTCAACTGCAAAAAGCCCGTGATCGCCGCGATCAACGGTGCTGCGGTCGGCATCGGTGCGACGATGACGCTGGCGATGGACATTCGCATGGCGTCCGAAAAGGCGCGAATCGGCTTCGTCTTCGGACGGCTCGGGATTACGCCGGAAGCCTGTTCGACCTGGTTCCTGCCCCGCCTCGTCGGCCCGCAACAGGCGCTCGAATGGGTGCTATCCGCCGATATCTTCGACGCGCAGGAGGGATTGCGCGGCGGGCTGTTGCGCTCGGTCCATGCGCCCGAAACGCTCCTCGACGAGGCCAAGGCGCTCGCCCGGAAGTTCATCGACAATCGCTCGCCGGTCGCGGTCGCATTGGCGCGGCAGATGTTGTGGCGCAACGCGGCCGCACACCACCCGATCGAAGCACATCACGTCGATTCGCTCGCGATGTTCTATACAAGCATCGCCGACGGCAAGGAGGGCGTGGCGGCGTTTCTGGAAAAGCGAACCCCGAATTTTTCGAGCGTCGCTTCGAAAATGCCCGATCTCACTTAGGGGGCGTTTCGATACCTGCAGAAGCGTAGCAGAAGTCGGCTTTCGAAACGGACCACCAGATCGTTCAATGGCCAATTTCGGGCGCAATCCGGACATGACCGGGTAAGCATATTACCGGAGCCAAACGTTTCTTCATGGATCGAAATGCGCCTCGGTCGACGACCGGACATCCTCGATCGACACGCCGGGAGCGATTTCGATCAGGCGAAAGGCCGAAGAACGGTCCGGCCGCACGAACACCGCCAGGTCCGTTATGAGCATGTCGACCACATTGGAGCCGGTGAGCGGCAAGGTGCAGGCGCTACGGAATTTGGGGCTGCCGTCGCGCGCCACATGATCCATGAGCACGATGATCTTCCGGACCCCGGCAACGAGATCCATCGCGCCGCCCATGCCCTTGACCATCTTTCCAGGGATCATCCAGTTCGCAATGTCACCATTTTGGGCGACTTCCATCGCACCAAGCACCGACAGGTTGATGTGACCGCCCCGGATCATGCCGAAGCTGTCAGCGGATGAAACATAGCTTGTACCGACAAGCTCGGTAATCGTTTCCTTGCCCGCATTGATCACATCGGAATCGACCTCATCCTCATGAGGATAGGGACCAAGGCCAAGCATGCCGTTTTCCGATTGCAGAGTCACGTTGATGCCCGGCGGGATATTGTCCGCGACCAGCGTCGGGATGCCGATGCCCAGATTGACGTAGAAACCGTCACGAAGTTCCCGCGCCGCGCGCGCCGCCATCTGATTGCGTGTCCAGGACATGTTCAGGCCTCCGTCCGTGTGATGCGTTTCTCGATCCGCTTCTCGTTCCGGCTGGCTGGCACCAGACGCTGGACGAAGATGCCGGCGGAATGAATATGGTCGGGGTCGATCTCGCCGGCGGGGACAATCTCCTCCACCTCCGCGACGGTCATCGCGCTGCAGGTGGCGACCATCGGATTGAAGTTCCGCGCCGTCTTCCGGTAGACGAGATTGCCGAGCTCGTCGCCCCGCCAGGCCTTGACGATTGCAAGGTCGGCGACGAGCCCGGTTTCAAGAATGTAGCGCTCGCCCTTGAACATCCTTTCTTCCTTGCCGTCGGCAACGATGGTGCCGACACCGGTTCGCGTGAAGAAGCCCGCGATGCCGGCTCCTCCCGCCCGGATCCGTTCGGCGAGCGTGCCTTGCGGATTAAATTCGAGTTCCAGCTCGCCGGCAAGATATTGCCGTTCGAACTCCTTATTCTCGCCGACATAGGAGGAGATCATTTTCCGGACCTGCCGGCTGCGCAGCAGCAGGCCGAGGCCATAATCGTCGACACCGGCATTGTTCGAAATGATCGTGAGATCCCTGACGCCGCTGTCCCGGATCGCCGCGATCAATGTTTCGGGAATGCCGCACAATCCGAAACCGCCGGCCGCGATCGTCATCCCGTCGAAAAGCAGGCCCGCCAGAGCATCGGGAGCCGTATCAAAAAGTCGTTGCGCCATGTCGAGCCTCACAATGTACTGACGAGATGGCCGCCATCGACCGCGATGACCGAGCCGGTCATGTAGGCCGATGCATCGGAGGCCAGGAGCAGGAGCGGACCATCGAGATCCTGCATCCGGCCAAGACGGCGTTGCGGAATGCGCCTCATCATCGCCTTCCCTCCCTCGGATTCCCAATATTCCGCGTTGAGGTCGGTCGACACATAGCCCGGCGCGAGCGCGTTCACGCGGATTCCGAAACGGGCGAGCTCCAGGGCGGAGATTTTGGTGAGCTGGATCGCCGCCGCCTTCGACACGGCATAGGAGACGATGCCGCTTCCCTGGCGCAGGCCCGTGATCGAGGCGATGTTGACGATCGCCCCGCCATCCCGTGTTTTCATGCCCCTGGCGACCGCCTGGGTCATCAGGAACATGCCCTTTGCGTTCGTGTCCATCACCGCGTCCCAGTCATCTTCGACATGGTCGAGCAGGGCCGAGGCGCGGACGATTCCGGCATTGTTGACGAGAATGTCCGCCCGCTCGATCGTCGCCGCCGATTGTGCGATGCTCGCCGGGCTTGTCACGTCGAGCGCGATGGTCTCGCAGCGGCCGCCGGCTCCTCTGATCTTGTCGGCAACGGCGGACAGCATCTCCACCCGGCGGGCGCCGAGAATGACCGAAGCGCCCGCACTCGCCAGCACCTCGGCGAAATGCGCGCCGAAACCGCTCGAGGCGCCGGTCACGAGCGCCGTCTTATTGTCCAGATTGAAATCGGGCAGCATTTTGCCTCCAGAGTTGAAAAACATAAGCAGGATATCCGCGCTTTCTCGCGGCTATAGCCATCTCAGATTCAAGACGTTGCACGCCAGATTCCTTGCGCCCAGGTGCGCAAATCTTCGAGCAGCTCTGCATCCTCCGGCGCGCCCAGAAAGCCGCCATGAGGCATCGCTTCCATGACGATCAGTTCGCTCGGCACGCCCGCGCGGCGGAGCCTGTTGTGAAAGCGCACGGCGTTGGAAAGGAACAGGTCACGGGTTCCGGTCGAGACGATTGTCGGCGGAAACCCTTTGGAGAAATCGGCAAAGAGCGGCGATAGCATCGGGTCGCGCAGGTCGTGGCCGTTCGCATAAAGGATATTGATCGGCATCAGACTGGCGCGAAGAATGGTATCAACCCCGAGATTGGTCCGAAAACTGTCACCTGACTCGGTGAGGTCGATTTCAGGGGTCTGGAGGATCAGACCCGCCGGAAAGGGTGCGCCCATATCGCGCAGGCGCAGCATCAGCGCTGCGGCCAGATTGCCCCCGGCCGATGATCCCTGGACGATAATCCGCTCAGCCGGATGCCTCTCCAGAAGCGCCAGATAGGCTGCAACACAGTCGTCGAGGGCGGCCGGATAAGGGAAATCGGGCGGCATGCGGTAATCGGGTGCGAAGACCTCGACGCCATATTCGGTCGCGGCCTTCAGGGCGAAGCGCCGGACGAGATCGCCCCCGCCGAGGATCAATCCGCCGCCATGCAGATCGAACAGGATATCCGGAGTTCCATTCGGGGAAGCCCGGGGCACTGCGCGATACGATGACACGCCTCCCAGGTCGACCGCTTCGGCCTGGCAGGCGGCGTCATGCTCCGCCCGGAAGATCATCGCGCTCATTCCCTCGTCGCTTGCCGCCACCATCGCTTTCCAGGACGCCACATCTTCAGTGGCAGGATAAGCGGCTGGCGCCTCTGTCGCGGCGCGCGCGAAGGTCGCCAGAATATCGCGCGCCTCGCGGCTCACCGACATCGGCGGAGAAATGATGCGCGCTGCCACATGGAGCGGCTCGAAATCGGTCTGATCGCTATCCATTTTTCACTCCAGACAGGTTGCGGGAAAATATCAGCCCAAATCCCAGTCTGCGGGCTTCGGCCAACGGCCCTGGTGCATCATCATGTCGGCCTCTTCAGGCGACAGCACGTCGGCATGGCCGCCGCTGCGCGCCGGATCGATGCCGCGGTAACGCTTCAGTTCCAGCCGCGCGATTTGATTGCGGTGCACCTCGTCCGGCCCATCGGCGAGCCGCAGCAGGCGCGCATTGGCGAGCGCCGCCGCGAGATAATGATCATTATTGGTACCGCCGCCGCCAAATATCTGAATGGCCCAGTCCACGATCTGCTGCGCCATTGCGGGCGCCACAACCTTGATCATGGCGATTTCCTGCCGCGCGCCCTTGTTGCCGACGGTATCCATCATCCAGGCGGCCTTCATCGTCAGCAGCCGCGCCTGCTCGATCCTGATGCGGGCTTCGGCTATGCGCTCGAGCGTCACAGTCTGTTCGGAAAGCGCACGGCCGAACGGAAAGCGCTGCTCTGCCCGGCGACACATGCGTTCCAGCACCCGCTCGCACAGGCCGATGAGCCGCATGCAGTGATGGATGCGCCCCGGTCCCAGCCGCCCCTGCGCAATTTCGAAGCCGCGTCCCTCGCCGAGCAAAATATTCGACGCCGGTACACGGACATTGTCGAAATGCACCTCGGCGGCCTTGTCCGGCACACCGTAGAAACCGAGGACCGGCAGCGCGCGGACCACCCGGACGCCCGGCGTGTTCTTCGGCACCAGGATCATCGACTGGCGGCGATAGACATCCTCGCCTTCGGGATCGGATTTGCCCATGACGATGAGAATCTTGCAGCGCGGATCCGTGGCCCCGGTGGTGTACCACTTGCGTCCGTTGATGACATAATCGTCCCCGTCTCGCAGGATCGAGGTACCGATGTTGGTGGCATCGGACGAAGCCACTTCGGGCTCGGTCATCGCAAATGCAGAACGGATATCGCCCGCGAGCAGCGGCTTGAGCCAGCGATCCTTTTGCTCCGGCGTTCCGTATCGCAATATGGTTTCCATATTTCCGGTATCGGGCGCGGAGCAGTTGAAGATTTCAGGAGCGAAAAGCGAACGCCCCATGATCTCGCACAGCGGCGCATAATCGACGTTGCTCAGCCCCTCCTCGCATTCCTGCGCCGGCAGGAAGAGATTCCAGAGCCCGGCCTCGCGCGCGAGCGGCTTGAGTTCCTCGACTGCCGGATAGACAGCCCAAGGGCCGAGGCGTTCGGCCTCGAGATAGTATCGGCGTTCATTCGGATAGACGTGCGTGGCCATGAAGTCCTTCAGACGTTCCACGAGCGCCGCGCTTTTGCGGCCTGGGCCAATATCCATCAATCTTTATCCCTTTTCGATTGTTGCCCCGCCGTTTCCACGGTGGCGATTTTTCCGCGCGATCAGATCCTCTCGATCACCATGGCGATCCCCTGCCCGCCGCCGATGCACATCGTCACCAGCCCGTAGCGCCCGCCGACGCGCCTCAACTCGTAGATGGCCTTGACGGTGATGATCGCGCCGGTCGCTCCGACCGGATGACCAAGCGAGATGCCGCTGCCGTTGGGATTGGTGCGCTCGGGATCGAATCCCAGCGCGTCCGCAACCGCGCAGGCTTGGGCTGCGAAGGCCTCATTGCTTTCGATCACATCCATATCGGCGAGCGTCAGCCCGGAATTTTTCAGCGCGATGGGCACGGCTTCGACCGGCCCAAGCCCCATCACGTCCGGATCGACCCCGGCATGGCCCCAGCCCAGAATGCGCGCCATGGGCTGCACCCCGCTGTTCGCCGCCTCCTCGCTGCTCATCAGCACAACCGCGGCCGCACCATCGTTCAATCCCGAGGCATTGCCGGCCGTAACCGTGCCATTCTCCTTGAGAAAGGCCGGTTTCAGCAGGCTCATGCTCTCGACGTCGGCTTCGGCACGCACATGCTCGTCGGTGCGGAAAATGACGGTCCCCTTGCGCGTGCGAACTTCGACCGGCAGAATCTGCTCGTCAAACCGCCCCTCGGCGATCGCTCGCGCAGCACGGTGATGACTTTGCACGGCCGCCTCATCCTGCGCGCGCCGGCTGATGCCGTGCCGCTGCGCTATATTTTCGGCGGTTATGCCCATATGGCCATGACCAAAGGGATCGTGCAGCGCCTCGATCATCGCGTCGAGCATCGGCGCATCGCCCATTCGCTTTCCCCAACGCAGCGTCGGCACGACATGGGGTGATTGGCTCATGCTCTCCGCACCTCCCGCCACTGCCGTCCGGCATTCGCCGAGACGGATCATCTGCGCCGCAGAGATAATTGCCTGCACACCCGATCCACAGAGCCGGTTGAGCGTCAAGGCGGGCGCGCGCGTCGGAATGCCCGCCTTTATGGCGGCTATGCGCGCCAGATACATGTCCTTCGGGTGACTCTGGATGACCTGGCCCATGACAATATGCTGGATGTCCGCAGGGAGCAGGCCGGCACGATCGACGGCTTCCCGGATCACCAGCCGGCCGAGCTCGCAGGGCGGGATATCCTTCAGGCTTCCACCAAAATCCCCGATCGCCGTGCGAACCGCCGACGCGATAACAACATCATTTAGCACCCAATGGGCCTCCCAACTTTGCACCTCGCCGAGGAGGCGTCTCCATCGCGATGCGCCCGGAAACTATCAGGCCGTGCCGGGAGGTCAAGCCTTTTAGGTCAATATTGTCCTACAAATAATCAAATTTGGCAGATATTCGCTTGACTACCGCGCTGTCTTGTATGACATTATTGCATGATATATCGGCATCCGGCCTGACAGGAGGAAGACGGGGGATCGGGTCAGGCGAAACGCTGGAGCCCTGGCCCTGAAGTGACAATCCAATTGCGGCGCACACCCGCGGCCGGAGAGATTTGACCGCGCGCACACCGATCCGGGAACGCGCCAATTCGCAAACCTCCGCCGCATTTTCCCGAGACCATTTTGCGAAATCAGACAAAGCAAGGAACCGCGATGGCCGACGCTGGCATATTTTCTCCCTTCTTCGAACCGGTTGACCTCGGCCCGCTCCGGTTGCCCAACCGGCTCGTCATGTCACCGATGACACGGGGCTTCGCACCGGGCGGCATACTCGATCCAAGGGCCGTCGATTATTATCGACGCCGGGTAGAAGGCGGTGTCGGGCTTATCATCACCGAAGGCGCGGCGCCCAATGCGATCGGCGCCTACGCCTCCAATATCCCCTCCTTCTTCGGCGACGCCGCGCTGGCCGCCTGGAAACCTGTCGTGGACGGAGTCCATGAAGCCGGCGGCCGCATCATGCTCCAGCTCTGGCACACGGGGCTTGGACGCATCCGCCCGGCAAGCCATGCACCGGAGGAGGTTTCCGTCGGACCAGTCGCATCCTATATATCCACATCCGCAGGCAGGAAGGGCAATGCGGGCTTCGAAGGCGGCCGTGCCATGACCGACGCCGATATTGAAGCCACGATCGATGCCTATGCGACCGCTGCGGCAACAGCCAAAGCAACAGGCTTCGACGGTGTCGAAATCCACGCCGCCCACGGCTATCTTATCGATCAATTCTTCTGGCGCGAAACGAACAAGCGCACCGATCGCTACGGCGGCGATTTCGCCGGGCGGGCCCGCCTCGCTGTCGAAATCATCCGCGAGATCCGGCGGCGCACAGGCCCCGATTATCCGATCGGGCTGCGATATTCGCAATGGAAAATGCCGGACCTGTGGGATGCGCGCCTTGCGGATACGCCACAAGAGCTGGAGCTCTTCCTGGCACCACTCGCCGATGCGGGCGTGACCTTCTTTGACTGCTCGACCCGCCGCTATTGGGAGCCGGCTTTCGCGGACAGTTCGCGCAATCTTTCAGGCTGGACGCGTTATATCACGGGCCGCCCCTGCATGACCGTCGGCTCGATCGGACTCGGCGGGCCGATCATGGAAGCAGGGCGGACCGGAGAAGCCGCCAACGTCGACATGCAATCGCTCGCTCCCCTGCTCGACATGATCGAGCGAGGCGAAATCGATCTCGTCGGGATCGGCCGGGCCTTGCTTGCCGATCCCGAATGGCCGGACAAAATACGCACCGGCCGCATCAGCGAACTTCGACCTTTTTCGGGGGATGTGCTGGCAACGCTCGCGTGAACGAGGAACCCGGAGGATGCCGCGAGCGCGCGATCATTGCCACCGCACCGGGCGGGATCGATGCGGCGGCCTCCAGCCAACAGGCTGGCGCGAGCTTGCCTTATGCCCTGCTCGCTTGTCGGTCGGGCAACAGAAGTTGTCCGACGAAAGGTGAGATTTTTTCTCTATGGAGGTGGGCCGCCAACGCCATGTCAGCGGGAAGCAGAACCGTGACTTCACCTCCATCCTCGCCAAAACAACCAGATTTTAGCACCATGCGGCGGGACGGCAAGATCCACCCTTGCAAGTGAGGTCGATTGCGATTAACGCAAATTTGTTATACAATATTATATTGTGATGCAGCCCAGCATGAGCTGCGCGGCAAGAATTCCAACCCCCAGAGTGGCAAATGCATCCCAGCCTGAACGGCAACGCCCCGGAAACCGACGACGACGCGATCAGCTCCTCTGATCGCGTCGTCGATTCGATCATCGGCGGAATATGGTCAGCACGATATGTCCCCGGACAAAAGCTGATCGAGGCGGGGCTGACCAGCGCCGTGGGCGTAAGCCGGGGACCCGTGCGCGAAGCCCTCAAGCGACTGGCAGCCGAAGGCGTGGTTACGCTGACGCGACACCGCGGCGCCTATATCCGTGCATATGGCCGCGTTGAAGCCGACGAGATGCTTGCCGTGCTCGAAGTGCTGACATGCCTGATGGCACGGCTCGCCGCCGAAGCCGCCGACAAGGACCAGAATGCCAGGCTCATGCGGGACGCGTATGAACGTCTCGAGATCCACGGAAATCGGCGCGCCGAAGACGTGCATTTCATCGGACCGCGCCATCATTTCTACGACACGCTGATGAGCATCGCGGGCAATATTCAGCTGGCGCGCATCTTGCCGACAACCCAGATACAGCTGCTGCGCCTCCAGATTTTGCCTTATCTGACCCCGCAAGACCGGCTGGCACAGCTCGATGAATATGCCACGATCACCAAAGCCGTACTTGCCGGCGAACCCCGGATTGCCGAAGGCGCCATGCGCCGGCACATGCGGCGCTCGCGCGAGCGGTTCGCCAAAGCCCCCGACGAAGCCTTTTCCACCCTCGGCTGATTTCGACGGGACGCATCGACCAGCGACTTCGTGATCCTGTATCAGGACTTCGAGAGAGCACGCCTGAGGGCGCTCATGGAATCGCGATCGAGGGCCATCGCGATGTCCGCATCGGGCACAAGATTGAAGGCGTGCGGCCCCCCTGGATAGATATGCAGTTCGGCCGGGACACCCGCAAGGATCAGCCGGCGAGCATATTCCAGATTCTCCTCGATAAAAAGATCGAGCGCGCCGCAGGCGATGAACGTCGGCGGCAAGCCGGCGAGACTCTCCGCCCGCGCCGGCGCGGCATAGGGCGAGACGTCCACCCCGCCCGGCTCGCCACCGATCAGCGAGCGCCAACCGAAGCGGTTGCTGTCCGGTGTCCAGATATACTGGCCGGCATAAGGGGACGGCTCGGCACGCGTCGCCGTGCGGTCGTCGAGCATCGGGTATATGAGGTGCTGGAAAGCCACCGGCACCTCTCCGCGATCGCGCGCGAGAAGCACGAGTGCCGCGGCGAGCCCGCCGCCCGCACTTTCGCCGGTCACGGTGATATTGTCGGGATCGACGCCCAGCGCCAAAGCGTTTTCATACAACCATTTGAGGCCCGCGTAGCAGTCGCTGACCGGTCCTGGATGCGGCGTTTCGGGTGCAAGCCGGTAATCGACCGAAACGCATATTGCCCCGAATTCTCTGGCGTAGACCGCGTCACTCAACGAGGTCATCTCGGCCGATCCCATGATAAAGCCGCCGCCGTGGATATGCAGAATTCCAGGCCTTCCGGAGCCCGGCCCCCCGGGCGCGGTGACGATCAGGCGGACGTCCGGCGCACCATCGAGACCCGGGACACGCTCATCATATATCTTCAGATCGGCCACCGGCGGTCCGGGCTGCGGGATCGCCGCCGCCATTGCCGCCATCGCGGCCCTGGACTCGGCCAGATGCGCGGCATCGACCGCCACCGTGGGAATTTGTTCGATCAGGGGCAGGAGTTGGGGGTCAACGAGATGACGGGATGGCATGCTTCAGCTCCATTTGATCTTCTTGTGCGATAGGATTTTCCGCAGCGAGGTGCCGCAGGTCGCAAGTCTCGCCCGGCACCATATGTTCATTCGATCGCCGCGAGTAACGTGCCCTCATTCCCTCCCTCGAACAACGCCCCGAAGGTTTCCGGGATGCGCTCGAAGCCCGACCGGACGTCGGCGCGCTGAACGATAAGCCCCTGGTCCACCCATTGCCGAAGCTGAGCGAGCGCGCCGTCCGTCTCCTGCTCATAGTCGGCTTGCAGAAAGCCCTGCATCGTCACGCTGCCATAGATCAGCCGCATCATATTGTCGGGGCCACGAGCTGGCCCGCCTTGCGTGTAGGTTGCGATCTGGCCGCAGAGGACAATGCGCCCGAACTTCGCCATATTCTCGATCGCGGCCTGCAATATGTCGCCGCCGACATTGTCATAGAAAATATCAATCCCGTCCGGACACAGGGCGCGCAGCGCCTCCTCGACGTTATCGCGCCGATAATCGACGGCCGCGTCCAGTCCGCAGCTTTCGGTCAGCCAGGCACATTTCTCGGCGCCGCCGGCGATGCCGATCACGCGGCACCCCATGATCTTCCCGATCTGGGCGGCGACCGACCCGGTCGACCCCGCCGCACCCGACACAACCAGCGTTTCCCCCGCTTTCGGTCTGCCAACCCTGAGCAGTCCAAAATAGGCGGTACGCGCATTGAGCCCATATGTCGTCATGGCCTCGATCATATTCAGCCCGTCGGGAACGGGCGCCACCGGATAATCTGCAGCGAGCAGCTGATAGTCTTGCCAACTCGTCAATGCGGTGACGCGCATGCCGACCGGCACCCCCGCGCGCGCCGAAGCCACCACCTCGCACACAGCAGGCGCCATAACCGGCGCGCCGAGGTCTATCGACGGATAGAGGCTGTTCCCTGGCGGCTCCATCCAGTTGCGCATCGTTGGCGCGCACAGAAACATCCGGTTGCGCAGCACCAACTCTCCCGGCTGCAATGATGCGCTGTCGGGTATCGCGGCCTCGAAATATTCGAAATCGCTCGCGGTGACATTGCAGGTCGGGCGACGGCGCAGCAGCCACTGACGGTTGACGTCAGCCATGCCGGCCATCTGCCAGGCCTTCGGCGAGATAATCCTTCACGACCTTGCCAAGCGGAAGCGAGAAGTTGGCGGTCTGGACGTGACCGGCAAGAATGCGCGTGGGCGTGAACAGGTGCCAGGGGTCCACCTCGCTCGGGGAATCGAATGCGACGGAGGCGCGTCCCGCCCAGAGCACGTCACCCAGCACCGGCGTCTGATGCAGTCCGCCTTCGACATCGAGCCGGACGAGCTCCGCGGCCGCCGGGCCCCGCTCCGGGTCGGACGGCGGGATATAGCGGAGAGAAAGGATCGGCAGCTCTTCCACCTCGTCCGGCCTGGCGAGCCTGTCGCGAGAAAGGGTGAAGGTGACCAGCCGCTTCCCTGTCGGCCGCTCGATGGTGAAGATGATCTGCTCGGCCTCCTCGCGCCAGGCCATGGTCGCAAGCTTCTTGGCGTAGCCCCAGATTTCCCGGCCCGCGGCCAGGGCGGGCTCGCGATTGGTGAAGATGACCGGCTGATACCAATAGCGCACCCCGTCCACCTCGACGCGAACATGAACATAGGCTTCCAGATAGGGTCCGAAGCTGGTCGAGGGATAATCGCAGACCCAAAGCTCGCAAACGGGCGGGTTGCTATCGGGCTTCACGCCGGGAGGAAGCATTCTCGCCACCGCCTCCGCATCGGCCTCATATGTTGCCCATGCCAGCTTCGCGCCGTGAAAATGATGGGGAGGCGCGGGATAGAGCGAGGCCCCCAGCGGCATCGAAAAACCCGATAGTCCCGTCAAATCAATTGCCATTTTCTCTCTCCCGGAAATTCCTGATCCGTTTTCGCCGAATGGCGACAGGCTGCGGCATTGCGACGCTCGCCCGATCATTTTGCAGTCATGTCATCGCCGAACCGTCTCCGCGCCGAAGGGGCGAACCTGATGGTCAGGCGGGCGGCGATGCGCACCATATCCACGGGCGAAGCAGGCCCGACCGGCGACTTGATTGCCGGCCCCGCTTACTGACGGGCCGACGTCCCTCCGTCGATGACGAGCGTCGAGCCGTTGCAATAGGATGCCTCGTCGGAAGCGAGATACAGACATCCATATGCGATCTCTTCCGGCCGGGCCGCGCGTCGCATGGGCGCGATCTGCTCGGCAGCCGCCTCATCCTCGAAAACATTGATCACAGAAGCCACCATCGGCGTGTCGATGAAGCCCGGCGCGACGCAGTTTGCGCGGATATTATGCTTTGCATAGGCAACGCAAAGCGAACGCGTCAGATTGATGACCCCGGCCTTGGCGGCCGTGTAGGCATGGGCCGCCGACAGCCCCTGCGAGCCGGAAATGCTGGCCACATTGACGATCGCGCCCCCACCCTGGCCGATCATGTGCGACAGAACAGCGCGATTCATCAGATAGCAGGCGTCGAGGTTGATGCCGATTACCTCGCGCCATTTGTCCGGCGTGGTGTTCACCACGTCGTTCATGCTGCCAGGGCTTCTATCCTGCCAGCTATAGCCCACGCCGGCGGCATGGATCAGAATGTCGATCCGTCCATAAGCGTCCAGTGTCGCATCGACGACATGCTGCGCGCCATGATCGAGGCTGAGGTCGGCCGCCACAACACGCCCCTCCCCGCCCGCCGACGTCACAAGAGCCAGGGTTTCGTCCAGATTCGCCAGGGTGCGGCCTGCGCCCACAACCCGGGCGCCTTCGGCGGCGAGCAAGCTCATGCACGCACGACCAACGCCGGTTCCGGCCCCTGTAACAATCGCAACCTTGTTGGCCATCCTCATCATCAACTCTTCTCCCAATGTCGGCGCTGCCAATGGCGCGCCCTTTATCTCTTGCCCCGCAAAGCAGCTGCTTCAGCTGTCAATCGCGGCGGGTCCCGAAGCAATCTCACACTCCATCAGCGCAGGCAATGCACTATCGGACTACAATATTGTATTTATCTATGACCGGAATGCCGTTTCGCCACATGCGGGCGGCCGGCGTCCGGTCCGAGGCGCCAGAATTGCCGGGCATCGCTCCTCCTCGGGACCGGCCCATCAGGAGCGCGCGCCCCGACCCTCCGTCGGCGGCCCGGGCGGCGCCGAATCCAGATACTCGTCGAGACGCTCGATGTGACCGTCCACGACGCGCCCGACCACGCAGGCGGCAAGCTGAATCTCGTTACCGTCCGGATGCCGGGCCCAGAAATTGTGCTGCTGCACAAACCCGCCGTCGAAGACATGGACCCGGCGATCCCTGAAGCGGCGCTCGGGAAAGTGCGCGCAGAGACCGCGTAGCGCGGCGATCATATCGGCCAGCGTCATCTCCTTGCCATCCGTATTGTGCCAGATCCGGGGGTTGTCGGCATAACAGTCGGCCACCGCTTGCATGTCGCCCTCCTCGATGGAGTCGAAAAACTTCCGCGCGAGCGCCGCGATGACGGACGATGCGGTGGCGGACTCGATCATGATGCATTCTCCCGGTCATATGCGCGCCTGCGACGGCGCGCATATGGTCTTGAAATCGAATGCTCGCCCCCGCCGTAACAGCCGGCGCCAGCGCTCATTCACGGACAGGCGCACCGATGCGCGGCTACGTCCATGCCGGCCCCCGTTCCAGAACAACGAGATGCAGCAGAACCATCCGTATTTCATACGATAAAATTATAGGACAATTCTGTCAATCATTCTTGACCCACCAAAGACCGGCTGGTAGCGCTGAACATGGTTTGGAACCTCGGTTCCGGTCTTTTGAGGGAGCGCCATGAGTAGGATTTTGGACATCGCCGGCTTTGACGGCATCTGGGAAATGGACACCGACAAGTCCAAGATCTGGGATTATAAGGCGGACCAGTGGGTCCCCGAGCCATGGCTGAGCCAGACAATCACAATGCACCATTACGGCAATGTGATGGCCTATACGCACAAGAACGAGAGCCAGCCGGGAATCTTCGCCCATATGGGTTACCAATGCGCCTATGATCAGACGGACTGGGTCCCCTATGTCCTCGATCGGGTGGAGGGCGATCTCTCGACGCCCGAGGGCCAGAAGACCTGGATCGAGATCAACGGCTTCAAGGCCGGACGGGCCGTTGGCATGGTCAAGCAGGTATATGTGGACAGCCGATCGCACTATCGCCTGAGCCTCGCTCTGGACGGCATCATGAACTACACCATGCTTCGCCGCCTCAGCGAAGATGGCCAGACGATGGTCACGCATGTGTATGACCCGGAAGGCCACCCGATGATCCAGAAGCACTTCTATAAATTATAGAATGCAGCTTGCTACGGAGGGCTGCGCGTCGGTCGCATGGAACGATCGCCGCGCAGCCTTCCCGGGCAAATGAAAGGAAGCCTCGATCTGTATCGCGTGTCGCGCCCGTGTTGACCGGGCCCGCGCCGGGCAATTCGATGTCCGGGAGGGTGGCCATGCCGCGCGTCAAACCTCCGCGGCAGCGCCCGGCGCCAATGCGGGCGTCACAGCCGCCGCGTGAGCGCGGCTGGCATCATTCTCGAATTATCGGGTAATATAGAGCCCGCAAACGGGGCAAGCGGATGCGCGGCCGCCGAAACAGACTCCGCGGCGCAATGGACGCCAACCGGAGATATTCACCGCATATAGCTCCCCCCGTTGAGGAGGATGGTGTCTCCGGTGATCCATGATGCCTCGGTCGATGCGAGATAGATGGCGAGCGCGGCCGCGTCGTCAGGAGTCCCGGTCCGGCCAACAACAATCGACCCGACACGCTCCCCGAGCAAGGGGTCCGCCGCCGTAACCTCATGCGCAGGGATCATCCCCAGCGCGATCGCATTGACCGTAATGCCCGACCGACCCACTTCGGCAGCGAGCGCCCGGGTGAAACCGAGGCCGCCCGCCTTGGCCGCCGAATAGACGGCCACGCCGATGTCGGCTCCCCGCAATCCCGAAGCGGAAGAAATCGAGATGATCCGCCCCCAGCCACGATCCATCATCGAGGGCAGCGCCGCCTTGCAGCAATTGAGCACCCCATAGATGTTGACATCGATTGTCGCATGCCATTCCGCCGGGTCCGCATCGACAAACTTCTCCAGTTTGACCGGCACCGCGCCGGCATTTCCGGCATTGTTGACCAGAATGTCGAGGGCGCCTTCGGCCTTGACCAGAGACTGTACGGCCTGGGTCACGGCCGCGAGATCGGTCACGTCAAACACCGCAGGAACTGCGCGCCCACCGGCCGCCACAATTTCTTTCACAACCTGTTCGGCGCGATCGGCGTGATAATCGTTGACGGCCACGACGGCGCCCGCCCTGGCGAGCGCCTTGGCAATTCCTGCGCCAACATTCTGGCCTGCGCCGGTTACGAGCGCGACCTTGCCAGTGAGATCAAACATGTTTGCGTATCCATTTCTTCCAATACCGCGCGGCGCCCGACCGGGCGCGGCGGGCGCCTTCAGGCAGGCCCGCCTCGCGGCGGGTTCGGGGCGTAGACAATTTCCGAACAGGGCTCGAAGATTCCGCTGTTTTCGGACGTCGCATCGAGGGCCGGCGAGACGACCATCTGTTCGGTACCGGCGCGGCGGCCGATCTCGGCCATCACGCCTGCGGGGTCGTCGGTTTCCATGTCGTAAATTGCGACATATTTGTTCCTGATCTCGCCGGCACTGGGCGTTTTCAGGACAAAGCGCTGAGCGGAAATGAAGCCGGGGATCGCAACGACATCCGCGAGATGGACGTTGTTATACCAGTCATTATATTGCTCGTCCCGGCCCGCTACCGGGTCGGTAAATGCGATCAATCTATACCTGGCCATATCGATATTCTCCTTACCCCGAGTGGCCGCGAGCGCGCGGTCAGAGGCTCGTGCGAGCGGCACCGTCCGTGGAGGGCGCAGCGCGCAAGCACGAGAACGCCCCCTGACGCTGCCCGCTACCCCTCGGCGGTTTCGTGGCTCGGCACCACCTCTTCGCTGTCCAGATATGTTCTCTTGATGTCCCGCTCAATGCCGCCGGTATCGAACCAATCGCGCACGACCGCTCGATAGTCGACCGGTCCGCCGAAGTAGAAGAGGTCCAAAAACCCGATCGATGTTCCCTCGGCATTATAATAGGATGGCGTGCATTCCTCGTAGAATTTCGCTCGCGAAAATGCTTTGTCCTGCAGCTTTTCCTGCCATCGCGCTTCGGCTTCGGCAGTCACCTCGAATGTCTTCACCCTGTTCTTCATGCAGTCCGCAATAATCTCTCCAATCACTTCGGTCTGCGCTTCGAGGGCATAGGGAATGTTGATCGAGAGCGGACCCTGCGGCCCGAAGGTGACGAAATAATTGGGGAAATGGTTGGTGTGCATGCCGTGCAATGTCTTCAGACCGCTCGCCCAATATTCTGTGATCGTGACACCGTCCCGGCCATAAATTTCATAGCCCATCTGGTCTTCGCTCGAGACGCCGAAGCCGAACCCCGTCGCATATACGATACAATCCACCTCATAGGCCTGCCCGTCGACGACGACCGCATTCTCGGTGATTTCCTGTACGCCCTTTCCTTTGGTATCGACGAGCTTCACATTCTCCCGATTGAACGTCTGCAGATACTCGTCGCTGAAGCACGGCCGCTTGCACATCATATTATACCATGGCTTGAGCGCTTCTGCGGTGTCGCGATCCTTCACGACCTCATCGATCCTCCTGCGGTTCGCCTCCATTTTCTGGAAGTCGGCCATTTGAAGGACATCCGCCGGCGTGAGCTTGGTCTTGTCCTGCGCCGCGAACTGAAACACCGTCGAGAAGATATCGGTCCATCCATCCGCGACCAGATCCTCTTCCTGGTAGATTCCGCCGACCATGGACTCGAAATTCGTCATCCGCGCCTTTTGCCAGCCCGGCGAAAGCGATTGAACCCACTCAGGATCGGTCGGCCGATTGGCGCGCACATTGATCGACGACGGAGTCCGCTGGAAGACATAGAGCTGTTTCGCCGAAGCCCCGAGATGGGGAATGCACTGGATTGCTGTCGCACCGGTACCGATGATTGCGACGCGCTTGTCCTTCAGCCCGGCAAGGTCTCCCGTTGGGCCGCCGCCGGTATAGTCATAATCCCAGCGAACAGTGTGGAACGAATGTCCTTTGAACTTCGCAATCCCCGGCACGCCAGGAAGCTTCGGCTTGTTCAATCCGCCGCCGCCGCGAATGAGGAACCGCGCCTTGAAAACATCATCCCGGTTGGTCTTGATAATCCAGCGCGCGCTTTCCTCGTCCCATGCGACGCTCGTCACGGTCGTCTGGAAATGGGCCCGGCGGTACAGATCATAATGATGACCAAGCCTTTGGCAGTGCTCGAAAATCTCGTCCCCGCTGGCATATTTCCGGGTCGGAATATACCCGACCTCTTCCAGCAGGGGGAGATAGCAATATGATTCCACATCGCACGCGAGCCCCGGGTATCGATTCCAGTACCAGGTGCCGCCAAAGTCGCTTGCTTCCTCGATTATGCAAAAGTCCTCGACGCCCCTTTTGTGAAGATGCGCGCTCGCCAGCAGGCCCGAAAACCCGCCGCCGATAATGACCACGCCAACATCCATCTCGACCGGATCGCGCGCCAGGGGTTCGGCGTAGATATCGTCGCGAAAGCGCGCCAGATCGCCTTCCGCGCTGAGATATTGGGTGGCGCCGTCAGGCCGCAGGCGCTTGTCGCGCTCCTCGCGGTATTTTTGACGGAGAGCTTCGGCATCGACTTCGATCTCCGAACCGCCAGACGTCGCTTTATCCATATCTCGATCCTCTTATATTTGCAGATGGCAAAACCGAGTTCACCGCTCGGCTGGTGGGAGTGGGGCGGAAACCATAAGCCGGCTCAGGCAACTCGGGCTTCCCGGGTTCTGGCGACCACCCCTTTGAAACTAATTTGCTCCGAAGCTGTAGCGAAGCTTCAGACCCCACATGCGAGGCTCACCATAGCCGGCGGTGGTAATGCCATATGAGGCGGCTCCGATAAGCGAGCTCGGTTGCAGGCGATAAGTCTTGTTGGTGACGTTGCTGGCAAAGAGCGTCGCATCCAGCCTGGACCCGAGGACGCCTTTCCATGTCATGTCGAGATTCAGCAGCCCCAGAGGCGCCGACCGGCTGTCGGGCGTCGAGAAAGAGGCGGCCAAGGCGGAGCGATAATACCAGTTTCCACCGATCGTCACCTCGCCATAATCCGATGGCAGCGGCAAAGTATATTGCGCCGACAGATTGACCATATGCTTGGGCGTGCTCGGGAGCGGATTGAGCGGGCAGAATCCGAATCCGGGCGTGGTATTTGTCAGCGGGTTGCTCGGACAGGCGATTTCCAGTTCGGCGGGGCTCAGATTGTTCACATAATGCGCATCCGTATAGGCCCAGGTTGCGCCAAGCGTCATGCCATCAAACGGCACGAGCGTTTGCTCCAGTTCAATGCCCTTGATCCGCGCTTCGGCGGCGTTGGTGAGCAACACGGCCACCACCCCGCCAGGGCCAAGCTGAAGAACATTCGCCTGAATATCGGTAAAGCGGTCGCTATAGAGCGCGATATTGGTGCGCGCCTGCATGGGACCGATATTATAGTCGAGCTTGGCACCGGCTTCGAAACTCAAATCATATTCCGGACCGTAGCTGGTATCCACCCCCTCGGTCCTGACCCCGTTGATGCCTCCGGGGCGATAGCCGCGGCTGACCTTCGCATAGACGAAGGTTCTTGAATTGAGCTGATAATTGAGGCCGAATGTGCCTGTCACCGCGCTCGAACTGGCTTCAGCCCTGGCACAGGGCGAGCTGAGGGCGGGGAGCATCGCCGGATAGTCCGCAAGATTGGTGACGCACTGCCCATGCGGCATGGCGCCAGGACTAAAGTCGGCAAGCCCCAGATAATTTGCGAACTTCGCCTTCACCGTATCCTTGGTGTAGCGCAGCCCGGCGTCGAGTTTCAGCCCCTCGACCAGATCCGAGAGATCATAGTTGATCTGTCCATAAACTGCCTTGCTGCGGGTCTTGGAATAGTTGACGATAATTCTCTGCAGCGGCAGCCCCAGCAAGCTGACGGATGTATTTTCCGCACGCCCTTCGGGCGTATGTTGCCAATCCCAATAGGTGCCGAGGGTATAATTCAGCTTGTCGCCGAAGGCACGGCCCTGAATCTGGAAATCCTCGCTCCACTGTTTCTTGTAGAATTCGGGATCAGGTAAAAAGACATTCGCCGTGTCCACCACGGCAAGCGAACTTCCATCGAAGTCCGAGCCCCAATGATTCTTGAAAGACACATAACCAACGACGTTCCGGATTTCGATATTGTCGCTGACCTGCCACGATGTCCGGTTGATCACATAGGTATTTTTGGCCCTGGAATATATTCCATAATTGTCGCCCCAAACCGGCGAGCCGATATCGACAACGCGCGGCCCCCTGGCCTGCTGCGCCGCGAGATCGGCCTGAATCCGGGCCACAAAATCCGGGCCATTGAGCGTGCCAAGGAGACCCAGCGGGTTAAAATTGACAATCTTGTTCGAGGTTCCGTTCTCGTCCACCGCGTTATAATTGTAGATGAGCGTATTCTCGAATTCCTCGACCGGCCTGAAAAGCAGGCTGACGCGGGCGGAATCATAATGCACGTCATCGAGCATCCGGCCCGAACCAAGATTTCGCGTATAACCATCGCGCCGGTTGATTTCGAAAGCCCCGCGCAAGAGAAGCTTCTCGGGGATGATGGGCACATTGATCGCGCCGGCCGCTCCGCGCAGGTCATGATTCCCGACCTTGGCTTCGACATATCCCTCGAAGCGATCGACAGGCGCCTTGGGCGTCACCATGATATTGCCGCCATCGGTCACGCGGCCGAATAGCGTCCCCTGGGGACCGCGCAGCACCTGGACATTCTCGAGGTCGAAGAATTGCCCGCGATTCAGCTTGATGATGGGGACTTCGGCGAAATAGGTAAGCACTGCGGGAAACAGGGTGCCACCCGCCTGACTCTGACCCCGCAGGGAAAAAATTACCGAGTTGCGCGAGCCGCCGAAGGCCGTCGCATTGAGACTCGGCACCGTATATTGGAGGTCCGTCACCTCGAAGTTCCCGCGGGCGGCAATCTGGTCTTCGGTCACGGCGCTGACCGCGACAGGAACCGTCTGCATCCCTTCCTCCTTACGGCGGGCGGTGACGATGATCTCCTCGATCCCCCCGCTGCTCGAAGCCGTTTGAGGCGGGGATGCTTCAGGCGCAGTGCCCTCGGCGGCAGCCGCTTCAGGCGCAGCGGCTTCCGCCGCCTGCGCAGGACTCGCAACCAGTGTCATCGCCACTGCAATAGCGGTCGTCGAAAACAGGTATGTACCCATGACCAAATCTCTCCCAGAGTCTATTTTATTTTCATTCAAGATTGTACTATAATATTGCAGGGCCACAAGAGCAAATCGTGACGCGGGGCCATCCAAATGCCATGCGGCTCACCAAGCGAAATGCCGGCCACGAGCCATCGTCAGCCGAACCAGCCCGGCACGGCAAATTCACGCGAATGCGTGGATTCTCATTGAAGAGCCGCCCCTATGAAGCTTGGTCCATCGACCGGAGGGCCGGTCGCCGGAAGCGCGAACCGGGGACCTCTGGGCGGGGCCGCCAGCCCCGTCCAAATTTGCCGACAGCAGCTCCGGCGACGCGAGGGGCCATGCCCTACAGCTGGCAATCTTCCTTCACTGCGATCCTGTCGGCCATCGGCCCGCTATAATGTTCGGGGGCGGTATAGACGCGACCGAGCAGCTTATCGAAACGCCAGCCCATCAGGTCCTGCAGATCCGGGTCGAAGGTGGCGGCGCGCTCCTGCGATACCGAGACGTTGAAATTCTCCTGCGGCCGAGCCCAGTTTGCCACATAGGCGACAGTCATGCCGTGGCGAACCTCGTCCTTCGTCCGGTTTGCCCCGCCGCCATGATAGATCGAACCCAGCGTGAGCAGCGCGCTGCCCTTGGGCATTTCGGCGGCAATGGTTTCATATTCGGCCGATTTCGCATAATCTGGATACGTGTCCCAGAGATGGCTTCCAGGAACGAGCCTGGTGGCTCCATTCTCGTCGGTGAAATCGCTGAGCGCCAGGATGATATTGACGAAAAAGATCGGATGATCCCGGGGCAGTTGATGCGTGCTATCATCCGCATGGATGATCTGAGCCGGCTCGCCGGGCCCGATCGAGACGGATCCGAAAGTGCTTAAAAGACAGTCATCGCCTATGGTCGCGCGCACGACCGGCAGCAATTTGGGCGCGACAGGAATCTTCTGAAAGATCGGTGCGGCGTTCAGAAGGTCGAAATAGCGGGCTGTCCGGCGACCATGGAAATCCTGCACATGGTGGCGGTGCCATTTGCCCCGCATGCGACCGAATTCCGCGATAAGCTCGTCACAGAAGGCGGGGTCGAGCGCGTCCGGCATGATCGAATATCCGTTCGCAATCAGATCGTCGCGATAGCGGACAACGAAATCGTCGCAATCAAGGGCAGTGTCAGTCATGGTTCTCTCCGAGCAGTTTTTCGTTTCTTGAGCAGGATTGTACTATAATCTTATAGGACCACAATAGGAAATCTCGACGAAGCCTGATGGTTTGGCGGGGTCAATCTCCTCCAGAGCCCCCGCCGAACCGGCGCCTTGCAGCGCTTGCGCGCCTGTCAGCGCCAGCCCTGACGCCCCTTGCCGCCGACGAGGCCAGCCTCGACCCGCTGCCTGAGAAGCGGCCGGGGACGAAAGCGTTCGCCATAGGCGTCAAACATGATCTGCTGTGCCGACAGACAGAGGCTCGATGTGGTTGCGTCCATCAGTTCGAACGGCCCCACCGGATGACCAAGACCCAATCGGCAGGCTGTATCGAGATCCTCAACGCTGACCACGCCCTCTTCGATCAAGCGGACGGCTTCGATCATGAACATGTGCAGCACGCGGTTTATCGCGAAGCCCGGCACGTCCTTCACCCGGATCGGCACCTTGCCCGTCGCTTCGGCGAGCGCATAGGCGCGCGCAACACATGCCTCGCTGGTGAAGATAGCAGGTACGACTTCTACCAGCTTCATCCGGCTCACCGGCGAGAAATAATGCATGCCGATAAAGTCCGGACGCCGCGCCGCATCGACGTGCGACGCCAGCGTCGAAATCGGGATCGTCGACGTATTGGTCGCGATCATCGCACCAGGTGGAAGCACTTCATCCAGCTGCCGCAGGATCAGAGCCTTGACGTCGAGGTCCTCGAATACCGCCTCGGTGACGATGTCGCATCCGGAAAAATCGGCAATGTCGACGGTGGGGTGGATGCGGGAGAGCGCTTCGGAGGCAGCCCGGTCCTCATAGAACCCCCGCCCAATCCCCTTGTCCAGCACCAGTGCCAGCCGCGCCATCGCGCGATCGAGCGCGTCCCGATCCCGATCCAGAAGCAGCACGTCGTGCCCCGCCAATGCCTGCACCAAGGCGATTTCGGATCCCATGAGGCCGGCGCCCGCGACGCCATATGTTCCATTTTCTTTTCGCATCATTGCACTGCTTTATTGTTTTACAATTTCGCCCTATTATATTGCAGAAGATGGAAATGCAAGACGGTTCCGGCAACCGCCGGAATTGCGTGAAAAGGAGGAATTATGGCCGATACCGACTCGGACGCCGTCAGCTTGGAGATGATCGACGATCATATCGCGCTTGTGACGCTGCGCCGGCCCGAAGCACGAAATGCAATCAATGGTGCGGCCACAAGCGCAATGCGCCGGATCGTCGACAAGGTGGAAAATGATCCCGATATCTGGGTCGCGATCCTGACCGGCGAGGGCGGCAAGGCTTTTTGCGCCGGCGCCGATCTGAAGGAAATTTCGGCCGGGGGAATGGACAATCTGATCGATCCCGTCGCCGGCTTCGCGGCCTTCGTTCACGCGAACCGGGCGAAGGCATGGATAGCCGCGGTCGAGGGTGTGGCGATGGCTGGCGGCTTCGAACTCGCCCTGGCCTGCGACTTGATCATCGCGTCCGAAGATGCGCGCTTTGCTCTTCCTGAGGTCAAGCGCGGTCTGGTTGCGGCGGCGGGCGGCATTTATCGCCTCCCCCGCATGCTTCCGCGTGCCATAGCCCTGGAACTGGTTGCCACCGGAGAGGCTCTGCCGGCGAGTCGCGCGCTCGACATGGGATTGATCAACCAGATGGTACCGAACGCCCACGTGCTGGACGCGGCGATCACCCTGGCCCGGCAGATTTGCGAAAATGCGCCGCTCGCCGTGCGGGAGAGCCTCAAGGTCGCGCGGCTCGCTTTCGACCGCACCGATTCCGATCTGAATCGACTGAGCCTCGCGGCTCAGGCGGTGATCATGAAGACCGACGATTTTGTGGAGGGGCCCCGCGCCTTCATCGAGAAGCGCCGTCCGCAATGGGTAGGGCATTGACGCCAAAGGGGCATGTCGCCGCGGCGTGACCCGCCTTTCCAAGTCCGCAGATATTTTTGAACGGATCATCGATGGCGCTGCGGCGCCGGGGACGATGGCAACAAGCTGGAGAAGACAAATGAATGAGCCGAAGCAATTGGCCACGCAATTCCTGCAAACCATGGCAGACCGCGGGCTCCCCACCGCGATGGAGCAATATTGTACCGCCGATTTCATATTCTGGATGACGGGAGCCGGGGAAATCCAGCATCAGGCCGAAGCGGCAAACGCCTATTTCCAGTCACTCATCGAAGAGGGCAGCGAAACCCTCAAGATAATTGGCACGACGTGCGAAAATGACCGGGTCGCGATTGAGACGGAAACGCGTGCAAAGCTGAAATCCGGGAATGAATATTTCAATCAATATCATTATCTTTTCGTCGTCAAAGGCGACAAGATCGCTTCGGTCCGCTCCTATTTTGATACCGCGCTGGCACAGTCCTCCCTCAGCTAGGTGCAAGGCAATCGACGCAGGAATCTTCAAACCGCAAAGCTTTTGGGGCATTCCGCCCGGCTTGCAGTCGAATCCCGTAGCCGATGGCGGACTATCTGCGCCGCCCATATGACTGCCCGGATCCACGAAGAGCCACTGCCGGCTTCTTCGTGGATCGGCGCCCTGCCCCGTTGCCGGCGGTCAGGATCGCGTTGACGCTTGCAAGGCGGCGGCGGCGCCCGGGTCGCGCCGGATCACGTCCCGCTTCAAAATCAGATTTTCTCGAAGAGCGTGCCGTTGGCCATACCACCGGATTCGCACATCGCCTGGATGCCGAACCGGCCGTCGCTTTCGTCGAGCGCAGCAAGCAGATTGATGAGCAGGCGCCCGCCGGAAGCGCCGGCAGGATGGCCCAGCGCGATCGCCCCGCCATGGCGATTGACCCGATCCGGATCGGCACCCAGATCCTTGATCCATGCGAGCGGAACCGAAGCGAAGGCCTCATTGACCTCAAAGACGGCAATGTCGCTGACGGACAGCCCGGCCCGATCGAGCAGCTTGCGCGTGGCGGGCATGACCGCAGTGAGCATGAGGATCGGATCATCGCCTGCCACCGCGAAATGCGTGACTGCGGCGCGCGGCGTCAGGCCCAGCCGCGCGGCTGTCTTTTCTTCCATGATGAGCGCTGCCGTCGCGCCGTCGGTGACCTGGCTTGCGTTGCCGGCGGTCACACTCCAGCGGATCTGCGGGTAGCGCGCCGACATGGCCGCATCCTCAAAGGCCGGTTTGAGCGTGGCCAGCCGCTCCAGCGACGTATCGCGCCGCACCCCTTCGTCCCGGTCCACCCATCGCGGTCCCGACGGGCTGGGAACTTCAACGGGGACGATGCCGCGCGCCGTGACGCCGCTGTCCTCGGCGGCCGCGGCGAGACGATGCGAGCGCAGCGAGAAGCTGTCCATTTCCTCGCGCGAAATATTCCAGCACGCGGCGATCAGCTCGGCCGATATCCCCTGACGTATGAACCCGTCCGGATAGCGCGCCTTGAGCTGGACCCCGTCGGCGTCCTTGCCGAGCCGGTTGGCACGCATCGGAACGAGGCTCATCATCTCGACGCCACCGGCGATGACAATGTCATAGGCGCCCGCAATCACACCCTGCGCGGCGAAATCGACCGCCTGCTGGGCCGAACCGCATTTGCGATCGAGGGTCAGCGCCGGGACGCTTTCCGGAAATCCCGCCGCCAGTGCCGCCTGCCGGCCGATATTGCCGGCCTGCTCACCGACCTGAATGACGCAGCCGGTGATGACATCCTCGACCAGCGCCGGATCGATGCCCGTGCGCGCGACAAGGCCGCGCAATATCTGCGCATAAAGATCGACCGGATGAAGACCGTCGAGCGCGCCACCTGCGCGGCCGCGGCCGAAGGGCGACCGGACGACATCGACAATGACGGCGCGCCGCACAGTCAGCGGCTCAGCATCAGCGACAAGCCGGCGCTCCTGAACTGCACATAGGGCGAATTCGCGGTTTTCATCAGCTTGGCCGCCTGGTCCAGTTCGGGCGACGACAGCATCGGATAGGATCGCTTGAGCGGACCCGCCTCGCGCATTTTCTGCAGATCGGATTCGGGCATCAGCGCGCGCAGAATCAGTTCATCGTCATCGTCGGTGCCGTAGCGCTTGCGCAGTTCCTCGATGGTCGGCTGTTCGGGCGGATGGTCAAGGACATGCTTCGCGCGCGCGCTGGACATGATGCGATCCAGCACATTGGCGTCGATCGGCGCGACCGGCTGCCCATAATAGCCCGCCGCATATTCAAGGATTTCATCGGGGATAATGGCATAGCGCTCCCCCTTCACCACGTTCAGCACCGCCTGGATACCGACGAGCTGGCTGAACGGCGTCGCCATGCCCGGATAGCCGAGTTCGCGGCGGACGATCGCCACTTCCTTGAGAACCTCTTCGAAGCGATCGGACATCCTGTGCTGGGCGAGCTGCGCCTTGAGCGTACCGATCATTCCGCCGGGAATCTGATGAAGGGTCGACAGCACATTATATTCATTGTGCTGGTTGACCAGAAAACCGGCGGCTTTGCCGACCTTTTCGAAATGCGTCGCGACAGGCCCGAACAGGCTCTTGTCAAGGCTGTGGGTGTGGCCAAGCAGCTCGATATTGTCGACAACGCTTTCCGTCGAAGGCACCGAGGGCCCATTGGACATCGGCCGGCTCGCGGTGTGCAGGATGGTGACACCGAGAGGGATCGAGTCGAGATAGGCCTTGCCCGACTGGCCCAGAATATTGTTCGCGTGAAACTCGATCGGTTTGCCGCGCGCCTTCGAAACGATCGCGGGGAGCAGCGTCGTCAGCCGCTCCTTTTCGAGCACGCCGGCCGTGTCGTAGAGGAGAATCGTATCGATATCGTCCGACGCCGAAAGCTTGTCGACCTTGTCGGCATAATAGGCGTCGTCGTGGACCGGCGAGAGGGTGAACATGATCGCGCCCGCGACCTCCGACCCGAATTCCTTCGCGACCTTGGCAAGCCGCAACATCTTGTCGATGTTGAACAGCACGTCATAGATCCAGAAGCTGCGCGCGCCATGTCGATTGAGCTGACGCATCCAGGCATCCATCAGCGCGTCGGGCGTCGTACGGAAGGTCACGCTGGCGTTGGAGCGCATGCCCGAACGGAGCACCGTATCGGGCATTGCCTCAACCAGTGCATCCATCATCGCCCACGGATTTTCGCGGCAATGGCGGATCAGCACCTCGAAATGGTTCGAGCCCGTCAGATCGATCACGCGGAAACCTGATCGGTCGAGCCATGATGCTGCCGGCAACGCCATGCCTGCCTGGAGGCGCATGCCCCACAGGCTCTGCTGTCCGTCGCGAATGGTCTGGTCGAGAAATTCCACATGGGCCATGAGGTCAGCGTCCTTGTCGCGCGCGATAGGCGGGAAGCAATTCCGTCTCCAGCCAGCGCGTATTGATGTTGTTGGTTCGGAAGTCCGGATGAGCGACGATGAACTTCAGCAGCGGAATATTGGTGGAGATTCCTTCCACCTCGAAGTCGTCCAGCGCCTTGGCGAGCCTGCCGACCGCTTCTTCCCGGCTTGCGCCATGGACAATCAGCTTGGCGATCATGCTGTCATAATAGGGCGGCACCATCGCACCCGTTTCCATCGCGCTGTCGACCCGGACCCCGGGGCCGGTGGGCGGCGACCAGTTGGTGATACGGCCCGGACAAGGCATGAAATCGCGATCCGTATCCTCCGCGATAATGCGGGCCTCGATCGCATGGCCGCTGGGATGGATGTCGCTCTGTGCGAAATCGGTGATCTCACCCGTCGCAAGACGGATCTGCGCCTGGATCAGGTCGGTGCCGGTGATTGCTTCGGAAACGGGATGTTCGACCTGGATGCGGGCGTTCACTTCCATGAAGAAAAATTCTTCGCTGGCGCTGTCGTAGAGAAACTCGACCGTGCCGGCATTGCGATAATCGATCGACGAGAGCAGCCCCACCGCCGCGACATGGAGTCGCTTGCGGACATCGGGCGAGAGGATGGCCGCGGGCGCCTCCTCGATCATCTTCTGATAGCGGCGCTGGATCGAACAGTCGCGCTCGCCAAAATGAACCACGCCGCCCTTGCCGTCGCCGATAACCTGGACCTCGATATGCCGTGCCACCTCGACATAGCGCTCGATGAACAAGGTGCCATCGCCGAACGCCTCGCGGGCCGTCGTCACCGCCTGGTCGAAGGCCGCGGCAAGCTCCTCTGGCGTGTGTGCGACGACCATTCCCCGCCCGCCTCCACCGGCCGATGCCTTGGTGATGACGGGATAGCCGATTTGCTCCGCAAGACGCAGCGCGTGGGCCACGTCATCGACAGCATCGCTGCCGCTGGTCATCGGCACCTTTGCAGCCTTGGCCATCGCCCGGGCGGACAGCTTGTCACCAACCTGCCGGATCGATTCGGGCGTCGGTCCGACGAAGGCGATGCCCTCTTCGCCGCAAAGCTCGGCCAGTTCCGCTCGCTCCGAGAGAAAGCCGTAGCCAGGATGAAGCGCCGTACAGCCGGTCGCCCTGGCGGCATGGACGATCAGGTCCGCATTGAGATAGGAATCGCGCGCCTGTGCCGGGCCGAGCACGACAACCCGATCCGCCGTCCGCGCGCCGAGCCCGTCGCGATCGGCAGCCGAAACGCCAAGCACCGCCTCCATGCCGAGCGCCTGCGCCGCGCGGATCGCCCGAAGAGCGATCTCGCCGCGATTGGCGACGAACAGTCGTCCGTTCGAGGGGGCTGGATCAGACATCGGGTTCGATCAGGAACAGCGGCTGGCCGAACTCAACCAGCTGGCCGTCCTCCGCATAGATTTCGCGTACCGTGCCGGTTGTGGTTGCCCGCAACGTGGTGAAAAGCTTCATCACCTCGATCAGGCAGAGCTCGGAATTCTCTGCGACATTGGCACCCAGTTCGGTGAACATGGGGGCACCGGGCTTCGGCGAGCGGTAGAAGGTCCCGAGACTGGTTGCGGTAACCAGCGCCCAGCCGGGCGGGACGGCAGGCGCATCCCTGTCCACCGGAGACGGCGCCTCCGGAGCCGACGCCAGGGCGGGTGAAGCCTGAGCGGGCGCAACGGACGGAGCCGGAGCCGATGAAGCGCCCGGCCGATCGGTCCCGCTGCCATCCTTGCTGAGGAACAGGTCAAAATCACCGAGTGTCAGGTGCATGGCCTTCCACTCGGTACGCTCGAACAACGCCATCAGCGCTTCGATATCCTGCGTAGAAATTCCGTTCACGCTCATCCTTTCAAACTTCGCTGGGGCGTTGAGCCGCCGCCAGAAGCGCCGGCAAAACCGGCTTTGTTATGATGGTTCCGGCCCCCGCTGCGATCGCTGCGCGGACGGCGTTCGCGTCATTGGCGAACAGGGCGCCCGACACGGTCGCACCGCGCGGAAGCGAAGCGAACAAGGTGCCGGGTTCCTCGACATTGCCGTCGAAATCGATGACGTCGGTCCCGGCATCGGAGGATGTGACGGCTATCGATGCCCTCTCGCGGGCCCAGATCGTCAACTGGCGCAGGGTTGCATCGTCATCCTCGCTCGGCTTCACGACAGGAAGGGCCCCGAGATAGATTTTTCCCGCCTGGCCATCGACGGTTACCATCTGGCCTGCGAGCGCTGCCAGAGTCCCCTCGCCGCACCCGACGACGCAGGGGCGGCCGAGTGCGCGGCCGACAACGGCGGCATGGCTTGTCGAACCGCCATGTTCCGTCAGTATCGCGCAAGCGGCAATCATGCCGTGGAGATCGTCGGGACTGGTCGTCGCGCGAGCCAGAACCACTGTTTCGCCCAGCTTGGCACGGCGCTCGGCCTCATCGGAATCCATCACGACGACGCCGACGCCGACGCCGGGCGATGCAGCTTCACCGATCAAGGCCGGGCTGATCAGCTCGACCGATCCTTCGGCAAGTTGCGGGCTCAGCAAGATACGCACCTGCTCGCTCGACACGCGGGACAAGGCCTCACCGGCATCGATCATCCCTTCGGAGACCATGTCGACCGCGATCCGTACCGCAGCACGCGGCGAGCGTTTCGCCGCGCGGGTTTGCAGCAGATAGAGTTTGCCGCCCTGCACGGTGAATTCGATGTCCTGGACGTCGCGGCCCTCTCGCTCGAGTCTCTGCGCGGCAGCGAGAAGTTCGTCATGCACTTCGGGCATAGTCTCCCGCATCGCCGCCAAAGGCTTCGGGGTATGTTTCCCCGACACAATGTCTTCGCCCTGCGCGCTGCCGAGATATTCGCCATAGGCTTCAGGAACGCCCGACAACGGGTTGCGGCTGAACAGCACGCCGGTTCCCGAACGCTCGCCTTCGTTGCCGAATACCATGGCCTGCACCGCGACCGCCGTGCCCAGATCATGCGAAATGCCGTGATGGTCGCGATACCGCCGCGCGCGGCGCGAGTTCCAGGATTCGAATACGGCGCGGATCGCCGACTTGAGCTGGGCGCGAACATCGGTGGGCACAGCCTGACCGGTCTCGCGCTCGATCGTCGCACGCCATTGCGCAGGTTCGCCGCCGGCGTCGATCTGGAGTTCACCCTTCAGAACGATGTGCGCATAGAGATCGAGGAAGCGCCGGTGGGTATCGCGTGCGAATCCGGCATCGCCGAAATCCGCGGCCAGTTCGGCCTCGGTGGCATCGGTGATACCGAGGTTCAGGACCGTGTCCATCATGCCCGGCATCGATATCGGTGCGCCCGAGCGCACCGAAACCAGAAGCGGACGAGGCCCTCTGCCGAAAGTACGGCCCGTGCGGCTTTCGAGCCAGGCGATGCCCGCGTCGATTTCGTCGGCGAGGCTCGCAGGTTCCCCCCCTTCCGCGAGAAAATGTGCGCAGGCGCGCGTGGTGATTACAAATGCCGGTGGCACACTGAGGCCGAGGGCACTCATCCGCGCGACCGACCATGCCTTGCCGCCGATCAGGGCCTTGTCCGGGAGGCTCGATCCGTCGAGCGCGAGGGTCCATTCTCCGATAGGAAGTGCCATGATTATTCCACCCTCGTCCGCCCGACGATCCGCAGCAGATCCTCATGCAATTCGAACCACAAAGTATGATAGCTCTCGATCCTGGCGTCGCTGACCCATTCGATGGCGCCGTCCTCGGCCTTCTCGAGCGCTCCCAGCAGATGCTCCCGATAATAGTCGAGCCGCGGGAGGCCGTTCACCAACCGCTTGAGAATCGCGTCGGCACGCTCGTGCATGTCGCCGAGGCGATCGATGACTGTCGCATCATAATCGGCGTCGCTATGGTCATTGGCGACACGCTCGCCACCGACATCCATCGTCTGCCAATCGGTGATCAGCGCCTTTAGCTGGACATTGATCCGCTCGAACGCCTCATAGGCGGCAAAAAAATCGGCGCTTTCACGCTGCTCGGCATAGTGCCGCGAATAGCTGCTTTCGAGCGCGACGCGGGCGAGCGGGCTCAGCAGATATTTCCCGTTCGCTTCGACCGCGCGGCCGCCAGCCGCGGCGGTCTGCAAATATTTGGCCGTATCCTCGACGCCAATCCCGATCAGGCCCGCGATATCGTCCGGCCCGGCATGCTTCTTGATCGCAAGGCCATGGAGAATCAGGTGCATGGAATTCATGCCGCGCCTCCCCCAAGACGGGCCGTGACGGTGTTCCGAACCTCTCGGCGCAAGATCTTGTTCGCGCCGCTTTTCGGCAATTCGGGCCAGATCTCGATCGACTTGGGCTGCTTGAAATTGGCCAGCCGTTCCTTGGCGAAAGCGAGCACAGCGCGATCATCGAGCCCGGGGCGTCCGGCGATCACCGCATGGATCCGGTCGCCCCATTTTTCGTCAGGGAGGCCAATGACAGCGGCTTCGACAATGCCGTCATAGCCAAGGAGCACATCCTCGATCTCGCGAGGATAGACATTATACCCCCCCGAAATCAGCATGTCGTTCTTGCGATCGAGGATGTAGAAAAACCCGTCCTCGTCCATTCGGCCGATGTCGCCGGTGTGCAGCCAGCCGTTGCGAAATGCCTCGGCGGTCGCTTCGGGCCGGTTCCAGTAATAAGCCATGAGCTGGGTGCCGCGGCACACGATCTCGCCGACCTCCCCCACCGCGAGAAAATTGTCCTGCTCGTCGACGATAGCGGCTTCGACCGTGGAGAAGGGCCGTCCGCACGAGCCCACGCGATCATGGTCTTCGGGCTTCAGGCAGGTAATCACCATGGGGCTTTCGGCCTGACCATAGGTCTGCGCGAAGATTTTGCCGAAGCGGGCCTCGCCGCGCCGGAGCAGACTGTCCGCGATCGGCGACGCGCCATAGGCGATCCGGCGCAGGTCGAGGCGCACGTCGGCACGCTCGGGCTGCTCCAATATCATCGCCAGCATCGTCGGCACCAGGAAGGTCATCGACGCCTTCTCCGACGCGGCGAGCGCAAGAAAGGCCCCGGGATCGAACTTCTTCATCACCACCGAGCGCACTCCGCGCACGAGCGCGGGCAAGAAGAAGGCGCCCGACGCATGCGCGATCGGCGCGGCATGGAGGAAGGTGTCGCCCTCGTGCATCTCCGGCATGAGATCGATGAGAAAAGCGGACAGTTCGGCCGTCTCGCCGCGCATCGTCAGCGTCACCCCCTTGGGCTTCCCTGTCGTGCCGCCGGTGTAACCGAGGCGATAGGGTGCATCGAGGTCGCGATCGACCGCGCAGGCGGTCGAGGCACCGCTCCGGGTCATTTCGGCAATGGCATCGGGACGCAGACAGAGGTCGAGCGTATCGGGCACGACGTCATCCGCGCCGCAGATCACAGCCCGGCTACCGCTGTCGGCGAGCTTGTAGGCGTGATTGTCCGGGGTCTCCCGGGTGTTGAGCGAGACGCGGACCAGACCCGACTTGGCAAGCGCATAATATGCGACGAGGCAGTCGATGCCGTTGGGCAAAAGTACGCCGACCCGGTCGCCTGGATTGAGCCCGGTCGCGAGCAGCGCATTGCCGAGGCGATCGGTCAGAATATCAAAGTCGCGGAAGCTGACGATACGGTCCCCCTCGACGAGGCATGGCGCGTCCTTGTAGTGGAGGGCGGCGCGCCGGATGATGGAGCCGATCTGCATTAATTTTCTCCATTCTTCGTGCCGCGGTCTTTCCGCGTTCGCGATTGGCGCTGCTCCACCTTGTAAAGTTCGTCGGCCATGGGCGTCCCGGCGTTGTATTTGACCCAGGTCTCGCAGAGGAACCGGTACCGATCGGAGCAGATCTCCGGCGTGTGCTCGCGCGCGAGCCGGTTGTATTCGGCGAGCGTCAGCCTGCCGCGGCTCGTCTGGTAACGGTCGATCTTGGGATCGAGATGGCTGGTGCCGGGCTGCGGCGGCCCCGCGCTCGGCACATAATCCTCGCCGTTCAGGATCGAGAGCGGCAGCGGCGTGAACATGCGCGTTGCGGCATCACTGTGCTGCATCATCGCAAAGGGAGACACCCGCTGGCTGGGGAGGGTCAGGCTGCCGACGAGTTCGCCCAGCACGCTATTCCCATATTCATCATTGAGCAGCGGACGGAAGCGCTCCGCACGCGGATCAATCTCGAACCAATCCTCGACCTCGAACACACCGGCCACATGGGCCAGATCCTTGACCACCGCGAAATAGGAGAGCGCGCCGGCGTCAAGGAGTTGGTCGCGCGACCATTCGGCCATGCGCACCCACAATTTGTTGGTGGCGTCCTTCAGCACCTCGTTGAGCTCGCGAAACATGCTGGCAAGCTCTTCGCGCGACCCCATGCCAAGGGGCACAAACCCCTCGGTAAGCGGATCGGATGTGTAGAGACCGACACCCGCGAGTTTCTCGGCGGTGAATTCGGGGGTGGATTCGAAGCTGCCCCAGTCATCGACGAGATGGAAATGGCAATCGCGAACCGACATCGTAACCGTGAAATTATTGTACGGAACGTCCGCGGCGACGCCATCGAGCCAGGGCAACGAACATTCGGCAAGATCCATGAAGTCGCGAACCAGCAGCTGGTGCCTGTCGTCGAGCCGGTAAGGACCCGAATTCGTCAGGCTGATCCGGCTCTCGCACGAGACAAGGAAGCCATATTGCGAGGCGGTCGCCATGAACGCCTGAGCGGCGCTGTGCAGCGCATCGCCAGGTTCGCAGGGGAACATGTCCCCTTTGAATATCTCGAGCCGGCGATCGGGCAAGATTTGTGCGCGATGACCATATTCCTGGTTGGTCAGATGACCGTCGTTGCGATGCCAGGCCAGCTGGAAGCGTTTCCAGAAGTCGAGCACATAGACAATATCCTCAGCCGCATCCTGCGGCCGCAGCATGCCGAGCGAGATCAGCCATTCGCGACCGAGCAGATAGAAGGCGGGGAGACACCAGCCCATGTGAGAATTCTGGATCTTGATGCCCATGTTCCGGCTGCGATCGGCAATGTCTTCCGCCTTCATCCGCGCTTCGATCTTCCTGAGCAGCGCCGGATAGCGGTAGAAGGCATTCAAATAGGAAAACATGATATAGGCCGAGACCGGGAAGAGCTTCGACCCCTGCACCGTTCGCGTCACACACAGCCAATAGGTTTCATCGCCGACATTCTGCATGAGATTGTTCGTCTCGAGCAGCTGGACATAAGTGGGAGTGTCGGGATTGGTCATCATGCGAGCCTCCACACGCGCGCGCGCATCTCGATGCCGCTCTGGTAGGATTCAGCGGTACGCGCCGTCGCGCTGGTCTCCATCAAGACACGCTGCCCCTCGCGAATGCCGCTGATCCGCGCATTCATCAGGCAAGGAATTCCATATTCGCGGGTCAGAATGCCAAGGTGCGACCGAACGGTGCCGCCGGCGCAGATCACACCCTTGAACCCTTCGAGAATGGGAGCGGTCAATGTTCCGCCACTGTCGTCGATAATGGCGATCGTATCTTCCGGAACGCCATTCTTCATAAAGTCGATGACGCGCTCGCTGGTGCGGATATAGCGCGCAATCCCGCTGGTATCGGCCGGGCAGCGAACGACATTGTCGCCAACGCCCCGCTGTTCGCGCCCCTCGGCATCGGCCGACGCGACGATCGCATCCGGATGCTCGAAACTGAAATCAGGATCGTCGGCGGCACCTTCTCCGGCCGCATAGATGTCCGGCCTGTCCCTGGCGGAAAGCATCGAAGACCAGGCGAAACGATAGCCTGTATCCAGAATCCTTTTCTCGATGGCTTCGATATCGGCCTTGGCCACAAGCCTGTCGGACGAACCAAACACAAAGTCCGCCCAGCTCTCGCCACTTTCGGCCCATCGCTTTCGCACCAGATCCTGCACCGCGCCGTGAACCGCCTCGACCAGCAACGAAGCAGGTGCCTCGCCATAGCGATCGCGATCGGTATGCAATCTTGCCATCATTTTCCTCGCCCGTTGCCCAATTTTCGCTTGAGACCATTATCTTCCGCGTCCCACCTATTCGCACCGAAGCGGCGACACTGTCAAGTCTTTACACAACAAAATTGTAGCGCAATCTTGAAGGAGGAAATGACATGTCTCCGCAAACAGGGGGCAAGCATCATCCCCCGCGACCGGATCGAAGCAGCGAAAATATGGGAGGGATAAGGCGCGCTTTTCGCGCGCAACGTCACATCGCCGGATGCGGCGCAGAAGCCAGGCGATCGGCCATGGCAAACCAGGCCCACGCACCAGGCGGGCAGCGAACATGGCGCTGTTGATCGCGGGACATTTCGACCGGACTGCCCCGGCCATCGCAGCTGTTCAGACCGCCAAAGCAGCGCGGCACATCCGGCCAGCGCCCGCCACCCGGCGCCGGGAAGCCTTATCAGGCTCCAGGGTCCGTTCCATCAGACCCTGGAACCCGATATCGCGGCTGCGGGCGTGCGCGAGGTGACCCGGTTAGCGCCCGTCTCCGGCGACGATCATCACCTTGACCGCTTCGCCAGCCTTGACCTGAACGGCGAACGCTTCCGCCGCCTCCTCGAGCGGGAAGCTGTGCGTCATCAGATGACGCACCTTGATTGCGCCCGACGCCAGCTTGGCGATGGCGGGCACGAAATCACCACCGAGCGAGCCGACGATCTTGGGCATTTTGTGGACGATTTTGGTCGTATCGATTGCCGCCGCATGCTCGGGCAAACCTACGAAACAGATGGTGCCGCCGGGCCGCACCATCTCCAGCGATTGCTTGATGGTGAGCGCAATCCCCGCCGCCTCGAAGACGACATCGGCATTGCCCCCCTCATTATAGTGGTACGGTGCAATACCGAATTTTTCCTTCACCCATTCTGTGGCATCGCCGTCGCGCGCGTCAAAGACATGGTCTGCGCCACTTTGCCTCGCGATTTCGAGGCGTGTGGGGCTGACGTCCACGGCGATCACCTCACTCGCGCCGGCAGCTTTCGCGGCCTGCAGACAGGCATTGCCGATCATCCCCACGCCCAGCACGACCACCTTGTCGCCGGGCTGGACATTCGCCTCGGCAGCGGCCGCAACCCCTACCGAAACAGGCTCGATCATTGCCGCCGATATGTCGTCGATCGTATCGGGCAGCTTGTGGACGTTCGCGCCGAGCTGCGCATTCTCGATTTTCACATATTCGGCGAAGGCGCCGGGAAGACCGTAGCCGGTCGATCCGGTGAACAGCTTGGCGCACAAGATAAACTCTTCGCGCTTGCAGGCGTCGCACTCGCCGCAAACACTCGCGGAAAAGCCGGTCACGCGGTCACCGACGGCCATGCCCTCCACCTTTTCGCCGACCGCGGAGATATGGCCCATGAACTCGTGACCCATCACCTGGCCGGGCTCGACATACATTCCCGTCTTGAAGCTGTGGACGTCCGATCCGCATATGCCGCAATTGACCACGCGAATGAGCACATCCTCCTCGCCGATCTCGGGCTTGGGAATGTCCTTGACTGCGATCTTTCCCGGGCCCTCGAGCACAGCGGCCCGCATCGTCTCGTACATGTCCGAATCCTCTCATATGTGCACCTGACCCACCCTTCGGGGCGCGGCCTTGCCGGACGTGAGTAGCACTGTGTCCTACAGAAAGGAATGACAATTATCGATTCAGCTTCATCGACGGACGGGAATGAGCCACCTGCGGCGCGCTTCTTTCCGGCGTCCGGTAATTGCGTAGCCATGGCGCGGGATCGCGGATGCCCCCGCCTCCGCCTTCCGACCCTGCCAATATCGAACGGCTGGCGGCGGACCGGCACCGCAAGCTTACCGGGCAGGGTCAGGAATCGAAGAGACGCGCATCCACTGCAGCAGCGCCCTGGCGTCCCCCATGTCTCTATAATCCATTTGAAACCGCGGCCCGACCGATTGCACGTCATCGCGCGCCGGCCGCATCAGCAACCAGCCCGATCACAAGCCCCATGGAGAATATGACGGGCGGGCCGGCTTGAGGCGCCGGACATGCGGGGGCACCGCATGGATCGGCACGCCACGCACGGCATCGTCATGTGCGCAGGGCGAATGCCTCTTCCGGCAAGCGTTCGATGCGCTGGCGCATCCGCGTCATATGTTCATACATCGCACGCTGGGCACGCGCCGCGTCGCCAGCCAGCACAGCGTCGGTAATCGCCGCATATTCGTCGACGCGATCCCGCCGGTCTTCGGGACTGAAATAGGACTCCACCTGCAGCCGAAGCAGGTGAACGCGCATCATCGGCATCACCGACTGCAACTGCGTGTTCCCGCCAATTCGAATGAGCGTGTCATAGAAATGGCTGCGCTGCTCGTTGAAGGAGAGATTCTCGAGCGCAGGATCCTTAAAGCGTTCGAGCCATTCGAATGCGTCCCTGACAAGATCCGCATTCTGGTCGCTCACGACCGCATTGGCGGCAAGGCGTGCGATCAGCGCCGTCAGCACCTCGAGAATTTCGAGGATATCCAGCGCCTCCCGCCGGGTTAGCGAACGAATATAGGCGCCACGATGACGGCTCAGCTCGACAACCCCTTCGGCATCGAGGCGCTTGAGCGCCTCCCGGACCGGGCCACGGCTGATCCCCAGACTTTGTGTCAGGTCCGCTTCGATCAGTTTCTGACCGGGAACATAGCGACCGACCAAAATCCCCCGATGGATTGCCTCGATAAGTCGATCGGGCGAACTCACCCCATCGCCATTAGCATCAACAGGCGCGGGTTCGCGCGCGGCCTTGGTCGCCACTCCTGTTTCTCCTGTTGCCCGTTTTGCCGCCATCGCGTCTTCCACCCATCTTGATCAGCCTATATTGCTCCGATGCTGGTTTCGCGCAATTTTCTACGCCGCGCAAGCATCTCGCCCGAGATTAGTGAACAATATAGTTCCACACGCTCATCAGACAATTCGCTTCGGGGTGCGATATCCCTCACAATCGCGGCGGGGTGAATCGCCAATGGCACTTCGCGGCCACACCCTGCCCCTTCGCGACGATGCGGCTCGCCCATGCCCAAATCCGCCGGGCCATCCGGGCGAAAGCCACTGTCAGACGCGGGAAACCGACAGAAGCCCGGCCCCCCTCACCCGTTCGAACAGGCGAAGAAAGCACCGCATTCCCGGCGCCCCTTCCTTCCGACCAGTCGCAAGCGAATGCGCGGCTGGCCCCGGGAGCCGCCGGTACCGCCATGTTCGCCTTCTCATCCTGCTCCGGATCCATGTCCGCATGCCGGCTATGCGAGGGGCGAAAAGCATCGGCGACGCGATTCGATACCATCATGGCGACACCATCACGCATTTATGGTGGACTAGTCACATATGGTCTGGCAATATCGTAGGACAGTTTGATTAAACAGCTTCAGCGTCGCGACTTGACCAGGTCCGGGGAATGAAGAAAATGAGAGGAATTGCCGTGCCCGAAGGGTGGACTGACCGCGCGATCGTCGCTGCGCCGAATGCAGCTTTGCAATCGACAGACGCTGCTGCGGCGCCGACTCGCACCGATTGGACGCGCGAGGAGATCGCCACGCTGTTCGATCTGCCGTTCACCGAACTGACCTTCCGCGCCGCCGAAGTCCATCGCAGGCATCATGATGCGGGCGCTGTCCAACTCTCCACACTGCTGTCGATCAAGACCGGCGGCTGCCCCGAGGATTGCGGCTATTGCTCGCAATCGGTCAAAGCGGAAAGCGGCGTCAAGGCAACCAGGCTGATGGACGTGCGCGCCGTACTGCAAGCGGCGGCCCGCGCCAAGGATGCTGGCTCGACCCGCTTTTGCATGGGCGCAGCCTGGCGCAATCCCAAGGACCGCGACATGCCCGCGATCATCGAGATGGTGCATGGTGTTCGCTCCATGGGGCTCGAAACCTGCATGACACTGGGCATGCTGTCGCAACACCAGGCCCGGATGCTCGCTGATGCCGGGCTGGACTATTATAATCACAACCTCGACACCGCACCCGAGCGCTATGGCGACATAATCACCACGCGCACGTTCGACGACCGGCTGGAGACCCTGGACCACGTCCGCACGGCCGGAATGAATGTGTGCAGCGGCGGCATCGTCGGAATGGGCGAAACCCGGGGTGACCGTGTCGGCTTTATCCACGCGCTGGCGACGCTGCCCGAACATCCGCAGAGCGTGCCGATCAACGCGCTGGTGCCGGTCAAAGGCACCATCATCGGGGACATGCTGGCCGATACACCGCTCGCGAGGATCGATGACATCGAATTCGTCCGCACGGTCGCTGTCGCGCGGATCACCATGCCCGAGAGCATGGTGCGCCTCTCGGCTGGCCGCGAAAGCATGAGCGAGGCGGCGCAGGCGCTATGCTTCCTCGCCGGCGCGAACTCGATCTTCACCGGCGACACCTTGCTGACCGCTCCCAATGCGGGCGATGACGCCGATGCTGCCATGTTTGTCCGCCTCGGCTTGCGATCGATGGCGGCGTCTCCAAATCCCCCGCATTCGGCAATCATGCCATGAGCGGCCCCGGCCCCGAGCGCGCCGCGCACATCGCCGCCAAGGTCGAAACTTTCGTCCGCGAAACCGTCGTCCCTTATGAAAAAGACCCGCGCCGCGACCATCATGGCGCGCCGACCGACGAGCTGGTGATGGAAATGCGCGAACATGCCCGCGCCGCCGGGGTGCTGACGCCGCACATCCTCGGCGACGGCGACCATCTCAACCAGCGCGAGACCGCAGTGGTGCTGATCAAGAGCGGCCTGTCGCCGCTCGGCCCGCTCGCCTGCAACACGATGGCGCCCGACGAGGGCAATATGTATCTGCTCGGCAAGGAAGGTAGCCCGGAACTCAAGGAACGCTTCCTGAAGCCGATGGTCGAAGGCCGCGTCCGGTCGGCCTTCTTCATGACCGAACCCGCCGAAGAGGGCGGCGCCGGGTCCGACCCGTCGATGATGAAGACGACGTGCCATCTCGACGGCAATCATTGGGTGGTAAACGGCCGCAAGACCTTCATCACCGGCGCGCAGGGCGCGCGCGTCGGCATCGTGATGGCAAAAGCCGAACAGGGCGCGTGCATGTTCCTGATCGACCTGCCAGACCCCGCGATCCGCATCGACGATGTTCCGAACACGATCGACAGCTCGATGCCCGGCGGCCATGCGACGCTGACCATCGACAACCTCCGCATCCCTGCCGACCAGATGCTGGGCGAAGCGGGCGAAGGCTTTCGCTACGCGCAGGTCCGCCTGTCGCCCGCGCGCCTGTCGCACTGCATGCGCTGGCTGGGCGCGTGCATCCGCGCGCACGAAATCGCGACCGACTATGCCAATCGCCGCGAGGCGTTCGGCAAGCCGCTGGTCGATCATGAGGGCGTCGGCTTCATGCTCGCCGAAAATATGATCGACCTGAAACAGGCCGAACTGATGATCGACTGGTGCGCGAGCGTGCTCGACACCGGATCGCTCGGCACGGTCGAAAGCTCGATGGCGAAGGTCGCGGTGTCCGAAGCGCTGATGCGCATCGCCGACCGCTGCGTGCAGGTGATGGGCGGGACCGGGGTCACCGACAAGACGATCGTCGAGCAGGTGTTCCGCGAGGTTCGCGCCTTCCGCATCTATGACGGCCCGACCGAGGTCCACAAATGGAGCCTCGCCAAGAAGATCAAGCGCGACTGGAGGGCGGCGCGCGCATGAGCGATCTGACTATTGCCAATTCGGGGACCGACCCGGTCCGAGAGGGCTATGGCTTTGACGAGGCCGCGCTAGCCGAATGGATGACCGCCAATGTCGAAGGCTTTGCCGGTCCGATGCGCGTCCGGCAGTTCAAGGGCGGCCAGTCGAACCCGACCTACCAGCTCGTCACCCCTGCCCGCTCCTATGTGCTGCGGCGCAAACCACCAGGCGAACTGCTGCCCGGCGCCCACGCCGTCGATCGCGAGGCCCTGATCCTCTCCAAACTCGGCGCGGCGAACTTTCCCGTGGCGCATGTCTACGGCCTCTGCACCGACGACATGGTAATCGGCACATGCTTCTATGTCATGGAAATGGTCGAGGGCCGGATTTTCTGGGACGCGACCTTTCCCGACGTCACCCGCGAGGAGCGGCCGCGCTACCTCGACGCCATGAACGAGACGCTCGCCTTGCTGCACAGCTATGATCCACAGGCCATCGGACTTGGCACATATGGCAGGCCGGGCAATTATTTCGCGCGGCAGATTTCGCGCTGGTCGCGGCAGTATCTCGGCGACGAGCTGGCGGGCCGCAATGCGGATATGGATGCGCTCGTCGAATGGCTGCCCACCGCCATACCGCCAACGGAGGAGAATAGTGTCGTCCATGGCGATTTCCGCTGCGACAATATGATCTTCCATCCCAGCGAACCGCGCGTTCTCGCGGTGCTCGACTGGGAGCTTTCGACGCTGGGGCACCCTCTCGCCGACTTCGCCAACCACGCGATGATGTACCGCATGCCGCCCGACATCGTCGCCGGCCTGAAAGAGGCAGATCTTGCCGCCCTCAACATCCCGGGCGAGACAGAATATATCGCCGCCTATTGCGCACGAACGGGCCGCGCCTCCATTCCCGGATATGAGTTTGCCATCGCGTTCAATCTCTTCCGCTTCGCCGCAATCTTCCATGGCATCAAGGGCCGGGTCCTGCGCGGGACCGCCGCATCCGCACATGCACGCGAACGCGCGGAAAAATTCCCCATTCTCGCGCGGCTTGCATCCGATGCGATGAACGCCTGCCGATAGCAGCGAAAGCAAAGAATATCTCGAGCACCGCGCCCGGCATCCAACGGGATGACATCCAGCCCCCATCGCGACGCTGCCAAGCGACAAATCCGAACGGTCCCGTCCGATCGGGAAGCACCAGAAGACCTGCAACGCACTGAAATATATTCATAATATTCCGGCCCACGACAGCCATGAGGTTTCGCGGGACCGCGACACAGGAGATTATCGATGACCAATGCCGAGGAAGCCCCGAATCGGAGACCCAGCGTTCCCATGACGCTCCTGCTGCTCGTCAGCGCCGCCGTCTACATGGTCGGCTTCTTCGGCCTCTATTGGCTTCTCGGCGTGGATATGCCGTATTTTGGCCTGTTGTTCCTCGTCTACTGGACCGGCGTCATGCAGCAGGACCCGAAGGCTTATCTCCCCACCATATTCGGTGGGCTCGCGGGCATTCTGCTCGGTTGGGTCTTGATCGCCATTCCCTCCCTGTTCGGGCAGACAGGTTTGATCCTGTCGATGACGGTCCTCGCGGCAGTCCTCTTCTGCTACATGCGCGGGCACGCCATGCTGGTGATAAACAATGCCACCATGTTGTTCGTCACGGTCGCCACGATTACCGAACTCCATATTTCGGGGAACGCCGTCATGATGGTCAAATCGCTGCTGACAGGGGCCTGTTTTGTCGGCGCAGTCACGATGGCTGTGCTTTTCATCTCCAAGCTGAGCGCAAAGAGCGGTGGCGCCGACCTGGCTTGAACAGACCGGGCCATGCCCCCCCGAATATGGCCGGCAATTGGCGACGGTCCTGAACGCGCGCCGTAACAACGCCAGCCCGGCCCTGGTCCGGGATTCTCCGGTACGGCTGTGTGCGGCTGCTCTACACGATCCTTGAGAAGGATGCGATTTGACTGCGGGACGGTGGGCCACCGATCCCCCTGCAATGCTTCAAGGGGCTGCCTGATTTATTGCATTTGTGACAGAAGATGGGGCTGGGATGCTTCCGGCGTACTGCGGCTTCTGCAAGTTCACCCTGGATTGAAATGCGCCGGATCGATCCAAGGCTGCTCCGCCATGCCTCGCAATACTTCCACCCTCCCAATAGCTGGCTCCAGACCGGCTCCGGTTCGGGTGTCCAGTACGGTCATAAACGTGCAATCTTCCATCGGCGGCAAGCGATGTGATGCCAGAACGAACCGGCTGATCGCGGACGCATTGACGATTGCCGAAGGACGAGTGTTCACCGATTTGGGTTGGCAAACCCCTGGAGATCGGCATCTACTATTTCAAAGCTCTCGCGAAAGGCGGCTTGTAGGCCGGTTCCGGGCCAGCCAGCATATCTCCGAAGATAGCTACCGATGATGAGAGCGCCCCTTACCTGCAAATGTGCCAGAGACGGCGGAGATAAGCTGAAGGCTTGTTGCACCGTATCGACCGTATCGGGATCCTCCGCAATCCAAATGGAGAGCATGCGAAACGGTGGTGGCAATCTACGTCCAAGTGGCGCCACTCATACTCTATTGCGACGGGCGACGGCCCGGCCGCATCGGCCTGCGAGACCGTTTCGCTCGAGGCGGCGCTGGCGCCGGGGCAGCGTCTTACGGCTTCCCAATTGGAGGATGGCGCTCGATCGCATTGAACCGCGGCGCCGCCGGATACAGCAACAGTATCATCGACATCATCGACCATTTTTCGGCGAACTGATCGGACAAAAGCCGGTTCGCGCAATCGACCGGGGAGCTTTCGCACGGGGCTTGCGGCATCGAGCCGGTTTCCTTCGGTATACTTGGGCAACTTGAGGTGCGTAATTGACGGTAGGTTTCCAAAATATATCTACATGCGGACGAAGGTTGAAATCACAACGAAGGACATGAAACATGAAGATCGGTATCCTAGGCTCCGGAAACATCGGCAAAACGCTCGCACGCAATCTCAGCGCGGCGGGGCACGATGTAAAAGTTGCCAACTCTAAGGGCCCGGAGACCATCGCCCCGGAGGCTCTCGAGTTCGGCGCGCGCGCGGAGACCGCATCCAGGGCCGTCGAGGACGTTGACGTGGTAATCCTGGCAATTCCCTTCGGGCGCATCCTCGACGTGAAGGGACTGCTGGTATCGGCCCCAACTTCGACCCTGATCATCGATGCATCCAACTATTACCCGTTCCGAGACGGCCAGGTAGCGGCACTTCTCGACGGGCAGGTAGAGACCCTGTGGGTGACCGAGCAACTCGGGCGACCGGTCGTGAAGGCCTGGAACGCAATCTATGCTGCAACCTTCAAGGACCTCGGCCTCCCGTCGGGTACGCCCGGCCGGCTCGCTATCCCCTTTGCGGCGTACGATGATGACTCGCGGCGGATTGCGAAGGCGTTGGTGAGCGATACGGGCTTTGATCCCTATGATGCGGGAGGCATTGAAGATTCGTGGCGATTCCAGCCTGGTCAACCTGCCTATTGCACCGGTCTTGCTGCCGACGCCATGAGGGCGGCGCTGGACGCGGCTGATGATGATCTCCAGAAGCGCCGTGATCTATTTCAAGCCATGCTCGACTATGGCCGCAGCCTGACGACCACCTCCTGAAGCGTCGTCATATATGATCGACGCGGTGCGGAAAGACTGAGGCGACGGCCTTAAATCTGGAGGCAAGAACCCGGGTCACGCACCGTTATACAGGCTTGAGTGGCCCCGTCCAAAGACGGGGCCACTCCAACTCAGTTCGCCCCATTATCGTCCCCGATGCGGACCTGAAGTTCGCCCGCCCTGGACCTCGACATGATCCGCTGGCCCACCCGGCTTTTCCGCAGCCTGCTCAATGCCCAGAAACAAAGGCTGTAGAACCGTCTGCCGCGACAAACCCGCAATATCATGCCGGAGGAACGGGGTGGCGCGCCCGCGGCGCGCCACCCATAGCCTCGCTTCTAGACCAATGTTGCCAGGGATGCGGCGTCGAACCCCTTGAGATTGGCGTCGGCGCCGTTCCGTACCTTGATCACCCACTCCGCATCGGTGATCAGCGCACGACCGACGGCGATCAGATCAAATTCGTCGCGCTCCATTCGCGCCATCAGCCGCTCGAGCCCGACGCTCGACGATGACTTTCCGCTGTACAACGTCATGAAGTCGCCGGACAGGCCAACCGATCCGACGCTGATCGTCGCCGCACCGGTCAGCTTTTTGGCCCAACCCGCAAAGTTCAGTCCATCCGTGCCGTCGATTTCGGGAAACTCGGGTTCCCAGAACCGGCGCTGCGAGCAATGGACAATGTTTGTACCCGCTTCGACCAGCGGCACGAGCCAGTCTTCCATCTCCCGCGGTGTCAGGGCCAGACGCGCAGCATAATCCTGTGCCTTCCACTGGCTCAACCGCACGATGATCGGGAAATCGGGCCCCACAGCAGCGCGGACGGCGGAAATCACGTCGCCGGCCATCCGCGAGCGCTCTCTCAGGGTTGCGCCGCCGTAGCGATCGGTCCGCTCATTCGTTTCGGACCAGAAGAACTGGTCGATGAGATAGCCACCCGCCCCGTGAATTTCGATCGTGTCGAAACCAAGCCGTTTGGCGTCCGCGGCGGCGCTTGCGAATGCTGCAACCGTATCCGCGATCGCTTCTTCGCTCATCGCCCGTCCGCGCGGCTGGCCCCGGGCGATCAGCCCGGACGGGCTCTCGACGGGAACTTCGGGCTCCCACCCGCTGGCGACCGTCGAGCCGGTATGCCACAGCTGCGGCCCCATCTTGCCGCCGGCATCATGGACGGCATCGATCACGCTTTGCCAGCCGGCCAGCGCCGCCGCGCCATGGAAGAAGGGAATGGTCGGCTCGTTGCGCGAGGCGGGCCGGTCGATGACCGTCCCCTCCGACAGGATCAGTCCGACACCACCTTCGGCGCGGCGGCGATAATAGGCGGCGTTGGCGGCTCCGGGCACCCCTTCGGGAGCAAAGTTTCGCGTCATCGGCGCCATGACGATGCGGTTCGGAAGCTCGAGCGAGCCGAGGCGGAAGGGACGAAACAGGATGTCATGGGAGGTAGCGGTCATCGTAGGCAGACTCCGGTTGTGAAAGGAGCCGTTTAGGTATATTTCAGAAACCTAGCGTCAATTACGCACCACGAGTCGCCCAAGTATACCGGAGGAAACCCACCTGATGCCGCAAGCCCCGAGCGAATGCTCCTCGACCGATTGTGCGAACCGGCTTTTGTTCGATCAGATCGCCGACAAATGGTCGATGATGGTGTTGACGGTGCTCGATCCCGCGCCGCAGCGATTCAACGCGATCAAGCGCCAATCCCATGGGGTCACCCAAAAGGCGCTGACCCAGTGCCTGCGCCGCCTCGAGCGAAACGGCCTCGTAGCCCGACACGTCCGGGCAACGTCGCCGGTGGCGGTCGAGTATGAGTTGACGCCGCTGGGACGCACATTGTTGCCGCCGTTTCGTCTCCTCTACACCTGGATTGTCGAAAATCTCGATGCGGTCGAAGTGGCGCGAAGCGCCTTCGATCATCGAAGCGCGGCGTGACGGGGCGCCGAGTTCGCGATCCATTCTGGCCGGTTGCGGTCGGTCGGCTTTTAGGTCGGGAGCGGAGAAAGCGGACTCTTTCGTGTGGCGCACGCCATGATCGCTAGCGACCAAAGCCTGGGACCGAAAGATACAGGGGCAACGAGCCAGAAAAAGTAGGTGAGCACGATCAGGCCAACACCGGATACAGATCGATCCGGCTTGTGGCTTCCTACGGCCCGCACAAGCGGCCACTGATACTTGGTCAATACAGGCCACCATTCGCATCGATCACAGCGCCGGTGAGATAGCTGGCCTTCGGTGACAGGAGAAATGATATCACACTGGCGATTTCGGCGGGTTCGGCAAAACGCTTCATTGGTGTGCTTTGCATGTAGAGAGAACGGCCCTGTTCGGAAATCCGATCGGCCATTGGTCCCTCAATCACCCCGGGCGCAACGGCGTTCACCTTTATGCCGTTTCCAGCAAGCTGCCGTCCGAGACCGCGTGTGATCTGAATGAGGGCTGCCTTAGAGGCCGCATATACAATGTCATGGCCGGGCTCCCGGCCCGCAACCGACGCTACATTGACGATAGCCGCCGGGATTGCCTTGGCAATAGCATGCTTGGCGAACAAGGTGGACAAGAGTAGCGGGGCACGAAGGTTGATATTCAGTGTTTCGCTTGCCTCGTCATCCGAGATTTCATCCCATCCTTTGCCAAGGAAAACACCCGCATTGTTCACGAGCCCATGGAGTTCGGGGTAGCTGCGCGAAATGGACTGGAAACCGCCCCGGATTGCATCCGGATCTGAAAGATCGATCAGAATAGTTTCGCAAGCTGAGCTGCACTTCAGATCGATGCCAATGACGTTCCAGCCATCGTTTTTCAGCTCCTCGGCAATGGAAGTACCAAGCGCACCAGCCGCGCCGGTCAGAATGACATTTTTCACTTCAACCAAGTTCTATTATTCCCGCTGCTCGAGTGGCCGGCCCTCACCAAGTGGTCCGGTTGGATTGCTTGTGCATTCCCGTGTCACCTCAATCGCTGGTCAAAACCGTTTGGCAAGGAAAAGCCGCCTTCGGCCTACCGGATGGTCGGTGATTTCGCCGAAGAGTTGAAACCCGAGTTTTTCGTAAAAGCCACGCGCTTGAAAATCGAAGGTGTCGAGCCAATCATAGGCGAAATTTCCCCACAGGCCTCCGACACGGTTTCCGGCGTCATCGGTCAGCATCAAAGCCAAGGGCGCGATCCGAGGATCGCCCGCTTCGCTGGTATTAAAGGCATTCAGCGGAAAAAAGATCGCGTCATGATCCGCTCCGGACGGGACTTCAGGGATTGAAATTGCGAGTCCCAAACTTCGCGCCTTTCATATTCACTCGCCGTTCGAAGAAAAACGGCGATGTCTCTATTTAGAAGTGCCCTTCCCGCCCGGCGAGTATGCCCCTCGACGATTTGGACGTTCCAAGTGCACGGAGGCTCCTACTCACGGCGGCTCCGGCGACCCACCATTTTTCTGGAAAGTTCGTCGCGCGCCCATTATCGCGAAACACCTTTCGTCGCGCAGGTTTTTCGCACGGGAAATCCTGTTTATGCGGGTTCCAGTGAATGCATAATCTCCGCTTAAACAAGACATGCGTCCACGAGGCGATCGAATGCGGGGCCGGGTCGCATCGGATCCGCGACGGGAAGTCCCCATTCGTTCGAGAGTTTCGCGATCACCGCTTCGGCTTCTTCGTCGGTCAAGCCCGCAGTATTGAGCGACACCCCCGCGCAGTACGCTTGCGGGTTGGTAAGTCGCGCCTGCTGCAGTGTCACGTCGACTGCGCGCCAAATGGACGGCAGAGGATAGTCGGGAAGCCCCAGTATGCGCTCGCGTCCCAGTGCGTGACAAAGAATGAGCACGTCCGGCTGCGATCCATGGAGTAAGCCAAGTGATACGCCTGCATAAGAGGGATGAAAGAGCGACCCCTGCCCTTCGATCACGTCCCAATGCGCGGGGTCGGCATCTGGGCTTAACACTTCGGCCGCTCCCGCAACGAAATCGCTGACGACCGAATCAATGGGAATGCCTGATCCAGCGATCATAATCCCGGTCTGCCCCGTCGCCCGGAAATCGGCGTCCAGCCCCCGCCCGCGAAAGGCTTTCGTCACAGCTAGCGCAGTATATTTCTTGCCCAGCGCGCAGTCGGTTCCGACCGTCAACAAGCGCTTGCCAGTCCGCCGCCTCCCGGTCGCGACCGGCAATCCCGGCGGCGGCGACCGAACGTCGATGAGGCGGCGCCCCTTTGCCTCGGCGATATTTTTCAGCAGCATGTTATCGGACAGGCGATCATGCGCGCCGCTGACAATGTCGAGCCCCGCTTCGAGGGCCTCAGCGAGATAGGGTATCCACGCCGGCCTGATCGCTCCGCCGATCGACGCTGTTGCAATCACCAGCGCGCGCGCACCACTGACATAGGCGTCGCGCGGGCTCATGACTGGTAGGCCGATCGAGGCGGCGGCGCCGTCGCACTTATGTTCGGCCAAGCACAATCCGGGCGCCCAATCGCGCAGTCCGAGTCCGGTCTTGAGAAAGGCCGTATCGTCTGCGTCACCAAGAAAGAGCAGGTAGGGCTGCGGCAGATCTACGGTCGTCCTCGCGGCCGCTCCATTCGAGCTGGTGATCAAAGAGGCGTCGCTCATCTTTTTGCTCCAGAATATACAGGTCGCCCGGGCATCACACCGCTCACCAGCACGCCGCCGTCAACAACCAGAACACCATTCACCATCACATAACGAAACCCATCCGAGTATCGCGCAGCATCGCCATAGGTGGCTTTCGCGCCGACTGTTTCGGGATCGAACAGGACGATGTCCGCATCGGCACCGGGCTGGAGTCGCCCCTTGCGCGCCATGGCCGGTACGAAGCCTTGCAACCGCTGTGCGGGCAGCAACGTCATCTTCCGGATCGCCTCGTTCAGGCTGAGCGCTTTCTTGTCGCGGACATAATGACCGAGCGCCCGCGCGAAGGTCCCGGCGGTGCGGGGATGTCCGTTCGGCCCTTCGATTTCGCCGCCATCGCTGACAATGATGACGTCGGCATCGGCAAGCAGCGCCGCAATCGTTGCCTCACTGTTCATATGCATGATGACGCCGTCATCGCCGGAGCCCGCGCGTAGCGCATCGAATTCCACCTGCGTAAGGCGCTTGCCGGTCCGCCGCGACTGGAGGTCGCTAACGCCGACGCCCCATCGCTGTTCCCAGCCCGGGTCGAAGAAATGACTGCGCAGCGAGTCGACGGAGCCGCCCCAGGGATAGGTTTCGGTTGATACGTCGACGCCGCGCTGACGCGCCGTGCGTATGTGCGTGGCCATCGCCGGCGCGTCGGACATCGCCATGCTGTTAATATGCGCGATATGTACACACGCGCCGGTCATCGCGGCGTTGGCAATATTTTCCTGTACCGCCTCGAGCGTGCTGCCCGGTTCGACAAGGCTCCCGTGGCGCATATGCGTGAAGAGGCAGCTGTGCGTCCGCGCGGCGACCGCCGTAACGTCCAGCATTTCCTCGTGCGTGATCCCTTGGGCATATTGGGTTCCGCTACCGACACCGATCGCCCCTTCCCCCACTCCCTGTTCAAGCAAGGACAGGAGACGGCGATGGAGAACTGACGAAAGCGGCTGGTCGGCGTCCGGGGCCCGAAATTTCTCCCTTGGATTGGCGAGCGCCGCAATCCCCGCCGCACCTTCTCCTTTCTGCAGATAATAGCGAAGGGGGGTGTGACCGACGCTCGTTCCATAGTTGAGCAGTTCGCGGCCTTGTTTTGCCTGGTACCAACCGGCGACGGGCCATGCGCCGATTTCCAGTTCGAGCCGCGTCGTCACGCCGTCCCTGGCCTGATAGCCCGCAGTCTCCTGGCTCGTACCGTGCGCGTGCAAGTCGATGAATCCCGGGGCCGCGACCAAGCCGTGGGCGTCAATCGTACGGCGCCCCTTGAGGGGCGCATCGCTCACCGCAGCGATCCGATCACCATCGATACCAATATTGCGGACAGCGTCGAGCGCGGTTTCGGGATCGATCGTCCGGGCGCCAACATAGACGATATCGTAGACCGGCTCCGCATGACCGGCCGCCGAAGGAACGGCTGCGAAGAACAAGGTGGCAGCCAAAGCCGTGCCTATCCAATTCACGCACTTGCCGCTCTTCGGCCGGTCCCTCCGCACGTGATTCTGCAAAGAAACAGGCATGAAGACTGTGGGTTGGCCCGCTCCCCCCCCGCCCAAAAGTCTTCTGTCCCTCGCGCTTGTTCCCAATAGTTGCATTGCATAATCCCTCGTCGTTCAGAATATTCTTGGTCATTTCCGTGCGCGCCTTGTGGCCGCGCAGATCTGCTTTTTTTGACCGGCTGGAACCTCTCGACATTTAGTCGACGCACACCTCAGGTCAGGCGCGCCGGTTTCCAGCTATCGCGATTGAGCACCCGTCAGGTGGTCGCTCAGTCCCTCCATGGACGGAGCGGGACTTCGAGCGCGGAGACCGTCCGCTCCCCGCGATGGACCGTCATCGTCAAATCGCCCTCGGCCGGATAGCGCTCGAAAGTGTCGGCGTCGGCACCCGCGATGGCGAGGCGAAGACGATGGCCCTTGGTAATCTTGGCGGCAACCGGCGCCAAAAGCACCGTGACGTCCATCACCTCCCCCGGCGTTACCGAAAGCGCATCATCGCGCCTGAAGCTGGGCTCGCCATCGAGGTTCGTGCCCTCCTTCCGGCTCGCGAGCCGAAGCATACCTTCGGTGAGATAGGTGACTTTACCGTCCGGCCCGATATCCTCGAGATAAGCGAAGACCGCGGCATCCACCGCATTCACCGACAGGCTCAACCGCGCGAGCGGCCGACCGGCGAGTTCCATGTCGCGGCTCACGGGTTCGCTGTCGTAGACTAGGAGTTTGCGGTCTGCCGCCGCGCGATCATCGTACGACACGAACGCACCGCCAAGCTGCGTGCGCCACCGATTCGCCTCGCCTGTCGAAGCTGTGAAATCGACCGCATAGGTGTCGGCTCCGCGGGCCGAAGGTGTCGACTGGCTGAGCTTGCCGCTACCGGTCAGGGAGAAGCGCGACGTTTTGACGCCTGCCGGCGGCCAGACCGGCGTTTCCCGCCACGCCGTGGTGCCAAGCGGAACATAATGGATGACCCTCTTGGGAGGACGGCCGTCGATAGCGTCTTTCAGAAACGCGATCTGACGGCGCAATTGCTCCGGCCGTGCCATCAAATTGGCTTGCTTCGCGGCGAAGAAGGGATCGACCGACTGACCACCGCCGTGCGTCCAACTGCCGATGAACACTTCGGTCGGCACTGTTGGCAAGGTGACAAAGCGCTCGATCGCCGATGCGGCGGTCCCGGCGTCGAACCACGACGCCCAGACCTGCACGGGAACCCGGCGCTCGGCGATTGCAGCGGCCCGCGAGGCGGTGTTCATCGCGTCGACGCGGGCACCGCTCGGCCCGAAGTCGTCATGATAGAAGACGCCCGCCAGATCCCGATCGGACCGGAAGTTACGCTGGTGCTCAGCGATCGCCGCGCGCGCCTCGGCATAGTCCTCGTCGCCGTCGACCGGCTTGATATGCGCGAACGCCTTGCAGGCTTCGACGGCTCTCATGCAGGGCGCGGATATATCGGCGTCCCCCACCTTCTTACCCCACAGCGAGAGGAGCATGCGGTTCTTGACGCCGCCCGGATAGGTCAAATGGCGATAAGCGTCATATTCCGAATGCCGGACCAGCGAGGCCTTGAGTTCCGCAGCCCCTGTTGCGGTAGCGGTCTCGGCGGTATCCCCGGTGTAGGAATTTCCCGTCATTACCACGCTGCCGTCGGACCAGGACTGCGCGCCCGCCCAGCGGATTATCTCGGCAATGTCACCAAACTCCTCTTCCGAGAACTCCATCTTTCGCCAACCGTAAGACACGCCGGTGCCCCGCGCGTCGACGTAGATCACGTTGAAGCCCGCATCGATATAGGCCTGCGCCATTTGCTCGTCGCGGATTCCGCGCCCGTAGCGGGTCACCTGCATCATCACCGGCGACTTGCCGCCGGCCTGCGCGGCAGGGGTCAGCAGCACATCAGCCGCAATTTTCACCCCGTCAGACATGGTCACGTAGAGGGAGGTTTCGGCCGGCGCCGCATGGGCGCCCCCCGAACAGGCGAGCAGAATGGCAAGCGCTGCGGCGGCAACAGGCTTTTTCATCGGGCGGGCTCCTGCACGCGTTTGGCGACCACATGGCCATCGAGATAGTCGAACGAAACGGTTGCGGCTTTGCGTTTGCCGGCAAAGCGAATGACCATCTCCGTATCGAACGGCGCAACGAAGACGCCGCTGCCCTGGTTCAGGACCGGAAAGGTCACGTCGGAATCCCCCCGCACGGTGCCGCTGAAGGATATTGTCAGCTTGCCATCGACATAGCCCGCGACAGCCGTCTTCGGGCCCCAGCTCAAGGGGAACAGGCTATAAGCGCCGGTGTAGCGCGCAGCCTCCTTGGCGCCGAGCGGCAGCTCCTGAATGACTGGATCTGCAATCCCCAGAACTGCCCGCGCCACGCGCCGCTCTAGCGTCGATGGGGACGGGACGGCGCCCGAGCCATTCTCCAGCACGACGATGCTCAAGCTCTCCTTGGGATAAAAGGCCATTTGCGCTTTGAACCCGGGGATATCGCCGGCGTGGGCAAGCTTTCTCCGCCCGAAGAATTCACTCTCGATCAGGCCGGTGGGCAGGTAGCTCAGCACCGTACCGTCGGGTAACGTCGTCCGCTCGAACATCAGCTGGCGAACACGCTGCGGAACGCGCGCGAGATCGTTGATCGTCTCCATGAAGCGCGCCAGATCGGCGGCCGTGCTGTAATATCCCCCGCAGGCGAGCGTGATATCGGCGTCGATCCACGGCGCATTGGCGATCTTGCCGCCGGGCGCGACCACATACCCCCGAGCGCGGCCCGGCATGATCGGACTCCGCGCCCCATAATGCATATGGTCAAGCCCGTGCGGCTTGAGAATCTTTTCCTCGACGACATCCTCGTAGGGATGCCCCGTCACTTTCTCGATGATGACGCCAAGCAGATGATAGCCGGAATTGCTGTACCGGAACTGGGTGCCGGGTTCGAACTGCAACGGCAGCGGAGCGAAAGCGCGGGTCGGCTCGCCCCGGTCGAAATCGCGCGACCAGTCCTGCATCAGACCGGGCAGGAAAATATAGTCCTGAAGGCCCGCGGTATGAACGAGGAGCTGGCGCACGGTCACACTCCGCGCTGGTCCCTCATAATCTGGGAGCAGCTTGGCGACTGTGTCATCAAGCGAGAGCCGTCCCTCGGCAACGAGGCGCAGGATTGTCTGTGCGGTGATGCTTTTCGATACAGAGGCCAGCGCATAGACCGTCTTTGCCGAAACCGGAATATTCTGCTCGACGTCAGCCAGCCCCGCATAATATTCGTAGACGGTCTTGCCGTGCTTTCGAACCAGGACGGTGATGCTGGGAACGCCGGTCCGCTCTCTTTCCGCCGCCAACATGGCATCGAGACGCACTTTGAGATCAGCGCCGGCAACCGCACCGGCTACAGGGGGCGCTGCCTGTGCCTGCCCGGCGAGAGCGGGCGTGAGGAGCGCCGCGATGGCGAGTGCGCCGGCGGCGGAAAGACGGGTGAGATTCATCTACGGTCTCCAGACTCTAATGTTTCAATTCCGTATCCTGGGGCATTGTCGCGGTGGCGCAGGCTTGCCCGCCGGACCGCCATCGGAGGCGGGACCACCTCGCCGGGTCACCCTGGCAACCCGGCTGCCCGCCGCTTCAATTCGACCTTGTCCACCTTGCCGATCGGCAGCAGCGGCAGGTCGCCTTCGATCACCACCCGCTTCGGCACCTTGTAATTGGCAAGATGTTCGCGGCACCATGCCTCCAGCGCGGCCGATGTCAGGCCGGGCGCGCCGCTCACAAAAGCGACCCCCACCTCCTGCCAGAGCGGATCGGCAACAGAGACCACCGCTGCGAGAGCCACATCCGGGTGCCGTTCCAAGACCGCCTCGACTTCGCGCGGATAGACGTTGTAACCGCCGGACTTGTACATGTCCTTCAGCCGCCCGACGATGCGATACCGGCCGTCGGATCGGCGTTCGGCGAGGTCGCCGGTGCGAAAAAAACCGTCGGGCGTCATCGCATCATGCGTGGCTTGCGGCTTGCCCCAATAGCCCAGCAGATTGTAGCGCGAGCGGGTCCACACCTCCCCCGTTTCTCCATCGCCGACGTCACGCCCTTCGGCATCGACGAGCCGCACTTCGACGCCCGGCGACGCGCGGCCGACCGTCTGGCTCAACACCTCCACGTCATCGGTGGGCTCGACAACGGTGATGGCGCCGGCGGACTCGGTCATGCTGTAATTGGTCCCAAGCCGCGGACATATTTTCGCCAGCTGACGGATGGTGTCCTCGGGCATGGCGGCGCCCTCCCACAGGATCAATTGCACGGTGGACAAGTCGTAATCAGCAAAATCGGGCAGACCGAGCTGCATCTGGAAGACGCTCGGAACCGAACCCCATTGCGTCACGCCCTCGCGCGCCATGAGGGCAAGCGACCCTGCCGGATCGAACTGTTCCATCAGCACCATCGTTCCGCCGGCGATCAGGGTCGGAGCCGCAATGTCGACCAGGCATCCCACATGATTGACCGGAAAATAATTGAGGGTGACCATGGGAGCGCTTCGCCAGATCCGGTTTTGCACCAGCGATACCGAGCAAATTCCGTCATGGTGGAGGATCGCGCCCTTGGGTGTTCCCGTCGATCCGGATGTGTAGACGATCAGGCAGGGATCGCGTCCGCCGCAAGCCCCCCGTGCGTCCGCAAGAGCGATTTCGGAGATGGCTGCGCCACCCGCGATGAAGTCCGCCATCGGAATCAAGCCCGGCAGCGGTGGCTCGCCTTCGAAAGCCACGATCTTGCGGTCCAACGCGGCAAGTCTCGCCAGTTCTTCCGCATAGCTTCGGCCAGCGACATTCGTCCGGGTCAGAATCACCGCTGGCGCGGAATCCTCAACCGCATGGACAAGCTCGTCAACCCGGTACCTCGGGTTGAGGCCGACCCAGATCGCGCCGATCGATATGGCGGCCAGAAAGGCGATGGCGAATTCCGGCCGCGGTGTCTGGAGCGTTGCGACCCGGTCGCCTTTGGCCACGCCGGCGGCGAGGAACGCGCGCGCCAGACTGTCCACCTGTGCCGACAGCGCAGCATAGCTAATATGTTCGCCTTCAAAGGCCAGAGCGACAGCGGCCGGCGTCTGCTCGGCATGGTGCCGGACATAGTCGCTCAGACGCGGCAGAAGCTGGGCAGTCATGACAAAATAATCCTTTCCCTGCGCAGCACCAATGGCAGCGACAACAGCATCAATCCCGCCGGAACGATCAGCATGAAAACCGCGAGGCTTTCCGCTTTGCCGCCGGCAAATGACAAAGCGGTCCCCGCCGCGGCGGGCCCCAGACCGAGGCCAAGCTTTTCGCCCGCCGTCCACAGGCCAGTCATCGTGCCCTCGGAAGTGACCTCGTCGCCCTTCCGTGTCGCGTGGGCGATATGCGCCAGCAGGGTGAATGGCAGCACCTGGAGCCCTGCAAACGGAATGCCCATCAAGCCAAAGGCAAGCAGTACCGACGGCCAGTCTGCGCCCCGCTCCGCCGCCAGGCCGACGCCCGCTGCGGTCGCCGCATAAAAAAGCGCCGCGGCCGCCAGCATAGGTCGCTCGCCAAAGCGACGACCGAGCCATGACCACAAGGGTATGCTAACCGCCGTGACGAGGACCATCGCCCCGAGCGCCAGACCGACGTCCCCCTCGCCGCGATGCCAGACGCGCGTCACAAGGTAGGGCGCGGCTGCAGATACGGCGCCCGTCGCGATGATCTGGAGCAGATAGGCAGACGCCAACCCTGCAAAAGGTCTGTTTCGAACGGCGCGCTTGAGTGCTGCAACCAGATCGATCGGTTTCGCGACCGCCAATCGGGGATGGTCGCTCTTTCGCAGCATCCGGATGGGGGGGATCATCGCGAGCACGCAGCAGGCGGCGACGATCGCTCCCATTGCGGCGTAACCGGCTCGCCCGCCGCCAAAGCCGGCGACCATCATTGGCGCGATCCCGGCGCCGAGCAGGACACCCAACATGGCGACGACCATGCGGGCCGAGACCATGTTGCCGCGCACCCTGTCGCCGTCCGTAAGTTCGGCGGGCAACGCAATATAGGGCACGGCAAACATCGAGTAGGCCGTAGCCATGGCGAAGTAGGCAATCGCGACCCAGGCGAAGGTCTGTGTCGTCGAGAGTCCAGCCGGCGGCGCGAACAGCGCCGCGAAGCAGAGCCCCACCCCGGCGGCCCCGACGACCATGAACGGCCGCCGCCGGCCAAAGCGGCTGCGCGTCCGATCAGACCATGCCCCCACGAACGGGTCCCAGATGATAGCCCAGACCTTTGGCAGAAATACCGCTGCGGCGGCCCAGCCAGGAGGCAGACGCAGGATTTCGGTGCAGAAGTAAAGCAGCAGGACGGTGGGAACCGTCGAAAAGACCCCTGTCCCGATCGACCCCGTGGCGTAGCCCGCAACACCCCCGCGCCCGAGGCGAGGCATTGCATTCGCGTCAGAAAAAATGGTCACAGGTGCGGGCTCCGTCCGGCGGCTCCAGCGCTCCGGGTCCGCTCCACGCGCGATGACGTGCAGCGGCAACGGAGAGCGTCGGCCGGTGGTCGCTGATCAGAATCGATAGCCAAGGCGCACGCCATAAGTCCGCGGCGCGCCATAGTCTTCGCGTATCTGGGTCTGACCAATGATATCGAGGTCGCTCGACCTCCCGCGGCTGATAACATAGGTATCGTCGAAGAGATTGTTGGCAAAGGCGAAGATCGACCAACCCTGCCCGGCCTCGAAGCCGACCCGCAGATTCACGACCGAAAAGCCCTTCAGCCTGGATTCCCGATCGGTCGGCGAAGCCGGGGACGCGCTGCGATAGGCATAGTCGGCGCGCAGGATCATATCGCCCGCGGAGGTGATCGAAAGACGATACTCGCCGCCGAGGTTGGCAGTCCACTTCGGTCCACCCAGCGATGCACCCGTGAAATCGTCACCCGCAGCTGTGGCATTACGGAAGTCGGTATAGACCGCATCCGAATAGCCAAGGCCGCCGTCGAGGGTCAGGCCCGTCAACGGGACGGCATTGAAGTCCAGCTCGACCCCGCGACTGCGCGCGGCGCCAGCGTTGGTGGTACGGAAACCCGCGGCGCCGCCCACGAACTGCGTGACCTGAATGTCGTTGTAACGCTGCTCGAAGGCCGCTCCGTTCAGCCGGAGCCGGCCATCGAACAACATCGTCTTCAGGCCCGCCTCGTAAACGACGATCCGCTCTGAACCGAACTGAATGCTGTCGGCCGAGAAAATCGGAGCAGACGAGGCGACGAAATCGGCGTTCCAGCCGCCGCTTTTGAAGCCGCGGGAAACGCGCGCATAACCGAAAATATCCGGAGTGAACCGGTAGTCGATGGTGAGGGTCGGCGAGACGTCATCATCTGCGATCCTGTCCCGCGCATCGACGATATTGTTGTAGGGAAGAAACGGAACGCCCTGCTGGCTGAACTGCAGCTTCTTCTTTTCCCGGGTGTAGCGCAGGCCCGCGGTGACAGAGAGCGCATCGGTGAAGCGATAGGTGCCGCTGACAAAGGCCGCGAAAGAGCGGGTATCGACGCGGCTCTGCGCGCGCAGCGCCAGCCCCGACAGTCCGCTGTCCGCACCGAGCAGTACCGAGCGATCGCTCTTTCCGCCCTGATCGAAATAATAGAGGCCGGCAACATAGGTGAAATCCTCACCGCGCGGCGATTGCAAACGAATCTCCTGGCTGAACTGGTTGAGCCGGTCGTCATAGTCGGTAATCAACAGGTCGAGCGATGTGTCGTCCAGGTCCATATCGGGAATGGCATAGCGCAGGCCGCGCCTGGCCGTGATCGAGACGAGCTCGAAACCGCCCGGAAGTTCATAATTTGCCGTCAGGGACAGCCCCTTGATCGTCCGTTTTTCGACATTGGAGCGATTCACATCGACGGTGCGCGGGCCAGGCGTCGCGCCAAGGCCCGAGAATATTTCGCTGTCGTTGGAAATCTGATCATTATGCGCATAATCCCCGCGCAACGTCAGCGCGAGTTTGTCCGTCGCTTCCCAGCGTAATTCGCCGCGCGCGCCCTTGGCGCCTTCGCTTCCCACCGCCCGCGGCCCCGTCCCGGCGGAACGGCGGTTGGACAGATATCCATCGTGCTGGCTGCTGAACCAGCTGAGTTTCCCGTATAGCCGGTCCGCGATGATCGGGCCACGCAGGCCGCCCTCGCTGCGGCGCAGCTTATAGTTTCCGGCCTCGACAAACAGCTCGCCGTGCGGGGTGTTGCCCGGGGTCTCGGTCACGATATTGATCGCCCCGGCGATCGTGTTTTTCCCGAACAGCGTACCCTGCGGGCCGCGCAGCACCTCGACTCGCGCTACGTCGCTCAACCCCTGGGTGAATGAACTGGTACGCCCCATATAGACACCATCGACATAGACCCCGAGACCGCTCTCGAAGCCGATATTGCGCGCACCGGTGTTGATCCCGCGGACGATGAAATTGGGATTGAGGTCGCCGCGCTTGAACAAGGTCAGATTGGGCACCGTGAATTGGAGATCCGAGGCATTGTTCACGCCCTTGGACTCAAGAACACTGCTCGTGAGCGCGGTGATCGACAAGGGTGTGCGCTGCAGATTCTCCGACGTTTTTTGCGCCGTGACGACGATGGTTTCGACCGCGTAGCCATCTTCGGCAGCACTGACCTCTACTCCGTCCTGCGCATGAACATGAGGCGCGCAGGCCAATGCGACCACCAGCGCCCCCGCCGAGACAAAAGACTTCAGTGAAAACATCATCGCCCTCCCAGTATCTGGATATAGACATCCATATCTATATACTGCCAACCATTGTCAAGCGGGCGCGACGATGCGAGGCACGGAAACAAGATGGCAGCGCCGAATGGAGATGAAGAAGCATCATGACCAGGATCAACCCGGACCCAGGCTCGACCCTCAAAACGCAAGTCGACGGACTTGGGGAATATTCCGCTTTTCTCGCGCAGCGCCTTGCCGATAGCAGCGGCCTCAAGCGCAGCGAGAGAACGCGCTTGACCTTGTTGATCGGAGCGGCTCGCGCGTTGAATGCGCAAGGGTTGCGAATGGCCACGGTCGAGACGATCGTTCAGGCCGCCGGTCTCAGCCATTCGACATTTTACCTGCACTTTCCCAGCAAAAATGCGATCGCGGCCACTGCGTTGACAGGATTCATGGATGACATGCTGGCAGTCGGTCGCCATGGCCCTCCGCCTGCTGATGACTATGATCGTGCCAGCCGCGCGACACTTCATTATGTCCGCGCGTTCCGCGCAAATCCGGGCCTGGCACGCTCACTGCTGCAATTGAACGACGAAGAGGACGCGGTCTTCGACGACACCCGCGCCAAGTTCGGGGCCGCATGGTACGCTCAATCGACGCACAGCCTGCTCAAGCATTTTCCCGGCGCCAAGGCCGATCAGCGGCAGCTCACCTTTGCTATCAGCGCAATGGGGGGAATGATCGACGACTTTCTGAGGCGCTGGGTCGTGCATCGCCAGCCCGAGCTGGTCGCGCTGGTGAACGACGTCGCTCCCACCGATGAAGCCGTCGCCGAAGCGCTGACGGTATTGTGGTGGCGTGCACTGGTCGGCGAGCCGCCGAAGACCAAGGCTCCGATTGCGAAGACTCTCGCGACCGGCATCGGCGAGACACCCTGACCTGCCCTCCCGCCGAATCGACAGAAGAAATCAGAACGGCGATCCGCAATTGCAGCCCGCACGTGCCGGGCGCGTTGCGCGACCCGGATAGCGCCACCCAAAATTGCCCTGCCCCGTAGCAACTGACCCAGTCGACGCGCGCATCCCCCTATACCTCAAATCCTTGCGGTCCATGCTCACACGCGAGCCACGGACACAGCGCGCCTGACGCAAATCTGACGACGCGCGCTGCAATATATATGGACATGTACATCTATATATATATTTAGACCCAGGACCGAAGTTGCAGCGCTAACTTCGGGTCCGGGCATTGGGTAGGATGAAGCATATCTTGTTGGCAAAAGGCTTATGGCAGACGCAGCTGCGACCAATGTCGGCCGCAGCTGACGCCGACACGATTGCGCCTGACGCACGCGCCGGCGCGCGGGGAACTCCCCTCGCCCTTGCCGATCGCGCACGCCACCCGAAGATCGGCTGACCCTCAGGCCGTCCACGCCCGGTGCCCCCACCACATGAAGGAAAGCAAATGTCACCAGTTCTCTACGACGTTGAATCGGGCGTCGCGACAATCAGCCTCAACCGGCCAGAACGTCTCAACGCCATCAGCCGCAACCTCATCGAGAGCCTGAACGAGGCGCTCGATCGGGCTGCAGCGGATGCGGCCGTAAAGGTCATCTTGCTGACCGGCGAAGGTCGCGCTTTCTGTGCCGGTGACGACCTGGTCGAATTCACAGAGATGGCTGGCGAAACGTCGTTGGCAGAGGCCATGATAAATGATTTGCAGGGCGTCACCCGACGCATCATGCTCGGGGAGAAGCCGGTTATCTGCGCGGCGCGCGGCTGGGCAGTGGGCGGGGGAGCCTCCTGGCTGGTCAACGCCGACTTTCTCGTCCTGGCCGACGATGCGGTTCTCTTTTGCCCGGAAGCCACCTACGGCCTTTTTCCCACAGGGGGCATGACCATCCTTTTGAACGAGCGTTGCGGCGCCGAACAGGCGGCCCGTGTGCTGTGGCTGGGTGACCGGCTAACCGCAGCTCGTATGGCCGAACTCGGATTCACAAAAGATATCTGCCCGGCAGCCGACGTCGCGCCTCGCGCCATCGCGCTCGCAAGAAAAATTGCCGATCTGCCTGCAACCTCAAGACAACGCTACAAGCGCGCGCGCGCCGCAGCCATCGCGCCGCGCCTTGAGGAAGCCATGGCCTTCGAGGCCCAATGCTGCCTCGAAGCATCTCACGACCCTGCGGTTCGTCGCCGGGTCGCGGAAGAGAGTGGCGTCCGGACGCCCTGATATGAACCGGGCACACGAAAAATCCCGCCCGAAAAACTCGTTCGATGGGCCATCGCGACCGGCCAGGCCAGGTCTCGCAAGACCGACCCTTTCGAACCGAATTCCGAGAAAAGAGAGAATTCTGTGAACGACGAACATGGCATATTTGTAGCCCTGGTCCTGGGAATCCTCGAGGGCCTTACCGAGTTTTTGCCGGTCTCCTCGACCGGGCATTTGCTCCTGACGGGACATTTCTTCGGCATCAGCCAACCGGCGACGTTCGTCGTGCTCATCCAGTTGGGGGCAATCCTGGCGGTGCTCACCGTCTATTTCGCCAAGTTGATCGCGCTCATTCGCGATGCCTTTGCCGGCAAGGCATATGCCTGGCACTTTGCCGCAGCGGTCGTGCTCGCCAGTTTTCCCGGCGCGCTGGCGGGGGTCCTGTTCCGCGATTTCATCCAGCAGGTCATCTACGAATCTCCGTTCGTGATATGCCTCACCCTTCTTCTCGGCGGGCTTGTCCTGCTGGCCGTCGATCGTATGCCGATCGAGCGGAAGTATGACGATATCTATCGCTACCCCTGGTATCTCGCGTTGATTATCGGCCTGTTCCAGATGATTGCGCTGATCCCCGGAGTATCACGCTCGGGCGCGACCGTCGTGGGCGCGATGTTGTTTGGCGCCAGCAAGCGCTCGGCTGCAGAATTTACCTTTTTCATCGCGCTGCCGATCATGATCGGCGCTTTCGGGTATGATTTTTACAAGAGCCGCCACCTGATCGACGCAGACCTCGGAATGCATATTGCCGTGGGCTTTGCGGCTGCATTCGTCGTCGGCGCGCTTGTCGTCCGATATCTTCTCACTTTCGTCTCGCGTCACGGCTTTGCGCCCTTTGCCTATTGGCGAATTCTGGTCGGCGGGGCGGGCCTGGTTGCTTTATCACTGCCAGCCTGAGGGGCTACCTTGGTCTCTCAGCGGGCAGAGCGTTGCGCGAGGATGGCTAGCGAGGCCGGAAGGACATGCCCCGAATGCCCTGCGCGCGCACCGACAAACCGCAGGAGCCGTCGCATAGACCACTCCGCCGTTCGGTTCGCGGCAAACGGTTGACGCCCGGCAGTGAATAAGAGATGCGATGCCGGGCGACAATCGGCGAACTCGGAACGCATGAAGTGGCCGGGAAGTTGTGACGATACGGCGAAAAACGCATCTATGCAGATCGGCCCAGGGCATAGATCGGGCGTATCGAGACGAGCTGTTGCCGTGTGCTGGCGTCACGCGGGCGCATGGCACACGGCTTCCACATTATTGCCGTCAGGATCCAGGACGAACGCGGCATAATAATTCGGGTGATAGTGAGAGCGAATGCCGGGCGGGCCATTGTCTCGCCCGCCAGCCGTCAGGGCTGCTTCATAAAAGGCATCGATATCGGCACGTGAAGACGCCGAGAAGGCAATGTGCACCCCCTCCCCAGTGGAGGCTCCATTACTGATCCAAAAGGACGGCTTGCCGGCAACGCCATAACCGATGCCGTGATATCCCCCCGTTTCTGCAGGCGTGACCTCCATGATCGGGACGATGCTCAGAGCCGCAAGTGCCGCATCGTAAAATTGCTTCGACATGTTCAGATCGGCAACGCCAATCCCCAGATGGTCGATCAAATCCATTCTCCCCTTCCCGCGATAGCCGTCGCGGATAGCCACGATCCGCGGTGTCTGCACGATCACAGCAACACAAAAAACCGCCGACAGTATGACGCCGGAACCTCCGGAGAAGCAGAATTTCTCTCGGCGCACCGGCTATTGGTGCCCATAACCGATCGCCCGCATCGATGGCATATTGCGTCCGTAGCGGAAAGCTCTCATCCGCTGGACATGTTTAAGTCATCAAACAAACACGGCGTGGTCGCTCGCGCTTACATGCCCTCGGATCAGCATGCCTGCCTCGGCCTGTTTGACGGCAATGTCCCCGCCTTTTTCTCACTGTCGGAGCGGCAGGACTTCGAACAGTTCCTATCTCGGCAGGCGTTGGAGCCGCCTTACCATGTACTGGAATGTGATGGTCGGATCGTTGGCTGCGGCGGATTGATCGTCGAGGAGGACGGCATAACCGCCAGCCTGTGCTGGGGCATGGTCGATAGACAGCTCCAAGGAAAGGGCCTTGGGCGCGCGCTCACCGAATTGAGATTGCGTTCGGCCGCAGCAATCCCTGGCGTTATGCAGGTCAGGCTTGATACGAGTCAGCATACTCAGGGGTTCTACGCCCGGTTTGGGTTTGAAGCCTTGAAGGTCACCCAGGACGGCTACGGACCGGGTTTAGATCGGTGGGATATGCTGTTGTGATTTGACGAACACCAGCGCCTCATATGGCAGGCGGGTTGCTAATAGCGTCCGATGGCATTTCATCATGTGGCTGCAGTGCGGCCGCGGCGGAGTCGTACCGCCGCGCTTGGCCGGTAGCGGCCTGTCCGCTCGCACCTCGGAGATCGCGAAAGCGGACGTTCACCGAAGCTAATCATGGAAGCGTAGCAGGTCCGAACCAGCTATCGCAGAAAGGGATGCATGGGCTTCCCGTCCAGGTCCGGGGCCGCCCCACGCGCGACTGCGAGGAGGAGTTGCGCGGCCTTATCGCAGACTCTCGCGCGGAAGCGTGGGGTCATTGGCGTCAGATCGACGCCAATAGTCTCTAGCCGCCGCAACGCCGCTTTCGGTCAGCCTGTATCGCTCGGAATTATCAGGGCTCGGGCACAACAAGCCGAGGCGTATCAGCGGCGCAACGGCTCCGTCGCCAACGGAGCGGTCACGCCGTTCGCCACGGCGCATCCGAGCCCGACGGTTTAGCGAGATCATGCATCTTGCGGCATTGTCGCCAGCAGCGCGGTAGCTGCCAGCGCCAGTAGCGCAAGGACGAGAAAAAGTGCTCCAAAACCGAACCCCGGAACCACCGAGATCGCAATCCAGGGCATCACGAGCGACGGTACTGTGTTGGTGAGGTTGAAAATTCCGATGCCGCGACCCCGTCGCGCGGAATCGGTCAGGACCCGTAACGTCTGACTGGAGTGCAGCGCGAGGAAGGCTGCATTCGCTGTCGCGAACAGAAAATAGGCAAGCTTCGCGGCGGCGGGCGTTCCAGCCATCGCCATCGCCGCGAGCGCACCTCCCGCAACCGCTGAAAGGCAAGCGAGGGCAACAAAGGGATACCCCCGTCTGTCTGTCCAGCGACCGAGCACGAAGGCCACGACGACCGAGGTCGAAAGGCCACTCGCAAACAGAATCGTCTTGCCGCCGTCGCCCATTGTGGAGTCGAGGGCACGGAGCCAAAAATAGAGATAGGTTGCAAGCGCTGCGCCGGAGACCTGCATCAGCAGACGCGCCGCCCACATGCGAACCGCCGCCGGGGCAAAGCGGGACGGAGGTACTCCGATATCATATTGCAGGCCCGGTGAATGCGTCAGGCGTCGAGGATATCCGAATATCAGCAGGGGCAGAACCAACATTGCGGTAGTCGCCGCGATGGCCGGAATTTTTGCGTCGAGCGAGCCCCCTGCGGTCGGCAACAGGATGCCCGACCAGGCTCCCAGCGCGGGCGCGATCGAAAGCAGGCCGCCAAGCAGCCCCTTCTGTCCATCGGGAACGATATCGCCTGCCCAGGCAATGAGCGGCACGAGCAAAAGGTTGAGCGCGAATTGCCAGGCCACGACCAACCCGAGGAGCCCGCCGATGGTATCGCATCGCGCTATCGCCAGTTGAAGCAGGATCGTTGCCGCCAACCCGGTGCCGATCCATATTCGGCGGGTTCGTGTGCGGTCGCTCAGCCACCCGGACAGAACGCCGGAGACGCTTGCCGCGACCGCTCCGGCAAAGATGATGTAGCCGAGCCAGCGGATGTCGTCGGCACCCGCGAGCTCGGTGACGCGCGCCGGGAGGATGAGCACCAAGAAGGGTGTATAGGCGACGACACCTCCCGCATAGGCGAGCGCATAGAGGAGCAGGAAGCTCATAGGCTGCCTCGCCGCTCCTTCGACTGCGCTTTCAATTGCCATGCGTCATGTCCCGACTCAGGCGCTTCGCTCGTCGCCATCCGACGGTCCTGCATAGCGCGACCGGCCAACATGTCACGGCCGCCTGCGTCGCGACGCAGGCGGCCTTCCGTCTTTTTCTAGAAGCTCACGCGGGCTCGCAGGCCATAGCTGCGCGCGTCGTTCAGGAAACGGATGTTGAGCGACGATCCGACCAGGGCTTTCTGCGAGACTTCCTCGTTGAGGAAGTTGCTCGCCCAGGCTTCGAGCCGGAAATTGTCGATCGTATAACCGATTCCGAGATTGAGCGTCGCATAGCCTTTCTGGCGGTCGGGGAAGCCCGCCGCCAGCGCGCCTTGGCGTGTCCCGTTCAGGAAAACGATATCATCCTCGTTGAATTGGCTGAGGAAGTAGGACGAGCGATAGCTGAGCAGCGCCTGCCAATCGAGGCGGCCCGGACCCGCATCGAACCACTGCGACAGACGCGCGCTGACGTTCATCTTCGACGCCAGCGGCAAACGGTTGCCGACAAGACTGATCAGCGGTGAATTGCCCCCGGCGCCAAAGTCCTGCGCCCGCGAGTCCGCGACGGTGCCCTCTGTGATCTTGGTATCGAGATAGGCAAGGTTCAGGTCGAGCCCGAAATTACCCGGCAACTTGAAGCGCATTTCGGCTTCGGCACCATAGATGCGCGACGCGCCGACGTTGCGGTTGACCAGCGAGTAGCTGTTGCAATTGCCGGGCATATTAGGCGTTGCGGGATCGGGCGCGGCCCGCCCGATGCAGGTCAGGTCCTGAAATACCTGATTCGAATAATCATAATAAAAGCCGGTGACGTTGAAGATCGCCGGATGGCCGAAAACGTCGAAGCTGTTGCGACTGCCGACCTCATAGACAACCAGCTTCTCGGGACTGAAGGTTTCGGGGATCGTCGATCCGTTGAAGCTGTCGTTGAAGCCGCCCGATTTGTGACCGGTCGAAACCTTCGCATAGACCATATTGTCGTCGCTCACGTCGAACTCGATGCCCGCGCGCCAGTCGACGAAATTGAATTTCGAACGACCGACCTGCTGGCCGGGAATCTTGAAATTCGCATAGCTGAAGCCGCCATTGGCGTTGGCCGGGCAATTGACGAAGCCATTGTCGATGTCGGGTCGGTCGATGCAGGTGCCGTTGGGATTGGTCCCATTGGCGATCGAGCCGATCTGGGCGAGCAATGTGTCGCGAAGGCCAGGAGTCTTGACCCCCTCGAGCAGGAACTGGGCCATACCCTGCGGCGTGGTGATGCCGGTGACATCGAAGTTGGGCCGGCCAAGCAAATTGGGTTTAAAGCCCTCGGTCCCGATCCGCGTCGCAAAGCAGCAGGCGAAATCTTCGCCGCCAAGCGTCAGCGCCCAATCGCCGCCGATGCCATAGCGCGACTTCTTTTCGTTGGTGTAGCGAATGCCGCCAAGGAAACGCAGCCGATCAGTGACGTCAAAGGTGCCGTCGGCATAGAAGGCATAGCTCTTGCCCTTGACCTCGGGCATCGTGAACTCGGTCGCGGAGTAACAGCAATAGCCCCGGTCCGAGAGCGCGAGATAGCCGACGGCCTGGTCTTCATTGAAATAGAAACCGCCGAGGTTCCAGCGGAAGCGCTGATCGTCGTTAGCGAAAATCCGCCCCTCATAAACCTGGCTCTTCGATTTGGTCTGCCAGAAATTGCCCGAGAAATTGTCATATTGAGCGGCCGAGAGGTCGCGGCCGGGGAAATCGATACCATCGCTCGATGCATTGACCTGGTTGAAGTCGACCGAGCGGTAGCTGCCGGTCAGTTCGGCGCCAAAGCTTCCGAAATCATAGTTGATCTTGCCCTGAACGCCCCAGAGCTCATTCTCCATGTCGCCCTGCAGTCCGCGATAGACGACATGCTTGAGGTTGAGCTTGTCGGGGCGAAGGCCACTTCCGACGACGGCGTTGAAGATGTTTGCGCCCGGATAGCCGGTTCCGGTTTCCTTGCCATAGTCGCCGACGACCGAAATGCTGAGCCGATCGCTGGGTTCCCAGAGCAGGGACAGACGGCCGGCATAATTTTCTTCGAGGCCAGCAGGCTTGAGCCCGCTCGCGAGCGCACCAGTCGAGACATTTTTGAAGCCGGCGTCGCGGTTGATGTAATAGGCCGCCGCGCGCAACGCGAAGGTCTCGCCGAGCGGGATGTTGATCGCACCCTCGGCGCCATAGGAGGAGCGATTACCATACTCGGCCTGCGCATAGCCGCTATATTCGCCAAGACGCGGCTTCGCGGTGATGATGTTGAGCGTGCCGGCAACCGCATTGCGGCCATAGAGCGTGCCTTGCGGTCCCTTGTTTACCTCGACGCGTTCGAGGTCATAGAACATCAGGCCCAGACCGCGCGGGCGCGGAATATAAGTGCCGTTGAGATGCGGCGCCGCGCCGGGATCGCCGAGTTCGGTGCTGTTCGCCGAGCCGACACCGCGGATGAAGATCTCGACATTGCCTTCCTGGTTGGAAATGCTGAGCCCCGGGATCGCCACCTGCAGCTGGCGCAGTTCGCTGATGCCGTCGCGGCGTAGCTGGTCGGCGCCGAGCGCCTGGACGACGCCCGACACATCCTGCATATTCTGCTCACGACGGTTGGCCGTGACGATGATCTCATCATCGCGATCCTCGCTTGCCGTCTCGCTTGCGGTCGCTTCCTGCGCATGGACCGGAATGGCGGCGACGGTGGAAAGCAGCACCAAAAGCGCGGAACGCGTAAAAATTCCCCTGTTCATATCATCCTCCCTGATTTGACTATTATCTACATGCAAGCTGTGGCCCCGACGGCGAGACAATGCGCGCCGAGGACATGGTGATGTCGAGACTGCCGGCGGTCGCGAGGGTCAGCGGCGTCTCGACCCGCGCCATGTCGACCCCTGCCTTCTCGAAACAGCGAAGCGGCACCGTGATGCGCGTCCATTTGCCCGACTTCGCCGCCTCGGCGAGCAGGCCGCGTACCGGAAAGCCACCGGCACAGCTTGCGCCGCACCCCATCAACAGGCTGACGTCGGCGGACGGTGCCGCGTTGACCCTGAGCTCGAGTTCGAGCGCGAGATCGCCATTCGTCTGGCGCGACAGGTCGACGGGCGCGTCCTGGACGATCGCCGCAACGGCATGCCCTGCCCCCGTCCAGTGGAGACGCACCGAATCCTCCTGCGCCGTGCGGTCGGCCGCGCGCGCGTCGATCAGCTCAGGCCCCGGGTTGGTCGAAAGCGCCCCGGGAGCACCGAGCAGCAGGCGGCGTCCACTTCCCGGCTTCCCGGCGGTGAACAAGACTCCAGGGTCAGCAGCCGCAGCGCTTGCGCGCAATTCGGGCTGCGGCGCGAGGTCGCCCTTGTCGGCAAAGCGCAGCCCAAAACCGTAAGCAAAGAGCGGGTCGTAATTCGCGTCGCCAACGTTGACCGCGGTCTGGTCGCTCGATTTTGGCCAGCTATAGGGCAGCTTGCCGCGAAAATCGGCCTTGCCGAACAGCACGTCCGCGACGCCGCCACCTTCCGACCCGGGAAGCCAAGCCGCCACGAAGGCGTCCGATGTGTTGAGGAAGGGATTGACCCACATCGCGCGGCCCGACAGGAACACCGCGACCGTCGGCACCCCCGCCGCCTTGAGCGAGCGCAGCAGCGCCAGATTTTTCGCATCGTCATAGCCGACGTCGGGACGATCGCCCTGGAATTCGGCATAGGGGTCTTCGCCGAACACGACGATCGCAGTGTCAGGCTTGCCCGAATAGCGGCCATCGGCCGACAGTGTCGCGGTGCCGCCCGCGGCCTTGACCTCCGCCTCGATCCCTTCCCAGATCGACTGGGCATTGGGAAAGTCGCTGCGCTTCGTTCCGGTGCCCTGCCAGCTCAATGTCCAGCCGCCCGTCTGCTTGGTCAGATTGTCGGCGCCGTCACCGGCGACCAATATGCGGCCACCCGCCTTGAGCGGCAGCAACCCACCAGCATTTTTGAGCAGAACGAGCGATTCACGCACCGCCTCGCGCGCCAGCGCACGATGGTCTTTGCCGCCGAGCAGATCGAGTTGCCCGCCATAGGGCCGCGACGACGGCTTGCCCGCCTCGAACAGTCCCGCACGGACCTTCACCCGCAGGATACGCCGCACCGCATCGTCGAGCCGCCCCGCCGGCAGCGTTCCATCTTTCGCATGCGCCAGCGTCGTGCGGTACAGCTCCTTCCAGCTGTCAGGCGCCATATACATGTCGAGCCCGGCGATCGCCGATTGCGGGCAGTCGGTGACCGAGCAGCCCGCGACCTGACCATGGCCATTCCAGTCACCGACGAGGAAGCCGTCGAAATTCCAGCGTTCCTTCATCACACCGGTCAGCAGCGAATGATTGCCGTGCATCTTGACGCCGTTCCAGCTCGAGAAGCTGACCATCACCGACTGGACGCCCGCGTCGAGCGCGGGGAGATAGGGCGGGCTGAACAGGTCGCGCAATTGCGCCTCGGGCATCTGGGCGTCACCCTGGTCCTTGCCGCCGCTGGTTCCGCCATCGCCGAGGAAATGCTTGGCGGTGGCAATGATATGCGGCCCGCGCAGCCAGTCCTTGTCGCCGATCTTGCCCTGCAGACCCTCGATCAGCGGCGCGGCATAGCTCGTCGCGATTTCGGGCGTCTCGCCAAAGCCCTCATAGGTGCGGCCCCAGCGATCGTCGCGCACGACGGCGAGCGTCGGGGCAAAGGTCCAGTCGAGCCCGGTGACCCGCATCTCGATCGCGGTCGCGGCGCCGATGCGCCGCACGAGATCGGGGTTCCGCGCCGCCCCGAGCCCGATATTGTGCGGAAACAGCGTCGCGCCGACGACATTGTTATGGCCGTGGACCGCGTCGCTTCCCCAGATCACCGGGATGCGGGGCAGCTTGCCATGGGGCTTCATCGATGCGGCGTAGAAAGCGTCGGCAGCGGCCAGCCAATCCTTCGCCGGCGCGTTGTAGCGCCCGCCCGGATCCGAATTGCCACCATTGAGCACGGACCCCAGATGATAACGATAGACATCGTCGGGGGTGGCGCTGCCAATATCAGCCTGAATGACCTGCCCGACCTTCTGCTCGAGAGACATGGCGGAAAGCAGCTCGTCGACCCGCCGCTCGATGGCAGGATCCTGAATGACCGTCGCTGTGCGCGCGGGCCAGTTTTCGGGCCTGGCCTCGGCACTCACCTGGGCGACCGACGTCTGCGCCGCAGCAAATTCGACAAGATAGGGAGAGGCGAGCGCCACCAGCGACGTCGCTCCAAGCGCCATGACGGCCCCGCGCGGCAAGTTCATTTCCCCTCCCCATTTTTTATGTCAACGTTTACCGATTCTCGGTCAACGTTTACTGTCGATGATCGACACAAGTCAATAGAGGCGCTAAGAGACGAACGATCCTCGAAAAACCGGGGGACTGGAAATCACTATCCAGCTGATCGGATGGGACAATTTCGAAGCGAACCACGATCGTTGATATTGCGCGTGTCGCAGGCGTCACACCCAAGACGGTGTCGCGCGCGCTCAACGATGCCCCGCATGTCAGCGAAACGGTGCGCCGCAAGGTCAAGGAGGCCGCCGCGGCGCTCGATTATCATCCCAACCTCGCCGCGCAGAGCCTCATCGCGCGCCGTTCCTATCTGATCGGCCTGACCTACGAGCGCCCGAGCCCGAGCTATGTCGTGGAATTGCAGAACGGCGCGCTCGGCCGCCTCGAGACCGGTCGCTACCGGCTCATCGTCCTCCCATTCAATCATGTCGCGAGCAGGCCCGACGAGCTCGGCAGGCTCCTGCTTCGCGCAGGGCTCGATGGCGTGCTGCTCGCACCGCCCGCCTGCGACCAGTCCGGGCTGCTCGACATCCTCGAGCGGCAGAAGCTTCCCTACGCCCGGATCACGCCCCACAGCGATCTCGATCGCGGTATCGTCGTCGCAATGGATGAGGTCGCCGCAGGCCATACCGTTGCCGCGCATATATTGTCGCTCGGGCACCGGCGCGTCGGCATCATTCTCGGCGACCCCTCACATGCGGCGAGCAGGGGGCGAATGGGGGGCTATCGACAGGCTTTCGGAGAAGCCGGCATTTCGATCGACGAGACCTGCGTCGTTACCGGCGATTTCACCTATGATGTGGGTTACCAGGTCGCACGCGATCTGCTCGCCCGCGCGCCCCGCCCCACCGCCATCCTCGCCCAGAACGACGACATGGCGGTCGCGGCGATCGCGGCGGCCCGCGATCTCGGCCTCGCGGTTCCCGGCGACCTTTCGGTCGCGGGTTTCGACAATTCGGAGGTATCGCGCACCGCCTGGCCGCAGCTCACCACCGTACATCAGCCGGTGCGCGAAATGGCATGGGATGCTGCGAACAGGCTCCTCGCCGCACTCGATGGCGAGACAGACGCCGTCCTGCCGCGCCGACGCGACCACCCGCATGAACTTCTCGTGCGCGCGTCGACCGCTCCGCCTTCTGAATAAAGGAGCCGGGCCGCCGCCGGCTTACCGCTCAGTCCGGCTGCAGTTCCGGATACGCAAATTCGATCAACTCTCGCGCCTGCTCCGGAAACCAGGAACCGGCGGGCGGCGCGTTTACGTTGCGCTCGGGATCCGCCGGCCCGGCCGTACCACGAAGACACTCGCCATCGGATTCTCCGGGGACCTTGATCCACAGGAAGGCATCGACATACGGGTCGCCGCTCTCGAGCGTCGGACGCCGCCCAAGCCCGCGCCCGGGGGGATTACACCAGACTTCGGGGTCCCGATACTTGCCGGCCGGCGGCTTCCATGATCCCTGGCCATTGCGACTGGTATCGATCACAGCGCGCTTTTGCCGCGACGGCTCACGTTTGAGGCCGCTTTGCGCAAACAGGCGATCATAGGCCGCATCGGTCGCCTTCCAGCTGTTGTGATCATCGAACATCGCCGGGCTGTACTGGCTGGGACACTCGCGCGGATCGAGGCCTCCGCGCGTGACGAGCGCGATGCAGTCGCTGACCCAACGGGCGTAAGGGACGACACGTTCGTCGCTTTCGAAATTGGAAACGTTGAGGAAGAAGCCCGACGCCTCGGCTACGCTGGCCCTGACGAGACGGCTTGTGATTTCGCCCGGAGCGAGCCAGCTGCTTCCGGTTCCATCCAGATAGACCTGCGCCTTGGGCAACGCGGAAAGGATCGCGACAGCCGCTCGCAGCTCTTCGTAACGTCGCTCCGCGGCGGCTTCGTCCTGGCCTTCCGGTCGACAAGCCTCGACATCGCCGCCGAGCGTCCGATGCCAGGGAATGACACCGAGCCCGTCCGGCTCGAGAATCACTATCGCCGGCCGCTCGCCGATCCCGGCTGCGAGACCTCGAATCCATTCGAGGTAGGCGCGGCCGTCAGCGGCACCGCCTGCGGAATAGAGGGCACAGTCCCGATAGGGAATATTATAGGCAACGAGCACGGGAAGTCGTGCTCCGGCCGCAGCCCGGTTCACGACGTCCCGCACCTTCGCCTCTACGAGGCCGGGCGTACCGTAAGCGAACCAGGATGCCGAAGGAATTTTCGAAAGCCGGAGCGCATCCCGTTTTGCCTCATCCTGCAACTTTTCGGCCGCTTCGATGGTCGTGCTTCGCGCGTCGACGAACAGAGCCGGGTCCTGAGCGATGGCCGCAGAGGCCGGCTCGAGAAGGAGAGATGCGAGCGAAACTGCAATCAAAGAATGCCTCATTCATGCTCCTCGACGCTTGGGCCTGCCGCTGGCATGGAGCAGCGGGTTCACGGATATACTGCGCCACAGACGGTTAGATCACACGGCCACCCCGGACAAGCCGATTGGAAAACACCGAATATACAATCGTCGCGCTCGACATCACGGCGGCTCTTACAAACCTGAGGATGTGAAAATTGCGCACTTCCGCCAGTATGCGCAGCGCCCCGCCTCTTTCTTCGTGCCGCCGCCGCGAGTATGACAGACGCATGCCACGCCGAATGACAATAGCCGGACAGATCGAGCAACTGATAGAAAGCCTGTGCGGCAGGTCTATCTGCGACGAATGCATCACCGATCGACTTAACCTGTCGGTTCGAAGTCAGGCCAATGTCGTGACACGCGAACTCGGGCGTCGCGAAGAATATGACCGCGCCAGAACCTCGTGCGGAAAATGCGGCGCGCTCAAGACGGCCATTCAGATCAAAATATAGGGCTCTGTCAGCGACAGCTGCTCACTTTCAGCCTGCCGACCATAGCGACGCGAGCGACAGCGACTGCGATTTATCAAAGTTGCCCTCGTTGCTATCGATGAGCCCGTCATCACGCGATTTGATCCGGTCCGATATTTCGTTCGCCAAAAGCGCAAAGGACATCGGATGGTCGCGATCGAGATTGCGGGCGGACTGCAAAAGCGCGACATGATCCAAGGGAAGTCGCCCATCCCTGAATGCGAATATGATCCGGTTCATCCCCATTTTCATGGGGAGGTCGATCGTGCATTCGAAATATTCCCCTATGCGAGACAGAATGGAGCGGTGCTTCCAGTGATCATCGCATAGATTGACGACGAGAATGCCGCCAGGGTCCAGCCGCGAATGGCAGTCACGATAGAATTCCGAAGAGCAGAGCTGCGCAGGCTGTCCGTCCGTGTCGAAGCCATCGACCAGCAGGATGTCGCAGCCTCTTCTATCCCTCGCGAAAGACCGTAAAGAGCTTCGGCGTATAGGCCTCGGTCTTCACCGAATTGCGGGCCTGCTTGGAAATTTGGCAGACAGAAGCGCGCGACCGGGCGCCTTGGGATCGGCGTCGGCCGCTTCACGCAGTCGCACGCCACGCCCCGTCCCGCCCCGACGCTCGACGAATACTCGCCAAGCAGTTCGATGCCGGCGCCTTCGAGCGCAGCTACCCAAAGCGGCCAACTACGGACTTGAAATTTTTGTCTGCAACTTCGCTAGCAGACATCATTTTCATGTCAGAAGAACGCCCGCGGGGTCGATCGCGCAATCGACCGCGTCCTGAAATATATCCCACATCTCGAGGCATTGGGGCTCGAACTAAAAGAATCAGCGGAGCGTCTTTTGTTGGCTGGAGTAGCGGGGCCCCACAACGTATTTGCTTTCCTCAAGCTCTGGAGCGAGCATAGATGTGGTGAAGATCAGCTGGTGAGGAATGGCCGTCGATTGCGACATATTCACCAAGAGCCTCTGAAAATTGTGAGATCGACTCTCGACCATCCCCTTGTCTTCAATATTGTCGAAGAGCATCCAGCGGGGGAGATTAAATTTTTGGTCAAGCAGAGAAGCCTTAAACATAGCTGCTGCAAAGCTATTTTTTAGGACAACCATGCCGCTCGCGCTTCGGGCTCTATTTTTTTCTCCGTTTATAGCGACCCAATCGTCGGGAAAGCTAAATCCCACATGGGTGACGGAACCAAAATCGCTGTGTTCCGCTAGATCCTGGTCGAGGAAGTTTTTACTTTCCCGCGAAATAGCGGAATATGCCCTTTGCTTACGTTCCGCCTGAGATCGCTCAAGCGCTTCGATTTCAGATACGAGTGCTGTGATGCGAGCATTCAAATCCTCTTTGCGAATTGACGCGTCCGCCACGCGTTTCGCGAGTTCCAGCCTGCGCTGGAGAACCTCCAATTCGCTATCGATAAAGCCAATTTTGCGACTTAAATCGGCTACAGCGGCCTCTCTGCCTGTCACCCCTCCAGACTCTGTAACGGCTAGTGACGCGTCGGCGCGGCGAAGCGTAACGCGGGCTTGTCGAAGAAGCGCCTTCTTGGAGGACAGTTCCAGTTGACGGTCAGCTTGAAGAGCTTCCGATTCTCGCAATTGCATCTGAAGATCGAGTTTCACGGCCAGTGCGCGGGAATCATCCTCATCATCGACCCGCGGCGTATCGCACAACTGACAATGCGCAATGGCCTTCTCTGATATGGGGGCGAAGCAGGCCGGACAAAATTCAAAATCCAATCGGCCTAGGGCTGAAAACATAACCGTCGCAACATCGAAGTCAGCGATCGATCGCTGAAGATGTTCAATGAAAGTTTCCGCGTCCGAAGCCTCGCTGTCTAGAATCTCGATTTCTTCTTCTAGCCGCTCGGCATCGCGTTTCGCGCGCTTCTGCACCTTCACGGCTTCGGACCGTACGCGCTTGATTTCGTCCAGCTCACCATCATAAGCGACCGTATCGGTGCTCAAGTCCGCCACCTTGGAAAGAAGCTGCGATCTTTCGTCGGTCAGGCGCTGGATATCGGTATTAATATATTCCGAGAGAATGTTCTCACCATAACCGGACGCTACCGCGACCAAGCTGGTATAATCGCGTTTGGCTTCGTCAAATCTCTTTTTGGTTTCGCGAAGATCGAGTTGCCGGTCAAAGAGATCGTAACCTCCTACGCCAGAAAGCATGTCGCCCACTGCCAAGCGCGTTTGCCAAGTATCGAAATTTTCCGCGCGAAAAATGCGTTGAACTGGAGTGAGCTGATCAATGTACAGCAGTCGCAAAACTTGGTGCATCGTAATGTTGCTTGCGCCGTCGCTGACAGCTTCCGGCAAGCCAATGGCGCGAAATAGGACCTGGCTAAAGCTATAACCGCGGTCCGGGCGCTTATATGAGAGTGTTTGCCACTGCGATTTTGGCCCGTTGAGCGCCGAGTCGAAAGAGCCAAAGAATAATTCCATTGGACGCATAGCGTCCGTCGATGGGTAGCGTCGAAGCGTAACGGGACCGGCGGGCGTCGTGATGCCGAGAGTCACGGCTTCGGCGCGTTCAGCCGACTCACGCCAATCCCTCAGGTCGCCTCCCAATCCGAAGAAGATGAAATCGGCCAATGTTGATTTGCCCGAGCCGTTACTTCCATGAACAATATTAACGCCGGCGTGAAATGCCTCGTCATAGAGTACATGGCTTCCGCGCGTGACCAACATGCGGTCGAGGCGCAACGAGGCGCTCACAGGACCGGCCCTCGCGCAGGCAGATGCGTACGTTGTGCAAGCCCGTCTACACCGCCATCCGCGAACCCCGAAAAACTTCCAATCAAAACGATCATCAAATCAATCTGCTCCGAATTTGCTTCAAGTGCTCGCTTCATAACCTCTTGCGGCACCTGCGCCTCGTCGAGGCTGGCGTGCCGGTCGAGTAAAGCTTCGCGCTTTAGCATTCCACGACCAGCCAAATGCTTGAGCGCGGTAGACTGGTAAATCCGGAGATCCTGCCAAACCGAGGGGAGGCTCGGAAGCCTAACAAAAGTCCTTTCGGGTTTCGCGATTTCGATCTCACGGACCTGTCGTTTGATATCACCGGATAAGCGCACGCGATGCAGCAAAGCCGGATAAAGGAGGAACATATCAAGGATCCGGAGCCGCTCGATGGACAAGGCATCCGCTTGCTCCACCAACAGACGCACCAACCTAAAACAACAATGATAAGCATCTCGAGATGGATGCCAGACACGGAAATCACTCATCGTCGAACGCCAAATGGCAATTTCCGGCTAAATAGTAGAGGGCTCCATCGACCATTGTTGCGGGCATCTGATAGTCTGCTGCCGAATGAGCTTGCGCGCAAGGATCGACGACGGTGGTTTGGATGGCGGAATCAATCTCCTCTGTGCTAGCTCCTTCCGCGATCACCCTTGCGACATGTCGGCTATATCGGCTTTCAACGTCACTCATCAAACGCGTATACCGGGCCACCGCGGACGGCTGAGCGATGTTTCGCTGGAGTGCCATTGCAAAGCGCTCCTTCGCGCGCTCAGCCTGTCGGACTTGATAACTGCGGCCCGCATCATTTAGTTTTTGTTCAAGGGAACGGCGATCATCGTCAGCGACAGCGGTAAAATAGCCATACTCGCTTAATGTATCGGCGTGTCGCGACCTGCTATCTTCCGACTCCTCGGTCCCACCACCGCCGTGTCCAACGGAGCGCTCTTCCATCAGCTCGCGCACCATCCGGCAGATTGATGCGTAAAGTTTGGAATCCCTGCCTTCCGGCTTGCATATCCCGATATGGTCCGCCTCTACCGCAATCGGTTCCGCGCCAAGCACGTTGGGATTGGAGGTGACACGGTCCACGACCATCATGCCCCAAGTCTTCTGGGTCTCATAATATACCCCGACTTTTATCCCAGCAGATGCAACGTGATTACGAAAGAATTCGTTCAAATCGATCAGTGCACTTTCGCCATATGAAAGCTGCTGCGTCTGACTGCTCTTGCAGTTCTTGATAATGCAATCGAGAGAGTTGCTGAGTTGAGCACCAGCATGCGGCGTTCCAAGGAATATAAGGCCACTGGTCGCTCGACCAACCTGGACGAAGGCGCTGTTGGCAGAATCCTTGCAGCGCCGGAGCATTTGCTTCGCAACCAAGCCGCCGAGGCTATGCGAAATTAGCAACAGCCGACCACTAGGCGGGGTCATGCTAGCCAGTTCATCGGCCAAACTGCCTGCAAGATCTTGTATCGTCGCACCGGCGCCCTTCTTCAGGCTGCCAAATGCGCCCGACTCGTACCCAGCAGTGAAAATTCTGCAGTTTGGAAAATCTGCCGCGAGCCACGCTGGCCACAACTCGTCCTTGCTGTTGGTCCACGTGGAATATCGTTCCCCCCCCAGACCATGAACGAAAACGACATCCAGCGCCGAGGATTCGCGTTGCCCACGCTGCTCCGATCCACTGCCCGCGTGAATTTGCGCAATCTTTTGTGTCGACATATCCCCCTCTTGCCAAACTCATTGTCAGCTATTCTTCTTCGGTCAAGAACCAAATAGCGTACTAACTGGTCCATCGACGTCTTAAATCGCGAACGCCGATCGCAATTTCACTCCATTTGTCTATCGCCATAAACTTAGATTTTACGCTGCTGAGGCGTCAGCCATAGTCGGTTTTTGGGCGACGCTTGGGCGTTATTGCAACGACAGAGATTAGGCTCGCAGCGATCAACGCGGAAGCAATGTTAAAGGTCTGCTTTCAGCAGTGCCTAACGTCGGGCCGAACGGCCGACATCGGGCGTATTCTGTTGAAGAAGTCGCCCGGCACGCTGCGGAGGGTGGAAGCGGACGGGAGGCGAACGGCCTTCCCACCTTGATCAGGCGGTGGCGAGGTGCTGGATCGGGAAGATCTTTGCCATTTTCCGGAGGTTTTGGGCTGCGGCGGCGAGGTGGAACTCGTCCCGGGCACCATTGGGACCGCGCAGGCGCAAGCGGTCGAGTTTCAGGATGCGCTTGAGGTGGGCGAACAGCATTTCGACCTTCTTCCGCTCTCTGCTCGACACAAGATAGGCGTCGGTTGTCGCGATATCGCGGGCCATGTCGCGCGCGCCTTCGTGGATCGAACGCGTAATTTTGCGGGCGGGCGCATTGGGCGTGCATTGCGGCTTTAGGGCACAGCCTTCGCAGTCGTGCTGACGCGCGCGGTAGCGGATGGAGCCGTCCTTATCGATCCTGGTTCGCGGCGTACTGAAGTTGCGATTGGAACGCCGCAAGCGGTTGCCACCCGGGCAGGTATAGCTGTCGTCGTCATGGTCATAGATGAAGTCGGCTCGCTCGAAGCTACCGTCATCGCGACCGGATTTTTCGAACACCGGGATATGCGGCTCGATGCCTTTCTCTTCCACCAGCCAAGCCAGGTTCGCGGCGGAACCATAGGCTGCGTCCGCTACAAGCCGATGCGGCCAGATGCCGAAGCGCTCCTGTGTCCGGTCGATCATCCTGCGCTGCGCTGTCACTTCGGCCTGCCGCACGGAGGTCGTCGCCTCGACATCGACGATCACCGCATGATCGAGGTCGATCAGATAATTGGTGCTGTAGGCGTAAAAGGCCCGCTCGCGCGTAGCGGCCGTCCAGCGAGAGGCCGGATCGGTCAGCGCGATCCGCTTCGGCTGCACAGGCGTTGAACCGCCGAACGCCGCATCGTCCAGCACCTCCAGATATTCGCGAACGGCGCGGCCCGTCACATCGGGCGGCAGGCCTTCGTCCCCGGGCACAGATCGCCGACGATATACATCGGCCCGGATCAGGCTCGCGTCGACGGCAAAGCCTTCGCCACCGACCAGGCCTTCCGACATGCAGCGCGACACCGTCATCTCGAACAGCTCGCGAAGCAGATCGCTGTCACGGAAGCGGCCATGCCGGTTCTTCGAGAAGGTCGAGTGATCGGGCACCGCACCATCGAGCCCGAGCCGGCAGAACCAGCGATACGCCAGGTTCAGGTGCACCTCTTCGCACAGCCGCCGCTCCGAACGGATCCCCATGCAATAGCCGATGATCAGCATCCGGATCATCAGCTCCGGATCGATCGATGGCCGGCCCGTCTCGCTGTAATAGGGGCGTAGATGCTCGCGTAGACCGCCGAGATCCACGAACCGATCGATCGAGCGCAGCAGGTGGTCCGCCGGCACATGATCCTCAAGGCTGAAGCTGTAGAACAGCGCCTCCTGCATCACCGTTCGTTCGCCCATCATCAGCTGTCTCCCGATAACAAGGCAACTGAATCATTCCCCGCGCTTCACTGCAAGCAGGAGTTTTTCAACAGAATAGGGCGCAAAGCCGCCACGTCACATCCCGATCCCGAGTCCTCTGTTGCGACCTCGCCCCATCATCTCCGCAAGGGCCTGCCCGACACTGCGCTCCTCGACCGCCGGCAACCCAAGTTGCTGCTTGCGGTTGCGCAGGATGCTCTCGACCTGCGGGTCGCGTTCGAGACTCTTCGCCATCCCGATCATTCGGTCTGCGACCTTGGAGGCTCGGTTTTCTTCATAGTTTCCGAGCAGATGCCGCCGCTGCCGGTCGAGCGCCTGCCACCGCTGCACGAACACATCTGCCCGAAGCGTGGGGTCCTTGGCCATGTCGGCTTCGAGTTGCATCGCCCGGATCGCCGCCTGCGTCCGCCCGTTGACCGCCTCGGATATGTGTGACCGGTCGGCCGCGAACGCCCTTTCAAGATGCAGGGAACCCTGCGGCTGCAACGTGTCGAGCACTCCCCGGCTTTCCGCGAGCAACGCCTTCTGCGCAGGCGTCACCGGCTCGCCGATCGACTGCGCGAACAGCAGTTCGCGGACGATGCCGGCGTGGCGCGTCACCGCGGCGCCCAGCGCCGGGCTCGCAGGATCGAGCCTCGGTTCTGCTTTCGGCGGCGGTGGCGCCTTCACCGGCTCGGGAGCTGGGCGGAGTTTCAGTCCGGCGAACATGTCGCGCCGCTTCGGTTGCGGCGACGGCGCCGTGGGCCGTTCGCGGTAATCGCTCGCCATGTCCTTGCCGCGCTCGCGGCTGAGGGCGCGGACGAGTTTTGACCGGTCGGCAAAATCGTCGCGGCCATAGTGAAGGTCGACCCGGTCCCGGTGCCGCGACAGCGCCACATAGGTCGCATGCCGGTCGAGCCCCGGCGTCGCGAGCACATGGGCGCGATCGACCGTCATCCCCTGCGCCTTATGGATCGTCGCCGCATAGCCATGATCGACATGGGCATAATGCTTGAGGTCGAACGCGACGTTGCGCCCATCGTCGAGCAGCACCGCCATCCGAAGCGCATCGACCTGACGCACCGTCCCGAGCGAGCCATTCTTTACGCCAAGACCGCGCTCGTTCTTCAGGAACATGATGCGGTCGCCGGCAGCGAACATGCGGTTGCCGCGCTCGACCTTGAGCGCGACATCGTCACCGAGCGCGCCGGCATCGCGCATTCTTGAACGCGCTGCCATATTGAGCGCCTGCACCTCGTCGTTGGTGTGGGTGAGAATGATACGGCTATCGCCGGGCCGTGCCATGCGTTCGCGGTCCCACCGGTCGATGAGGCCATCGCGTGCGTCTTCGCGTGTCGCCGCGGCATGAACATGGCCGGTCTGCTCATAAGCCGCGAGCGCTTCATCGGTCCGCCCGGTCGCGAGCCAACGCGTCGCGAGCCGCTGCCATTCTTCGTGCTGGCGGCGGATGTCCATGATCTCGACCGCGCCGTGCCGCTCGGCGGTCGCGCGGAACGCCGCGCCCGCCTCGATCGCCTGCAACTGCTCGGGGTCGCCGACCAGCACAACCTTGGCGCCGCGCTTCTCGGCTTCGCCGACGACGCGCTCCAACTGACGCGTCCCGATCATTCCAGCCTCGTCGATGACGAGGACATGCCTGTCGGTGAGACGTTCGCGATCCTGCGCCCATTGATGTTCAAGGCTCGCGAGCGTGCGCGATGCGATGCCCGAGCCCTGTTCGAGCCCGTCCGCGGCGATGCCCGACAGCGCCGCGCCTTGCACCTGATAGCCTGCCGCCTCCCACGCATCGCGCGCGACGCCGAGCATCGCGCTCTTCCCTGTCCCGGCATAGCCGATGACATTGCCGATCCCGCGTGCGCCGGTCACATGTTCAAGCGCGCCGCGCTGCTCGACCGACAGGTCGAGGCCGCGCTGTCGCGCGCGGTTCAGGGCAAGCTCGCGATGACGGTCGGCGACGCCATGATTGCGGCGGGCATCGAGCGTCACGGTCGCGCGTTCCAGCCGCTGCTCGGTCTCGATCATCGCGCGCGATGTGAACCGGTCCTCGCCCCGCCCGTCCTTGCCGAGCGCGATCAGCTCGGGCGACGCTTTCACCGCCGACATCACCGCGTCGTATTGCTCCTTGCCGTCGCTGTGGCGGTGGACGAACATGGCAAGGTCACGGGTCGTGAACGTCGCCTGGTGGTGGGTGATCGCGTCGAGCGCGATCGATGGGCAGGCAAGCAGCTTCGCGCCGTTGGACCGCGCGATCTCCCGATGCTCGCCGGCCCGGTCGCAATCGAGCCCCTGCGCCGCCATGCGCGATGCCGCCGGGCCGATCTTGTGCTGTGGTTCGAGGTCGATCCCCTGCGCCTCCAAGGTCCGGTGATCAACGCGCGCGTCGATGTCGAGCGCGGCGAGCCGTTCGTTGACATGGGCCGCCCAGGTTTCGCGCCAATGGGTGAGAAGCTCGGTGCGGTTCCAGTCGCGGACCTTAGCGCCGAAGCTGACTTCGCCGTCCCTGTCGATACTGATCTTGCGCATCGTCAGCATGACATGCGCGTGGGGTTTTGCGAGCCCGTCGGCGCCGACATCCCAATGGACATTGAGATCGGCGACCATGCCGCGCTCGACAAACTCGCGGGCCACGAAGTCGCGCGCAAGCTCGACGCCCTGCTCCTGCGTCATCTCGCGGGGAATGGCGAACTCGATTTCGCGGGCGAGCTGCGCATCCTTGCGAAGCTCGACGGCCTCGACATCATTCCAAAGCCGTTCGCGGCCGCGCCACCGTTCGTCCGCACCATCCGGCAGCAACACTTCGCTGTGAACGACGCCCGCCTTGTTCGAGAAGTCGTGGCTGCGGCCAAGCCGCTCATCGTGCAGCCGCGAGGCCGACCGATAGGCTGCAGCGGCGACAGCGGATGAGCCTACTGCCCGCGAAATGACTTTTGCCGAGAAATGGTAGATCGCCATAGCGGCATACCATTTACAGCAAAACGAGCACGTCGGCACGACGTATAAGCGCGCCCTCACACGATTTCATCGCACTCGGGATCACAAAGTCGCAAGAGATTTCAGCTGCTTGAACGGCGATGAGACTCGCGATAGCTGAGCTGTCCACCCGACACAAACGGAAGGACAGATGATGCGCAAACCCCGTGATTTCGACGCCGAACTCCAGGCCCTCACCGACAAGGCCAAGGCGCTCAAGACGAAGAAGCAAGGACAGCTCGGCGAGCTGGTCGTCGCGACCGGCGCCGATGGCCTTTCAATCGAACAGCTCGCGGGCGCGTTGATCGAACTCGTCGGCGCCGACGCTGCGCGAAAGGAGGCGTGGCGCAAAAGCGGCGCGGCCTTCTTTCGCGATGACGGCGCCAGCACTCGCACGGGCGCTCGCCGGCACGTGGGCGGCGCTCCGACGAACGACGCAGACCCGCAACCGCCTTCAGGCGAAGCGGGCGCGCCATGACACGCGGGCATGGCAGGTTAAGCGCCGCGAGCGCACGCGCCAGCTAATCGAGCTGGGCGGCCTGATCACGAAGGCCGATCTGATCGAACTGACCGGCGATGATCGTGCCGCCATTCTCGGCCTGCTCGTCGAGGCCGCAGCGAAGCTGCGCGGCGAAGCCCGCGATCAGCAAATACTGATCTGGCGCCGCCGGGGGCGGCGCGCGTTTGCGGATGTCAGAAGCACTGACGCGATCAGTGCTGGGTGAAGTGGACCAACGACCAATTGTAGCCAAGCGCGCGAACGCGCGCCTCGAGGTCGTTCAGCATTTCGACGCCGGGCTTGGCATCGCGCGTTAGCACCCAGAGATAGCGGCCCGACGGCTCGCCCACGATCGACCATTGATAATCGTCGCAATGGTCGAGCACCCAATAATTGCCAAAGAACGGGCCGAAGAAGGATACCCTCAATTTGGCATTCGTCGCCTTGTCCTCGACTTTCGCCTTGCCAACCGATTTGCGCAGCTTGCCATCGGGTCCGCCCTTGCGGCCCTGATTGACGACGCGCACGGTGCCGTCGCGGTTCAGCGAATAGTCCGCCGTGACGGCTTCGAGCCCTTCCTCGAACGAGGAGTCATAGCGAAATTGTTCGTGCCACAGACCCATGTAGCGTCGCAGGTCGACAGCCTTCGCCGGGTCCGGCACCGAATAGTTACCGACGGGTCCGGGACGCGGATAATATTTCCAGAGAAGATAGGCGAGCGGCGCGGCTACGGCGGTCGCAGCGCCAGCGGCAAGAACGGGTTTCTTCATGATAGCTCCGTGGAAAATTGGTCCACGGTCTTACGCGCGATGGCAAGTTTCGTTGCCGCGCCAATGGCGCGGCAACGAAGGAGCTACTTCGCTTTCGCGCGGCCGCGCGCATTAGGCTTGCGACCGCCGCCACGTCCTTTAGCACCGAGTCCGATTTCCTTGGCAAGCTCGCGCCGACGTTCCGAATAGTTCGGCGCCACCATCGGATAGTCCTTCGGCAGGTTCCACTTCGCGCGATAATCGTCGGGCGTCATGCCGAATTTGCTCATCAGGTATCGGCGCATCATGGTGAGCTTTTTGCCGTCTTCGAGGCAGACGATATAGTCGGGCTTTACCGACGAGCGAACCGAAACGGCAGGCTGTTGCGGCTCAGGCTCGGGTTCCGATGGTGTGGCCAAGCCCGCCAGCGCTTCGTGCACCGAGCGGATGACGAGCGGGATGTCTGATATCGCGACGCTGTTGTTGCTGACATGGGCTGCAACAATATCCGCGGTCAGGGTGACCAGCATTTCGGAATCTTCCACGTCATTTCCTTTCGGAGGCAAGGCGAGAATGAAGGCTGCGCCCCTAACACGCCACGTCGTTCCGGACAAATAACGTAGCCCTATTCAGGCGGCAGTCGTCCCGCCGTGCGGCGAAGTTGGTCGAGCCGTTCCGAACAAATGGCATGCACGGCGCGGCCGAGTTCTTCGACACGATCCCCGAGCCAGCGCAATTCCTCCTCGGTGATCCGGTAATGCTTTGAATAGCGCGCCTTCACATAGGCTTCTTTGAGCTTCTCAAAGTGCTTGCGATCCGCTTTCAATTCGCGCGGCCAAGCATCGACGAGGCGCATGTCGATGCGCTCGGCTTGGGTACGAAGAAAGCCGAGATTGTGCACATGCGGCGTGTAGAAGGTGCAGACTAGAAGAACGCCGTGATACAAACTTTCTGTGCCCTGATGCAGTAGGAAGGCAGCTTTCTTCCAGTCGCGTTCTTCCATGTAGAAGCGGTACCCCTTTACGAAACTCGCCGCGCTGGGAATCCACTCGTCAAAATATTCCTGAGCCATGTCGAGCGCCTGCTCGGGCGTCTTCGGCTTCGGTTTGTGCAATTCCTTGTCGTCAAATTCGTAAAGCGCGATGCCGTCCTTCGCGATATCCATGAAGAAATAGCGCCCGTGCGCTAATCCGTCGTTCACCTCCGAAAGGGTGTGGACGATAAAGTTCACCGGCGTGTGCAGCGTCTTGTCGATCACCAGCTCGCGGTTGAGCCGATCCTCGACCTTCAGCCAATAATCAACCTTGTCGGTAAGCCTTTTGTCGCTGACGATAATGAGCAGATCGAAGTCGGATCGATAGCCCTTCGCCGTGTGCGGCTCATCGACCCAACCGCCGCGCGCATAGCTGCCGTAAAGGATGATCTTGTCGATCCGGCCCTTCTTCTTCCAGTTCATTGTCGCCAGCGCGATGCTGTCGGCAAATTCTTCAAAGATGATCTGCTTCACGCGCTCAAGTTCGCGCTGCTTGTTCGCCGGAAGATGATCGAGGTCGGTGCGCATGGTCTTACCCTGTAATTGCATCGGCCCGATGGCAAGTGTCATCGGGCCGATAGGCCGTCCTTACGGCCAATATTTCCACCACCATGGATCCTTTTCATCCATGGCTTTCATAAGGATGCGAAGGCTGGCCGCGAAATGGGCTTCGACATCGGCGACGCTGATGTCGAAGCGGGCGGCGATTTGCGAATAGCTCATCTCGTCGACCCGGATCGCGAGAAAGATCTTGCGGTCCATACCGTGCATCCGGTCCACCGCGCGCTCGGCGCGCCAAAGACGAAGCCGGTCCTCGCGTGACATGCGGGCGCTCATTGATCGTCTCCCGCAAAGGCGAGGAGGAAATCACTCGCCTTGCTGGCTTGGCTCGCGGCACGAAAGATCGCCTTGTCATCGCCCTGCAGCACCGACAGCCAAGACGCGATATAGTCCGAATGCCGCACGGTCGGTGCGATCCCAAGCGAGGCGCAAGTGAATGCCGCTGCCATTTCGGCAACAAGCTCTTCCTTCGCATAGGCCTCCGATCCGAACCCGCCCCTCTGGTCGCGGTCCAGCCTGCTACCATGGCCGGTCCAATGACCCAGCTCGTGGAGCGCGGTGCGATACCAGTTGATCGGTTCGTGAAACGCCGCCTGCGGCGGCACCTGCACAAAGTCATGGCCCGGACTGTAAAAAGCCTCGTCGCCCCCGATGTTGAACTTTGCTCCGCTCGTTTGGATCAACGCATCGGCCTCGGCGATGGCGAGCGCCGGGTCGGGGCTGACTATCGGTGCGATATAATCTTCAGGCAGGCCTTCGCACTGATCGATATTGAACACCACAAAGCGCTTGAGGAAAGCGACCTGCCGGGCATCGCGGTCTTCGCCGCGCGCGGCCTCGGCTTCGGCCTTGGGCGTGAACCGGTCGGCGTAGCAAATGACCGTGCCTTTCTCACCGCGCCGGACATTGCCGCCCGCCGCCTCGGCCTGCCGGTAGGTCAGCCAACGCTGCGACCCATAGCCCTTGGCGACCACCTCGGCCCAGAGGATCAGAACATTGATCCCCGAATAGCGCCGCGCCGTTCCCGCATTCTGCGGCATGGTGCAGCCGCACGCCGCACTGTCCCACGGCTGCACCCAAGGCAGCCGCCCATCTTCCAGCTCCGCGATGATCCGGTTCGTGACCTCCGAATAGAGGCTCGCCCGTTCGATCCTTTCCTTGACCATATCCTTTCTCCTTCCAGCCACCGCACCCCGGCCCGGAAGGGGGCGGGGTGGGCGGCAGGAAGGAGCCGGCAGACCCGCGTCATCGGGCGGGCTGCATCCGCAGGACCGGAACATCGTGGAGGACCCGCGGCACGCGGGTTGCGGCCCGGCCGGGCGGGGCTAGAGCCGAGTGACGCCCACCCTCTGCCCCCGACGCGCCGGGAGACCCACGCCGCCGCGCTGCGGCGACCGCATGCGCGCCAGCGGCGCTTTCCCAACTCGCGAATCGGACAACGCCCGCGCCGATCACGGCGCGTCATTTGCGGACGCGGCCGTCGCCCGACGGCCTCATTTGGCGGGGAGAGCCTGTCGGCGAGACGCGATGAGAAAAAATAGCTCAACCCGCACTGCGAACGCCGAGAGTTCGCCATGGACACCGGCGGATGCCTACAGCCTGACGCCAGCGCGTAACGTCAAATATCGCGGTTTTCTGCGGCATTGACGGCGGGCTTCGTCATGCCTTTCTCTATCTCGCGTCGACGCAAATTCGTTCAACAGATGGAGTAGAATAGCATGGCATTCCAATCCGCACTTCGCCTCATGCGCCTTGATGAAGTCCTCGATCTGACCAGTCTGAGCCGCGCTACTCTCTATCGCAAGATCACCGCCGGGACCTTCCCGCCGCAGCATAAGGTCGCCAATCGCCGCTGCGGCTGGCGCACGTGCGAGGTTGAAATATGGCTGCGCAATCCGGCCTCGTTCACCATCGCCGATCTCGACCGCGATCCGGTCTGAAGGCCGAACATGGCAAAGCCCCCGCGCCGCCGAGGCGGCGCGGGGTGGAAGCCCGCCTCAATCGGCGGGGTTCCAGATCAGCGCGTAGCCGTCTTCGCCGTCCTGACCGGCGGCGCGGCCAAGATTGGCATAAAGGCGGCGCGGTCCGAACTCGGGCGCGGCGAGGCTCAGCGACACATAGGGTTCGCCCGAAACCTGACCGACGCGGATCCAGCCGGCACCGATCTCGATGCCTTCGGAATAGACCCGGTAATCGGGCTGGACGTCGCCGCTCTTCGAACGGTTGGTCCGGATTTCGATCGCTGCGCGGATCGAGAGGGTTTTCAGCTGACCCACGAAACCCGTTTCGATGGTGCCGTTCACAAAGCCGATAGCTGCCATTGGTCGTCTCCTGATATTCGCCGCAAGGACCATCCCTGCGGCATGGGCGGACCAGGGACCGGCGCATGAGGGGCCCGCGAACCCGAAGGGCCGCAGCGCAGCGGAGGAGTGCGGCGGCGCGATTATTTGGAGCGAAGCGGCCGCGAGGAGCCGGCGCAGCTGGCGGGGAAATAATCGCGACGACGCGCTTTCGCGGGACGCCGCGCCGGTCCAGGTCAAATCGCCCGTCGCCGGGGATCGTCCTGCAGAAGAAGGGAGCGACCCCGAGCTATCGTCCGGAACGATCAATCAACGCACTTTGATTGAGGCAAGCGATCAACCCACAGCTCCGCGTCGCCCGGAACATCACCGCCCGCGGATATCGGCGATCTCGGCAACGCCGCCTCATTCTCGCCGCAAGAAAATCATGCCGACAGGGAACGATTTGGCGCTTTCGTACAATCCAATCGACGAAGGCGACACTAACGCGCGCCGCATCTGCCGACCCGGCGTGCCGGATTGCGACCCCAAGCACGTCACGGACGGTAGGGCGATGGATGCAGCATCCTTCGTTGGGGGCGGCGTGAAGGCGACTTGCGCCGCCCCTTTTGTTGTCGGATCCCCCGCGCGCCGGAGCTGCTTGCGGCGACGGCGCGCGCAAAAATCACAAGCGCCGCGCTGACCACAAGGTCAGCGCGACATTTGCAGCCGAAAAATGGGCGGGCGGCGAGGAAAGGCGACGGGACCGCGCCAAAGGGCGGCGCGCACCCGCAGGGCCGCAATGCAATGGAGGAGCCGACGCGCAGCGGCGGCTTGCGCACCGGCCGAGCGGTCCCACAGCCGTGCGCCGACTGCCACGCTGTCCGTGGCCGGCCCATGCACAGCGCCGCCGCGCGGTCAGCGTGGCGTCATCACTAGAGAAAGACCGCGCCCTTGTCGCAGCCGCAGGCTCCGCGGCGTGCGCGGCCCGGTGGCGGGTCGGGGGTGGCAAGGCCACGCCCGGAGCAGCGCCATGCGCTGTTTACCCGCCGCAAGGGCCATGCGCCCGCGGCGCCAAGAAGCGAGACAAGAGCGCTGCGCGGCCAACCGTGCAAAGGTGCGACCTCTGGCGGCAGCTTGCCGCCGACAGTGTGCGCTCATTTGGGGCCGCGCTCACCTTAAGACGGGCGTTGATCTCCCGTCCGCATCGGCGCTGCGCGCCAGTGCGGTGTCGTCATCCCCGCGAGCAGATCCGTCGCGCCGATCAATTGGCAGCGCGCGATTGAACCACGCGCCGGATCGACTCGGCCGTCAGCAAGGTTCGCGTCCCGATCTTGATCGCGTCGAGCGATCCCGACTTGATGAGGGCGTAGACCGACGACCGGCCGATGCCGAGCGCCTTCGCGGTTTCGTTGATCGAAAGGACAAGGGGTTCCATGAGCGTCTCCGTGTGACGATTGGTGGCGGAAGACGGCTCAAGTTGCACATGACCGCACACGGGTCGTGCGGTAACCCGACGCCCGCACAAATCCGCAGGCGACTGCAAATTTCGCTAACTGTACGCAACGCGAATTGGCGATTTTCCAGGAGTTTTCGGTAACTCCATGATCGTCCTGCCTAACTTCCGCCGCGATTTATTTTGACCGCCGCGACGATTTTCTTCGCGAACTCCCGCAATTGGGTGTTCTCCGGCACCCGAATGTCGTTCTCATGCTCGTCGCTCGGTTCGCAGCGCTTCCTGATGAGATCCATGACCTGGGTTTCGACGCCATATTCGTGCGGGTCGATCGCTTGCAGCGCGGGGTGTTCAATCAAGGTCAGCAAGATGACCTCATAATCATAATCCTTCGGGCGCCCTCCACTGTTGGGCCTGACTTTGAGCGCACGGATGATATCCTCCGGTTCGGCATCGACATAAATCTGGGCGCTGAACCAGAAGCCATGAGGAGGAAGGACGATCGCCCGGTCGCTGGCGACTTCCGACAGGAGCAGACCTCTCAGCCGCCCGTGAAAATGGCGGCGATGGACCGGACGCCTGTTGCCTTTTCGGTCGTAATAATAGGCCGACGGTCCCGTTCGCCGGCCAAGATAGTCGAAGAGCTTCTCAAGCGTTTCGACGGTCGAACGGCGGCTGTTGCCATAGATGGGTGTTCGCTTCCTATCCACGATCCCCAATCCCATTTGGAAGTGTCGCCAATAGGCGATGACGGACGCCGCCATCACGAACAGGAGGCTCGCAGCGATGGCGGGCGCCTGACCGATATCCCGTCCGTCCAAAGTCGTTGCGACCCAAGCGGCCAGGACAAGCAACGCCAGCAGTATGCAGAGCAGAAACAGCGTGGCCGTGATCAGGAACCGCCGCCTGATCGCGCGCTCGATGGCAACCGAGACCCGGTCGACCTCTTCCAGCCCCAGCTCCTCCTTGTCCTTGGCGTATAGGAGGCGAGCGGCAATCCGCGCGAGGGTCCGATGTGCATCGGCCTGCGGATGCCATATCCCGGTCGAGGCAGGGTTCTCGGCGACGGGCATCGGTTTCCTCCTTCGTGCAGCGCGCCGAGATAGTCGCTCCACAACCAAGTCATCTCGACACGTTCGGACCAAAAAGTCGATCGATCATAGATAGTTCGGGCGGTGCCGTCGACGGCATCCGCGTGTGCACGCTCGATTATTCCGGGATCCAACTCGCCCCATTCATTCGGCAGGGATGAGGCAGAAGTAGGCGCGAGCGCTGCCACGACGCGGCCGGGCGTGATATAGAGCCGCGAGCCAGCCACCGAGAAGAGAGGACCGACGCAAGTACCGCATGACGATTCCGCTGACGACCCGGACGGAATCGAGGCATCACTCTCCCGCGTCTGGCTCAGTCTCGTTCGTTTCAATGGCATTGCCGGTACAATAAGCCCCCCACGCATCCATCAGCTTCACGCGGGCGCCTGGCTTGCCGGGTGTACCGAGATAGGTTGTCCGGCGATAGGCAGCCTGCACAGCATCGGGTGTCTTGTGCGCGAGCGCCGCTTCCACGACGGCGTCGGCGAAGCCTTCGTTGGCTGCCCAATCGGTGAAGGTGGAGCGAAAGCCATGCACATGGAATGGCTCGCTCATATCGCGCACCACCTTCAGCAGCGTCATGTCGGACATCGGCTTGCTGGACATCCCCGGGAATACGACCTCGGTGTCGGGGAGCCGGAAGGCGTGCGCCTTGGCGAGAACCTCCAGCGCCGCATCGGACAGCGGCACCATATGGGACTTGCCCCGCTTCATATGTTCGGCGGGGACGGTCCACAAACGACCTTCCAGGTCGAACTCGGCCCAGGTTGCCAATCGGACCTCCTGGCTGCGCGCACTCGTGAGGATGAGCAGCTGGAGCGCGAGCCTGCTATAGGTTGGCTTGCGCTGCAAAGCGGTGATGAAACCGGGCAGCGCGACATAGGGCATGGCCTTGCGGTTCTCGCGCGTTTTCACTTGCCGGGGTAAGCCGCGCCCGGCTTTCAGGCTCCCGTGGCCCGATGGCGCTTCGCGGGAGCGCCAGCCTTTGGCGTGTGCAAAGTCCAGCACGGTGCAGATCCGGTTCCGAACCTGACGAGCAGTTTCCGGAATTTCCTGCCAGATCGGCGTCAGCACATTTATGATATCGGCTGCGGTGATTGCTCCGGTCGGCTCGTCGCCGAATTTCGGGAAGGCGTAATTTTCCAGAGTCGCGAGCCATTGGCGCGCATAGACTTCGCTCTTCCAGCCCGCCTCGTTCGCGACGTGATATTCGCGCGCTGCCTCTCGGAAGGTCACCTTCGCGGCGGCCTCGTCTTTTCGCTCTGCAAGTACATCGCGCCGGTCGATCTTGATCGCCTTGCGAAGCTCGCTTGCCTTCTGGCGGACTTCGGAAAGCGTAATCAGCTTCGCGCTGCCCAGCCCGATGTCCTGCCGCTTCCCGTCGCGTTGCAGGCGCAGGAGCCACGAGGCCCCTCCCCGCTTGTCGACCTTCAAAAACAATCCGTCACCGTCCTGATAGGTGCCGGGAATCGCCAAAGCGGCCTTGACCGCAACCGCCGTGAGTTTGCCCATGGGATTTACCCCCACACTTTCTCCCCACATTTTGGGGAACCGGTGTGTGGGGGAAAGCCATTCTTCCCCCACACTTCCCCCACACTACACTCCGGCTGCAGGCAAATAGCCCCGGACGCAGGTGGGCACTGCGGGCATGTTATGCCATGTTTTCTGGGATTTCTAGAGATTTCGGGGGACATCCTCAGATGGAGGATGGTGGACAGGGCTGGATTCGAACCAGCGTACGGAAACCCGGGCAGATTTACAGTCTGCTGCCTTTAACCACTCGGCCACCTGTCCATTGGGGCCCGCTTTGGGAAGCGGTCCAATGGCGAAAGGAGGCTTGCCTGTCAATGCCAGTCATGGGAAAGGCGCCCTCATGAGACAAATTTCCCGTCATCGCCGCCCCGCGGGCCAAAGTCCGCGCGGTCAGGCCATCCGTTTTTGGGGTCGCCACGCCGTTTTCGCGGCTCTCGCCAACCCCGAACGCACGATCAAGCGAATCTGGGGTACGCGCGAAGCGCTGGGTCAGCTCGACCTGCCCTCGAATCTTCCCGTCTCGTTCGCCGAGGTCACCGACCTTGCGCGACTCGTCGCCCGCGACGCGCCGCACCAGGGACTGGTAATCGAGGTCGACCCGCTCGAGGGCGTCTATCTGGGCGATGTGCTGCAGGCGGAGGTCGATGCCGACAGCCCCCGGCCGCTGGTCATTCTCGACCAGGTCACCGACCCGCATAACATCGGCGCGGTGCTGCGCTCGGCCGCCGCTTTCGATGCTGCCGCGATCGTAACGCAGGACCGCCACAGTCCGCCCGAAAGCGGCGTCATCGCGCGTTCGGCATCGGGCGCGCTCGAAACCGTACCGTGGGTGCGCGTCGTCAACCTGTCGCGCGCGCTGGAGGAAATCGCCGAGGCGCAATATTGGCGCATCGGACTGATGGGCGACACCGAAACGACGCTTGCCGACACGCTCGACGGCACGCGCGTCGCGCTCGTGCTCGGCTCCGAAGGCGATGGCATTCGTCACAATGTGATGGAACATTGCGACGTACTGGCCAAGCTGCCGATCTCGCCGCGCATGGAAAGCCTGAACATCTCGAACGCCGCAGCGATCGCGCTTTATGCGGTGGCTATGGCGGGTAAATAAGCGTCGCCCCCGCGAAAGCGGGGGCCGCTAACAACCTTACGCTGCGCCGACAGCGGCCCCCGCTTTCGCGGGGGCGACGCTTTTAATCCTCGACAGCAATCCGCACCTTCAGCCCGTCGAGTGCGTCGGTAAAGGGCAGCTGGCACGACAGGCGCGAATTGTCATCGCGGTCGGTCGTCGAATCGAGCAGGTCATTCTCGTCCTCGCTCATCGCGGGCAACTGGTCAGTCGCGCCGGCCTCGACATGAACGTGGCAGGTCGCGCACGAGCAGCAACCGCCGCACAGCGCAAGCAGCTCGTCAAAGCCCGCATCGCGGATATTTTCCATCACGGTCAGGCTGGTGTCGCCTTCGATCTCATGCTCGGTACCATCACGCGTCACCACAATCAGCTTGGCCATGCTCATTCCCATATCTGTTTCTCGCGGTCGCTATGTCGCGCGTTGCAACGCAAATCAAGCGTTGCTATTGGCAGCATATGGAACAAAAGGAGAATATGGGATGGGCCTCAGCCAGGAGCAGCTGAACAGCGGGATCGACGCGCTCGCCGCGATCGATTCGAACTTCGCGCGCGCGCTGGGCCATGCGGGTTACCCCGAACCCCGCATCCGCGAGCCCGGCTATGCTACCCTGCTGCGCACCATCGTCGGCCAACAGGTCAGCGTCGCGGCTGCGACATCGATCTGGAACAAGCTGGAGGCGGCGTTCGGCAACGGTTGCCCGGCCGAGGTGATGGCAGCCGCAGAGTTCGACGTACTGCGCGCCTGCGGCCTCTCCGGACAGAAACAGGGCTATGCCAAAAGTCTCGCGCAACTGATCCTCGACGGCGAACTCGACGTCTCCGCCCTCCCTGCCGATGACGAGGAAGCCATTGCACTGCTGACCAAGGTGAAGGGCATCGGGCGCTGGTCGGCCGAGATTTACCTGCTCTTTGCAGAGGGCCGTCCCGACATCTGGCCCGCCGGCGATCTCGCGGTTCAGGAAGCCGTCGGCCGCATCCTGAAACTCGATGCACGACCGGGAGAGAAGCAGGTGCGCATATTAGCGGAAGCCTGGCGCCCGCACCGGGGAGCCGCCGCGATCTTCAGCTGGCACTGCTATAATATGGCGGTGATCTGAGGGCTGCCCACCGCCGCCCCGCGCAAGCGCTGGCAACCTTGCAACACCACCGATAGCCCCCCTTCCTTCGCGGGGGCAACTTATTGAAACACAAAAGGCCGGGTGGAGCATTCCTCCACCCGGCCTTTTGTGTCGTATCAGCCGAGGCTTATTTCTTGTCCGCAGCCTTTTTGGCCGGGGCCTTCTTCGCCGCGGGCTTGTCTTCAGCAGCCTTTTTCGCGGCAGCGGGCTTTTCTTCCGCTGCGGCTTCAGCCTTCTTGGCCGGGGCCTTCTTGGCAGGAGCTTCGGCGGCCTCTTCGGTCACATCAGCCTTCTTGGCGGCAGGCTTCTTCGCTGCTGCCTTTTTGGCCGGCTTGTGGTCGTGATCATGGTCGTGACCGCAACCCGGGCCGTGGACATGGCCGCCGTCGTCTTCGGCTTCGATCGCCGCTTCGATTTCTTCGCGGGTCACTTCGCGATCGGTGACTTCAGCCTTGTCGAACAGGAAGTCGACGACCTTATCCTCATAGAGCGGCGCGCGCAGCTGGGCTGCGGCAAGCGCGTCCTGCTGGACATATTCCATGAAACGACCGCGATCTTCGGGACGATACTGCTGCGCCGCCTGCATGATCAGGCGCTGCATTTCCTGGCCCGAGACCTGAACGCCATGCGCCTGTCCGATTTCGGAAAGGAGCAGGCCCAGACGGACGCGGCGAACTGCGATATCGCGATATTCGTCGCGGTCCTTTTCCAGCTCGGCCTTCGCGGCTTCGGGATCTTCTTCGCGCGCAACTTCCTGTTCCAGCTGCTGCCAGATCTGGTTGAATTCGGCTTCCACCATCGACGGCGGAACTTCGAAATCATGGCTCGCGGCGAGCTGGTCGAGCAGCTTGCGCTTCATATAGGTACGGGTCAGGCCGTTCAGTTCCTGCTCGACCTGGTCTTTCATCAGCTCTTTGAGCTTGTCGAGACTCTCAAGACCCAGCGTCTTGGCGAACTCGTCGTCGATCTTCGCTTCGGCCGGAACCTTGATTTCCTTCACCGTCACGGCGAATTCGGCGTTGGCGCCCTTCAGCGTCTCGACCGGGTACTCCTCGGGGAAGGTCACCTTGACGACCTTGTCGTCGCCAACCTTGACGCCGACCAGCTGGTCTTCGAAGCCCGGGATCAACTGACCCGAACCGATTTCGACCGCCATGTCTTCGCCGGTGCCGCCGTCAAAGGCGACGCCATCGACGCTGCCGGCGAAGTCGATGATGACCTGATCGCCGGATGCGGCCTTGCGGGTCTTCGGCGCTTCTTCGAAACGCTTCATCTGCGCGGCGAATTCTTCGATCTTCGCCATCACGGCCGCGTCGTCGGCGGGAACGGTCAGGCGCTCAAGCTTCAGGCCGTCGATCGACGGTGTTTCGATCATGGGCAGCACTTCCAGCGCGACGGTCAGCTCGGCATCCTTGCCGGCTTCATATTCGTCGGCCAGCGTCACCGCGGGCTGCAGCGCCGGGCGAAGCTTTTCCTTCGCCATCAGGTCGCGCACGCCGGCGTCGATCGCCTTGTTCAGCGCGTCGGCCGACAGCGCGGGGCCGTGCATCTTGCGGATCAGGTTCGGCGGCACCTTGCCGGGGCGAAAGCCGGGCATACGCACCGTCGGAGCCATGCTCTTCACCTCGTCATCGACGCGCGCGTCGATATCCTTGGCGGTGATGGTCAGGCGATACTCGCGTTTCAGGCCTTCGTTCAGCGTTTCGACGGTCTTCATTGCCTTGGTCATATCCTTGCTCAAAATCTCGTATCGACAACCCCGGCCAGAACGGCGGAGTTCCCTATCCCGGCCTGCGTTCGCGAACTGGTGCGGGCGAAGGGACTCGAACCCCCACATCTTGCGATACTGGTACCTAAAACCAGCGCGTCTACCAATTCCGCCACGCCCGCAGGAGCTTTCGGCCGGGTGCACAGGTACTGCGCGCAAAACAGCGCACGCCCGTGCGGGCCGCGCGGGGCTATAGCAGACGCGCGCCGGAGGGCAAGGGGCGGAACACTGCGATGTCGAAGGGGCGGAACAGGAAGCCCATCCGTTCGTTGATCAGGCAAGGAGACATGCCATGAATGCCCCGCCCAGCGCCGCCAATCCGTTGCCCAAACCCAAGCCCGATATAATCGAACCCAAGGCTCCCCCCGAACATCCAGTCCAGCCAGCACCGCTGGAGGATCCCGCCGGCCAGCCGCTGGAAATCCCCGGAAACCCCGGCGGCGGTGACATCGACGAGCCAGGCCGTGGCCCTGATGAGGTGCCGCCACAGCAGGTCTAGCCCGCCGCCCCATTTTCGTCATCCCCGCTTTCGCAGGAAGGAAGAAGGATAGATTACTAAGGAAGACTTGACCCCTCCCCTTGTCGCTCGCCACTGTGGATCGACAAGGGAGAGAAAAATGAAAGCATTGACCGGCGCCATCGCGCTGCTTCTGGCAACGACCGCGACACCTGCGATCGCGCAGGACAGCATCATCTACCGCGGCGGCCCGATCGTCACGATGGACGGCGACATGCCGCAGCTGGTCGAGGCAGTGGTGACGCGCGGCGACAGAATCGCCTTCGTCGGCACAGAGCAAGAAGCACGCAAGGCTGCGGGCAAGGATATTATCGTCCACGATCTCAAGGGCGCGACAATGCTCCCCGGTTTCATTGACGCCCATTCGCATTTCACCTTCGCGCTGCAAATGGCGGGCGCACTCGACCTCAGCGACAAGGCGCTGCCGCAGGCGAAGACCATAACCGAACTGCAAAGCGCGGTCCGCGATCATATCACGCACCGCGCTATCCCCAAGGGCGACTGGGTCGTCGTGATGCAATATAATGAGGAAGCGCTGACCGAACGGCGTCACATCACCCGCGCCGAACTCGATGCGGTGTCGCCCGATCACAAGATCGTCCTGTTCCATATCTCCTTCCACGGCCTTGTCGCCAACAGCCCCGCGCTCGCCGCCGCCAGGCTCACCGACGCCAGCCAGCCACCGCCGGGCGGGCTGATGCTGCGCGACGACGCGGGGCGCCTCAACGGCGTACTGCTCGAAAAATCAATGTTCCAGATGGTCGCCGCGATGCCGCAACCGACCGTCGAGCAAAAGCTCGCGGGGCTCGACGCCGCGCAGAATCGCTATTTCGCCGAGGGCTATACCCATGCGCAGGACGGCGCGACCCAGCCCGCCGACCTCGCCTTCCTGACCAGCCCGGCCGCGCGCGACAAGCTCAAGATCGACCTCGCGCTCCTGCCCTTCTACGCCGGTCTCGACGCGCTGATCGCGCAGCCCGACCTAAAATTCGGCACCTATCAGGGCCATGTGAAGCTGCAGGGGATCAAATTCCTCCTCGACGGTAGCCCGCAGGCACGCACCGCCTTTTTCACCCGCGACTATGCGCGCGGCGGCCCCGATGGCGCGCATCCATGGCACGGCCAGCCGATCATCAAACAGGAAGAGTTCGACACGCTCGCGCGCAAGGCCAATGACCGCGGCTGGCAGATTTTCGTCCACGCCAATGGCGACGCCGCGATCGACATGGCGATCAAGGGTTTTGCCGCACTCGGCATCAAGGCCGCCGACGACCGCCGTCCGATCGTCATTCATTCGCAGTTCCAGCGCCGCGACCAACTCGCCGACTATGCCCTCATCGGAGTCGGCCCCGCCTATTTCTCGAACCACACATGGTATTGGGGCGACGTCCACCGCACCAACTTCCCGGCCGAAGTCGTCGATTTCATCAGCCCCTTTCGCTCGGCACGCGCCGCCGGGCTGAGGCCCTCGAACCACAGCGACTACAGCGTCACACCGCTCGACACGCGCTTCATGCTCTGGACCTCAATGGCGCGCGTCTCACCAACAGGCGTCGTCAGTGGCCCCGACGAGCGGCTGGACGCCTATACCGCGCTTCAGGCCCTCACCACCGCCCCCGCGTGGCAAGTTTTCGAAGAAGATCGCAAGGGGCGCATCAAGCCCGGCCTGCTCGCCGATTTCGTCATCCTCGACAAGAATCCGCTGACCACACCCGTCGAAGCCATCAAGGACATCAAGGTACTGGAAACGATCAAGGAAGGCCGTTCAGCTTGGCGCCCGAAGAAATAGCGCGCGAACGTTTCTCCAACGGCGAAATCGCGCTTTGGTCAGCCCGCTTTCGCTGTTAATCTGTGCCCCTGCCATTCAACAGGAGCCGCCGCCATGCGTTCGACCGCCCTATGCCTTGCCCTCATCGCTGCCGCACTGCCGCTGACCGCCGCCGCGCAGTCGGCGCCCGACGTCGCCGATCTGGTCGGTGCGCGCGGCGCTGGCGGCGAAACACAGCTTCTCGCCCGCGGTTATGAAAGCCGGATGTCGAACCTCGTCGGCGACACGCGCTATGTCTTCTGGTGGAACGCGCGCACCGGCCGCTGCATCTCTGTCGCAACGATGGACGGCCGCTATTCGGCGATCACTGCGGTCCCGGCCGAAAATTGCCAGAGCGGCGACACCAGCGCCGCGCGTCCGCCCGCCGATCATGACTATCAGCGCAGCGAGCCGGGCTATCGCGACGCGAACTCGCTCGTCCTCGTCTGCTATGGCGCCGGCACGCGTCCGACGGTCACGAACAAGCCAACCTACAATTGGAACCCGTGGAAGCATAAATGGGAATGGAGCAATGAGGTCGGCAACAGCGCCGAGGGTTTCAATTCGGATATCCAGATCGAACTTTATGGCGACCACGGCCGCATCCACCTCGGCCCCAAGCTCGTCTCCCCGATCCATTCGGGCGGCGACAATGGCTGGTGGGATATCGACAATCTGGTCGTCACCCCCGACCGCATCACGGGCAGCTATCGCCTCAACGGCATGAACAAGCCTAAGCTGACGGTCGATCGCCGCTCGGGCCGAATCAGCATCCAGGCCGTCACCAATTTCTCGGGGCAGTGCGACATCGGCGACTGGGGCGCGGGGCAGCGACGCTTCTGACGCGCCGCCGCCGCTCCCGTAGCTCAGCCGGCGCAGAAGCGCACGAAGCGCTGGATCGCCTGCTTGCCGTTCGCCGTCGCCGCCATATCGAGGGCGGCTCCATCGGCGGTCATACGCAACCATCCATTTGCCGCGAATGCCTGGAACAACGGCGAGGTCGCGGGGATTTCCTGTGCGGTAAAAGTCGGAAGCTCGTCGGCGTCGGTCGTCCCGGTCAACCGCACACGCTGGTCACCCGATTCAAGCGTGATCGCGGTCAGGTCGGGCGCGCCGCCCGAAATCCCCGCAAAGATGCGGTCGCCGCCCTCTTCGCAGGTAAAGTTCAGCGGCTGATCGTCGGTACCATCGACCTCATATGCGAGGATTGCATCCGAAATCCGGTCTTCGTTGACGCGCATCGTCCAGTCATAGCCGTCGGCCACAGCGGGCGTGCCCGCGGCGCTCGCAGCACCAGCCAGCATCAGGGCCAGCGCACCGCTCGCCAAAACCGAAATTCGCTTCGTCATCAGTCTGTCCTTCGTCATCATTGAGGCTCCAATTCAGGCGCTACTGACATTGAAGCCACTGAATTTTCTGTGAACTGGATCACTTGGCGAAGATCAACCAAGCACATCGCCATCCGCGACACCAACAGCAGCAAGACTATGGCCGCACTGCCAGTCGCCTTCACTCCCTTCACCCGTCAGATATCAGCTACGCCATGCCATCATCTTCAAATCGGCAATAAAGTTTCCACGCGCCGACGAAAAGTCTTGCAAAGACAAAGGCGCCGATTAGCAACCAAGAGGATTTCGTCGGGGGACGGGATCACGGGGGGCGCAAAATGAATATAGGGCGTTGGGCCGCACGCACGTCGGCGGCCATTTGTCTGGCCGCGTTGTACGGTGTGACCGCGGTGGCCCAGTCGACGGCTGCAGACGAACCCGCCACATCCGCTGCAGCCCCGACTATCATGACGGTCCCGATCGAATCGGTAGCTACTGCGGAAACGTCCACCCTGTGCGAATTGCATGTCTGGCCCAGCGACGGCTTTACCCGCAACATCTCCACCATGCTCAGCCGCGGCGATACCGGCGTGATCGGGTTGATGATCGGTGCCGCCCAGTCGAGTGGCGACAAGAAGATGCGCGTTCCCCAAGAGACCGACGATGCCCTGTCGGTCGTCGCCCAGACCGCGCTGCTCGGCGACATGGCGGTGCCTGCGACCATCGGTCTGCCCGGCCATCGGCTGGTCGTCCATGATCAAGCGCTCGAAAGCCGCGTCATCCGCAACAGCCCGGGCCGCATCGCGCCATCGACGTCGCCCTGCTATGCCGAACTCGTTATCGACGATGTCGCCTTCCAGCGCGAAGCCTTTGGCGCCCGGCACCTCAAGACATTGTTCCGGTATCGCGACTTCGGTTCCGGCCAGCAACCGCAGCGCAGCTTTGGCACCTGGGCAAACACCAGGCTCGAGCATTTTCCTCCGGAAACCGACGCCGACAACGTCGCCGCCGCCGCCGATCTGCATTCGGCGTTCCGCGCCAATCTTATCCTGTTCGCCCAATATCTATCAAAAGCATCGGAAACGGCCGCACGGCCGAAACGGGGAGACTGAAAAGAGATGAAAAATGCATTGAAGGCGGCAGTCGCTGGCTGCGCCGCGATGATCGCGGCTCCTGCCGCTGCGCAAAGCGCGGCGCCGTGCGAACTGCATATCTGGCCGGCCGAGCGGATGAATTCGGTCACCACCGGGCTGCTCGGCGGCGGCCTGCTCGACGCCGCGCTGCACAGCGGCCGCGACGCCAGCAACAAGGCCCAGCTCGCCAGTGCGCTCGACAGCCCGTCGCAGCTTGACGCGCTGCAATCGCTCGACCTGCACAATCTGATCAACCTCCAGCCGGGCACGGTCATCGTTCGTCACGAAGAACCGCTCGACCGCAAGACAATGAACAAGGTCAAGACCCGCCGGTCGGATTCGACCGCCGCCTGCTACCGCGAGCTCATCGTCGCCGATGTCTTCTATCAGAAGGCGGCGCTTTACGGCCGTTCGCTCAGGACGCTGTTCATGATCCGCGACTTCGGCGACGATCAGAAAATCGACATGGAATACAAGGCGTGGGGCGGCAACGGCCTCTCGCTCTTCCCGCCGAAAGAGGGCGAGGATGCGGTCGCCGCGCTCGACGAGCTCGGCACCGTCTTCAAAAAGAATTTCGAGGAATATGCCAATAACGCCCGCGCATCGATGGCGCGCAAGGCCGGCAAGTAAACAAGCGCAAGCACCGCGCGCCCTGACTATGCAGGACGCGCGGACTGCGGCTTTTTAGCCGAGCGCCTTCTTCAGCAATTCATTGACGACCTGCGGGTTCGCCTTGCCCTGCATCGCCTTCATCGTCTGTCCGACGAAAAAGCCGAACAAGGCTTCCTTGCCGCCCTTATACTGCTCGACCTTGTCGGCATTGGCGGCCAGAATCTTGGCGATCTCACCTTCGATCGCCCCGGTGTCGCTCGTCTGCTTCAGCCCGTCGCGCTCGACGATCACCCCCGCCGCGTCGCCGCTTTCGAGCATTTTCTCGAACACCGCCTTGGCGATCGTCCCCGAAATCGTGCCATCGGCGACAAGGCCGAGCAATTCGGCGGCGTGCTCGGGCGAGACCGGCGAGTCCGAAATATCGCGGCCCATGCGGTTGAGCGCGCCGAACAATTCGCTCGTGACCCAGTTCGCCGCGGCAACGGGCTTCACGCCCGCCTCCAGCAAGGTGTCGAACCACAAGGCTGCCTCAACCTCGGCAGTCAGCACGTCGGCATTATACGGCGAAATCCCCGCCGCCAGATAGCGCGCGCGCTTGGCGTCGGGCAGTTCGGGCAGGCTCGCGCGGCATTCGGCGAGGAAGTCGTCGTCGAGGATCAGCGGCAGCAAATCGGGATCGGGGAAGTAGCGATAGTCATGCGCATCTTCCTTCGAGCGCATCGAACGCGTCTCGTTGCGATCGGGATCGTACAGCCGCGTTTCCTGCACCACCTTACCGCCGCTTTCGATCAGCTCGACCTGGCGCTTCGCTTCGCCTTCGATCACCGCCATCACGAAGCGCACCGAATTGACGTTCTTCGTCTCGGTGCGCGTGCCGAATTCGTCGCCGGGCTTGCGCACGCTGACGTTGACGTCGGCACGCATCGAGCCTTCTTCCATATTGCCGTCGCACGACCCGACATAGCGCAGGATCGAACGCAGCTTGCGCACATAGGCCCCCGCTTCCGCAGGCGAGCGCATGTCGGGGCGCGAGACGATTTCCATCAGCGCGACGCCCGAACGGTTGAGGTCGACGTACGACATCGTCGGATGCTGGTCGTGCATCAGCTTGCCGGCATCCTGCTCGATATGGATGCGTTCAACCCCGATCACCTTGGCGTCGGGCAATCCGGCCTTTTCATCGGCCTCGATCGTCAGCGAACCTTCGCCGACAATCGGATGATAAAGCTGCGAAATCTGATAGCCCTGCGGCAAATCGGCATAGAAATAATTCTTGCGATCGAACCGCGAATATTTGTTGATCTGCGCCTCGATCGCCATGCCGGTGCGCACCGCCTGGCGGACGCACTCGCGGTTCGGCACCGGCAGCATCCCCGGCATCGCTGCGTCGACCAACGACACCTGCGTGTTCGGCTCCGCGCCAAATGCCGTCGCGGCGCCCGAGAACAGCTTGGCGTTTGTCGTGATCTGGGCGTGGACTTCGAGGCCGATCACGACCTCCCACTCGCCGGTTTCACCCTTGATGCGATAATCGCTCATTTTACCACCACTTCTCTGCGCGTGCGGTAAAGCCCGCGCGCTCCTCGATCGCGAGCCCGGCGTTGAGAACACCCTGCTCGTCAAAAGCCTTGCCGATGATCTGCAACCCGATCGGCAGCCCTTCGCGGTTGAGCCCCGCAGGCACCGACATTGCGGGCAGCCCCGCAAGGCTCGCGGGCACCGCGAACACGTCGTTCAGGTACATCGACAGCGGATCGGCGGTCTTTTCGCCGAGGCCGAACGCCGCCGACGGCGCGGTCGGTGCAAGGATCACGTCGCAGCTTGCAAACGCAGCTTCGAAATCGCGCGCGATCAATGTCCGCACCTTCTGCGCCTGCGTATAATAGGCGTCGTAGAAGCCCGCTGACAGCACATAGGTGCCGATCATGATGCGACGCTTGACCTCGGGCCCGAAACCGTCGGCGCGGGTCGCGGCGTACATGTCCTGCAAGCCCGCACCCTGCGGCAGGTCACGCAAACCATAGCGCACGCCGTCATAGCGCGCGAGGTTTGACGAAGCCTCGGCGGGCGCGATGATGTAATAAGCGGGAAGCGCATACTTCGTGTGCGGCAGGCTGATCTCGACGACCTCGGCCCCTGCATCCTTCAGCATCGCAATCCCGGCATCCCACATCGCGTCGATGTCGGGGTCGATGCCTTCGAGACGATATTCTTTGGGAATACCGGCCTTCTTGCCTTTGAGATCGCTCGACAAAGCCGCTTCCCAATTGGGCACGGGCAGGTTGAGGCTGGTCGAATCCTTGGCATCGAAACCCGCCATCACTTCGAGCATGATCGCGCAGTCGCGCACGTCGCGCGCCATCGGCCCGGCCTGATCGAGCGAGCTGGCGAACGCCACAATGCCCCAGCGCGAGCAGCGGCCATAGGTCGGCTTGATCCCCGAAATGCCAACGAAAGCCGCGGGCTGGCGGATCGAGCCGCCGGTGTCGGTGCCGGTCGCCGCGGGGCAGAGCCGCGCCGCGATTGCCGACGACGAACCGCCCGACGAACCGCCGGGCGCGAGCGCGGCATTGCCACCATCGTTGCGCCGCCAGGGCGAAATCACATTGCCGAAATAGCTCGTCTCGTTCGACGATCCCATCGCGAACTGGTCGAGGTTCAGCTTGCCCAGCATCCCCGCGCCCGCGTCCCACAATTTCTGGCTGACGGTCGATTCATAGGGCGGGACGAAGCCTTCGAGCATGTGGCTCGCGGCGGTCGTCTGCACGCCCTTGGTCGCGAACAGATCCTTCATCCCGATCGGCACGCCCGACAAAGGCTTCAGCGTCCCGGCGCTGCGGTCGGCATCGGCCGCCTTCGCGGCGGTCAGCGCATGTTCGGGGGTCTCGACGATGAACGCGTTTAGCGCCTTCGCGCTCGCGACATTCGCGCTGAACGCTTCGGCGACTTCGACGGCGCTGAAATCGCCCGCGCGATGGCCGTCGCGGATTCCGGCGACGGTGAGGTTGGTCAGGTCAGTCATTATTCGATCACCTTGGGCACGCCAAAGAAGCCATGCTGCGCCGCTGGCGCATTGGCCAGCACATCATCGCGACGATTGCCGCCGGTCAGCGGGTCGGCGTCGATGACGTCGTCGCGCAGCCGCAGACTGTTCGGGATCACCGCGGTCATCGGCTCAACCCCGGTCACATCGACCTCGCCGAGTTGTTCGACCCAGCCGAGGATACCGTTTAATTCGCCTTCCATCGCGGTGGCCTCCGCATCGCTAATCGCGATGCGCGCCAACGACGCGATTTTCCTTACTGTTGCCTGATCGATTGACATGATCACCCTAACTTTAACGAAGCCGCGCCGCTAGCATCCCCGCCCCGGCGCTTCAAGGTGCGGGCGACGAAAGCGCCAACAAAACCTTGTCATTCCCGCGAAAGCGGGAACCCAGTGTGCGACACTCTGGGTTCCCGCTTTCGCGGGAATGACGATGAAAAGACCATCAGCGCGAATCTACTCGAAAGTCCCAGATTCCGGCACGCCATTCACCAGGATGCGCCGCTGCTGCACCGTCTCGACCTCAATCGTCGCCTTCGACAGGTCGACCTCGGCACGCTTTGGTTGGTTATCGCGCGCGATATCGCCCTGCACCCAGCGACCTTCCTTATTCAGCGTCACGAAATCGAAATTCGTCGCCTCGCCGGGCTCATTCTGCCCCATCACGCCGATCCGGTCGTCGTCCAACCACACCGCGACGCATGCCTTCGCGCGTTGGCACATATAGCTGCCGGAGACGATCGCGAGTGCGTCGGCGGACAGCGGACGGTCCGCCGGAAACACCCGCAACCGTTCGGCAAAGGGCTTCATCAGCGCCGGGCCGCGCGGGCCGCCAAGATCCCAGCGATTCTTCGTCTCCAGCGCCAGCTTCGCGGCATCGGCGCGCGCTCTTTGCGGAGATTTCGTCAGCTCCTTCAGCGCCGCGCGCCCGCTCGGCCCGAAATCGAACGCCATCGCCGCCCAGTCGAATTTCTCGGTCGAGATCGAGCCCGACTTCAGCCGCGCCATCTGGTCGCGCGTCGAGATCGCTCCGAAATCGACGATCGGCAGCGCGAGGAAGGCCGCGAGCAGCATCAGCCCGATCGCGAGCTTCTGCTGCAACGGCCGCAGCAGATCATCGAAATCACGCCGTCCCTTCACCACCGCCCACAGCCCGGCCAGCCCGTAGGCGACCGCAATGACCGCCGCGATCACGCCCCACATGCGCTCGGGGGTCCAGCCATATTGGCCGACGCGCAAATGCATCGAATAATATGCGATGACGGCGAGCGGCAGCACCGCGACCGCCAGCACCGGCGCCGCCCAGCGCAGCACGCGGTTTACCGGCCGATCCTCGGCGCCATTGCCGATCACCGCATTGGCCAGCAGCACCGCAAAGGCCCCCGCCGCCATCATCAGCGCCGCGGTCGAAAAACCCGAATCCCAAAGCTTCTGAAGCCCCGTCCCTGCCAGCGAGAGCAGAAAGATCACCAGCGCGGCCGCCAGCACCGGCGCGAGCACCGCAAGCACGATCATCACCAGCCGCTGCAAGGTCGAAACCAGCTTGTCGCGCTCGCGCAGCAGGCCGACGGCACCGCCGAACGCTGCCCCCGCGAGCATCCAGCCGAACCATTCGTCGTTGAGCAGGTCGCGGACCACATCGATCCCGATCAGGTGGAACATCTCCGAAATCAGCACGACGAGCAGGAAGGTCACCCCGACGAACGCGAGGCTCGCCGCACCGATCACCGCATCGGTCCACGCATGGCTATGCAGCCGCTCATAAGGCATCTGCCACAGCTTCCAGAATCGCCAGTCGGGCGCGACATCGCGCCGTGTCTGAAACAGCGGCGTCGCGACCAGTACCGCGAGCAGCCCCGACCAGAAAGGCCATTCGATCGGCGATCCCTGGATATTATACGCCGCCGCCTGCGATGCGATCAGCCCCATCACCGCGCCCCACAAAAGCGCAAAGCCCGCCGCCCAGTGCCAGCGCCGCAATTCGACCCCCAGCACGAAAACGATAGCCGAAATCGCCACGAACGCCGCAAGCCCGTCGAGCAGCGGCGCCGGTTCGGCGACATATTGGCGGTCGACGAGCATGTGGAACAAGAGCCCCGCGACGGCACAGATCGCCGCCATGATCCACGGCCGCAACGGCCACGGCGGATCGCTGTCGTTCAGCCGCGCTGACACGGGAAGCAGCGAATCGGGGGCGATGGGCGATGAAGCGTCGGACATGGCCTCAGCCTATCGCGTAACATCGTCATGCTGAACCTGTTTCAGGATCCATGGTCTAAGGGCGCGCGTTCAGGCTATGGATGCTGAAACAAGTTCAGCGCGACGCGTTGTTTGATGCCGTCGTCACGAGCGGATACAGAAGCCGAAACCTCTCTCCTCTCCCATGGAGCCCCAATGGCCCGCAAATTTCTCTACTTCATCGCCGCCGTCATCATCCTCATCCTCGCCGCCGGGGTCGTGTATCAGCTCTATCCGGGCTGGATCGCACGCACCGCCTTCGTCCCCAGCGCCGAATTCAAGCCGCAGGCCGCAGTGACGCCGAACGCCTATGACGACCCCAAAATGTGGTTCGCACGGCCGGGGATGGAGAAAAACCCCTCGGACTGGCGCCCCGAAGCCGCCTATGCTCACACGCCGTCGCCCGACAGCGCCGAAGCGCAGCGCGGCGACGCGCTCGTCCCGCCCGCAACCGCCGCCGAAGCCGGAGCGGCAGCGCAGCCGCCCAAGGGCGACGCCGCGGTCTTCTTCGTCCATCCGACCAGCTATTACAGCCGGTCGAGCTGGAACGCCCCGCTCGCGGACCGCGATTCGGACCACCGCGCCAATCTGTTCGTCCAAGGCATGGCGAGCGCCTTTGCCGATGCCGGTGACATCTGGGCGCCGCGCTATCGCCAGGCGACCCTCGGCGCCTTCCTCGCCGAAGACCGCGTCACCGCGGGCAAGGCGATCGACGCCGCCTATCAGGATGTCGAACAGGCGTTCGACGCCTTCGTCGCCGCGCAGCCGAAGAATAAACCGATCATTCTCGCGGGCCATAGTCAGGGCGCGCTCCACCTGACTACGCTGCTCAAGAACAAGATCGCGGGCACCCCGCTCGCGAAACGCATCGTCGCGGTCTATGCCGTCGGCTGGCCGATCAGCGTCGACACCGACATCGCCGGCCTCGGCCTTCCCGCATGCCAGACCCCCGAGCAAAAGGGCTGTATCCTCAGCTGGGTGAGCTTCGCGGCGCCCGCCGACCCCGAAATGGTGCTCGGCGCCTATGACGGCACGATCGGCTTCGACGGCCGCCCGCGCGCGGGCACGCGGATGCTCTGCACCAACCCAATCACCGGCACCCCCGACGCCGCGGCGACGCCCGAAACCAATCTCGGCACACTGAAGCCCACCACGGGTTTCAAGAGCGGGTCGCTGGTCGCGGGCAAGATCGGCGCCCAATGCGACGACGCGCACGGACTGCTGATGATCGGCGACGGCGACATTGCGAAAAATTACGTCGTCGCGGGCTATGTGCTGCCGGGCAACAATTACCATGTCTATGACATCACGCTGTTCTGGGCGAACGTCCGCGCCGACGTGCTGCGCCGGCTGGCGACGTTCGAAGGGAAACCGTCGCCGGTTCCGCCCGCGGTGGCGCCTATTCCGGTCACGCTGGCACCCACGCCCGCCGCTTCGTCAACCACTCCCCCTTCATCCTCACCCCGGACTTGATCCGGGATCCATGGCCTGACTTCGCGGCGTCAGGCCAAGGATGCTGAATCAAGTTCAGCATGACGAAATTTGGCGATAAGGGCGGGCAATGATCACCGCCGCCGCCCCCGAATTCGCCGCAGCGCTCCCCAACGGCGGCCGCCTCATGGCCCTCGACGTCGGCACCAAGACCATCGGCGTCGCCTTCTGCGACGCGAACTGGGCCTTCGCGACCCCCGACAAGACGATCATCCGCAAGAAATTCTCCGCCGACCTCGAAATCCTCAAAGCCCTCGTCGCGGCGCAATCGGTCGTCGGCCTCGTCGTCGGCCTGCCGCTCAATATGGACGGCACCGACAGCCCGCGCACCCAGAGCACCCGTGCCTTCGCGCGCAACCTCATGCCGCTCGGCTTGCCGCTGCTGCTGTGGGACGAGCGCTGGTCGACCGCCGCGGTCGAGCGCGCGATGATCGCCGCCGACGTCAGCCGCGCCAAGCGCGCCGAACGCATCGACAGCGCCGCCGCCGCCTTCATCCTCCAGGGTGCAATCGACGCCCTGACCCGCGCATGACGGTGCGCGGTTGACCGAATATATCGTCTATTGGCTGATCGCCGCCAATCTGATCGCCTTCGTGCTCATGATCCTCGACAAACAGCGCGCCGAAAATGGTGAACGGCGCATTTCCGAAAACGCCCTTCTCCGCTGGGCCTTTTTCGGCGGCGCCTTCGGCACCTTCGCCGCCTCGCGCCTCGTCCGCCACAAGACGCGCAAGCAGCCGTTCGCGTCGCAAATGATCACCATTCTCGCCCTCGAAGTCATCCTGCTGACGCTCTGGGCATCCGGATTTCTTGGACCGCTGGTCGCGGCAATGCTTGCGTATTTGCCCGATCCTGCATAGAGGCTCGGCTTTAATGACAAGCGCAAAAACCCGACCCGTCAGCGACTATCCGCCCGGCGGCGATGCCTTTCGCCATCGCCACCTGATCGGCATCGCCCAGCTCACCCCGTGGGAGATTTCCTACGTTCTCGACGCCGCCGAACAGTGGGTCGAGTTGAACCGCGCGGGCGCCGCCAAGCATGACGATGCCCTCGCCGGCCTCACGATCATCAACGCCTTTTTCGAAAATTCGACGCGCACCTTGCTGTCGTTCGAAATCGCCGGAAAACGCCTCGGCGCCGACGTCGTCAACATGCACGCCGCGCAGTCGAGCGTCAAAAAGGGCGAGACGCTGATCGACACCGCGATGACACTCAACGCGATGCGCGCCGACGCCCTCGTCATCCGACATCAAAGCTCGGGCGCGGTGCAGCTGATCGCCGACAAGGTCGACTGCCCCGTCCTCAACGCCGGCGACGGCCGCCACGAGCATCCGACGCAGGCGCTGCTCGACGCGCTCACCATCCGCCGCCGCAAGGGCAAGGTCGAGGGCCTCACCATCGCGATCTGCGGCGACGTCCTCCACAGCCGCGTCGCGCGCTCGAACATTCTCGCGCTCACCCTGCTCGGCAATGAAGTGCGCGTCGTTGCGCCACCGACGCTGACCCCGCCCGCGTTGGAACGCATGCATGTGACGACCTTCACCGATATGGACGAAGGCATCAAGGACGCCGACGTCGTGATGATGCTCCGCCTCCAGAACGAACGCATGGACGGCGCCTATCTGCCCAGCGCGCGCGAATATCACGCGCTCTACGGCCTCACCCCGAAACGGCTCGAAAAGGCCAAGCCCGACGCCATCGTCATGCACCCCGGCCCGATGAACCGCGGGGTCGAGATCGACAGCAGCGTCGCCGACGATCCCGTCCGCTCGACGATCACCGAGCAGGTCGAAATGGGGGTCGCTGTGCGCATGGCCTGCCTCGACATTTTGACCCGCCGCAAACGAAAGATACCGGGATGGGCGTGAAGCCGCTCCACATTACGGGCGCTCAGCTGATCGACGGCGACACGCCGCGCGCCGGCAGCCTGCTCGCAGTCGACGGCCGCATCGCCGCGATCGACCCGACCGAGGTGCCCGAGGGCACCGAGACGGTCGATGCCAAGGGCCAGTGGCTCGCCCCCGGGATCATCGACCTCGGCGTCTTCGCTACCGACAAGCCAGCCTTCCACTTCGGCGGCATCACCCGCGCCGCGCTGATGCCCGACGCTGGTCGCCTCGACGACCCCGGTCTGGTCGAGCGCGCGGCCAAGGGCGGCAAGCCCGACCTGTGGGTCCACCCCGTCGCCGCTGCGACCAAGGGCCTTGCGGGCAAGGAGCTCGCCGAAATCGGTCTGATGAAGGGCGCGGGCGCCCGCGCCATCGCCACCGGCCGCACGCGCATCGCCGATAGCGGCGTGATGCGCCGTATATTGAGCTACGCCGCCTCGCTCGGCCTCGTCACGATCATCCACGCCGAGGATGAAGGCCTCACCGCCGGCGCGGTCGCGACCGACGGCGAAATGGCAACCCGCCTCGGCCTCGCCTCGGCCCCCGCGATCGCCGAGGCGATCGCGATCGCGCGCGACCTGATGCTGATGGAAGAAGCCGGCGCGCCGGTTCATTTCCGGCAAGTCACGACCGCGCGCGGGCTCGACCTGATCCGCGCCGCCAAAGCGAAGGGGCTGCCCGTCCTCTGCGGCATCACCCCCGCGCATCTCTTCCTCTCGGATACCGCGATCGGCGACTTCCGCACCTTCGCGCGCCTGTCGCCGCCGCTCCGCAGCGAGGACGACCGCCACGCCTGCCTCGCCGCAATCGCCGACGGCACGATCGATGTGCTGTCCTCGGGCCACGACCCGCGCGGCCCCGAAGACAAGCGCCTGCCCTTCGCCGAGGCGCAGCCCGGCATGGCGGGCGCCGAAACGCTGCTCGCGCTCGGCCTGAACCTCGTCCGCGACGGCCATGTCTCGCCCGGCCGTCTGTTCGAACTGCTCGCGGGCACCCCCGCCTGCCTGCTCGGCGTCAACACCGGCCGCCTCGCCGTGGGCATGGAGGCCGACCTCATCCTCGTCGACGCCGATACGCCGTGGCAGGTCGACGCCAAGAAAATGGCGGCCTGGGCCGGCAACACCCCCTTCGACGGCATGCCGGTGCAGGGCCGTGCAACGATGATGTGGAAGGGCGGCCAGCGGATCCGCTAGGCCGCTCACCCTCAGGAAAACAGGTTCAATCCCATATGAATAGCGACCAGCTCGCCCGCGACCTTCTCGACTGGAACCGGCGCCACCTGCTCCACGACGCCCCCCTGACGGAAGCGACGATCGGCGAGAAATTCGCCCCGGCCTTCACCGTCTGCGCCAACGGCCGCGTCCATCCCGCGACGCACACCAACTACCTCGAATTCCTCAACGGATTTCGCGCGACGATTGCGGCGATCGACTATGAAATTCACCGGACCGTCACCGAGCAGGCCTCCACCGTCCTCGCCATGACCGCGACGGTCCGCCGCACCGACGGCAGCATCGACCGGTTCGAGGCCATGCTGCTGCTCACCTTCGACACCGACGGGCTGGTGACGCTCTGGCACGAGGTTTATCTCAAAACCGGGTAGTGTCGGACGAGGAGATATACCCATCAAGTCCTGCGCATATTAGCCCCTAATGCATGTGCCGCAGCTTGTCGGGGTTGCGCATGACATAGATGGCGGCGACCTTGCCGTCGGCAATCTCCAGCGCCGTCGTTTGCAACTCGCCATCGGCCTCGCGGGTGACGAAACCCGGCAGACCGTTGATCATTCCGGCATGGACCAGCGTCGAGCCATATTTGCCGAACAGCACCGCAAGGCTGCGGTGGAGCTTCATCACGATATCGTACCCGAGCACCGGCGTCAGCGCCGCGGGGCGCTTGCCGCCGCCGTCGGACCACATGCCAACGTCCGCCGCGAGCAGCGCGCCGAGCGCGCCCATGTCGCCGCTGCGTGACGCCGCGAAGAAGGCGTTGGCGATCTCCATCCCCTGTTCCTTTTCGAGCTTGTAGCGCGGACGGGCGTCGCGGACGTGGGTGCGGGCGCGCGCGGCGAGCTGACGCGTCGCGGCGGCATCGCGGCCAATCGTCGTCGCCACTTCCTCGAAGCCGACGCCGAAGACATCGTGGAGCAGGAAAGCGGCGCGCTCCAACGGCGACAGGCGTTCGAGCGCAAGCATCAGCGGCAGGGTGACATCATCCTCTTCCTCCTCCTCGACCAGCGGGTCGGGGAGCCAGGGCCCGACATAAGTCTCGCGCTGGCGGCGCGCCGATTTGATCTGGTCGAGGCAAAGCCGCGTCACGGTGCGGCGGAGGAAGGCGGCGGGCTCGCGCACCGCGGCACGGTCGGTCCCGAGCCAGCGGATGAAGGCGTCCTGCACCACATCCTCGGCATCGGCGACCGAGCCGAGCATACGATAGGCAACGCGGGTGAGCAGCGGACGTAGCGGGTCGAAACTGACCGCCGCGTCCGCCGCATCATGATGGCCCGTCGGCGTCATCAGGCCGCCTTGGCCGCGGGCATTTCATACCAAAGGTCAAAGCCGACCGCGAGGCGGTTCCAGCCGTTGATGATGTTGATCATAAGGGTGAGCTTCACCTGTTCCTCCGGCGTGAAATGCGCTTCGAGCGCGTCCTTGGCTTCCTTCTGTGTGTGGCCTTGCGACAGGCGGGTCAAGGCGTCGGTCCATGCCAGCGCGGCGCGCTCGCGAGGCGTATAGACCGGTGCTTCGTGCCATGCGGCGAGCAGATAGATGCGCTGTTCGCTCTCTCCGCCCGCGCGCGCCTCGGTCGTGTGCATGTTGATGCAATTGGCGCAGCCGTTGAGGATCGAGGCGCGAATCTTGACGAGTTCGATCAGGCTCTTCTCGAGGCTTTCCTGCACGGCGAGCGAGGTCGCCATCCATTGTTTCATCAGCTGTGGCGCGGCGGCGAAGGGGTCGGTTACTTTCGTCATGTCGAAGCTCCTTTTCAAAGGGTGGTGCTGACTTGACGAGACAGGGTTTGCGGATGTGACATGGCGGGCGAAAAAATTTCGGCGCGATCACCCTTTTCGTCATTGTGAGCGAAGCGAAGCAATGACGCTTTGACATCACGCAACAGTGGCTTAGCTTCCCACCCGTCGATCAACGGCAAGGAGGGGTTATCATGAAATTTCTCGATGGTTTCGGCGAACAGGCCTATGCGCTGCTGCGCATCGTCGCGGGCCTTTTGTTCCTCGCGCATGGCGTACAGAAATTCTTCAATTTCCCGGTGGCGTTCCCGATGCCGCTCAATCCGATGCTGATGGCGGCGGGCGCGATCGAGATTGTCGCGGGCGGCCTGATCGTCCTCGGCCTCTTCACCCGCCCCGCGGCCTTCCTTGCCAGCGGCATGGCGGCGGTCGGCTACTGGGTCGCGCACGGCGCCAAAAACCCCTTCCCCATCGTCAATGGTGGCGAGACGATCATCCTTTACTGCTTCATCTTCCTGTTCATCGCCACGCGCGGCGCCGGGATCTGGAGCGTCGAAGGCGCGACGAAGAAATGATCTGACGCAAAAATAGGGGCGGCCCTTTGCAGAGCCGCCCCAGTTGCGGGCTTCACATGGTGAAGTGGGTCAGAGTTTGCGGGTGTTGGTTTCGATCAGCTTCTTCGCTTCGGCGATCGCCTTGGCGGTGGTAAGCTTCTTTTCCTGAATTTCGTCGGCGATTTCGAGCAGGCGGCCGCTGATGACGGTGCCGGTGTCGGCCTTTTCCTCGATCGCGATGCCGCCCTTCGTCGCGGCAACCCGGGCCCATTCGGCGCGAACGGCGGCCCAATAACCCTTGGTCGCAGCCCAATAATCGTCGGCGGCCTTCACATCATATTGGTCGTACTTGATATAGGTGTTGAGGACATATTCCTGGACGATCGGCACCAGCTTGCCGTCCTTCGTCCCCATTTTGGTGTTGTCCTGCCAGTGGACCCAGCCGTCGGGGCTCGGCTGGTGGCGGTTGATCGACAGATAGCGGTCGTAGACCGGATTGCGCACGGCATCGCGGCGCGCGAGCGGGCGCCACGTCCAGCTCGAGCGCCAGCGGCGGACGCCGCCCTGCGTTTCGAACTGGCCCCAGCCGCCATAGCGGGGGCTGTCGTCGACCTGCCACACCGTCTGCGACCAGCGGCCGGTGCGCATTTTCTCGGGGACATCTTCCCACGTCCATGCGTTGCGGTCCGAATAGACCAGAACCTTGGCCGGTTCATATTCCCAGTCCTGCCGCCAATGCTTGATGATGAAGCTCTTGTCGTCGTCGCCGGTGATGACGAGCATGTGCTGGAGCGAGATTTTGCGCCCCGTGTCCTCGATCACGCGGACGACCTCGTTGCCGCCCGACCGCTTGGGTTCCAGCACCTCGTAATTCGGGTCCCAGCGCGTCGATTCCTGCATGTTGAAGCTGACACGGTAATTGCCCGCCATCGCGAGGATGTCGGCGCGGTCCTGTTCGAAATTGGCCGCCGCCTGCTCGGCAGCGATCGGCGGGTGCGCCGACGCGATGCCCGGAAGTGCGGCGGAGAGCAGCAACAAACCCGCCGCGATTTTACGATATGTTTTCATCGGTGCAGTCCTTCTTTTGTTGTTCAGAAGCGGAAGCTGAGCGACACGCTCGCGTTGCGGCCGGGCTGGGTATAGGCGTCGGTCACGAGCGAGGTGGAGGCGAGACCACGAACGTCGCTCCACCAGCTGTATTTCTTGTCGAGGATGTTGAAGACACCGGCGCGGAGCGTCAGCGCGTCCATGACGCGCACAAAGGCTGTCGCATCAAGGATCGTGAAGCTGTCGGGACGGAAGCATTCCGAACCGCTGCAAACAGTCGTCGGTAGTCCGCGATCATCGACCCCGACCGTGCGCGACACCTCCTTGCGCCCGCTATGCGTCATGATGAGCTGACCGCCGAACCGCCCGTCGGGCGCGCGGTACCCGAACCCGGCGACGAGTTTGAGCGGGTCGATCGACTGCAACGGTACACGCTCGAGGCCAAGGCCGGTCTGCGTGCCGGTGGCATAGGATAGGGCGAGCGTCGTATACAGGCCGGACGACGCTCGCCCCTCGAACCGCGCTTCGGCGCCTTTGACGCGAACGCGATCGAGATTCACGAATTGGAAGATGGCCGGATCGTTCGGCAGGAAATTGCCGCTCACTCGCTCCTGGCTGATGAAATCCTTGTAGCGCGCGGTAAAGCCGGTCACGTCGAGGCTGATGCCGTCGCTTGAAAAGCGGACTCCGCCCTCGAAGCTTTCGCTGCGCTCGGGACCAAGGTCGGGGTTCGGGATCGAGGTGTAGCCCGATGCGAGGTTGGAGAAGAACTGGTTGACCTGTCCCGGCTCGGGCGCCTTGAAGCCGGTCGCGTAATTGGCGAAGAGCCGCACTTCGTCAGTGACCTTCCACACCGCACCGAATTTCGGCGAGACGCGCGAGCCGTCCTGCTTGGCGCCCGCAAATGTCGGCAGCAGCGGGTCGTTGTCGGGCGACAGATCGTACCAGTCGAAGCGCAGCGCTGGATAGAGGAGCAGGCGGCCATCGGCGATCGAGATTTCGTCGCCGACGAACAGTCCGGCGCGGGTGAAATCGGTGGTCGGGAAAGCGCGCGTCGGATATGTTTCACCCGGCGGCGGAACGGTGCCGTCACGCAGACCCTGCTGGCGCGTCTTGCTGATGTCGCCGCCAAAGACGAGGCGGTGGGTGATCGCGCCGGTCGCGAAGTCGGCGCGCGCATCGGCCGATGCACCGATAACGCGGTTTTCGAAAGTATTGAGGCGCGTACGGTCGGCAGCGGGGGTGCGATCCTCTTCGGTATATTGATTGTCCTCGCCGTCCTGCCAATAGAGTGCGACGCGGGCGAAATCGATCGTGCCCTCGCCTTCCCAACTCCAGTCGAGCGACACGCGCTTGCGTGTCCCGGTATCGAAGCCTTCGAGCCGGTCGATGCTGGAGGTGACAACGCCTTGCGCGTTGCGCGTCGCGGTTACGCCGGTCAGGCCATTGGTGTAGAGATCGGTGTCGAGATATTCACCGGTCAGGCGGATCTTGTGGCCGTTCGCGGGATCATAGACGATCCGCGCCAGCGCAGCGTTCGAGTGGCCGTCCTGCGGATTGGGAAGCGTGCGGAGCGGGCCGGTGCCTGCATCCTTGCCCGACGTGCCAGTCGCCGTAACACCACCGGCGACATTGCCCTTGTTGTCGAGTTCCTTGTGGTCGCGGCGGGTATAGGCGGCCATCACCGACCAGTCACCGCTGCGGCCCGCGAGGATCGCGGTTTCGCTAAACTCTTCGTCAGCGCTGCTGTAGCCAGCACGCAGGAGGCCGCCGACATTTTGGCCCGGCTTGAGGAAATCGGCAGGGTCCGAAGTGACGAAGCTGACTGCGCCGGCAAGGCCATCACTGCCATAGAGTGCCGACGACGGGCCGCGCAGGATTTCGACCGACTTGACGAGCCCGAGGTCGACATAGTCGCCGCGCCCCGAAGCCTGCGCGCCGAAGCTGAAGCCATCGGGCACGCGGACACCATCGACCTGGATGAGCACCCGGTTGCCGCCGATGCCGCGGATGTTGAAGCTGTCGTTGCCAGCGCGGCCGGTCGTGCCGAGCGCGGCGCCGAAGCGGGCCGGCTGGCGCTGGACGCTGACACCGGGTTCGAAGCGGACGAGGTCGCGAATGTCGGTCACAAGTTCGTCAGCGATCTGCTCGTCGCTCTTGACGGTGACAGTGACCGGCAGATCCTCCGCCCGCACCGCGGTGCGTGTCGCGGTGACGACGATCTGGTTCTTGCGCGCCATCCAGTAATCGCCGTCATTGTCCTGCGCGAACGCCGGCGGGGCGGTCACGGCAAGCGCGAGGCCGAGCGCGGTACCCGCAGCAAGGCGCGCAGCGCGCGTGGAAACGATGGACGGCAAAGCGACGTTCGTCAAAATTCTTCCCCTTTTGATTGCGATTGATTCGCAATAGCCGGCCTCTAGGCAGGTGCGGCACAGGGGTCAAGTATTATGCTATTAAGAATCACTTGCGATTAATCAGGAAACCGAAATCGCGCACGGTTAACCAAAACCAAACCGGGTTACGGCATAAACGCTCCATCGATCCTATGCGCACGAGGCCGCCATGCCCTTTCCCCATGAAATCCAGTCGGCACTGCTGTTCGACGCGCCGGTCCGCCATCTTGAATCGGTGATGCGCAGTTTCCTGAACATCGAGGCGGCGCGCAGCGGCCTCGACTATAATCTGGTCGAGGCGAAGCCGGGCGCCTTCTATCGCCTGTTCGGCGCCGGCGAGACAATGATAACGCTGGAATATATAGCTGCGCCCGCCAACCCCGATGCGTTCCTGCAGCCGGTGGAATCGGCGATCACGCGCATTTATTGCCCCGACATGCCCGCACGGCTGATGCGGCACCGCACGCACATCTTGATCAATGTATCGCATGGCGCCCTGCCCTCGACCCCCGACATCGACCGGATGCTAGGCCAGATCGGCTATACCCGGCCGGGCACCACGCTGCCGCAATTCATGCGCCGGATCGAGCTTTGCACGCTTCTGTCGCGGCTGGCGCAGGACGATGCGCCGGCAAGCGTCGTCCATTGGACGCAGAGCAATCAGCTGCTCCCCGGCGAGATGTTCGAAACGCTGGCCACCGGCGGCATTCCGGGGCCGCTGCATGTCCACCCCTATCTCTATGGCGGTGGCCAGTCGGCGAGCGGCAAGGCGCTCGCAGGCATTCGCACCTTTGGCGCCGGCCATTTCATCGACCGCGAGATTCGGATCGAACCGAGCGAGCTTCCCTGGGCTGCGAATTTCGAAACGATCCTGGCATTCCTGCGCGTCGCGACCACCCGGAACGGCTATGTCATTCCCGACGGCGACAGCTTTGGCCCCGATGACCATAGTCTGTCGTATCGCGTTCGCCATATCGCGTCGAGTGATGACGATGTGCCACTCTATGAACTCGAACCACTACTCCACCGCGAATATGGGTTTCAGGCGGACAGCTTTGTGCCGCGTGAGCAGATATTCGACGACCGGTCGGCGCCCACCGAGCTGATGCCGGCAGCAGAAAGCGAGCGTCAGCAATTGCTCGACGAATGGCAGTCAAAGCGCGCCATGGCCGAGGGGATCGGCGGCAGCTTCGAGGTTCGCGCACGCGCGCAGCAACCGGGCGCTACGCCGCCAGCGCGGCCCGGTTTTGGCGTGCGGCGCGTGTTCGGACGCAAGACGGGCTGACGCAAACGTTCAATGATCGTTCGCATCGAGCGAAGTCGCGATACACCTAGCTCGATGAGTGCCTCGACTTCGCCTCGACACAAACGGAGCGAGAGGCCCGTCTGAAGCTGCTAGCTCTTTGCCCCTGGCCCCTCATAAGCATCGACGATCCGCCCGACGATCGGGTGGCGGACGACATCCGCGCTGGTGAAGTAGCTGACGTTGATACCTTCGACTCCCTCAAGGCGGCTGACCGCGTCAGCGAGGCCCGAGCTCGCGGGGATGGGCAGATCGACCTGCTTCGGGTCACCGCACACGACCATGCGGCTGTTCGCACCAAAGCGCGTCAGAAACATCTTCATCTGCGGGATCGTCGTATTCTGCGCTTCGTCGAGGATGATGAAGGCATCGGCGAGTGTGCGCCCGCGCATGAAGGCTAGGGGCGCAATTTCGATTTCCGCGCTCGCGATCCGGCGCTCGACCTGCTCGGCGGGCAGGCAGTCGTGGAGCGCGTCGTAGAGCGGCCGCAGATAGGGATCGACCTTTTCCTTCATGTCGCCGGGAAGGAAGCCGAGCTTTTCGCCCGCCTCGACCGCAGGGCGCGAGAGGATCAGGCGCTGGACACTGCCGGTGATCAGCTGCGCCACGGCTTGCGCAACCGCAAGATATGTTTTGCCGGTCCCCGCCGGGCCGAGCGCGAAGATGATGTCGTCGCGCGCCAGCGCCTGCATATAGGGCACTTGCGACGGCGCACGCGGGACGATCGTCTTTTTCCGGGTGCGGATCATGATCGGCGGCGCTTCGCTGACATCGTGGCGGATGATGCCATCGAGCGTCGGCTGCGCCGACAGTGCGATTACCCCGTCGACCATGCCGCCGTCGACCTCCTGCCCCTGTTCAATGCGGCCATAGAGATCGGCGAGCACGTCGCGCGCGCGCGCCGCGGCCTCCGCCTCGCCCTCGATCTGGACGCGGTTGCCGCGCGCCGAAATATAGACACCAAGGCGGTTTTCGATCGCAACGAGGTTGCGGTCGAACTCGCCGAACAAGATTCCCAATAATTGTGTCCGTTCAAACTCGGCCGTCAATCGGACGCGGTCGCCGGGTTCGGCGGGGGTTGCGGCGAGTGGGCGTTTGGACACGTGGGCAATGCTCCTAGCTGAAAATCGACCGGGGTAATTTGTTGGTGCCGGGCGCTTCGCGTCGCATCAGGCGACCTCGCTCATCAGCGGTTCGGCACCGAGGCTGTTCGAGCCGCCCGACGTCACGCGCACATCGACCATGTCGCCGATCGTAAGGCCGGGCACGATGACATGCACAGACTGGAGCCATGGCGACTTGCCGATCAACTGACCCTCGAGCTTCCCTTTGCGTTCCATGAGCAGGCGCGTCGTCTTGCCGACTGTCGCCGCGTTGAACGCCCGCTGTTGCTCGTTGAGCAGCGCCTGCATGCGCAGCAGCCGGTCGTGCATCACCTCGTCGGGGATCTGATCGTCCATGGTCGCCGCCGGGGTGCCGGGGCGGCGCGAATATTTGAAGCTATACGCCATCGCGTAACGCGTCTCGCGGATCAGATCGAGCGTCGCCTGGAAATCCGCCTCGGTTTCTCCCGGGAAACCGACGATGAAATCGCCCGAAATTGCGATGTCGGGGCGCACCGCGCGGACGCGTTCGATGATGCGAAGATAGCTGTCAGCACTATGGCTGCGGTTCATCGCCGCGAGGATACGGTCGCTGCCGGCCTGCACCGGCAGGTGAAGATAGGGCATCAGCTTGTCGATCTCGCCATGCGCCGCGATCAGCCCGTCGGTCATGTCGTTCGGGTGGCTGGTCATGTAGCGGATACGCTCCAGCCCATCCTCGCGCGCCAGTTCGCGGACCAGTCCGTCGAGGCCGATCGCACGGCCGCGATCATCCTCGCCGTCCCATGCGTTGACGTTCTGGCCGAGCAGCGTGATTTCGCGCGCGCCGCCCGCGACGAGTGCGCGGGCCTCGGCGATCAGGTCGGCGAAGGGCCGGCTGATTTCGGCGCCGCGCGTATAGGGCACGACGCAATAGGTGCAGAATTTGTCGCAGCCTTCCTGCACGGTCAGGAAAGCGGTCGGGCGCTGGCCGCCCGCTCGCTTGGGCAGCGCGCCGAACTTCGATTCGGCGGGCATGTCGAGGTCGACCGCTTTCTCCCCGCGTTCGGCGCGGGCGATCAGGTCGGGCAGACGGTGATAGGCCTGCGGGCCGACGACGACATCGACGGTCGGCGCGCGGCGGGCAATTTCGGCGCCCTCAGCCTGCGCGACACAGCCTGCGACCGCAATCGTCGGGCGGCTACCGTCGGCGCGCTTCAACCGGCCGATGTCCGAATAGACTTTCTCGGCGGCACGCTCGCGAATGTGGCAGGTGTTGAGCACGACGAGGTCGGCGTCGGCGCCCTCGGCGGCGGCGACATAGCCTTCGGCGCCGAGCATTTCGGCCATGCGCTCGCCGTCATAGACGTTCATCTGGCAGCCGAAGGATTTGACGTGAAATGTTTTGGGAGAGTCGGACTTCATCGGCTCGCTATAGGCGATGGAGCGCGGCGGCGGAAGGGCGCGCCGTCGCAGCCATTTCACACGCTATCGCAGCGCGCGCCGCCTCACTGATCGCCTTGCGATCATGGGCAACTTCGGCGGGCAGCGGATCGAGATAATGGATGGTCAGCGCGATCGGGCGTTTGCGCGCGAGCAGGCGTTTGAAATTGTCGAGCCCCGATTCGGGGTCGAGCCAGGCGATATCGTTCGCTTCCGCGCCATAATCGAGGAACACCGGCTGAATCCGCAAATTGGGCAGCGGCGGCACCACCGCCTGGAATAGCGACGCACGGAACGGGAGCAGCCCGTCGCCGGGGCCCGTAGTCCCCTCGGGAAAAAGCGTCACCGGCCGACCGCGCGCCAGCGCGCCGCGCAGATTGTCCGCCTGGGCATGGATTTCGCGCTTCGCGTCGCGCTGGACATAGATGGTGTGGTTCTGGTCAGCGAGCCAGCCGACGAGCGGCGTGCTCTTGACCTCGGCCTTCGACACAAAGGCCGAACGCGCGGCGCCGCCGAGCGCCAAAATATCGAGCCAACTGACATGGTTCGACGCAAAGAGCACGTGGCGACGCAGCCGGGTGCCGGTCGTGCGAACGCGCAGGCCCGCGATCCAGCCAGCGGCGTTGAGAAAAGCCATGACCATCGGCGACGGGCGGCCAACGGCACGATAGCAAAGATGTGGAACGATCAGGAACAGCAACGCCAGCACCATCAAGGCGAGGCGCGCTACCGAACGCCAGGTAATCGAGGCGCGATCAGTCGCGCTTGCGATCGATGGCGACACCATAAAGCTCCATACGATGGTCGACGAGGCGGAAGCCCAGCCGCTCGGCGATAACTTTTTGCAACGCCTCCAGCTCGGGATCGACGAATTCGATCACCTTGCCCGTTTCGACGTCGATCAGATGGTCGTGATGCGCCTCGGGCGCCGCTTCGTAGCGCGAGCGGCCGTCGCCGAAATCATGGCGATCGAGAATACCCGCTTCCTCGAACAGGCGGACGGTACGGTAAACGGTGGCGATCGAAATGCCGCTGTCGACTTTCGAGGCGCGCTCATAGAGCGTCTCCACATCGGGATGATCCTCGGAATCCGAAATGACGCGCGCGATGATACGGCGCTGCTCAGTGATGCGAAGCCCCTTTTCGTGGCAGAGAGCTTCTAGGTCGATGGAACCGGACATGCGGGCCTTTCCTGCGTGATGCAGTCGTATCTTTGTTCTGGCAACTGTATAGGGTCGCGCCGCGGATAGAACAAGGGCGGCACCCTTCGGCACCGCCCTCATTTGCCATTATGGCCCTATTACGTGGGACTTAGGCCTTTTTGGGCTTGCGCCCGCCGCCACGGCCCTTGGTGCCGAGGCCAATTTCCTTCGCCAGCGCACGGCGCTTTTCGGCATAGTTGGGGGCGACCATCGGATAGTCAGCGGGCAAGCCCCACTTGGCGCGATAATCATCGGGGGTCATGCCATAGTGCGTCATCAGATGACGGCGCAGCATCTTCAGCTTTTTGCCATCTTCGAGACAGGTGATGAAGTCGGGTTTCACCGACGCGCGGATCGACACCGCAGGCACGAGTTCTTCTTCGACAACGACCTTTTCACCAAGGCCCGACAAGGCAGCATGGACGTTGTTGATAAGAATCGCGAGATCCGAAATCGCGACGCTATTGTTGCTGACATGCGCAGCGACAATGTCAGCCGTCAGCGTGACGAGCATTTCGTTGGTATCGGCATGGTCCGACATAAGATTATTCCTTGCTAGATTCACCCAGAAGAGTGGGGAGCGAATATTGGTATTCTACTTCCGCCGACGGATTACTGCCACTTTGGGAGCAATTCTGCAATGGCTGATCATTTGGTTATACTGGCTCGGATGATCGCCGCATGGTAATCGCATCGCGCACCACGCCGTCCCCACCGCGATAATAAGCGGGCCGACGGCCGCATTCGGAAAATCCCGCGCGCACATAAAGATGAACGGCGTCGTTATCTGCACGCATTTCAAGGAAATAGTCGTCAGCCCCCTGTGCCTCTGCCCAGGTTTGCCAATCGCCGATCAGCCGTGCACCGACACCGCGCCCACGATCGGAAGGATCGACCGCGAGCAGCAGCAACTCGCTCTCCGGCCCCGCGATACGCGCTGCGTAGAAGCCGCACGGCCGCTCGCCATCCCAGGCGAGCGCGACCCGCGCTGAAGGCAATGCGAACAGAGTGAACAACTGCGCACCACTCCACGCTTCGCCATAAGCGGGGTCGAAGGCAGCATCCATCACGCGCATCACCGCGGCGAGATCGCTGACGCGGGCGGCAGCAAGGCGGATTTCGCTGCTCACCCGGCGCCCATCGGCTTGGCATCGGGTTCCCGGCCATAAATGGGACGGGGATCGGCGAACAGCGCATCAGTCGGCAGCCGAAGGAATGCGCGTGCATCGGGCAGCACCGGCAGCACATCGCCGGTCCCGCGCAATTCAATAAAGGGCAAGGCGCGATTGCCGACAACCAGCGCGTCATCGGCGCGGATCGCCTCATCGGGAAGCTGCGAACGGAACGGCGCGCGCGGCGTCAGGTCGGCCGCAAAGGGTTGTACGAACCATTGCCCGTGGCCGCCCTCCATCACCACCAGCGCACCACCCGCCGCCGCAATCGCATCGGCGGCGGTGGCGGCAACCAGCGACAAGGTCGAAAACCCCTGCACCGGAACCTGCCAGCCCAGCGCCAGCCCGCGCGCCGCCGCGACGCCAATGCGCACCCCGGCGAAGCTGCCGGGACCGCAGCCGACGACAATAAGGTCAGCGCGGCCGCCGTCGGCGAGCTCGGAGATCAGCGGCACCAGCCGTTCGGCATGGCCGCGGCCGATTACTTCGTGGCGGTAATCGAGGACTTTGTGGGTCTCCACCAGTGCCACCGAGCAAGCCTCACTCGCCGAATCGATGACCAGATACCGCATGGAAAGGCCCCGTCCGCCCGTTCAGGCGATGCTATTAAAGCGGCCGAAGTCCGGGCGCGGGCTGCGGTCAAAAATGCTCGCCGGATCACCATAGCCGAGCGTTGTGATGAAATTGCTCTTCACATTCGGCTGATCGGCAAAGAAAGCCGCGTCGACGCCCGCATTGTCAAAGCCCGACATCGGCCCGGTATCGAGCCCGAGCGCGCGCGCCGCAAGGACGAAATAGCCGCCTTGCATGCTGGAATTGCGGAACGCCGTCGCCTGCGCCAGCGCGTCATTGCCGACGAACCATGCCCGCGCATCGGCGTGGGGAAAAAGGTCGGGCAGATTTTCGTAAAATTCATTGTCCGAGCCGATGATCGCGGTGACCGGCGCCTTCAGGATTTTTTCCGCGTTCGCAGGCAATGCGAATGCCGCGAGCTTTTGCTTCGCTTCGTCCGACACGCACCAGATGATCCGCGCCGGCAGGCTGTTGGCGCTGGTCGGACCGAACTTTACCAGGTCCCAAATGGCGTGGAGCTGTGCTTCCGAGACCGGTTTGTCGAAATAGCCGTTATAAGTACGCGCGGCACGAAACAACTGGTCGAGGGCGCTATCGGGAAGCGGCTCGCTCATGGGCATTCTCCTGTTTGGGATCGTCAGACGGCGTGGACCGCAGTCACTTCGGGAACATAATGTTTGAGCAGCGATTCGATGCCATTTTTCAGCGTCGCGGTCGAGGACGGACAGCCGGCGCAGGCACCCTGCATCTTGAGGTACACATTACCCTTGTCGAAACCGCGATAGATGATGTCACCGCCATCGTTGGCGACCGCGGGACGGACGCGCGTTTCGATCAGTTCCTTGATCTGCTCGATGATATCGGCGTCGGCGGGATCGTCGGCGAAGCCGGCTTCATCTTCGGCCGGGACCGAAAAGCCCGCACTTGCAGCGTTGAACAGCGGCACGTCGGCAAGGAAATGGTCCATGACGATGCCGAGGACATCGGGCTTCACGTCGCTCCATTCGGCGCCAGGTGCGATCGACACCGACACGAAGTCGCGGCCGAAAAAGACCCCGGTGACATCGCCGAGCGAAAAAAGCGCACTCGCCAATGGCGAAGCACCGGCCTCTTCGGGGCTGGCAAAGTCACGGGTGCCCGCGTCCATAACCACCCGGCCGGGCAGAAATTTGAGCGTCGCGGGATTCGGCGTCGATTCGGTTTCGATCAGCATGGGGTGCATGTGGGACGCCGACGCCCTTTGTGCAAGATAACATAGATGCCCTAAGGGAAGACAATGCGCCGTTTCACCCACTTCGCCGCCATCGACTGGTCGGGCGCGCGCGGCCCCCGGCAACGCGGAATCGCCCTGGCCGTTGCGAGCGGCACCGCCGCACCCGCGCTGGTCCGGCCGGGACATATATGGTCGCGCGCAGAGATACTCGACTGGCTGGAATCGATCGCAGTTGCGGGCGAGAATATGCTGATCGGATTCGACTTTTCGGCCGCCTTCGCCTTTGCCGATCATGGCGCCTATTTTCCCGACTGGGCGGACAGCCCGGGCGACATCCGCGCGCTATGGGCGCTCGTCGAACGGCTCGCGAGCGCCGATCCGCACCATGAAGCGGGGTCGTTTCTGGCGTATCCGGAGGCACGACGTCATTTTCGCCATGGCCAGGGCGATGTCGGCGACCTGTTCGAGGCCGGCGCGGGACGGCTGCGCATCGTAGAACAGCATCAACGCGCGACGAAGCAGGCCGCCAGCGTGAGCAATTTCAACCTCGTCGGCGCCGCGCAGGTCGGCAAAGCGAGCCTGACGGGGATGCGTCTGCTCCACCGCCTGTCCGGCCGAATCCCGCTGTGGCCACTCGATCCGGTGCCCACCAAAGGCCCGCTGCTGGTCGAAATCTACACCAGCCTCGCCACGCGCGCCGCGGGTTTGCCCGCAGGCCGCAGCAAGATCCGCGATGGCGCCGTGCTTGATGCAGCGTTGGCCACGCTGGATTCGCCGCCAATTGGCGGCACCGGCCCGATCAGCGACCATGTAAGCGATGCACTGCTGACCGCTGCATGGCTGCGCCATGTCGCTGGCGACGCCGCGCCCTGGAGCCCCGCCCCACTCTCCGATGAAATCACGCGCACCGAGGGCTGGACCTTTGGCATAATTTGAAGCAAGGGGCGTTGAAGGTAGGCCGGCTTAGCTCAGTTGGTAGAGCACCTGATTTGTAATCAGGGGGCCAGGGGTTCGAATCCTCTAGCCGGCACCAGTAACCTCCCCCTTCAGATTTCACCTTTTGCAGCGACCGCCGGAGTCACATCCGCCGGTGGCTGCGCATCGCGAAGCTGGAGGTGATGCGCGAGACGCCGGGCAGGCGCGACAGAACATCACGGTGGAAGGCGCCATAATCGTCGATCCCGGCGATCTGGACGCGCAGCACATAATCGCCGTCGCCGGTCATCAGATACCATTCCTGAATTTCGGGATGGCGGCGCAGCGCGGTTTCGAAGCGGACCAGATATTCCTCGGTCTGCCGCTCAAGCTCGATCTGAACGATCGCGACGGTACCTTCGTCAGGCGCAGCGCCCGAAACGATCGCGGTATAGCCGCGGATGACCCCCGATTGTTCGAGCAGCCGGACGCGGCGCAGGCACGCCGACGGTGATAGGCCAACCTCGGCAGCGAGCGCGCTGTTGGTGATCCGCGCGTCGAGGCGGAGCCGGTTCAATATGCGCCGGTCGGCGTCATCGAGAGCTTGCATGCAGAATATTCCATTTCTTCGCATAATCTGTCGCTGATTGCGCGATTCCCGGCACTTCATACGCCAATCCGGCCAGAAATTGATAAAAATAATCGCTATCCTCCGGGCGGGAGATGGCCATGAAGCATCAGATTATCGCCGAAGCCTGCTCGAGCCGGCTTCGTATCGATCTTGGCGCCATCCGCGCCAATTATCGTGCCATCGCCGCGAGCGTCGCGCCCGCCCGGTCGGGCGCCGTGGTCAAGGCAAACGCCTATGGCCTCGGCGTCGCCCAGGTCGCCCCCGCGCTCTATCGCGAGGGATGCCGCCATTTCTTCGTTGCCCAATTGAACGAAGCCATGCTGCTGGCCCGCGCGATCGGCGACGATGCCACCATCTTCATCCTCAACGGCCTCGACCCGGGCAGCGAGGCTGATTGCGCCGAGCGCGGCTTCATCCCCGTGCTCAATTCGCTGTCGCAAATCACCCGCTGGCGCGAGCACGCGCGCGCGAAAGGCAAGCCCCTGCCCGCCGCGCTGCAAATCGACAGCGGCATGTCGCGCCTTGGCTTGCCTCCCGCCGACGCCATCGCGCTGGCGCAAGACTCCGACCTGCCGCGCGAGATCGACCTGCGCCTTCTGATGACGCATCTCGCATGCAGCGACGAACCGGAACACCCGGCGAACCGCGCCCAGCTCGACGGTTTCGATGCGATCCGCGCCCATTTTCCCGGCGTCGCGGCCTCGATCGCGAACAGCGGCGGCGCCTTTCTGCCCGACGACTTCCATTGCGACATCGCCCGCCCCGGGGTCGCCCTCTATGGCGTCGAACCCGCCCCCGATGCCGCCGGGTTGCGGCCCGTCGTCACGCTCGAGGCGCGCGTGTTGCAAATCCGCGATATCGAAGCGGGGGTCGGGGTCGGCTATGGCCTCACCTACACCGCGCTCGCCCCGCACCGGCTGGCGACGATCGCGATCGGCTATGCCGACGGCTGGCCGCGCAGCTTGAGCGGTGTCGGCGCCGCATGGCATCGCGGCGTCCAACTGCCGATCGTCGGGCGGGTGTCGATGGACAGCCTGACCGTCGATATCAGCGCGTTGTCCGTCGATGCTCTGGCCGAGGGCGATTTCGTCGAACTGATCGGCCCCTCGCAAGCGCTCGCCGACGTCGCGCGCGACGCGGACACCATCGCCTATGAAATATTGACGCGGCTCGGCCCGCGCCACGCGCGGATCGTCGTCGATGACGACGGCGTATCGGAATTCACCGCACCGGGAGAGCGGATATGAGAGTTGTCATCCTTGGCGCCGGGGTCGTCGGCGTCACATCGGCTTATTATCTGGCCGAAGCAGGGCATGAGGTGGTGCTGGTCGATCGCCAGCCCGGCCCGGCGCTGGAAACCAGCTTTGCCAATGCGGGCGAGATTTCGCCCGGTTATGCTTCACCCTGGGCGGCGCCCGGCATCCCCGCAAAGGCGATGCGCTGGCTGCTGATGAAGCACGCCCCGCTGATCATCCAGCCCCGCCCCGATATGGCGATGCTGCGCTGGGTATTGGCGATGCTGCGCAACTGCACCGCGAACCGCTATGCGCTCAACAAAAGCCGGATGGTGCGGCTCGCCGAATATAGCCGCGACGAACTGATCGCGCTGCGCGGCGCGCTCGGGATCGAATATGACGAGCGTTCGCAGGGCACCCTGCAATTGTTCCGCACGCAGAAGCAGTTCGACGGCAGCGCCGACGATATTGCGGTACTGCAAAGCTATGGCGTGCCTTACGAATTGCTCGACCGCAGCGGCTGCGTCGGCGCCGAGCCGGGGCTGGCGTCGTCAGACGGCCATTTCGTCGGCGGGCTGCGGTTGCCGCATGACGAGACCGGCGATTGCCATATCTTCACCCGCGCGCTCGCCGAACGCCTGCCCGCGATGGGAGTCGAGCTGCATTACAACACGCATATTCAGGCGATCGAGAAGGACGGCGACCGGATCACCGGGGTCCGCACCGATGCCGGACTGCTGCGCGGCGACGCCTATCTGGTCGCGCTCGCCAGCCATTCGCCCGCGCTGCTCGCGCCGCTCGGCATCCGCCTGCCCATCTATCCGGTGAAGGGATATTCGATCACCCTGCCCGTCGCCGATGCGGCGCGCGCGCCCGTGTCGACGCTGCTCGACGAAAGCTACAAGATCGCGATCACCCGGCTCGGGAATCGCATCCGCGTCGGCGGAATGGCCGAATTGTCAGGCTATGACCGCAGCCTGTCGCCGCGCCGCGAGGCGACGCTGCGCCATTCGCTGAACAACCTGTTTCCCGGCGCCGGCGACAATGATGCGCCGTCGGGCTTCTGGAGCGGCTTGCGTCCGATGACGCCCGACAGTACGCCGATCATCGGCAGGACGCCGGTTTCCAACCTGTTCCTCAACGCGGGTCACGGCACTTTGGGCTGGACGATGGCATGCGGCTCGGGCCGCCTCATCGCCAGTATCATCGGCGGAACACCGTCGCCGATCGATCCCGAGGGGCTGGAGCTCGCCCGCTATTCACGCTGATACAAACCACAACAAAGGAAAATGATATGACCATCGAACGTCTTCACTCGGGCTCGCGCATGAGCCAGGCCGTGGTCCACGGCGGCCTCGTCTATCTCGCCGGTCAGGTCGCCGCCCCCGGCGAAGATGCGACCGCGCAGACCCGCGCGATCCTCGGCCAGATCGACGCGCTGCTCGCCGAAGCCGGCACCGACAAGTCGCGCCTGCTGACCGCAACGATCTGGCTCGCCGACATGGCCGATTTCGGCGCGATGAATGTGGTGTGGGAAGAGTGGATCGGCGGCGCCAACGCGCCGACCCGCGCAACCGGCGAAGTGCGCCTCGCGACCCCCGACTACAAGGTCGAGGTGATCGTCACCGCCGCGCTGGCCTGACCGAAATAAAGCCCCGCTTCGCCGCGTTGGCGAAGCGGGGGTTCAAGCTTTCGGTGCCTTGTCATAGACGAGGCGGAAGCCGACATTGCTGGTGCCCATGCCGGGGTCACGCCCCTGCCGCGATGCGGGGCGGTAACGCTGGCAATAATTGGGCGCACAAAGATAGCTGCCGCCCTTTACCGTGCGCGAGGGCATGCCGGGATTGAAGGGGTCGTAGGACGCCTTCTCGGCCGGCCCCTTCGGATTGTCGCGCTCGTCGGGGTTGTGGCCGGGGCGGAAGAAATCGGCGGTCACTTCCCACACATTGCCGACCATATCGTACAGACCATGGGCATTTGGCTTGTAACAGCCCACCGGCGCAACGCCTTTGAAGCCGTCGGTTTCGGCGTTGTAATTGGGGAAAGCGCCCTGCCAGCTGTTCGCTTCGGCGGGCTGGACATTTTTCGATGGCGCGCCCGCGCTGGCGGCAAATTCCCATTCGGCCTCGGTAGGGATGCGCCCTCCGCGCCATTTGGCATAAGCGACCATATCGTCCCACGCGAGATGGACGACGGGCTCGTTCGCCACCATGTCGGCGCCATCCGGCCCATAGGGCTTTTTCCAGTTCGCGCCGGGGACATATTTCCACCAGTCGCTATAATTGTTCGACGGGAAATCGGGCGGGGTGAACACCGCCGATCCGGCCTTCAGCATGTCCCGCGGAATCTGGTCGGCGGGAATCTGAAATTGCTTGGGGTCGACGGGTTTTTCAGCGACGGTGACATAGTTTGTCGCCTTCACGAAATCGGCAAACTGACGGTTCGTCACCTCATGCGGGTCGATCCAGAAACCGCCGACCGTCGTTTCTCGCACCGGTCCTTCTTCGGCATAAACATCCGCTTCGCCCATCTGGAAGCTGCCGCCGGCCAACCGCAACGGCGTATCGGCGATCGCCGGGCATTGGCGCGACGCGGCGGCGGCGACCGGCTTGTCTTTCGGCGCATCACCCCGGCCGCAACCGGCGACCGCCAGCAGGACGGCGGCGCCCGCGAGCAAGCGGCTTGTACCGGTCGGGCGGTGCTCGATCTGAAAAACACGGGCAATTTTGCCATCAAGCTGGAAAGTCATGCATGCTCCAACGCGCGATCGGGAAACATGTCCGCGGATAGCGCCGAAACGAGCGAACATCCACCGGGTGCAGCGCGAGGAGCAGGAAAGCTTCAGGGCAGCGCTTCCAGAAACTCCAAAATGGCGCGCTTCGCCGCATCTTCGGACAGCAGCGGGGCGTGGCCCACGCGCGCCACCTCGGCATAGGCCATGCGCGGCGCGGCGCGGCGCATTTTCGCGGCGATCGGCTGCGACAACAGATCCGAAAGCTCTCCCCGGATCAGCAGCGTCGGGCGCGACCGTGCGAGCCTGAGGAACAGGAGCCACGCCAGCAGCGAACGGCGTGGCAGCGGCTTCGCCATGATCGGAACCGCGATCGCCGGATCATAGTCGAAGACCGGACGCCCCTGCCCGTCCGCAACGCAGGCGCGCCCGGTGAGCGTCCGCCAATCCGCCTCCGAAAGATCCGGGAAGGCGACAGCGCTGGTGCGCTTGAAGTGGGCGACCGCATCGTCCCAGGTCTCGATCGCCACCGGCTGGCCCGCATAGCCGGCGATGCGCGCGATCCCCGCCGGGTCGATTTCCGGGCCCACATCGTTGAAGATCGCGCTGGCGATCGCGCTGCGGCGGCGCGCCGCCAGCATCATCGTGATCAGCCCGCCCATCGACGTGCCGATGAAATGCGCGCGCGATATGCCCAGTCCATCGAGCATCGCGAGCATGTCGCGCGCATAGACCGGCAATTGATAGCGCATCGGATTGACGCTGCGCCCCGATCGCCCGCGTCCGCGGACGTCGACGGCAAGCACGCGCCGCCCCGTCGCCGCGAGCCACGGAGCCACCTCCTCGAAATCGCGCGAATTGCGGGTGAGGCCGTGAATGCAGATCACCGGCAGCCGCGCCGCACCATCGGCGGCGGGATAATCGCGAGCAAAGAGCGGCACGCCGTCGGGCGCGGACCAGTGCCGCTCCTTGAAGTCCGTCACCGTCAGAACCGGTATTCGGCCGAGAAACGTGCGGTACGCGGCGGCCCGTAAAAACCGATCACCGACTGGGCGAACTGGTTCGACGGGAAATTATATCCGCCGGTGCGATAACCCACGTCAAACAGATTGCGGCCATGCACACCGAGCCGCCAATGTTCGTCGGGCGACGTCCAGGTCACGCTGAGGTCGACGAGCGCATAGCCGTCCTGATCGATCGAGGGGATCGGAATTTCGAACAGATGCGTGTCGCTGCGGAACGATATCGATGGCAACACCGCCATGCGCCCGCCCATGAAATCGGCCTGCCAGTTGAGCGAGACGCTGCCCGTGAATTTCGGCGTATTCTGGAAACGCCGAAGGTCCGCGACATCGATATTCTTGCCCGTAGCAAGATCGAAGACGATGAACTCGTTGAACTTCGCATTGATGTAGCCGAAACTGAAGTTCGCGCTGAAATCGCGGCTGAGCACCGCCTGTGCCTCCAGCTCGGCGCCCCAGATTCGCGAGCTGCCGACATTGTCGACGAAGCTGACGACACCCGGCGGCGGCGCGACCTTCGGCACCTGCGTCGTCACCTGCTGCCCCGCATAATCGGTATAGAAGACCGCGGCATTCATCCGGAACTGGCCGTCGAGGAAGTCGCCCTTGAACCCGAGTTCGTAGGAATCGACGATCTCGGCATCATAGCCGTCCTTCGTCGCCGGAGTCGCGGTGGCGTCGCCGCGCATGTCGAACCCGCCCGATTTGAAGCCGCGGCCATAGGCGGCATAAATGTTCACATCGTCGCTGGCGGCATAGGTCAGGCTGACGCGCGGCGTGAATTCCTCGAAGGTGCGGCTGTTGCTATAATCGGTCAAAATCTGCGGGACGTTGAACGGCGCCGGCAGAATCGGGACATAGGGTTTCAGCAGCGGACCTCCCAGCGTGCCGAAATAATTGGCCTTGAAGACCACTCCGTCCTTTTTGTCGCGCGTCCAGCGCGCGCCGAGCGAGAGTTTGAGCCGCTCGGTCAGATCATAATTCATGTCGCCAAAGATCGCGAAGCTTTCGGTATCGACCGAACCGCTGGTGAGCTGGGTCAGCGCGGTCCCGGCGCTCGGACGCGGCACGAGCAGCCCCTCGGGAACGAGCCCGCGGCCGAGGATGGTGTCGAACGCACCCGAAGCCTTGGCATCGAGATAATAGACGCCCAATACCCCTTGCAACCTGTCGGTTTCGATCTGCGCCTGAAACTCCTGACTGAACTGACGGTCCTCATACACTTTTCCGCTAGACGCGATGTCGAGAAAGGGTTGCGGGGTGCCGTCGAAGTCGATCCCGTCGCCGCTCGAATAGCCATCGCGATACGCGGTGATCGACTTCAATGTAACCGCGTCGGAGACGCTCCATTCGCCAGTCAACGACAGCCCCTGCGTCACGACCGTGCTCGCGTCGCCGAGCCCGGCGAGCGTATCATATCGGCCCGGCAGAACCGCAGTGTTGCCGTTAGGCTCGCGCAGTTCGCGGTGGCCGTGGTTCGTGTTCGAGCGATCTTCGGTGCGGTCGGCAGCAAGCCGGATGAACACCGCGTCGGAGGGTGCGATTTCGACCGACAGGCGGCCGGCAATCACATCCTTGTTGTTGGTGTCGGCGCCGGTGAAATAATTCTTGCCGTAGCCATCGCGATTATACCAGGCGACGGCCGCGCCGACCGAAATCGCATCGGAAACGGGCAGCGCCACCGATCCGGTCAGATTATATTCGCCGTAACTGCCCACTTCGCCGCGGACCTTCCCGCTGAAGTCATGGCCGAGCCGCTTGGTCACATATTTGACCGCGCCGCCGATCGTGTTGCGGCCATAGAGCGTGCCCTGTGGCCCGCGCAGCACCTCGATCCGTTCGATATCGAAAATGTCGAGGACCGCACCCTGCGGCCGCGCAATATAGATGTCGTCGACATAGAGGCCGACACCGGGCTCGAAACCCCACAAAGGATCCTGCTGACCGATGCCGCGAATGAAGGCGGTCAGCGTCGAGTTGGTGCCGCGCGAAACCTGAAGCGTCAGATTGGGGGTCGAGCGCTGGAGCGCGGTAATGTCCGGCGCGCCCTTCAGGTCGAGCGCCTCGGCGGTGAAGGCGGTGACCGAAATCGGAACATCCTGCAGGCTTTCCTCGCGGCGCCGTGCGGTGACGATGATCTCTTCGACCTGCGCCGAACTCGCGCCGTCGGGCAGCACATCCTGAGCGGCGGCGGTGTTCGCGCCGGTCATCGCGCCCAGCGTCGACCCGGCAAGCAGCATGCATTTCAGCGCCCGGCGATATTCGGTCATCAAATCGTCCCTCCCATGCGAATCATTTAATACGATTGCGTATGAGATACAAATAGTGCTCGGAAACGAATTTGGTCAAGCTCAGCAGCATGAATTTGAAAAATACATTCTATGACGAATGAAAAATCTTGCGAGCATTGACCTGATGGATTGCGCGCCCTACGCCTTACCCATGTCGTTGCCGCCGCTTCCGCTCCAGCCGATCCTGCCGGGTACGACCGCGACGCCGGTCAAGCGCGGCCCCAAGCCCAAAGTCACGTCCGAACGCTGGTTCATCGCCGCGCTCGAGCAGCTCGCGCTCGGCGGGATCGACGCGGTACGCGTTGAACTGCTCGCCGAAACGCTCGGGGTCACCAAGGGCATGTTCTATGCGCGCTTCGACACGCGCGAGACTTTTCTCGACGCGATGGTCGATTATTGGCGCCAGCGCACGACGACCGGGCTCGTCGGCGAACTGACCGCGATGGATTCGGGCCCCGAGGACCGGCTGATACGGCTGTTCGCCATCTCGCGAATGGATCGCGCCAAGACGGGCGCGTGGATCGAGGTCGCAATGCGCACCTGGGCGCTGACCGACGATCGCGCCAGACGGGCGATGGAAGAGATCGACCGGCACCGGCTGACCTATTTTGAATCGGTGCTCGCGGCGAATGGCGTGCCGAAGGAGCAGGTGCGCGCGCGCGCGTTCCTGATCTATAGTTATGTGATCGGCGACACCCTGCTTTCGGGCGATCGCGCGGCGATCCGCGACATCTGCCATCTGCTTCTGACCGCCCCCTGAGAACCGGCCGGGGCTTGCCCCTGACCGGTCTGCCACCTGATTTTGGGGTGCTCGAAGCGATTGGCCGATGGTTGATTTGTTCCCCCTTTGTTTTTACTGAGAGTCCAGCGCCGGCGGTGCAAGAAGATTCGCATCGAAGACGGTAGCGCAGAGCAAAGGCGGATACTGAACAACGTCGGTCGACGCCGCATATGGGGATCAGAAGCAGGGGCATGACGGCAAGAACGGTCAGGATCAGCCAAGCCGATGCCCGGCGCCTGTGGTTGCGGGCACAGCGGCTCGACGACGGGGCGCCCTTTGGCGCAGGACCGGCGGCGGTTGCGGCGACTATAGAGCACCTGGGCTATGTCCAGATCGACACGATCAATGTCATCGAGCGCTGTCATCATCACATCCTGTGGTCGCGCATCCCGAAATACCGGAATGCAGCCCTTGAGGCGGCCCAATCCCGCGAGAAGTCCGCGTTCGAATATTGGACCCATGCGCTCGCCTACATCCCGACAAGCGACTACCGCTTCTTTGTCCCGGCAATGAATGCCTGGCGCATCAGCCCCCATCCTTCCTTCGCCAAAGTGGATCCCGATGCCTATGCGGCGCTGCTTGCACGCATTCGCGACGATGGCCCGCTCTCGCTCCGCGACATCGATGACCAGCTGCTGGAGGAAAAACAGCATCCCTGGGCAAGTCGAAAGCCCTCAAAACGCTTGCTCACTCATGGTTTTTGGGTCGGCGACCTGACCGTCAGCGCGCGCACGGGCATGCTCAAGACATATGAGCTGACCAAACGGCATTTCGGCTGGAACGAGCGGCCGCCCGCGGCGACGCCGGATGAGTTTGCCGCCTATTTGCTCGACCGGGGCCTGCGTACCCAAGGTGTCGTCAGCCTCGAGAGCGCGACTTACGGCGATGCGCCCGCCAAGACCAACGTGGCGAGGCTGGTCGCCGAACGCATTGCACGAAATGCGCTGGTGCCGGTCGAAATCGAGGGGCTGACCCGTGCGAAGCACTGGGCCGAGCCGGCTGTTCTGGATGAACTGCGATCCCTGCCCCCGAGCAGACGGGTCCATATCCTGTCACCATTTGATCCGCTGGTGATCCAGAGAAAGCGCCTGTCTGCGCTCTTTGGATATGAACACAGGTTCGAGGCCTATGTCCCGGCGGCCAGGCGTGTGCTGGGATATTTCGCCCTGCCGGTGCTTGTGGGTGACAGGATTGTCGCCGCAATCGACACGAAGATGGATCGCAGGACGGGTTCCTTGTCTATCCAGAGGTGGACCTGGATCGTGCCGGAAACAAAAGCTTTGCGAGGCCGGGTCGAGGTCGCACTCGGCAGGTTCGAGCGATTTCAGAAGACGGCCTGACCGGCTCATACGCCGCAACGTTGCGAATGGAATCCCGCGAGCGCCATCCCGGACCTTAGGGCGTGAGCGAGCGTCAGGCGTACAGCCTGATCCAAGTGAGCCGGCGGATATCCGATGACGAGGGACGTGGCGCACGCGCCGATTGTCCGTGGGCACCCGCGACACCCTCGGCAGGAAGCTTGACAGCATTCGGTTTGAAAAATATGTGATAGTATATCATAACGTTTACAGGGGATGTTTTGACACAATTTGTTGCCAGGGGCCTTCTGGCCCTCTCAATTGCCGGAGCATATGCGGCGCCAACAATCGCACAGGATAGCCAGGAGTCGAATTTGCCCGGCGCGGATAAATCGCCGGACAGCGCCGGAGATGACGAGACGCATAGTGCCGACGGCCTTTCGCGCGATATCGTCGTTACGGGCTCGCTCATCCGCGGCTTGCCGAAAGAATATGTGGCGAGCCCGGTCTTCACCCACGGTCAGGCCGATATCGTGCAATCGGGATCGGGGTCGGTCGCCGAATATATGCTGACGATTCCGCAAAACTTCACCGGCGACCTCAGCGAATTCGCGACGAGCGGCGCCGGGATCGGCAGCCCGCTGGGCGATGCGACGACCTATAACCAGTTCGACGGCTTCTCGGGCTTCGCGCTCCGCGGGCTGGCATCGGACGCGACGCTGACCCTGCTCAACGGCCGCCGCATGCCGTCGGTCGGGATGAACGAAGCGCCGACTGTATCGGTCATCCCCTCGATGCTGATCGAGCGGATCGACATCATCCCCGACGGCGCCTCGGCCACCTATGGCGCCGACGCGGTCGCGGGCGTCGTCAACATCGTCACCCGCAAGCCCAAGGATGGGCTCGAGCTACAGGCGCGCGGCGCCACCGCAACGCGGGCGGGCAAGAAGGACTGGCAGGCCAGCGCGCTGGCAGGCCACAGCTGGGGCAGCGGCCGCGTCTATGGCATGGCGATGATCCAGGATCGCTCGCCCTTCGTCGGCGACCCGGTCGAGGCTTCGGGCGAAGCGCTCCAGATCACCCAGCTCCCCGACGAACGGCTCACCGGGCTCTACGCCGGGCTGGAGCAGGAGGCCGGCGACTTCACCTTCTCGCTCGACGCCTCGCGTTTCCAGCGCGACCGCAGTTCGCGCCAACTCTTCCTCGACGAACCCGCGTTCAACCGCAGCTTCAAGACCCGCACGCGCGGCGTCTCGATCTACAGCGGCGTCCGCTGGCAGGGCGAGGGATCGACCACGCTCGACCTGACGGTCGACTATCACCGCAACCGGACCGACAGCAGCTCCTCGCGGGTCGGGCGGCCACCGGCCACCCGCGAATCGATCAACCGGCTGTTCGCCGTCGAGCTGCGCGGCCAGACCGCGCTCGCCTCGCTCCCCGCCGGCCCAGTCATGGCCGCCGCGGGCTTCCAGTATCGCGCCGAAACACTGCGCACCGACGCGACGATCTTTTTCAACCGCAACGGCGCGACGCGCAAGGTCAAGTCGGTCTTCGGCGAGGTGAATATCCCGGTCATCGGCCCCGAGCAGTCAGTGCCGCTGATCCGGTCGCTGACGCTGTCCGCCGCGGCGCGCTACGAGGATCTCGGCTTCGACACCGCGCTCTCGCCCAAGGTCGGGCTGCGCTGGCAGGTCGACCGCTCGATCGCGCTGCGCGGCACCTGGGCGCGCTCCTTCCTCGCGCCGCGCTTCCGCAGCACGATCGGCATCGCCGAACAGGTGTCGTTCGGCCTCTACGACTATAAATTCCTCGACCCCAAGGACCAGAATCCCGCGCTCCCCGCCGGACAGGCGCTGGTCATGTTCCGCGCCGGCGCGAACCCCGATCTGCGGACGCAGGATGCCGACACATGGACGTTCGGGGTCGACCTGACCCCGGCCTTTCTCCCCGATCTGACGATCAAGGCGGGCTATTACCGGATCAAGATTTCGGGCCGCGTCGGCACGCCCAAACCCGACGACAGCCTGTCGGTCCGCGATCTGCAGGTCTTCAACATCGCGAACCCCGACCTCGCACAGATCCGGCAGGTCGTGGACAACCCCGCGGTGTTCCGCCGCTTCGCCGAAGTCCCCGCGATCAACAACGGCGACCTCACCTTCTTCGATTCGGCCGCCGACGTGCCCGCCAGCCTGCTGTCGCAGGTCCAGCTGATCGCCGATATCCGCGCGCAGAATTTCGCGGTCGAATCGACCGACGGCCTCGATCTCGACCTGTCATGGCGCCCGCGGCTTTTCGGCGGCACCGCGATGCTCAAGCTGAACGGCCAATATATCTTGAACCTCGAGCTCAAGGCCGGGGGCGACACGGCAATCTCGCGGGTCGACGGCTATGCCAAGCCCGCCGACCTCCGGCTCAACGGCACGATCGCGTGGGGCCGCGGCGGCATCTCCATCGGCTCGGTGGTGAATTATGTCGACGGCTTCACCGACGACCGCCCCGGCCAGCCGGTGCGCAAGATCGGATCGTTCACGACCGCATCCTTCTTCCTCGGTTTCGACCTCGGCCGCCTGTCGTCCGCCGCCTGGCTGGCGGACAGCGAGGTGCAGCTCGTCATCGCCAATCTGTTCGACCGGCAACCGCCGCGCATCATCGACGGGGTGCTGGGCTTCGACCCGTACAACAATCCGCCCAATCCCCGCACCATAGGTCTGATCCTTACCAAACGCTTCTGATGGCAGCAGGGACATGGCCGCGACTGCGGCCCGGCGAGCGCCTGTCCGAAGGCCGGCCTCCCCGAAGGCGACTATGGGTGAAGCCTGGCTGGATTGACCGGCTGCTGGTGACCGCTTGTTGGCTGTCGGCTAGTGGACGAAAGACGAAGAGAGCGAATGCCGGACGGGATACTGAACGCGTGTGCGCCCGGAATATGGACTATTCAGCTTCCGGCTGATCCCGCTGGCGAGGCCCGGCACGCACCGCCGCCGGGCGCGCCCGACCAGCCGGGACCGCGCACCACCCGCCCCGGCCTGGCGCCAGTGTGCTCGCCCTTTTTCAGCACCTGGACGCCGTTGATGAAAACGTCGTTCACGCCGGTGGCGTAAAGATTGGACGTCTCGAAGGTCGCATGGTCCCGGATCGTCGCCGGGTCGAACAGCACAACGTCGGCGAAATAGCCGGGCGTGAGCGATCCGCGGTCGCGGATGCCCAGATTTCCGGCCGGAAAGCTCGTCAGGCGCCGGATCGCACTTTGCAATGTCGTCGCCTTTTCGTCGCGAACATATTTGCCGAGCAGCCGCGCGACATTGCCATAGGCGCGGGGGTGGTTGCTGGAATTGAGGAACAGCCCCTCGGACGCAGCCGCTTCCTCGTCGGAGCCGAAGGACATCCACGGCAGGTCGACCGCCTTGCGGACATTCTCCTCGCTCATCAGGAAATAGGCAGTCCCGACGCGGCTGCCGTCCTCGATCACCAGATCGACCGCCGTATCCTCGGGCGAGGTGCCGCGCAGCTTCGCCACTTCGCCCAGCGTCTTGCCCGTATATTGGCGCAGCGCCGGATTCTTGAAAGCAAGCAGCAGCAGATTGTCCGCGGTCCCGGCGGCGTTATAGAGATTTTCCCACCCTTCGCCCGGCGCGCGCATCTCGGCAATCACCCGGGCGCGGATCTTCGGATCCTTGAGCCGCTCGGCCCATTTCTCATAGCCGCCTGCCTGCACCCATGTCGGCATCGCCGCGTCGAGCCCGGTCGCACCGGCGGTGTAAGTATACATGTCGGCCGTGATGCGCAGCCCCGCCTTGCGCGCCGCCTCGACCTTGGCGATGATCGCGTCATATTTGCCCCAATTGGCCTTGCCGCCGAATTTGAGGTGATAGATTTCGGCCGGGGCGCCGCTGGTGCGGCTGATCTCGATCAGTTCGTCGACCGCCTTCCCGATATTATCGCCTTCGGATCGCATGTGGCTGATGTACATGCCGCCGCACCGCGCGGCCTCTGTCGCCAGCGCGATCAGCTCCGGCGTTTCGGCATAGGCGTTGGGGGCATAGATCAGCGACGAGCCCACCCCCATGGCGCCTTCCTGCATCGCCTGACGCACCAGCGAACGCATCCTGTCGAGCTCGGCCGGGGTCGGATCGACATCATCCTCGCCCAGAACATTGACGCGCACCGTACCCGCGCCAACGAACGACGCGACATTGGGCGAAACACCCTTTGTGGTGAGGTGATCGAGATAATTGCCCAGCGTCGTCCAGGGGATATCATATTTGAAGTCGCCCTGGCGCTGGATCGCGACCTTTTTCATCTCCGGCGTTACCGGCCCCATCGACCAGCCTTCGCCCATCACCTCCAGCGTGACGCCTTGCTTGATGTCGGACATGCCGCGCCCGTCGAGCAGCAACGATTCGTTCGCCCAGCTGAGCATGTTGATGAAACCCGGCGCGACGGCGAGCCCCTTTGCATCGACCATGGTCGTCGCTTTCGCGCCCGAGGCGCCGCGGGTGACCGCGACAATCCGGTCGCCCTTGATCAGCACATCGCCGACATAGGGATCGCCGCCGCTGCCATCATAGATCGCGCCGCCGCGGATCAGCACATCGGCCGCGGGCGCCGGCCCTGCCGTCGGCTTCGCCATGACGGCGGGCATGGAGAGGGTGGCGATGGCCGTCCCGACAAGCAGGGGGCGAGCAAGACGACGCAGCGACGGGGTACGGCTCATGACGACTCTCCTTGATGCTATTTCTTTACGGCGGGTTCCGGTGGAAGCTCGAGAGCGATCCGCTCGATGCGCTGGGCAACCATGCGCGCGCCAAGATCCTTGCCGATCGAATTGGCGATGACGGCCACGGTGATGCGATCCTTGGGAAATTCGGACAGAGAGCTGTTAAATCCAAAGATGCCCCCGCCATGCGAAATCTTGCGATGCCCTTCATAGTCGGAAAGGAACAGGGCGTAACCATATTCGCCGGGAGGCGCGCCCTCCTTTTTGGCCATCGCCGTACCGCTGGTCCGCCCGTCTCCCAGCTTGCCGGGTGCGGTCATGGCGGCGAGCGAGGCCGGTCTCAGTATTTTTCCGCCGAACAACGCCGCATTCCAGCGCGCCAGATCGTCAGCCGTCGATCGCATCGCCCCTGCCCCGCCCGGAACCGTCATCGAGATCGGCGCGGCGTTGCGGAATTTTCCGGGCTCTCCGTCATATCCCGCAACGCGGCCGGGCACGACATCACGCTCGTCATCAAGTGCGGTGTGCCGGAGACCGAGCGGCTGGAAGAAGCGCGCCTTCAGAACCTGCGCCAGCGGCTTGCCTTCCACCTTCTCGACCACGGCACCGAGCAGGAAATAGGCGGTGTTGCTGTAATTCCAGTCGGTGCCGGGTTCGAAATCCTGCTGCTTTGGCATTTTGGCGAAACTGGCGACCCACTGATCCGGCGTTTTGGTCAGCGCCGCCTGGGTGAGGAAGCTTTCGTCGTCGGTATAATTATGCATTCCCGACGTGTGGTGCAGCATCTGCTTCAGCGTAATATCGCCCGCGCGCGGATAATCGGGATAATATTTCGACAACAGGTCGTCGAGCGACAGCTTGCCTTCCTCGTCCAGCTTGACCAGCGCGGCCGCGGTGAACTGTTTGGTGACCGAACCGATGCGAAAAACGCTGTCGTTGGCGACCGGCATATTGAGTTCGAGATTACCCGAGCCATAGCCCTTCACCAGCAGGGGCTTGCCGTCCTTGTAGACCGCGACCTGCAACCCCGGGCTCTCGCCGGCCGCGACCGCCTGCTCTGCGGCCCGGTCGATCGCCGCAGCAATGGCGGCATTGTCCGCCGCCCATGCGGGTGCGGCGACCGAAGCCAGTATAACGCCGGCCACGATCCAGCCGCTTCTCATGCCAGTCATATCTCTTCTCCCCCTTGTTGCAGCCGTTGCGACCGCTTTTATTTCCACACTTCGCCCAGCAGGCGCCGGAAGTTTCCACCGAGGACACCGCGGATATTGTCGTCGGAATAACCGCGGCGAACCATCTCTTCGGTCAGGCTATAGAATTTCAGCGGATCATCGAACCCGTCGGTGTCGATCTTGTCGCGGAAGGCATAGCTTCCCTTGTAGTGCGCCTTGAGCTCCGCATAGGCCTTGGGCTCCATATCGTCATAACCATAGAGGTCCGCATCCGACCCGATGCCCACCTTGTCGAAGCCGATCAGCTTCGCAACATGGTCGATCTGATCGACGATATTGGCGACGGTAGTCGGCTCTTGGGCGGTCAGGAAATTGCGCACGCCGGTGATCCCGATCACCCCGCCCTTCGCGCCCAGCGCGCGAATCGCCTCGTCGGTCTTGGTCCGCGGATGATTGTTGAGCGCACGCGCATTGCTGTGCGTGATCGCGATCGGTCCCTTGGCGGCGGCGATGGCGTCGAGCGTCGTCTTGTCACCGCAATGCGACGTATCGACGAGCATGCCGACGTTGTTCATTTCCTCGACGATCTGGACGCCATAGTCCGAGAGTCCGCCGTCGATGCGATCGGTGCAGCCCGAGCCGATGAGATTCTGGCTGTTATAGGTCAGCTGCGAAACGCGCTGGCCGAGCTGATAAAATGACTTCACGTCAGCGACGGCGCGGAAATGATCGCTGTTCTGCAGCCCCATGATCACCGCGCATTTTCCAGCGGCCTTCGCACGATCGAGATCTTCCGCCCTGCCCACACCAGCGAACACATGCGGATTGCGTGCGGTAAAGCCCGTCCAGGCGAGCAGAAAGGCCAAGGTATTTTCATAAGCGTCGGGGCCGCCGATACCGACGGAATTGTGGAAACCGGTGATCCCGCTCGCGCGAAAATCGGCGGCCCATTTTTCGCTGATCGGCTCGGCGAACACCTCGGGACGGAAATCGAGCGTCAACGGGGCCAGCATGTCGAGCACCATGGCCTGCTTTACCAGGTCGACGACTCGCGAGGCAAAGCGCCGCGGGGACGCCGCATGAACCTGATAGGTGCCGAAATTGACCATCGGAAACGCCGTCACCGCCAAGGCGCCGGTCCGCACGAGCATGGCGCGCCGTGATAATCGGGAATTTTTCTGCATGATCCATCCCTGTCCCAGTTGATTTGCCGGCCTGATTGTGGATGATCAAATAATCCTGTAAAGAGAAATGGTGCCTAATATGAAATTTATTTCCAATTCTTGCACTTCCTCCGCATTCGCAATCGCCCTCGCTTTGGGAGTGGCACTGCCCGCGACTCCGCTTAACGCAGCCCCGCCAACGCCGACAGCCGCCCGGACAGATGCCGGACGCGTCGCGGGATTGGAGGATTTCGTCGATGGCGTGATGGCGCAGCAGCTTGCAACCCGGGAGGTCGCTGGCGCTGTGGTCACCGTGGTGCAGAACGGCGAAGTGCTGTTCACGCGCGGCTATGGTTTCGCCGATATCGATCGAGGCATCAAAGTCGATGGGCAGAAGACGCTTTTCCGCCCCGGATCGGTTTCCAAGCTGATCACCTGGACCGCCCTGATGCAACAGATCGAAGCCGGGAAGGTCGATCTCGATGCCGATGTGAACCGCTATATCGACTTCGTGATCCCGCCCTTCGAAGGAAAGCCCATTCGCGTGCGCGACCTCTTCTCCCACACGGTGGGGATGAGCGACTTGCGCTATGACGAGAAGGAATGGGCCAAGCCTGAAAGCTATCAGTCCTTCCTGAAGACGCATATCCCGCAGCGCTTGTGGGCGCCGGGCACCGAGGTATCCTATTCAAACTATGGCGCTTCGCTCGCCGGCTATATCGTCGAACGGGTCTCCGGCGAGGCTTTCAACGACTATGTCACCAGGCATATATTCCAGCCGCTCGGCATGACCCACACGACCTTCGCCGAGCCGCTAACCGGCGAAAATGCGACGAATATGGCACTGGGCTACCACTTGGCCGAGGGCCGTTTCAAGGCCACGCCCTATGAACGCTATGGCAAGATCATGCCGGCTGGTTCCGCCGCGTCGACGGCACCCGACATGGCGCGCTTCATGCTGGCCATGCTGGGCGACGGCGCGCTGGACGGGAAACGCATCCTCAAACCCGCATCGGTCGCGCTACTCGAAAGCAATTCGATTGCGAATACGCCCGACCAGCCCGGAATGGCGCACGGCTTCATGGTCGCGCGCGAGCAGGGACCGCGGCTGGTAGGCCATGGCGGCAATACGGCAGATTTTCATTCCTATCTCTTGCTCGCACCGGAGTCCGGCCTGGGTTTCTTCGTGTCCTTCACCGGCGGCGATGCCAGCTATGCCGGACGAACCGAACTGAGCGATGCCATCATCGGCCGCCTTTTCCCCCAGCAACCGGCGAAGCGGTGGACGCAGGCGGGCACCTTGCCGCCGCTGGGAGCCTATCGGTCGAACCGCCGCGATTACAGCAAGCCGGCCGATCCGGCGGGCGACATCAAAGTCTCCGCCGTCGGCGATCACGGAATATTGGTCGAAGGGCACGGGCAAAAGACGGCCTGGGAAAAGATCGGGCCGAATCGCTACGAGCGGGTCACCGGAATCGCCGAAGGAGGTCCCTATGATCAGCTGCGCTTCTATGGAAACGCCAATGACGCGCGCCTCGGCTTCGCCTCGCAGCCGCATGTGGCCTATCATCTGGTGAAGCCCGAGCAGCCCTAAGTGACAGTCATGCGCCGCAATTTTCATCGCACAATCATAAAAGTGACATTTTTATCCTGATCAGGATTGAATTTTCCCTTTTTGCATGTTTCTATCCCTCCAGACTAATCGGGCCGGGACAATAAGCCAGCGCCGCCAGGGGGCGCAGCATCAACAGGGCAACCCGGCCCATAAACCAAGGGGAAGATGATGAAGCCGGGAATGATGAAATGGTATGCGGGAACTGCGCTGTCGCTGCTGGTGACGGCCGTTCCGGCCGGCGCTCAGGTAGCGGACACGCAGGGCGCACGCGGCAGCGATGACGAAATCATTGTCTCCGGTTCGCGTATTCAGCGGTCGGGCTTCGATGCACCGACACCGACGACGGTGGTTGGCGCGGATGAACTGCGCCAGGGCAACCGGCCCAGCATCGGAGATGTCCTAAACGACATGCCGGCGTTCCGCGGAACGCTGACCCCGGCAACGACAACCGGCAATACCACCAGCGGGAGCTCTTCGGCGGATCTGCGCAGCCTTGGCGCGGCGCGGACGCTCACCCTGCTCAACGGCCATCGTTTCAACGGCTCCGTCGACCTCAATACGGTGCCGCAAGCACTGATCGAGCGCGTCGATGTCGTGACCGGTGGCGCCTCGGCCGCCTGGGGTTCAGGCGCCGTCGCCGGCGTCGTCAACATCATCCTGAAGGATGACCTGACCGGCCTGCAGGGCGGCATCGACGGCGGCATTTCATCGCGCGGCGATGCCCAGCGCTATGGCGCCAATCTGGCCTGGGGCACCAGCTTCGCGGACGGTCGCGGCCATTTCATGATCGGCGCCGACTATACGCAGGAAAAGGGTGCCCGCGATCGCAAGAGCCGCCCCAATCTGGAAGGCGGCCTGTTCACGCGCGCCGACGGCCAGCTCGTGCTGACCCGCGACGTCAACTATACGATCATCAACAACGGCGGTTCGGTGCTGGGCCCCACCGCCGCACCCTATAATCTGGTTTTCAATCCGGACGGATCGGTCGGCCCTCTCCCGTTGGGCAGCGAAACCTCCGGCCAGTTCACGGTCGGCGGCGGCGGTCAGAATATCTACGACTATGTCGCCGTCACCTCACCATACAAGCGCGCCAATATCTTCGCACGCGCGAGCTATGAATTCAGCGACGCCGCCAAAGTCTGGGTCGAGGGCAGTTATAACCGCATGTCGTCGGATTTCGGCTTCTTTCCCGAAACACCTACTGTCCGCATTCAGTCCGACAATGCTTTCCTGACGCAGACAGCGCGTGACCAGCTGGCGGCCGCCGGTGTGACCTATCCGTTTATCCTCGGCCGCATCATGGATGATGTCGGGTCGGCGGGCTATGTCAACTATCGCTATACACGGCGCAACATCGAAGCCGCGATCGGTATCGAGGGCGAATTGGGCGGCGGCTGGAGCTATGACGCCTATTTCGACCATGGCGAGCTGCGCAACAACAACTCGATCTATAATCAGCGTATTTCGGCCCGTTTCAGCAAGGCCGTCGATTCGGTGCTGGTCGGCGGCGTGGCCACCTGCCGGGTGAACGCCGACGCCGATACCACCAACAATGACTCCGCCTGCGTCCCGATCAATCTGTTCGGAAACGGCAATATTACGGCCGACGCGATCGGCTATTCCTTCGGCGCGGGCCAGGGTATCAGCACAACCAGGCTCGACGCGGTCGGGGCATCGATCCAGGGGCAGCCCTTCTCGACCTGGGCCGGGCCCGTCGACATCGCGTTCGGCACCGACTTCCGCTGGGAGAAATTCACGACCAATTATATCGACCCGTTGTCGAAGGCGGGCGCTCTGGCAACGCTGAACTATGCCGAGACCAACGGCAGTTTCGACGTCAAGGAAGTCTTCGGCGAAATCAACGTGCCGCTGCTCGATATCGAGGACACCGCGAAACTGGAGATCAACGGTGCGGCACGCTATTCCGATTACAGCACCAGCGGCGGCATCTGGTCGTGGAAGGCGGGCAGCACGCTTCGCCTCGTCAACGACCTCCTGCTGCGCGCGGTCTATTCGCGCGATATCCGGTCACCCAATATCAGCGAATATTTCCTCGCGCGCGGGACCAATATCGGCAATGTCTCCGACCCCTATCGGGGCAATGCGGTGCAGGCCAATGTCGTCAGCTATGTCGGCGGCAACAAGAATCTGACTCCCGAAGTCTCGCATACTCTGACATTGGGCGGGTCCTACTCACCCAGCTTTGCCTCCGGTCTCAGCCTGTCGGTCGATTATTACGAGATCAAAATCGATAATGTCATCGTGACGCTCCTGGCGCAGGACGTGCTGAACACCTGCCATGCGGCGAGCCCGAGTGACCCCACTTGCGGCGGCCTGGTCAAGCGGACGGACAATGGCGCGATCGATTTTGTTTCCCGGACCTATCGCAATCTTGCCGAATACAAGACCCGCGGACTCGATATCGAGGCATCGTTCCGCAGGCCATTGGGTGCAGGTTCGCTGACCGTCCGCGCGCTGGCGACACATGTGTTCGAACTGCTGATCGACGATGGCGTACTGACGACCGACCGCGCCGGTATCGTCGGAGGCGAAACGGCCTTTTCGACGCCAAAATGGCGGATGACCGGAAGCGTGAGCTATCAAACCGACACGTTCGGGATCGACCTGCGCGCGCGCTATGTCGACGGGGGCATCTATAGCGCCCAGCTCGGCCCGAACAAGCAACCGATCCTCAACAACAAGATCGCCAGCCGGACGTATGTCGACCTTGGCGTGCAGTTCAAGGCGACCGAAGCCTTCACCTTTTACGCCAACGTCAACAATCTGTTCGATCGCGATCCGCCTTTGATCGTCTACAATAATCCGAACTATGATCAGATCGGTCGCTATTTCTCCGTCGGCGCGAAAGTGAAGTTCTGAGCATGCCGGGGCACAAGGGATCGAACGCCGCCACGGCCATCGCGATCGCGCTGGCGTTCGTCTCCGCCCCGGCAACAGCCGACGAAGGCTATGATCTGGTCATCGCCGGCGGCCGGGTCATCGACCCGGCCAGCGGGCGGGACGAGATTGCCGACGTGGGCATCCGGCAGGGTTCAATCGCCGCGATTTCGGCGACCGCGCTCAAAGGAAAGCGCCGTATCGATGCCAAAGGGCTCGTCGTCGCGCCCGGCTTTATCGACCTGCATGCCCATGGGCAGGATCCGGTGGCCGAACGGTTGCAGCTTCTCGACGGTGTAACCACCGCCATCGATATGGAAATCGGAACCGCCCCGCTCACCGCGCTCTATAGCCGGATGGAGGGCAAGGCGCTGATCAACTTCGGCGCCTCGGCCTCGCACATCTGCGCGCGGCTCGAGGTGATGTCCGACAAGCGTTGCGGCGGCGATGTCGAAGGCCAGGTGACGGCCGATCCCGCGATGCTGGTGAAGGGCGCCACACCCGAAGAGGAAGCGCGCATCGTCGCGATACTCGATCGCGAGGTGGCTGCAGGCGGGCTCGGCTATGGCATCGGCCTCGAATATGTACCCGGCGCCGGCCGGCGCGAGATTTTTCGCGTTTTTCAGGCCGCCGGTCGCAGCAAGGCGCCGGTCTTCGTCCATGTCCGCTCGCGGCCGCTCGACAAGGCGAGCGGCGTACCGATCGCGGTGGCACAGGAAGTACTGGCCGACGCGGCGGCGACCGGCGCGTCTCTCCAGCTCGTCCATGTCGCATCGACAGGCCTGCGCGATACGCCGGTGATCCTCGAGATGATCAAGGGGGCACAGGCCCGCGGCGTCGATGTCACTACCGAGGCCTATCCCTATACCGCAGGCAGCACGGCGATCGGTTCCGCCTTCTTTTCGGACGGGTGGCAGGAACGCAACGGCGCTACCTATGGCGACGTCCAATGGCCGGCGACCGGCGAACGGTTGACCGAGGAGAGTTTCAACCGCTTCCGCAAGGAGCAGCCGGACGCCGCGGTGGTCATCCACATCATCCCGCAGGAGGTCGTCGATCAGGCGATCACCGATCCGGCGGTATCGATCGCATCCGACGGCATGCCGTGGGTCACCCAGGGCGAACATCCGCGCGGCGCCGGAACCTTTTCGCGCGTGCTTGGCGAATATGTGCGCGAACGCAAGCTTCTCGGCCTGCCGGCCGCGCTCGCCAAGATGACGATCATGCCCGCGCGCCGGCTCGAGGCGGTCTCGCCGCAGATGGCCCGCAAGGGGCGGCTCCAGGAGGGCGCCGATGCCGATATCACCATCTTCGACCCCGCCAAAATTCACGACCGGGCAACCTTCGCCCAGCCGATGCAGGCATCGGCCGGGATCGCCTATGTGCTGGTCGGCGGCGCGGTCATGGCCCGCAATGGCAAAGTAACCCCGCGCTACTTCCCGGGCCAGGCCATACGGAGCAGCCTGCCACGCTGACCTCCGCGATCTCCATTGCCGAATAACAAGCAAGAGAAGGGGGATGTTGTGATGAAATGGTGGAAATTTCTCGCCGTGGGGGCGCTGACGCTTGTCGGCGCCGCCACGGCTGCGCAGCAGGCGACTGCCCCGATGGCGTCGCTGTCGCCCGTTTCGCGATTTGCACCCGTTACCACTCCCCTGCCCGCCCAGCCGAATGGTGCCCATGCGCTGACGCAGGCCGACGCGGATAGCTGGCTCGACGGATTCCTGCCCTATGCCCTCGCGCGCGGCGATGTGGCCGGCGCAGTCGTCGTCATCGTCAAGGACGGCAAGGTGCTGACCCAGCGCGGCTTCGGCTATGCCGATGTCGCCGCGCGCAAACCGGTCGATCCTGCGACCACGCTGTTTCGTCCGGGCTCGGTGTCAAAGCTCTTTACCTGGACCGCGGTGATGCAGCAGGTCGAGGCCGGAAAGATCGACCTCGACGCCGACATCAACCAGTATCTCGATTTCAAGATCCCGCCCTATCAGGGCCAGCCGATCACCATGCTCGATATCATGACCCACACGCCGGGCTTCGAAGAAGCCGGCCGCGACCTGATCACCGACAAGGGGCCGGCGCCCTCGCTGGAGGCCGTGCTCAAGCGCTGGACGCCGGCGCGCGTCTATGCCCCCGGTTCGACCCCCGCCTATTCCAACTATGCAACCGCGCTCGCGGGCTACATCGTCCAGCGCGTGTCGGGCATGTCGTACGACGATTATATCGATCGCAACATCTTCACGCCGCTCGGCATGCAATATGCGACCTTCCGCCAGCCGCTCCCCAAGGCGCTGCAACCCCATATGGCCAAGGGCTATGAGGTCGGCTCGGCAAAACCCAAGCCGTTCGAATATGTTTCCGTCGCGCCTGCGGGAAGCGCGTCGATCAGCGGCGGCGACATGGCGAAGTTCATGATCGCGCACCTCTCCGGCGGCGGACCGCTGATGAAGCCCGAAACCGCGCGGCTGATGCATTCGCCCGCCAACGAGCCGTTCCCCGGCCTGCCGCGCATGATGCACGGCTTCTACGAGCAGAAGATCAACGGCCTCAGCGCCATCGCCCATGGCGGCGACACGATGTGGTTCCATTCCGACCTGGTGCTGTTTCCGTCACAGAACACCGGCATTTACGTCTCGCTGAACAGCGTGGGCAAGGACGGCGCCGTCGGGCCGATCCGCGAGGCGCTGGTGCAGCAGTTCGCCGACCGCTATTTCCCGGCACCGCGATCGATACCCAAAGCATTGCCCACCGCAAAGCAGCACGCGGCGATGGTCGCGGGCACCTATGCCACGAGCCGTGCCGCAGTCGACAATTGGGGCGCGATGCTGGGGCTGGCTACGCAGCTCAAGATCAGCCTCGACAAGGACGGCAATCTGGTGACCCCGTTCAAGACCATCGGCGGCGGCGAGCGCCAATGGGTCGAGGTGAAGCCGTTCATCTGGCAGTCGCTTTATGACAATGCCCGGTTCGCCGCGAAGGTCGAGAATGGCAAAGTCGTGCGCATCTTCTATGGCGACTATGCCCCGATCATGGTCTGGGATCCCGTGCCAGCGTACAAGGACACGGCATGGCTGATGCCGGTGCTGATCGCCAGCCTGACAGTGGTGGCGCTGACCGCGCTGGCGTGGCCGATCGGCGCGATCAACCGCCGTCGCTATGGGCAACCGCTCGCGCTGACCGGTCGCGACCGTTCGGCCTATCGCATTGTCCGGCTGTTCGCCTGGCTGGTCTTCGTCATCATCGGATGCTGGGCCGCGTGCCTTTCGATGATCGAGACGTTCGTGACGCCGGTCGGGCTGATCTGGTTCGCCCAGATCCTTGGCATTTTGGTCTTCCCCGGTTTCCTCGGCCTGACGATCTGGGCCGCCTTTCTCGCCTTCAAGGGGAAGCGCGGCTGGTTCTCGCGCCTGTGGAGCGTGCTGCTGGTGCTCGCTGTCTTCTTCCTGCTGTGGACGGCGTTGGCGTTCCACCTGATCAGCCTCGGCGCCAACTGGTAAGGAAATGGTCCGGGCGGGCAGATGCGTGCCCGGACCGAGCAGCATAAGAAGCAATCGATCGGGAAAAGGGGGACGGTGATCATGAGACATATTATTCTGGCATTGATGCTGGGGGCTTTGGCCACGGGAGCGATACCTGCCCGCGCAGCCGAAGCACTGGACGCTGTGCAAACGGAGGTCGCGCGCCTTGCCGAGGGATCCGGCGGCGTCGTCGGCGTCGCGGCTTGGCGCCTGGATGGCAACGGGCCGCGGCTGCTGCTCAATGCCAACGAAGCTTTCCCGATGGCCAGCACTTTCAAGATCGCGGTCGCCGGCCGCATCCTCGAAAAGGTCGACAAGGGCGAACTGACGCTGGATCAGATGGTCGAGATCGGGCCCGAGCATATGGTGCCGTCGGATGTCATCGCCGACCGGTTCATCCATCCCGGCGTAGCGCTGTCGGTCCACAATCTTCTGGAGGTCATGCTGACGCTCAGCGACAATAGCGCGACCGACGTGCTGACTGAGGCGGCGGGCGGACCGGCAGCGGTCACCGCCTGGGTCCGTGCACAGGGCGTGACAGGCATGCGCGTCGATCGCGATACCAACGGGTTGCTGCGTGCCTTCTTCGACGCCCCGGCCAAAGCTACGCTGACGGAATCCCTTGCCGCGCTTGGAAAATCGGAAACGGAGATCGCCAGGATCGGCCTTCTGCCCAAGCCCTCTTTTGATAATGATCCGCGCGACAGTGCAACCCCCGTCGCGATGGCGGACCTGATCGGTCGCATCTTTTCAGGCAAGGCACTGTCGGCCGCGAGTACGAAGGTGCTGACGGATATTATGGGCCGTTGTCGCACGGGACGCGAACGACTGTCGGGCCGTCTGCCGACCGGGACGGCAGTTGCCCACAAGACGGGGACCATCGGTGGCACGGTCAACGACGTTGGCGTCATCACGCTTCCCGACGGCGGCCAACTGGTCATCGCGGCGTTCGTCAAGAAGAGTGCGGCTCCGGTCGAGGTGCGGGAGCGTGCGATCGCGGACATCGCGCGCGCCGCTTATGACCATTTTCTGTTTTCTGCCGATACGCGCTGATCGGCGACCTGCGACCGCTGGACTATGTCGTCGCCTTTCCTTCGGACGCCGAAAGGCGGTGATGCGCTTCGTACGCCAGATGCGACAAATCTTCGTGGGCGCTCGACATCACACCGACGGTCAGCGTTTCCGTGGAGCCCGGGCCGCAAACATAGGCATGTCCCATGCCTGAATCGATATAGATGGATTCGCCCGGCTGAAGCGTGATCGGGTCGTAATATTCAGTATGCACCATCAATGTGCCTTCGACCACATAGATGTATTCTTCACCGCTGTGGCGGACGAGCTCGCCGAACTCTTCCAGCGATTTCGCATGGATACGCGTGATCATCGGCACCATCCGCTTGTGGCGCAATTCGGTGCACATATAATAATATTCGTAGTTGGGCGTGTCGACGCGCAAGGCCGTTTCGATCGACCCGATGCTGCGACGGCCCAGGATCGCTGCAGGCACCTCCTCCTGCTCGGCGAACAGGCTCGTCATGCTCAGGTTGAGCTTTTCGCCCAATTTCTGGAGCTTGTCATAAGTCAGCGACAACCGGTCATGCTCAACTTTCGAGAGGGTCGAGACCGGGATGCCGCAACGCTGGCTCATTTCCTTGAGGGTCCAGCCATTGCGTGCACGCAGACCGGCCATCACCGCCCCCAACGTCTTTCGACCGTCCGTCATATCGCCCTTGCCCCTTCAGCCTCTCCGCATGGTCGAACGAGGATATTCCCGGCTCGTTCAGAGATTCGCCTTTCGGCGTTAGCATCACCCCTTCCGCCTAGGCAATCCGGCGTGACGCCGCTGGTACAGGTGCGAATGGCGGGCGCTGCTCCACCCGCAAGCGGTTTGTTTGTGCGGTTCCAGCAGAACAGCCTCGCCCCGGGACTCAACATGCAAACGAAACATGGCGAAGCCGAGCCACTGTATCGCGCATCAATCGCGGGCATGGAAGCCGACGTGCCTCGAGATTCTCCATACTCCGTCCGCACGACCGGGTTTGGCACACAGCCTGAAAATAGATAACACCGCGGTCAGCGTGACGTGCAATGCGACCTGCAAGGAGAGCAGCACAACGTCAGCTTTCGCAGCAGACATCGAACTCTATGAAAAAAACGCGCGTGGAGCCCGAAAAGGGTCATGAAACAAGCCCTCGGGATCATGCCTATGGCGTAGTGCCCGAAGGCGTTCCCAATTCGGGGCGGCGAAACATCGTTCAATCGCCTCGCTCCGGGCTTCAAGGTCAAACTCGTTCACATAGGCACCCGCCGCAACCCCGGCGAGTTCATCATGCAGGCCCCGCAACCACGCCGCGTTGATGGCGTCGTCGCCGGCCTCATCCCATTGCGCATAGGTGGAAACAAAATAGCGGCCGGTCAGCGAGCATGCTCCCTCGGGAAGCACGATATCCCCACGCCGCACGATCATCGGCACGCTGGTCGGCGACGGGCTGACAGCCATATGCCGCATCAGAATATGCACCGTATCGGAGAGCCGGTCGGTCAGGATATTGTCAGCGCGAACGCGGCCGGAAACGAGCAGCTGATCCGAGGAAGCGAAAATATCAGCAAAGCTGGCCGGAGCATTCTCGTTCCGGTCGAGAAACTGGAATGACCCCATGCTGTCCGCCAACGGCGCATGAAGCGCCCGCGCTTCATCAGCGCTGTCGGCAAAGGCGATTGCGGTCAGCGCCACGACGCGTCCATATTCATCGCCCCCGCAGCGATCGGCTACAAGCACCGGCGCCGGCATGATCGCGAGCATCAACTGGAGCCGTGGGTCGAGCAAGGGAGCGATCGCATCGATCCGTTCGGCCAGTTCAGGCAAATCGGAGAAGCGGGCCAGACAGGAACTGACCGTAATATGTGCCGGGCGGTCGTAGCAGCGCAGATAAAAGCGCGTCACGATAAAGGGGAGGCCCGGACCGCCGCCCCGCAAGGCCCAGAAGAAATCGCCATTCTCCTCGGGGCTGACCCGCAACGCACGGCCATCCGCAGTGATGACGTCGGCCGCGCGAATGTTGGTGCTGCTCATACCACCCCACGCCGCGCAATTGATCCCCAACCCGCCGCCGAGGAGAAAGCCGCCAATCCCGACGGGCGCGGCATGGCCGACCGGAAAGGCCAGTCCCTGCCCGGCCAGCGCCGCATCGACCTGCGCGCTGGTCGCACCAGGCCCCACGCTCGCTTCTTTGGCCGCACGGTCGACGACAATATCGTTCAGCGCCGAGAGGTCGAGCAGCATGCCGCCATCGCACAGGAAAATTGCGCTATAGCTGTGCCCGCTGCCCTTCACGCAGATTTGCAGTCGATGTCGCCGCGCAAAAACGATGGCGGCATCGACATCGCCTGCCGACAGCGCCGTGACCAACAGGTCGGGGTAGCGCGCCGGCACCCGGCCATTCCAGACAAGCGCGCGGCGATGCGCTTCATAGTCTGGCGAAGACCGGTCGATCACGCGCCCATCGAGCGTGGCGGCAAAGCGCGCAATCTCTCCAGGCTGTACGGACGTCCCGCCGCCTTTCACGGCTTCCTGCCCGTGACGACGCTGTAATAGCCAAAGGTCGGGATGATCTCGATATCGCGGAAACCCGCCTCGGCGAGAAAGCCCGCGATCTCGGGCCCCGAATATTGCTCTCCCTCGCCCCAGCCGAGCATCACCATGCTCATCGCGGCGACGGGAAAGGGACCCGTCTTGCCGGCATCCCCATAGATGAATTCATGAACGACGATCCGCCCGCCGTTGTCGAGACTTTCAAAGCTTTTGCGGCTGAGAAAACGGCATTTGTCGGGCGTCCAGCCATGATAGACGTGCGAGTAGAAATGGAGATCCGCCGCCGGGAAGGGATCGATCCACATGTCGCCGGCGTGCGTTTTGACACGGTCAGTCAGGTCATATTGGCCGATATATTCTTCCGCGACCGGGCAAACCGTCGCAAGGTCGAAAATGATGCCGTCGAGTGCGGACGCGGCGGTGGCAGCCATCAGCGTATGCGCGCCCGACCCGCCACCGATATCAAGCATCGTGCGATGCGGCGAAAGATCGATCTTCCGGGACCAGGCGATGGCCGGCGGCACGCTGATCGCGTGCATCGCGCGCGTGAATTGGCGGGTTCGCTCGACTTCCTCGCGGTGCGTCTTGTAGATATCTTCGACGCCATAGGCTTGGGGGGCATCGTTGACGATCGCAGTTTGGAGCGCAGCGAACGAAAAGACCTGATGATTATCGATCAGCAAATCCCAGTAATGCCCGAAATAGGCGGGGCTGCGCTTGAGCAGATAATCCGTGGAAAGCGGGGTCAACCGGTAGCGGCTGCCGTCCAGCACCAGAAAGCCCAGCGCCGTCGCGGTGCTCGCCAATATCTGCGCAGTGCGCCGTTCGAGTTTCAGCCCGGCGCAGAGTTCATCGAATGTCGGCGCTTTTACATCGACCAGTTCGAACAGGTCGAGCCGGTGCGCGATGAACAACGCCGGAAGGCCGAAGATGCCGAGCAGCACGTCCCATAACGGTCGATCATCCTGCCGCGGCATGATGGTTTCAAGCGATGACGGGATGCTGTGCATGGGCAATATCCTTTCGGGTTGAAAATGGATGCTAGCGCCGTTCCAGTGCGCGAACGGGCGTGACGCATGAGGTTTCGCCGGCGTGGAGCAAATCGGAGCCGGCCCAGCGTGCGGCGCGACGCTCGCGCGACAGCGGCTCGGGGTTGATGATCGAATGGAGCGGGACCGGGGAAAAGCCGAAGCGCTGTTTGATGCGCGCATTCAGGCGTCCGCATTCGATCCGCTGGAAGCCATGAGCAAAGGCATAGTCGAACAGGCCGTCCAGAGTCACCGTATAGGGACTGAACAGATCGGGCGCGTAGGTCATGCCCGCCAGCCAGAAATGCAGCACTTTCTCGTCGAGCAGGACGATACCGACACTCAGCCGCCGTTCGCCCGAATAGATGGAAATGAGGCGGACCATATCGCCGCAGACCGCCAGGAAGCGGGCAAGCGCTGCGGCCGGCAGATAGGCTGGCGTCCCCCTTCGCGCCGTGGTCTCATGGCAAAGGCGCCCTACTTCGTCGAGGTTTGGAAACGGAGGCTCCTCGATGACGATCCGCGCATCACTGGTTTCAAAGCGACGGCGCTGGCGTCGTATTTCAGCGCGGCCGTCCCTCGGCATGAGATGCGCCACAAACGTTTCGAAATCAGGGATCGGCGACAGGTCAATCCAATAGCGATCGACCATATGGTTGACCTCAAGCCCCATCTCCCGCGCCGCGCCGACAAGCGTCGGATCGGCGACGTTGACGATCGCGAAATGCGCGGCCCCATCTTCCTTCGCAAGGGCTTCGAGTTGCCCCATGACTGCCGCGTAAACTTCGGGATTGTCCGGGTCGGCGAGAATTCGGGTGTCGGAGCAATGCATGACATGACTGAACAATCCGGTGTCCGACGGGGAGAATGCCGCCGATGTCGTCCGCGCCAGCAATCCGAAAGGGTCGGCTGTACCTGCCGACTGCCGATAGACCGGCATAAATGCCAGCAGGTCGGCACCGCTGCGCGCGACGATGTATCGCATCTTGTCGCAAGCCAGCAGCGGGTGCTGCTCGATGGCGCGCAAAAAGCGACGGTCGTAATAGACCGGAGCGTCGCACCGTTTGACCAGCGCGTCATAGGCGTCGACCGCGATCGCATCGATCGATGCCGCAATTTCCATGGTGAAACCGGCGGCCGTCACGCCTCGATGGCCACGGGACTATCGGCCGTCGCGGCATCGATGACCGATCTCTCGGGCGGCCATGACAGCACCACCTTTCCCGAGACACCGGCCCGCATGGCGTCAAAACCGCTGGCAAACCGGGTCGCATTCAATCGATGCGTGATGACTCCCCGGACATCGAGCCCGGATTGAAGCAAGCCTAACATTTTGTGCCATGTCCGGAACATTTCGCGGCCGTAGATGCCCTTGATGAAAAGGCTTTTGAAAATGATCCGCGTCCAGTCGATCCGCATCGGTTCTGCCGGCAGCCCGAGCAAGGCAATCCTGCCGCCCGGCGCCAGCGCCTCTATCATCTGATCAAAGGCCGCTTCGGCGCCACTCATTTCCAGACCCACGGCGAATCCCTCGCGCAGACCGATCGCGCTCATCATTTCGCGCAGATCTTCGCACGCTGTGTTGACCGGGATGACATCGACAAGCTGCGCCGCGAGCGCGAGGCGCCCGGGGTGAATGTCGGTGATCACCACATGCCGCGCCCCGACATGCCGCGCTACGGCTGCTGCCATGATCCCGATCGGCCCCGCCCCCGTGATCAGCACATCTTCACCGGCCAGATCAAAGGAAAGCGCGGCATGCACAGCATTTCCGAGCGGATCGAGGATCGCGCCGATCTCGTCGTCGATGGCGTCGGGCAAAGGGATGATATTGGACGCCGGCAGTGCAAGAAACTCGGCAAACGCCCCAGGCAGCGAAACCCCGATCGCACCGGCATCGGGGTCATGGTGCGGCCTGCCCACGCGCGCGGCGTGACTGTGCGCGCACACCACATGTCCTTCGCCCGAAACCCGTTGCCCCTGCCGGAGGTGCCCGACAGCATGACCGACCTCGGCGATCTCGCCGGCATATTCATGCCCGATGATCGAAGGGATCGCGATGCTGCGCTGTGCCCAGTCGTCCCATCGCCATATGTGAAGATCGGTTCCGCAAATTCCGGTCTGACGGATTTTCACCAGAACCTCATGGGGGCCTATGCAGGGCTCGGCGACATCCTGGAGCCATAGCCCTTCGCGCGCAGCCGCTTTCACCAAAGCTTTCATTTGTCCCTCGCCCGTGCCGGTTGCGCTGCATCCCGGACGCGGCCCGGAAAACGCCGGACTTCACTACAGCCGAATTCGCCGCATATCGGGGAAACATGGCTCGAATCGGTACCATAGCGGATGGGTTACATGCGCCGAACCCATTGGTGATGCGTCCTTGCATGGGCCCCGCCCGGGAATAGGAACGGAGTTTCAACCCGATGATGCGAGACACCGGATCCATCAGAAACCGATGTTTCTCAATCGATCAAAAGCCTCCCGCCACCAAGCAAGCCGTCACCAAAGGTCGGCACATGAGGATTGAACTGCGCGAAAATGCCGGGATGGCCGGCGACCCTCTCGTTCGACGCGGCGCTGGCCTGCTCCGGCTTGGCCGCCTTCTTCATCCGGAAGGGCGTTCGCGACGGCCACTGTGGTTCGAACCGCCCGGGCTCAACGGCAGGAAAATCCTGCTGCGTGATCAGCTCGACGAGTATCTGCCGCGGCTTTCCGCAGATCCGATCAGGCCCTGACAGGACATGGATTGCGGGGGCGATTGAAGCCGCCACCATGTCGCATCTATGCTGCACGGACTTGCACGGAAAGCGGTTCAACAACGTGCCACAAAACGTCGCGACGTTCGGAACTGCTCCAGCCACAGAATGGCCGCTAGACTACATGAAAATACGTGATTTTCTTGGTAGCGGAGGAGGGACTTGAACCCCCGACACCCGGATTATGATTCCGGTGCTCTAACCAGCTGAGCTACTCCGCCCCGAAAGGCCGCCGCGATGGGCGAGCCGCGCCTATAGGCAGGGTCTCGCCCCCGGTCAATATCATCTGCGCACCCCGCGAAAATTGCGTGTCGATACCGTTTCCCACGGCCCGCCGCGGTAATGATAGATTGCGAGGCCGGTAAGCGAAAGCGGGCGCGGAAAGAAATCGCGCGCCAGATCGGCCAGCAACGCACGCGCTTCGGTCGGCGCCACCTTGTTCTGGACCGTAATGTGGAGTCGCGGAACGCCTTGGTCCTGCGCGGTCAGTGCTCCGGTGAAATGGTCGGCGATCTGTTCACGAATCGCGAGCAGATCGGAACTGTCGATACGAAAGGCGACGCCGGTGCCAAGCGAATAGACGTCGCGGAGCGTCGCGGCCGGCGGAGGACTGTCGGCGGCGATGCGGCGAATCAGCCGGTCGAGTTCGTCGAGGCACGACGGTGGCAGCTGATGAAACAATGTGATGTGGGCGCGAAGCTGGTTGCGTTCGGGCGGAAAGTGCGCGGCGCGCAGCATATCGAAATGACGCTGGTCCGCCGCACCCATCGTCGCGGTCACGATGATGGGCGCGGCGCCAGCGGCCTGGACGGGAGGGGGGAGGCCCGGGCCAGCTATCTCGAGCCGCCCAGATAGGGTTGCGCGGCGCACGGGTCCAATGGAGTGCGCCGGTCACACTGATGGGATATGTCGATCACAGACCGCCCCAGAAGGCGATCAGCGCCGCCGCGACCTCGGCGGGCCGTTCGGCGATAGCCCAATGTCCTGCCCCTTCGATCACCGCCAATGGCGTGCCGGTATTGGCGGCGAAGCGCTGCGCAACCGACAGCTCGACATAGGGATCGTCCTCGCCCCACACCAGCTGGCCGTTCGCGGGCAATATGCCGATGTCGCGCGCCCAGTCATGTTCGAAGCTCAGCCCCTTGGCCGAGCGATAGAGACAAAGGATCGCGCGGCGCTTGTCCTTGTTCGCCCATTGCGCGGCCTCTTCGGCGGCGATGTCGGCGGGCATGCCCTGCCCCGCCAGCCCCTTGGCGAGCGCCGCAGGCCGACTGATCGCCATGAAGATTTCGCCGAGGATCGGCGTGTTCCAGATCCGCGCGATGCGGTGACCGCGATAATCGGGGTCGATCACCGCGTTGGACACCGCCCAGCTGCGGAAGAGATCGGGGCGCAGCATCGCGGCACGCTGCGCGATCAGCGCGCCCCAGTCGTGGCCGACAATATCGATCGGGCCGTGTGCCGCGAACAGCGCTTCGGCCTGCCCCACCGCCCAATCGGCGTAGGCTTCCTTGGTCGCGGGAAAACCGACGGGGAGCGGTGCGGTGAAGCCGGGAAGTGCAGGCACCGCGACCGGTGTATCGCCAAGGTTCAGCGCCGCGATCAACGGGCGCCAGATTGCGGGGCTGTCGGGGACGCCGTGGAGAAATAGTTTCGCAGTGGCCATATCGTCCCTCCCCTATTCCTCGCCCCTGCGAAGGCAGGGGCGACGTCCTTGCCTTATTCCATCTCGCCCCGCTCGCGGCGCAGCTGATACCATTTCTGCACATTCGCATTATGCTCGGACAGCGTGCGCGCGAAGATGTGGCCGCCGTCGCCCTTGGCGACGAAATAGAGATAGTCATTGGGTTCAGGATCGAGCACGGCGGCGATCGCTCCCTTGCCTGGATTTGCGATCGGCCCCTTGGGCAGCCCGATCATGCTGTAGGTGTTATAGCCATTCACCGCCTGAATTTCGCTGCGCAGGATGCGGCGACCGAGCGGCTTGCCCTTGGTGATCGGGTAGATGATCGTCGGGTCGGCCTGAAGCCGCATGCCGACCGCGAGGCGGTTGGTGTAGACGCCCGCGACGGTGCGGCGCTCGGCAGCAACGCCGGTTTCCTTTTCGACGATCGAGGCGAGCGTGATCGCTTCGTTGCGATCCTTGACCGCGGTGCGCGGGCTGCGCTTGGCCCAAAGCTCGGCAAACGCCTTGTCCATCGCCGCCTGCATGCGCTTGACGACGGCGGCGCGGCTTTCGCCGGTGGTGAAGGCATAGGTGTCGGGAAGGATGCTGCCCTCGGCCGGAACATCGACTTTTCCGGTCAGGCGCTTTTCGGCCATCAACCGGTCCCAGACCATGATCGACGGCATGCCTTCGGGGATCATGACGAGCCGTTGGACGGTCTTGCCCGATTGCAGCAGTTCGAGGATGTCGCCCGCATCCATCCCGGCCTTGATCTCATATTCGCCGGGCTTGATCGGATCGTCCCCGCCAAAGAAGCGGACTTCGTTGCGGAAGCTGGAGGCCGAGACGACGCCCGCCTCCTCCAAAATCTGCCCAGCCTTGGCGATGCTCGAACCCTGCGGGATGACGACGATCGTATCCTCGGGCGCACCGCCCGAGCAGGCGGCAAGCAGGAAGGCCAACATCGTGATCGTTAGCCAGCGGAACGGATGCACGAATTTCTCCCAAACAACGCAAAAGTGACAAAAGTTACGGAAGCGCATGCCAAAAATCGCCGCCGGCCGAAGCCCGGCGACGGGGTGATAGAGCATGGCGACGCGATGTAGGAAAGAGGGTTTTCAATCCCCCCTGTCGCAAAGCGATGGGGAGGTGGTAGTCCAGCAGGAACTGACGGAGAGCGCCCCTCTGCCACCGCTTCGCGGCGGCCCCCTCCCCATCGCTTCGCGACAGGGAGGATAAGGCGCTTAGTCGATCGCTTTCACGATGACGCTGGCGTTGGTGCCACCAAAGCCGAAGCTGTTGTTGAGCGCGGCTTTCACAACGCGCTTTTTGGCAACATGCGGAACGAGGTCGACGCCGTCGGTGCCTTCATCGGGATTGTCGAGGTTGAGCGTCGGGGGGACGATCTGGTCGCGGATCGCGAGGATGCAGAAGATCGTCTCGACCGCGCCGGCGCCGCCGAGCAGATGGCCGATCGCCGATTTGGTCGAGCTCATCGACACATCGCCGATGGCATTGCCGAACAGGCGCTTGACCGCGCCGAGTTCGATCGTGTCGGCCATCGTCGAGGTACCGTGCGCGTTGATATAGTCGATGTCGGAAGGGGTCATGCCCGCCTTTTTGAGCGCCATTTCCATCGAGCGATAGGCACCCGAACCTTCGGGATGCGGCGCGGTGACGTGATAGGCGTCGCCCGACAAGCCGTAACCGACGACTTCGGCGTAAATCTTCGCGCCGCGCGCCTTGGCATGTTCATATTCTTCGAGCACGACGACGCCCGCGCCTTCGCCCATCACGAAACCGTCGCGGTCCTTGTCATAGGGACGGCTCGCCTGTTCGGGGCGGTCGTTATAGCTCATGTTCAGCGCGCGTGCCTGCGCGAAGCCCGCGATACCGATCGGGCAGATCGTCGCCTCGGCGCCGCCCGCGAGCATGATGTCGGCGTCGTCGTCACGGATCATCCGCGCCGCGTCGCCGATCGAATGTGCGCCGGTCGAGCAGGCGGTGACGACCGCATGGTTGGGGCCCTGCAGGCCATATTTGATGCTGACCTGACCCGAGATCAGGTTGATCAGGCGGCCGTGGACGAAGTGCGGCGAAACACGGCCGGGGCCCTTTTCGGCGAGCAGCAGGCTTTCGCTTTCGATGCCCGGCAAGCCGCCGATGCCCGAACCGATCGAACAGCCGGCGCGCAGCTTCATTTCGTCGGACATATCCTCAAGACCCGCATCCTCGATCGCTTGTCCTGCGGCGTCGATGCCGAAGATGATGAAGGGATCGACCTGACGCTGCACCTTGTGGTCGACGCGCTTGGCGGGGTCGAAACCATATTCATGGTCGGGGCCCTTCACCTCGCACGCGATCGTGCATTTCTGATCCGACGCATCGAAATGCGTGATCGGACCCGCGCCCGATTTGCTGGCGAGCAGGTTGGCCCAAACGGTTTCCACATCGGCGCCCAGCGGCGTCACCAAACCCAATCCCGTCACCACAACCCGGCGCATAATCAGTCCTTTCGTCGGCCATCCGCCACGGCGGCATGGCCCAAATATGGTTCAGCGCGTACCCAAGAAAAAGGCTTCCCGGTCACAGCGCACAGGCTCTGGACCGGGAAGCCGGAAACGCGTGGACGGCGTCGCCGCCGCGTCCGGCTGGGCCGGACCGGGCCGCTTTAGCCCTTGTTCGCTTCGATATAGTCGATCGCATCCTTGACGGTCGCGATCTTCTCCGCTGCGTCGTCGGGGATTTCCACGCCGAATTCTTCTTCGAACGCCATCACCAGTTCGACGATATCGAGGCTGTCGGCACCCAGATCATCGATGAAGCTTGCTTCTTCGGTGACCTTGTCTGCTTCGACGCCGAGATGTTCGACGACGATCTTTTTTACCTTTTCGGCCGAATCGCTCATGCACAGTTCCTTTTGCTGACTATGTCGTGAATGTTGAAAAATGCCCTAGAGCGCAGCGGCGAAGCTGGCAAGAGGGCTGGCGACAGGTCGCAAACGCATAAAGAATATGTGCGTTTATTCCCCAAGCCGTTCGCGCGGCGCCCCACCTGCGGGAACCGCCGCGCCCGGGACGACGCCCGAATCGCGCAGCGCCGCGGCGGCGCGCTCTATGATAACCGGGGTGATCATGAACTGGCGCAATATTTTTTCGGGCGGCGCGTTTGCCGGCTGCTTCGTATAGTCGGTCAGTCGCCGCCATATCCGCCGTGCCCCGGCAAGGTCGCCGTCCCGCGCCAGAACGATCGCCCGCGTCATCAGATACTGCGGCTCCATTTTGCTCGGCGACGGGATCTGGTCGAGGATATGCGTCGCGCGCTCCTGCTCGCCGCGTTGCGACAGGACAAAGGCCAGCGCGACGGCGGGGACGCCCGGATAAGAGGCATCGAGATCGAGCGATCGCTGCAACAGGATTTCGCCATCGGCCATCTGACCGCAGGCGAGTTTGAACAGTCCCAGAAAACCCGCCATGTCGGCATCATAGGGGTTGAGCGCGACCGCGGCGCCGCCCATCGCATTGCCGCCCGGGCAATTGCCGGCGTAGAAATGGGCGCGGGCCATGGCGAACAGCCCGGCCGATGTATTGGGACCGCTTTCATAAGCACGCTCGGCGAGCGAACGCGCCTCAACCAGCGCCTCGGCCCCCTCGGGCGTGCCGCGCCGGGGTTGCCAGTCGCCATAGCGGAGCAACGACAGCGCATTGAGCGCGAACGTGTCGAGCGGACTGGCATCAAGCGTGGCGCGCAAGCAGCGATCGACCTGTCTGGCGGTCGTCGGACTGCGCATCTGGCGCATCCGGTTGAACTGCGCGACGCAAGGAAAACCGGCCGCGAAATTATCGGGCTGTCGCTGAATCTGGTCCCGTACGATCACGCCATAATCGCCGGCAATCTGGGCTATCCCGGGTTCCATCGCGGTGAATTCGGGCACCTGATCGCTGGTCAGGCGCATCTGCTGCGACCAGATGGTCCGCTGATCCGCCACACGATTGAGCACCAGTGTCACATCGACGGGCCCTTCGAGCGTCCGCACCAGCGACGCGTCGAGCCGATAGTCTGCGCGCGGCACGGGAGTGGTGCCGCCCGGCGCTTTCGCGCTGAGCAGGTCGACCAGATCGAAGCGCCGCAGTCCGTCGCGCAGCTTGCCATCGAGCGCGCGGGCGAGCGCGCGCGACTGCGGAGTTTCCCCGGCCAGCGGGGCGCTGACCTCCAGTATCGGCCGCGGCACCGGTGCGGGTGCGAACAGCCGGTTCTGGCCGTCGAACACCCACCAGCCGGTAAAGAGCGCGAGCCCGGCAATGATGACGCCCACGACCCAAAGGCCCAGCCGCGATCCGGAGGCAGCGGAAACGCGGCGCGGCGGCGATACGGCAGCGGAAACGGAGGGCGTCGCCGGTCCTTTGGCGACCGCACCCATATCCTCGGTACGCTCCTCCGCCGACCGCGCCGAGGGTGGCCCCGTGCGATACTGCACCACGACTTCATAGCTTCCCTGTGGCACGCGCAGGCGATGGACCCAGGGAGTGTCGGAATAATAGCGATCGAGCAGGCTGCGCAGCCGCCCGACCATCACCCGCGGATAGCTGTCGACGGCAGGATCGAAATCGGCACTGCGGCCGAGCGCTTCGGTCGCGATTGCATAAGCCTTGGGAGAGGCGCGGCCACCGCGCAGACGATGCTCGACCAAAAACTGAAGCAGGCGCGACAGGACCGGCGAACGGACAAAGACCGGCGAGTTCAGCAACCGCTGAAGCTCTTCGGCAATGATCCGGTCGGTGTCCCCGCCGTGCTGCGTTTCATTCGCTTTCGCGTCGTCCATGCGACCCCTCAAATGCCCCCGAACGAGCTGCGCGCTAGATACGCCAATCAAGAAGTACGGCCAGCCGTTGTTACTAGCGTGTAACGGTAACAGATGGGTCAGACCCCATATCAGAAAATACAGGCCGCGCCAATCGGCCCCGAAAAGCGTCGAACAAGGTTAACAAAGAGTTATCAACCGGCGACATGGGGCGACGTGACCCCATGTAACTGCCCGTCCTTCGCACATTCTGCGATTGTCTCATCGTCGCGGTGTCCCCCCACAGCGCCGCGGTCCGCCCTGAGACATGTCTCGGCTGGACGGATTGAAGCCGGTGGGCCGAAGAGCGCGAGCTGGTCCCTGGCGCTTTTCGAATCTCCCCCGGCTTCATGAACAGTGACTTCGCCGGACGGTGTGGCAGCCCCACCTGCTGATCCGTCCGGCAAGTCCGCCACACCCATTCCAGCGACAAGAAAGGGCGCCGGCATAGCCGACGCCCTTCCCGGGTTTCTTCGTAGCGATCAGAGCTTAGCCGGCGACCGGCGCAGCTCCCGCCTTGCACGGACCGGTGTGGGTGCTGGTCATCTGCATGACCATTTCCATGTCCCCGCCGGTCGGCACCTTGCCCTTGGTCGTGATCGTGACGTCGGTCTTTTTGGGTTCCATCGTACCGGTCATCGCCATATCGACAGTCTGGCCATTGGCCTTGCACGTGCCCGCGATATCGATCTTGCCGCCGGCCAGATCCTTTTTCGACCAGGTGCATTCGCCGCCATTGCCCGGGCCCTTGGCCAGTTCGGACGCGATATCTTCCTTGTCGACCTGCTCCTGCGTGAAGCACTGGTCCATACCGCTGGCGCCTTCCATCATCTTCGCCATGCCGTCCTTCATTTCGGCCGGCATGCCGGGAACGTTGAATTTCACCAGCTTAACGTCGGTTTTCCAGTTGCCGGCTTCGCGTTTGACCGGGCCGTCGGCCTTGCCGCAGCCAGCCACTGCCAATGCAACACCAAGCGCCGCAACCGTCATAAACTTCTTCATAAACTCTTCCTCCTGTTGGATAAAATCGAAAACCCGGGTGGGGCCATTTGGTTGCAACCCATTATGATTGTCGTTGGCCGCCATCGATACCATATTGGCAGCAATGGCAATTCAGATTCGTACCTCGCTCGAGGAAATCGACACCAGCGGCGACTATGTCCCGCACCGTCCCGCGCGTCCCGAGAAGGTCGAAGGCGGCAAGCGATTCGAACTGGTTAGCGAATATGAGCCGGCAGGCGACCAGCCGACCGCCATTCGCGAGCTGGTCTCCACCGCACTGGATGGCGAGCGCGACCAGGTGCTGCTGGGGGTCACCGGATCGGGCAAGACCTTTACCATGGCGAAGGTCATCGACGAGTTGCAGCGCCCTGCCCTGATCCTCGCCCCGAACAAAATCCTCGCGGCGCAGCTTTATGGCGAGTTCAAAAGCTTTTTCCCGAACAATGCGGTCGAATATTTCGTCAGCTATTACGACTATTACCAGCCCGAAGCCTATGTGCCGCGGTCGGACACCTATATCGAGAAGGAAAGCTCGGTAAACGAAGCGATCGACCGCATGCGCCACTCGGCGACGCGCGCGCTGCTCGAACGCGACGATGTGATCATCGTCGCGTCGGTGTCATGTCTTTACGGGATCGGATCGGTCGAGACTTATTCGGCGATGATCTTCGATCTGAAGAAGGGCCAGGTCGCCGACAATCGCGAGATCATCCGCAAGCTCGTCGCGCTCCAGTACAAGCGCAACGACCAGGCGTTCGCGCGCGGCAATTTCCGCGTCCGTGGCGACAGCCTCGAAATCTTCCCCTCCCACTATGAAGATATGGCGTGGCGGGTCAGCTTTTTCGGCGACGAGATTGAGGAGATCACCGAATTCGACCCGCTGACGGGGAAGAAGATCGCCAACCTCAACTATGTCCGTGTTTATGCGAACAGCCACTATGTGACCCCGGGGCCGACGCTGAAACAGGCGAGCGAGGCGATCAAACATGAACTGACCGAGCGCTTGAAGGAGCTCGAAACCGAAGGCCGGCTGCTCGAAGCGCAGCGGCTCGAACAGCGCACCCATTTCGACCTCGAGATGATCGCCGCGACGGGCAGCTGCGCCGGGATCGAAAATTACAGCCGCTTCCTCACCGGCCGCATGCCCGGCGAGCCACCCCCGACCCTGTTCGAATATCTGCCCGACAACGCCCTGCTCTTCGTCGACGAAAGTCACCAGACGATCCCGCAGATCGGCGCGATGTCAAAGGGCGATCACCGCCGCAAGATCACGCTGGCCGAATATGGCTTCCGCCTGCCGTCGTGCATCGACAACCGGCCGCTGCGCTTCGCCGAATGGGATTTGATGCGCCCGCAGACGGTCAGCGTCTCGGCGACCCCGGGGACGTGGGAGATGGAGCGCACCCAGGGCGTCTTCGCCGAACAGATTATTCGCCCCACGGGGCTGATCGACCCGCCCGTCGAGATCAAACCGGTCGAGGAGCAGGTCGACGATCTGATCGTCGAGGCGAAAAAGACCGCCGCCGCGGGTTACCGCACCCTCGTCACGACGCTGACCAAGCGCATGGCCGAGGATCTGACCGAGTTTTTGCACGAGGCGGGGCTCAAGGTCCGCTATATGCACAGCGACGTCGAGACGCTGGAGCGCATCGAGATCATCCGCGACCTCAGGCTCGGAGTGTTCGACGTCCTCATCGGGATCAACCTGCTGCGCGAAGGGCTCGACATTCCCGAATGCGGGCTCGTTGCGATCCTCGACGCCGACAAGGAAGGCTTTTTGCGCAGCGAAACCTCGCTGGTGCAAACGATCGGCCGCGCGGCGCGCAACGTCGACGGCCGCGTCATCCTCTATGCCGACCGCATCACCGGCAGCATGGAACGCGCGATGCGCGAAACCGACCGCCGCCGCGAAAAGCAGAACGCTTATAACGAAGAACATGGCATCACGCCGACCACGATCAAACGCAACATCGGCGACATCATCGCCCATGTCGCGTCGAAGGATCAGGTGACGATCGAGATCGGCGACGACAAGCCCGCGCACATGGTCGGGCATAATCTGCGCGCCTATATCCAGGATCTCGAAAAGCGCATGCGCGACGCAGCGGCGGATCTGGAATTCGAGGAAGCCGGCAAGCTCCGCGACGAAATCCGCAAGCTGGAGGCCGACGAGCTGGGGCTGCCGGCGAGCGAGCAGGTCGCGCCGCGCGTCGGGCGCAGCAACGAGGGCAAGCCGGGGACGCGTAAGGGGCGGTTCGGGAAGCAGAGCAAGACGAAGTGGGGGCGCTAGGCTCCCCCTTCGACCAAAGCCCCGTTGTAACCGACAAGTAGCCTTGCCGCCCTTGCGCTCCCTGCATAGGGTCAGCCCCGAAAACCGGGGAGTTACATGCATGAAAACGGGTCTGTCGCTTATTGCCCTGACGCTTGCCGCCGCCACGCCTTCCGTCCTCTATGCGCAGGACGCGCCTGCCGCCGACAAGGCGAAGGCGGAGAAGCCCGCCGACTATGAGCCGCAGGTTCGCACCACCAAATTGAGCGGCACCTTCGGCGGGCAGCGGATCAACTATGCCGCGACGATCGGTGAGACGATTTTGAAGAATAAGGACGGCGTCGCCGAGGCGGCGATTGTCACGACATCCTATGTCAAGGAACCGCGCGACCCCAGCCGTCCCGTCACCTTCCTGTTCAACGGCGGTCCCGGATCGGGGACCGTCTGGTTGATGATGGGGGCGTTCGGACCGAAGCGCGTTGCGATCCCAAGCGACGCGCGCGATGACGGCGCACCGCCCTATCCGATCGTCGACAATCCCGATGCGCTGCTCGACGTGACCGATGTCGTCTTTATCGACCCGCCGGGCACGGGCTTTTCACACCTGATCGGCAAAGCGAACCCCGAGGATTATTACGGGGTGACGCAGGACGCGAAGGCCGTCGCCGAAGTCATCCGGTTGTGGCTCAACAACAATGGCCGCTGGAACAGCCCCAAATATCTGGGCGGCGAAAGCTATGGCACGACGCGCTCGGCCGCGGTCGCCAACCAGCTGATGAACGAGACGTATAATGACGTCGCGCTCAACGGCATCATCCTCATTTCGACCGTGCTCGATTTCGCGGCGGGCGCCGACACGCCGGGCAACGAGCTGTCGCCGATCACCAACCTGCCCTCGATGGCAGTGACCGCGCTCTATCATGGCAAGGCGACTGGCGCATCGCCCGCGGCCTTTGCCGAGGAGGCGCGGCAGTGGGCGATCGGCCCCTATGCCACCGCGCTGCTCAAGGGACAGAAGTTGCAGGGCGAGGAACGCGCCGCGATCCGCCGCGACCTCGCCCGCTTCACTGGCCTGTCCGAAACCTATCTGGAAAGCGCCGACCTGCGCGTCACGCCCGGCCGTTTCTACAAGGAATTGCTGCGCGACCGCGGGCTGACCGTGGGGCGGCTCGACAGCCGCTATACCGGCAAGGATTATGACAGCGCGGGCGAGGAACCCGACAATGATCCCAGCTTTTACGGGATCGACGCGGGCTATACCGCCGCGATCAACAGCTGGTCGCGCGACACGCTGGGGTTCAAGACCGACCGCGAATATCAGTCGATTGGCAGCATCGGCGGCCAATGGGACTGGCGCCTCGGCGGCCGCGACACCAACGCCTATCTCAACGTCGCCCCCTATCTCGGGCAGGCGCTGCGCGAGAATTCAGGACTGAAAATTCTGGTCGCGCAGGGCTATTATGACTTTGCGACACCGTTCTTTGCCGCCGAATATGCGCTGTCGCGTACCGGTATCCCGCAGGACCGCATCCGCTACACCTACTATGACGCGGGCCATATGATGTATATTCGCGACGAAGATCGCCACAAATTGTCCGGGGATATCCGCGCCTTCATCCGGGCTCGGTAACGATCGGGGCGCCGCGCCGGCGCCCCTTTTTCGTTTAACGGAGCACACCCGCCGCCGCTTGCCGCCGGGAATAGAATATCAGTGCGAGCAGGATGACCCAGATGACAACGCTGGTATAGAGCGGCACGTCGCCGAGCAGTTTCTTCAGCGCATCAGCATTCAGGACCAGCTGATAATAGGTCACGCCGGCCAGCCCGACCGCCGAAACGAAAAACGCGGTCAGCGCATGCCGCGATCGCATGAGCAGCAACAGCGAGCCGATCAGCGAGCCGAAACCACCAAGAGCCCAACAGAGATTGGCCCATGCAGGCGTACCGAGAAAAAAGGCGCGCTGTGCATCATTATACTGCGACAGCCAGAATTCATTCTGCATGTTCGTCAGCGTGAAATCGACTGCCGGAAACAGATTCCACAGCAGCGAAAGTCCGCCGACCACCCACAGATGCCACGGCATTTTCCTGACTTCGGTCATAATCACCTCCCCCTCCAGAAAGATCGGGCGAAGCTATCATTCTTTGCCGTCGCCATCAATGCGGTGATATAGTCTCACAATACAGCGACGTAGCGATCGCGGGGGCCAATGTGCGACAGGTGGCTTGGCAAGCCGCGCGCAAAGCGCGATAGGCGCGCGATGTGCGTCGTCGCCCTTGCCTGGCAGGTCCATGCCGATTGGCCGCTGATCCTGATCGGCAATCGCGATGAGTTTCATGCCCGCGCCAGCGCGCCGCTCGCGGCGTGGGACGACGATAGCGGGATCATCGCCGGGCGGGATTTGCAGGCGGGCGGAACCTGGCTGGGGGTCCATCCGCCGAGCGGGCGCGTCGTCGTGGTGACCAATGTGCGCGGCGCGATGCCCGACCCGGCGAAGGAATCGCGCGGCGCGCTGGTCGTCGACATGCTCCGCGGCGACGGACGCTTCGCCGATCCGGTCGAAGCCGATCTCGATCGCTTCAATGCGTTCAACCTGTTCGCAGTCAGCGGCGGCGAAGCGCGGCTGCTGACCAACCGGCCGACCCCGCAGATTATGCCGCTGACGCCCGGCGTCCATGCCCTGGCGAATGAACCAACCAATACTCCCTGCCCGCGCGCCGAGCGACTGCGCATGGCGTTGGCAGCCGCGATCGAAAATCAGTCCGACCCCGGCGCGCTGCTCGACCTGCTGACCGCCGAGGATGATCCGGCGCTGTTCCTGCACGGCGATGTCTATGGCACGCGCTGCTCGACACTGCTCGCGATCGCCGCCGACGGGGCCGCGCAGATGATCGAGCGCCGATACGAAGCGGGCGGCCGTCCCGCTGGAACGACCGCCCTGAAATTTTCGATCGGCTGATTTGCCGGAAGGCGCTTATTTCGGCGCGATGACCATCAGCATCTGACGGCCTTCGGTGCGCGGATGCGCCTCGACCTTCGCGATTTCCGACGTCAGTTCGGCAACGCGCTGAAGCACGTTGAGGCCAAGCTGCGTGTGGCTCATTTCGCGGCCGCGGAAACGCATGGTCATCTTGACCTTGTCGCCGTCGCCAAGAAAGTCGAAGACCTTCTTCATCTTGGTCTCGAAATCATGATCGTCGATATTCGGACGCATCTTGATCTCTTTGATTTCCTGGGTCTTCTGGCTCTTGCGCGCCAGATTCGCCTTTTTCTGGGCTTCGTATTTAAACTTGCCCACGTCGAGGAATTTGCACACCGGCGGATCGGCGTTCGGGGAGACTTCAACCAGATCGAGGCCCACTTCGGCAGCCTGTTCGATCGCTTCGGCAGTCAGCATTACGCCCAGATTTTCACCTTCCTCGTCAATCACGCGGACTTTCGGGGAGGCGATAAATTCATTGTATCGCGGGCCATTCTTGGGCGGTGTTTGTCCAAGTGGGCGACGGGTCATGGGCGGGCGTATAGCTGTATCTCCTGAATATTGACGATAGGCGCGCGGGATTCGCGCAGTCGCGCACGCAATGCCCATATAGTGAACGCTGGCGCGCCGTAAAGGCCACCTGTCGTTTATTGGTACCGCTTTTCGCCCGACTGTGGCGCCTATGCCACGCCCGGAGCCCCGACTACCATTTGGTCGGGGCCGGATCGACGACGCGGAAGCCCCCGGCGCCGATCTCGCTGACCTCCAGCGCGCGAACCGCGATACCGCGATCGTTGAAGCGGAAGATGCCATCGATCCCGCCAAAACCGTCGGCGGCAAGCAGCCGGCCGGCCGGGAAATTGGTGCCGGGTTTCCAGTCGCGCGCGATGCGAACGGTCAACAGTACCGAATCATAGCCGAGGCTGGCGAGACGATAGGGTGTCTTGCCGAAACGGGTGCGATATTTGCCCGCGAGCTGGCCATAGAGCCCGTCGGATACGCTGGCGAACCATGATCCGCGCATCACCGGATTGCTGCCGAGCGAGGCGTCGGTGTTCCAAAGCTCGGTTCCCAATATCTGCCGCGGCCCGGCGCTCTTGATCACCGGCACGGCACGGATCGCATTGCCGCCCGAATCGGCGATCAGCACCGCGTCCATCGCGCCGCCATTGGCGAGCCGCCGCGCCGCGCCGGTCAGCGCGGTCGCGCTGCGGTCATAGCTTTCGACCGCGACCAAAGTGCCGCCGGCGTTGGCGACCGCAGTACGGAAGGCCGCCGCCGAGCGGTCGCCATAGACGTTCTTGGGGACGAGCGCGCCGAAGCGGACATGCCCCTTGCCGCGCGAAAAAGCGACGACACGCTCGACCGACTGGCCGGGGACGAAGCCCATGATGAAGACGCCGTTGCCCGCGACGCTGCTGTCGTTCGAAAAGCTGAGAACGGGCACCTTCGCCGCGCGCGCGACCGGCGCAACCGCAGCGACATCTTCGCTGAGCAGCGGGCCGAGGATCAGCTTGTTGCCGTCGGCGATCGCCTGCCGCGCAGCGGCGGCGGCGCCGAGCGCGGTGTCATAGGTGGTGATGCGGACGCGCTCGGTGCGCGAATCGAGCAGCGCCATCGTCGTCGCATTGGCGATCGCGGTGCCGACGTCGGCATTCGCGCCCGTCTGCGGAACGAGCAGCGCGACGCGGTGGCGGTCGGTGTCTGTCGGAAGGCCCGGGCCGACGCTTTCATCGGGGCGTTCGGGCGGAGCGACCGTCGCGGGGCCGCCGCTTTTCGGTACAACCTGGCACGCCGCGAGCAGCCCCGCCATCGCCACAACGCCGAGTCCGCGCAGCATTTGCCGGCGCGGCGACGCATAGTCTTGGCGCTTGGCGGCAGTTTCTGCCATTTTCGGCGTTATGCCAGATTCGACCATCTCAAATTCTCCCTTGCCCGGACTCTATATCGTGGCGACGCCCATCGGCAACCTCGGCGACATCAGCGCGCGCGCCGCCGCGACATTGGCCCAGGCCAATGTGATCGCGGCCGAGGATACGCGCGTGACAGCGAAGCTGTTGTCGCATCTGGGTTTGCGTGTGCCGATGACCCCCTATCATGATCATAGCGACGAACGCACGCGCGCCGCGCTGGTTGCGCGGATGGCCGACGAAATTGTCGTATTGGTGTCCGACGCAGGAACTCCGCTGATTTCGGACCCCGGATACAAGCTGGTCCGCGACGCGCGCGCGGCGGGGCGGCACGTCACCACCCTGCCCGGACCGTGTGCCGCGATCGCTGCGATCACCCTCTCCGGTTTGCCCAGCGACCGTTTTCTGTTCGCGGGTTTTCTGCCGTCGAAGGCAAAGGCGCGCGCCGACACGCTCGCCGAATTCGCCGGGCTGCGCGCGACTTTGGTCTTTTACGAAAGCGGCCCGCGCTTGTCGGGATCACTCGCGGCCATGGCCGAGGGACTTGGCGACCGCGAGGCGGCGGTAGCGCGCGAAATCAGCAAGATGTTCGAACAATGCGTCACCGGCACCTTGAGCGAACTCGCCGAACGCTACACCGTTGCACCGCCGAAGGGCGAGATCGTCGTCGTCGTCGGCCCGCCGGTGGAAACAGCGGCCGAGGAAGCCGATGACGCGACGCTCGACGCGGCGCTACGCGATGCGATGGCTGACAAGCCGGTGGCGCAGGCGGCGAAGGCAGTCGCCAAGCGCTTCGGGCTCGACCGGCACGAGATTTACGCCCGCGCCCTGACCCTCAAGCCAGCGCTCAGGGACAAGGTTTGAAGCGCGCCGCGGCCGAAGCCAGCGGGCGGCGCGCCGAACGCCGCGCGGCGTGGTGGCTTCGGCTGCACGGCTGGCGGATTTTGGGCGAGCGACTGCGGGTGACTGCGGGTGAAGTTGATCTGGTGGCAAGACGCGGTCGCATCGTCGCCTTTATCGAGGTCAAATGGCGCGAGCGGCCCGAAGATCTTGACCTTGCTGTCGACCAATATCGTCTGCGCCGCGTCGCGGCGGCGGCCGAAATGCTGCGGCATCGCTTCGCCCGGCCGCGCGATGACATACGGATCGACGTGATGCTGCTTGCGCCGGGGCGCCTGCCGCGCCATCTGGTCCACGTCTGGCAGCCCTGACTGCCCCAAGGAGAAGAGCATGACCCTGCGCGCCGCGGTGCAAATGGACCCGATGGATGGCATCAACATCGGGGGCGACAGCAGCTTTGCCCTGATGCTCAGCGCGCAGGAGCGCGGGTACGAAATTTATCATTATGATGTGCGCGGGCTGACGTGGGAGGCCGGGCGGCTGACGACGAAGGCGCACCGCGTGCACGACGTGAAGCGCGAGCCCGGCAATCATTACAGGTTCGGCGAAGCGGTCACAATCGACCTCGGCCGCGACATCGACGTCGTGCTGATGCGGCAGGACCCGCCCTTCGATCTTGGCTATCTGACCGGCACCTGGCTGCTCGAACGACTTGCGGGGGAGACTTTGGTGGTCAACGACCCCGTCTCGGTCCGCAACGCGCCCGAAAAGGTCTTCGTGCTCGACTTCCCCGAATTTATGCCGCCGACGATGGTGACGCGCGACCTCGACGCGGTGAAGGATTTTCAGGCGCGCTACAGCGCCGTGGTGATCAAGCCGCTGCACGGCAATGGCGGCAAGGCGGTGTTCCGCATCGACGCCGACGGCGCCAACCTCGGTGCGCTGGTCGAAATGTTCGGACAGGTCTGGCCCGAACCCTTCATGGTCCAGCAATTCCTGCCGAGCGTTGCCCAGGGCGACAAGCGCATCGTGCTGGTCGACGGCGAGGTCGCGGGCGCAATCAACCGCAAGCCCGGCGAAGGCGAATTCCGTTCAAACCTCGCTGTCGGCGGCTATGCCGAGGCGGCCGAGCTGACCCCGCGCGAACAGGAAATCTGCGATGTGCTGGGGCCGCAACTTCGCGAACGCGGGCTGATCTTCGTCGGCATCGACGTGATCGGCGGCGAGTGGCTGACCGAAATCAACGTCACCTCGCCCACCGGGATCGTCGCGATCGACCGTTTCAACAACAGCGACACCGCGGGCATGATCTGGGACGCGATCGCGCGTCGCCTCCGCTGAACAGGATAGCCCCCTTACATGACCGAATTCATCCTCAACCTGATCCATAGCTGGGGCTACCTCGGCATCGCGATCCTGATGTTCCTCGAAAATGTGTTCCCGCCGATCCCGTCGGAGGTCATCATGAGCGTCAGCGGCGTGATGGTCGCGCAGGGGCGTTTCGATTTTTGGACGCTGGTCGCGGTCGCGGTCGCGGGAACGACGCTCGGCAACTGGGTATGGTACTGGATTGGCCGCTGGTTCGGCTATGCACGGCTCAAGCCGCTGATCGACCGTTACGGCCGCTGGCTGACGCTCGACTGGGACGAGGTCGAGAAACTGCACGACTGGTTCCTCCGGTTCGGATCGGGAATCGTCTTCGTCTTCCGCTTTGTCCCGATCGCGCGGACGATGGTGTCGCTGCCCGCCGGGATGGTCGGCATGTCGCAGGTCAAATTCCTGATCTGGACCGCCGCGGGGTCAACGATCTGGATCAGCGCAATCGCGGGCGCCGGCAACTGGTTCGGCAAGCAGTTCGCCGAAGTCGACCGCTTCATCGGCCCGCTGGCGGTGGTCGCGATCGGATCGATCGTGCTGCTCTATATCTACCGCGTCATCACCTGGAAGCCGAAGGTGCCGAGCGACAGCTAACCCGCGCGCGGGTGGGCATTGCGGTAGATGTCGAGCAGATGCGCGGCATCAACCGCTGTGTAGACTTGGGTCGAGGCAAGGCTCGCATGGCCGAGCAGTTCCTGCAAGGATCGCAGATCGGCCCCGCCCGCGAGCAAATGGGTGGCGAAACTATGCCGCAGCGCGTGCGGCGTCGTGCGTTCGGGAAACCCCAGCGCGCGCCGCGCCGAGCGCACATTGGCGCGCACCACACCCGGCGCGAGCGGACCGCCGCGCGCACCAATGAACAGCATATCTTCCTTGCCTGTCGGCCACGGACAGGACGCAACATAACGTGATACAGCATCCGCCACGGCGGGCAGGATCGGGACGATCCGCGTCTTGCCGCGTTTGCCGGTGACACGCAGCGTTTCGCCCAGCGGCAGCGCCACACCGGTCAGCGAAAGTGCCTCGCCGATGCGTAGCCCTGCGCCATAGAGCAGCAGCAACAGCGCAAAATCGCGCGCACCGGTCCAGCCCTGCCGGGCATTATCCTCGACGTCCTGCGCAAGCGCGAGCGCCGCGGCGGGCGAGACGGGGCGCGGCAGCCCCTTTTTGACGCGCGGGCCACGCAGTTGCGGCACGCTGGCGCCCGATCCGCCAACGAAGCGCAGAAAGCCGCGTAGCGCACTCAGTTCGCGCGCCGCCGAAGCATTGCCCAGCCCCTCGGCACGGCGGGTGGCGAGATAGGCGCGCAGATCATTGGGGGTGAGCTTGGTGAGCATCGCCCCATCGACCGCGCCGCCGCGATGTTCGGACAGGAAGGCGCTGAACCGCTCGGCGGTTGCCAGATAGGCGCGGCGCGTGTGTTCGGACCGGCGCTTTTCATGCGCCAGATGGGCGTCCCAGTCGCGGATGATGTCTTGCGCCAAACCGTTTTTCCCATATCCGTTCGCATCGGGCGAAGTCGAGATGACCATCGGCCAGACGCAAAGTCGAGGGGGCCTCAACTTCGCTCGACACGAACGGGTCGAAGGCAAGTTAGTGGGTTTTGACGACCTCCGAAAGGATCGAGTCGAGCAAAAGAATGCCGCCGTCCGTGACCGTCAGCCGATCGCCCGCTTGGCGCATCAGCCCCTGCCCCACCAGCCGCGCCACCGCATCGCCATCGACGAACGCTTCCCGCACCAGCCCGCTCCGCATCTCGATCCGCGCCAGATCGACGCCCTCGGTCAGCCGCAGCCCCATCAGCATCGCCTCGGTCGCGCGCTCATTCGCGGGCAGGTCGGTTTCGACCTTCAGGCCATGGCTATTGCGCTCCACCGCCGCGATGAAATTCTCGGGCTTTTTGTGGCGCTCGGTCGCCTGACCCAGCCGCCGCCCGTGCGCGCCCGGCCCGACCCCGGCATAATCGGCGTAGCGCCAGTATGCGAGATTGTGGCGGCTCTCCTGCCCGATGCGGGCATGGTTCGACACTTCGTAGCGCGGCAGGCCCGCGGCGCGGGTCATCGCATCGGTCATCTCGAACAGATCGGCCGCAGCATCGCCATCGGGAATGGTGAGATCGCCCTTCGCCGCGAGCGTCGCGAAGCGCGTGCCGGGTTCGATCGTGAGCTGATAGAGCGACAGATGGTCGGTGCCGAACGCGAGCGCGTGCTCCAGTTCGCTTTCCCACGCGGCGAGCGACTGGCCGGGGCGCGCATAAATGAGGTCGAAGCTGACCCGCGCGAAATGATCCTGTGCGGTCGCGATGGCGCGCCGCGCTTCGTCGCCGCTGTGCGCGCGGCCCAGAAATTCCAGCACCTGCGCGTCGAAGCTCTGAACGCCGATCGACACACGATTGACCCCCGCGGCGGCGAGGTCGGCGAAATTATCGACCTCGACCGAATTGGGGTTCGCCTCCAACGTGATTTCGACATCATCGGTCAGGCCCCATTCGGCTCCGGCCGCCGCAATCACCGCCGCGACCGTCGCGGGCGGCATCAAGCTGGGCGTCCCACCGCCAAAGAAGATCGACCCGACGGTGCGACCGGGCAGCAACGTCGCCTCGTGCCGCAAATCGGTGAGCAACGCATCGCGCCACACCGCCTGATCGACGCTCTCGCGGACATGGCTGTTAAAGTCGCAATAGGGGCATTTCGACACGCAAAACGGCCAATGGACATAAAGGGCAAGGGGTTCGGCCATAGGCGGCCCCCTACCCCCTTTCGTCCTTCGGGTGAAAGCCGGAATCGCCCGTGGGCGATCAGTCGGCCGCCAGCAAGCGTCCGATATGCGCCCGAATATCGTCGGGCCATCCGGCAATCAGTTCGGCAAAAACCGCCTCATCGTCGCGATATAGCGCGCGCAGCGCCTCTTCAAAGCCCGGACGATCGCCGCAAATATGGCTCATGAAATTATAGACGGCGTCGCGGCGTTGCCGGATGCTGGGCGTGTCCTTGCTCGCGGCTTCGACCAGTCGGCGCAGCGTGGCCGAAGCGCCGCCCTGTTGGGTTGCCAGCCAATCCCAATGCCGTGGGAGCAACGTCACTTCGCGTGCCTTCACCCCCAGCCGCGGGCGCCCGGCCGTGGGTGCGGGCGCAGTTTTGGCCGCGTCCCAATAGTCGAGATCAGCCAGCCGACCCGACGCATCATCGAAAACGAGGATCGCGCCCAGATCGCCGGGATAGCGATCCTCGAGCGTGCGGGTGACGGTTTCGGGGCTTCCCGATGCGAGCTGCGTGTCGCCAAGAAAGGCCGTGACGCTTTGATGTTCCTGAGTCATGGCGACGCATTATATCCGGGTATAATGGGAGTCAATAAAACCCGGGTAAATTATCGACCTACTCGAACGAGCCCGCTACCAGCTTCGCGAACGCATCGGCACGGTGGCTGATCGCATGCTTTTCCGCCGGATCGATTTCGGCGTAAGTCAACGTCTTGCCAGTCGGAACGAACACCGGATCATAACCGAAGCCCAATATCCCCCGCGGCGGCCAGGTCAGGCTGCCCTGCGCCCGCCCCTCGAACAGTTCGGCATGGCCATCGGGCCAGGCGAGCGCGAGGGTGCAGACGAAGCAGGCGCTGCGGTCGGCATCCGGCCCCTGTTCGGCGAGCAGGCCTTCGACCTTGCCCATCGCCAGATACCAGTCGCGGCCGGGTTCGCCCTCAAACGGCTGCCGCTCAGCCCAGTCGGCGGTGTAGACCCCTGGGCGTCCGCCGAGTGCCGCAACCTCGAGCCCGCTGTCGTCGGCGAGCGCGGGAAGCCCCGACGCCGACGCGCTGGCATGCGCCTTGAGCAACGCATTTTCGGCGAAGGTCGCGCCGGTCTCCTCAGGCTCGGGAAGCCCGAGGTCGCCAGCCGACACCGGCTCGATCCCATAGGGCGCGAGCAGTGCGCGAATTTCGCGCACCTTGCCGGCGTTATGGCTGGCGATGACGAGCTTGCCGGGAGCGAGTTTGCGGTGAGTCATGAAACAACCTCATTCTTCGTCACCCCGGATCAAGTCCGGGGTAACGAAATGGGGATTAGCGTCCCGTCGCCTTGTCCTGCGCCGCGAAAATCTCGGTGCAGCCGATGCGTGCGAGGCGGAGCAGGCGGAGCAGGCCTTCTTCGTCATAGGTCGCGCCCTCGGCGCTCGCCTGGACTTCGACGATCTGGCCCTTGCCGGTCAGCACGAAATTGCCGTCGGCTTCGGCGACCGAATCCTCGTCATAATCGAGGTCGAGAACCGGGGTGCCCTTGTAAATGCCGCACGAAATCGCGCCAACTTTGTCGACGATCGGATCTTCGCTGATCGTCTTCGCCGCGAGCAGCTTGTCGACCGCGAGGCGCAGCGCGACCCATGCGCCCGAAATCGACGCGGTGCGCGTCCCGCCATCGGCCTGGATGACGTCGCAATCGATGATGATCTGACGCTCGCCGAGCTTCTTCATATCGACGACGGCGCGCAAGCTGCGCCCGATAAGACGCTGGATTTCCTGCGTGCGGCCCGACTGCTTACCCTTCGCCGCTTCGCGGCTGCCGCGCGTGTGCGTCGCGCGGGGGAGCATGCCATATTCGGCCGTCACCCAGCCCGCGCCCTTACCGCGGAGGAAGGGCGGAACCTTCTCGTCGACGCTGGCAGTCACCAGAACCTTCGTATTACCAAAGCTGACGAGCACGCTGCCCTCGGCATGGATGGTGAAGGCGGGTTCGATCGCGATGGAGCGCATCTGGTCGGGCGCGCGGCCTGAGGGTCGCATGGAGTTTCCTTTCAATGGGTGATTGGCGCCGCGCATAGGCGCACGGCGTCAATCGCTCAACCGCATACGAAAAAATTCGAGGATTTCGTCGCGCGCCTCGGCCGTCGGTTGACCCGCTTCGTCGATCAGGTGGATGGTGACGACGCTGTGCGGGTTTTTCATCGGACTGTCGGGATTCGCGGCGCTGTCGGGCAGCACGCGGCCGATGAAGCGGTCACCGAGCGCATCCTCATAGGCGGCGAAGCGTGCGGCCTTGCAGAATTTGTCGCCCTCGAACCGGTAGGCGAGAACGGTCAGATCCTCGGCCTCCATCCGCGCCTTCACCGCCGCAAGTTCGTCGGGGGCGATGTGCATGCCCGCGGGATTGTTGAGCGGCAGCGACGGCTGCGCCAGCACCGGCGCGAGCACGGCGGGCTCGAGCATCATCGACAGCGCGAAATTGCCGGTGAAACACATGCCGATCGCGCCGACGCCCCTGCCGCCACATTCCTTGTGCGCCAGCGCCGCGAGCGCCCGCAGCCACTGCGTCGCGGGCGAGCTTTCATTGGACTGGAAGGCCCGGAACTGGCGGCTGATGCAGCCGCCGATCATCGTGAACACGGCGCCGGGCATGCGCGGCACCGCGCCGTCCTTGCCGAAGATATGCGGCATATAGACGGTGAAGCCCGCATCGCGCACCCAGCGCGCAAACCGCGCAACATGCGGACTGATCCCCGGCATTTCGGTCATCACGATCACCGCGGGGCCGCTGCCCATCGTATAGACGCGCTGCTTGCGCCCGAGCAGGATGATCTCGCGATGCTCGAAATCGTCGAGCCGGTCGTCCTGGTTCAGCGGTCGTGTGGTCATATATTTCTCCCCCGGGACGGGAGGCTAAGCATAAGACCCGCCAATTGCATCCCTTTTTCCTCGCCATCCCCGCGAAGACGAGAATTCCGCTTGGCGACGGCGCCGGAAAAGCTGGCCCCTCACCACCCCGGGGATGACGCCAGCATCGTCGTGCGACGCTTGCCCCCGCCCCTCCCCATCCCTAAATCCCCCCTATGACCACGCTGCCGATCACCGAACTCACCACGCGCGCCCGCGACGTGTTCCGGATGGTCGTCGATGCCTATCTGGAAACCGGCCAGCCGGTGGGATCGCGCACGCTGTCGAAACTCACCGCGCTCAACCTCTCCCCCGCGTCGATCCGCAACGTCATGCAGGATCTCGAGGAGTTTGGCCTGCTCGCCAGCCCCCACACCAGCGCGGGGCGCCTGCCGACCGAACAGGGCCTCCGCCTCTTCGTCGACGGGATGATGCAGGTCGCCGAACCATCGGCCGAAGACCGCGCGCAGATCGAGGCGAGCCTGTCCGACGCCGGGCCGATCGAGAGCGCGCTGGCGCAGGCAACCTCGGCACTGTCGGGGCTGTCGGCGTGCGCCGGCCTCGTCCTCGTCCCCAAGCATGAGCGCGTGCTCAAACAAATCGCCTTCGTGCCCTTGTCGGCGAGCCAGTCGCTCGTCGTCCTCGTCGCGAATGACGGCGCGGTCGAAAATCGCGTCATCGACCTTCCGGTGGGGCTCAACCCGTCAGCATTGGTCGAGGCCGGCAATTATATCACTGCGATGCTCGCCGGGCTGACCCTGACCGAAGCGATGGCGCGGGTACGGCGCGAAATCGAAGCCGAGCGAATCGCGATCGACCGCGCGGCGCAGGATCTGGTGTCGCGCGGGCTTGCGATATGGTCGTCCGACGGCGCCGACCGCCCGGTGCTGATCGTGCGCGGTCAGGCCAATCTGCTCGACGAGAGCGCGGTCGGCGACCTCGACCGCGTGCGCCAGTTGCTCGACGAGCTTGAGACCAAGCAGGATATCGCGCATCTGCTCGACAGCGCGCGCGACGGCAGCGCGACCCGCATTTTCATCGGGTCGGAGAATAAGCTCTTCTCGCTGTCGGGATCGTCGGTTATCGCCGCGCCCTATCATGGCAGCGACGGCCGCGTGGTCGGTGTTGTCGGGGTGATTGGCCCGACGCGCTTGAACTATGCGCGGATCGTACCCATGGTAGATTTCACCGCACAATCGCTCTCCAAACTGATACGATAGGTTTATGACAAATACAGAGAATGACACGCCGGTCGAAGACGGCGCGAACCCCGAAGTTGAAACCAACGCGCCCGCCGAAGGCGCGAATGACGAGGTAGCCAAGCTGACCGAACAGCTCGCGACCGCGCAGCAGGACATCCTCTATGCGCGCGCCGAGACGCAGAATGTGCGTCGCCGCGCCGAGAAGGAAGTCGCCGACGCCCACGCCTATGCCGCAACCAAATTCGCGCGCGACATTCTGTCGGTTGCGGACAATCTCGGCCGCGCGCTCGCTTCGCTGAGCGACGAACAGCGCGCCGACGAGGCAATCAAGCCGCTCGTCACCGGGCTCGAAGCCACCGAGCGCGAGTTGATGAGCGTGTTCGAACGCCACGGCATCACCCGCATCGCCGCGATCGGCCTGCCGCTCGATCCGAACCAGCATCAGGCGATGCTCGAAATTCCGAGCGACAAGGACGCCGGCACGATCGTGCAGGAAATGCAGGCCGGCTATATGATGAAGGACCGCCTGCTGCGCCCCGCGATGGTCGCGGTCGCCAAGGCGGGGTAATCCCGCCGCACAACTGTTCCCCGGCGAAGGCCGGGGTCCAGCGTGCAAAAACGAACTTCAGATAAAATCGCATGGACCCCGGCCTTCGCCGGGGAACAGCATAATGCTGTGGATGAGAGTCTGACGCATTGCTTTGAATCGTCATTGCGAGCGAAGCGAAGCAATGACGACGAGAAGCGACCTCAAGTCGCTACTTTTTAAGCCGCCTTGCGCATCTTCATGAGTTTCTTCAGCACCATGTCGCGCTTCAGCCGCGACAGATGGTCGATGAAGAGAATGCCTTCCAGATGATCATGCTCGTGCTGGATGCACGTTGCCATCAGCCCGGTCATGCGTTCCTGATGATGCTTGCCGTCGGCGTCCTGCCAGTCGACCGTCACCTCGGCGGGGCGCGTCACATCGGCGTACTGCTCGGGGACCGACAGGCAGCCTTCCTGATAGACGCTATGCTCTTCGCTCTCGTCGGAAAAGACAGGATTGATGAAGACGCGCGGCTCGCGGATCACCTTCTTGCCCTCTTCATCCTCGGGATCAGCTTCCTGCAGATCGATCACCAGGATGCGCTTCGGCACCCCGACCTGAATCGCGGCCAGCCCGATACCGGGGGCGTCGTACATCGTCTCGAACATGTCGGCGATCAGCGTCTTGAGCTCGGCGTCGAAGGTTTCGACGGGCTTGGAAATGACGCGGAGCCGGGGATCCGGGGTCTCTATGATTGGGAGTAAGGCCATGGCCTGCAGGTATGATCGCGAAGGGCCGGGGTCAAGGGGGTGCGCATTCACACCTTGCTCATCCGTCAAACATATCCAATCAGGCGCTGACCATGGATTTCAGAGGTGAAATGAGACATCTGTTTTTGGCCATCGCGCTCCTTGCCGCCCTCCTGTCGGCGGGCCGCGCAGCCGCCCGCGACGCAACACCCGCCGCTAGCAAACTCGATGCCGCGATGGAACGATGGATGCCGGCCATCGCCAGGGAAGAGAAGATCGGCGGCATCGGCATCGTCGTGATCCGCGATGGTCGCATCATCTGGTCAGGCCAATATGGCGAGCAAGGCCCGGGCATAGCGGTGACCCAGGAAACCGCCTTCAACACCGCTTCGATCGCCAAAACGGTGACCGCGGAAACCTTGCTCGCACTGGCGGCCAGACGGCGGATCGACCTCGACGAGCCGATCGCCCCTTATGTCAAATCGCCCGATCTCGGGGGCGACCCGCGCTTTGCGTTGCTCACGACACGCATCCTGCTGTCGCACCGCTCCGGCCTGCGCAACTGGCCGGACGATTATGCCGACGGCAAACTGGCATTCGATTGGAGCCCCGGCACACGCTATCGCTATTCGGGCGCAGGGATAGAACTCGCGGCGCGCTATGCCGAGGCAAAGACCGGAAAACCGCTCCGCGCGCTGACCGCCGAAACTTTGCTTCGCCCCTGGCACATCGATCGTATGGCGATCGGCGAACTGCCCGACTGGACCGAAGGGCGGCTGGCGCGGCCTGCCGACATTGACGGCACCTTTCTCGACCCCGACGCAACCTATCCCGGCCTGCGCGCAGGAACCGGGATCGGTGCGTCCTATGACCTGATCACGACGACCGCCGCCTATGGCACTTTTCTCGAACGGCTGATCGCCGCGTCCGCAAGGCTTTCGAGGACGCGAACGACGCGCGAAAAGATCCTGACTCCCCTCGCGGGCGATGAGCGCTATGGCTGCGAAAAGCCGTTCGTCGCGCGCTGCCCCGACCAATATGGCTATGCTTTCGGCTGGCAGGTCCACCGCTATGGCGAACACGCCATCCTCCAGCATACCGGCAATGACGAGGGGCAGACCGATCTCGTCTATTTCTCCCCCGACCGGCGGACAGGGGCGGCGATCTTCGTCAACGGCGCCAACGGCTGGGTGCCGATCGTCCGCGCGCTGGAGATTATCGGCGACGAGCCGGAGCTTGCGGCTTACTATCGCGGATTGATCGAGAAGCTGATGGGCCGGACGCTGGAGGCGCTGCCCGGCCTCACCCCACCGGTCGCCGCGCCCTGAGCGCCTGCGCCAGCGTGCCCTCGTCGAGATAATCGAGTTCGCCCCCGACTGGCAGGCCGTGCGCGAGTTGGGTCAGCCGTATCGGATAACCCTCGAGCCGCTCGGCGAGATAATGCGCCGTGGTCTGCCCCTCGAGCGTCGCGTTCATCGCGAGCACGACCTCGTCGATCCCGCCTTCCGCGACGCGCGCGACCAGCGCGTCGATCGCGAGGTCCTGCGGACGGATACCTTCGAGCGCCGAGAGCCGCCCGCCGAGGACATGGTATTTTCCGGGAAAGAGGCGGGATTTGTCGAGCGCCCACAGGTCCGACACTTCCTCGACGACGCACAGCGACCGCGCATCGCGGCGCGCATCGGCGCAGATCGCGCACGGATCATGCGTGTCGACATTGCCGCAGATGGTGCAGGTGACGAGCCGTTCGGACACCGTCTGGAGCGCCGCGAGCAGCGGCGCAAAGGCGCTTTCGCGCTTCTTCATCAAATGCAGCACCGCGCGCCGCGCCGAACGCGGGCCGAGACCGGGAAGCCGGGCGAGTTGCTGGACGAGCGCTTCGATTTCGGTGGAGGCCATAGGGTGGTGGTAGTGGCTGTGCATCCAGTGCACAATATCCCTCCCTCGTCACCCCGGACTTGATCCGGGGCCCCGCTTTTCGGGCGTCGCTTAGCGGGACCCCGGATCAAGTCCGGGGTGACGATAGTGGGGAGCGAGAGCCTTGCACCACGCCGCATCCTCCGCCAAAGCCCCTCCCCATGCGTATCGCCTTCATGGGAACACCGCCCTTTGCGGTGCCGACGCTCGCCGCGCTTCACGCGGCGGGGCACGAGATTGTGGCTGTCTATACCCAGCCCCCCCGCCCCGCGCAGCGCGGCAAGAAATTGCAGCAGAGCGCCGTGCATGTCTGGGCCGAGGAGCATGGCCTTCCCGTCCACACGCCGAAGAGCCTGAAAGGCGCGGACGAGCAGGCCGAATTCGCCGCGCTGAACCTCGATATCGCGGTGGTCGCGGCCTATGGCCTGATCCTGCCGCCCGCGATCCTCGACGCCCCGCGCGAAGGCTGCCTCAATGTCCATGGCTCGATCCTGCCGCGCTGGCGCGGTGCAGCCCCGGTGCAGCGCGCGATCCTCGCGGGCGATGCCGAGACCGGCGTGACGATTATGCAGATGGACGTCGGGCTCGACACCGGCGCGATGCGGCTGATCGGGCGCACGCCAGTTGCGGCCAAGACCGCGGGCGAACTGACCGACGAACTCGCGGCGATGGGCGCCGGGTTGATGGTGAAGGTGCTGAGTGACCTCCACGCCTTCGCCCCCGAAGCGCAGCCGGGCGACGGCGTCACCTATGCGGCAAAGATCGACAAGAGCGAAGCACGGCTCGATTTTCTGACCAGCGCGGTGCAGGTCGAACGGCAAATTCGCGCGTTCAATCCGATGCCAGGCGCCTTTTTCGAGTTCGACGGCGAACGTTACAAGATATTGGCGGCCGAGGTCGTGCATCCCGCCGAAACCATCGCGGGGGCGACACCGGGCGTGACGCTCGACGATGCACTGACCATCGCGTGCAACCCCGGTGCGGTCCGCGCCACACGGGTGCAGCGCGCGGGCAAACCGGCGATGGATGCCGGCGAATTACTGCGCGGGCGCGCGATAGCCAAGGGTACGCGCCTAGCCTGAATCCCCTCTCCCATTGGGAGAGGGTTGCGCAGCCTTGGCAGCCTGCTGCCTGAGCAAAGCTGGGTGAGGGGCTGCGCCCTCACGATAACGCACGCCCCCTCACCCGCTGCGACTAGCGAACAAGTTCGCAAGTCTCACTGCCCCTCTCCCCAAGGAGAGGGTTTCTGCTACAGGCTCGACATGACCCGTTTCGCCCTCACCATCGAATTTGACGGCCGCCCCTATATGGGCTGGCAGCGACAGGCGCACGGCCCCAGCGTCCAGCAGGCGATCGAGGAAGCGATCCACCGCTTCACCGCCGAGACCGTGCCGGTGCTCGGCGCCGGGCGCACCGACGCCGGGGTCCATGCCATCGCGATGCGCGCGCATGTCGATATCGAAAAGCCGCTGACCCCGTTCAAGCTGACCGAGGCGCTCAACGCCCAGCTTCGTCCCGCGCCGATCGCGATCGTGGCGGCCGAGATCGTCCCCGACGACTGGCACGCGCGCTTTGCCTGCATCGGGCGCAGTTACGAATATCGCATCGTCAACCGCCGCGCGCCGCTGACGTGGGACAAGGGGCTGTCGTGGCAGGTTGCGCGGCCGCTCGACGCCGACGCGATGCACGCCGCGGCGCAGCAGCTGATCGGCCTGCATGATTTCACCACCTTCCGCTCGGCGCATTGCCAGTCGCAAAGCCCGGTGAAGACGCTCGATAAGCTGACCGTCAGCCGCCACGGCGAAGAAATCATCATCGAGGCCGCGGCGCGCAGCTTCCTCCACCATCAGGTGCGCTCGATGGTCGGCTGCCTCGCGATGGTGGGCTATGGAAAATGGTCGGCGCGCGATTTGAAGGCGGCGCTCGATGCGGCGGATCGCAACGCGCTGGGGCTGAATGCCCCGCCCGACGGGCTGTATTTTGTGAGCGCGAAATATCCGGCCTGAGCCGTTCCCCGGCGAAAGCCGGGGCCCAGATGGCGACCACTAACCTTGCCTCAGGACGCATGGACCCCGGCTTTCGCCGGGGAACAGCCAACAAAAAGGGCGGCCCTTTCGGACCGCCCTTTTTGTTGTCGGTCCCGGTTTTCACCGGGATGGTTTGCCGCTTCGCGTCAAACCACTTTTTCGGCATAATACAACGGCGCATGCTCGTTGAGGATCTGAAGGATCTTCGCCTGCGCGGTCTTTTCGTCGCTTTCTTCCATCGCACCCAGTTCGCGCGCGAGGCGGCTCGAGGCGGCTTCGAAGATCTGGCGTTCCGAATAGCTCTGCTCGGGCTGGTCGTCGGCACGGAACAGGTCGCGGGTCACTTCGGCGATCGACACGAGGTCGCCCGAGTTGATCTTCGCTTCATATTCCTGCGCGCGGCGCGACCACATGGTGCGCTTGACCTTCGGCTTGGTGGTCAGGACCTGAAGCGCTTCCTTCAGCGTCTTGTCCGACGACAGCTTGCGCATACCAACGCCTTCGGCCTTGTTCGTCGGCACGCGAAGCGTCATCTTTTCCTTTTCGAAGCGCAGGACATAAAGTTCCAGCTGCATACCGGCGATTTCGGACTTCTGCAGCTCGATGACGCGCCCCACGCCATGCTTGGGATAAACGACATAATCACCGACTTCGAACAAAAGCGTGCTAGCGGACATTCAGCTTCCTTTCTGTGCCTTGACCTCGGTTGGAAAGTGCGACAACAACATGGCCTCCCACCCTCTTACCGAGGGCGATGAACCGTTGTGCGGCGCTAGCCAGTCAGCGTGGCAAGGGATATGACTCCATCGGAAACGCCGAATATGCCCCAGCCCGGAGACGGGAAGAGGCAGAGTGTCGGCGTGTTGATATTTATTATATCAGATTCGCAACAAAATTGCCACCCCCGCACGGAAATCCGCGCATCCGCGGCTTGACGCCCCTCTCCGGCCGTTTCACGCTGGCACAAATCAGCAAATGGAGAGGCCGACATGCAAGATCAAATCTGGTGGATTACAGGGGCTTCGTCGGGGATTGGCGCTGCGTTGGCGCGCGCACTGGCGGCGCGCGGGGCAAAGCTGATCCTGTCGGGGCGCAATGTCGCCGCGCTCGAAGCCGTGGCCGCCGATTGCGGTGCCGGCACGATGATCCTGCCGTTCGAGGCCACCGATTATGCCGCGATTCCCGCCATCGTCAGCCAAGCTTGGGACTGGTGCGGCCGCATCGACGGGCTGGTCAACAATGCCGGCATCTCGCAGCGCAGCCTTGCGATCGAAACCGATTTTTCGGTCTATCAACAGATTATTGCGGTCGATCTGCTCGCGCCGATCGCGCTAACGCAGGCGCTGCTGCCGCGCATGGTCGCGGCGGGCGGCGGACAGATTGTCGCGATTTCCAGCGTCGCGGGGATCGCCGGGGTGCCGCTGCGCAGCGCCTATTCGGCCGCGAAACATGGGCTGATCGGCTATCATGACAGCGTGCGCTCCGAAAATGAGCATCTGGGGCTGAAAGTGCTGGTGGTCGCCCCGGGGTCGATCGCGACCAATATCAGCCGCAATGCGCTGAATGCCGATGGCAGCGTCCGCGGCGAAAGCGACGCCGCGATCGAAAACGGCCTGTCGCCCGACGATGCGGCGGCGCAGATGCTCGCCGCTGTCGATGCGGGGACGCGCGAGCTGGTCGTCGCAGGCGGCATCGAGACGGCAATCGCGCAGTTGCGCCGCAGCAACCCCGATGCGCTGTTCGACCAGATGAGCGCGATGGTGCAGGCGGGCTATGCGCAGCAGATGAAGGCAACGCGTTGACATCATCCACGCTCTGCTGACACATTCCCAACGGGTTGCGTTGGGGAAAAATGGAGGGGGAGCCATGATGAACAGACGGATCATCTTGTCAGCTGTATCGACCTTGGCCTGTCTTGGCTGGAGTCAGCCCGGCTGGGCGCAGACCGAGGCGATGCCGGGCACAGAGGTGGGCGTAGCGGGCGTCGAGGCACAGGAGGCGGGCGACGTTGCCGGCGCGGCGGAGCTTTATCGACAGGCATGCGGCCTCGATGACGGCGCAGCCTGCGCCTTGCTCGGTTCGAAATATACGCGGCGCGGCGAGGGCGTGGAGACCGACATGGACCGCGCGCTCGAATATTTCCGGCGCGGCTGCGATCTCGGCAATGCAGCCGCTTGCGGTGCTCTCGAACAATTGGGTGCCGCTCGATCTTCAGCCGGCGAGGAAGCGGAAAACGCGGCCATCGCGGCGGCAGAAGCTGAGACGGCGGCGGAAGAAGCCGATCCGTCCGACCCGGCCCCCGTCACCTTCGAAGCCATGCGTCAGGGCTGCGACGATGGCGCGGCAATCGACTGCCTGACGCTCGGCCATATGTATCGCGACGGCAACGGCGTGTCGCAGGATACCGCCCGCGCCATCGCTATGTACCGAACGGCGTGCGACATCAGCAAAAGCGACGATCGCTATGGCAGCTATGCCTGTCATTTCGCGGCGGCGGCGTATGAAAGCGGCGACGGCCTGCCCCAAGACCTGACGCGTGCGCTCCAGCTCTACGAAAAATCCTGCAAAGCGGGCAACGACGACAGCTGTTCGCAAGCCAGGGTCGTGCGGCTGGCGACCGGAAACTGACCTCTCTTCCATCGTCACCCCGGACTTGATCCGGGGTCCATTCACGCAAACGCCGAGCAAAATAGATCCCGGATCAAGTCCGGGGTGACGATAGGGAAGGCACAAAAAAGCCCCGCCGGATCGCTCCGACGGGGCCTTTCTTTTGCCCGCAGGCAGTGCGGCTTAAACCGCGCCGTGCGCCAGCGCCGCGAGGAGCAGAATCGCCACGATATTGGTGATCTTGATCATCGGGTTGACCGCCGGACCCGCGGTATCCTTGTACGGATCGCCGACGGTGTCGCCAGTGACAGCAGCCTTATGGGCCTCGCTGCCCTTGCCGCCGTGATTGCCGTCCTCGATATATTTCTTCGCATTGTCCCATGCGCCGCCGCCCGAGGTCATCGAGATGGCGACGAACAGGCCGCCGACGATCACGCCGAGCAGAAGCGCGCCGAGCGCTTCGAGCGCCGCCGCCGGACCCGCCACCGCGCGGATGACGAAGAAGACAACGATCGGGGCCAGCACCGGCAACAGCGACGGGATGATCATTTCCTTGATCGCCGCCTTGGTCACCAGATCGACCGTACGCGCATAGTCGGGCTTGGTTTCATAGGTCATGATGCCCGGGTTGTTCTTGAACTGGTCGCGAACATCCTTGACCACCTCGCCCGCCGCGCGGCCCACCGCGGTCATGCCAAATGCACCGAAGAGATACGGGAGCAATGCGCCGAGCAGCAGCCCGACGATGACATAGGGCGACGACAGCGAGAAGCTCAGCGGCTCGGTCAGCCCGAGTTTCGCCGAATATTCAGTGATGTCGGCGGTATAGGTACCGAACAGCACCAGCGCCGCCAGACCCGCCGAACCAATGGCGTAGCCCTTGGTGACGGCTTTCGTCGTATTGCCCACGGCGTCGAGCAGATCGGTCTTTTCGCGAACCGAGTCATCGAGACCCGCCATTTCGGCAATGCCACCGGCATTGTCGGTGACCGGACCATAGGCATCAAGCGCAACGACCATGCCGGCCAGCGCCAACATCGCAGTGGCGGCAAAGGCGATGCCGACGATACCCGCAACCTGATGCGCCGCGATGATGCCGGCGCAGATCACCAGCGTCGGCAGAGCGGTCGATTCAAGGCTGATCGCCAGACCCTGAATGACGTTGGTGCCGTGGCCCGTTTCCGAAGCCTTGGCGATCGAGCGCACCGGACGATAATTGGTGCCGGTATAATATTCGGTGATCCAGATGATCAGCCCGGTGATGACGAGGCCGAGCAGCGAGCAATAGAAAAGATCGCTGCCGTTGAACGTCGTGCCCGTGATGTCGGTCGTCATGTCGCCCTTGAGGACATAGCTGGTCGCGAACCAGATCGCCGGGACCGAGAGGACCGCGGTAACGAGGAAGCCCTTGTACATCGCGCCCATGACATTCTTGCCGCCACCGAGGCGGACGAAATAGGTCCCGATGATCGAGGTGATGATGCACACGCCGCCCATCAACAGCGGCAGGCTCATCAACGGCAACAGCATGTCGCCCGTGCCCTTGAGCAGCAGCGCCATCAACACCATGGTGGCGCCGACGGTGACGACATAGGTTTCGAACAGATCGGCGGCCATGCCGGCGCAGTCGCCGACGTTATCGCCGACATTGTCGGCGATAACCGCGGGGTTGCGCGGATCATCCTCGGGAATTCCGGCCTCGACCTTGCCGACGAGATCGGCGCCGACGTCGGCGGCCTTGGTGAAGATACCGCCGCCCAAACGCGCAAAGATCGAGATGAGCGAGGCGCCGAAGGCGAGCGCAACGAGCGCGTCGACGACGGTGCGGTCGTCACCGCCGACGGTGAAGCCACCGGGGCCGGTCAGATACCAGAAGAAGACCGAGATCGCGAGAAGCGCGAGCCCCGCCACCAGCAGTCCGGTGATCGCACCGGCGCGGAACGCCATGGTCAGGCCGGCCTGAAGGCTCGTCTGGGCCGCCGCCGCGGTGCGGACATTGGCCTTGACCGAAATGTTCATGCCCACAAAGCCCGCGACGCCCGACAAAATGGCGCCGATCAGAAAGCCTGTCGCCGAAATCGCGCCGAGAAAATAACCGACGAGTATGGCGACAACGACGCCGACGATGGCAATGGTGCGATATTGACGGCCAAGATAGGCCTTGGCGCCCTCCTGAATGGCGGCGGCAATTTCCTGCATTTTTTCATTACCGGCCGAGGCGCTAAGCACCTGACGGGAGGTAATGAATCCATAGAGCACGGCGACAATGCCGCACGCTATCGCGATCAAAATCGGATTCATGCGTGACTATTCCTTCCCATTGAGAAGGGCGACGCAGAGATAGCAGTCGAGCACGTCCGACTTATTGATTGCCGGTTCGCCCTCTCCCCCGTGCGACCGCCCCAAATTTTGGACGCCAAGTTATGGGAAGAAAGCCAGCCAAGGGCAAGGCCGGTTATTCCGCAGTTTTCCGTGGCTTGTGCTGAGCGCCCCCGGCGTCCGCACCGCGCGCGAGGTCCAGCGCCTTTCGCGCTTCCGCAGCGGATTCGGTGTTCGGATCAAGCGCTAGCGCTCGCTCGAGCAATTCGACGGCACGCGCGGCGTCGGGCTCGATGCCCTTTCCGGTCTGATAGGCCCGCCCCAGCGTGAAGCAGCTTTCGGCCTCGCCCAGTTCGCAACCCCGGTCGAACAGTTCGAGCGCCCGCGCGCGATTCCGGCGCACGCCGCGCCCGCCGTCGAACAGCATCGCCAGATTGCCGCACGCCGAAGCATCGTCAGCCCGGCAGCTTTGCTCGAACAACGCAAAAGCCCGTTTGTAGTCGCGCGGCATGCCGAGGCCGTCGCGATGCAATACGCCCAGATTATAGCAGGCATGCTGGTCATCGGCCTTGCAAGCGCGCTCGAAAAGCCGGGCGGCCTGCCGCTGGTTCGGCGCAACGCCCTTGCCCAGCGAATAGGATGCCCCAAGGTTCGCGCATCCATCCATGTCGTCCATGTCGCAGGCTTGCCGGAACAATTGCACGGCGCGCTTTGGATCCTCGGGAACCCCGTCGCCACCGATATAGGATAGGCCGAGGTTCGAGCAGGCCGTCGCCTCGCCTGCGTGACACGCGAAGGCATAATAGACGGCCGCGCGCTCGTGCGAGCGTTCGACGCCCTGCCCCGCGCCATAGGCATATCCCGCCATCGTACAGCCCGTCATGTCGCCCAAATGACAGGCGCGCGCGAAAAGCGCGGTCGCGCGGGCGTCATCCTTGGGGACGTCGTCGCCTTCGTGGTGGAAATAGCCGAGCCGCGTGCACGCCTTGGCGTCGTCTGCCGCACATTCGCCTGTCAGTGCTGCGATGCGATCGGGCGTCTCGTCAGCCGGCAATTCCTCGGGATCGACCGTTGGCGCTTGTGTGACAGCGACCACGGGCTCCGCGGCCGCCTGCGCGGGATGCGTCATGCACCCAAGCCATGCAACACAGATCGCCAACATCCGAACCAATTTCAAAGCAGAACTCTCCCATTGCACCGCCGGTTGCGGAACATTGACTAGTGCATGAAGCCCAAACGCGCGGGAAGCGTGATGCGTTGGGCATGGTGTGTGAGCACAATCCCCGCGCCGACACCCGCATGGCCGATCGGCGTCACCGCAATATCGAGCCCCGCCGAAATCTCGCGGATGCGGGATGCTTCGGCGGGATCGGCGGCGAAAAGCAGCTGGTAATCGTCGCCCGCGGTCGCCGCCGCGAGCCGCGTGTCGAGCACATCGGGGCGCACCGCGAGGAGCGCCGCCGACAGGGGCATGGTTTCGATCATGATGCCCAGCTGGCACCCGCTCGCATCGGCCATGCGCTGTGCATCAATCAGCAGTCCGTCGGACACGTCCATCATCGCATGGACATGCCGCGCGACCGCCTGACCAAAGGTTACCTGTGGCTGCGGACGGCTATAGGCGGCAAGGCATGTGTCGTTCGCCTCCTCCTGCCCCAGCCGCATCGCGAGGCCGAGCCCCGCATTGCCGATCGTCCCCGTGACCCACAGCTGGTCGCCCGGCCGGACGCCGCTACGCGACGGCGCACCACCCTCGGGCGCGCGACCGATCGCGGTCAGGCCGAAACTGCGCGGCGCGCCTTTGGGCACGCGCACGGTGTCGCCGCCGATCAGGATCACCCCGAAGCGGCGCAGCACAGTCTCCAGCCCCTCGACAAAGGCCGCGTCCCAAGCATCGTCGCCCAGACTATAGCCGACAAGCACCCCGATCGGCGCGGCCCCCTTGGCGGCGAGGTCCGACAGATTCACCGCGACGAGTTTCCACGCGACATCCTGCGGCGTGTCGTCGGGCAGGAAGTGAATGCCCTCGACGATCATGTCGTGGGTGAGGACCAGCCCCTCCCACTCCGCAGCATCGTCGGCGAGCCCGCGCGCGGCGGGATCGGTCGCGATGACGCGCAGGCGGGTGATGAAATCGGCTTCGCTCATGCTACCCTACCCTCTCATCATATTGATATGCCGAACCATATATATCTCGTTCGTATCGAGCGAAGTCGAGATGCGAACGGATATCCGCGGCGCAGGTTCCCCGCACGCCCCGCCAAAGCGGCTGTTACCGCCGCTCGGGCTCCGAAACCGCGATACGCGACCACGCCGCCGCCACCGCCTCGGGGGTGTCGGCCGCAACCGCGCGCAAATCGCGCGGATAATCGACCGCGCTCGCCTCCGCCGGGCGCACGGCATGAAATTGCCCGTTGCTCGCACGCAAAACCCAGCCTGATTCGCAGCATTCGCGCGAAACAAGCCAGATGGCGCCGGGCGCGATGGCTTCGGGGTGGAGTTCGTCGGGTTCATCCTCGACGCCCCACATGCGCGTCTTGGCCACCGGCGAAATCGCATTCACGCAAATATTATGCTCGGCGCCTTCGAGCGCGAGCACGTTCATGATGCCGACCTGCGCGATCTTCGATGCGGCGTAAGCCGAAAGTCCCTTCAGCGCATATTGCGGATAGAGCGCTCGGTCCGACGTGGTGAACAGGATACGGCCGTGCGCCTGCCGCACCATCGCGGGCCATGCCGCCTGCGCGAGCCACAGGGGCGCCTCGACCTGAAGCGCGAGCGCGCGCCGCAGAAAGTCAGGCTCCAGCGCCTCGATGCTTTGATAGCCGACCCAGCCGGCGTTGTGGATCAGCATGTCGATCCGGCCATGCGCATCGAGGACCGACCGGACGAGGCGATGGCAGTCCTCGCGCGTATCGATCGCGTCATGCACGCCCGACGCCCGCCAGCCCGCGCGTCGCAACGCGTCGGCCGCGCCTTCGGCGATAGCGGGATCGGAACCCTGCCCGTCCGAATCAGCGCCGATATCGTGGATGACGACCGTCGCGCCGCGCGCGGCGAGCAGCCGGGCATAGGCGAAGCCGATACCGCGCGCCGCGCCGGTGATCAGCGCGACTTGTCCGTCGAACCGGATCGGGTTGATTTCGGTCACGTCAGGCGCCGTTTTCCCTCGCCTCAGGCGCTCTTCCGCACATTCTTGCCGATCGCGTCGAGCAGGCCGTTGGCGAAGCCCGCTTCGCGCGCATCGAAGAAAGCCTTGGCGACATCGACATATTCGCTGACCACCGCGCCGATGGGAACATCGGACCGCGCCATCAGCTCATAGGAACCGGCGCGCAGGATCGCTTTCATCGTGCGGTCGAGCCGCTCCATCGACCAGCCGCTCGCGAGCCGCGCGACGATTGCCGCGTCGATCTCTGCGGAGCGCGCCAGCGTGCCCTTCACGATATCGTCGAAAAATTCGACGTCGGCGTCGGCATATTCGGCATCTTCGATCGTTGCACCGATGCGGTGCTGATGGAATTCGTGGATCAGCTTGGCAACCGGCGTCCCCTCCATCTCATGCTGATAGAGCGCCTGGACGGCGGCGAGACGGGCGGCGGAGCGGGACTGGGAGCGTTTGTTCATGGCTTTTTTCGTTTCACTTGAGGCGTTGGCTGACCGACAGCGCGTGGGCGGGAAGCCCCTCGGCGCCGGCAAGCGCAACCGCGGCAGGACCGATCGCGGCGAGGGAAGCCGGATCGAGCGCGAGGAAGCTGGTGCGTTTCATAAAGTCGGTGACCGACAGCCCGCTCGAAAAACGCGCGCGACGGCCGGTAGGCAGCACATGGTTGGGACCGGCGACATAATCACCGATCGCCTCGGGGGTATGGCGGCCAAGGAAGACCGATCCGGCATGGCGCACCCTGGCGAACAGCGCGTCGGCCTCGTCAGCATCGACCGCGAGTTCGAGATGTTCGGCGGCGAGACGGTCGCAGAGCGGGATCGCATCGGCGAGCGTCGGCACGATGATGATCGCGCCATTGGCATCCCAGCTTTCACGCATCGTCGCGGCGGTGGTCAGCGACGGGATGATCGCATCGACCGCGGCGGCGACCGCGTCGGCGAAAGCGGCATCGTCGGTGAACAGGATCGACTGGCTCGTCGGATCATGTTCGGCCTGGCTGAGCAGGTCCGCGGCGATGACATGCGGTTCGTTCTTCGCATCGGCGACGACGACGATCTCGCTCGGCCCGGCGACCATATCGATGCCGACGACGCCATAGAGCTGGCGCTTCGCCTCGGCCACCCACGCATTGCCGGGGCCGGTGACGACATCGACCGGCGCGATCTTGTCGGTCCCATAGGCGAGCGCCGCAACCGCCTGCGCCCCGCCGACGCGCCAGATTTCGTCGACCCCGCCGATGTGCGCGGCGGCCATGACGACGGGATTGACCTCGCCGCCCGGGGTCGGGGTCATCATCACGATGCGTTCGACCCCTGCGACCTTGGCGGGCAAGATGTTCATCAGCACCGATGAGGGGTAAGCGGCGCGCCCGCCGGGGACATAGACGCCCGCAGCATCGACCGCATTCCAGCGCGCACCAAGCCGCGCGCCCGTATCGTCGCGATAGTCGCGATCCTCAGGCAACTGTGCGGCATGATAGGCGCGGATGCGGTCGGCCGCGAGGTTCAGCGCGTCCCGCAACTCAGGCGACAGCGCGTCATAAGCCGTGGCGCATTCGGCCTTCGAAATGCTCCAGCCGCTCGCGTCCAGATCGAAGCGGTCGAACTTTGCGGTATAGTCGGCGAGCGCGACGTCGCCCTCGGCCTTTACCCGCGCGACGATCGCCGCAACGTCGGCCGATACGTCGGACGCGCTTTCGCGCCGGTCATCGACCAGCGCGTCGAACGCAGCCGCAAAGCCGGGCGCAGAGGCATCAAGCCGCCGCATCGCCCACCGCCTGCCGGAATTTCTCGACCAGCGCCGGCACTTCGGCCGAGCGCAGCTTGAACGCCGCGCGATTGACGACGAGCCGCGCCGAGACCTGCGAAATCACCACCTGTTCGGCGAGCGCATTTTCGACGAGCGTTTTGCCCGTCGAAACCAGATCGACGATGTGCGAGGCGAGCCCGAGCTTCGGCGCAATTTCCATCGCGCCATTCAATTTGATGCATTCGGCCTGGATGCCCTGCCCCTCGAACCAGCGGCGCGTCGTCGCGGGATATTTGGTCGCGACGCGGATGTGGCTCGCACCGATTCCCGGCGGGGCGCTGTCGGCGGGGCCGGCGAGCGACAGGCGGCAATGGCCGATACCCAGATCGACCGGGGCATAAAGTTCGCTGTAATCATATTCGTCGACGACGTCGGAACCGACGATGCCAAGCTGCGCCGCGCCATGCGCAACAAAGGTCGCGACGTCGAAGGCGCGGACGCGGATCAGCGAGATATGCGGCTGGTTGGTTCCGAAGATCAGCGATCGGCTCTTCGAATCGAAGAAGTCCGGCGCAGGTTCGATACCGACGCGCGCGAGCAGCGGCAGCGCCTCGTCGAGGATCCGTCCCTTGGGGATGGCAAAGATGATCGGTTCGGGCATAAGCGTCGCGCACATAGGCGGCGACGGGAAAAAGGGCAATGAGCGAGCGATACGAGTTTCTCGACATGGCCGAGGGTGGACGCAAGGCAGTCCGCGCCGCCTTTGCCAATCAGGTCATCTATTGCCGCGCCAATGACGCGCCGGTTACGGCCCGGATCGTCGCTGCGCTCGCTACCTTGATCGACCGCCCCGCGACCGAATTCGCGCGGCGCATCGCGGGGTGGAAAGGCGCGCCGCTCGCCGATGCGCTGCCGCTGCGCGCTGCGGGCGGGCTGCACGCGTTGCACCTATCGGGCGCCGCGCATGAACTCGCGCCGATTTATGCCGATTCCGAAGATATCAACGATGCCGCGATCGTCGCCGGGGTCGCCGCGCGGCACGAGGCGGCGTTGCTTCCATGGCTCGACGGCCCGCCCCAGACCAATGAGGCGGGGCGATCGTCGAACTTCATCGCGGCGATGCTGTGGCTAACCGAACAGGGCCTGCCGCCGATGTTCGATTGCCTCGAGATCGGGTCGAGCGCGGGGATCAATCTGATGATCGATCGCTATCATTACGACCTCGCCGCCGTGCAGGTCGGGCCGCAGCCCGGGGTGATGGCCTTCACCCCCGAATGGCGCGGCAACCATCCGCCGCAGCATAAAATTGCCTTCGCGGGCCTCAAGGGCTGCGACGTCGCGCCGGTCGATCTGACCGATCCCGCGCAGGCGCTGCGGCTGAAGGCCTATGTCTGGCCCGAGCATCATATTCGTTTCGCGCGGATCGAAGCCGCGATCGCGGCGGCGACGGAAACGAAACCAGATCTTGTCCAAAGCAATGCCGCCGATTTCATCGAGGCCGAACTCGCCAAGCCGCAAGCCGAGGGCACGACTCGGGTGCTGATGCACTCGATCGTCTGGCAATATGTCCCCGCCGATCAGCAGGCGCGCGTCACCGCGGCGATGGAAGCCGCGGGCGCCCGCGCGACCGCCGGGCGGCCGCTCGCATGGATCGCGCTCGAGGCGAACCGGACGGTGCATCTTCACGAACTGGTGGTGCGCCACTGGCCGGGTGACGGCGCACCGAAAATGCTCGGCCGCGCACATGCCCATGGCGCATGGGTCGAGTGGCTGGGATAATATTTTTACAGAAATACCGGTAGCGAAAGAAGCTACAGCCGCGCTTCCAGCTGCGCCAGCATCTGCTGCACCGGGGTCACCGCTGGCGTCTGCCATCCGACCTCCAGCATCGCGACGCGTTCGAACAGGCGCTCGCTCGCGGCGATGATGCGGCGGGTGGCTTCATCGAAACGCACGCAGATATCCCAATCCGCCGCGACGGGTTCGCCGATGCGCGCCGCGCTGTCGTTCGCCGCCGCGCCGGAATCGCCCGCGATCATCGCGCGGCGGTGGAGCAGCCAGGCGATGATGTGCATCAACCGCGTCGTGGTCTTGAGCGATTCGCACGCAAGGTCGATCAGAAACAGCGCTGCGCCGCGCGCATCACCCCCCGCAGTCCGGCCAAACTCGCGCTGCGCCGCAAAGGCTGCATGCGCTTCATCGGCCAGCAGCATCGCCTCGACATAGAGATTTTCGACCTGGGCGCGCTGCACCGGAAGGTCGGCGGTCCTGATATGCGGTTGCCCCTTGAACATGAGCTCAGAATGGCATGGCCGCGCCCGGGTTCGCAATGGCGGTAACCATGAAAAACGCCGCCGTCCCGTTTTGAATCAGCTCGCGGACTCAGGCGATAATATCGGGAACCAGTTGATCCTCGCACCATTGAATCTCGTCACGCAACCGCAGCTTGCGCTTTTTCAGCCGCGCGAGTTGCAGCTGGTCGGGCACCGTCCCGTCGGCAAGCGCGATGATCGCGGCATCGAGATCGCGGTGCTCGACGCGAAGTAGCTCGAGGCGCTGGGAAATTTCATCGGGGTTCACGAGGGCCTTCCTGCCACGATCACGGTTGGTCCGCAACGGGCACCGTCTGGCCGAATCGTCACGACATGGGGGGCGATTCGTGATTTACTCGGCCCTGCCAATCGAGTCGAAAAGGAGAATGGCCAATGAGCATGTCGCACCTTTCCGCCCTGAAGTCCCGCCACGCGGACCTCGATGTGAAAATTGCGAATGAAGAGCGCCGCCCCGCCCCCGACGAAGTCTTGCTGGCGCAAATGAAGAAACGAAAACTCAGGATCAAGGAAGAGATGGTGACGATCGCCTGATCGATCGTTCGATCGCTACCGCCGGCTGGTGCCAACGCATCAGCGCCGGCGGTAGAGTGGCACACGCTCCAGCCCGCTGCGCCTGAGATATTCCGGCAAATCCGATTTTTGAACGACCTGGCGACGGACCGCCTGCGGATTGACCTGCTGGTCAAAGGCGATGCCGAACTTGCCCTCGCCCGCCCACACGATCCGTCCGGACACCGTGCCGACATTGGCCAGCTCGACCACGATCGCCGTGCCTTCGGTGACCGGAACCGGACTTTCGGCGAGCATCCCGCCCGACGACAGATTGCGTACGCGAACGACGACAGGGGCGTTGGGGCCGGGAAGCAACAGGCCGGCTTGCAGGAACAGGCTGTCGCGATCGGCGACGCGTGGCAACGCCGCCATATCTTCATCCGGCGTAACCGGTACCCGACTATCCATTACACCTGTTCCCCGCGCCCGATATTGACGCGAAGAAACTAGCAGGGAGCCGTTGCGGAAACGTAAACCGTTCGGAAGAGGGTCAATCTTCGCGCGAGATGCGTTCGTTGCGCTCGTGGCGCTCCTGCGCTTCCAGCGTCATCGTCGCGATCGGGCGCGCCTGCAACCGGGCGAGCGAGATCGGTTCGCCGGTCACCGCGCAATAGCCATATTCGCCCTCGTCGATGCGGCGAATCGCCGAATCGATCTTGGCGATCAGCTTGCGCTGGCGGTCGCGGGTCCGAAGTTCGATCGCCCAGTCGGTTTCGCTGGAGGCCCGGTCGGCCAGATCGGGTTCGCGCAGCGGCCCGTCCTGCAGATGGGCCAGGGTCGATTCCGATTCGGTCAGGATCGATTTTTTCCAGGCGCGAAGCAGGCCGCGGAAATATTCCTGCTGCCGTTCGTTCATGAACTCTTCGTCGTCGCTGGGAATATAATCCGAATCGAGGTTTGATTTGGCTTGTCGAAGCGCGTCGGCGCCAATGTCGGCAATCTGGGTCGGCATGACGAAGGCTTGCGTCCTTTCCTCTCGCCGCGGCCGCCGCGGTGGCAGACCGGGGAATGCGCCGGGCCTATAACCAGCCACTGGTTTCTACACAAGCGCCGAAGCGACCACTTAGCGACGAACGGGTGAAGCGATGGTGAACCGCCGCATCCACTTCGGGGAGGCTCATGGCGATTCTGGTCAGCCTTGGCCCCCTCAACTCTATAAAAATTGACGCATGGGTTAACCAATATTATAGAATTACCGCCAATTCTGTATTGTTTTGGAACAGAAAGCGTGTTCGGGGTTGATTCCGTGCCCCAATTCCCGCTGTCGGACAGGTGAACGCGGTTAACAGGATTGCCCTGTTCACAAAGCTTTGGCCTTTTGGCCCTAGCTGATGATCAAGCAGGTGTCGGGCCGGCGGCGCCAACCCACCCGCAACGGGAAAGTGAAAGAAACCTATGTCTGTCCGAATGGCCCTCGCCAAGCTTTGTGCGTGCACCTGCGGGGGTGCGATCATTGGTAGCGGCGCGATGCAGATCGCCGACGTGCCCGCGGCGGCGCAGGTTCGCAAGGCACCGTCCTGCACGCCGTGCAAGCCGGTCGTGCGCAAGCGCCACGCCGCACGCAAGCCCGTCAAGCGCGTACGCCGCGTCGTGACGACCAAGCGGATCATCCGCACCGAAACACCGCAGACGCAGGTGGTGACGCAGACGATCCCGATGCCCCCGATCCCCTATGCCCCCTTCCCGCAGCAACGCTTCGAAGGCGGCGGCAGCGGTGGCGGCGTCACGGTGATCGGCGGCGGCTTTGGCGGCGGTTTCGGCGGCGGCTTCTTCGGCGGCGGTTTTGGCGGCGGCGGCAGTGGCGGCAGCAGTGGCAATGTCGTCGTTACCTCGACGACCACGGGCGGTCTCAGCTCGACCACCAGCACGTCTTCGGGGGTCTCGACCTCCACCGGCAGCGTCTCGACGTCGACGGGCGGCGTGTCGACCTCGACCGGCGGTGTCAGCACCTCGACCGGCGGCGTTTCAACCTCGTCGGGCAATGTCTCCACCTCTTCGGGCAACGTCAGCACGTCCACATCGTCGAGCAGCAGTTCGTCGTCGAGTTCGTCGTCCAGCTCTTCCTCGTCGAGCTCATCCTCATCGAGCGGCGGCAGCTCGCACGGCCATGGCAGTTCGGGCTGGGGCAGCTCGTCGCATGGCAGCAGCTCGCACGGCGGCAGTTCGTCGGGCGGATCGAGCAGCAGCAGCTCTTCATCCTCTTCGTCGAGCAGCAGCTCGTCGAGCGGCGCGACCTCGTCGGGCGCAACCGGCGGCAGCAGCAGCTTCGGCAGCACCAGCAGCAGTTCCTCTTCATCCTCTTCGTCGAGCAGCAGTTCGTCGTCGAGTTCGTCATCCTCGAATGGCAGCACCAGCAGCTCGTCGGGCGATCCGACCCCGGTACCGGCGCCGCCGATGATCCTGTTGTTCGGCGCCGCCGCCGCGGCACTCGTCGTCCGTCGCCGCGCCGCTGGCCAAAACAGCGCCGACACCGACGCGGCCTAAGCCATCCACTGGGGGTCAGGGGGGCAACCCGGGCCACCAACCCTGGGGTCGTCTTTCATCGGGCGGCCCCTTTTTCCAGGGGGTGGATATTACTTTGCCATATGGGAAACCATTGGCTATACTTCTCCATATGGTGAACCAACAGCCCGCGCTCGACTCGGTCTTCCACGCCCTCGCCGACCCGACGCGGCGCGCGGTGATCGGCCGGCTGCTCGGCGGCGGTGCACCAGTCACACGCCTCGCGGAGCCCTTCACCATGGGGCTGCCCGCCTTCATGAAACATCTGTCGGTGCTGGAGGCATCAGGGCTGATTCGCTCCGAAAAAAGCGGCCGCGTCCGCACCTGCCATCTCAATGCCGATCGCCTCGCTGCCGCCGAAGGCTGGCTCGGCGAGCAACGCGCAATCTGGCAGGGGCGCACCGATCGCCTCGCGGCCTTCGTCGAATCGCAACACCCCGGGAGCGAATGATGACCGACTCAACCGAACTGAGGATTTCACGCTTCATCGCCGCGTCCCCCGCCGCGGTGTGGAACGCCTGGAGCATCCCCGAAAATCTCGAAAAATGGTGGATCCCCGCACCGATCGAGTGCCAGGTCGTCACTCTCGACCTCCGCCCCGGCGGCGGCTTCGTCACGCGGATGCGCGAAGGCAGCGGCGAATTTCAGCCGCATGTCGACGGCTGTTTCCTCGAAGCCATTCCCGAACAGCGGCTGGTCTTCACAACCGTCCTCACCGGGGGCTGGCAGCCCGCCGAACCCTGGCTCGCGCTCACCGCGATCCTGACCTTCGAGGCGCAGGACGGCGGCACGCTCTATTCGGCCCGTGTCCTGCACAAGACCCCGGAGGACAGCCGCAAGCATGACGAAATGGGCTTTCACATCGGCTGGGGCACCGCGATCGGCCAGCTCGCCAACTTGCTGGAACGATAGGACGGGGTTGCGCGGCGCGGGCGGCAACGCCATAGCGCGGCGATGCACGATATCCGCCTGATCCGGGAAAATCCCGAAGCGTTCGACGCCGGCCTCGCGCGCCGCGGCCTCGAACCCCTGTCCGCCGTCATTCTCGCCGCCGACGCGTCGCTGCGCGCGCTGCAAACCGGGATGCAGGGATCGCTCGCGCGGCGCAACGAAGCGTCGAAGGCGATCGGCCAGGCGATGGCAAAGGGCGACAAGGACGCCGCCGAGGCGCTGAAGGCCGAGGTCGCCGCGCTCAAAACCTCGTTGCCCGAACAGGAAGCCGCCGAGCGCGAACAGCTCGCCGCACTCCACGACACGCTCGCCGCGCTCCCCAACCTGCCCGCCGCCGACGTCCCCGAAGGCGTCGACGAGGACGGCAATGTCGAAATTGCGCGCTGGGGCACCCCGCGCAACTTCGACTTCGCGCCGCAGGAGCACGCCGATTTCGCCCCCGCCCTCGGGCTCGATTTCGAGACCGCGGCGAAGATGGCGGGCGCGCGCTTTGCATTCCTCAAAGGCCCGATGGCACGGCTCGAACGCGCGCTGGGTCAATTTATGATCGACCGCCAGACGATCGACGCCGGCTACACCGAATGCGCCGCGCCGCTGCTGGTCCGCGACGAAGCCGCCTTCGGCACCGCACAGCTTCCCAAATTCCGCGAGGATCTGTTCCAGACCACCGACGGCCGCTGGCTCATCTCGACGTCGGAGATGAGCCTGACCAACGCGGTGCGCGAGGAAATCCTGCCCGACGCCGACCTGCCCGTCCGCATGACCGCGCTCACCCCCTGCTTCCGCTCCGAAGCGGGCTCGGCGGGCCGCGACACGCGCGGCTATATCCGCCAGCATCAATTCTGGAAGGTCGAGCTGGTCTCGGTCGTCCGCCCCGAGGACGCCGACGCCGAACTCGAACGCAAGACGCGCGCCGCCGAATCGATCCTCGAAGCGCTCGAGCTTCCCTATCGCCGCATGCTGCTCTGCGCCGGCGACATGGGCTTTGCCGCGCGCAAAACCTATGACCTCGAAGTCTGGCTCCCCGGCCAGAACAGCTATCGCGAGATTTCGAGCTGTTCGAACTGCGGCGATTTCCAGGCGCGGCGCATGAACACGCGCTTCCGCCGCGAGGGTGTGAAGGGCAATGAATTCGTCCACACGCTCAACGGTTCGGGGCTCGCGGTCGGCCGGACGCTGGTTGCGGTGCTGGAAAATTACCAGCAGGCCGATGGCAGCGTCATCATTCCCGACGTGCTGTTGCCTTACATGGGCGGGATCACCAAGCTGACGCCGGCCAACTAAACCATCGTCACCCCGGGCTTGATCCGGGGGCCATGCCTTCGGCGCCGGAGTGGACCCCGGATCAAGTCCGGGGTGACGAACAGAGAAAGAGAAAATCGTGCGCATCCTCCTCACCAACGACGACGGCTATCACGCCCCCGGCATGGCCGTGCTCGAAGCCATCGCGCGCGAGCTGAGCGACGACATCTGGGTCTGCGCGCCCGCCGAGGAGCAATCCGGCGCCGGCCACTCGCTCACCCTGTCGCGCCCCGTCCGCGTCCGCCAGCACGCCGAACGGCGCTGGTCGTGCAGCGGCACTCCGACCGACGCGGTGATGATGGCGATCGGCAAGCTGATGCCCGAAAAGCCCGATCTGATCCTGTCGGGCGTCAACCGCGGTGCGAACCTTGGCGACGACATCACTTACTCGGGCACCGTATCGGCGGCGATCGAGGGCGCGCTCGCAGGCATCCCCGCGATTGCGCTGAGCCAAGTCTATGCCACAGAAGGCATGGGCGACACCGTCCCCTTCGGTGCCGCCGAAGCCTGGGGCGTCAAAGTCCTCCGTCCGCTGCTCGGCATGACGATGACTCCGCGTACGCTGATCAACATCAACTTCCCCGCGATCCCCGCCGACGATGTCCGCGGCATCCGCGTCGCACGTCAGGGTTTCCACGATTATGGCCGCGGTTCGATCGTCGCGGGCACCGACCCGCGCGGCTATCCCTATTACTGGTTCGGCCTTCACGGCATCGAACATTCGCCGGGGCACGACAGCGACCTCGAGGCGATCGACGACGGCTTTATCTCGGTCACCCCGCTCCAGCTCGACCTGACCCACGACGCCTCGCTTGCGGCGTTGCGCGGGGCCTATGGCGCTTAGCGGCTAGCCTAAGCGCCATGGCTTTGGCACAAGGGCGACAATGAGCCGCAAGCCGTCCGACAAGCTGAAGCTGCAACATCGCTTCAACCCGCTGCGCCGGGCGAGCAAATGGCCGATCTGGGCCGACGTCACCGCGCGCCTCAGCATCGCCTTCCTTCTGATCGGCATCGTCGTCCTCGTCCACTGGATCGACCGCGCCGGGCTGAAGGACAGCCACGACGGCCATATGAGCTTCCTCGACGTCGTCTATTTCACGATGATCTCGGTCACCACCACCGGCTTTGGCGACATCGCCCCGGTGTCCGACCGTTCGCGGTTGATCGAGGCGGTGATCGTCACTCCGATCCGCATCGCGGTGCTCTTCATTTTCGTCGGCACCGCCTATAATTTCGTCCTCAAACGCACATGGGAAAAATGGCGCATGGCCCGCATCCAGGCAAAGCTCACCAACCATATTGTCGTGCTGGGCTTCGGCATCAGCGGCAGCGAAGCGGTCCGTGAACTCATCGCGCGCGGCACCGACCCCGCATGCATCGTTGTCATCGACACCGCGCGCGGGCGGATCAACGCCGCCGAGGCGATGGGCTGCAATGTGCTGGAGGGCGACGCGTCGAGCGACGAAACCCTGCTCGACGTGCGGATTGCGCAGGCACAGACGGTGCTGGTGTCGGCAGGCCGCGACGACACTTCGATCCTGATGGTTCTGACCGTCCGCCACCTCGCGCCGCATGTCCCGATCAGTGTCGTCATCCGTACGCAAGACAATGAATTGCTCGCGCGGCAGGCGGGTGCCAACAATGTCATCAACCCGGTCAGCTTCACCGGCCTGCTGCTCGCCGGATCGGCGCAGGGCGCGCACGTCGCCGACTATATGGCCGACCTCGCGTCGGTCAGCGGCAAGGTCCAGCTCGCCGAACGCCCGGTGCGGCCGGAGGAAATTGGCAAGAGTCTCGACGAACTCGCCACCGGGGGCCGCGGGCTGCGCATCTATCGCGGCGGCAAGCCCTATGGCTTCTGGGAAGCCGAAGCCGGCCGGCTCGAACCCGGCGACGTGGTCGTCGAGGTCATCCCGTGCGAGACATGCGAGGCGGATTGATCAACCCCGCCAGTAAATCCACGCCGCCCATAGCCACCCGATGATCAGAAACGTTCCGCCGATCGGCGTCACCGCCCCCAGCCAGCGCGGCGCACCCAGCGCCATCGCATAAAGCGTCGCGGCGAACAGAACCGACCCGCCAAGCAGCATCACCGCCGGCCCGCGTGCGACGCCCATGATCGCCATCGCCGCGACCGCGTGGATCAACTGATACAGTCCGCCGGTGCGCAGCCACTCGGCCTCCTGTTGCCCCGCCGCGCCATGCGCGCCGAACGCCCCTGCCGCGACTGCAATGGCCGCCGAAATCGCCGCAAACACGCCTATCATATTGGGTCATCCTTCATCTTCGCGGCCCTATCATCGGGACGCATCTTGTCGCCCCGCTGCATGGCCCCGCGCGCTGCGCGTGACAAGCGGCATGAAATCGCGTAAAGGCGCGCCCAATCATGGCAACCAAAACCCTTCCCGCCCAGCCGAAAGTCGGCATGGTTTCGCTCGGCTGTCCCAAAGCTTTGGTCGACAGCGAACGGATTCTCACCAAGTTGCGCGCCGACGGCTATGGCCTGTCGCCCGACTATGCGGGAGCCGACGTCGTTCTCGTCAACACCTGCGGCTTCCTCGATTCGGCGAAGGAAGAAAGCCTCGAGGCGATCGGCGAAGCGATGGCCGAGAATGGCCGCGTCATCGTCACCGGCTGCATGGGCAATGAGGCCGACGTGATCCGCGCGCGCTTCCCCAACGTCCTCGCGGTCACCGGCGCGCATCAATATGAGCAGGTCGTCGACGCGGTCCATGAAGCCGCTCCGCCCACGCAGGGCCCGTTCATCGACCTCGTGCCCGAGGGCGGGCTGAAGCTCACCCCGCGCCATTACAGCTATTTGAAGATCAGCGAAGGCTGCAACCACAGCTGCTCCTTCTGCATCATCCCCGACCTTCGCGGCAAACTCGTCAGCCGCCGCATCGACGCGGTGCTGCGCGAAGCCGAAAAGCTCGTCGCCGCGGGGACGAAGGAACTGCTGGTTATCAGCCAGGATACCTCGGCTTACGGCGTCGACACGCGCCACGATCCGCGCGAGTGGAAGGGCCGCGAAGTCCGCGCCCATATGACCGACCTCGCGCGCGAACTCGGCCAGCTCCAGACCAGCGAAGGCCACGCGCCGTGGGTGCGCCTCCACTATGTCTATCCCTATCCGCACGTCGACGCGGTCATCCCGCTGATGGCCGAGGGGCTGCTGACGCCTTATCTCGACATCCCCTTCCAACACGCAAGCCCGAGCGTCCTCAAGCGCATGAAGCGCCCCGCCAATGAAGCGAAGGTGCTCGACCGCCTGAAGAGCTGGCGCGCCATCGCCCCCGACATCGCGGTGCGTTCGAGCTTCGTCGTCGGCTTCCCCGGCGAGACCGAGGCCGATTTCCAATATCTTCTCGACTGGCTCGACGAAGCCCAGCTCGACCGCGTGGGCGCCTTCCGCTTCGAGCCCGTCGCGGGCGCGCAGGCCAATGCGCTCGACGATCAGGTCCCCGAAGAGGTCAAGGAAGAGCGCTATCAGCGCATCATGGAAAAAACCGCCGCGATCAGCGCCGCGAAACTCCAAGCCAAGATCGGCCGCACCCTGCCCGTGATCATCGACGAAGTCGGTGATGCGGACGAAGACGGCAGCATCGGCGCCACCGGCCGCTCACAGGCGGATGCGCCCGAGATCGACGGTCATGTGTATCTGCGCGACGTGGCGGCGACATTAAAAGCCGGTGATGTCGTCGATGTCGAAATCGAGGATGCCGACGAGCATGATCTGTTCGGTGTAGTCGCCTGATCCGCGCGCGCCGGTTAAAGCACCACGCCATAACTCTCGTCGAACGCCGCCGTGGCGTAGGCATTCGATGCGTAAGCGAACCCCTCGTCGCCCCAATTGCTCGTCCCCCAGCTATTGCGAACGATGAAATGATCGGGCGTGTAGCCGACGATCGCCACAGCATGGCCGGCCGGCTGGGCCGGTCGATTATAGACCGCCAGACGACCATTTGTCGTCTTGGCGTCGAACCACGCATCGTCGCAGTCCAGCCGAGCCAGAATTGGGCCGTTTTTGGCGAGCCATTCGCGCCACTTCTGCGGCGATGAATCCAGCGCGATATAGGAAGAAATTTTCCTCTGCGACGCCAGCGCATAGAAATGATCTTCACGACCCGTGTAGAAATTGGGGGAATCGAAGGCCAATGTGGCCGACGGAACGACCCCGTATTTTCGGGCCACATCCAGCGCCGACTTCAGGCTGGTTCCCGCGCTTTCAATAAACGTCGATGGCTTCGGCCACTCGTCCAGTTCCTTGGACGCCATCCATATCTGTCGCACGGACAATGTCTCGCTCTGGTCCAACCGGCCAGCCTTGACGAAATGCCAGCGCAACACCGCGTCGCCGCAGGCCCAACCCACACAGCTTCCGGTTCCTCCTTGATCGCCGACGGCCCACCAGCTTTCGCGCAGATCGACACTCGCGGGCAGCGGCCCCGCCGCCACCATGCCGACATCTTTGGCCGTCTCGAAGCTCCAGTCTTGCTCGACATGGATGGAAGGAACGACATTCAGAATTCTGTCACGCGGATCGATAGCCATGCCACGCTCTTTCCCCCGGCATCGCCGGAATATGCGCACAACATGCTTGCGCGCATCTATACCTTCACATTACTTGAAATAATATACATCATCATATTAAGCGCATATCTTCTCAATTTCTAGACACAATAAATCAATTTATAACAATGATATGAATATCATCATATATTCAACTCAAATCATCTATTCAAATCTTCGCTAGAAAATTGAACAATCCGGGCACGCAAAAAACCGCTGTCCTGTAAAGTTCCGTCGCATTAGCCTCTGCCCATGCCGGTTTTTATCTCCCCCTCCTATTTTCGCGCACCCCCGACCCGAATTTCGCGCGAGACCTCGCGCAAGGCGACAAAGAAGATATTTTCGCCTTGCGTGTTCCTGTCCTTTGTCGCCCATGACTTCATGTTTTCCCCGTATGACCGGTGCGACCAGGCCGATTCCAGAATGAAGTTGCGCAATTTTCTGCCGTTTCAGCGACCACTCCCCCTTCCCTTCTTCGTCATCCCGGACTTGATCCGGGATCCATTTGACCCGGCGGCAGGTGGACCCCGGATCAAGTCCGGGGTCACGATGGGTGTGAGGGCAGTCCGACAAACGCTGGCGCCCCGATGCAAAACGCGATTTCAGTGTGAAGTTGGCGAGATTTACGTCACTTTCCAACCAACCCCTCTCGCCAAGGAACGGCTTTAGGCATCCGATGTTATAGACAGGTGAAACCGCAGCAGGGGCACGGCATGCGTTTAGTCCAATTGGCAATCGTTACATTGCTCCTCCCGGCGGCGCTCGCCGGCTGCGACCGCCAGACCGACGTCGCCCCGCCGCCGCGCGCAACCGATACCGCCCCCTCGCCGACCCAAACCTCGCTAATCGCGGTGCCGATCAACGCCAGCACCGCCTCGCTCAAACAGGCGCTCGAACGCGCGGTGCCGAAGACGCTGTGGACGATCGACAAGCGCGAGTCCGCCTGCGTCCCACCGCAGAGGGTCAAAATCTTCGGCAAGAAGGTCAAGGTGACCCCGCCGATCGCCTGCACCATCGTCGGGCAGGTGACGCGCGGCCCGCTGCGCCTGCGCGGCAAAGGCAGCGAGATCGTCGTCGACATGCCGATCCACGCGACGATCCGCGCCCGCGATGTCGGCGGGGTGCTGAAGGGCGAGACCGCAACCGGCGCCGCGATGGCGCATGCACGCATCCGCGTCGAGCTGACCCCCGACTGGCGTACGCAGGGCAAGGCGCGGATCAGCTATGGCTGGACCCAGCCGCCGGGGATCGATTTCCTCGGCAAGCGCATTACGTTCACCGATGAAGCCGATGCCAAGCTCGCGCCCGTCGTGCGCGATATCGAGCGCGAAGTGAGCCGCGAGATCGCGAAGATCGATATCCGCAAACAGGCCGCCGATATCTGGCGGCAGAGCTTCACCGCACTCGAGCTCAACCGCGAAAACCCGCCGGTGTGGATGCGCGTCACCCCGCAGCGCATCCTCTATGGCGGCTACCGGATCGAGGGGCAGCGGATGAACCTCAACCTCGGGCTGGAAGCAGTCACCGAAACCTTTGTCTCGGGGCGCCCGACCGACCCGACGCCAACCCCACTCCGCCGGCTGGTCCGCGAAATGCCCCGCCCGCACCTCGACGTACGCGTGCCGGTGATCGCCGATTATGCGATACTCCAGCCCGTCGTCGACCGCGCGCTCGCCAAACGATCGACGCGCCCCTTCGTCCTGCCCAAGCTCGGTTCGATGATGGTGACATTCGGCAAATCGACCATCTATGGCGCGCCCGGCGGCCGCATCGCGGTCGGCGTCGATGTCGATGCGAAGCTGGAAGTCCGGACGGGCAAGCCGACCCACGGGCGCATCTGGATGACCGCGATTCCGGCGAACCGGCCGGGGTCGGCCGAGGTCCATTTCACCGATCTTTCGATCAACGGCGACACCGACGGGGTTGGCGGCGACCTGCTCATCCTGCTTGGTCGCAGCGAAGGTTTCGCGCCGCTGATCGCCGACGCGCTGACCCAGAATTTCACCAATGATCTGGACAAATTACAGGGCAAGATCAAACGCGCGATCGACCAGCGGCGCGAAGGCCCCTTCCTCATCCGCACCCGCGTCGACAGCTTCGCAATCGGCGAGATCAAAGCCTATGGCAACGGCCTCTATCTGCCCGTGCAGATGGTCGGCGGGGCGAGCGTCGATTACCGCCCGACGAAGTGACCGGCTACGCCCGCGTGAAATCCATCGTCCAGTTCACTTCCCATGTCGCGCCGTCATCGGCCGACATCGCCTGCTCCCAGCGCGGCGATGCGCCGTCGGTGCGGCTCCAGATGAAACGCAGCCGGATCGGCCGGCCATCGAGCGTGTCCTCGGCGTAAAAATGGCCAACGCCACCCTCGAACTGGCCGATAACGGGGACGTCGAGATTATGCGGGCTCCGCGCATCGAGCCACCAGATCGCCCAGCTCTTCCGGACGGGATCAAAGGAGCGCAACGCAATCGCCCGATAGGTGCCGCTGGGGATATGGAGGACATTGTCTTCGACATTGCCGTTGCCGCCCAAAATCGGGCGCATGTCGCACGTACCGTCGAACTCTTCCCAGTCGTTGCAGTTCGCCAGCCGCGCTTTCAGGCGGCGGTGCCGCACCTGCCAGCTGCCAATCTGGAAATCGAAATCGCCGGCCATGACGGGTTCTCCGCTATCGGATCGATAGCATCGTTCTTATTCCGTTCTCATTCAAACGCAACCCCGAACCGGTCAAAACAGCCGCGTAATCCCGTAGAACGCCGCTGCGACCACCGCGCTCGCCGGGATGGTGATGAACCATGCCGCGACGACGTTGCTCGCCACGCCCCAGCGCACTGCGCTGGCGCGGCGAGCGACGCCCGCGCCGATGATGCTGCCGGTAATCGTGTGCGTCGTCGACACCGGGATGCCGAGCAGGCTGGCGGTGAACACCATGATCGAGCCGCCCGTCGAAGCGGCAAACCCCTGATGGTGCGACAGCTTGGTGATGCGACCGCCCATCGTCTCGATGATCTTCCACCCGCCCGACAGCGTGCCAAGCGCAATGGCAACATAGCAGCTGAACGCCACCCAATGCGGGATATGAAATTCGCCGCCGAGATAGCCGGTCGAATAGAGAAGGACGGTGATGATCCCCATCGTCTTTTGCGCGTCGTTGAGCCCGTGGCTGATCGAGTAAGCGGCAGACGAGAGGAGGTGCAGGCGGCGGAAGGTCTTCTCGGCGAAACTGGCGGTCGCACGGCGCAGCGCCCAACTGCTGAGCAGCATCACCACCATCGCAAGCATCATGCCGAGCAGCGGCGACAGGAAGATCGCGACCACTGTCTTGTTGAGCCCGGTCCACTCGATCCCTTCAAACCCCGCGTGCGCGACGCCCGCGCCAACGATCCCGCCGACCAGCGCATGGCTCGACGACGACGGAATGCCCTTCAACCAGGTGACGATGTTCCAGAACATCGCGCCGACGAGCGCGCCGAACACGACCGCCGGGGTAACCAGATCCTTGTCGATAATCCCCTTGCCGATCGTTTCGGCGACTTTGTGGAGTTCGGGGAAGATCACCGACAGGAAATAGGCGGCGAAGTTGAAGAAGGCGGCGAACAGCACCGCCTGCACCGGACGCAGCAGCCGCGTCGCGACGACGGTCGCGATGCTGTTGGCGGCGTCGTGCAGCCCGTTCAGAAAGTCGAACGCCAGCGCCAGGATGACGAGGCCGACGAGAAGAGGAAGAGCGAGTTCGTGCATGGTGTGCGCCCCGCTTATGCGTGGTCGATGACCAGGCCGTCGATCTCGTTCGCAACATCCTCGAAACTGTCGGTGACGCGTTCGAGATGGCGGTAGATTTCGCGCGCGATCAGGAAGTGGACGGTGTTCGACTCCCCGTGTTCCTTGAACAGGCGGCGGAGGCCAGCGGCGTGGATTTCGTCGGCATGGCCCTCCATCCGCACCAGTCGTTCGGTCAGCTCGTGGAGGCGCGCGCCATTGGCGCCGATATTGCGGAGCAGCGGCAGCGCCTCGGCGGTCAGCCGCGCGGCATCGACGATGATCCCGGCGATGTCGCGCATTTCGGGATCGAATTCCTTGACGTCGTAAAGATCGACGGCGCCCGCGGTCTTCTGCATCTCGTCGATCGCATCGTCCATCGACGCGATCAGGCTGGTGATCGCGCTGCGGTCGAACGGGGTCAGGAAGGTGCGGCGGACGGTCTGCAACACTTCGCGGGTGATCGCGTCGGCGTCATGTTCGCGCTCGATGACTTCCTGGATATGGTCAGCCATGCCCTCGCCGCCCTGCAGCATGCGCGACAAGGCGTTGGCGCCAGCTACCAGCGTCGCGGCGTGGTTTTCGAACAGCTCGAAAAAATTCCCCTGTCGCGGCAGCAAACGCTGAAACCATGCGAACATCCAGCTAACCCCTGTCTTCTCTGCTACATTTTGGACGACGCCGCGCGGCGCGGCGACGGCGCGAAAGCCGGTGTCACCGAACGAGCGAATCAGCGCCTGAAGGTCGGGCTCCTCGACCGCCGCCGCGGCGGCGTCAAAGGAAAACCACTGCCGATCACGCTCGTCCATTTCCTTCCATTCGGAAAGTTCGCACGTCACGGCGAGCGGAAACACCTCGACATTATACATGATCTGCGCGCCATTGGCGCGGCGCTTGCGATATTCATAGCTGCCGATCGCGGTCGGGCAGACGGCGCCGAGCACCCCGGCCTCTTCCTCGGCCTCGATCGCGGCGGCGGCGTGGCGCTCCATCCCGGTCAGCGGATTGCCCTTGGGAATCACCCAGCGCTTCGTCTCACGCGACGTGATCAACAAAATCTCGGTCGGCCCATCCTGCGCGGGCCCCGAAAAACGATAGGGAAGGACAGCGATCTGGCGCAACGGGCTTCATCCTTTCCATGGAATACAGCGAGGCGGAACGCCCGGCAGCTGATAAAAACGCTACGCCCCTATGACAATATTGTGACAGCGACAAGGACGCTTCACCGCCTCCCCCCTATCCGCCCCCTACTTTCACCCCTGTCAATTCGATTGCAAAATGAAACGCGGTGCGTAAGCTGTCCACAAAACATAGCCGGGAGACAGGAATATGGCAGGCACGGCGACGATGGAACGCCCCGCGAACGGAACGGCTGCTCCGGTCGATCAGGATGTGCTGATCGTCGGCGCCGGGATTTCGGGCATCGGCATGGCGGTCCACCTTCAGCAATATAGCCCGGACCGCAGCTTCGGGCTGGTCGAACGCCGCGCCAACCTCGGCGGCACCTGGGATCTGTTCCGCTATCCGGGCATCCGGTCGGACAGCGACATGCACACGCTGGGCTTCGTCTTCGAGCCGTGGAAGCATGAAAAATCGATCGCCGACGGTCCCTCGATTCTCGAATATCTGAACCGCATCGTCGATGAGCGCCATATTCGCGAGCATATCCGCCTCAATCGCAAGGTCGTGGGCGCCGACTGGGATAGCAGCGCCGCGCGCTGGACCGTGACGATGGAGGATGACAAAGGCGCGACATCGACGACGACCGCGCGCTGGCTGTACCTTGGTGCGGGCTATTATGATTATGACGAGGCCTTCGACGCCAATTTCACCGGGCGCGAGGATTTCAAAGGCCAGATCATCCACCCGCAATTCTGGCCGAAAGATCTCGATTACAAGGACAAGAAGGTCGTCGTGATCGGCTCGGGCGCCACGGCAGTCACGATCGTTCCATCGATGGCAAAGGATGCGGCGCATGTGACGATGCTGCAACGCACCCCGACCTGGTACGCGATCCGCCCGGCCAAGGATGGCTTGGCCAATTTCCTGCGCAAGATTCTGCCCGAAAAACTGGCTTACAAAATCACGCGTTTCAAGAATGTGAAGTTGCAGGATATCGTCTTCAAAAAGGCCCGCGACAAGCCGCAGCAGGTCAAGGATTTCCTGACCAAGAAGGTCAAGGCCGCGCTCGGCGACCGCTATGACGCCGAAGCCTTTACGCCGCCTTATAATCCTTGGGACCAGCGCCTGTGCCTCGTTCCCGACGCCGACCTGTTCGAAGCGATCAAAGCCGACAAGGCCTCGGTCGTTACCGATCACATCGACCGTTTCGACGCCAACGGCATTCAGCTCAAGTCTGGCAAGCATCTCGATGCCGACATCATCGTGACCGCGACGGGACTGAACCTTGCGGTCGCGGGCAAGATTCCTGTGCGCGTCGATGGTCAGGCCGTCGAATGGCATGAGCATTTCTATTATAAGGCGTGCATGTTCTCGAACGTGCCGAATTTTTCAGCGGTGTTCGGTTATCTCAATGCAAGCTGGACGCTCCGTGCCGACATCGTTTCGGAATATGTCTGCCGTGTTCTCAATCATATGCGGGACACCGCGACCACCGTCGCGACGCCGGCGCTGGCGGACCCGTCGAGCCTCGAAGAAGAAAATGTCTTCGACTTCTCGTCGGGCTATATCCAGCGCTCGCTGCATATCATGCCCAAAAGTACGGTCGCGCTGCCGTGGCGGCTCAGCCAGAATTACGTGCAGGACCGCATCGACATGAAAACCGGCGCGATTGATGACGGGGTGCTGGCCTTCAGCGGGGCGCGGGCGGCGGTGGCGGCCCCGGCGGAGCTGCAAGCGGCGGAATAACGGTCAGGCGGCGCGCTTCGCGCGCTGCTGCCGCACCAGCCAAACCACCAATGCGATGATCAGGAACAGCGCCACTCCAGTGAATCCGATCAATCGACGTGTTCGGGCTTGCCCTTGGTCGATCCGCTCGCGAAATCCTCGAGCTGCTTTTCGCTCATGCTTTCGAGCATTTCTTTAGAAGCGGCCCTGAGCTTCGACCTGGGCGTGTCGCCGCGACTGGCGCTCAATGCAGCACCGGCGGCTTTCTGCTGTGCCTTCGATTTGGCTGGCATGACAATTCTCCTGCCTGCCCCCGCAATCCACGAACAACATAGCTGCCGCCGGCCCGCTCCCGGTCATTTGCCGGGAAGAAAGTCGCGCGCGAACTCCTTCTTCACCACATCGACGACCGCGCGGTTCATCGGCACGTTGATCTTGTAGCTGCCCTCGGCATAGGGGCCGATCTCATAGGGTGCGATCGCGATCGTCAGCCGATCGAGATAGCGCCCGTCCGACGAACCGAGCCAGACCGTCTGCGCCGATGCCGGTGGGCATTTGGCGAACGGGCTGTCGGGTTCCTCCGGAAGTTCTATCCCCCTCGCCGCCTTCTCGCGCGCAATCGCGGCACAGAAGTCGTCGCGGATAGCGGCATCGAACGCGGCGCTGCTGGCAAAAAGGTCGAGCGGCTTGAGTTGGATGCCGCGGTTGCGGTCCCAGATCAAGCTATCAAAGCCGGTCATCCCGTGCGCGCCGCCGGTATAGGTCTGGATCTCGCTCGACAGGCTGAGGAAGCGCGGCGTCTCGGTGATTTTTTCCCATTTCTCCAAATGGACATGGGCGCGATAGGGGAAGCCTTCCTTCTTGGCCCCCGCCTGGTCACTCTCGGCGGCGGCGGCGAGCGCCGCGCGTTTCGTCGCGCGATCATTGTCGAGCCACGCCGCCAGTTTTGCGATCTGCGCCGCCTCGGCCGGATAGCCATAGGCGAACTCCAGAAGGTCGCTGTTTTCTTTCACGTCCGATGCGGGCGCATTTTTCGCCGCGACGTCGGCGGCTCCGCCGGGGGAAGCCCCGGGAACCGCTGCCGCAGCGACCTTGTCGGCCTTGCTGGCTGGCGCGTCGCTTTCGCCCGAGCAGGCGGCGAGAAGGAGGATGCCCGGCAGGATCAGGGCGCGGCAGAGGGGGGATGTTGCAACTGTCATGCTGGCATAACTCCGGGAATCGACAAAGTTTCCCGGCAGGCCTAGCAGAAAATCATGATCGACTATTCCGACATGATTCAGCCCGACAAGGGGCAAGACGCGCACACCATCCATCTCGTCGACAAACAATGCTACGATGACTGGCTGAAGGGTCGCAACGCCCGCGAGCGCGCCCACCTCGCCGCAGTCGGTTTCAGGCCCGATGCGTTCGTCCACGCGATCTTGCCGGGCGACGACCCCGAAAAATGGACGGTCGTCACTACGGTCGCCAAGGTCGATGAACTGTCGGCCTGGTGCCTCGCCAAGCTGGGCCAAATTCTTCCCGAGGGCCGCTATCGCCTTGAAGATCGTCAGCCGGGCAAAGCCTTGTTCGGATGGATGAGCGCGCAATATCGTTTCGACGCCTATCGAACGAAGACCGCCATCAAGGGGCCGCGCGTCCTGCTGACCAGCGACGTCGGCGCGATCGCGCCCACGGTGGCGGAGATGCGCGCGGTTGCGCTCGTCCGCGATCTCGTCAACACACCCGCCGCCGACATGGGACCGGCGGCGATCGAGAAAGAAGCCGAACGCATCGCCAAGGCGCATGGCGGGAAGCTGAGCGTCACGAAGGGCGAGGCGCTTGAACAAGGCTATCCGATGATCCACGCGGTCGGACGCGCCGCATCGAAGCATCATGCACCGCGCCTAATCGAGATCGTCTGGGGCAAGGACAATCATCCGCGCGTCGCGCTGGTCGGCAAGGGGATCAGCTTCGACAGCGGCGGGCTCGACATCAAACCGGCATCGGGCATGCGGCTGATGAAAAAGGATATGGGCGGCGCCGCACACGCCCTCGCGCTCGCCGAACTGGTGATGGCGTCGGGGCTCCCGATCCGCCTCCACTGCCTGATCGCGGCAGCCGAAAATGCCATTTCAGCGGACGCATTTCGCCCTGGCGATGTCCTCAAAAGCCGGCTGGGACTGACGGTCGAGATTGGCAACACCGACGCCGAGGGCCGGCTGGTGCTGGGCGATGCGCTGGCGAAGGCAGGTGAGGACAAGCCCGAACTGATCGTCGATTTCGCGACGCTGACCGGCGCCGCGCGCACCGCGCTCGGCCCCGACCTGCCCGCGCTGTTTTCCAATGACGATATGCTCGCGGCCGATATGCTGGCGGCCGGAATCGACCGCGACGATACGTTGTGGCGGATGCCGCTCTGGGATGGCTATGCCGACCTGCTCGAAACGGACATCGCCGACCTCGGCAATGCCGGAAGTTCGCCCTTTGCCGGGTCGATCACCGCGGCCTTGTTCCTCAAGCGCTTCATTCCAGAGAGTACGCCTTGGGCGCATTTCGACACTTTCGCCTGGCGCCCATCGGCGAAACCGGGGCGACCGAAGGGTGGCGCAGCGCTGGGACTGCGCGCGGCCTGGGCGATGTTGCAGGCACGCTATGGCCGCCGCAGCAAGAGTGAAGCGTCTTGATAAAGCGCCGCCTGCTGGTCTAATGGCGCGCGATTATCCGTCAGCGGCGGACCACCGGCATATACAGGACGGCAAGTGACAGCGGAGACAGGCGAACATTCAGCGGCAAACCGCGTGCGTATGGGGCGCCCCGGTGCGGCGGGCGCTGGCCGCGGCCGCTTTGGCCTGACCGGCACGTCGCAGGCTTATGATCCGCGCATCGTCGCCATCCGCCCCGATCTTGCCGATATTGCCGTCGCTGGCCAGCATTTCGCGCCGCACTATGCCGCGCCGATGATGCGCAGCGGCGTCCTGCCTGCCGTATCCTTGCGCGCCTTACCCTCCCTCGAAGCCGAACAGACGAGCCAGTTGTTGTTCGGCGAAGGCTTCGCCCTGCTCGACCTGACGGGCGGCTGGGCGTGGGGCTATTGCCTCGCCGACCACTATGTCGGCTATCTCGCTGCCGAAGCGCTGGGAACGCCGATCGCGCCGACCCACCGCGTCGGAATGAGCGAAGCGATGCTGCACAGTGCCCCCGACACCGCCAGCGCCGGTCCCGGCATGCTGCCGCGCGGCGCGCTGGTGATGGGCGAGGAGCAAGGCGAATGGCTCGCGACCGCGCACGGGTTTCTCCCGCTCGCCGTGATGGTCGAGGTTGGGGCGCAGCACGGCGATCCCGCCGCGATCGCCGAAGAGATGATCGGCACGCCTTATGCGTGGGGCGGCCGCACCGCAAAGGGCGTCGATTGTTCGGGGCTCGTCCAGCTGGCGTGGGGCGCCGCGGGCGTCCAGTTGCCGCGCGACAGTGATTTGCAACTCGCCTCGCTCGGTGCCGACAAGGATGTCGCGCCGGCCGACCTCGCGCGCGGCGATCTGGTTTTCTTTCCCGGCCACGTCGGCATCATGGCCGACGACCGGCATATCATTCATGCAAGCCGACGATGGATGGCGGTCAAAAGCGAACCGCTGGCCGACGTGATCGCACGATCGGCGGCCAAGGACCATGATCCGCCGGTTTCCGGCTATAAACGACTGAAATAATCCATGACTTATAATGTGTTCATCGATGGTGCCGCGGGAACGACGGGCCTCGAAATCGCCGAACGCCTGTCCGGCCGGAGCGAATTTGCGCTGATCACCCTCGACGAAGCGAGGCGCAAGGATTCCGCCGCGCGGCGCAAGGCACTCAATGACGCCGACTTTGTCATCCTCTGCCTGCCCGACGATGCCGCGCGCGAAGCGGTGGCCATGATCGACAATGAACACACGCGCGTGATCGACGCCTCGACCGCCCATCGCGTCGCGCCGGGCTGGATCTATGGCTTTCCCGAAGTTAGCGGGCATGATGCGGTCGCAGAAGCGATGCGCGTTTCCAACCCGGGCTGTTATTCGACCGGTTTCATCGCTTTGGTCGCGCCGCTCGTTCGCGCTGGCCTGCTCCCCGCCGACTGGCCCTATATCTGCCACGCGGTCAGCGGCTATTCGGGCGGTGGCAAAGCGCTGATCGAACGCTTCGAAAGTGACCGCGACATCGCGTGGCGCGGCTATGCTCTGCAGCTTGGTCACAAGCATGTGCCCGAGATGCAGGCACGCTGCGGCCTGGCGATCGCGCCACTTTTCTCGCCCGCCGTCGTTGCCGCACATCGCGGGATGGTGGTCGAAATTCCGCTGCACCTGGGCGCGATGCCGGGTGCTGGATCGCCGGACGCACTGCGCGACGCGCTTGCCAAATTCTACGCTGGCAGCCGGGTAGTGGTCATGGGCGAACCGCCCGCCGATGGCGAAATGCTGCTGCGCGCCTCCAGCGCTGGAAGCGACTTGCTGGAGTTGTTCGTATTCGGTGACGCTAGCGGCAGCCAGGCACGCCTCGTCGCGCGGCTCGACAATCTGGGCAAAGGCGCGAGCGGCGCCTGCGTCCAGAATCTCAACATCATGGCGGGATTGCCCGAAACGGCGGGCCTGCAGCTCTGATTCAGTGCACCGTATCGAGCGCGGTATCGATCGCCAAATAGGTAATCAGCCGCTCGATCTGACGCCAGCGCGCGAAATGCACATGGTTGCCGAGCACGCGATATTGCTCTGCGCGGGCGGCAGCGGCGAAGCCGGCTTCCTCACCATGCTGGGCAATCAGCATATGGGCGTCGTCGACCGCCGCGCGGTCGGCAAGAAAGGGTGCTGACAGTTGCATGAATTCCCGGTCCGTTGCTTCGAACCCCAACCCTAACCCCCGGCCCTCACCGTGCCGTTCCCAACCGTAATGAACAACCAGGTAAGGTTAATCGGTACAAGGCGTGCATTAACCACCCTCCGATAGCTTCCGGGCATGTTTCGCCCCTTTGCCGCCGCGCCATCGACGTGTAGACAGGGATCATGCGCAAGATCCTGAAATATACCGCCCTCGCCCTGGTGCCGATCGCAATTGCGGGAGGCGTCACGCTCTACGTCATGTCGCGGCCCGACGTCGCGCGCTTCTCGACCGCCGAACTCAGCGGCCGCGTGCCGGTGATGGCGTCGCAGCGTACCGAGACATTCCCGACGATCAACGTGCCCGAGGCGACAAGCTGGCCCGCGGGACAGGCACCGCGCGCCGCCGAAGGTCTGGCGGTCGCACGCTTTGCCGAAGGGCTCGACCATCCGCGCAACATGCTCGTCCTGCCCAATGGCGACGTGCTGGTCGCCGAAGCACAGAGCCCTCCGCGCGACAGCTCGGGTATCGAGGGCAAGATCATGGGCAATCTGATGAGCAAGGGCGGCACCGGCCGCCGCCCGTCGGCAAACCGTATCACCCTGCTCCGCGATGCCGATGGCGATGGCAAGGCAGAGGTCAAGACCGCCTATATCACCGGCCTCAACTCGCCCTATGGCATGGCGCTGGTCGGCAGCACGCTTTACGTCGCCAACACCGACGCCCTGCTCGCCTTTCCCTATGTCGCGGGCGAAACGCAGATGAGCGGCAAGCCGGCGAAGATCGTCGACCTGCCTGCAAAGGGCACCAACCGCCACTGGACCAAAAGCCTCGCCGCCGCGCCCAATGGCTGGCTTTACATCGGGGTCGGCGCCGATTCGAACATCGGCGAAAAAGGCATGGGCAACGAGGTTCGCCGCGCCAGCATCCTCGAAGTGCGGCCCGAACAAAAATATGTGCGCACCTTCGCCGCGGGCATCCGCAACCCCGTCGGTCTGGGCTTCTACCCGGACGGCGGCCGGCTGTGGACCGTCGTCAACGAGCGCGACATGCTGGGCAGCGACCTGGTTCCCGACTATCTGACCGACGTTACCGAAGGCGATTTCTATGGCTGGCCCTGGTATTATTGGGGCGGCGTGATCGACCCGCGGGTCGAGCCCGAGGCGGAGGACCGCCGCCAATATGTCAAGCGCCCCAAATATGCACTCGGCGCCCATACCGCCCCGCTGGGGATGAGCTTTACGCAGGGTCTCAACCTTGGCGACCGCTGGGCGAATGGCGCGCTGGTCGCGCTGCACGGGTCGTGGAACCGCGAACCCGTCGCGGGTTACAGCGTCGTGTTCGTCAAGTTCGGCGCGAACGGCAGGCCGGTCGATGCGCTGCCGGTCACGCTGCTCGACCAGTTCCTGTCCAAGGATGGCAAGACCACCCGCGGCCGGCCGGCCGATGTCGAGGTCGCGAAGGATGGCAGCGCGCTGGTCGCCGATGATACCGGCGGCGTGATCTGGCGGGTTACGAAAGCCGGATAAGAAAAGGCCCCGCAACTGCGGGGCCTTTTTCGTTTCGGCTTGTATCGGGTTTCTAGACCCGCATCGGCATCAACACATAGAGCGCCGGGCTCTTTTCGCTTTCGCGGATCAGGGTCGGAGCATTGGCATCGGCGAGGTGCAGTTCGACCGTGTCGCCATCGACTTGCCCCAGAATGTCGGACAGATAACGCGCGTTGAAACCGATCTCCATCGCTTCGCTGTCATAGACCGCCGCAACCTCTTCGGCTGCGGTGCCGTTTTCAGGGCTGGTCACCGACAAGGTGATGCGATCCTTGTCGAGACCGACCTTGACCGCGCGGGTCTTTTCGCTGGCGATCGTCGAGACGCGATCGACGCCCTGAAACAGGCTCTTCGGATCGACCTTGAGCAATTTGTCGTTCGCGGTCGGAATGACCCGGCTGTAATCGGGGAAGGTGCCATCGATCAGCTTCGAAGTCAGGATCGCATGGCCGAGCTGGAAACGGATCTTGGTCGCCGACAGGCTGATTTCGACATTGCCTTCGGCTTCATCGAGCAGCTTGCGGATTTCGGCAACGCATTTGCGCGGCACGATAACGTCGGGCATCGCCGACGCGCCTTCGGGGCGGGTAACGGTATAGCGCGCGAGGCGGTGGCCGTCGGTCGCCGCGGCCTTCAAAACCGGACCCGATGCGTCCTCGGCGACGTGCAGGAAGATGCCGTTGAGATAGTAACGCGTTTCTTCGGTCGAGATGGCGAAGCGCGTCTTGTCGATGATCTGGATCAGTTCGGCGACCGGCAGTTCGAAATTGGTCGGAAGGTCGCCTTCGGCGATCACCGGGAAATCATCGCGCGGCAGCGTCGGCAGGTTGAAGTTCGAACGGCCGGCCTTGACCTGCATCTTGCCCTCGGCGGCGGCAAGGCTGACCTCGGCGCCCTCGGGCAATTTGCGGGCGATTTCGAACAAGGTGTGCGCCGACACGGTGGTGGTGCCAGGTGTTTCGACCTTGGCCGCGATGGTTTCGACAACCTGAAGGTCGAGGTCGGTCGCCATCAATTTGAGCTGGCCCGACGCGTCGGCTTCAATGAGGACGTTCGATAGGATGGGAATGGTATTGCGCCGTTCGACCACCGACTGGACGTGGCCGAGGCTCTTCAACAACACTGCGCGTTCGATCGTCGCTTTCATTCTAGTCCGCCATCCTGTGTTTCGTGCGGGAGAAGTCCCTGAAAGGGCCGATACCGCGAGCGATTCGGCGCCCCGATTCCCTGCCCCTTAAAATGTCCACCTTCCTTAACGTACGCGTCGCGGCGTGCAAGCCATGCTTGCAAAGCATCCCCATTCGCGCGAACGAGGCGCGATGCGGCGCGCCCTGCCCTTTTTCGCCCTTTTGGCAGCGGTTCCCGCCGCAGCGCTCGCCGCGCCGCCGACCGCGCTCGGCATTTTCGGCGACTGGGGCGCGTTTCGCGATCCGGGGACCCCGCGCTGCTATGCGATCGCCTCGCCATCCGCGACGATCGGGACGCCGCAGATCAAGGCCTATGCCAGCGTCGGTACCTGGCCGAAAGCGCGCATCCGCGGCCAATTTTATATCCGCCTCTCGAAGGCACGCGCACCGAATCGCGAACTGCGCCTGACGATCGGCGGTCGCCGCTTCATTCTGACCGGCAATGGCGCGCACGGCTGGGCGAGCGATGCGCGGATGGACGCCGCGATCGTCGCCGCGATGCGATCGGCCCCGAGCATGAGCGTCACGAGCGGCACCCCAACCGGCGGAGCAATCACCGACAGCTATCGCCTGCGCGGCGCCGCGACGGCGATCGACGCGGCGGCATTGGGGTGCGCCTCGATCCGCTGAGGCACTTTCGAAAAGCGGCGGAATTCGGCGTAACTTCATTCGCGATTCGGCTTTTCCATCTCCCTTCGTCATCCCGGACCTGATCCGGGGTCCATTTGGCTGCGCTGGAAGAGGAGGCCCCCGGATCAAGTCCGGGGTGACGAAAAGGGGAAGCAGGCCTCGTCGTCGAAGCGACGGAAAACTGAACAACTTCACTCTGGAATCACATATTCCGCCCGCGCCGACGCCCGCCCTGCCCGCCGCGAGGGAGAATGGGAAAGGGGCGTCGTGTTTCATCGCCACCCTTGTTACTTGTCCCGCGCGAGCTTCGTCAGTTCGGCCGCGAGGAAGTCGAGGACGAGGCGGACGCGGGGCACATGGCGCAGCCGTTCGTGGGTGAGCAGCCACAGGCCCGTGGTATCTTCGCTCCTGGGCGGAATGCAGCGGATGAGATCGGGCTCACGGTCGGCGATGAAGGCGGGCAAGATGGTGAGGCCCATGCCCGAGCGGACACCCGCGAGCAGGCCGGTTCCGCTGTCATATTGCATCACCACCGAATCCTCGAGCCCATATTGCCGCAGCCAGGCCTGGTACGGCTCCCAGACTCCGCCGCCGCCGCCGATAAAGGGGTGGGTGGCGAGTTCGGCGCGGCTGTGCGGGATGCCGTGACGGTCGGCATAATCGCGGCTGCAATAGAGGGTCCACGGATTGTCGGCGATCCGCCGCCCGACGAGGCCCGCGCCCGACGGCTGTTTACTGCTGCGGATCGCAATGTCCGCCGCACCAGCGGCCAGATCACGCGGCTCGTCCGCGGTATCGAGGTGGATATGAATCCCCGGATGCACGGTGCGAAGATCGCGCAAGATCGGCGGCAGGATGGTCACCGCGAAAATTTCCATCGTCGTCAGGCTGACCGTGCCGCCCGCATCGCGCGACCGCGCACCCGCCGCCTCGCCAAATCGGTCCGCGGCGTCGCGAACGGCGACCGCACTCGCCATCATCGCCTCGCCCACCGGGGTCAGCGCATAGCCCGCCTGTCGCCGCTCGAAGAGATTGAGGCCGGTGGACTGCTCCAGCGCGGCAACGCGGCGGGCAACGGTCGTCTGGCTGACGCGCAGGGTCTGCGCCGCCGACAGCGTGCTGCCCGTCTCCGCGACCGCGAGAAAGGCTTTGAGGTCGTTCCAGTCGTACATGGCGTCTTGTGCGTCATAATCGCCTTTGGCTCATTCTGCAATTTTGCAGAATGGTCGCGCAACATCGTTGCTCCTATCGCTTCGGGCGATCGCTTATCTGTCGCTTCACCGGCTTCCTCCCCTCCTGTTTAGCCGGCCGATGGAGACACAAGATGAAAAAGCTTTTGATCCTCGCCGCCCTGACTACCGCGTCATTCGGTCAGCCAGTCCTTGCCCAGACGGCGCCCGCGAACCCGAGCGTGATCGTGCAGCACAAAGACCTCGACCTGCGAACCGAAGCCGGTGCCCGAACGCTCGACCGCCGGATATGGCGCGCCGCCGTCGCGGTGTGCGGAACGCCATCCGATTTCGATCTCGAAGGCAAGAATGACGTCCGGCATTGCCGCAACGAAACCCGGCTCCTCGCCTCGGCGCAGGCCGAACTGGTGATTGCCAGCGCATCGCGCGATCAGCCGATCCGCGTCAGCTCAATCCAGAAATGACCAGCCGGAATAGCCGAAGGGCGACACGGGCCGCGACCCCGCCCGGGATCGCGGCCTAGCGTCCGTCGAAGGCTGTCCGCGCCGCTTCCACCTGCTCCAGATTCGCCTCGGCCCATATCCATACACCGCAGAACGCCTCGCCAAGCCCCTGCCCCAGTCCGGTCAGCCGATATTCGACCTTCGGCGGAATGACCGGATGGACGGTGCGGTGGACAAGGCCGTCGCGCTCCATCGCCCGCAACGTCTGCGTCAGCATCTTCTGGCTGATACCGGGAACAAGCTGCGCGAGGCGGGTGAAGCGGCATTCGCCATGATCCTCCAACACTTCCAGAAGAAGCATCGTCCATTTGTCGGCGACTCGGCCGATCAGCGCGTTGACCAACGCCTCGACGCGCGGATCGAGTGGTTCATCGGGATGGCGTGCATCTTTTTCAGCGGTCGGCATGGCGGAAAATCCATTACTCTCTTTATGGTAACTACAGTACTTTCAGGTGCCTTCTTTCATTTGGAGAGTATCGGGATATTTTGGCCTTGTCATTACCCCTTCAAGGAAGAAGATCATGAAGACGACAGGCAACACCATTCTCATCAGCGGCGGCGGATCGGGCATCGGGCTCGCACTCGCGCAGCGCTGGCACGACGCGGGCAACACGGTGGTCATCACCGGGCGCAACACCGCGAAGCTGGAGGCGGCGATCGCCGGGCGCGCGAATATGTACGCCATGACGCTCGATATCACCGATGTGGCAGCCATCGCTGCTTTCGCGGCCACGGTCGTCGCGAAGCATCCCGACCTGAATATACTGGTCAACAATGCCGGCATCATGAGCAATGAGGATGCGAGCGCCAGACGCGACCTCGGCGATGCCGAAGCGACCGTCATCACGAATATATTGGGCCCGATCCGGTTGACCGACGCTCTCGTGGACCATCTGGCGGCGCAGGCGGACAGCGCGATCGTCAATGTGACGTCGGGGCTGGCGTTCGTGCCCTTCCCCAAGGCGCCCACCTATTCGGCGTCCAAGGCGGCGATGCACAGCTATACCGTCGCGTTGCGCGTCCAGCTGGAAGGCAAGATCGAAGTGATCGAACTTGCGCCGCCCGCGGTGCGCACCGAACTGACCCCCGGCCAGTCGACACGCGACGGCTATATGCCGCTGGGTGATTTCGCCGACGAGGTGATGGCGCTGTTCGCTGTCCAGCCGACGCCCGGGGAAATCCTGGTGCAGAACGTCCTGCCGCTGCGCCACGCCGAAGCGAACGGCAATGTCCCGGTGGTGCTGGAGATGCTGGCGTCGCTTTGACAACTAAATTGACGGAACAGGCATCTCAGCACTTGCCGACGTGCCGCATATAGGCTCATGATCCACGGCAAGCCGATGTGGCGGACGACAGACCCGAAACGGGCGCGTCACTTCGGCCGGTACGGATGGAGAGGAAGCCTGTCAGATGAATATTGTAAGCCAGAATGAACTATGCCCGCGGGAGAAGCACCGGACGCTGGAGTTCATCGGCCTGCGATCGCACGCAACGACCGTGGGGTTGATCCAGTTGTGCGAAGAATTGCTGAATGCCGGGATATTGGACGGCGCGGCGCTGCAGCGGATCAAGGATGCGATCCGCATGGAGTTGACCGTCGGCAATGCACGGATTTCGAATCAGCCGACCTTCGACGCGACGCTGCGACGCCGGCTCGATGCGATTTTCCCGCATGTTGCCGATGAAGACCGCACACAGGTCGGAACGGTCGAGGAACTGGAAGACGCGCTAGAGACCTATCACGGCGCCTGAGAGGCGCCGCAGGCCAGATCAGCAGAACGCAGCGCGCAATTGCGCTGACGCCGCTTCGCGACTATATGGCCGGCATCATGCAGATCCCCGGCCATATCGACCCCGTCACGACGGGCACCGTTCCCCTGCGCGGGGGCAACCGCATCGACCTTGTCGGACTGACCCGCGACGCCATCGGCGGCGTGCTGGTCGAAGCCGGGCTTGACGCCAAGGCGGCGAAGCTGCGCGCCAAGCAAATCTGGCACTGGATGTACCATCGCGGGGTCACCGATTTCGAGGCGATGACCGACATCGCCAAGACGATGCGTCCGTGGTTGACCGACCGTTTCATCATCGGCCGCCCGACGGTGCGCGAGGCACAGGTGTCGAACGACGGCACGCGCAAATGGCTGCTCGCCGCCGCCGACGGCCAGGAATATGAAATGGTCTTCATCCCCGACGCCGACCGGGGAACGCTCTGCGTGTCGAGCCAGGTCGGCTGCACGCTCAATTGCCGTTTCTGCCACACCGGAACGATGCGCCTCGTCCGCAACCTCGCCGCGGGCGAGATCGTCGGACAGGTAATGCTGGCGCGCGATGAACTGGGCGAATGGCCCAAGGGGACGATGGCGGGCTTTGGACCCGATCCCGAAGAAGACGACGGCGACGAAGAAGGCGGCCATTACACCGCCGACGGCCGCATCCTGACCAACATCGTGATGATGGGCATGGGCGAACCGCTGTATAATTTCGAAGAGGTCAAGGGCGCCCTGAAGATCGTCATGGACGGCGACGGCCTCGCGCTGTCGCGGCGCCGGATCACCCTTTCGACCAGCGGCGTGGTGCCGATGATGGCGCGCGCGGGCGAAGAGATCGGCGTCAACCTCGCGGTCTCGCTCCATGCGGTGTCGAAGGAAATCCGCGACGAGATCGTGCCGCTGAACCGCAAATATGGCATCGACGAGCTTCTGAAGGCATGTGCCGACTATCCGGGTGCCGGCAATTCGCGGCGCATCACCTTCGAATATGTCATGCTGAAGGACAAGAATGACAGTGACGACGACGCGCGCGAGCTTGTCCGGCTGATCAAGCAATATGGCCTGCACGCGAAGGTCAATCTGATCCCCTTCAACCCCTGGCCCGGTGCAATGTATGAATGTTCGACCCCCGAGCGGGTGCGCGCGTTCAGCAACCTGATTTTCAAGGCCGGGATTTCGGCGCCGGTGCGCACCCCGCGCGGGCGCGACATCATGGCCGCGTGCGGCCAGTTGAAGAGCGCGGCGACCAAGCCGACCCGCGCCGAACTCGACCGTATCGCCGAGGAAAAACAGGCGGCGCTCGGCTAGGCCTTCGAGTCGCCATCCCGGCGAATACCGGGGCCCCATCACCGCATGACGATGCACCGGCGAGCGCGCTGCTTCGCCGGAAGCGCGGACGTACGCGCCTGTTCTTCGGCAATTGCGGCAGCGCATACCTATGCTGTGTTGTAAAATTAACACAGGTAAGAAAATTGTCACAATCTGAACGATCCATTCATTGAAGCGACAGCCGCGAACGCCATTTAGGGGCCGGACCGCGACCCAAAGGGCGTGGCCAAGTCAGAGTGAAGGAATAAAAAATGAAAAAATTCGCAGTTGCAGCCGCTCTCCTGTCGGCCATTGTTGCAACCCCGGCCCTGGCTGCTGATGGCGGCGAAGCTCGCGTCGAAGTGCGCGGCGGCTACATCACCGGCGGCGGCCTTGACGATGCCACGGCTGGCGTCGCAGCAGGCTATGATTTCGACCTCGGCTCGGCCGCATTCGCGGGCGCCGAAATCGCTGGCGACAAGGTCCTGGCTGACGGTTACAAGGTTCAGTTCTCGGCCGGTGGCCGCGCTGGTGCCAAGGTTGGCGCCAACGGCAAGGCCTATGTCAACGCCGGTTACACCTTCGGCCAGATCGACGATCCCTATGTCGGTGCAGGCTACCAGCACAAGCTGGGCCAGAACCTGTACGGCAAGGTTGAATATCGCCACCAGTTCATCGAAAACTTCAGCGACTTCGACACCTTCGCTGTCGGCCTCGGCATGGCTTTCTGATCTTTCGATCAGAAACTGAAACAGGAAGGGGCGGTCCATCGGGCCGCCCCTTTTTGTTTGCGCTCAGCGCACCCCCACGCCAACACGAACGCATGACAGCATTTGCCTATATCGGCGCCGCGCTCGCCGAAATCGCCGGTTGCTTCGCCTTTTGGGCGTGGTTGCGGCTCGACAAGCCGATGTGGTGGATTGCCCCCGGAATGGCGTCGCTGGCGCTGTTCGCCTGGCTGCTCACCCTCGTCGACGCCGAACATGCCGGACGCACCTACGCCGCCTATGGCGGGGTTTATATCGTATCGGCGCTGATCTGGCTGTGGGCGGTCGAGGGCGCCAGGCCCGATCGCTGGGATGTGATCGGCGCCGCTGCCTGTCTGGGCGGCGCGGCGATCATCCTGTTCGGACCGCGCGGGGGCTAGCCGGCGTTCGGCAGCGCCTGTTCGACCAGCGGCGCCAACCCCTCGACCACCACCGCCACCCCTTTGGCATTGGGATGCATATTGTCGCCAAGCATCAGCTTTTTATCGGTGATCACATTGTCGAGGATGAAGGGATAGAAGCTGACGCCATATTTGGCGGCCAGATCAGGATAGATCGCGTTGAACGCCTTGGCATAGTCGCTGCCGAGGTTCGGCGCCGCGACCATGCCGGTCAGCAGAACCGGAATCTCGCGCTTCTTGAGTTCGGCGAGCATCGCGTCGAGATTGGCGCGGGTCTGGTCGGCGTCGATGCCGCGCAGCATGTCGTTACCGCCGAGGCCGAGCACGACGAGCGCGGGCTTCGTCTTTGCATTGTCGAGCACATAAGTAAGGCGCTGGCGCCCGGCGGCGGTCGTGTCGCCCGACACACCGGCATTCCGGACCCGCGCGACGACGCCATCCTGGGTCAGCGCCGCCTGCAATTGCGGGGCAAGGCCTTCCTTGGGGCCAAGCTGATAGCCGGCATAGAGACTGTCGCCAAAGGCAATGACGAGCGGAGCGTCGGCGGGAATGGCGTGCGCGGCCTTCGCCGGGCCCTGGTCATTGGTCGAAGCCGATGGCGTCTCCGCCGATCCGCACGCCGCGAGCGGTTGGCAAAGCGCGATGGCGCAACCATATAAAGCGTAAGAGCGCCATCCGGCCGTTCTCATTTCCAAAGGGTCCTTCCTTGACCGACGCGCATCGACCGTCGCCAGAACTGGCGATCGCCGCCCATAATGTGACGCTGACTTTGGGGAGCGACAAGGCCCCCGTCGAAATATTGCGCGGGGTCGACCTCGAGGTTCCCGCCGGAACGTCGGTCGCGCTGCTTGGCCCGTCGGGATCGGGCAAAAGCTCGCTGATGGCGGTGCTGGCGGGGCTCGAACGCGCCAACGGCGGCAGCATCCGCGTCGCGGGGCTCGATTTTGCGACGATGGATGAGGATGATCTGGCACGGGCAAGGCGCGGACGCGTCGGCATCGTGTTGCAGGCGTTTCATCTTCTCCCCACGATGACCGCGCTCGAGAATGTCGCGGTGCCGCTGGAGTTGGCGGGAATATCCGATCCATTCGGACGTGCCGCCGCCGAGTTGGAGGCGGTCGGGCTTGGCCACCGGCTCACCCACTATCCCGCGCAACTGTCGGGCGGCGAGCAGCAGCGCGTCGCCATCGCGCGCGCGATGGCGAGTTCGCCCGCGATCATCTTTGCCGACGAACCCACTGGCAATCTCGACACCGCGACGGGGCATGTGATCATCGAACTGATCTTTGCGCGCCGCGCCGCGCTGGGTGCGACATTGCTGATCATCACCCATGACCCCGAACTCGCCGAGCATTGCGATCGTGTTGTGGTGATGCACGATGGAAAAATCGAAGAGCGGACCGCTTAGGTGCTCCCGCTCGCCACCCTCTGGCGGATCGCCCGGCGCGATCTTGCGACGCGCATCCGCGGTCTTCGGCTGCTCGCGGTCTGCCTGTTCCTCGGCGTCGCGACGCTCGCGGCGATCGGCAGCCTGACGCGCGGTATTACGTCCGAACTCGAGGTGCGCGGCCAGACGATCCTTGGCGGCGACGTCGAATTCAGCCTGCCCCAGCGCGAAGCGACCGCCGAGGAGATGGCGGGTTTCCGGCGCGTCGGCACCCCATCGGCAACCGTGCGGATGCGCGCGATGGCCAATGCGCCGGGCGGCGATGCGCTCTTGTCCGAACTCAAGGCGATCGACGGCGCCTATCCGCTCTATGGCAGCATGCGGCTGGAGAGCGGCGAACGGCGCGGTCCGCCGCCGCCGGGCGGCATCTGGATCGGCAAGGATCTTGCCTCGCGGCTCGACCTCAAGCCCGCGGGTCATGTGAAGTTCGGCGACAAGACGTTCAAAATCGACGGCATCATCGCCGAAGAACCCGACCGGCTGGGCGAGGGCTTCACCCTCGGCCCCGTCGCGATCATCGGCCTCGCCGACCTGCCCGCGACGCAATTGATCCAGCCGGGGAGCCTCTACGAAAGCAAATATCGCCTCCGCCTGCCCGATAGCGCCAATCCCGAAGCGGTCGGCAAGGCGCTGACTGCCCAATTCCCCGAGGCCGGCTGGGACATTACCGACCGCAGCAACGGCGCACCGGGAACGCGGCGCTTCATCGAGCGCATGGGGCAGTTCCTGTCGCTCGTCGGGCTTGCCGCGCTGGTGATTGCCGGGATCGGCGTCGGCAATGGCGTCGCGAGCTATCTCGCGGGCAAGCGGCCCGGACTTGCGACGCTGAAAGTGCTCGGCGCTGACAGCGGCGCGGTGCTGCGCATTTATGGCCTGCAAATTTTGGCGGTGGCGGCGGTCTCGATCGTCGCCGGACTGATCGTCGGCGCGCTCGCGCCGGTGGCGATCGGCGCGGTCGCGGGGGATGTCCTGCCAGTGCGTCCGGGCTTCGCCATCTATCCGCTGCCGCTTGCGGTCAGCGCGGCCTACGGGCTGTTGATCGCCATCGCCTTTGCCCTGCCCCCGCTTGCGGCAACCAAGCATGTGCCTGCGGCGGGGCTCTATCGCGCGACGGTCGACAGCGCGGCGCGGATCGACCGGCCGACGGTTGTCGCGGTGGGTACGGCGCTCGCGGCGATCATCGCGCTTGCGGTCGGCACCGCCCGCGAGCCCTTGTTCGCGCTGAGTTTCATCGGCGCCGCCATCGGCCTGCTCCTCATCCTCGTTGGTTTGGGCTGGTTCGTCCGCCGCACTGCGAGCCGCCTGCCGCGCCCGCGCCGCCCGCTGTTCCGTCTCGCGCTCGCCAACCTGCATCGCCCCGGCGCCGCGACCGGCGCGCTGGTGGTGGCGCTGGGGCTCGGGCTGACCTTGTTCGTTACCCTTGCCGCGATCCAGACGAGCATCACCGCCGAGATAGCGCGCACCGTCCCACAGCGCGCGCCGAGCTTCTTTGTCCTCGACGTGCCCCGCGACGGCATCGCGCCGTTCCGCGCGCTGGTGCGCGAGGCCGACCCGCAAGCCGACGTCAATCTGATCCCGGCGCTGCGCGGCAGCGTCACCGAATTTCGCGGCCAGCGCGTCGACGAACTCGCCGAATTGCCCGAAGGCGCGTGGGTGCTGCGCGGCGACCGCGGGCTGACCTATAGCCCCGTCCTGCCCAACGGCAGTACGCTGGTCGGCGGCACATGGTGGGCGGCCGATTACAAAGGACCGCCGCTGGTCAGCGTCGAGCAGGAGGTTGCGACGTCGCTGGGGCTGAAAATCGGCGATACGTTGTCGGTCAATGTCCTTGGCGTCGAGGTGCAGGCCAAGGTCGCCTCGCTGCGCACCGTCGAGTGGGACAATTTCGGGCTCAACTATGTGCTCGTCTTTTCGCCCGGCACCTTCGACGCCGCGCCGCACAATATGGTCGCGACGGTAGCGGTATCGCCCGAGGCCGAAACCGCGCTGGCGCGCAGCATCCCGCGCGCCTTCCCCTCGGCGTCGCTGATTGCAGTGCGCGATGTCGTGTCGCAAGTCACGACCCTGCTCACCCAGATGAGCCAGGCGATCGCCGCGGCGGCGAGCATCGCGATCCTCGCCGGCATCGCGGTGCTGATCGGCGCGATTGCGGCGAGCCGCGAACGGCGCGTTTACGACAGCGTGATCCTGAAACTGCTCGGCGCGACGCGCGGCCAGATACTGGGTGCGCAGGGGCTGGAATATGCGGTGCTGGCGGCGATCCTCGCGGTGCTGGCGCTCGGGCTCGGGCTCGCCGGGGCGTGGTATGTCGTCACCCAGCTGTTCGAATTCACCTTCGCGCCCGACCCGTTCATCGTCGGCGCGACCTTGCTCGGCGGCGCGGGGCTGTCGTTCCTGATCGGGATCGCGGGAAGCTGGCCGCTGCTCTCCGCGCGCCCGGCGCAGGCGCTGCGCAGCCTCTAGTTCAGCGCCCGCACTACCGCCGACACGGCGGCGACGCCGAGGACAACCGCGACCATCGCCTGCCAAACATGTGGCGGGACGCGGCCGAAATGGCGCGCGCCGACGCGGTTGCCGAGCCACATCGGCGGGAACAGCAGCACCGCGAGCAGGAACAAGCGCCACGTCGCAATCCCGACCCACAGCGCCGCGAGCGACCCCGCGATCGCAGTTCCAAAAAAGATGAGCAGCATCGACGCCCGCGTCACCCGCGGCTCGAGATGGCGGCGGAAATAGAAAGGCACCACCGGCGGCCCCGGCATCGCGGCAAAGCCGGTCAGGATTCCCGCCGCAATCCCGGTTCCGCCCACCGCGAGGCGGCCCGGCTGATGCCCCTCCGCCTGCTTGGGAAGCAGCACCGCGACGAACGCCCCGACCGCGACCGTCGTAATCAATATCCGCGCGAGATCGGGGGTCGTGGCATCGAGCGCGAACATGCCGATCGGGGTCGTCGCCATCGCGAGCAGCGCGATCGGCACCGCGGTCGCGCGGTCGGCATCGGCCATGATGACCTTGATCCCCACCGGGCCGATCAGCAGTTGCAGCAGGATGCCGAGCACCACGGCCTCACCCGGCGCCATGATGAGGCCCAGCAGCGGTACGAGGATGATCGCCATGCCGAAGCCGGTCAGCCCGCGCACATAAGCGGCGCCAAAGGTCATCGCCGCCGCGCCGGCGAGGGTCAACGGCGCGATGCCCGCGAGTTGCGACAGGTCGGTCATGGGCGGGCGGCCTTTGCTTTGAGAGTGACCAGCCACGCATCGGGCGGTGTGTTGAAACGGAGCGGCAAGATGCTCGTCCCGAGCCCGGCGCCGACGAAGATGCGCTGGCCGCCATCGCGAATGTCGCCGCAAGCGAAGCGGTCGCCGTAGCGCGAGACATAGGAAATCGCACCGATGAGCGGGAAACGAATCTGGCCGCAATGGGTGTGGCCGGCAAAGACGGCGGCGACGGGACGCGGCAGATCGGGAACGATGTCGGGGCTGTGCGTCAGGAGCAGCGGTACGCCCGGGCCAAGCCGGTCCATCGCGGCGAGCGTGGCGGGAAGATCGTCATACCCCGAATAATCATCGTCGACCCCGCCGATGACCAGCGGACCCAGCTTTACGGCTTCGTTCTGGAGCACGCGCAGTCCGCGCTTTTCCAGTTCGCCGCGCAGCGCATCGGGCTGAAACCAGTGATCGTGATTGCCCGGCGCGACGACGACGCCCAGCGGCGCGCGGAGCCCGCCTAGCGGCGCCACTACCTCGGCGGGGGTATAGATGTGCGTCGCGCTGCGCTTTTCGCTGACGAGATCGCCCGCAATCAGCACAAGGTCGGGCCGCAGCGCGTTGAGCTCTGCAACAATGCGCGCCAGCCGCTCGGGCGGCATGTCAGGGCCCGCGACATGAATGTCCGACAGCAACAGCAGTTTGAGCGGCGGCTGGCCCGCGGGCCAGTCGGCGACTTCAACCGTCGCCGACCGGATGACCGGATCGCGCGTCGCGTTCCAATAGCCCCTGACGAGAAGCGCGGCGCCGACGAGCGCCAGCAGCAACAGCCAGCGCCACCAGCGTCGCCGCGGCTTCACACTCAATCGCGCAGATCGGGCGGGGTCGCCTCGCCCTTCAGCATCACGATCGCTTCGGCGAGCGGCATGATACGCTGACCGTCCTGACCGAGGGTGCGGATCGCGACGGTGCCTTCCTCGGCCTCGCGCTTGCCGACGACGAGCAGATAAGGGACCTTTTGCAGGCTGTGTTCGCGGACCTTGTAATTGATCTTCTCGTTACGAAGGTCGCTTTCGGCGCGGATGCCCGCCGCGGTGAGTTGCGCCACCGCGTCCTTCGCATAATCGTCGGCGTCGGACACGATCGTCGCGACGACCGCCTGCACCGGCGCGAGCCAGGTCGGGAAGCGACCGGCGAAATGCTCGATCAGTATGCCGATGAAACGCTCATAAGTGCCAAGGATCGCGCGGTGGAGCATCACCGGGCGGTGGCGCGCGCCATCCTCGCCGATATAGCTCGCATCGAGGCGTTCGGGCATGACGCGGTCGGACTGGATCGTCCCGCACTGCCAGGTCCGGCCGATCGCGTCGGTCAGGTGGAATTCGAGCTTGGGCGCATAAAAGGCGCCCTCGCCCGGCAATTCTTCCCAGCCATAATCGTCGTTCGCCATGCCGGCGCGTTCGACCGCTTCGCGAAGCTCGGCCTCGGCCTTGTCCCACATTTCTTCGGTGCCGAAGCGCATGTCGGGACGCAGGGCGAGCTTCACCGCATATTTCTCGAAACCGAGCTGCTTGTAGACGCGGTCGAGCAGCGCGCAGAAATCGCGCACTTCCTCGACAATCTGATCTTCGCGGCAGAAGATATGACCGTCGTCCTGCGTGAACTGGCGCACGCGCATGATGCCGTGGAGCGCACCATGCGGTTCGTTGCGGTGGCAGCAGCCCATTTCGGCCATGCGCAGCGGCAGGTCGCGGTACGACTTGGTCCCCTGACGGAAGATCAGGACGTGCGCCGGGCAGTTCATCGGCTTGAGCGCCATCCATTCGGCGTCGTCGGAGACGATCGGGCCTTCATCCTCGATGTTCGGGACTTCGTCGGGGATGACGAACATATTCTCGCGATATTTGCCCCAGTGGCCCGATTGCTCCCACTGCTTGGCGTCCATCACCTGCGGGGTCTTGACCTCGGCATAGCCCGAACCGTCGATCGCGCGGCGCATATAGGCCTCGAGCTCGCGGTAGATGCGATAGCCCTTGGGGTGCCAGAAGACGCTGCCGTGCGCTTCTTCCTGAAGGTGGAACAGGTCCATCTCGCGGCCGATCTTGCGGTGGTCGCGCTTCGCAGCTTCCTCGAGCCGGACGAGATGTTCATTGAGCTGCTTTTTGTTGAGCCAGCCGGTGCCGTAGATGCGGCTGAGCTGGGCATTTTTCTGGTCGCCGCGCCAATAGGCGCCCGACACGCGCGTCAGCTTGAACGCCGCGGGGTCGAGCTTGCCGGTCGACGCGAGATGCGGGCCGCGGCACATGTCCATCCAGCCGTCTCCCGAACGATAGACGGTCAGTTCCTCGCCCTCGGGCAGTTCGGCGGCCCATTCGGCCTTGAAGCTTTCGCCATCGGCCGCCCATTTGGCGATCAGCTTGTCGCGCTCCCACACTTCGCGCGTGAGCGGCAGATCGGCGGCGATGATGCGGCGCATCTCTTCCTCGATCAGCGGCAGTTCGTCGTCGCGGAACGGGCCGCGCTCGGCGGCAGGCGCGAAGTCGTAATAGAAACCATCGCCCGTCGACGGGCCGAAGGTGATCTGGGTGCCGGGAAACAGGTTCTGCACCGCTTCAGCCAGCACATGCGCATAGTCGTGGCGGAAGAGTTCGAGCGCATCGGCCTCGTCGCGGCTGGTCACCAGCGCGAGGTTGGTATCCTCCTCCAGCGGGCGCATGATATCGCGCAGTTCGCCGTCGATTTTCGCGGCGAGGGCCGCCTTGGCAAGGCCTGGTCCAATGTCGGCCGCAATCTGCGCCGCGGTAGTTCCGCGCGCGACTTCTCGGGCAGAGCCATCGGGAAGGGTGACGCGGATCATCTGGGACATCGAAAAAGGGGCCTTTCTGGCGGGATAAACACCCGCCCCTTTGCCAGCGCGCAACAGGGGCGGCAAGTGCCCGATTCACAATATGACTTGTAATGATATGTTGTATCCTTATCTGGGCGACGCCGCTCCTCCCGCGAAAGAAATTCCATGTGCCTCCCCACACTCCGCCCGCGCGCCGCCGATCTGGCCGGGGTCGGCCTTTCGCTGACCTGCCTCGTCCATTGCCTCGCGCTGCCACTCGCCATCCTGCTCGCTCCGGCGCTCGGCCACTGGCTGACCCTGCCCGAGGATATGCACGCCGCGATCCTCCTGCTCGCGCTGCCTGCCGCGCTGATCGCGATGTCGGACGGGTGGCGACGGCACCGGCGGCTCGCCCCGGCCTTGCTCGCGGCGCTGGGGCTCGGCTTGCTGACGCTCGGGCTCGCCGCGCACGAAGGATGGATCGCGGCGGCCGATCGCGAGATTGCCGACCGGCTGCTGACGTCGGCGGGAGCGATCAGCCTCGCCGCCGCGCACCTCTTCAACTGGCGGTGGCGCCACCGCTTGGCCGATCGGGCGGCGCACGATAGTCTGCGCCCATGACCGACCAGCCCCGCCATAGCGTCGTCGCCATCCTTCCGTGCACCGACCTCGATGTCAGCACCGCTTTTTACGAACGGCTCGGGCTGATGCTCGAAAGCGACTATGGCAGCTATCGCATCCTCGGCGACGGGGCAGGCTGGCAGCTTCATCTGACCAGCGAGTCGCCCGACGGCTGGCTGGTGCCGGGACAAAATCCCTTCGGCCTCTATTTTTACACCGCGCGCGTCGGCGAAATCGCGGCGCGGATGCGCGACCATATCCTCGAACGCGAAAAGGCGCCGACGCACAAGCCGTGGGGCATGTACGAGTTCGCGCTGTCGGACCCCGACGAAACGCTGGTCCGCATCGGCTGGCCGAGCCGGTTGATCGGCGAAGCCCCGGCTTTGCCACTTCCCTGACATTCGTAACCCCGGGTCAGGTCCGGGATGGCGATGTGACTTCATGACCTTGTCAATGAAACTTGACTTCTCCACTTTTTATTGTCAACTTTCCTTTACTGATTCGCAAGGGAGCTTGACATGATGGCCAACACCGCCTCCTCGGCAAAACGCGCCACCTTCTTCTGGATAACGGCCTTCATGGTCGGGATGTTCGGCACCGGCCTGTTGCTGTTCACCGATTTCATCCAGCCACCGTGGGGCATGGCGGTGATGCTCCTTCCTATGCTGCTGCTGATCCCGCTGGTGCGCGCGTCGGAGCGGATGCAGCGCGCGACCGGCTCCGCTTCCCTCGCTGCGGCGCGTTATGGCCGGCGGATGCTCGCCGCTTCCTTCGCCTATGTGATCGGGTTTTTGATCGCGGTGGCGCTGTTCGACGATCGGGCGATTTCGAAGCCGGTAGCGGCGGCGCTCTCGCTGCTGCCGACGCTCGGCACATTCGGCATGATCTGGGCGATGGCTCGTTATGTCATCGAGGAGAGCGATGAATATCTGCGTGTCCGGGCAGTCAATGCCGCGCTTGTGGCGACAGGATTTCTGCTCGCCACCGGAACCTTCTGGGGATTTCTGACGACCTTCGGCGTCGCGCCGCATGTCCCTATGTGGGCGGTGGTGCCGGTGTGGGCCATTGGCCTTGCGATCGGCCAACTGGTGAACAAGGTGCGCGGCGCGTGAAGAACCGGCTGAAAGTCCTGCGCGCCGAACGCGACTGGAGCCAGGGCGATCTGGCCGAGCGGCTGGGAGTCTCGCGCCAGTCGGTCAACGCGATCGAGACGGGCAAATATGACCCGTCGCTCCCCCTCGCCTTTCGTATCGCCGACCTGTTCGGCCTGCCGATCGAGGCCATATTCCTGAGAGATTGAGCCGTCGAAAGCCGCCGCCCTTGCGAGCGATATGCGATCCCGCTAGGGCGGCCGCAACCGGAAAGGAGCGGTCCCCCCAATGCTCAAGCTGTTCAAGCGCCTGTTCGTCGACCATCCTAGGAGCGTCGATGAAAATTACCTCGAGCATTTCGGCGTCGCGTCGAAATTCGGCGTGACGATGATCTATGGCGGCCTGTGCGCACTCGTCCATGCCGTTGTTCCGGGCTGGTGCATCACCACGGGCAGCGACACGATCCAGCGGCTCAACCATATCATGGTCGAAAAGCGGCGCGCCAAGGGACAAGCCGTTATGCAGATGAGCACGATCGACTGGGTCATCTGAACGGCGTGACCGAAACACCCGCGCCTGAATATCTGGAGCGGTCCGCCCGCCCCCGCCTCGCCTGTCGCCATGTCGCAGGATCGGGGCCGACGATCGTCTTTCTTCCCGGCTATATGTCCGACATGGAAGGCGGCAAGGCGACCGCGCTTTATGCTTGGGCGGCGGCCGAAGGCCGCGCCTGCCTGCTGCTCGATTATGCCGGTTGCGGGCAGTCGGACGGCCTGTTCGCCGAACAGAATCTGATCGACTGGCGCGGCGATATCATCGACCTGATCGATGCACGCGTCGACGGGCCCGTGCTGATTGTCGGATCGTCCATGGGCGGCTGGCTGATGCTGCTCGCCGCGCTCGCGCTTGTCCGGCGCGATGGAGCGAAACGTGTCGCGGGGCTGGTCGGCATCGCGGCTGCGCCCGACTTCACCGAATGGGGTTTCAGCGACGCCGAAAAGGCAATCATCCTCGCCGAGGGTGAACTTCGCGAAGAAACGCCGTACAGCGACCAGCCCTATGTGACGACGCGCGGCTTTTTCCAGTCTGGCGAAGCGAACCGGCTGCTGGGCGCCGCCATTCCCCTCGCCTGCCCGGTCCGCCTGCTTCACGGGCAGGAGGACGGCGATGTCCCGCCCGGCATCAGCCTGCGCCTGTCGGCCGCGCTCGCCAGCGACGATGTGCAGGTCACGCTCATCAAGGGCGGCGACCACCGCCTGTCGCGCGATAGTGACATCGCGCTGCTGATCGACACCGTCGCGCGGCTCGCGACCCACTAGCAAAAGGATTATCATGGCCCGCAGCGATTTTCGTTTTTCCGTCCGCAAACGCGTCCGCTATGCCGAAATCGACGCGCAGGCCGTGGTGTTCAACAGCCGCTATCTCGAATATTTCGACATCGGGATCACCGAATATTGGCGCGCCGCCGGGGTCCATGACCGCTGGCCGCACCGTGAAAGCCCCGAATTCCACGTCGCGCGCGCCGAGGTCGATTACAAGGCGCCGATCCTGCTCGACGAGGAAATCGACATTTGCGTGCGCTGTTCGCGCGTCGGCAAAAGTTCGATGGTCTATCTGTTCGAACTGCATGGCGCGGGCGCCGACGATCTTCGCGCGGCCGGCCTGCTGGTCAACGTCCATGTCGCCGAGGCGCAGGGCGCGGCGACACCGGTGCCCGATGAATTCGTATCCTTGTTCGAAGCCTTTGAAGAAACGCCGCTGCGTGCCTAAATAGGGGCATGGCAAAATATCTTCATACGATGATCCGGGTCACCGACCCCGATGCAACGATCGCCTTCTTCAACCATATCGGTCTGGAGGAAACCCGCCGCTTCGACAGCGAGCAAGGACGCTTCACCCTGATCTTCCTCGCCTGCCCGGGGCAGGACGGCATAGCCGAGGTCGAACTGACCTGGAATTGGCCCGCCGAGGACGGCAGCGCGCCCGAAGTCTATACCGGCGGCCGCAACTTCGGCCATCTTGCCTATCGCGTCGACGATATTTACGCGACGTGCCAGCGGCTGATGGACGCCGGGGTCACGATCAACCGGCCGCCGCGCGACGGCCATATGGCGTTCGTCCGCTCGCCCGACGGCATTTCGGTCGAGTTGCTGCAGGAAGGCCATTTGCCGCCGCAGGAACCCTGGGCCTCGATGCCCAACACGGGAAGCTGGTAAGAATGACGCCGGGCGCACCGATCGATTTCGATGCGCCCGGCCTTGCCGCAACGGCCGCGGAAGAGGGGGAGACAGATAGCTTTCGCTATGGCAAACTCACCCTGTTCGCCGCACCGTTCGGCCCCATCGAATTTAACAGCAAAGGACAGGATGCAATCGTGCATTGAAGATGTACGATCAAGGCGGATCGCCACCGGCTCCGTCTGAATGGTTGAGAGGCTGGCGAGAAAGGAGACGTTCGTGACTGCACTCGACATCGTCCGCATTCCCGTCCTCAGCGACAATTATGTCTGGCTGGTCCACGAGCCCCGGAGCAAGGCGACGATGGTCGTCGACCCAGCGGTCGCCGAACCGGTCCTCGCCGCGGCGGCGGAGCGCGGCTGGACGATCACCGACATCTGGAACACCCATTGGCACCCCGACCACACCGGCGGCAATGCCGCGATCAAGCAAGCAACAGGCTGCACGATCACTGGCCCCGCTGCCGAATTTGAACGCATCCCGACACTCGATGTGCAGGTGAAGGGCGGCGATCGCGTCCGGCTGGGCGAGGTCGAAGCCGACGTCTGGGACGTGCCCGCGCATACCGCCGGCCATATCGCCTATCATTTCGCCAGTGACGACGCGATCTTCGTCGGCGACACGATGTTCGCGATGGGCTGCGGCCGCCTGTTCGAAGGCACCGCCGAACAGATGTTCGCCAATATGCAAAAGCTGGGCACGCTCGACGACGCGACGCGCGTTTATTGCGCGCACGAATATACGTTGTCGAACGCACGCTTCGCGGTAACCGTCGATCCCGGCAATGACGCGCTCGCCGCGCGGCTGGCGGCGGTCGAGGCCGCGCGCGCCGCGGGCGAGGCGACGGTGCCGACGAGCATCGGCGCCGAACGCGCGACCAATCCCTTTCTGCGCGCACCGAATGCCGCCGAACTCGGGCGCATCCGCGCGCTGAAGGATGCAGCATGACCCGGAAAATCACACCATTCCTGAACGTTAGCCTGAAACCGTCAAGGAGACACGAGATGGCAAAGCCGAAGCTGATCTATGCCGCAGCGCTGGTCGCGGCGCCGCTGATCGCCAGCTGTGCTCCGGCAGGCAGCGCCGCTCCCGGCGCCGAAGCGCTCACCCCGAAACAGGCCGAGCGGCTCAACAAGCAGCTCGCGGGCAAGGTTCCGGGTCCGCCCGAAAAATGCCTGCCCAATTTCCGGACCACCGACACGATCCGCATATCGGACGACATCCTGCTCTATCGGGCCAGCGGCAAGCTGGTCTATCGCAACGACCTGAAGGGCAGCTGCCCGGGTCTGGCGCGCGACAGCGACATCATGGTCGTGCGCCAGTTCGGATCGTCAACCTGTGCCGGTGATTTTTTCCATCTGGTCGACCGGTCGAGCGGCATCCGCGGCCCGACCTGCGTCCTTGGCGAATTCGTCCCCTATCGCAAACCGGAAGGGGACGCAGGCTGAACTCAAGGGTTCAGCCACGGGCGGGGTCCGGTTTGCACCGAGCTCCTCGGGTCGCAACCCCGCCTGTTATATGTAGTCAGGCCGCCCCCGCAAAGGCAGGGGCGACGGGCTATGCCTTGTACAGTGCGGCGATCTTGTCCGCATAAACGTCCCTGAGGATATGGCGCCGAATCTTCATCGACGGCGTCATCTGCTCGTTCTCGATAGTGAAAGGCGCATCGGCGAGGTCGAATTTGCGGACCTTCTCGACCACCGACAGCTGATCGTTGACACGGTCGACCGCGGCACGCAGCGCGGTGCGGAATTTCTCATGTTCGCGCAGCCGCCCCAGGTCTTTGGGCAGCCCTTCGGCCTCGGCCCATTCGGCCATCCATTCGGGATCGGGAACAAGGATGCCGACAAGATGCGGACGCTTGTCGCCATAGACCATCGCCTGAAGGATTTCGGGCTGGAGGGTCAGCATCCCCTCGACGCGCTGGGGCGAGACATTGTCGCCCTTGTCGTTGACGATCAGATCCTTCTTGCGGTCGGTGATGACGATGCGGCCTTGCGGATCGATATGGCCGATGTCGCCGGTATGGAGCCACGGCCCCTTGTCGGGCTCGGCCGGATCAGGAACGAGCACACGCTCGGTCTCCGCCTCGTTGCGCCAATAGCCCTTCATCACCAGCTCGCCGCGCACCAATATCTCGCCGTCGTCGGCGATGCGCACTTCGGTGTTCATCAGCGGCGGACCGACGGTGTCCATCTTGATCCCGGCGCTCGGGCGATTGCAGCTGATCACCGGCCCTGCCTCGGTCTGGCCATAACCCTGAAGCAGAGTGAGGCCGATCGAGTGGAAGAAGACGCCGATTTCAGGATTGAGCGGCGCACCGCCCGACACCAGCGCCTTCATCCGGCCACCGAAGCGTTTCTGGATCTTGGGCCGGAACAATTTGTCGAGGATGATGTCGACCGGCCGGTCGAGCACGCCCAGGCGGCGCTCATAATCCTTTTCACCGACGCGCAGCGCCTGACCCAGCATCCAGTTGGCAAGCTTGCCCTGTTTTTCGACCGATTTGATCATCCGCGCGCGGATCACCTCGAACAGGCGCGGCACGACGACCATGATCGTCGGGCGCGTCTCCTCGATATTCGCCACGAGCTTTTCGAGGCCTTCGCTGTAGTAAATCTGCGCGCCGACCATGATCGGCAGAAACTGGCCGCCCGAATGTTCATAGGCGTGACTGAGCGGCAGGAAGGACAGGAAAACCTCTTCGTCGCCGATACCGAAGTCGTTGACCAGCACTTCGGCGGCGCCCGCGGCATTGTGCAGGATCGCGCCATGATGCTGCATCACCCCGCGCGGAGCGCCGCCGGTACCGCTGGTATAGATAAGGCAGGCGGTGTCGTCGCGGGTTATCCCGGCCGCGCGCGTGCGCGCTTCATCCAGATGCGCCTCGCCACCGGTAACGAGCGGATCCCAGTCATGGATCGCAACATCGCCCTGCTGGCCGATACGCAGATTTTCCATGCTGATGACGATATGCGCGTTCGAGCGCATCACCGCGGGCATCAGCGTCCGGGCGAGCTTCGCGGTCGAAACCACCACCGCGCGGGCGCCGCTGTTGTCGAGGATATGCTGGTGATCGCGTTCGGTGTTGGTCGTATAGGTCGGGACGGTGATGCAACCCGCGGCCATGATGCCAAGGTCGGCGATGCACCATTCGGGACGGTTTTCGCTGACCAGCACCACCCGGTCGCCATCCTTCAGCCCAAGCGCACGCAAATGATGCGCGAGCGCCGAAACCTGATGCGCGACCTGTCGCCAGCTCAGCGGCTGCCACGCCCGATCGGTCTTGCGCCACAGAAACGGATCGTCGCCGCCCCGTTCGGCGCGGTCGAGGAACATCGCGACCAGGCTGGGGAAGTGGTCGAGATGCGGGTTTTTCAGCTTCATTCTTCTACTCTCCCCGGAGAGGTTGGTCTGTTATGTTTTTTCTGGTCTTGTCCTAGCCTTGCGGCGGCGCATCATCCACCGACGAGGTGCCGGGGCCACGCGGGTCGGCAGCGCCGTGCCACACATCGCCAACGCGCTGCGCGGCATTGAGTTTCGACCCCAGGTCGGTGGGGTTAAAGTCATAGCCAAAGGGCTTCATCTGTTCGGCGATCGCCTTGCCGGCGTCATTGCCCTCGATCAGCACGCCCGACTGGCCGAAAAACAGATTGGGGAGCGCAATCGCCTCCTCGGCGCTGAGTCCCCAATCGAGCACACCGACCAGCGTCTTGGCCACATGCATGATGATCCGCTTGCCGCCCGCCGAACCAACCGCGAACATGATTTTGCCGTCGGGGCCATAGACGACCGTCGGCGACATCGACGACAGCGGCCGTTTGCCCGCTTCGACACGGTTCGCGGCGGGCGCTCCGCCCTTTTCGGGGCTCAGGTCGAAATCGGTCATCTCGTTGTTGAGGAAATAGCCGTTGGCGATCAGGTTGCTGCCAAAGATGCTTTCGACCGTCGAGGTCATCGACGCGACGCTGCCCGCGCGATCGACGACGACGAAATGGGTCGTCCCCTGTTCGGCGACCGGGCCTGAGGCGGTGCGCGGCTTCGCCCCCGGCGGATTGCCGGCGGGATAGCTTGTCGCACGACCATAGGGCGAGATCAGCTGCCGTCGGTCGGCCAGATAATTTTTGTCGAGCAGCCCCGTGACCGGTACATCGACGAAATCGCCGTCGCCGAGATATTTTTCGCGGTCGGCATAGGCGAGTTGCATCGCCTCCGACAACAGGTGCCAACTCATCGGGTTGGCCTGCCCCATCGTCTTCATGTCCCAGCCCTCGAGCATGCCGAGAATTCCGAAAACGGTGGTCGCGCCCGACGAGGGCGGACCCATGCCGCACACCTTGTAGACGCGGTAGGTGGTGCAGACCGCCGGGCGATCCTTCGCCTTATATGCCGCCATATCCTTGGTGGTCAGTATCGCAGGGTTGCGCGGCGCCCTGGCCACCGCATCGCTGATCGCGCGCGCATTGGCGCCGGTGTAAAAAGCGTCGGGACCGCGCGCGGCGATGTCGCGCAGCAGAGCGGCATAGGCCGGATTCTTCAGCCGCGTGCCCACCGGCGCGGGCTTGCCGTCGATGTAATAAATCGCGCGCGCGTCCGGGAAATCCTTCCACTGGGACTGGTAGCGATCGAGCCAGTTGTAGAGCGCGGGGGTCACTTGATACCCCTCTTCCGCCAGCTTGATCGCCGGCTGAAACAGCGCCTTCCATTCGAGCTTGCCCCAGCGCTTGTGCGCCATTTCCATCAACCGCACATTGCCCGGGACGCCGACCGACAGCCCGCCCGGTATCACGTCCATATAGGGGCGCGGCTTGCCGTCGGGGCCGAGGAAGCGGCCGGGCTTCGCCGCAGCTGGGGCTATTTCGCGCCCGTCGACCGTCCCGATGCTGCCATCACCGGCGTTGTGATAGATCAGGAAACCGCCGCCCCCGACGCCGCTCGACTGTGGCTCGACGAGCGTCAGCACCGCGACCATCGCGATCGCAGCGTCGGCGGCCGAGCCACCCGCATGCAAAATCTGACGCCCCGCCTCGGTCGCACGTGCGTCGGCCGATGAAGTGACACCCTGTGCCGCAGCAAGCGACGGAATAGCGATGACGAAAAGGCTGGTTGCAGCGAGGAATCGTTTGATCATGAACCGACTTTGGCGCGGGGGTCGGGGTAGCGCAACCCTTGTTCCCCTCCCGCCTGCCGGAGGGGGCCTAGGCCCCCTTCCCCACGGCGTCGGCTACCCGGGCGAAGCCGTCACGCACCGCAAGCCTTTCCAGCCCGTGCGCAATCCGCGCAGCGAGCCCCGGCCCGGCGAAGACCATCGCCGAATAGATTTGCACCAGGCTGGCGCCGGCCAGAATACGGTCCCACGCCTGTTCCGCCGACGCAATGCCGCCCGCCGCCACCAATGGCACCTTCCCGCCGCTGGCCGCACGAAAGTCCTTCACCCGCTGTAGCGCAAGATCGGCCAGCGGGGCGCCCGACAGCCCGCCGGCCTCGCCGGCATGGCGCGAGGCCAGCGCGGGGCGCGTGATCGTCGTGTTCGACACGATCACCGCGGCCAATCCCTTGTCGATCGCCACCGCGACAATGTCGTCGATGTCGGCGGGTTCAAGATCGGGCGCGACCTTGAGGAACACCGGCTTTGCCGCGCCTGCGGGTTGCGCCGCCGCCACGCCGTCGAGCAATGCCTCGAGCGCGCCCTTGTCCTGCAAGGCGCGCAGCCCCGGAGTGTTGGGCGAGCTGATATTGACGGTGAGATAATCGGCAAGTGGCGCCATCGCCGCCGTGCCCTTGGCATAGTCGGCGATGCGGTCGATGCTATCCTTGTTGGCGCCGATGTTGATGCCCAGCGGCACCGCGAGCCCGCAGCCGCGCAGTCGCGCGATGCGATCCGCCGCGGCGGCCTGCCCGCCATTGTTGAAACCCATTCGGTTGATTACCGCGCCATCCTCGACCAGCCGGAACAGCCGCGGGCGCGGATTGCCTTCCTGCGGCAGCGGGGTGAGCGTGCCGACCTCGACGAAGCCGAAACCGAAATGCGGCATCACATGCGCGACGCGCGCATCCTTGTCGAAACCGGGGGCAAGCCCGACCGGGTTGGGAAAGGCGATCCCGGCCAGCTCGGTCGCGAGCACCGTGCTGGTCAGCGCGCGGTGCGCGCGCGGTAGCGGCTGCAAGGCACTGAGCGTCAGATTATGTGCCGCCTCGCCATCGGTGGCGTGGACGAGCGGGCGGACGAGCGCATAAGCGGCATCGGTAGCGGAAGCAAAGAAGGACATGCCCCGCCCTTGCGCGTGCGACGGCGCGATGGCAAGCCCCCCGGACATCGGAAAAACCGGGAGAAAATCGTGTCGCATCGCCGCCTTGTCACTGTCATGTCCGCCAGCATGCTGATGCTCGTCTTCGCAGGCTGTTCGGTGGCCCCCGACGTCGCCACGCCCGCCACCGTCGCAGCGCCCGCCGAACCGCCAGCAGGCGCCAATCTCGCGCAATATTTCGACAATTATGACAAGGCGCAATTGTCGCTCTCGCCGCAGGGCAAGGCCTATCGCGGCATTCGCGACGGCGATTATGGCCGCTGGGACGATGTCAGCGACGAGGCCGAAGTTGCGAGCCACAAGCTGCAGCAGGCGACTGCTGCGGCGATGCGCGGCGGCTTCGACCCCGCGGCCCTGTCCGCCGACGACGCGCTGTCATTCGAACTGTTCGGCGCACAGGCCGACCGCGCCGAGCGCCTGTTTCCCTTCCGGAGCCATGGCTATATCTTCGACCAGATGAACGGCGCGCAGAGCCAGCTCCCCGCCTTTCTGATCAACATTCACCGCGTATCGAACCTCGCGGAGGCCGAAGCCTATATCGAGCGCATCCGCGGCCTTGGCCCGCTGCTCGATACGCTGACGGCGCAGTCAGCGGAGCGTGCCGCGGCAGGCATTCAGCCGCCCAAATGGGTCTATGCCTATGTGATTTCGGATATCGAAAATATCCGCAAGCCCGGCAATGCGGTAATCGAGGATTTCACCGCCAAGGTCGACAAACTCGACATCGCCGCCACCGAAAAGGCGCGCCTGGGCGGCACCGCAAGCGCGACATGGGCCGGAAGCGCCGGGCCCGCCTATGACCGGCTGCTCACCGAGATGAAGCGCCAGCAGGCGAGCGCGCCGACGCAGGACGGCATCTGGCGCCTGCCCGACGGCAAAGCCTATTATGAAGCGCTGCTCGCGAACTACACCACGACCGACATGACCGCCGCGCAGATCCACGACCTCGGCCTGTCCGAAGTCGCGCGCATCCATGGCGAGATGAAGGCGATCATGACCAAGGTCGGCTTCAAGGGCACGCTGCCGCAATTCTTCGAACATCTGCGCACCAGCCCGCAATATTATTACACGTCGCGCGAAGCCTATCTGGCCGACGTCGACGCCAAGACCAAGGCGATGGAGGCGCGGCTTCCCGCCTTTTTCAATACGCTGCCGAAAGCGCCGCTGGTGGTGAAGGCGGTCGAGGCGTTCCGCGAGAAGTCCGCCGGAAAAGCATTTTACTCCTCGCCCTCCCCCGACGGGTCGCGGCCGGGCACCTATTATGTAAACCTCTATGATCTCAAGGATATGCCGAAGACCGAGCTTGAAGCGCTCGCCTATCATGAGGGCGTGCCGGGGCACCATCTCCAGCGCGCGGTGCAGACCGAACTCACCGGCCTGCCGCCCTTCCGCCGCTTTGGCGGTTTCACTGCCTATACCGAAGGCTGGGGCCTCTATTCGGAGGAGCTCGCCAAGGACATGGGCTTTTATACTGATCCCTATAGCGACTTCGGGCGGCTGGGGATGGAGCTGTGGCGCGCCGCCCGGCTGGTCGTCGACACCGGCATCCACGACAAGCGCTGGAGCCGCGAGCAGGCGATCGCCTATCTGAAGGCGAATACCCCCAACCCCGATGGCGACATCGAAAAGGGGATCGAGCGCTATATCGTCTATCCGGGACAGGCGACCGCCTATTTAATCGGCAAGCTGAAGATCATGGAGTTGCGGTCCCGTGCGCAGGCGAAGCTTGGCGGACGCTACGACATTCGCGCCTTCCACGACGTCGTGCTCAAATCGGGACCGGTGCCGCTTAACATATTGGAACAGCAGGTGGACGCCTGGATCGCCGCGCAGGGGGGATAGGTCGCCTCAAAAAATGCCGCTTGACGCGCGCGGCCAAAAGGCAAAAGGATTTCCCCGGGTTAATAAAAGGCAGCGCCAAAAGCTGCCGGGGTCGGTCTCGTCATGTCGGATACAACAGTCTCGCCAGCAGGCGCGGACGGCGATGCGCCGTTCGAGTTGCAATATTTCCCGCCGGATCCCGATCTGGCGGAGCTGGTGTCGAGTTTCTATTTCGCGCGCATCAACATGCCGCTGTTCGACGAATATGAGCGCGCCGACCGTCCGCAATTCCGTTTCGTGACCGCTGCCGACGGCGAATATGTCTTCGCCGACGGCCAACGCGCGCCCGTTTGCAAGGCCAATATCGTCGGCCCGACCAGCGGCCCGGTTCGCGCGATCAGCCATTGCCCGACCCACATGTTCGGTTTCGGTATGCTTCCGGCCGGCTGGGCGGCGTTGATGGGCGGCGACGCCGAAAAGCTGACAGACCGGTCGATGGACGCGGCGGATATCTTTGGACCATGGATCGACGAGGTTGCGGCGGCGCTGGAAAATGCGGCCGATGTCGAGGCGCGGCTGGTCATCGGCAATAATTTCGCGCGCGAGGTGCTGACCCGAAATGAGCCCGCACCGCTGTGGTTCATCCGCACCGTCGACCAGTGGCTGACCGCATCGGCGTCACCGCTGGTTCCCGAACTGGTCGAGGCGACCGGCATGTCGATCCGCTCGGTCGAGCGGATGACCAAACGCTATTATGGCCTCTCGCCACGGATGCTGGCGCGCAAATATCGCGCCGTACGTGCGGCGTCGGCGCTGGCGCGCGGCGAAGCCCTCGACACGGCTCAGCTCGGCGACGCCTTTTACGACCAGTCGCACCTGATTCGCGAAATCAAGCAATTCGCCGGCGCCACTCCGGGGCAACTCGCGCGGCCATCGCCCTATACCGAGGCGACGACCCAGGGCCGCAAGCAGCTGGCCGGCAAGGTCAGCCCGATGGTCTCCGAGACTTAACCGCGAAACTAACCATCAATTATCGCGTGCCATCACTTTTTGGCGTTTCCATCCAATCGCGAATCGCATGCCGGGCATATTTGACCCCTGCGACCCAGAAGAGCTCATCCTCCTGACGAGGACCGAGACCTTCATCTTGGCACTCATTTGGCTTTGGCCGAATGGGTGCCTTTTTTTCTTGGCGGAAGCGTAGCGCCCCTTGGTTGCACCGCGCAAAAGCTTCGCCTATATAAGTGGAGTAATTTACTCCAGTTAAGAATCGTTCGCAACTGCGACGGAAAAGAACAATGCGCCTGTCCAACCTTGCCGATTATGCCGTGGTGCTGATGAGCGCCGCCGCCCGCCAGTGCGGGTCGGTGCCGATTCACGCGGCGATGCTGGCCGAACAGACGGGAATTCCCGGACCGACGGCACAGAAGCTGGTGAGCGGCCTTGCTCGCGCCGGATTGCTCGTCGCATCGCGCGGCAGTGGCGGCGGGGTACGGCTTGCGCGGCCCGCGGCGGCGATCAGCGTTGCCGATATTATCGAGGCGGTCGAAGGGCCGATCGCGCTGACCGCCTGCGTTGCCGAAGGGCGGCATGATTGCTCGCTCGAAGGCAGCTGCAAGGTGCAACCGCACTGGGATGTCGTGAATGGCGCGGTGCGCGGGGCGCTTCAACAGATTAGTTTGGCGAGCCTTACCGTGGCTCCCGCGAAAGCGGGGGGCGCTGGCCTCCATGCTCAACCGATAGCGACCCCCGCCTTCGCGGGGGCGACGAGATAATATTATGACAGACAGCACCGAACTCCCCGTGAAAGATCAGGCCGCGCACGATGCCGCAGCGAAGGTCGCCGACTATGAGCATGGCTGGTCCTCGACGATCGAGACCGACTTCGCGCCCAAGGGGCTGACCGAGGATACGGTCCGCTTCATTTCGGCAAAGAAGAACGAGCCCGAATGGATGCTCGACTGGCGGCTGAAGGCGTTTCGCCACTGGCAGACGATGGAGACCCCCGACTGGGCGAAGCTCAACGTGCCGCCGATCGACTATCAGGACGCTTATTATTATGCGGCGCCGAAGCCGAAGCCCAAGCTCGGCAGCCTCGACGAGGTCGATCCCGAAATCCTCGAAGTCTATAAAAAGCTCGGCATCCCGATCGAGGAGCAAAAAGTGCTCGCGGGCGTCGAGGGCGCCCGCAAGGTCGCGGTCGACGCGGTGTTCGACAGCGTCAGTGTCGCGACGACCTTCCGCGAGGAATTGAAGCGCGCGGGGGTGATCTTTCTGTCGATTTCGGAAGCGATCCGCGAATATCCCGAGCTGGTGAAAAAGTGGCTCGGCAAGGTCGTGCCGATGCACGACAATTATTTCGCGACGCTCAACTGCGCGGTCTTCTCCGACGGGACGTTCGTTTACGTGCCCGAAGGCGTGCGCTGCCCGATGGAACTCAGCACCTATTTCCGCATCAATGCCGAGAATACGGGGCAGTTCGAGCGGACGCTGATCATCGCCGACAAGGGGGCTTATGTCTCCTATCTCGAAGGCTGCACCGCGCCGATGCGCGACGAGAACCAGCTCCACGCCGCGGTGGTCGAACTGGTGACGCTCGACGATGCCGAGATCAAATATTCGACGGTGCAAAACTGGTATCCCGGTAATGCCGAGGGGCTGGGCGGCATCTATAATTTCGTGACCAAGCGCGCGCTGTGCCAGGGCAAGCGCAGCAAAGTGTCGTGGACGCAGGTCGAAACCGGCTCGGCGATCACGTGGAAATATCCAAGCTGCGTGCTCAACGGCGACGACAGCGTCGGCGAGTTCTATTCAGTCGCCGTCACCAACAATTACCAGCAGGCCGACACCGGCACCAAGATGATCCACAATGGCAAACGCACGCGCTCGACAATCGTGTCGAAGGGGATCAGCGCGGGCAAGTCGAACAACACCTATCGGGGCATCGTGCGCGTCGCGCCCAATGCCGAGGGCGTGCGCAACTTCACCCAGTGCGACAGCTTGCTTCTGGGCTCGCTCAGCGGCGCGCACACCGTGCCCTATATCGAGGTCCGCAACCCGACCGCGACCGTCGAGCATGAAGCGACGACGAGCAAGATCAGCGACGACCAGCTCTTCTACGCGATGCAGCGCGGACTTGGGCAGGAAGAAGCGGTGGCGCTGATCGTCAACGGCTTTGCCAAAGAAGTGCTACAGCAGCTGCCGATGGAATTTGCCGTCGAGGCGCAGAAGTTGCTGGGGATCAGCCTTGAGGGGAGCGTTGGGTGAGGCAGGTCGCTACCTTCTTAATCTTGCTCTCGCTCTCGGTTTTCTTAAGCGGATGCGCAAGCTCAGGCAATCGCGATGAGTTGCGTTGGATCAATCTAAGGAATGGATCCGGGCCACATGCCGCATGGGCACAATGTGTCGACCTACGTTCTAAGGCATATGTTGACCGACACAAGCCGGCTTCTCCCCCACCTTGGTTTAAAGGCTCTATTCCGGGCCAGCCGAAGGTAGTCTTCAACTGGGTCCTGTCTGACTGCGCGGACAAGATGGTAGGTCCAGGTTGGGATGATCTCCCACCGAAAGAATTGGGACGATTGTTGGGCGATGCCTATGGGCAGTTCAACACCACGTCGTCCGCCCAAGCACTAGAACCAGAGGACTTCGGCCCAAACGTTGAGGAAATATGATGCTTCAAATAGATAACCTCCACGCCACCGTCGCGGACAAGCCGATCCTGAAGGGTCTGTCGCTCAGCATCAATGCGGGCGAAATCCATGCGATCATGGGGCCCAATGGCGCGGGCAAGTCGACACTGTCCTACGTCCTCGGCGGACGGCCCGGTTATGAAGTGACCGACGGGTCGGCCACCTTCGACGGGCAGGATCTGCTCGACATGGAACCGCACGAACGCGCCGCGGCGGGGCTGTTCCTGGGGTTCCAATATCCGGTCGAAATCCCCGGCGTGTCGAATGTCCAGTTCCTCCGCGAGGCGCTCAATGCGCAGCGCAAGGCCCGCGGGTTGGAGCCGCTGTCGGGCGGCGATTTCCTGAAGCTGGCGCGTGAGAAGGCGGGGCTGCTCAAGATGGACATGGACATGCTCAAGCGCCCGGTGAACGTCGGCTTTTCGGGCGGCGAAAAGAAGCGCAACGAGATGGTGCAGATGGGGATCATCGACCCCAGGCTCGCGATCCTCGACGAGACGGACTCGGGCCTCGACATCGACGCGCTGCGCACCGTGGGCGACGGGATTAATTCGATCATGCGGCGCCCCGACAAGGCGGTGCTGCTGATCACGCATTATCAGCGCCTGCTCGATTATGTGCAGCCCGATTTCGTGCATGTTCTCGCGGCGGGCCGGATCGTGAAGTCGGGCGGACCCGAACTCGCACGTGAGCTGGAAGAACATGGTTATGCGGAGATCGCGGCGTGATGATTTTCACCCGCCCTGCTTTCCATCGTCATGCCGGACTCGATCCGGCATCCATCACCGCATGGACCCCGGATCAAGTCCGGGGTGACGAAGCGGGGGAGGTCGTGATTTGACCACCACCGCCCTCCCCTCGCGCCGTGACGAAGCATGGCGTTATAGCGACATCGACGCGGTCGTTGCGGCTTGGCCGCTGCCCGCGCCGGAGAGCATCATCGTGCCTGCTGGCGGCGACTTTAAACGCGCTATTGTGCAGGACGCGGGCGGTATCCGGCAAATCGAACTCGTGCTCGGCAAGGGCGCGGTGGCTTCGCTGCACGTGCTCAACGTCGGCGGCAACTATGGCCGCATCGAACTTGCGGTGACGCTGCACGAAGGCGCCGACTTCACCCTCGGCGCGGCGCAGATCGGCGGCGGCGAGCAAAATCTGGAAATCATCACCACCGTCACCCACGCCGAACCCGGCGCGACGTCGCGGCAGGTGGTGCGGTCGGTGCTGGCGGGCACCGCGACCGGAACCTATCTCGGCAAGGTCGCGGTCGCGCGCGATGCGCAGCAAACCGACAGCGCGCAGGATGTGAAGGCGATGCTGCTGAACCGCAGCGCAACCGCCAACGCCAAGCCCGAACTCGAAATCTTCGCCGACGATGTGAAATGCGCGCACGGCTGCGCAATCGGCGAACTCGACGCCATGGCGCTTTACTATCTGCAGTCGCGCGGGCTGCCGCCGGGCGAAGCGAAAAAGCTGATGCTGCAGGCGTTTGTTGCGGGTGTGTTTGACGGCGCCGAGGATGAGGCGCGGTTGCAGGAACTGGCGCTGGCAAAGCTGGGAGAGCTGGTGTGAGCACCACCACCGCCCTTCGCACCTTTCCCGACGTGCGCGCCGACTTCCCCGGTCTCACCCCCGGCTGGCACTATCTCGACACCGCCGCGACGGCGCAAAAACCGCAGACGGTGATCGATGCGACGGTCAATGCGATGGGCCGCGACTATGCGACGGTGCACCGCGGCGTGTACGCGCGCTCGGCCGACATGACGCTGGCCTATGAGGCCGCGCGGCGGCGGATTGCGGGCTTTATTGGCGCACGCGACGATCAGATCGCGTTCGTGCGCGGCGCGACCGAGGCGATTAATCTGGTCGCTTACTCGCACCCGAAGAAGGGCCGCGTGCTGCTGTCGGTGCTTGAGCATCACAGCAATATCGTGCCGTGGCAGCTTGCCGGCTGGCAGGTCGATGTGTGTCCGCTGACCGCCGATGGACGCATCGACCTCGATGCCGCCGAAAAGCTGCTGACCCCCGACCACAATATGGTCGCCTTCGCGCATGTCTCGAACGTGCTCGGCAGCCCGCTCGACGTCGCGCGCGCGGCCGAACTGGCACACCGCGTCGGCGCCGAATTGCTGATCGATGGTTGCCAGGCGGTGCCGAGGTTGCCGGTCGATGTCGCGGCATTGGGCTGCGACTATTATGTCTTTTCGGGGCACAAGCTTTATGGCCCCACCGGCATTGGCGTGCTGTGGAGCGACAAGCTCGATAGCCTGCCGCCGTGGCAGGGCGGCGGGTCGATGATCGACCGCGTGACCTTTGCGAAGACCACCTACGCCCCCGCCCCGACGCGGTTCGAGGCGGGTACGCCAGCGATTATCGAGGCGATCGGGCTTGCGGCCGCAGTCGACTATGTCGAGGCGATCGGCGTCGATACGATCCACGCGCATGAGGTCGCGCTGGTCGGCACATTGCGCGAGGCGCTGGCGCGGCGGAACAGCATCACGCTGTTCGGTCCCGAAAACAGCGCCGGAATCGTGAGTTTTGCGATGGCAGGGGTTCATCCGCACGACATCGGCACTATCTTGGATGAAAGCGGGGTCGCGATCCGCGCCGGGCACCATTGCGCACAGCCGCTGATGGAGCATCTGGGTGTCCCCGCGACCGCGCGCGCGAGTTTTGGCGTTTACAGCAATGACGACGATGTCGCGGCCCTGATCGAGGGGCTGTCGCGCGTCGAGAGGATTTTCGGATGAGCGAGGACCGCATGAGTGAGACCGGGATTCGGGTCGAGGAAGTGAAAAGCGTCGAGGCCCCGCCAAAGGCGCGCGTCGCGGATGCCGAAACGGCGCCCGAGAAGCTGGAGCGCAAGCGCGACTATCTGGAAGGCTTTCTGGCCGCCAAGCCCGCAGCGGTCGATCCGCACAGCGTCGGCGGCGACCTGTATGAAGCCGTCATCAATGCGCTGAAGGACATTTTCGACCCGGAAATTCCGGTGAATATCTATGACCTTGGGCTGATCTATAATGTCGAGATCAACGACGGCCATGCGCTCGTCACGATGACGCTGACGACGCCGCATTGCCCGGTGGCGGAGTCGATGCCCGCCGAGGTCGAGCTGCGCGTCGGCGCGGTTCCGGGGGTTGGCGATGCCGAAGTCAATCTCGTCTGGGATCCGCCGTGGAGCCCCGAGAATATGAGCGACGAAGCGCGCCTCGAATTGGGAATGTTATGATGACCGAGACGAAAACCCGCACCCGCCCCGCCGCAGTCACGCTGACCCCGAATGCGGAAGAACGCGTCGCCGCGCTGATGGCGGCCGCGCCCGAGGGTGCGATCGGCGTACGCCTGTCGACGCCGCGCCGCGGCTGCTCGGGGCTCGCCTATTCAGTCGATTATGTCACCGAAGAACAGAAGTTCGACGAGAAGATCGAAACCCCCGGTGGGGTTTTCTACATCGACGGCGCGTCGGTGCTCTATCTGATCGGCAGCGTGATGGACTGGGTCGAGGATGATTTCGCCGCCGGTTTCGTGTTCGAAAATCCGAACGCCAAGGGCGCCTGCGGTTGCGGCGAAAGCTTCACCGTCTAAATCAGTGACAGACCGTCCAGCCTGCGGTCCGCGCCGCCATGTCCAGGTGAAAATGATCGGCGTGGGCAGCGTTATAATCGGGTGACAGCGTGGTACTGAACAGGCCGCACGCCCCGTCGCGGACCGCGTGCAGAAACTCTTCGCGCGCGCCGTTATCATTCCAGTCGTTCCGCACCGAAATGCGGGTTCCGTCGGCCAGAACAAAGGCCGAAATGTCGATCGCATTGGCGGTCGAATGCTGGCTCTGCGCCTGTTCGCCCGCGATCTTGCGGCAATTATAGCTGCCGAGATTTTCCAGCAACACGACCTTTTGCCCAAAGTAGCGCTCGGCGAGCGGCTGCACTGCGTCGCGGTTCCACAGCGCCATTGCGGCGGTGACCGCGCATCCGGGTGCCGCGCCCGCCGGCGCCATAGTGGGAACGAACTTGTTGCCGGTCAGCAGCATTCGCTGGCTCGCACGGCACGTCCCCTTACCCACCACCGGACGGCGAATATAGCCCGCATCGGCGCGATCGAACGCCGCGAAGCAGGCGGCATCGTCGCTAGCCAGCGCGACGAGCTTGCGATGCGTCGCCCAGCCTTGCGGATGCGCGAGTTCGAAACGCGCGCCGGGCCAATGCTGGGGATGGTCGCGCACCCATAGCATCGCATAGACGGCGACAACGCTCAGCAGCAACGCGGCGATGAACCAGAGCAAATAGGGACGGAGACTCTTCATGTCCGCCATCGCCTGCCGCAATTTCCCGCCGGTTGAAAGCCCCCTGTGCTGTTCGATCCGGATTGAGCGTGGGCAATAGAGACGGGCCCTGTTTTATCGCCGCTACGGGTTGGTCAGCGGAACGAAGCTCACCGTCAGCCCGTCCTTGGGGCGCGGGATCGGCAGGATCAGCCATTTGGGATCATAGCCCTCCGCGACGACGATGCGGTGGGTGGTGACGACGTGGTGGAAGAAGATTTTTGCCTGCATATAGGCGAAGTGCAACCCTAGGCACATGTGCGCACCGCCGCCGAAGGGGACCCAGGCATATTTGTGGCGTGCGCGTGCGACCTCGGGCGAAAAGCGCATCGGGTCGAATGTTTCGGGCTCGGGCCAATGCTCTTCCATCATATGGGTGAAGCCGGGGCTGACCCCGACGATCGTGCCGGCGGGAATACGATAACCGCCAAATTCGAAATCCTTGAGTGCGCGGCGCGGGAAGCTCGGCACCGGCGGGACGAGCCGCAGCGCTTCCTTGAACGCCCATTCGGTGAGCTCGAGCTCGCCTAGGCTGTTGTGCCCGACACCCTCGCCCGCCGGAGAAACCGCCAGCATTTCTTCGCGCAGCTTGTCCTGCCATTCGGGATGTTTCGCGAGTTGCCAGACGAGCGTGGTGACCGAACTCGTGATGGTGTCGTGCGCCGCCATCATCAGGAAGTTCATATGGTCGACGATCGCCCCAACGCTCAGATGCTCGCCATTATCGTCGCGGGCGCGGCAGATCTGGCTGAAGATATCCTCGCCCTCGCCCTCGCGCCGCTCGGGCACCATGCGGCCGAAATATTCGACCAGATAGGCGCGCCCCTTGGCGCCGCGGCCCATCGCGGTGAAGGGCAAGGGCACGCGGACGATGCCGATCGACGCCTGCACCATGTCGACGAACGCCTTGTTCACCTTGTCCGCTTCGGGCCCGAAGGGAATACCGAGGAAGCTGGTCGCGGCGAGATCGAGCGTCAGCTTTTTGATCGCGGGATAGAATTTGAAGGTCTTGCCGCTCCACGATGCGACCCGATCCTTGATTCCGGCGTTCAGCGAATCGGCATAGTGGCGCATCGGTTCGGGCTTGAACGCGACCGAAAGCACCTTGCGGTCGGCGCGATGCTTTTCGAAATCCATCAGCATCAGCCCGCGCGGGAAGAGCAGATTAAGCACCGGGCCCCATCCCTGTTCGGACGAAAAAATCTTGTCGCGATCGAACATCACCAGCTCGTTCGCATCGGGTCCGTACATCCCGACGCTACGGCCGCCCATGCTGTGATTGCGAAAGACATGGCCATATTTGGCAACCATGCGGCGCGAGAAGGCCGGGTAATCGCCCAATTGTTCCAGCGTGTTGCCAATCACCGGATAGCCATCCTCGCCCGGAATATGATCGAGCGCCGAATCGGCATTGAGCGGCAACCAATGCTTGGTTTCGGTGCCGAAGCGCGCTTCGGAAAAGGCAATCTTTGCAGGAGCGTTCATCGCGGCCAATCCTCTTTTACCATAGGTTGGGCGCGAGCGTATCGAACTACTGACAGCGATGCAAGTAAGCCTTATTCCACACCGCAGCACCATTCACCGCAAATTCAACTCGACTCAGGCAATTTCACCCCATGATAAGCGGTCCGCTCCCGGGCCCGATTTAGGAGGGCATGATGCCCAGGAATTTCAAACGTCCCCTCTCGATCGCGCTCGGTGCGCTGGCGACGACGGCGCTCGGCGGCTGCTATTATGGCGACGTCAATGGCGCGAGCTACGCGTCGGCGAACGGTCGCTGCGCCGATTCCTATTATGATTATGATCCCTATTCCTATGACGATGGCTATGGCTACGACTGCTACGACGGATCCGACTATGGCAGCGGCTTCGTCCAGATCGGTTTTGGTGGCGGCTGGTATGACGATTATTACTACCCCGGTTACGGGACGTGGATGTTCGACCGCTATCGCAACCGCTATCCGCTGCGCGGCCCGTATCTGAACTATTGGGGTGGCCGCCGCGCGTGGTGGAAACATCATGGCCATGACGGCAACCGCCCCGGCAACGGGCGTCCCGATTATGACCGTCCGGGTCGGCCCGGACACGGCGGCGTCGGTCGCCCGCCCGTCCCCGGCCAGCCGGGCGTTCGTCCCGACCGGCCCAATCGACCCGGCGCCGGAAACCCCGGCGGCTGGCGGCCGCCCGTCACCGGTCAGCCCGGGACACGTCCCGATCGGCCACATCGCCCCGGCGGACGCCCACCGGTCACAGGAAATCCCGGCGACGGATGGCAGCCGCCCGTTGTCGGCCAGCCCGGCGCACGGCCCGATCGGCCCCACCGCCCGGGTGGCGGTCGCCCGCCAGTTACCGGAACTCCGGATGGCGGTCGTCCCCCCGTCACCAGCCAGCCTGGTGCACGCCCCGACCGCCCCACCCGTCCTGACCGTCCGTCGATCGCGCGCCCTGAACGCGGCGATGGCGCCAGCGGGATTCCGCGCGCGCCGCGCTCGAATGAAAGCAGACGCCCCGGTCAGGTTCGCAGCGACTAGAAAATGACAGCTTCGGGCTGAAACGCTTACCAGGGCGCTTCAGCCCGGTGCGGCCTCTGTCGCCGGCCCGTCCGTGACGCCGGCCGACACCACGGTCGCGGCGACCAGATCGCCGATGACATTGAGCACCGTGCGGCACATGTCGAGGAAACGGTCGACGCCGAGCACCAGCCCGATGCCTTCGGGCGGGACGCCGACCGAGCCGAGGATCAGCGCGATCACCGGCAGCGACCCTGCGGGAACGCCCGCGGTCCCGATGCCGCCAAGGATGCACACGAGCATCACGAAAATCTGCTGCGTCAGTGTGAGCTCAATGCCGAAGAATTGCGCGAGGAAGATCACCGTCACCCCCTCGAACATCGCAGTGCCATTCTGGTTCGCGGTGGCGCCGATGGTGAGCACGAAGCGCGCAACACGATCGGGCAGACGCAGTTGATCGTGCGCGACGCGGAGCGAGGTCGGCAGCGTCACGTTAGACGACGCGGTCGCAAAGGCCATCACGAACGCCTCCTGCGTCTCGCGAAAGAAAGCGATCGGCGATTTCTTTGCCAGCGCCTTGAGGATGACCGGGAAGACCACGAACATCTGCAAGCCCAGCGCGAGCAGCACGACGCCGACATAGGCCGACAGGCGGATAATCAAATCCCAGCCGAACTGCGCAGCGAGGTTGAACATGAAGCAGAAGATCGCAATCGGCGCGAGCCGGATGACGAGGCCGATCAGCTTCATCGCGACTTCGAACACGCCCTCGACCACCGATTTCAGCGCCGCGGTCTGCGGGGTCTGGACAAGCATCAGGCCGATGCCGAAGAAGAGCGCGAAGAACATGACGGCAAGCACGTCATTCTCGCTCATCGCGCTGAAAAAATTATTGGGGACGATCGCGACGAGCGCGTCCATTCCGGTCTTCGCCTCGCCTGCACGCTCGGTGATCGCCTTCGCACCCTCTGCCCCCTGTGCGATCAGGCTACGCGCGAGCGCGGGATCGACCCCGGCGCCCGGCTGGAGCAGGTTGACGACAGCCAGGCTGACCGCGACCGCAATCGACGACACGACAACCGTATAGACGAGCGTGCGCAGGCCCACGCTCTTGAGCGCCCGCATCTCGCCCATTTCGGCAACCCCGACGATCAGTGCCGAGACGAGCAACGGGATGACGAGCATGAACAGCAGACGCAGGAAAATCTGGCCGATTGGGCCGGTAACATAGGTGGTGACGCTTTCCACCCATGGCGCGTCGGCGGCGCCATAATGCACCGCCAGACCGGCGATCAGTCCACCGAGAAAGCCGATGAGCATCCGCCATTGCAGGCGCTTGGCGCGCGCATCCTCGCCGCCCACGATCGGCGTTATCATGCTCGCTTCGGCCATGGCACAGCTCCCTTGCTCGCCCCCCTGGGCGGCCGGAAAGCTGCGCCTTATGCTTTGTCGGCCGTCGGCTTTGTTTCATCCCCCGCCATATCATCACGAAGATCGAGCCCTCGGGTTCCATGATGCGGCGTATGCGCCGGGGCGTGCGGCCAATCGGCATCGGCAGGCTCGGGCGTCTCGAGCATGCCTTCCCATTTGGCGATGACCGAGGTTGCGACCGCATTGCCGACGACATTGGTCGCCGAACGGCCCATGTCGAGAAACTGGTCGATGCCGAGGATCAGCGCCACGCCTTCGACCGGAAGGCCGAATTGGGTCAGCGTCGCGGTGATGACGACAAGGCTGGCGCGCGGCACGCCCGCAATCCCCTTTGACGTCACCATCAGCGTCAGCAGGATCAGTATCTGCGTGCCGATCGACAGGTCGATGCCATAGGCCTGCGCGATGAAGAGCGTCGCAAAGCTCATATACATCATCGAGCCGTCGAGGTTGAAGCTGTAGCCCAGCGGCAGAACGAAACCTGAAATGCGGCGCGGGACGCCGAAACGGTCAAGCTGTTCGAACAGCTTGGGCAGCGCGGCTTCGGACGAGGCAGTCGAAAAGGCGAGCAGCAGCGGTTCGACGATATAGCGCGCCAGCGTCAGGATACGCTTGCCGAGGAAGAGCGCGCCGAGCGAGAAAAGGATCACCCACAGCAAGGCGAGGCCGAGATAGAATTCGAGGATCAGGCGCAGGAAATCGAGCAGGATGCCGAGCCCGTTGACCGTGATCACCCCCGCCAGCGCGCCGAACACCGCGAACGGCGCGAACAGCATCACATAGTTGGTGATCTGCAGCATCAGTTCGCCGAGCAGGTCGACGGCGTGGACCAGCGGCGCGGCGCGTTCGCCGAGTGCAGACAGGCCGACGCCCGCAAAGACCGAGAAAACGAGAATCTGGAGAATGTCGTTCGCCGCCATCGCCCCGAAGATCGATTCGGGGAAGATGTGGAGGATGAAATCGCGCAGATTGAGCGCGCTGGTCTTCAACTCGCCCACCTCGGCGGTCGGCGTCAAATCGAGACCGACGCCCGGCTGGAGGAAGTTCACCAGCAGCAACCCGAGCGTGATCGACATGAAGCTGGCCCCGATGAACCAGAAGAGCGACTTCGCCCCGATCCGGCCGAGCGCCGCACTGTCGCCCATATTGGCGATGCCCGCGACGATCGTCGCGAGCACGAGCGGCGCGATGATCATCTTGATAAGATGAAGAAATACGTCGGGCAGGATTCTGAAATAGCCCGCGATCTGCGTCGCGGCGGCCTTGTCGGCGCCGATCTGCGCATGGGCGATGGCGCCGGTGATGATACCGATCACCATGCCGACAAGAATGAATAAGGTCAGGCGTTTCGCCATGGAAAATATGCTCCCTGGTTCCGGGTTTCCCGGATGATATGCCGGTGGGGTAACAGCCCCTCCGATCCGGAGCAATCGCGCGTTGCCGAATGACCGGGTCAGGGAGTCCAGAAGCTGAGTGCAAGGACGCCCGCAGTGCCGGTCAGAATATTGAGCGGCACGCCGATGCGGACGAAATCCATGAAACGATAGTCGCCAGCGGCATAGACCAGCGTGTTGGTCTGGTAACCGACCGGAGTCGCGAAACAGGCCGACGCCCCCAGCATCAGCGCGATCAGCAACGGCTGCGGCGCAACGCCCGTCGCCTCGGCGATACCGATGACCAGCGGGCCCATCAGCGCCGCGACCGCATTGTTGCTGAGCAGCTCGGAGAGCAGCAGCGCGGAGAAATAGACGATCGCAATCACGGCCCATCGGGGGGAATCTGTCAGCACCGGTTCGAGCGCCCCCACCATCAGCTCGACCGACCCTGCCTGTTCGAGCGCCGCGCCCACCGCAAGCATCGCGAAAATCAGAATCAGCACGTCCCCGTCAATACTGCTCCACGCCTCCGACGCATCGATACAGCGCGTGAGCAGCACGATGGCGATGCCGATGAACGCGGCCACACCGATCGACATGACGCCGGTTGCCGACGCCAGCACCGCGCCGGCCATAACGAGCATCGCGATCCACGCCTTGCGGCGGCGAAAGGCGGTGACCGAAGCCATCGCCACCCCGATCAGCCCGGTGTTCGCGCGCAGATGTCCGATATTGGCGTCGTCAGCCTCGACCAGCAGCCGGTCCGCAGCGCGGATGCGGTTGTCGGATAGCGTTGGCCCGGGCAGATGGCGGAACCGCGAAACCCCCAGAATGCGGACGCGCAGGCGTTGGAGGAACGGAATCTCGGCAAGCGGCCGGTCGATCGAACGGTGATTGGGCGAAACCGTCACCTCGACCACCGTCGAATCGCCTTCAGGGCTTTCACCGATGCCGATCCCGAAACGCCCCTCGCTGCGCAGCGTCATAAGCGTCGCACCGTCGAGCCGCGCAACGATCCGGTTTCCCGTGGCGAGGCGATGATTTTTGGCGTCACTTCCGGCAAGCAGCCGACCGCCCGCGATCACGCCGACGATTTGCGCGGGCGCGATTCCGAGATTTGCGGCGTCGAGTGCCATATCGATCGCCGCATCGCCTTCACGAAGGCCGAGCTCGGTGAGATAGAGTTGTTCCGCGCCGTCGGCCTTTTCGGCGATGCGCGGATAGTCGGACGGCAAAAAGCGCGACATGATGAGGAGGCCGACGACGCCCGCCGCCGCGACCGCTAGCCCGTAAGGCGTGATATCGAACAGCCCGAAGCGTTCGATCCCCGCCTGTTCAGCGATCCCCGCGACGACGAGGTTCGTCGAAGTCCCGATCAGGGTCAGACAGCCGCCGAGCACCGCGATCACCGACAGCGGCATCAACAATTTCTTGGGCGATATACCCAGAGCCTCGGCCAGCCGGAAGCAGACGGGCATCATCACAACGACAAAGGGCGTGCTGTTGATGAAACCCGAGACGAGCAAGCCGCCCCCAAATACCTCAAGCACCGCGAGGCGCGGGTTCCGTTTGGCACGATCGACGACATAATTGCCGACCTTGTCGATTACACCCGTGCGGATCAGCGCGCCCGACAGGATGAACATCGCACCCACGGTCAACGGCGCACTGTTCGAAAAGACGCCATAGGCACCCTTTTCGTCGAGCAGGCCGAGCGCGAGCATCGTGCCCGCCCCGGCAACCGCGACGACCGAGGGCGAGAAACGCTCCCAGACAAAGGCCGCGAACATGCCCGCGAGCACGAACAGGCCGATAAACGCCTTTTGCTCCGCAATGAAAGCGGCGATGAACTCCACTAGGGCATCAGCCGTTTTGTGCCCTGTGCAACAGTTTATGATCGGCGAGGACGAGCGCCATCATCGCCTCGACCACCGGGGCGCCGCGGATGCCGACGCACGGATCATGGCGGCCCTTGGTGACGATGTCGGTCGCCTCGCCCGCCTTGTTGATCGTCGGCACCGGGGTGAGGATCGAACTGGTGGGTTTGAAGGCGACGCGCACGACAACGGGCTGACCGGTCGAAATCCCGCCCGCGATGCCGCCGGCGTTGTTCGACAGGAAATCGGGACGGTTGCTGCCGTCGGTCGCCGGACGCATCGGGTCGGCATTTTCCTCACCGCGCAGGCGCGCAGCGTTGAAGCCGGCGCCGATTTCGACCGCCTTCACCGCGTTGATGCCCATCATCGCGGCGGCGAGGTCAGCGTCGAGTTTGGCATAGATCGGCGCCCCCCAGCCAGCGGGGACACCGCTGGCGGCGCATTCGATCACCGCGCCCAATGAACTGCCTGATTTGCGTGCGGCGTCCATCAGCCCTTCCCAGCGCTGCGCCGCAGCGGGATCGGGACAGAAAAAGGGATTGCGGTCGATTTCTTCGAGATCGAAGTTCGCTGGATCGATCGCATCGCCGCCAATTTCGGCGACCCACGCGTGGATCTGCACCTCGGGGATCACCAGCCGCGCGACGCCGCCCGCGGCGACGCGCGCCGCGGTTTCGCGCGCGCTCGACCGGCCGCCGCCGCGATAATCGCGGATGCCATATTTGGCGTCATAGGCATAATCGGCGTGCCCGGGGCGATAGGCCTGCGCGATCTCGCCATAATCCTTCGAGCGCTGGTCGACATTTTCGATCATCAGGCTGATCGGCGTGCCCGTCGTCTTGCCCTCGAACACCCCCGACAGGATGCGCACCTGATCGGGTTCCTGCCGCTGCGTCGTGTGGCGCGACTGACCCGGGCGGCGCTTGTCGAGATAGGGCTGGATATCGACTTCGCTCAGCGACAGGCGCGGCGGGCAGCCGTCGACGACGGCGCCGAGCGCGGGGCCATGGCTTTCCCCCCAGGTGGTGAAGCGAAGAACGCGCCCGAAGCTGTTGAAACTCATTGCTCTATCCCATCCGGCCGAACGCGGGTGCATAGTCCGCGCGTCCGCCTAGCGGCCAGGCCGCTTCCTTGTCCAGCATCATGGTCATGAAATGCGGCCCGGCAAAGGGTGAGGCAAAGCGCGCGCCGAGTTCGGGCGAATAGCCGAAGCGCGGATAATAGGCCTCATGCCCCAGAACGAAGCCGATCGCGACGCCGCGCGACCGCAATTGATCGAGCCCGGCGCGGATCAGGGCATCGCCGACGCCCTCACCCTGGCATTCGGGCACGACCGAGACGGGCGCGAGCCCGGCGGCAGCAAGCTGCGCGCCATCGGCCTCAACGTCCATCCGGCTAAACAGCACATGCCCGACGATCTCGCCGTTCCGTTCTGCAACCAGCGACACCAGCGCGTCGCCGTCGGCCTCGATCATCCGAACCAGTTCCGCCTCGCCCTGATGACCATATTCGGTGGTCGCAAAGGCGGCCCGAATGACGGCGTCGATTGCATCGCCATCCTCCGCGCGTGCGGGTCGGATGACCGGCGCGTCAGACAAGCGCGATGTCCGGCGCGTCTTCCTGTTTCATGCCGACGGTGTGGTATCCGGCGTCGACATGGTGCGTCTCGCCAGTCACACCCGAGGCGAGGTCGCTGAGCAGATAGAGCGCCGAACCGCCGACATCGTCGATGGTGACGTTGCGGCGCAGCGGCGCATTATGCTCGTTCCATTTCAGGATCAGACGGAAATCGCCGATGCCCGACGCCGCGAGCGTCTTGATCGGCCCCGCCGAAATCGCGTTCACGCGGACGCCCTGCGGCCCATAGTCATTGGCGAGATATTTGACGCTGGTTTCCAGCGCCGACTTTGCAACGCCCATAACATTATAATGCGGGATCACCTTTTCGGCGCCATAATAGGACAGGGTCAGCATCGACCCGCCGCCCTTGCCCGTTTCGGGATCGACCGGGGTCATCATCGCGGCCGCGCGCGCGGCAACGGCGGTGAAGCTGTAGACGCTGATGTTCATCGTCATCAGGAAATCGTCGAGCGTCACATCGGCATATTTGCCGCGCAGCGCTTCCTTGTTCGTATAGCCGATCGCATGGACGATGAAGTCGATCGTCGGCCAGCGCGCCGCGAGCGTCGCAAAGGCAGCGTCGAGATTGGCCATGTCGGACACATCGCAATCGATCAGGAAATCGCAACCGAGCTGGTCGGCGAGCGGCTTCACCCGCTTTTCCATCACCTCGCCCTGATAGCTGATCGCCAGTTCGGCGCCCGCTCCGTGCAAGGCCTTGGCAATCCCCCAGGCGAGCGATTTGTCATTGGCGAGGCCCATGATCAGCCCGCGCTTGCCCTGCATCAAACCTGTCATTCTAAATCTCCGGTATTCAAATCGTCGACGCGCCCAATAGCGTCATGGCCCAAATCCTCAACCTCGACGAGCGCGGCATTGAGTTCGGCGCCGATTACCATACCGAGGCCGACAAGGTAGAAAAAGAACAGCGCGACCATCACACCCGCGAGGCTGCCATAGGTTGCGTCATAGCTGAGCAGGCTGGCGAGCAAAGGCGGCAGCGCCAAAGTGACCCCAATCCACCACAGGGTGGTGAACAGCGCGCCGGGCCATTTCGGGCAGTTTTTCAGCTTGCGGTATTTGGATGGCGTCAGCGAATAGAAGAGCAGGTAAATGGCGAGAAACAGGCCAAGACCCGACACGACGCGCGAAATCGCGACGGTCCCCGCCGACTGAAATTGTTCGGGCAACACGCGGCCGATAAATTGCTCGATCCCGACGATCAGCACCTGCATGCTGAACGACAGCAGCATCAGCACGACGGCGCCGGTGATGATCCCGATCGACAGCAGGCGATAGTGGAAGAAACCGCGGCTGAAATGCGTACCATAGGCGCGGCGCAAAATGTCGCGCACCGTTTCGATCAGACTGCCGACAGTCCACAAAGCGACAAAAGCGCCGAGCCACAGGAAAATTCCGGTGCGCGCGCTCATCACTTCGCGAATCGGTCCCGCCAATGCCTTGGCGACGGTCGGCGGCATCGTCGAGAACACCGCCTCGATCGCCGCTTCGCCGCCGACGCTGCCGCCCAGCAAGCTCAAGGCGGCGGCGAGCAGGATGAAGAAGGGAAAGAGCGCGATCAGCGCCAGATAGGCAAGATTGCCGGCGTGGATAAAGCCGTCGGTATAGGTGCCGACGACGACGCGGCGGACGACGTGAAAAATGCGCGTTCCGGGGCCGAGCCGCTCGCGGCTGCGTTCGAGGACCCCCTGCGCCCGCGCACGCAAATGGATGCGCTTGGCGCGTTCGGCGCGTGCCTCGGGCGAATGAGGCGAATGCCCCTCGGCCAGAAATTCCTGACCGACTTCCTCGGTGACTTCGCGCGCCAGCGCGTCGGCCGCCTTTTTCTCGGCAACCTTCGCTCTGGCATCGCTCCGTTCAGCCACGCATCACACGCCCAGATCCGCGCGCACGGCCCGGCTGTCGGTCCATTCGCCGACCAGTTTCGCGAGGCCCGAATCGTCGGCGGGCAGATCGACCATCAGCCGCACGAGCTGATCGCCGCGGCCACCGCCCTTCTGGCTGAAGCCCTTGCCCTTCAGGCGCATCACCTTGCCCGAGGTCGAACCCGCGGGGATCGACAGCATCACCGGGCCGTCGACGGTCGGCACTTTCACCTTTGCTCCCTGCACGGCTTCGTTCAGCGTGACGGGCAGGTCGAGGCGGATGTTCGCGCCTTCGCGGATGAAAAAGGGATGGTCCTTGACCGAAATGGTGACGATGCCGTCGCCATGGCCGCCCGGTCCCGGCTGGCCCTTGCCAGCGAGGCGCATCTGGGTACCGGTTTCGACCCCGGCGGGGAGTTTGAGGTCGATCGTGCCGCCATCGGCGAGCGTGATGCGCTGCGGCGCCTGCGTTGCGGCGTCGATGAAGGAAACCGCGAGACGATATGCGACATTGGCGCCCTTGGGCGGCGGCGCGCTGCGCCCGCCGAAACCGCCGAACGCCCCGCCGCCACCGGCAGCTGCGCCGCCACCGCGCCCGAACAGGCCTTCGAAAATATCGCCGAAGTCAGAGCTTTCGTTTCCGAACCCGCTGAAACCGCCAGGGCCAGTACGCTGGTCACCGCGAAAGCCGCCGCCGCCATAGCCGTAGGGCATCGCCGGATTGCCGTCGCCGTCGATCTCGCCGCGGTCGAACTGCGCGCGCTTCGTCTTGTCCGACAAAATGTCATAAGCCCGGGTGACCTCGGAGAATTTCTCCGATGCCTTGGGATTGTCCTTGTTCTTGTCGGGGTGCAATTGCTTGGCGAGTTTGCGGTATGCGGTTTTGATTTCCGCTTCGCTTGCGCCTTTCGCGACGCCAAGAATGGAATAGGGATCTGCCATATTGTTCCTGTAGCCCGAATATTGTTGAGCCGGGAAGGCCCGATTGCACGCGATGTGGGAATCGCCCCGCGACGGGTCAAGTTCAGGTGACGATGGTGGCTCGACCGCACCCGCAGCGCACGATATGACCGCGCCCATGACCACCGATCCCTTTACCCTGTTCGACAGCTGGTTCACCGAAGCGCGCGCCAGCGAACCCAATGACGCCAATGCGATGGCGCTCGCGACGACGACGCCCGATGGGCACCCGTCGCTGCGCATGGTGCTGCTCAAGGGCCATGGCCCCGACGGCTTCATTTTCTACACCAATCTCGACAGCCGCAAGGGCGGTGAGTTAGCGGCGAACCCGCATGTCGCGCTGCTCTTCCACTGGAAGTCGCTGCGCCGCCAGATCCGCATCGAAGGCCCGGTGGCCGCGGTCGACGACGCAACCGCCGACGCCTATTTCGCGACGCGCAGCCGCGACAGCCAGCTCGGTGCTTGGGCGAGCGACCAGTCGCGTCCCCTAGACGCCCGCGCGACATTCGAGGCACGGTTCGCCGAGGTGGAGGCGCGCTTTGCCGGGCAGGATGTGCCGCGCCCGCCGCGCTGGTCGGGCTGGCGCGTGACGCCTGCCGCGATCGAATTTTGGCAGGACCGCGCGCATCGCCTCCACGAACGAACGCGCTTCGTCCGCGACGGCGATGGCTGGACCAGCGGATTGCTCTACCCATGAGCGCGCAGCGCCGCCTGCCGATCAGCAGGGTCGACGCCTTCGCTGATCGCGCCTTCACGGGCAATCCCGCTGCCGTGATGCCGCTCGAAGAATGGCTGGGCGACGGGGTGCTGCAGGCGATCGCGGCCGAGAATAATCTCGCCGAAACCGCCTTTCTGATCCCGTATGACGGCGACGAAGCCGATTATGAGCTGCGCTGGTTCACCCCGACGGTCGAGGTCGCATTGTGCGGCCATGCGACGCTGGCGAGCGGGCATGTCCTGCTGACGGCGGCGCCGTGGCGGGGCGACATGCGCTTTCGCACCCGCAAGGCCGGTATATTGCGCGTCGCGCGCAATGGCGAGGATGCGGGCTATCGCATGGAACTGCCCGCCTATCCACCGACACCGAAGGCGATGCCCCAGATCGTCGCGGCGCTCGGCGGCGATGCGATCGAGACATTGTGGCACGACGGCGGCTATGCGCTGATCGTTTATCGCGATGCCGATGCCGTGCGGGCGCTGACGCCCGATATGCGCGCGCTGAAAAAGCACGGCGACATCCTGATCATCGCGACCGCGCGCGGCGACGGCGATCTGTCGGACGCCGATGTGGTGAGTCGCGCTTTCGCGCCCGGCGCCGGGATCGACGAGGATCCGGTGACCGGATCGGCACATTGCGTGCTGACGCCTTATTGGGCAGCGCAATTCGGCCACGACAGCTTCGCGGCCTATCAGGCGAGCGTGCGCGGCGGCCATGTCGGCTGCCGCCTTGTTGGCGACCGGGTCGAACTGACCGGGACCTGCGTCACGACGCTGGTCGGCGATTTCCTGCTATAAGGCCTCGGTCAGATCGGCCAGATGGCGGCGCAGCGCCGGGAACTGGTCGTCGTTCGTGACCCCCAGCCGCACGATCGTCACCCGCTGCGACGGCGAGACGATGATATATTGCCCCTGATGGCCGATGCAGGCGAACAGATCATTGGGGCCGCGATCGGGCCATAGCGCCGGAGCTGCCCCCGCCGGGCGCCGCCGGTTGAGCCAGATATGGCCGCCATAGCCCGCGTCATTGGCCGAGGGCGTCAGCATGAATTTCATCCAGCTTTCGGGAAGCAGACGCTGGCCGTCGACAACGCCATGGTTGCGCAGAAACTCGCCGAACCTGGCATAATCGCGCGCGGTCGCGTGCATGATCGACCCGCCGATCATCGTGCCCTTCGCGTCGAACTCGGGTGTCAGGCTGGTCATGCCGAGCGGCTCGACCAGCCGCCCCTGGATAAATTCGCGCATCGCATCGCGCCGCGCCTCGGGATTTTGCGACGGGGTCAGCGTGTCGGTAATAATGTCGGACAGAATCACGCTGGTCGCCGAGCTGTAGTTGAACAGCTCCTCGGGCTGCGCCGCCGCGGGCTTGGCCTCGGCAAAGCCCGCCATATCCTGCGCACCATTGCCGAACAGCATCGCGACGGTATCGCCCCGCCACACCGGATCGCCATTTTCGACATGCTCGATCCCCGACGACATGTGGAGCAGATGCGCGAGAGTGATCGCACCGCGCGGATCGCCGCTGCGCTGCCACGCCGCGACCGGCGCCGGTCCATCGAGCGACAATTGCCCCCCGGCGACGAGGAAGCCCGTCAGCACCGCCGTGATGCTCTTCGCCATCGACCAGCTGATCAGCTTGGTCTCGGGCCCGAAACCCGGTGCATAGCGTTCGTAAATCGGCTCGCCGCCGCGCAGCACATAAAGCGCGCGCGTCTGTCCGACATCGTCCTCATCGGCGAACAGGGCGTCGGCCTTCGCCTTGATCGCGGGGTCGAGCGCGGGCAGCGGCGGCAGCATATCGCCCCGCACCGCATGATCGAGCGAAGCCCCCATCCGGGGTGCGGGTGCCGCTGGCGCGATGCCACCCTGCCCCGCCGCGTGGGTCAGCGACCAGCCCGCGAGCATCACGACCGCCGCACTTGCCAGCATGAGTTTTTTCGTGATCATGGGTCCGGTGAGTAACATTAACCCACCCGAAACGCCAATGGCGGCGGTACCGGCGCCGGACGCATCGCCCCCGCCGCCGCAGAAGAAATCGGGCGGCTGCCTGCCGTGGGTGATCATCCTCGCAGTGCTGATGACGGGCTTCCTGATCTGGAAATTCCCGTCGTTCAAGGCGCAGGCCGAGCTCGGCTCCGCCTATGCCGCGCGCGTCGGCTGTTCGTGCCGCTATGTCCAGGGGCGCAGCCTCGACAGCTGCCAGAGCGATTTCGAGCCCGGGATGGAACTGGTCTCGCTGGCCGAAGACCCGGCGACGAGGACGGTGACCGGCAGCGTCCCGCTGCTTGCTTCGCGCAGCGCGCGCTATGCCGGCGCCAGCGGCTGCCTGCTCAAGCCCGAGGATTGATCCGCGCTATCGCGAGCGCGATCGCGGCGGGCGCACCGAATACGAGCAACCACACGACGGCTTCCTCCGCCCAGCCGTAGCCGGCGTAGAATGTGCCAACGAGAAGATTGCCGATCGACACGACCAGCCAGAGCAGCAGGAACAGCCGCGTCGCCCGCGCCCCGTCGCGCATTGTCAGGCGTATCGCGATCAGCAGGGCAATCCCTGCCATCAGCATGATGGCGGTGTGCGACATATATTAGACCTCCCTCGCCGTCATGATGAAGGAATCGCCGCGACGGCGCCATTCGCCCGGCGACATGCCCAGCTTGGCGCGAAAGGCCGAACAAAGATGGGCATGGCTGGAAAAACCCGTCGCAAGAGCAATTTCGGTCACCGAAACGGGAAGGCTGTCGAGATAGCGACACGCGCGCCGCAAACGCTGATGCAGCACATATTGGGCGGGCGTCCGTCCCGTGACACGAGCGAAATGGACGATCAGGCTGTTCACCGACATCCCCGCCTCCACCGCCATGTCCTCAACCGTCAAATGTGTGTCGATGCGATCCTCGATGGCGTCGCGCAGCGCGTCGATACGCCGCGTCGTCGCGGGCGAAACCGGCCGGGACGGGCCGCGGCTTTCCAGCAGATCGGCCAGCGCCGCGACCAATGCATCGGCGGCATCGACGTCTCCGGCAAGCAGCGCGCGCACCAGCCCAGCCATGCCCCGGTCGCGATACCCCGCCAACGTGGCCGCACGGGAGCCGACGGTCAGGCGGTCCGAAGGAATGTCGACCGCGACATAGCCGACCGCCCCGCCCAGCGCCGCGCCGCGATACTGCCGTCCGGCCGGTGCAAACCATATTTCGCCCGTCAGCGGCGATCCGAGCGAGGTACGCTGCCCGTCGAGCCATGTTTCCAGCCGTTGATAGCTTCCCGCCTCGTGCAGGATCAGCGCATGGTCGTCGCGCTCGATCGTCCAGCTGGCCGGACCGTCGATACGCTCCTCGACATAGGCTGCCTTGAGTCCGCCCGTCTGCATTGTCCCACTATGCGACACTATGGGAGAATCTGAAAGCCTCGAATCGCCGTCCTTTCTAAACCGGCCTCCTCTCTCCATCATTCAGGGACCATCAGAATGAGCATTCACAATATCGAAGGCAAAAAAATCCTGATCGCCGGCGGCGCAAAGAATCTGGGCGGCCTGATCGCACGCGATTTCGCCGTCGAGGGCGCACGTGCCGTGACCATTCACTATAACAGCGACGCGTCACGCGCCGAAGCCGACGACACGGTCCATGCGATCCGGGCGGCGGGCACCGATGCGCATGCGTTCCAGGCCGACCTGACGAGCGCGGCAGCGATGGAGCGCTTGTTTGCCGACGCGAAGGCGGCAATGGGCGGCATCGACATCGCGATCAATACGGTCGGCAAAGTGCTGAAAAAACCGATGGTCGAAATCAGCGAAGCCGAGTTTGACGCGATGAGCGCAGTCAATTCAAAGACCGCCTTTTTCTTCCTGAAAGAGGCTGGCAAACATGTCAGCGACAATGGCAAGATCTGCACGCTCGTCACGTCGCTGCTCGGTGCCTACACGCCCTTCTATTCGAGCTATGCCGGGACGAAGGCTCCGGTCGAACATTACACGCGCGCGGCGTCGAAGGAGTTTGGCGATCGCGGTATTTCGGTCACCGCGATCGGGCCGGGTCCGATGGACACGCCCTTCTTTTATCCGGCCGAAGGGGCGGATGCGGTCGCCTATCACAAGACCGCCGCCGCGCTGTCGCCCTTCTCCTCGACAGGCCTGACCGACATCGAGGATATCGTACCGTGGATCCGTTTTCTGGTCAGCGACGGCTGGTGGATGACCGGTCAGACGATCCTCGTGAACGGCGGCTACACGACCAAATAGGCAATCAGTCCGTCGCCTGCCCAAGGAAGGCGTCCATCGCGGCATTGACCGCGTCGGGCGCCTCCCACGGCACGAAATGGCCGCAGCCCGGCACCTCGACGATCGTCACATCGGGAACCAGTTCGTCGATCCCGTCGAGGTTACACGGCGGCAGCGCAACATCGTCGAGCGCCCAGACGACCAGCGTCGGGATATTGAGCTTTGGAAAGGGCATCGCGGGGGGCTCGGCATAGGGTTCGTCCATCGCCGGGACCGCCATCGGCGAGCCGCGATACCAGTTGATCATCGCGCGGCAGGTGTCGCGATCCTCCCAATCCTTGAGGAAGCGGGCGATCTCGTCGGGCTCCGCCATGCCGCCGCTCGGCACCCGCCCGGCAAAGGCATGGGCGAGGATACCGGCAATGCCATGCTCCTCGATGATCGCGTCGCTCGCCGGATCGCGGAAGGTGCGGATATATTGGCTCGCCGCGCGCTGGTCGGCGTTGGTGACGAGCAGGCGCTGGAAGATTGCCGGGTGCGGCGCATTGGCGATCACCGCGCGCGTCACCCGCCCCGCCCATGCCGGATGCAGACCGCCGGGCTGGCCGCCAAGCGCGACGCCCCACGCGATCGCGCCGCCCCAGTCATGGCCGACGATGGTGAATTCGCCGACGCCCAGCGCATCGGCCATCGCGAAAATATCGGCGATCAGCTTGTCGGGGGTGTAGCTGTCCGCATCCTGCGGCTTCGACGAACCGCGATAGCCGCGCTGGTCGGGGGCGATGCAGCGAAAATGCTTCGAGAAATGCGGCAGCTGGTGGCGCCAGGTGCGGTGCGATTCGGGAAAGCCGTGGAGGAAAATCAGCACCGGCGCATCGCGCGGGCCCATATCGACAACGTCGAGTTCGACCCCCGTCGACAGCTTCAACCGCACCTGTTCGAAATCGCCCGTCATCGACACCGCTCCCATTGGTTTCTTTTCGAAACGAGATTGGCGGGGTTCGCGGCGGCTGGCAAGAGGCCAACGACCCAACCTGCCGAATGGGCGACTAATCCAGCCGTTCCAGCGCGTTGCGCGTCTTTTCGGTTTGAACGTTCCCCGTATTCAGCGTCGAATTGGGTTCGAGCAACAGCACCTGACATTCGCCGTCCAGCGCCTCGGGGCAATGTTCGGTGCCATGCGGTACGATGATGAACTCGCCCGCCTCGACAATCACGTCGCGGTCGCGAAACGCCATTTTCATCCGCCCAGCGACGACGAGGAACAGCTCATCCTCCACCTCATGATGATGCCAGTCGAACTTGCCCGCGAGCTTCACCAGCTTGACCTGAAAATCATTGATGTCGCCCGCGACGCGCGGGTTCCAGTGATCATCGAAGGTCGCAAAGGCTGCGGCGAGGTTGACTTTCTGGGTCATGTTTCGATCCTTATGTCGGTCAAGTCGCTGCGCTTACCGCATGAATCTGGCGCCGGAACCCCGCCTTTGGCCATGCCCAAAAGCCCAGCAGAAAAGGTACCAGAATCAAGGCGAGCGAGCTGGCCTTATAGTCGAGCGAAAAACGAAAATCGGATGACTGCAGCTTCAGATTATGGTCGCCCGATTGCGGCGCGAACTTATAATCCTTGGGCCCTCCGTTGAAATAGCAAAGGCTATAACCGCGGACCATATCCTCATCGCCCAAAAAGCACCCCTCCCCCGCCGCGGCGATACGCAAATTAATGTTCATCAGCCTCGCCGCCTCCGGCCACGATTGGCGCGCGGCCCATTGCTGCAATTCGTCATCGTTGGGCAACCGACCCTCTTTCCGTCGGAAGGCTTCGGTGTGGCGACCGGCCTTTTCCAGCGCCCCCTTCAGAATCATTTGGCGCGCGATGACCTCGTCCTGCCAGCCGCTAATGTTGAAATGGATATCGGCCGACGCCAATAGGGAAAACAAGCCAACCAGTCCCAGCATCACGCTGATCAGATAGCGGGCAGCAATCAGCGCCACGTCATTCGCCCGGTGCTGTGGCCTTGATCGCCAGTGCGTGAACGCGCTGCCCCGGCAGGTCGCCTAGCGCCTTGTTCACCGTGCGCTGACGCGCGACGCGGTTCATGTCGGCAAAGCCCGCCCATATGATGGTCAGGCTGAAATGCGACTCGCCGCTGCCGTCATCGCCCATATGGCCATGATGGCTGGCGCTATCGTTGCTCAGGATAAAATTTGCGTCGGGAAAGGCTGCGCTGAGCAGGCTTTCCATCTCGGTTTGCACGGGGCCTTTGATCGTCATGACTTGACCATAAGCGTTCGATCGCCAAATGATAAGGGCTCCCCATCGTCCCGAAAGCGCCTTTTTGTCTTCTTCCGCTCGTCCGAACCGTTTCCATGGCCGTGTCCAGCGCGAGGATCGGTGCGCCGCGCCCGGATGCCGCGAACAGGGCGAATTTCGCGCGCCCATGTCGGCGCACCGCTCGCCCGACGGGCCACCCGCCTATCGCTGGCTGTGCCTCGACCATGTCCGCGAATTCAACGCCGGCTATGACTATTTCAGCGGCATGAGCGCCGATCAGATCGTCGCGGCGCAATCGCCGACCTCCGGCTGGGAAACCGAAAGCCGGACCTTCCGCGCAGCGGGCAGCGCCGACCTGCCGCCGCGGTGGGCCGACTTCAAGGACCCGATCGACGCGCTGGGCGCGCGTTTCCGCCAGCGAATGGACGAGGCGCGGCGGGAGGCCGCCGACCCGCGCTTCACCCGCGAAGAGCATCGCGCGATGCAGTTGATGGAGCTTACCCCCGACGCCGACCGCGCGATGCTGCGAAAGCGTTACAGCGAGCTCGTTCGGCGCTATCATCCCGATCGCAACGGCGGCGATCGCAGCTTTGAGTCGCGACTGAACGAGGTGGTTGGGGCCTATCAGCTGCTGCGCAAGACCAAGGCGTTCGCATAGGGGATGTGCGCCGGACGGAGTGGGACCATGACCGAACTCGACGCAGCCCGAATCGAAATGGTTCGCCGCCACATGGCGCTGGAGATTGCGCAGGACTGGGACGGTGTCCTCGCGACCTTCGCCCACCCCCGCTACGAATTGCTCGGCCCCGGCACAATCTTTGACGGCGAAGCTGCAGTGCGATCCTATTTCACCGCATCGCGCGGGCCCTTCCCCGATCAGGCGAATCAGATCATATCGATCGCCGCCGATGCCGCGACCGATACGGTGCTGGTCGAATTCTGGCTGACCGGCACGCATCTGGGGCCGCTCAACATCGGGATGCGGCGGATCGAGCCGACCGGCAAGGCCTTCCGCATCCGCATGGCGGCGAGCTTTCAGTTCGGCCTGGGCAGCGACAAGATTGTCTGTGAACGCCCCTATTACGACCAGTCGGCGGTGCTCAAGGCGCTCGATCTGCTCTAAAATCGCCGCAAAAGGCGTTGCAAGCCGCAACCCATGGCTATACCGCGCTATCCGAAGCGCCGGTTCCCGGCGACTCTCTCCCTGAAATCTTCGCTGGGCCCTGTAACATGACCGATATCCCGAACAGCCTTCCCGACCATCATGGTTCGACGCTCCTTTCGGCGCCCGATACCGAAATCGATGCGCGCGAGGTCTTCGGCGTCAATATCGACATGAAGGTGCCGGCGTTCAGCGAAGCCGACGAGCGCGTTCCCGACCTCGATCCCGCCTATGTCTTTGACGGCGACACGACGCTGGCGATCCTCGCGGGGTTCAAGCACAATCGTCGCGTGATGGTTCAGGGCTATCACGGCACGGGCAAGTCGACGCATATCGAACAGATTGCGGCGCGCCTGAAATGGCCGTGCATCCGCGTCAATCTCGACGCCCATATCAGCCGTATCGACCTTGTCGGCCGCGACGCGATCGTGCTCAAGGACGGCCAGCAGGTCACCGAGTTCCGCGAAGGCCTGCTCCCCTGGGCGTTGCAGACCCCGACCGCTTTGGTGTTCGACGAATATGACGCGGGTCGCCCCGATGTGATGTTCGTGATCCAGCGCGTGCTGGAGGCCGAGGGCAAGCTGACCCTGCTCGACCAGAATCGCGTCATCCGTCCGAACCCGCACTTCCGCCTGTTCGCGACCGCGAACACCGTCGGCCTCGGCGACACGAGCGGGCTGTATCACGGCACGCAGCAGATCAACCAGGGCCAGATGGACCGCTGGAACATCGTGGTCACACTCAACTATCTGCCCGCCGCGACCGAAAGCGCGATCATCCTCGCCAAGGTGCCCGGCACCGACGACACGACCGTCGCCAATATGGTCAAGGTCGCCGACCTGACGCGTCAGGGCTTCATCAACGGCGATATCTCGACCGTGATGAGCCCGCGCACCGTGATCAGCTGGGCGCAGAATACGGCGATCTTCAACAGCATTGGCTTCGCCTTCCGCCTGACCTTCCTCAACAAATGCGATGAGGCCGAGCGGATGATCGTCGCCGAATATTATCAGCGCGTCTTCGGCGAGGATCTGCCCGAAAGCGTGGTCGCGAAATAAAGGTCATTTCAATATGGTTTCGGCGTCGACCAGCGCGACGTCGTGCATCATGTTGAGATAGGATTCGAAATAGCCCTTGTGCGAGGCGCCGACGATCACGAGCGTCCGCGTGCCGGGCTGCGCCGCCATCGCCGCGCGAATATTCGCGATCATGCGCAGGTTCCGCGTCTCCCACCAGCCGACGTAGCGCCGCCCGTAGTTTTGCGGCGTCGCATCGGCGAGCGCGGCGCCGAAATCGCTGTCATAGGCCATGCGCATCGCCGCGGGGCGGTTATAGGCGCGGTAGAGCGCCAATATGCCCTCCCCGTCGAGCTTCTTCTCCAGCTCCGTATCGGCAGCAATCCGTTCCGTCACCAGCGGATTGTCCCAGATCCGCTGCATCGCCGCCCCATAGCCCGGATCCTTGTCGATCGAGGCGGTGGTCGCGTCGGCGCTATGATCGTCGGTCGCATGGACGCGCTCCAGCCCGAGCCGCGCAGCCAGCGCCGATCCAATCAGATAATTTTCGTTACGCCGCGTGATCAGCTTGTCGAGTTCCCCGACAAGCGTGGCGTCGAGGCTGTCGCCCGCGCGGCGCTCGCTCGCCGGAAGCCGCAGCCACTGGACAAGCGCCGACGCAGGCTCGCCGCCCGCGAGGAAGAGCGCGGCCAGCCGGCGGCGGTCTCCGGGCGCCGGATTCGCCGGCCACGTGGCCAGCAACCGATCCGCCTCGATCGTCGCCGCGACCATGTCGAGCCCGACGATCTTCTGCGCCGCGGCCGGATCCCGGCAATAATCGGAGGCCCCCGGATAGAGCGGCTTGTAGCGGATCAGGCGTTCGCAATCGGGGCCTGACACCGCCTCGATCGTGATGATTTCCGGCTTCCACGCCGCCAGCCGCGCGAGCAACGGTTCGAGATTTTCCGGTGCCAGGCTGTCGGGCAGTCCCGACAGGTGCGGCGAGCCGAGCACCAGCGCCTCGCCGCGCATCCCGGCGACCCGGTCTTTGAGTTCGCTCGGGTCGAACGCGGGAGCGTAGGCCGGCGGTGCGCTGGCGGCGATGGTCAGCAACAGGGCAGTGAAAGCCGTCACGAAGGTTCCTCCTTGATTTTCCGATTCCGGATCGACATAGTGTATTATTATATTAACACGCCTTGGCAAAGCCCCATTCGGCCTCTAAAGCCGGTAACCCTGCGACATGTCGGGGCTTTCAAAGGTAAAGACAGCCGTGCGAACGAAAATCCTGATCGCAGCCCTTGGCTCTCTCGCGCTCTCGGGCTGCATCACACCGGTCGAATATGGCAAGGTCCGCCATGCCGACTATGTCGCCGACCCGCGCTGCACTGCGCAGCCGGGCGCGGCGGTCGATGGCGCGGCGCTGCCACTGTTCTTTGCGACCAGCCGACTGCCGGACTGCCGCACCGACGATATCCGCCTGCTGCGCCATCGCGGCGACCGGATGCGCTATGGTCGTTTCGCCGCACCGGTCGAGGTCAAGGTCGGGCGCGACAAGATATTGCGCACGCCGATGGCGTTTCAGGACAGCGCCGACTGGTGGCGCGCGTTGCAGGCCGAGACCGACCGCAAGCAGGGCCGCGTCCTCCTATATGTCCATGGCTATCGCGAGACGTTCGAGACGACGTCGAAGGATACGGCGCAAATCCAGCGCATGACCGGCTTCGACGGCCCGGTGATCGAATATAGCTGGCCGTCGCAGGGCGAAATACTTGGTTACGCGGTCGACGAGACCAACATGTATCACGACGTCCGCAATTTCCGCGATTTCCTCAAGACGCTCGCCGAACGCACATGGGTCAAGGAAATCATCATCGTGTCGCATTCGCTGGGCGCCCGGCTGGTCGTGCCCGCGGTCGCCTATGTCGACCGGGCGTCGGCGACCGCCGACAGCAGCAATATTTCGAACATCATCCTCGCCTCCCCCGACATCGACCGCGAGACGTTCGAGCGCGACATTGCCGGTGATGTTCTGGCCCCGGCGCGCGTCGCGCGCGGTCGGCACATCAGCGTTTACGTCTCGCTGAAGGACAAGGCGCTCGCCGCATCGCGCGCGTTGCACGGCTATCCGCGGCTGGGGTCACCCTATTGCTTCGATCCGTTCGAGGCGGCGGACCTCCAGGCCAAGGGACTTCCCGCGCGCTGCTATCCGGTTGCGATTTCGGGCATGACGGTGATCGACACGACCGACGTGTCGCGCACCTCGACGGGGCATAGCAATTTCCTGCGCAGCGCGGTCGCGTGCCGCGATTTTGTCGATGTCGTCGCGGACAAGCGAACGCGGCCCGAACGCGTCGCGACGCATCTCGCTTATGTCTTTCGGCTGCTTCCCGATCCCGCGGTTCCCAAGGATGGCGACGATGCGATATGCAACCGCGTGCCGACGGCGGAAGCGCCCTAGCCGAAGCCGCACATGACCGCGACGTCGGCGAGCCAGATCACCAGCCCCTCGCCACTCCACAGCCACAGGCCGCCCGCCGCGACAAGGCCGAACAGGCCGAGCGCCACCCAGTCCTGCCGCGCGATCTTCACGCCGGTTGCAGCCGTTTGACCGGCGCGTCGGCGATCGGCAGGTGGACGAGCCCCGCAAACAGCCCGAGCGCGATCGAAAAGCCCCACGCGATATTATAGCTGCCGGTCGCATCGAAGATCAGCCCCGCCATCCACGCGCCGAAAAAGCTGCCGAGCTGATGGCTCAGGAACACGATGCCATAGAGCATCGAGAGATAGCGGATGCCAAAGATGCGCCCGACGATCCCGCTGGTCAGCGGCACGGTGCCGAGCCACAGGAAGCCCATCGCGCCCGCGAAGACCAGCGCGTTCGCATGGCTGAGCGGCATAAAGAGGAACAGCGCGATCACCGCCGAGCGCGCGACATAGAGTCCAGACAGGACATATTTCTGGCGCAGCATGTCACCCGCGCGGCCAAAGACATAAGAGCCGAGGATGTTGAACAAGCCGACGAGCGCGAGCACTTGCGCGCCGATTTCGATCCCCAGCCCCTTGTCGTCGAGATAGGCGGGCAGATGCGTCGCGATGAAGGCGATGTGGAAACCGCAGACGAAAAAGCCTGCGTTGAGCAGCCAGTAACCGCGGTGCGCTGTCGCCTCGCGCAAGGCTGCGCGCGCGGTCTGATCGACTTCGGCGGCGAGGCCGGATCCATCGGTTCGCCCCGCGACACCGATCGCCAGCAGCCCGCAGAGCGCAACCATCGCCGCCATGATCCACAATGTCTCGTGATAGCCCAGGTCGCCAAGCAACCGCGACGCGAGCGGCACGACGAGAAACTGGCCGAGCGATCCGCCCGCAGTGACCATGCCAAAGGCGCCGCTGCGCTTTTCGGGGCTCACCACCCGGCCAACCGCGCCGAGCACGACGACAAAGGTTGTCGCCGACTGCGCCATGCCGATGAGCAGGCCGAAGCTGATATGCAGCCCGATCGCATCGGTCGCGAGCGCCGCACCGATCAGCCCGACCGCATAAAGCAGCGCGCCGCCGAGCACGACGCGCCCCGCGCCATGCTTGTCGGCGAGCGCTCCGACGAAGGGCTGAACGAGGCCAAAGAGCAGATTTTGCAGCGCCATCGCGAGGCCGAAGTCGGACCGGCTGATCCCGATATCGACGCTCATCTGCGGCAGGAACAGGCCGAAGGACTGGCGGACACCCATCGCGAGCGTGACGATGAACGCCGCGCAGAGAATGACGATCCAGGGCTTTTTCATGGGGGAGATTGTGGGGGAGGCCATGGGTCGCGGATGCCCCTGCACCTCTGCGGCGTCAAGCGAGCATAGCTATGACCCGGCCTGTCTGCCCTTTCGACGTCTCTCTTTCGTCACCCCGGACTTGATCCGGGGTCCATGCCTTCGCCGGTGGATTGAACCCGGATCAAGTCCGGGGTGACGATTGCAATAAGTGCTTCCTCACTATCTTCCTTCCACGGCAAAAGCTGGTTAGAGCCGATTCCATGTCCGCTTCTTCTCCTCTCGATGACTTCAAGGCCGCGCTGTCGAGCGTGGCGCGTGCGGTGACGCGCGATGCCGAGGTCGAGGTCGGTTTTACCGCCGACGCGCCCGCGCAGATTGGCAAGGCGATCAAGGTTCCGACGCCTTCGCGCACCCTGCCCGCCGATCAGGTCGCCGAAGCGCGCGGCTTTGCCGACGGCTATGCGCTGCGGATGAAGCATCACAGCGAGAAATTGCACGCTGCGGCACGCCCCGCCGAGCCGATTGCCGCAGCCGCGTTTGACGCGATGGAGCGCGCGCGGGTCGAGGCGCTGGGCGCGCGCCATATGGACGGGATGCGCAGCAATCTGTCCGCCAGCCTTGCCATGCGGATGCGCAGCGACCCGATCAGCCGCGCGCAGAACCGCGATGATGTGCCGATTTCGAGCGCACTCGAACTGATGCTGCGCGAGGCGCTGACCGGCGAGACCCCGCCGCAGGGCACCGAAACCGGCCTGTCGCTGGTCCGCGAATGGATCGCCAAGGATGCCGGCGGCGACATCACCGCACTGTCGATGCTGCTCGACGATCAGGCCGCCTTTGCCGAAACCGCGAAGATCGCGCTCCGCCACCTCGACCTGATCCAGAGCGACGAGCCGATGGAACAGGGCAGCGAGGACGGCGGCGAAGAGGATGAAACCGAGGCCGAGGAAAGCCAGGAAGAACAGGATAGCGAAGACGGCGGCGCCGGCGAATCGCAAGTCGATGCCCGCGCCGAAATGGCGGGCGATCAGGCCGACGATGGCGACAGCGACCCCGACGCGCAGGAAATGGACGCCGACGGCGAACCCGAAATGGGCGGCGAAGGCGACGAAGGCATGTTGCCCGTTCGCCCCAACCGCCTGCCCACCGACGTTCCCGACTTCAACTATCTGCGCTTCACCGAAAAGCACGACGAGATCATCCTCGCGACCGAGCTGTGCGACGCCGACGAGCTGACGCGGCTGCGCGCCTATCTCGACCAGCAGATGGCGCATTTGCAGGGCGCAGTGACCAAGCTTGCCAACCGGCTCCAGCGCCGTCTGATGGCGCAGCAGAACCGTGCATGGGATTTCGACCAGGAGGAAGGCCAGCTCGACGCCGCGCGCCTCGCCCGCGTCATCGTCTCGCCCGGCCAGTCGCTGTCCTACAAGGTCGAACGCGACACTGATTTCCGCGATACCGTCGTCACGCTACTGATCGACAACAGCGGGTCGATGCGCGGGCGGCCGATCAGCATCGCGGCGATCAGCGCCGACATCCTTGCGCGTACGCTCGAACGCTGCGGCGTGAAGACCGAAATTCTGGGCTTCACCACGCGGACGTGGAAGGGCGGACAGAGCCGCGAAGACTGGCTCGCCGCGGGCCGCCCGGCGCACCCCGGCCGCCTCAACGACCTGCGCCACATCATCTACAAGCCCGCCGACGAACCCTATCGCCGCGCGCGCAAGTCCTTGGGGCTGATGATGCGCGAAGGGCTGCTCAAGGAAAATATCGACGGCGAGGCGCTGACATGGGCGCACAGCCGGATCATCAATCGCCCCGAGGAACGCCGCATCCTGATGGTGATTTCGGACGGCGCGCCGGTGGACGACAGCACGCTGTCGGTCAACCACGGCGCCTATCTCGACCAGCATCTGCGGCAAGTGATCGAATGGATCGAGAATCGCTCGCCGGTAGAGCTCTGCGCAATCGGCATCGGCCATGATGTGACGCGATATTACAGCCGCGCGGTCACGATCATGGACGCCGAGCAATTGGGCGGCACAATGGTCGAACAGCTGGCGAGCCTGTTCGACATCGATTGAGCATCATCGGCGCTCAACCTCACCGGTGTGAGCAATATGGCGCGCCAGCGCGCTGGCCAGATGCGAAAAGGCAGCGTCGAACCGCCCCAGAAAACGCAAGTCGGGGTGCATCAGCAGCCACATCTCGACCTCGGGCGCGAAGTCGGCGCGCAACACGCGGACCAGCCCGCTCGACAGCGGCGCATGGCACACGCCGATTCCGCACCCCGCCCGGATTGCCGCGAGTTGGGCCATGTCGCTGTCGGAGCGCAGCGTGAAGCGATCACGTGCGATGCGCTGCCCCGACAACCGGAAAATGTCGGTGTAGGCAAAGGGGCGGTCGAATCCCACCAGCCGATGATCTTCAAGGTCCTCGACCCGTCGCGGCGTCGGGCGGTCGTGCAAATAGGCGGGGTGGGCATAGAGGCCAAGCGCAAAGGCTCCGATCCTTTTGGCGACCAGCGCCTCGTGCTGCGGAGCTGCCATGCGGACGGCAATATCGGCCGCCCGCCGCATGATATCCTCATCGCCGTTGGACACCGCCAACTCAATCGTCAGCCCCGGCCACCGGTCCATCATGTCGCGCAGGATCGGCGGCAATATCTCGGCTGCCGTCACCTCGCTGGCTGCAATTCTGACTATTCCCTCCATCGCATCGCGCGCGCCCGAAGCGACGCGGGTCAGCGCCGCCGCCGCATCGGCCAATGCCTGCGCATGGGGCATCAACGTGACAGCAGCGTCGGTCGGCGAAAGCCCGTCGGGCGTTCGGAGAAAAAGGCTCTGTTCCAGCGCCGCTTCAAGCGCCTTGATATGGCGCCCCATCGTCGGCTGGCTGATGCGCAGCCGACGGCCTGCCGCTGAGAGCGAGCCTGCCTCCATGACAGCCAGGAAGCTGCGATAAAGGGACCAATCGACGTTGCGGATCATTCATATCTGAATGGCACATATGGCAATTTATACAATATCGTTATGATGCGCGACCGCTAGGGACAACGAACAACAGGAGAAAATCATGCCCCAGCGATCGATCAACGTCTTCACGCTCCCCAGCGCGCCCCTGCCCGAACCGCACCGCGCGACCGGGCCGGCCGCCGAACGCTATGCCGTCGATGTCGCTATGGCGGGCGTATTGCTCGGACTGGAGCGTCTCGGCTGCAACATCTTCGTCGTACCGCCCGGCAAGCGCGCCTTTCCCTTCCACAGCCATCGCGCGACCGAAGAGCTTTTCCTGATCCTCGAGGGAAGCGGCACGTTCCGCTATGGTAACGGCTCCTCTCCGGTCGGACCGGGGGACATGCTGGCCTGCCCCGCCGGCGGACCGGACGGCGCGCACCAGATCGTCAACGACGGGGCGGAAGCACTGCGCTATCTGGCGATCAGCAACCGGCCCGACATCGACGTGATCGAATATCCCGACAGCGGCAAGACAAAGATCATCGCCGACGGTGCAGGTTTCGACTTGCTGGTCGACGGCGACGCGCCGCCGCCCGCCTATTGGGATGGTGAATAGCGAGCGGGTGACAACCCCTTTGCCCCTCGTTACAAACCCTTCCGGGGCAGCAAGGACTCGCGACCAAACGACGAGAGCCGCTGCAACTATATATGTGCCGAGGGTCGCCGGCACCGACTAGGGGGCGCACCATGTTGTGCGCAGCGGAGGGGCGACACTTGTGAAAAAAGCATCCGACCTGTTTATCGATTGTCTGGAAGAAGAAGGCGTCGAATATATTTTCGGCGTCCCGGGCGAAGAAAATCTCGACTTTCTCGACAGTCTTTCGCGATCGAAGAAGATCAAGCTGATCCTGACCCGCCACGAACAAGGCGCGGGTTTCATGGCTGCGACTTACGGGCGCCACACCGGCAAGACCGGCGTCTGCCTCGCAACCTTGGGCCCCGGCGCAACCAACTTCGTCACCGCCGCGGCCTATGCGCAATTGGGCGGCATGCCGATGATGATGATCACCGGCCAGAAACCGATCAAGAAATCGAAGCAGGGCCGCTTCCAGATCCTCGACGTCGTCGCGATGATGGGGCCGATCACCAAATATACGCACCAGATGGCGTCGTCGGACAATATTCCGAGCCGCGTGCGCGAGGCCTTTCGCCTTGCCGAAGAGGAAAAGCCCGGCGCGGTGCATATCGAACTGCCCGAGGATATCGCCGACGAGCATACCGACAGCCTGCCGCTGAAGCGCAGCCTTTCGCGCCGCCCGACCGCTGACGTCAAATCGATCCGCGAGGCGGTGAAGGCGCTCGAGGAAGCGACCTCGCCGGTCCTCGTCATTGGCGCGGGCGCGAACCGCACGATGACCAGCCGCATGCTGCTGCAATTCATCGAAAAGACCGGCATTCCCTTCCTCACCACCCAGCTCGGCAAGGGTGTGATCGACGAGCGCCATCCGAAATTCCTCGGTTGCGCCGCGCTGTCGTCGGGCGATTTCGTCCACCGCGCGGTCGAGGCGTCGGACTGCATCGTCAACCTCGGCCATGACGTGATCGAAAAGCCGCCCTTCTTCATGAAGCAGGGCGGGCCGACGGTGATCCACGTCTCGACCAAGACCGCCGAGGTCGATCCCGTCTATTTCCCCGGCATCGAGGTGATCGGCGATATCGCCAACGCGATCTGGCAGATGAAGGAAGATATCGTCCCCAATGGCGGCTGGAAGTTCGACCATCTGCTCGCCTATCGTCAGGGCGAAGTCGCGCACACCGCGCCGCTGGCCGAGGATGCGCGTTTCCCGATCTTCCCGCCGCATCTGGTCCAGCAGGTTCGCGACTCGATGCCCGACGACGGCATCATCTGCCTCGACAATGGCGTTTACAAAATCTGGTTTGCGCGCGGCTACACCGCCTATCGCCCCAACACCGTATTGCTCGACAATGCGCTGGCGACGATGGGCGCGGGGTTGCCGAGCGCGATGATGTCGGCAATGCTCTATCCGAAGCGCAAGGTCATGGCGATCTGCGGCGACGGCGGCTTCATGATGAACAGCCAGGAAATGGAGACCGCAGTCCGCCTGGGGCTCAACATGACCGTGCTGATCCTCAACGACAACAGCTATGGCATGATCCGCTGGAAACAGGCGAATATGGGCTTCAAGGATTGGGGGCTGACCTATGGCAACCCCGATTTCGTCAAATATGCAGAAGCCTATGGCGCCCACGGCCACCGCGTCGAAAGCGCCGCCCATCTGAAGGAACTTCTCGCCCACACCCGCGATACGCCGGGGGTGCACCTGATCGACTGCCCGGTCGATTATTCGGAGAATGACCAGATTTTGAACATCGACATCAAGAAGCTGTCGAAGGAGCTGTAAGAACGACCCACCGCCACTTGTTTCTTGTCATCCCCGCGAAAGCGGGGACCCAGGAGCGAAATGGATCAGACTTATCACGTCTATATCCTTGCCAGCGGACGCAACGGCACGCTCTATACAGGGGTGACCGGCGACATTGCCGCCCGTTGCGACCAGCATCGCAACGGGCAAGGATCGCAGTTCACCGAGCGTTACGGCGTTCATCGCTTGGTGCACGCCGAAGCCTTTGCCGACGTCCATGAAGCGATCGCGCGGGAGAAGGCGATCAAAAAGTGGCGGCGGGCCTGGAAACTGGAACTGATCGAACGCGACAATCCGCAGTGGGTCGATCTTTATGAGCGTCTCAACGGCTGAATATGTCGCCCCTGGGTCCCCGCTTTCGCGGGGATGACAAAGTGGGGAGCCGGCGTGACAGCGTTGAAGAGTGTTGGAGAAGCAGAATGAAGCTCAAGGACGTCTATCCGCTCTATCTCAACAACAAGGCGGTGCAGCCCAACACCGATCTTGCGGTCACCGACAAGTTCACCGGCGAGGTCGCGTTTCGCACCGCGCTCGCGACCCCCGATGTGATCGACGAAGCGATCGCCGGGGCGGTGCGCGCCGCCGAGCCGATGGCGCGGCTGGCCAGCTACGAGAAGCAGGACGTCCTCAACCATTGCGTCGGCCGCTTCAAGGAGCGCTTCGACGAACTGGCCTATGCGCTGTGCGTCGAGGCGGGCAAGCCGATCAACGACGCCGAGGGCGAGGTCGGGCGCCTGATCGACACCTTCCGCATCGCCGCCGAGGAATCGGTACGCAATTATGGCGAGGTCCAGCCGCTCGACATCAGCCCGCGCGCCAAGGGCTATATGGGGATGTGGAAGCGTGTGCCTATCGGGCCGTGCAGCTTCATCTCGCCGTTCAATTTCCCGCTCAACCTTGCCGCGCACAAGATCGCGCCGGCGATAGCGATGGGCTGTCCTTTCGTGATGAAGCCCGCAAGCATGACCCCGCTGGGCGCGATCATCATGGGCGAGGTGCTCGCCGAGTGCGACATCCTGCCCGAGGGCGCCTTCAGCATCCTGCCCGCGACCCGCGACGGCGCCGACCTGTTCACCACCGACGAGCGGCTGAAATTGCTGTCCTTCACCGGCTCACCCGGCGTCGGATGGGATTTGAAGGCGAAGGCGGGGAAGAAGAAGGTCGTGCTCGAACTCGGCGGCAACGCCGCAGTCGTCGTCGACAAGGACGCCGACCTCGACCATGCCCTCGCCCGCATCATCTTCGGCGCTTTCTATCAGTCGGGCCAGTCATGCATCGGGGTCCAGCGGATCATCATCCACGCCGACATTTACGATCGGTTCCGCGACATGCTGGTCGCCAAAACCAAAACACTAGTCGCGGGCGATCCCAAGGCGCGCGACACCTTCATCGGCCCCATGATCTCCGAAAAGGAAGCCACGCGGCTCGACAACTGGATTCAGGCGGCGGTCGCGGGCGGCGCGAAGCTGCTCGTCGGCGGCAAGCGCGACGGCGCGATGCTGCAGGCGACCTTGCTGGAGAATGTCGACCGCAGCGCCGACGCCTATCGTGAGGAAGCCTTTGGCCCGCTCGCGATCCTGTCCAGCTTCACCGACTGGGACGCCGCGCTCGCCGAGGTCAACGACAGCAAGTTCGGGTTGCAGGCGGGACTGTTCACGCGCGACATCCATAAAGTGCTGGAAGCGTGGGATCATCTTGATGTCGGCGGGGTCGTCGTCAACGACGTGTCGTCGTATCGCGTCGACAATATGCCCTATGGCGGGGTCAAGGACAGCGGGCTCGGCCGCGAGGGCATCCGCTTCGCGATGGAGGATATGAGCGAGATCCGCAATCTGGTGATCCGGCGGGTTTAACACCCCCTTCCCGCAGGCGGGAGGGGAACCATCGTCACACAACCGCCGCCAAAGCGTCTCCGAACTGACGCGACTTTGAATCGCAGGCTGTAACAAATCTCCTGTCTAGGCCGAGGGCAGCTAAGGCTGCTTTCGGAGTGTGACATGGCAACGATTTCGACCCTGCCCATCCCCGCCCGCTTTCCCGACCCCTTCACCACCGACCCGCATGTGCCCGAACGGCTGATCGGCGAACGGCGCAGCTATCGCACGGTGTGGGTCAGCGACATTCACCTTGGCACCCGCGGCTGCAACGCCGCGATGCTGATCGACTTTTTCGACCATGTCGATTGCGAGACACTCTATCTCGTCGGCGACATCATCGACGGCTGGCGGCTCAAGAAGCGTCATTTCTGGCCGCCCGAGCATAATGACGTCGTCTGGCGCGTGCTCAAGCGCGCGAAGCGCGGCACACGCGTCGTCTACGTTCCGGGCAACCATGACGAGATGTGCAAGCCCTTCGACGGCTTCGATTTCGGCGGGGTCGAAATCCGGCGCGAGGCAATCCACGAAACCGCCGACGGCCGCAAATTGCTGGTCGTCCATGGCGACGAGTTCGACGCAGTGATGCTCGCGCACCGCTGGCTCGCCTTCGTCGGCGACGCCGCCTACACCGCGCTGATGAAGTGCAATGTGGTCGTGAACCGCATCCGCAGCGCCTTTGGCCTGCCCTATTGGTCGCTGTCGATGGTCGCCAAGCACAAGGTCAAGAACGCCGTCCAGTTCATCGGCCGCTACGAAGAAGTCGTCGCCCACGCCGCGCGCTCACGCGGGGTCGATGGCGTCGTGTGCGGCCATATCCACAGCGCCGAGATGCGCGAGATCGAGGGCACCGAATATTATAACGACGGCGACTGGGTCGAAGGCTGCACCGCGCTCGTCGAGCATCATGACGGGACGATGGAGATATTGCACTGGGCCGAAGAGGTCGCGGCCCGCGCGGTGCCCGCAACGCTCGCACTGCCCGCCCCGGCGCGCGCAGCATGAGGATCCTCATCGTCAGCGACGCGTGGGAGCCGCAGATCAATGGCGTCGTCCGCACCCTGCAGGCGACGATCGCCGAACTGCGCGCCGCGGGGCATGAGGTCGGGGTCGTCTCGCCCGACCTGTTCCGCTCGATCCCCTGCCCCTCCTATCCCGAAATCCGGCTCGCCTTCGCCGGATGGCGCAAGATCGGGCGGCATATCCGCGCGTTTGGCCCGCAGGCGATCCATATCTCGACCGAGGGCCCGCTCGGGCTCGCGGCACGGCGCTGGTGCGTAAAGAACCGCTTTCCTTTCACCACCGCCTATCACACCCGCTTTCCCGAATATGTCGCGGCGCGGCTGCCGCTGTCACCCGCCTTCGTCTGGCGCTTCATCCGCTGGTTCCACCGCCCGGCGCAGCACATCATGGTCGCGACACGCAGCCTCGCGCGCGAGCTTGCCGAACAGGGGCTGGGCCAGACGATGATGTGGGAGCGCGGAGTCGACCATGACCTGTTCCGTGCCGACCGCGCACCGCATCCGCACTTCGCGAAACTGCCGCGCCCGATCCAGCTCTATGTCGGCCGCGTCGCGGTCGAGAAAAATATCGGCGCGTTTCTGGGCAGCGACAGCCTTGGGACGAAGGTCGTCATCGGCGACGGCCCGGCACTCGCCGAGTTGAAGACACAGCATCCGACAACCGTATTCATGGGCAAGCTGTCGGGCGAAACGCTCGCCGCCGCCTATGCCGGCGCCGATGTTTTCGTCTTCCCCAGCCGCACCGACACCTTCGGCCTCGTCGTCATCGAGGCGCTAAGTTGCGGCACGCCGGTCGCCGCATATCCGGTTCCAGGGCCCGCCGACATCATCCGTGACGGCGCAGGTGCTCTCGACGCGGATCTGGACGCCGCAATCGCGGCGGCGCTGGCATGCGAGCGCAGCGACGCCGCCGCGCTCGGCGCGCGCTATAGCTGGCCCGCCTGCACCGCACAGTTTCTGAAGGCTCTGACCTTCATTCCCGCCGATCCGTCATCCCAAACGGCCGTCGCCGCACCGCGCCTCGCGGCCTAGAAAGACTTGCGCCACTCCAGCTCGACATAGCGACCCAGCGAGTCGGTATAGCCGGGCTGGTAATTGAGCGGCACCCGCCCGCTGCCGTCGGTGATCTTGCGCTGCGCATCGAAGAGATTGTCGATCGACAGGCGCAGGCGTGATCCCTTCAGGAAGGGCGCGGCCTCGATCAGCTTGGGCTTCTGGTTGAAGTCCATGAAGAAGCGCAGGTTGAAGGTCGCGAGATCGCCGAAATCGAGATCGCCGTTCGCTCCGCCGACGACGCGGCTCCCGCTGTCATATTTGGCGCTGAGGCGCGCGCCCATCCCTTGATAGAAGAGCCCGCCGTCGAGTTCGACGAGGTGGCGGTTGCTGCCGCCGCCATTCCCGGTCGCCGACCCGTTCAAAAGGTCGAGTTCGGGCACACCAGGACCGATCAGCACTTTGTCGGTGAGCTTGACGGTGTGATAGAGCGACACCTGCCAGCGACCGCCCTGTTGCGGCCCCCCGAACATGCCGCCGGGGCCGCCCGGCCCACGACCGCCGCGGAACCCGCCGCCGGGGCCACCACCAGGGCCGCCGCGCCGCCGCTCGCCCGCCGCTGCCGCGGGACGTTCACCCTCAGTCGCGGGAGGCGTGCCTTCAGCGGCACCACCGGGCGGCGGAGCCGCGCCTTCACCGCCGCGCGCACCGCGCCGTTCGCCGTCGGGACGTCCGCGACCGCCGCCAGCCTCGGCTTCCTTTTGGCCAAAGCTTTTACCGAAGTTGAAGCCCCAGCGAATCTGCGAATTGGTCGCGCGGTCGAAATTGACCGGCCGCTGGTCGAGCGAAAGCAGCGTGCCGTCGGGCGCACGCGTCACGCGATCGGGGAAAGCCGCCTCGATCGCGTCGGTCAGCAACGGGAAGTTGTTCGCCGTGTCATAGCTTTGGTTGCGGTTATAATCGATCGAGAAGCGCAGCCCCTCGAGCATCGGGACTTCCCAGTTGAGCCCGACCTTCAGATCGCGCCGCTGTTCGGCGCGCAGGAAGGGATTGCCGCCGGTGATCGTCGTGATCTGCACCGTCTGACCGGTCTTGAGATCATAATAGGTGACGCCGTCGGTCTCCAGCGGCGCCGCGCCAAGCTGGGTCATGCTGGGTGCCGCTTCGTCATTCTTGTAGCTGGCAATCAGCGACAAATTGTCGGTGACGCCCCAGTTGAGCGTCGTGCCCCAGCTTTTCAACGCCGAAAAATCGCTCGGCCGCTCGGCCTGCGCGTTCAGGGTCAGCGACACGCGGCCGAAATTGCCGACCTCATATTCGGGATCGAACAGCGGGATCGTCAGCGATCCGAAGACGCTGGGGGTGTCGCGCGACAATTGGGTCACGGCCCCCTGTGCCTCGCTGTCAAAACGCAGCCCGCTATAGCCACCGGTGATCGACGCGCGGATCGGCCCGGCCCAGCCCTCCATGACGCTGCCCGAGATATTGGCATTGGCGCCGAAACTCTGCTGGCTGCTGTCGAAACGGTCGCGGGTGGTGCCATCGCCGCTATCGGTAAAAGTACGCGTGTCGGCATCGGCATAATTGCCCGTCGCCGACCAGCGCCAGTCGCCGAGCATCCCGTTGACGCTCGCCGATGTCGTCAAATTCTGGGCGCGACTGTCGCGGCGGCGCGGATCGGCGGGACCGCCGAGGCCGGGGCCAAGCAGGCTCAAACTGTCGGTCTGGTCGAAACGCACGCTGACCGACGCCTCCGTCAGCTTGTCGATGTTGCGCACGATCGTGCCGTCGATGACATATTCATCGGTGGCGGAAAGCAGACTGCGCGCGATGGCTTCGTCGGCGCGGTCCGGGTCGGAGCTATAGTCGATGTTGCGGTCGCTTTCGCGGAGCAATCCCTTATGTTCCCAGCCGGCGTTGACGTTGATCCGGCCGTTCTGGCCGATCGCCACAAAGGCGGGCTCCAGCTCGCTCTGGAAACGGCCGCCCTGCGTCGGCATACCCGCTTCGCCTTCGACCGAAATCTGGCGGAAATTGGGCTTGAGCACGAAATTGACGACGCGCTCGGTCGCGGCATAGCCATATTGCAGCGCGACTTCCTCGGGGAAGACCTCAACCTTCGCGATCGCTTCGGGCGGCAGGTTGCGGATCGCGCCAAAGCCCGAAATCCGCCGACCGTTGACCAGCATCACCGGGCGGCCGCCGCCGCGACCACGGCCCGAGCGCGTCTGCGGTTCGAGCGCGTCGAGCAATTCCTCGATCGACGAGGCGCCATAGCTGGCGATCGCCGCTTCATCGAGTTCGACCTCGGCCGAGATATTGGTGTCGAGCTGTCCCGCGAGGCGCGGCGCGGTGACGACGATTTCTTCGCCGTCGATCTCGTCATAATCCTCATCCTTGCTGGGCGCGGCCGGTGCACTATCCGACGGTTGGTCGGCGGCGGCGGCAGAAACGGCGAGCGCGGCGATGCCGGCTTCGTCGGCCGCCAGTACCGGCGTCGCCGCAAGCGCCGTCGCGGCAAGCAGAACGGCCCGGATCGAGAGGGTCTTATTCATTGGGAGAGGCGCCTTCTTCTATTCTTGTTATCGCTGTTTCTTATCGCCGGCCGGCTGAACCCGTCCTGACATCCTGTTTGGCCCGCGGTTCATCTAGTCGCGATTTGTCGCAACAATATGGCAGGACGAGCGAAGTTCGACCGGCGGCGGCCATCGACCGCTGGACAGCATGGGCGCATGCCCTTATCGGCCAGCCATGCCGACTCCAGACACGTCCTTCGCCCCTGAATCCATCCTGATCGTCGATTTCGGCAGTCAGGTGACCCAGCTTATCGCCCGCCGCGTCCGCGAGGCCGGCGTCTATAGCGAGATCGTCCCGTTCAACGCGGCCGAGGCCGCGCTCGAACGGATGCAGCCCAAGGGCGTGATCCTGTCGGGATCGCCCGCCTCGGTCCCCGCCGACGGCAGCCCGCGCGCGCCGCAATCGATCTTCGACAGCGGCCTGCCGATCCTCGGCATCTGCTATGGCCAGCAAGTCATGAGCCAGCAGCTTGGCGGACAGGTCGAACCCGGCGGCAAGGATGGCGAGCGCGACGGCGAATTCGGCCGCGCCTTCCTGACCGTCACCGAACCCTGCGTCCTGTTCGACGGCCTGTGGGAAGTCGGCGAACGCCATCAGGTCTGGATGAGCCACGGCGACAAGGTCACCGAGTTCGCCCCCGGCTTCCGCATCGTCGCGGTCAGCGACGGCGCGCCCTTCGCGCTGATCGCCGACGACGAGCGCCGCTATTATGGCACGCAGTTCCACCCCGAGGTCGTCCACACCCCCGACGGCGCCAAGCTGATCGCCAACTTCGTCCGCCACGTCTGCGGCTGTTCGGGCGACTGGACGATGGCCGAATTCCGCGCCAGCAAGATCGCCGACATCCGCGCACAGGTTGGTGACAAGCGCGTATTGTGCGGCCTGTCGGGCGGGGTCGACAGCGCGGTCGCCGCGGTGCTGATCCACGAAGCGATCGGCGAACAGCTGACCTGCGTCTTCGTCGACCATGGCCTGCTTCGCCTCAACGAACGCGAGCAGGTCGAGCGTCTGTTCCGCGACCATTATAATATCCCGCTCGTCGTCGTCGACGCCGAGGAACGCTTCATGGCGGGTCTCGCCGGGGTCAGCGACCCCGAAAAGAAGCGCAAGTTCATCGGCGGCGAGTTCATCAATGTGTTCGACGAGGAAGCGCAGAAGCTCGGCGGCGCCGACTTCCTCGCGCAAGGCACCCTCTATCCCGACGTCATCGAAAGCGTGTCGTTCACCGGCGGCCCGAGCGTGACGATCAAGAGCCATCACAATGTCGGCGGCCTGCCAGCACGCATGAAGATGGCGCTCGTCGAACCCTTGCGCGAATTGTTCAAGGACGAGGTTCGCCTGCTCGGCAAGGAGCTCGGCCTCCCCGACATTTTCGTCGGCCGCCACCCCTTCCCCGGCCCCGGCCTCGCGATCCGTATCCCGGGCGAGGTGACCAAGCCCGCGTGCGACACGCTGCGCAAGGCCGACGCCATCTATCTTGAGGAAATCCGGGGCGCCGGGCTTTATGATGCGATCTGGCAGGCTTTCGCAGTGCTGCTGCCGGTCAAGACCGTCGGCGTGATGGGCGACCATCGCACCTATGACAATGTCTGCGCGCTGCGCGCCGTCACCTCGACCGACGGCATGACCGCCGACATTTATCCGTTCGACGCCGCCTTCCTCAGCCGTTGCGCAACGCGGATCATCAACGAGGTTCAAGGGATCAACCGGGTGGTGTATGACTATACGTCGAAACCGCCCGGCACCATTGAATGGGAGTAAGTCGCAATGAGCAGCCCCGAACGCCTTGAAATCCAGGCCTCAGGGGGCTGCCAGTGCGGCGCGGTGCGCTATCATGCCAGTGCGATGCTCGACACGTCGCACATCTGCCATTGCCGCATGTGCCAGAAAGCGGCGGGCAATTATTTCGCGGCGCTGATCGGTGTTCCGAAGGATGCGCTGCGCTGGACGCGCGGAACGCCCGCGACCTTCAAAAGCTCGGATCAGGTCGAGCGCGGCTTTTGCGGCGATTGCGGCACACCGCTCTATTATGATTATGCGGCGAGCAAGCATCTGAGCGTCACCACGGGCTCGCTCGACAATCCGGCGGACTTTCCGCCGCGGGTCCAGTTCGGCACCGAGGGGCGCATGCCCTGGTTCGACACACTCCCCGGTTTGCGCGAGGAAGGCACGACCGAAGAGACGATGAGCGAATATGTCGGCGCGATCCGGGCGAGCAATCACCAGCACCCCGATCACGATACCGACGCATGGCCCGAATGACGGCGTAGCCGCTGCGCGTCAGGATGCGAGGCCGGCGATGCCTGCGCTGGGCGTAAGGTCGAAGACACGGTGAAACACGCGTGAGAGATGCGCGGTGTCGGCGAAGCCCGCATCCATCGCGGCGGTGCGGACCAGTGCGCCCTCGACCATCGCCTGCGTTGCCTGTTGCAGCGCGGTCCAGAGTTTATACTCGCGAAAGCCCTGCCCCGTCGCCCCTTTAAAACAGCGCAGCGCCTGCGTGCGTTCCATGCGCAGGCGGCTCGCCAGTTGGTCCTGGGACATGCGCCACATCGGGTCGGCGTGGATGGCCTGCACGACCGCCGCGATCCCGGGCGGTGGCGTCCGGGTTAGCGGCGGCGCCAGACCGGCGCGCAATTCAGCGATCGCGTCTTCTTCGCCGCGCATCGCGTCGAGCGCCAGACAGGCGAGCGGTCCGCTCAAGGCCTGCCCCAATGGAGCGTCAAACGGAAAGGCGAGCCCGTTCAGATAGAGGACGTCGGCACCGCGTTCGGCGAATGAAACCGCGTGAACGATACCGGGCCTGACCAGCAAGACATCGCCCTCGACGCAAATCCCCTCCCGCTCCAGCCGCACAGACCCCGTCCGTCCGACCAGCACGGCCGTCACGACATTGGCGTGCGCGGCAAGGCTTCGGTTTCCGACCGGAAAGCAACTGTTGAGGAAAGGTGAGACAGGGTCGGGCATGGCCGCGATTATCCGTCCCCCGCGCGCCGGGTGCAAGAGTGGGTGGAGGGGAGCATTTTCGCTTTTTCTACCGCGCAATCCCCGCCCGGGCGAAGGCCGTCTGCATCTGCGCAGTGTCGGGATAGACATGCTTGCTGACGACCTCTCCCGCAGCATTCACCATCACGACGTCGAGCATGTCGACATGCGCAATGAAACGGCTGCCGTCGGACAAGGCGAGCGTCAGGACCATCGTCCAGTCGAAGGTCCAGTAATCAGCCCCATAGAGCCGCCGCCCCATACGTTGCGAGAAATCATAGGTGGCGAACAAGGTCCGGCAATGGTCACGCAGCGCGTCGCGCCCGATCACGGGGGCCGACCCGTCGTGGAGCTGGAAGACCGTGTCCGCCGAATGCAGCGATGCGATCAGTTCGGGATCCTTCGTTTCCCAACCGACATGATAACGGTCGAACAAGGCCTCAGTCGTCAGGACGCGTTCGAGCTGTGCGGTGTCGGCCATCTTCTTTCTCCCGTGAACCGGAGAGAGTTTATCCGATGCTCGCCGAGGCGCGTTGAACAAACGTGCATTGCGCTCCGGCGCGATATCGGGTGTGGATGCGGCTTCAGATTCGGAGCCGTATATGACCCCCACCGCCACCATCCTCCTCCTCGGTTCGGGCGAGCTCGGCCGCGAGTTCGTCATTTCCGCCAAGCGCCTCGGGTGCCGCGTGATCGCCTGCGACAGCTATGCGGGTGCGCCCGCGATGCAGGTCGCCGATGGTTTTGAGGTTTTCTCGATGCTCGACGGCGACGCGCTGCGCGGCGCGATCGCCAAGCACCAGCCCGACCATATCGTCCCCGAGGTCGAGGCGATCCGCACCGAAATCCTCGCCGAGGTCGAAGCCGAAGGGTTCCACGTCGTCCCCTCAGCGCGCGCGGCGCAGCTGACGATGAACCGCGACGCGATCCGCGACCTGGCGGCCAGCGAACTCGGGCTCACGACCTCGACCTTCGAATATGCGACGAGCCGCGAGGAGCTGATGGCCGCGGCCGGCCGCGTCGGCTTCCCCCTCGTCGTCAAACCCGTCATGTCGTCGTCGGGCAAGGGGCAAAGCACGGTCAAGGACGCCGCCGGCATCGACGCGGCATGGGATTATGCCGCCGCCGGAATGCGCGGCGACCGGCTGCGCGTGATCGCCGAAGCCTTCATCGATTTCGACTATGAAATCACGCTGCTGACCGTCCGCCACAAGGATGGCGTTTCTTTCTGTCCGCCGATCGGCCACCGCCAGGAACGCGGCGACTATCGCGAGAGCTGGCAGCCCGCCGCCATGTCGGCCGCTGCACTGGCGAGCGCGCAGGACATGGCGACCAAGGTCGTCGACGCGCTCGGCGGCCATGGCATTTTCGGGGTCGAATTTTTCGTCAAGGGCGATGCGGTGATCTTCTCCGAACTCTCGCCGCGCCCGCACGACACCGGCATGGTGACGCTCATCTCGCAGCGCCTCACCCAGTTCGACCTTCATGCGCGCGCGATCCTCGGCCTGCCGATCCCCGATATCGCGGCGCCCGATGCGAGCGCGAGCGCGGTCTTGCTCGCCGACCGCGATGCGAGCGATTTCGCGATCACCGGCCTCGCCGATGCGCTCACTCCGCCCGATGCCGATATTGCTGTCGATGCCCGCATCTTCGGCAAGCCCGTCACGCGGCCCTATCGCCGCATGGGCGTCACGCTGGCGCGCGCCGCAGGTGGAACAACCGGCGATGCCCGCGCGGCAGCGGTTGCGGCGGCGGCGAAGCTCGTCATCGATTATCGCGATTAGCTTGTCGCGGTCGGCAAGGCCGGCCTTGGCAAGCGGACATGGACGACAAAGCCCCTGCCCGGCCGCCGAAAGCTGATTTCGCCCGCGTGGCTGCTCACAATGTCCCGGCTGATCGCGAGCCCCAGCCCTGATCCGCCCGTCTCGCGGCTTCGTGACGTTTCAAGTCGCTCGAAGGGCTGAAAGGCCCTTTCCTCATACTCGGGCGGGATCCCTTCGCCCTCGTCATGGATATCGACCGCGAAGGCGTCGGCGGTGACGGCGAGCCGGACCTCGACCGCACCACCATATTTGCATCCATTGGCGATCAGGTTCGAAAAAGCGCGTTTCAGCGCCAACGGACGGCATGGCAAGTCGGCATGTTCCGGGCCACTGTAAGTGACACGCTCGCCGAAATCGCAATATTCGTCGGTCAGGCTGATTAGCAGAACGGCGAGATCGACCACCTCGACCTTCTCGTTCCGCGCTTCGGCGCTCATAAACGCCAGCGCGTCGCCGATCATCGTTTCCATCTCGCCCACATTCAGCAGCAACTGCTCGCGGTGCTCGGGATTTTCGACATATTCGGCCATCAGGCGAAGCCGGGTGAGCGGCGTACGCAGGTCGTGCGAGATCGCCGCCAGCATCCCCATCCGTTCGTCGATGAAGCGTTTCAGTCGCAGCTGCATCGTGTTGAAGCTGTCGGCGATCGCGGCATATTCGGGAAGCCGCATTTCGGCGAGAAGCGTCGGCTCGCGGTTGCGCCCGAGCGCTTCGATCGCGGCCGAAAGACGGGTCAGCGGCACAACGATACTGCGCGCGATCCAGATCGAGAACAGGATCACGATCAGCAAATTGCCGACAATGGCAAAGGTGATGCGCGCATAATGGCGCCAGGACGCCGTCAGGTTGCGCTGCGTCACGGTCATCCAGTTGCCGTCGTCCAGCTTCACCGAAATGAGGAGCTCGCCGAGCACGCTGCTTTCGCTGCTCGCAAGCGTCTCCGACCGGAGCACCGCCGGAAGTTCGGGAATGATCACGATCGCGGGGCGCGCGGTGCGCTCCATATTCGTCTCGTCATAAACGCCGCTCGTGACGACGACCCGCTCTTCGGGGACGCCGAGGCGGGCGGCGATGGATTGCTGCAGGCCGCGGGCAAGCTGCGAGCCGGACCCGCCCAAGGATGACGGCGGTGCACGGGTCAGACCAAAGTCCAGATATTGCGACGAGGCCATCGCGCCAAGCGCCCTGGCGCGCTCCGCCCCGTCGGCGGCCTTTGCCACATCGGCGCCGCGGACCACCGAATCCACCAGCCAGCCATGCTCCACCATCACAAACGGCGGCGGCGGAATCAAAAACCGCAGGCTTTGGTTGAGAAGATAGGCGGCGCCGACCGTGAGCAAAATCGCGAGGCCGATCCGCGGCGCCAGCTTCAACCGCGACAGGCGCGGGCCATGGCTAGCCATGCTCCGCCATCCCGTGCTCAACCTCGGCCGCGAAGAAATAGCCGCCATTGCGCACGGTGCGGATCAGCAGCGGCTCCTGCGGATTTTCCTCTATCTTGCGGCGGAGCCGGCTGATCTGGACGTCGATGCTGCGGTCGATGTTGAGATTGCTGCGCCCATGAACCAGATCGAGCAGCTGGTCGCGGCTGAGCACATGCTGGGGGTGCTGCGCGAGCGCGGTTAGCAGGTCGAACTCGCCAGTTGTCAGATCGACGCGGGTTCCGCGGGGGGAAGTCAGCGCACGCTTGGTCAGATCGAGCGTCCAGCCGGCGAAGCAGAACCGCGTCTGCTTGGCGATGGTTGCCGGGATGGAGACCATCGTCGCCCGACGCAGCATCGCGCGGATCCGCGCAAGCAGTTCGCGCGGATTGAACGGCTTCGCGACATAGTCGTCGGCGCCGAGTTCGAGGCCGATCACGCGGTCGGTTTCGGTGTCGCGCGCGGTCAGCAGGATAATCGGAACATGGCTGCGCGCGCGCAGTCGCTGGCACAGGGTAAAGCCGTCGTCGCCGGGCATCATGACATCAAGCACGACGACGTCGAATTGATGGCCGGCGAACAGCTCCATCATCTGCTCGCCGCCGTCAGCCATCGTAACCCGCAGGCCATGGTCGCTCAGATAACGCGACAGCATCGTCCGGATGTGACGGTCGTCATCGACGACAAGGATATGGGATTGCCGTGCAGTCGACATCACCGGACGATAGCCCCGGCACATCCCCAAGTCTCTACCCGACATATATTGAAACAAATCGATACGGGCGGGTTATCGCGCGCGGCGGGCGACCGCCTAGACCCGGCAGGACATTGTCCATCCCCCGGGAGAATTTATGAGCCATATCCGATCAGCCGAGACCCCCTCGTTGAAACAGTCGCTTGCGATCGGCGCCTGCGGCGCGGCGATGACCGCTGCGGTCCTCTTTCTGTCGGCGGACGTCCATGCGCAGGAACCTCCGGCCGAAGGCGGCGACTGGAATGTCGTGCTCGGCGCGGGTGCGATCTATGCGCCCGATTACGAAGGATCGAAGGATTATGAAGTCCTGCCCTTCCCCTTCATAGCGGTCGGATACAAGGACATCGCCTATCTCCGCGGCCCCGAGCTCGGCGTGAACATCATCCGCATAGAGCCCGCCGAAAATATGAAGATCAGCTTCGGTCCGGTGGCGCGCTATCGCCGCGACCGGACCGAAAAGCGAAACCGGGCGCTGGTCGGGCTCGGCAAGGTCGGTACAGCGATCGAAGTCGGCGGATCGGCCCGCTTCGATGTTGGCCCCGCCTGGGTTGAACTTTCGCTGACCAAGGATGTAGCAAGCGGCCATGAGGGCGTTGTGGGAACCGCCACGGGCGGCGTCGACTTCGATCTGACCGACAAACTTTCGCTGTCGCTGAGCGGCACGACAAGCTGGGTCGATGACAAATATATGCGCGCCTATTTCGGCGTTACCCCCGCGCAGGCGGCCCGCAGCGGGCTTCCCGCTTTCGCCGCCGAAAAGGGCATGAAGGATGCCGGCGCGAGCAGCAGCGCGCAATATCGCCTGACCGACCATTGGATGATCACCGCGACCGGCGGATATACGCGGCTGCTGGGCGATGCGAAGGAGGCCCCGCTGGTGCGGCTCCGGGGATCACCCGATCAATGGTACGGCGGAGTGTTTGTGGCCTACCGCTTCTGACAAGCCCGCGCGTGGACGGGCGCGGATTTCGGATCACGACCGATCGCGCCCCGCTCGCGCGCCCTAGGCCGCCCGCACCTCCCCTGCTACATCCCGCCCATGTCTCAAAAGAATCATCTCTACCTCGTCGACGGCTCCGGCTATATCTTCCGCGCCTATCATCGCCTGCCGCCGCTGACGAACCCGCAGGGAACACCGGTTGGCGCGGTTTATGGCTATACGACGATGCTGTGGAAGCTCGCGAAAGACCTCCACGACGCCGACGGCCCGACGCATCTGGCGGTGATCCTCGACCATAGCGGCAAGTCGTTCCGCAACGATATTTATCCCGATTACAAGGCGCACCGTCCGCCCGCGCCCGAAGATCTGGTTCCCCAATTCCCGCTAATCCGCGACGCGACCCGCGCATTTTCGCTGCCGTGCATCGAGCAAGAGGGTTTCGAGGCCGACGATCTGATCGCGAGCTATACCGAGGCTGCGGTCGCCGCAGGCTGGGATGTGACGATCGTGTCGAGCGACAAGGACCTGATGCAGCTGGTGCGCGAGCCCGCCGATGGCCCGCATGTCGACATGCTCGACACGATGAAGAATGTCCGCGTCGGTGAGGCAGGCGTCGAAGAGAAATTCGGGGTCGGCCCGAAGCTCGTCGGCGACATCCTCGCGCTGATGGGCGACAGCGCCGACAATGTCCCTGGCGTCCCCGGCATCGGCCCCAAGACCGCAACCAAGCTGATCGTCGAGCATGGCGATCTCGACGCCGTGCTCGCCGCCGCTGCGACGATGAAGCCCAGCAAGCTGCGCGAAAACCTGATCGAGCATGAGGATAAGGCCCGGCTGTCGCGCGTCCTCGTCGAGCTGAAAAGCGACATGCCGCTGCCCGATCCACTGGACGACCTTAAGCTCGGCGCGATCCCGCCTGTCCCGCTCAAAGCCTTCCTCGACGAGCATGGCTTCCGCTCGCTGTCGGCGAAGGTCGATACCGGCGCAACGCCCGGCGGCCCGCCGACCTTGCCGCGCAACGGCGCGGCTTCGGCCACACCCGCCGCCGACGCTTCATCGACCCCGACGCTGCCGCCAATGCCCGCGATCGACCGTGCGGCCTACGAGTGCGTGACGACGATCGACGCGCTCGAACGCTGGATCGCCGAAGCGAGGGCCGCGCATGTCGTCGCGGTCGACACCGAAACCGCCAGCCTCGACAGCGTCACCGGCCGCCTCGTCGGCGTCAGCCTCGCGACCGCGCCGGGCAAGGCCTGCTATATCCCGCTCGGCCATGGCGGCACCGACATGTTCGCCGAAAAGCCCGATCAGATCGCGATGGGCGACGCGCTTTCACGCCTCGGCGCACTGTTTGCCGACGATGCGGTGCTGAAGGTCGGCCACAACCTCAAATATGACATTGGCGTGCTCGCGCAGCATGGTGTCACGATCGCGCCCTATGACGACACGCTGGTGATGAGCTTCGCGCTCGACGCGGGCAAGCATCAGCACGGACTCGACGAGCTGGCGAAACTTCACCTCGATCACACCTGCCTGACCTTCAAGGAAATGTGCGGGACGGGCAAATCGCAGATCAGCTTTGCCGAAGTGCAACTCGACCGCGCGACCGAATATGCCGCCGAAGACGCCGACGTCGCGCTACGGCTGTGGAAGCTCTTGAAATTGCGCCTGCCGATCGAAGGCGGGACGCGCGTGTACGAGATGGTCGACCGTCCGCTCGCCGCAATCGTCGAGACGATGGAACGCGCGGGCATCATGGTCGACCGCGAATATCTTGCGAAACTGTCCGGCGAATTCGCGACCGAAATGCTGCGCATCGAGGGTGAGATTCACGGTCTCGCGGGTCAGCCCTTCTCGATCGGCAGCCCCAAGCAACTCGGCGAAATCCTGTTCGACAAGCTCGGCCTCAAAGGCGGGCGCAAAGGCAAATCTGGCGACTGGTCGACCGACCTGAGCGAGCTCGAGCGGCTCGAGCGCGACGGTGTGCCGATCGCGCGCAAGATTCTCGAATGGCGCCAGCTCGCCAAGCTCAAATCGACCTATACCGACGCGCTGCAGCAACAGATCAATGCAAAAACCGGTCGCGTCCATACGAGCTACAGCCTCGTCGGTGCACAGACGGGGCGACTGTCGTCGACCGACCCCAATTTGCAGAATATCCCGATCCGTACCGAGACCGGCCGCCAGATCCGCGACGCCTTCATCGCCGCGCCCGGTCATGTGCTGATCGCCGCCGACTACAGCCAGATCGAACTCCGCCTCGCCGCACATATGGCCGACGTGCCCGAACTCAAGGAAGCGTTCGCGCAAGGGCAGGATATTCACAGCGCGACGGCGATCGAATTGTTCGGCGAAAGCAATCGCGATACGCGCGGCAAGGCCAAGACGGTCAATTTCTCGATCCTCTATGGCATTTCGCGCTGGGGCCTCGCGGGACGGCTCGAGATCACGCCCGACGAAGCGCAGGCGCTGATCGCGCGCTATTTCGAACGCTTCCCCGGCATTTCGGATTATATCACCGACACGCTCGAAGGCGTGCGCGCAAAAGGCTATACCGAGACGCTGTTTGGCCGCAAAACCTGGTTCCCGCGCATCAAGGCGGCGAACCAGAATGAACGCGCGGGCAGCGAACGCGCCGCAATCAACGCGCCGATTCAGGGCACCAGCGCCGACCTGATCAAGCGCGCAATGGCGCGCATGCCGAAAGCGCTCGCCGACGCGGGGCTCGGTGACGTCAAAATGCTGCTTCAGGTCCACGACGAACTCGTGTTCGAGGCTCCCGAGGATAAAGCCGCCGCCGCGAGCGAGATCATCCGCACTGTGATGGCGGGCGCCGCCGGCCCCGCGCTCAAGCTGTCGGTCCCGCTCGAAGTCGAAATCGGCACCGGCAAGAGCTGGGGCGAAGCGCATTGATCGCCGCGCTGATGCTCATGGCGGCGCTGGCCACAGATCCCGTTGCCGTGCAGCCGCTTCCGCAGGTCGAAGTCCCGGCGCCCAGCCTCGGGTCGATCGCCGACGCCGATATCCGCGAATATGCCGCGCTCGCGGGGCGCAGAATTGCGGGGCAGCCGGTGGGCGGCCCCTATGCCACCGCCGACAAATTGCTGCTGCTCGCGCGCGACAAAAATGGTTATCCGATGATTGCCACCAGCATTGGCATGCCCACGCGCCAGTCACTCCCGCCCCCGCCGCGGGGTACGCTCGCGGTCATCCGCCTGCGCCAGAAATCGGAAACCATCGTTCCCGGCCCGTCGGCCGACGATCGCGCCTTTGTCGCGGCGAATAAATTGCCGCTGTTCGTCGTCGGCGAATGGGCGCGCCCGGCGCCGATGTGGGAGGTCGCATGGCTCGATGACGCCGTGCGCTTTCGCACCATCGGCGAGGTTGGCGAAATCGGTCCCTGGCAGGACTAAAAGTGGGACTTCTCATATTTTTTTGCTTGACCGTATTGCTTCGACGATACAGTTCGCCAAAAAGCAGGAGCCTCCCATGTCACGTCAAACCTTTGTCGCATCGCTGCTAACGGCCGCGATGTTCTTGTCCTTGCCGGTAGCGACGAAAGCGGAGTCTGCCCCGCCGCCGGCGACCGAGAAGGTCGAGATTCTCCCGATCCTGTTTTCCGCAGACGGCCTGTCAGGCCCCGGGGGCGAACGACTGCGCGGCGAGTTGAAGGATGCGCAATTTATCGCGCTGGGCGAAGACCATGGTTTCGCCGGATCGCCGCAACTGACACAGGCGCTCGCCCATGATGCCAACGCGACCGCCGGTAGCCCGCTCTATCATGCCGCAGAAGTAGGACCCCACACGGCAAACTGGGTCAGCGGCCATCTCAAAAGCGGGGGCGTGGATGCACTCGGCGCGGCACTCGCGACGCAGCCATGGGCGATTCCCTTTCTGACCAATGCAGAGGATGCGGCGCTCGCAGCGCCTTTTGCCAGCGCTGATCGGCTTTGGGGCATTGATCAGGAGTTTCTGGGCGCAACCTCCATCCTCCTCGACATGCTGAGCGCCCGCACTCGCGACAAGGCAGTGCGCAAACGGCTCGCCGACTGGCGCGACCGGGATCGCGTCGCACTGGCCGACGGCAATTTCGGCGGGATCATGCTGATGACGACCGCCACCGCGGATGATTTTGCAGCGCTCCAGCGCCATTTCGCCGATGACCGCGAAGCACGGGCGATCGTCGATGCCTTGACGGACAGCGCGGATATCTATCACCTGAATCTCGCGGGGAAGCATCTGCAAAATAATGAAGACCGCGCCCGGTTGATGCGCGAATATTTCCTGACCGCCTACCGTTCGGCTCCCGTACCGGCGCCACGCGTCCTGCTGAAGATGGGAGCAGGTCATATAGGTCGCGGTACGACGCCGACCTCGATCTACGATCTCGGTTCGCTGCTCCCGGGTCTTGCCGCCGCCAACGGGAAAAAGTCGCTGCACATCGCCTATATCCCGATGGCGGGCTCGGTGCTCCAGATCGCGCCTTCGCCGAAGGGCTTCACGGAAATAAGCGCCTATGAGGACACCGTCATCGGTCCCATTCTCGACGCTGCAGGCATCGCGCGCGATGCGCTTCCTGCAACCGGCCATGTCTTGATTCCGCTGACGGCATTGCGCCACAATCTGGCGGGTCAAAAGCTGCAAGCCCTGCCCGAATTTTCTCGCTTCCTGCTGCTCGGCTTCGACTATCTGGTCACCACGCGCGACGCGAAGCCGGCAACGAACTTCGAAACCCTCGCCAAACCGGCCCGCTGACGCGGCGCGCCGAAGGCTGCGCCCTTCCCCGTCCCGCCATTTCTTTCTATGGCGGGACGATGACAGGTGGCTGACGCCTTTGTGACAGCCCTGACGAAGGCCCCTTTTTTGAGCAATATCAACCCCACCGCCAACAAGCCGCCCGTTCGAATCCAGCAAAATGTCCTCGCCCGCGGCGAACGGCGGCTGCTCAACTGGCTATGCCCGCGCCTTCCGGCGTGGGTTACGCCTGACCAGTTGACGACGCTGGGCTTTGCCGGCGCGGTGATGGTGGCGGCAGGATATGTGCTGAGCTGGGTCGACAGCGAATGGCTGGGGCTTTCGCTGCTTGGCTATATCGTTAACTGGTTCGGCGATTCGCTGGACGGCAGTCTCGCGCGCTGGCGCCACATCGAGCGGCCATCCTATGGCTATTTCGTCGACCATAGCGTCGATGCGGTGGGGACGTTGCTGATGATCGGCGCGATCGGGGTCAGCCCCTATATGCGCCTCGACGTCGCGCTGATGGCGGTCGTCGGCTATTTCCTGCTGTCGATCCACACCTTCCTTGCGGCGAAGGTCGTCGGCGAATTCCGCCTGTCCTATATGGCCGGCGGACCGACCGAACTCAGGCTGATGCTGATGACGATGACCGTGCTGATGCCGGTCATCGGCAGCGGCATGGTGCCGTACACACCCTTTTCCGCCTTTGACCTGTTCGCGCTGGTCGTCGCCAGCATCCTGGTGACGTTGTTCATTCTCCAGAGCTATGCCACCGCACGCATCCTCGCGCGCCGCGGCGAATAAGCCCTAGCCGCCGCGGACCCGCGCCATCGGATAAGTGCCGAGCAGGCGCAGCGATTTGGTCTGGAAATCCAGTTCTTCGAGCGCGCGGTCGATATTTTCGTCCCCCGGCGCGCCGACGATATCGGTGTAGAATTGGGTCGCAGCAAAGCTGCCCGCAACCTGATAGCTCTCGAGCTTGGTCATGTTGACGCCATTCGTCGCAAAGCCGCCGAGCGCCTTGTAGAGCGCCGCCGGAATATTCTTCACCTCGAACATGAATGTCGTCATCAGCGGCCCTTGGGTCGCCGACAGGTCGGCGAGCGGCTCGCGCGCGAGGATGACGAAGCGCGTCATATTATGATCGGCATCCTCCATTCCGGTGCCGTGCAGGGTCAGCCCGTAAATTTCGGCGGCGTGCGGCGGCGCCAGCGCGGCGAGCCCGACCTCGTCGCTGTCGGCGACCCACGCCGCGGCACCCGCGGTGTCGCTGTGCGCGATCGGCGCGATATGATTCGCACGCAGCCAGTTGCGGCATTGTCCAAGCGCCTGTTCGTGGCTCATCGCGCGCGTCACCGGTCCGAGATCGCGGCTCATCAGCCCGTAACGGATGCGCAGAAAATGCTCGCCGACGATCGACAGGCCGGATTCGGGCAGCAGAAAATGAATGTCGGCGACACGGCCGTGCAGGCTGTTCTCGATCGGAATGATCGCGCGGTCGACGCGGCCTTCGCGCACGGCATCGATCGCGTCCTGAAAGGAATAGCAGGGCAGCGGCAGCGAATCCGGATCATATTCGCGCGCGGCAAGATCGCTGTTCGCGCCCGGCGCGCCCTGAAAGGCCAGACCACGCGCGGGATCGGCCAAAGCCGCCACCTTCATCTCGTCGACCAATCGCTGTGCCGAAGCCGTATAACTGCCCATGTCTGCCTTTCCGCGCCCAAGCCGCGGCGCATAGCGGGACCGGCGCAGCCACGCAACCAAGGCGGTCGCCGTTTCATCGGCGCGCCCCCCCTTGCGCCGCCGTGCCCGCCCCAGTAAGGGAGCGACCAAATCAGATCATGCGCCCCGACAAGGGCGCGAACGAACACGGGGCTGCAGAGCATGGACAATCGCAACAACACTATTGCTGGCTGGGTTTTGTTTGCCGGCATTTGCGCACTGGGCCTGACGATCGGGTCGAGCATGATCTTCGCCGGGCACGCCCCCGAAAAGCCCGGTTTCCCGATCGAAGACGCCGAAGCCGGCGGCGACAGCGGCAAGCCCGCCGTGCCGATCGCCAACCTGCTCGCCGCGGCCGATCCGGCGAAGGGCGAAGCGGTGTTCGCGAAATGCGCCGCATGCCACACGATCAATTCGGGCGGCGCCAATGGCATTGGTCCGAATCTCTTCGGCACGTTGGGCGAGGAAATCGGCCACGGCAAACATGGCTTTGCCTTCTCGGCGGCGCTCGCCGGAATGGGCGGCAGCTGGGACTTCGAAAAGATGGATGCGTGGCTCACCAGCCCGCGTAAGTTTGCACCGGGCACCAAAATGTCGTTCGCTGGCCTCAGCAGCCCCGAAGATCGCGCGAACCTGATCGTTTATTTGAACAGCCAGGGTTCGAACCTGCCGCTGCCCGCCCCCGAAGCCGCTCCGGCCGCTGGCGCTGCAGCCGCTCCGGCCGACGCTGCCGCAGCTCCCGCCGCAGGCGCTGCTGCTCCGGCAGCCGATGCCGCCGCGGCCCCCGCTCCGGCCGAAGCCAAGAAATAATGCGTATCGCGCCCGTCCTTCTGGCGGGCGCCTTCGCCCTCGCCGGTTGCGGCAAGAGCGATAAGCCCGCTGATTCGTCAGCGGGCGGTGATGCCGCCGTCGAAGCGCCCGCCCCCACCGTCGAGCCGACCGCCGCGATGGGCGAACAGATCTTCCGGCGCTGCGTCGCGTGTCACACGATCGACGCAGGCGGTGCCAATGGCATCGGCCCCAATTTGCACGGCGTCGTCGGCCGTCCCGTCGCCTCGCACGCGGGCTTTTCCTATTCGGGCGCGATGAAGGCCAAGGGCGGCGTCTGGGATGCCGCCGCAATCGACGCCTTCGTTGGCGAGCCTATGAAGGCGCTTCCCGGAACGCGCATGGCGTTCGCAGGTGTCATCGACCCCACCGACCGCAAGGCGCTGATCCTGTATCTGGAAACCCAGAAATAATCTTATCCTCCCTGTTGCGAAGCAATGGGGAGGGGGACCGCCGCGAAGCGGTGGTGGAGGGGTAGCAACGGTGCGCCATTACCCCTCCGTCAGCGACTACGCCGCTGCCACCTCCCCATCGCTTCGCGACAGGGAGGATCTTGATCCTCATTCCGGCAGGGCCGCCGCGTAAAAGTCCTGAATGATCTTCCACGCCTCGTCGGCGGTTTCCACGAACTTGAACAGGCCCAGGTCGCGGGCGCTGACCACGCCCTCTTCCACCAGCGCGTCGAAATTGACGACGCGGCGCCAGAATTCCTCGCCGAACAGCACGATCGGAATTGGCTTGATCTTGCCGGTCTGGATCAGCGTCAGCAGTTCGAACATCTCGTCGAACGTCCCGAACCCGCCCGGGAAAACGCAAACAGCGCGGGCGCGGAGCAGGAAGTGCATCTTGCGCAGCGCGAAATAGTGGAACTGAAAGCTGAGGTCCGGGGTCACGAAGCGGTTCGGCGCCTGTTCGTGCGGCAGTACGATATTGAGCCCGACCGATTCCTTGCCCACATCGTCGGCGCCGCGATTCGCGGCCTCCATGATCGACGGACCGCCGCCTGAGCAGACGACGAAGTGACGGCAGCCATTTTTGTCGGGCGGCACCTGGCTCGCTATCCGCGCGAGCGCCCGCGCCTCGTCATAATATTTCGCCTTCGCCTGCAACCGGCGCGCGATGTTGCGGCTGGCGTCGTCGGTCGCGGCGGCTTCGAGCGCGTCGGCCTCTGCCGGCTCCGGGATGCGCGCCGAACCATAGATGACGAGCATCGATTCGATCTTCGCTTCGTCGAGCAGCAATTCGGGCTTGAGCAATTCCAGCTGGAAGCGCACCGGGCGCAAATCCTCGCGCAGCAGGAACTCCTTGTCCTGGAAAGCGAGCTTGTAAGCGGCGCTTGCGGTCTGCGGGGTGGTGGTCGCCTGCTTGGCGAACTGCGCGTCATCCTTGGCTTTGTGGAAACGCGAACGATGGGGTTGTTTGTCTTCTGTCATTAGCCAATGGCTAGCGCCTTCCGCGCGCAAAGCCAAGTCAGCGACAGTAACCGTTGCCGCTCATGTCCATGTGGAAGTGGTTATAATGGGCGGCGTTATAATCGGGGCCGAGCACGGTTCCGAACCGCCGGCACGCCGATGTGTGCAGCGCGCGCAGGAAATCCTGCGACGGCTTGTCGCCCTTCCACCCGCCGTCAAGCATGATGCGCCGCCCGTCGGCGAGGACGAATCCCGATATGTCGATCGCGTTCGAACTCGCGTGCTGCGACAAGCGCCCCGAGCGGCCGCCATAGATGTTGCGGCAGCTATAGGTGCCGAACGTCTCGATCTTCACGACTTCGGTTCCGAAAAACTTCCGGGCCGCGGGTTTCACCGCATATTGAGCCCATGCCGCAAAATTGCGCGCGAGCGGACAGGTCATCGGGCCGAGATTGGTGGTGGGCGTCCCGATATCGAGCAGCTTCACCGAATCGATCGAACTGCATCCGCCGCCGTGATCCTCATTGGCGAGCGGCGTGAAACGCACCCCCGCCTGTTTCAGATCGACCGCGCATTGTTTTGCTTCAGCGCTGGTGAAAGAGGGCGTTCCATTAATCTGCGGACGCGTACCTGCGCTTGCCCCCGGGCGCTTCGAATCGCCGCGCTTCACAACGTCTGGGGAACCGAAACAGGCCGAAAGCGACAGCGCCGCGGCAGCGGCAACGAGCATCCGGGGCTTCAGATACGGGGGGATCGCCATGGCGCCAATCTGCAACAGATATAGTTAACAAGTTACTAACCCAATTGCTCGGCTCGTCGAAAATTTCACACGCCCGGAGCAATTTGTTTGACAGTTGCGCCCGCCTCCCTAAACGCGGCGACGGGCCACGCGGTCCCAACGCCGCGCGAGCTCTCTGCAAGGAGAGAATAACATGAGTGACGTGCCGACACCCGAATTGCGCCCTGTGCGCCCCCATTTTTCTTCCGGCCCCTGCGCAAAGCCGCCGGGCTGGGCCCCCGAAAAGCTCGCTACCGAATGCCTCGGCCGCTCGCACCGTGCGAAGATCGGCAAGACGCGTCTGCAGCTTAGCATCGACCTGATGCGCGAAATGCTCCAGCTTCCCGACACCCACCGCATCGGCATCGTTCCGGGCTCCGACACCGGCGCCTTTGAAATGGCAATGTGGACGATGCTCGGCGCCCGCCCCGTCACGACGCTCGCTTGGGAGAGCTTCGGTGAGGGTTGGGTCACCGATGCCGCGAAGCAGTTGAAGCTCGACCCGACGGTCATCCGCGCCGATTATGGCCAGCTCCCCGATCTGACGCAGGTCGACTGGTCGAACGACGTTCTCTTCACCTGGAACGGCACCACCAGCGGCGTGCGCGTCCCGAACGGCGACTGGATCGCCGACGACCGCGAAGGCCTGTGCTTCGCCGACGCGACCAGCGCGGTGTTCGCTTACGACCTGCCGTGGGACAAGATCGACGTCGCAACCTTCAGCTGGCAGAAAGTGCTCGGCGGCGAAGGCGGCCATGGCGTGCTGATCCTCGGCCCCCGCGCAGTCGAACGCCTCGAAACCTACACCCCCGCCTGGCCGCTGCCGAAGGTGTTCCGCCTCGTTTCGAAGGGCGCGCTAACCGAAGGCGTGTTCAAGGGCGAGACGATCAACACCCCGTCGATGCTCGCGGTCGAAGACGCGATCTTCGCGCTCGAATGGGCAAAGTCGATTGGTGGCCTTGAGGGCTTGAAGGCACGCAGCGATGCGAATGCCGCCGCGCTCGACAAGATCGTCGCCGACCGCGACTGGCTCGACCATCTCGCCGCCGATCCCGCCAGCCGCTCGAAGACTTCGGTCTGCCTGTCAGTTGCCGGTGCCGACGCGGATTTCATCAAGAAATTCGCGGGGCTGCTCGAGAAGGAAGGCGCCGCGTTCGACATCGCGGGCTATCGCGACGCCCCTGCGGGTCTCCGCATCTGGTGCGGCGCGACGGTCGATACGGCCGACGTCGAAGCACTCGGCCCGTGGCTCGACTGGGCCTACGCCAGCCTCACCGCCTAACCCACCCTCTGTCATCCCCGCGAAAGCGGGGACCCAGAGCGCGCATGGACTGATCCCACCCTGGGTTCCCGCTTTCGCGGGAATGACAGGAAAGAAGGAATATCGAAATGACCGCACCCAAAGTTCTCATTTCCGACAAAATGGACCCCAAAGCCGCCGCGATCTTCAAGGAACGTGGCATTCAGGTCGACGAAATCACCGGCAAGACCAAGGAAGAGCTGATCGCGATGATCGGCCAGTATGACGGCCTCGCCATCCGCTCGGCCACCAAGGTCACCGCCGACGTCCTCGCCGCCGCGACGAACCTCAAGGTCGTCGGCCGCGCCGGCATCGGTGTCGACAATGTCGACATTCCGGAGGCGTCGAAGAAGGGCGTCATCGTGATGAACACGCCTTTCGGCAACAGCATCACCACCGCCGAACATGCCGTCGCGATGATGTTTGCCCTCGCACGCCAGATTCCCGAAGCCAACACGCTTACCCAGGCGGGCAAATGGCCGAAGAATGATTTCATGGGCGTCGAGCTGACCTCGAAGACGCTCGGCCTGATCGGTTGCGGCAATATCGGCAGCATCGTCGCCGAACGCGCGCTCGGCCTGCGGATGAAGGTCGTCGCCTTCGACCCCTTCCTGACCCCCGAACGCGCGATCGAACTCGGCGTCGAAAAGGTCGACCTCGACGGCCTGCTGAGCCGCGCCGACTTCATCACGCTGCACACCCCGCTGACCGACCAGACGCGCAACATCCTGTCGGCCGAGAATCTCGCCAAGACCAAGAAGGGCGTGCGCATCATCAACTGCGCGCGCGGCGGGTTGATCGACGAAGCGGCGCTGAAGGATGCGCTCGATTCGGGCCATGTCGCGGGCGCCGCCCTCGACGTGTTCGCGACCGAGCCGCCGTCGGCCGACCATCCGCTGTTCAGCACCCCGAACTTCATCTGCACCCCGCACCTTGGCGCGTCGACCGACGAAGCGCAGGTCAATGTCGCCATTCAGGTTGCCGAACAGCTGTCGGATTATCTGCTCACCGGCGGCATCACCAACGCGCTCAACGTCCCCAGCCTGTCGGCCGAAGAAGCTCCGAAGCTGCGTCCCTATATGGCGCTCGCCGAAAAGCTCGGCAGCCTGATCGGCCAGCTTGCGCACGACAACCTCACCACCATCTCGATCGAGGCCGAGGGCGCCGCCGCCGAACTGAACCTCAAGCCGATCACCGCCGCGGTGCTCACCGGCCTGATGCGTCGCTATTCGGACAGCGTGAACATGGTCAACGCGCCGCATCTGGCGCGCGAACGCGGGCTTGATGTGCGCGAAGTGCGCCACGACCGCGAGGGCGACTACCACACGCTGATCCGCGTCACCGTCGCCACCAGCCAGGGCGATCGTTCGGTCGCGGGCACGCTGTTCAGCAACGGCGATCCGCGCCTCGTCGAAATGTTCGGCATCAAGGTCGAGGCCGATCTCGACGGCGACATGCTCTATATCGTCAACGAAGATGCCCCGGGCTTCATCGGCCGCATCGGCACGACGCTGGGCGATGCCGGGCTTAACATCGGCACCTTCCACCTTGGCCGCCGCGATGCGGGCGGCGAAGCGGTGCTGCTGCTGTCGCTCGATTCGGCCATGCCCGAGCCGCTTCTGTGGCAGCTGTGCCAGCTGCCCGGCGTGAAGACGGTCAAGGGTTTGAAGTTCTAAAACCCTCTTCAAATTCCCGTTCGTGTCGAGCGAAGTCGAGACACCCATCGTCGGTGCCCGCCCTAACGGCATCTCGACTTCGCTCGATGCGAACGGAATTCAGGATTGTTGACTCCCCTCGACCCGCCTAAGGCCGCACCCATGACCAAGGCCCCTGCTCTGCTCCCCGAAGGTCTGCGCGACCGCCTCCCCCAACAGGCGGAGGCCGCGTCGCGCGTCACCCGCGCGCTCGTCGACGCGATGCGCGCGCATGGCTATGGCCGGGTATCGCCGCCGCTCGCCGAGTTTCGCGAGACGCTGGGCGGCAATGACGAGCGCGCCTCGCGCGACCTCCTCCGCTTCACCGACCCGGTATCGCAGCGCACACTGGCGCTGCGTCCCGACATCACGCGGCAGGTTGGCCGCATCGCCACCTCGCTGCTCGCGCACGCCCCGCGTCCGTTGCGCCTTTGCTACGCCGGCCAGGTCGTCAAGCTGCGCGCCAGCCAGCTCCGCCCTGCGCGCGAAATGCTGCAAGTCGGCGCCGAACTGATCGGCAGCGACAGCGTCACCGCGGCGCGCGAAATCGTCAGCGTCGCGATCGACGCGCTCGAGGCCGCGGGCATCGGCCCGGTGACACTCGACTTCACCTTGCCCGACGTCGTCGACCTGCTCGCCAGCGGCCCGCTGCCGGTCGCGGCGAATATCGACGAGCTGCGCGACGAACTCGACGCCAAGGACGCCGGCGCGCTCGCGCGACTGGGCGCAGAGGCCTATCTGCCGCTGCTCCGCGCCACCGGCCCCTTCGATCAGGCAATCGCCGATCTGCGGGCGTTCGATACCACCGGCGTTTTAACGAGCCGCATCGACGCACTCGAAGCCATCGCCGCACCCGTGCGCGGCCGTGTCACGCTGACGCTCGACCCTACCGAACGGCACGGCTTCGCCTATCAAAGCTGGTTCGGCTTCCAGATTTTCGTTCCCGGACAGGGCGACGCGATTGGCCGCGGCGGCGGCTATGCGATTCCGGTCGGCGAGGCACATGAAGAGGCAGCAGTCGGCTTCTCGCTCTATCCCGATCCGCTGATCGACGAAGGGTTGGGCGCCGAAGACGACGCCGAACGCCGGATTTTCCTGCCGCTCGACCATGACACGACACTCGCGGCGAGCCTGCGCGCCGACGGGTGGCAGACGGTCGCGGCGCTGTCGGATGCAGATGCGGCTCGCGCCTTGGGTTGCGGCTATCGGCTTGGGCCTGACGGGCCAGTCGAGACGTAAACACTGTCCCCCGGCTTTCGCCGGGGAACGGCAGCCTAAAAATCCGAAATCCCGAACCGCGGCACACCCTGATTGACCCCGGGCGGATCGAGCACGGTCACGTCCAGCTCCACCGGCTCGCCAATCCAGTGCGCCAGTGTCGTGTGGTCGGCAAGATCATCGTCGGTCAGCGGATGGACCAGCGCGCGCAGCCCCGTCGCCTCAATCGCCGCGACCACCGCCGGGACGCTCTGTCCCAGGAAATGCACCTCATATTGCGCGATCGGATGCGGCCCCGCCGCCCCGTCGGTCATCGCCCCGACAAAGAGAATCGCGCCATCCTCCCCAAACGCCTCGCGCAGCGCCGCAGCGGCGGACCGCTCGTCTGCCGCATAATAGATATGCGCATGATAGGGTGCGTCCGATTCGACCATTTCAACCATCCTTGTGCGATCCGAATATGCCGTCGCTCATAACCGTGCAGCGCAGAAATGTCGCCCATTCGTGCCACTGTGCTTGCCTCTTCGGCCAAATCCGCTAAGGCCGCGCCGGGCCGCGCTTGTTGCTTTTGGGCCCCGCACAGCAGGACATTGTCATGGCAAATGTTACCGTCATCGGGTCGCAATGGGGCGACGAGGGCAAGGGCAAGATTGTCGACTGGCTCGCGAGCCGCGCCGACGCCGTCGTCCGTTTCCAGGGCGGCCACAACGCCGGCCATACGCTGGTCGTCGGCGAACAGGTTTACAAACTCTCGCTGCTCCCCTCGGGCATCGTCACCGGCACATTGTCGATCATCGGCAATGGCGTCGTCCTCGACCCGTGGGCGCTGCGCGACGAGATCACCAAGCTGCGCGGTCAGGGCGTTGCCATCAATCCCGAGAATTTCGCGATTGCCGACAATTGCGCGCTGATCCTTCCCTTCCACCGCGACCTTGACGCGCTGCGCGAAACCGCTGCGGGCGCCGGCAAGATCGGCACCACCGGGCGCGGCATCGGCCCTGCCTATGAAGACAAGGTCGGCCGCCGCGCGATTCGCGTCTGCGACCTCGCCCACCTCGACAAGCTCGAGCCGCAACTCGACCGCCTGACCGCGCATCACGACGCGCTGCGCGCCGGTTTCGGCGAGCCGCCGATCGACCGCGAACGCCTGATCGCCGACCTCACCGAAATCGCCGACTATGTGCTCGAATATGCCCAGCCCGTCTGGAAGCGCCTGAAGAAGGTCCGCAAGGCCGGCGCACGCATCCTGTTCGAGGGCGCGCAAGGCGTGCTGCTCGACGTCGATCACGGCACCTATCCCTTCGTCACCAGCTCGAACACCGTCAGCGGCACCGCCGCGAGCGGTTCGGGTCTCGGCCCCGGCGCGGTCGGTTTCGTGCTCGGCATCGCCAAGGCGTACACGACGCGCGTCGGCAGCGGCCCCTTCCCCACCGAACTCGAAGATGACATCGGCCAGAAGCTCGGCGAGCGCGGCCATGAATTCGGCACCGTCACCGGGCGCAAGCGCCGTTGCGGCTGGTTCGATGCCGTGCTGGTGCGCCAGAGCTGCGCGGTATCGGGCGTCACCGGCATCGCGCTCACCAAGCTCGACGTGCTCGACGGTTTCGAAACCATCCGCATCTGCACCGGCTATCGTCTGCGCGGCAAGATCCTCGACTATTTCCCCGCCCATTCGGCCGATCAGGCCGAGGTCGAGCCGATTTACGAGGAAATGGACGGCTGGCAGGAAACGACCGCCGGCGCGCGCAGCTATGCCGACCTGCCCGCACAGGCGATCAAATATATCCAGCGCGTCCAGGAACTGATCGAAACCCCGATCGCGCTCGTGTCGACCAGCCCCGAACGCGAAGACACGATCCTGATCCGCGACCCGTTCAGCGACTAATCTTCCGATCCTCCCCGTCGCGAGGCGATGGGGAGGATCCGGATCATTTCGACCGTCCCGCCGCCGCCACATCGCGGATCGCCGCGACGAAGCCCGCCGGGTCATCCTCCTGAATGAAATGCCCGCCCTTCAGCGTGCGATGCGCCATGCCACGCGTCCCCGGCACGCGCGCGGTGAACAGCGCATCACCGCCGCGCGTGATCGGATCGCCATCGGAAAAACAGCACAGAAACGGCTTGTCGAAGCCTTCGAGCGCCGCCCACGCGCGCTTCTGATCGGGCACCGCGACATTGTCGCCCAGCGGCACAAATCCCGGATAGATCCGCGCCGCCACCTTTGAGGCCCGCGTCGGAAAGGGCGCGTCATAGGCGGCGATTTCCGCAGCACTCAATTCACGCTTGGTCCCCGCCTTGACGATCTTTCCGATCGGGAAGACCGGACTATACCGCGAGAAAGCACGCCAGATCGCAAAAGCGCGCGGCGCCGCCTGCCCCTCGGGCAGCCCGCCGTTCGATAAGGCCACCCCCGCAAAGCGATCGGGCATCTCAGCGACGAGCCGCAGGCCGATCAACGATCCCCAATCCTGACAGGCAAGAATGATGCCCCGAAGGTCGAGCGCCTCGATCCACTGCCGCATCCACGCCACCTGCGCCGCATAGCTGTACGCACCGCGATCGAGCGGCTTGTCCGACCGGCCAAAGCCGATCAGGTCGGGCGCGACAACGCGAAACCCCGCATCGACCGCTGGCCCGATCATATGGCGATAAAGATAGGCCCACGTCGGTTCGCCGTGGAGCATCAGCACCGGCTGCGCATCGGCCGCGCCTTCGTCGACATAATGGACGCGCAGCCCGTCGGCGATTTCCAGATAATTTGGTGCAAACGGCCAGTCCGGCAAAGCCGCAAAATTTTCGTCCGGCGTGCGATAGACGCGCATCCGCTTTCCTCCCCCATTGTCCCGGCGCCAGCTTAGGCGGCAATCGCCTATGCGCAAGCACGCCTCTTTCGTTTCGGTTCGTCCCGTGGCACCTAGGCAGCATGACCCGGCACATTCTTGTCTTTTATGGCAGCTACCGCCGCGACCGGCAGGGCATCAAGCTCGCCCGCTGGATCGTCGACGCCCTCACCGCACGCGGCGACAGCGCCGAGCTGATCGACGCCAAGGCGATCGACCTGCCGATGCTCGACCGGCGGTTCAGCGACCATGCGGCGGGCGAAGCGCCGCCCGCGATGGCCGAGCTCGCTTCGAAAATCGCGGCGGCCGACGGCTATGTCTTCGTTACCGGCGAATATAATGGCGGGCTGCAACCCGGGCTCAAAAATCTCGTCGATCATTATCTGGCCGAATATGCCTGGCGCCCGGCCGCAATCGCCTCTTACTCGGCGGGCCCTTTCGCGGGCGTCCGCTCGGCGACCGCATGGCGCACGACACTCGGCGCGATGGGAATGGTCGTCACCTCGACGCCGCTGAGCCTCGCGCGTATCGGCGGCGCCTTCGACGGCGACGGCCAGCCGACGGGCGAGGATGGGGGACGCCTCGCCAAGGCCTTCCCGCGCTTCGCCGACGATCTCGGCTGGTGGACCGACGCGGCAAAAACGCAGCGCGCGAAGACGGGCGCGCCCTTCTAACCCGATTTCAATTCCGCCTTCAGCCGCAGGCTCGCGCGCCAGAAGAAAAAGGCCGGAATCAACCCAAGCCACGCCGCGCCGTAAAGCACCCAGCGCACGCTTTCCTGTCCTGCGACCGGCGCCAGCGCATCGGACAGTACCCCGAACAGGAACGGCCCCAGCCCCAGCCCGATCAGATTCTGCCCGAACAGCATCACCGATGCAGCGACAGCGCGCGCTTGCGGCCGCACCAGTCCCTGCACACAACCATAGGCGGGGCCATAATAGGCGTTGTTGACGATGCTGGGCACGACCAGCAACGCCATCGCGACCAGCCAATGTTCCATATAATAGCCAAGGAACAGGATCGGCGCGACGATCGCCATGCCAAAGGCGGGAAAGGTCAATATGTGCCGCTTGTCACGCGCCCCGAACTTGTCGGCGAGCTTGCCGCCCAGCCATGTGCCGAGCGCGGCCGCAAGCCCCAGTACGACCGCCATCGACAGTCCCGCCTCGGTCGTCGACAGGCCGTGGCTGCGGATGAAGAAGCTGATCGTCCACAATCCCTTGCCATAGCCGAGGAAGGCGACGACCGACGACGCGATCAGGATATAAATATAGGCGCGCGAGGCGAAGATTTCGCGCAGCGCCTCGCGCGTTGACAGCGGCACGATCGCCGCCGCTGTGGCAGCCGCTTCGGCCGAGCGGCTGTGACGCGGTTCGCGCATAAAGAACAATACGACCAGCGCGAGCATCAGGCCCGGGAGGCCGACGAGCATCAATGCGATGCGCCAGCCATAAAGGTCGTTGACGACCCCGCCGATGATCAGCCCGAGCAGCGAACCGATCGGCACCCCCATCCCGTAAAAGGCGATCGCCGACGAGCGCTTTTCGGGCAGCACACTGTCGCTGATCAGCGAGTGCGCCGCGGGAGTGCACCCCGCCTCGCCGACCCCGACGCCGATCCGCGCGAACAACAGCTGGACGAAATTCTGCGCGAGCCCGCACACCGCAGTCATCGCCGACCAGATGGTAAGCGAGAGCGCGATCAACCGCACCCGGTTCGTCCCGTCCTTGTCGGCATAGCGCGCGATCGGAATACCGAGCAGGGCGTAAAAGACCGCGAAGGCGGGCCCCGCAAGCAGGCCGAGTTCGGTATCCGACAGACCGAGGTCTGCCTTGATCGGTTCGGCGAGGATATTGACGATCTGCCGATCGAGGAAATTGAAGATATAGACGATCAGCAACAGCCACAGCATCGTTCGCGTCTGCGTGGAAACGCCGTCGGCGGGCTGCGACCCGACGCCTCGGGGGAAGGCCGTTTTCTGGTTCATTACACTCTCCGGATACGGAGGGTGCAGGCGCCTCCCTGCCCTGTCAACGCCATTGGGACGGGTTGAAAAGGGCAGGTTCACGGTTGCCGCTACGGCGGCTTGGCCGCGCGGCGGCAGAAAAAATTACCGGGGCACTAGTGCCCGCCCAGCCGCTGCTTCCAGCTCAACTGCTCATGCTCGAGCAATTCCATCGGGACCTGAATGGCCCGGATGGCCAGCCGCACCTCGATCAGAAACAGGATCAGCGATATGAGCAAAAGGAGCATGGCGACCCCAAAGGCCCATGACGCGGCAACCCCCAGGTTGATCCCCGTAAAGGCCTGGGTGAACAGCAAGGCAACGAGCAAACAGACGACAATGCCGCATGCGACCGCCGAAAGGATCGAATTGTTGATGATCCCCATACGCCGGTCGGCGATGCGGAGTTCAGCAACAATCCGGTCATGCTCCTGCCCCTCGGTCTCGTGCCAGCGCGCCATCAGCGAACGCGACCGGTCGACGACACGCGCGAGCCTCCCCGCAATGACGTTCAGCAGGCTGCCGGTCGCCACCAGCAGGAATACTGGTGTGACCGACAGCTGGATCGTCTGCGCAATCGCGCTCGCGTCCGGGAGCGTCACCCCCCGTTGCCGGCCGCGACCGACGGGGTGTTGACGCCGTGCGCCTGAAGGAATTTGCGGATATTGCGCGCCGCCTGACGGATGCGCTGCTCGTTTTCGACCATCGCGATGCGGACGAAACCTTCGCCATCCTCACCATAGCCGACGCCGGGCGCGACCGCGACCTTGGCCTCGGTCAGCAATTGCTTGGAAAATTCGAGACTGCCCATTTCCTTGAGCGCCGGGGGTAGCGGCGCCCAGGCGAACATGGACGCCTTCGGGCTGGGGATATCCCAACCCGCACGGGCAAAGCTTTCGACCATCACGTCGCGGCGCTTCTGATACAGTTCGCGGTTGCGCGCGACGATGTCCTGCGGTCCGTTGAGCGCGGCGCACGCCGCGGCCTGGATCGGGGTGAAGGCGCCATAATCGAGATAGGATTTCACGCGCGTCATCGCCGCGATCAGCCGCTTGTTGCCGACTGCAAAGCCCATGCGCCAGCCCGCCATCGAATAGGTCTTCGACATCGAGGTGAATTCGATCGCGACATCCTTCGCGCCCGGAACCTGCAGGATCGAAGGGGTCGGATTGCCGTCGTAATACAGCTCCGAATAGGCGAGGTCGGACAGAACCCAGACCTTGTTTTCCTTCGCCCATGCGACAAGGCGCTCATAGAAAGCGAGGTCGACCGTCTCGGCCGTCGGGTTCGACGGGTAATTGACGACGAGAATCGACGGGCGCGGCACGGTGAACGCCATCGCGCGGTCGAGCGCGCGCCAATAAGCCTCATCGGGCGTCGTCGGCACGCTGCGGATCGTCGCCCCGGCGATGATGAAGCCGAAGGTGTGGATCGGATAGCTGGGGTTCGGCGCCAGCACGACGTCGCCCGGACCGGTAATCGCGGTCGCGAGGCTCGCGAGACCTTCCTTCGACCCCATCGTCACGACAACCTCGGTCTCGGGGTCGAGTTCGACGTTGAAGCGTCGCGCGTAATAATTGGCCTGTGCGCGGCGGAGCCCCGGAATGCCCTTGGACTGCGAATAGCCGTGCGCGTCGGGCTTCATCGCCACTTCGCACAATTTCTCGATCACATGCGGCGGCGGCGGCAGGTCGGGGTTGCCCATTCCCAGGTCGATGATGTCTTCGCCCGAGGCGCGGGCGGCCGCACGCATCGCATTGACTTCGGCGATGACATAGGGCGGCAGGCGCTTGATGCGATAGAATTCATCTTCAGACATGAGAAACTAGAACAACTCCTTTACGTTATATTCCGGAAAGGCGCGAACGGGCTGCTCGCCAGCCGCGCCGCGGCTTGTTATAGGCATAATATCGGCACTGACCAGCGGGAACAAACATGAGCGACGCAGGCCCCAAAAACGGCGATAGCAGCGACACCACCGACGTCCCTTTTCCCTTCATGCCCTCGCCCGACGATATGCAGCACTGGACCAGCGTGATGGGCCGCGCTCAGCAGATGATGCTCGAATATATGGCGGGCCAGACAGAGGGCGCCAAGGACGCAGTCGCCTTGTTCGACCCGGCCAAATGGCTCGACAATCCGGCGAGCCAGTTGTGGGCCGAACAGACATCGAAAATGTGGGAACAGGGCGTGGCCTTCTGGACCTCACTCGCAACGCTGAATCCCGCGATGGCACCGGCTCCAGCCTCCGAAGCGCCAAAGGACCGCCGCTTCGCCGATCCCGACTGGACGCAAAACCCAGCCTTCGCGCTGATCCGCCAGACCTATGGCCTGCTCTCCGACCAGCTGCTCGCGACGACGCGCCAGCTTCCGGGGCTCGACGATGCCGCACGCGCCAAGCTGGAATTTGCCGCAAAGAACATGGCCGACGCGCTGGCCCCGACCAATCTTGCGCTCACCAATCCCGAGGTCATCAAGCGCGCGGTCGAAACGCGCGGCGAAAGCCTGCTCAAGGGGCTCAAGCATATGCTCGCCGATCTCGCGCGCGGGCAGCTCAGCCATGTCGACCCCGACGCGTTCGAGGTCGGGGTCAATATCGCGACGACGCCGGGCAAGGTCATCCACGAGACCGATCTTTACCAGCTGATCCACTATGCGCCGGCAACCCCGGACGTACTGGCGGTCCCGCTCGTCATCTTCCCGCCATGGATCAACCGTTTTTACATCCTCGACCTTAATCCCGCGAAAAGCTTCGTCGCCTGGGCGGTCGAACAGGGATTGTCGGTGTTCATGGTGTCGTGGAAATCGGCCGATGCGTCGATGAAGGATATCGTCTGGGACGATTATATCGCGGCGCAGGTCGATGCGATCGACACGGTGCGCGATGTGCTGGGTGTCCCCGCGGTCCACGCCATCGGCTATTGCGTCGCCGGGACGACGCTCGCCGCAACGCTCGCGATGCTGTCGGCGAAGGGCGGAGCCGAGCGGGTGAAGTCGGCCACCTTCTTCACCGCGCAGGTCGATTTCGAACATGCCGGCGAACTCAAGATGTTCGTCGACGACGGCTATCTGGCCTTGCTCGAACAGCTTTCGGCGCCGGGCTATCTCGACGGCCGCTATATGGCCGCGACCTTCAACAGCCTGCGCGGGCGCGACCTGATCTGGAATTATGTCGTCAGCAATTATCTGCTCGGCAATGACTATCCGCCCTTCGACCTCCTCTACTGGAACGGCGACACCACCAACCTGCCCGCCAGGTGGCACCGCCAATATCTGGTCGATCTCTATCGCGACAACCGGCTGGTCGTCCCGGGCAGCCTGTCGGCGTGCGGCACGCCCATCGATCTTGGCAAGATCAAAACCCCCGCCTTCATCCAGGCAGGGCGCGAGGATCATATCGCGCCGCTCGCCAGCGTGTGGCGGCTGATGGACCATCTGGCGGGTCCCAAAACCTTCCTGCTCGCGGGGTCGGGACATATTGCGGGGGTGGTCAATCCGCCCGCGGCGGGCAAATATCAATATTGGACCGGCGACAGCAATGCCGCGTCACTCGACGAGTTTGTCGCGGGCGCCAGCGAGACCAAGGGCAGCTGGTGGCCGCACTGGATCGAGTGGATTCGCGCCCAGGACAGCGAAAAAATTCCGGTCAAGGGTGCGCGCATCCCCGGGAAAGGTGCCAAAAAGGCGATCGAGGACGCCCCCGGTCGCTATGTCAAACGGCGGTAATATCTAGCGAATATCCTGCCTCTGGATGACGGCGGCAAGAATTTTGTGCACTGCACAATAAATCTCTTGAAATGCCCGAATCACTCCTATATTGTGCACTGCAACATAAAAGGAGTTGTCCCGATGGCTACCAAGATGGATAGTGCTGAAAAGGCTTTCGAAGCCGCAACGCTGGAAACCCCCGCCGCCCCCGTGGCGACTCCCGCTGCTCCGGTCGTTGCGACGCCCGTCGCCGCTCCGGCACCCGTGAAACCCGCAACCGTCAAGGCAGCAGCCAAGCCGGTCGCGAAAAAGGCCGCTGCTCCCAAGGCAGCCGCCAAGAAGGTCGCCCCCAAGAAGGCGGTCGCAAAGACCATTGCCCCCAAGCCAGTCAAAGCCGCACCGAAACCGGTCGCAGCCGCCACCAAAGGATTCAAGACCATGAACGACACCGTCAAGAAGTTCGCCGACGAAGCGAAAACCCGCACCGAAGCCCTGACCGCCGACTTCAACGAAAAGGCGAAGGAAGCCATGGCCAAGACCAGCAAGATCGCTGAAGAAGCCGTCGAATTCAACAAGGCGAACGTCGAAGCTCTCGTCGAAGCCGGCAAGATCGCTGCCAAGAACCTCGAAGTTCTCGGCCAGGAAGGCGTGACCTTCGCTCGCAAGAGCTTTGAAGACACCACCGCCGCACTGAAGGGCTACACCGCCGTCAAGTCGCCGGTCGACTTCTTCAAGCTTTATGCCGAGAACAGCAAGAAGGCTTTCGACGCCGCCGTTGCGCAGACCTCGAAGACCAGCGAACTGGTCGTCAAGCTGACGAACGAAAGCTTCGCTCCGATCTCGAACCGCGTGTCGGTCATCACTTCGAAGATGAAGGCAGCCTAAGGGCCTTTATTTTCCGAAAGTTGGCGCGGGCCCCTCTCCCCCTCCCTGCCCGCGCTGACGCCCCCAAGACCGCTCGCTTCCCCCGGGAAGCGGGCGGTTCTTGTTTTTGGGCACCCAAGGGCGACGAAAAGCGGGTTAATGTGACACCCCGCCCCTTGCGCTTCGCCCGTTGCTTGCGATATTCTTGCGATGATGCTTCCTGCTTCCCACTCTCATCCCACCCGCGCCATGGCGGACAAGGACGATGGCGCCCCCGGTTCGCCGGGCGTCGGCATCGCGACACGCACCCGCGCGAAAGCCAAAAAGCCTTCGATGTACAAGGTGCTGCTGCTCAACGACGATTATACCCCGATGGAATTCGTCGTGATGGTGCTGCAACGCTTCTTCAACATGGACATCGAACAGGCGACGCAGGTGATGCTCCACGTCCACCAGCAGGGCGTCGGCGTGTGCGGCGTGTTCAGTTACGAGGTTGCCGAGACCAAGGTGAACCAGGTGATGGACGCCGCGCGTCAGAGCCAGCACCCGCTGCAATGTACGCTGGAGAAGGCGTGATCTGATTACCCTTCCCGCTTGCGGGAGGGATATTAATTGCCTGCCCGCGCTGTCTGCTCGACCGTGAGCACCGCCGAAGGCTCGCCCTTCAAATCGCCATAGCCGAGCTCGGTGCCGCAACCCGGACAGATTTTCGCCGTCCCGACATCGGTCCCGCAGGCCCGGTGAATGTAGCGGATCGCGGGTCCATCGCCGGTCTCGCCCGGCGCATAGACCCAGCGTTCAGCCCAGTTGCGCATTGCGTACAGCACCTCGAACAATCCCTTGCCCTTGTCGGTCAGCCAATATTCGTGGCGGAGCGGTCGCTCCTGATAGGCGCGCCGCTCGGCGACGCCTTCGTCGACAAGCAGCTTGAGCCGCGCCGACACCAGCTGCGGCCCCAGCCCCGTATTCTGCGCCATGACCTCGAACCGCCGCCGGCCGAAAAACAGCTCGCGCAGGATCAACAACACCGCGCGATCGCCGAGCAGTTCGGCCGATCGGCCGACGGGGCAATATGTATCCGAGAGATTCGCGCGTTTGGGCATTGGCTTTCCATGTCATCAAATGCTTCCCGGCGAAAGCCGGGGCACAAAAGGCGAGATCGCCTTTGCCTTCATGGGCCCCGGCTTTCGCCGGGAAGCCGGACAAGCGACACGCCGATCAAAAATCTCTTGTCACTATGATTATCATAGTTACTATCGGGCGCAAGAGGAGATTCGCTTATGCCCAATCCCGCAGCCGTCATCATCGGCGCCGGCGACGCCACCGGCGGCGCCATAGCCCGCGCCTTCGCGGCCGAAGGTCTCACCGCCTGCGTCAACCGCCGCGAACGCAATGCCGACGCATTGGAAGCGCTTGCGCAGTCCATCCGCGATGAAGGACACGAGGCGCGTGCCTTTCCCGCCGACGCGCGGGACGAAGCGGCAATGATCGCGCTATTCGACCAGGTCGAGGCCGAGGTCGGCCCGGTCGAGGTCGCGGTGTTCAACATCGGCGCCAACGTCAATTTCCCGATCACCGAAACCACGGTGCGCGTTTACACCAAGGTCTGGGAAATGGCCTGCCTCGGCGGCTTCCTGATGGGGCGCGAAGCAGCGAAGCGCATGCAGCCACGCGGCCGCGGCACGATCATCTTCACCGGCGCGACCGCAAGCCTGCGCGGCGGCGCGGGATTCTCTGCTTTTTCGGGCGCGAAAGCGGCGCTACGCATGCTCGCGCAGTCGATGGCGCGCGAACTCGGGCCACAGGGCATTCATGTCGCGCACAGCGTTATCGACGGTGCGATCGACACCGACTTCATCAAGGGCCGCCACCCCGATTTCGACAATGCCAAGGCGCAGGATCTGATCCTCAACCCCGGGGCCATCGCTGCCAATTATGTGATGCTCCACAAACAGCCAAAAAGCGCGTGGACCCACGAACTCGACCTTCGCCCCTGGGGAGAAAAATGGTGACCCAAAGCCCTCCGAAAACCCTCGAACTCATCTTCGATTTCGGCAGCCCCAACGCCTATCTGACGCTCAAAGTCCTGCCTGAGCTGCTCGACCGCACCGGCGCCGACCTTATCGTCACGCCCTGCCTCCTCGGCGGCATTTTCAAGGCAACGGGCAACAGGGCGCCGATGGTCCAATATGCCGACGCCCCCGCCAAACTCGCCTATGAAAATCTCGAGATGCGCCGCTTCATCGAGCGGCATGGTCTGGCCAGGTTCCGCATCAATCCGCATTTCCCGGTGAACACGCTGACGATCATGCGCGGCGCAATCGTCTCCGACGACGAAGGCAATCTCGACGACTATATCGACGTGGTGAACCGCGCGATGTGGGAGGAGGGCCTGAAGATGGACGATCCCGACGTGATCGCGACCTTCCTGTCAGCCAACGGTTTCGACGGCCCCGCCCTCCTCGCGCGCACGCAGGAACCCGGGATCAAGGCAAAGCTCGTTGCCAACACCGAAGCCGCCGTTGCGCGCGGCGCCTTCGGCATCCCGACCTTCTTCGTCGGTGCAGATATATTCTTCGGCAAGGACCGGCTGGCGCAGGTCGAAGAGGCGCTCGCCGCAGTCTGACTGCAGCGAGCCCCCTCGATTTAGCTGAAATCCAGCTGGATGATCTGCGTCGGCGTCGCGCGGCAGTACATTTCCAGCGTGCGATTGCCGTCGGGATAGGTCGCGGTCATCGCGGCGCGGATACGCCAACCGCCATTGCCCTGTTCCAGATTGACCAGCCGGTCGTAGGACAGCCGCGTCCCGCCCGTCACGCCAATCTGGCGCGCCGCATCGTTCAGGCAATTTTGCACCGACGACCGCGCCGCGCTCGGCAGGCTGCCCAGATTGGCCGAAAGCGTCGCCGGAGGGCCAGCGGGATAGGTCGGCGTCGTCACCGTTTCTTCGACTTCGGTCGCAGGCGTACCTTCGGTCGCCGGTTTCTTCTTCTTGCTCGTGAGCAATGCCAGCAATCCGCCCGCAACGACGATGCCGCCGATGATCAGCCCCGTGCTCGGCCCCTTGTCCTTATCCTTGTCGGGACGGCTGTTGCCATAGCCATAGCCGAATTCGGCACGGCACCCGCTGTTCACCCAGACGTAAGAGGAGGTGTAGCCCCATTGCCGCCCGTCATTGCACGTCCCGCCCAAGCGGCGCACCAGCTCGACGCGGTCGTTGGTGCGGACATTGCATTGTTCGTAGCGGTTGTTGCGCGATTCGCAGCGGATCGTCCCCGCATAATCCCCGACCGGCTGCGGCAGCGGGGTCGGATAGCCGCCGCCATTGTCATAACCATAGCCATAAGCAAATTCGGCGCGGCAGCCGCCCGACACCCAGATCTGGTTCGTGGTAAAGCCCCAGTCGCGCCCCTTCGAGCATCGCCCGCCGATCACCCGTTGCAGCTCGACGCGATTTTCGGTGCGGACGTTACAGCGCTGGATCTTGTTGCCGCGCGACTCGCAGCGGATCGTTCCGGCAAAATCATTGCCCGGTCGCGGTGGCTGGATCGAGGGTCCGCCCCAGCCGGGCCGCGACGGCGTCGGCCGGGTGACCGGGTCGGTGGGTCGCGTGGGCCACGTCGGCCTGGTCACCGGCTCGCCGGGCTGCGAAGGCATCGGCAATATCTCCGGCCCCGTCGACGGAGCGGGTCGTGTCTGGGCCACGACCGGAACGGCCAGTTGTGACGCAATCAACGATGCCGTGGTGACGATCGTGATGACAGGATTCCGCATGATCCATTCTCCCTGTTGTGAATATATCCGTTCCGCACGCCCATGCTTCATTCGAATAGCGCGAATAATCCCACACTATGACCCCGAATACCATGCGGAAAGTCACCGCCGATCGATGACGATTTAACCATCCCTGCCCGGCCTATTGCGCCGCGACGGGCGCCTGCACATTGCGCCCGGCGACCAATATCCCCGCAACCACCAGCGCCAACCCCGCAATATGGAACAGGTGCAGCGTTTCGCCGAGGAACAGCATCGCCAGCCCCGCTCCCATCAAAGGCATGACATTCAGATATTGGCCGGTCGCCGCCGACCCGATCAACTCGACCCCGCGATTGAAGAAAAGATAGGCAAGGAAGGACGGGAAGATCGAGACATAGGCGATCGCCAGCCCGCTTTCCCACCCCGGAACGATCGCGCGGCCGCGCCAGAGTTCGGCGGCATAGACGGGCGAAATCACCATGATCCCGACCATGATCGACGCCGCGAGGAAGCTCAGCGGATGGACTGACGGGCGCCGCCGCAGGAACACCGAGTAAATCGCCCACAAAACCACCGCGACCCCGATAATCGCATCGCCGGCATTGAGCTCGAGCCCGAGCAGCGCGCCGATATCGCCGCGCGAAATGATGATCAGAACCCCGCCAAGCGAGACCAATACCCCGGCGATCTGCCGCGCGCTCGTCCGGTCCCCCATCACCAGCGCGCCGACCATCAGGATCAGCGCCGGCTGCGCCGATTGCAGCATCATCGAATTGAGCGCGGTCGTCGTCTGCAGCCCGGTGTAGAGCATCGTGTTGAACGCGCCGATTCCCAGCGTCCCGAGCAACAGCATGATCGGCCAGTTCGCGCGCAGCACCGGCCAGTCGCGCTTCAAATGCGGCCAGGCGAGCGGCAACAACAGGCATAGCGCGATGGCCCAGCGCCAGAAGGACAGCGCGGCGGGCGGCACCAGATCGCGCGCCGCGCGCCCGACGATCGAATTGCCCGCCCAGAACAGCGCCGTCATCGTCAGCAACAAATAAGCGCGCGACCAGAGCGCCGCGATCGGCTTGTCACCCTTTGTCATCATCCCCCGAATCCGTTTGCCCGGCCAACCTGTTCGTTCGCGCCATCTTTTCAGACTAAATGCGGTGGTGGCAACAGGCACGGTCGCGCGACCCGCTTGCGTGTCGGCTGGCGTGCGCTAAAGACAGCCGATGGATCAAATCGTCATTCGCGGCGGCCAGCGACTCAAGGGCCGTATCCCCATCTCCGGCGCCAAGAACGCCGCGCTCACCTTGCTGCCGTGCGCGTTGCTCACCGACGAGCCGCTTACGCTGCGCAACCTGCCGCGCCTCGCCGATGTCGATGGCTTTGGGCATCTGCTCAACCAGCTCGGCTGTTCGACGACGATCGAAGGCTCGCGGCCCGAGGATTTCGGCCGCGTGATGACCGCGCGCACGACCACCCTCACCTCGACCGTCGCCCCCTATGACATCGTCCGCAAGATGCGCGCGTCGATCCTCGTGCTCGGCCCGCTGCTCGCGCGCGCGGGCGAGGCGACCGTCTCGCTCCCCGGCGGCTGCGCGATCGGCAACCGTCCGATCGACCTCCATCTCAAAGCGCTCGAAGCCTTGGGCGCCGAAATCGAACTCGCCTCGGGCTATGTCAAAGCGAGCGCGCCCGGCGGACGCCTTGCCGGCGGCAAATTCACCTTTCCCGTCGTGTCGGTCGGCGCGACCGAAAATGCCGTGATGGCCGCCGTCCTCGCCAAGGGAAGCAGCATCCTCGAAAACGCCGCGCGCGAGCCCGAGATCGTCGACCTGTGCAACTGCCTCGTCGCGATGGGCGCGCAGATCGAGGGCATCGGCACCGAAACGCTGACGATTGAAGGCGTCGACCGCCTCCACGGCGCGACCTATCGCGTCATGGCCGACCGCATCGAGGCCGGCAGCTATGCCTGCGCCGCCGTGATCACCCAGGGCGACGTCGAACTGGTCGGCGCGAAGGCAAGCGAAATGGAAGCGACCCTCGCGGCGCTCCGCGAAGCCGGGGCGACGGTCGAGGAAACCAAGGCCGGCATCCGCGTCGCCATGTCCGGTCGCGCCGAGCCCGTCACGCTGTCGACCGCGCCCTATCCGGGCTTTGCGACCGACATGCAGGCGCAGTTCATGGCGATGGCAACGCTCGGCAAGGGCGCCAGCCTGTTCACCGAAACCATCTTCGAAAACCGCTATATGCATGTCCCCGAACTCGCCCGCATGGGCTGCGACATCGACGTGCGCGGCCGCAGCGCCGTGGTGCGCGGCGTCGACAGCCTCGTCGGTGCACCGGTGATGGCGACCGACCTGCGCGCCTCGATGAGCCTGATCATCGCCGGCCTCGCCGCCGAGGGCACGACCGAGGTTAACCGGGTCTATCATCTCGATCGTGGCTACGAGCGCCTCGAAGAGAAATTGCAGGCGGTGGGCGCCGATATCGAGCGGATCAGCGCGGGCTAGTCAGGCGTTCGGCGCGGCCATAGCGGCCGCGCACGTCGCCCTTGATCCAGTCGCCGAGCAGCTTCAGATAGCCATCGGTGATGCGCGTGACCTGCCGTTCGCCATGGGCATCGGTGGTATATTCCCACATGCCATGATCGGTCTGCGGAAAGAGATAGACGTCGACCGGTTTGCCCGCGGCCTTGAGGTCGAGCAGCGCCGCGCGCGTCGTTTCGATCGGAGCTTCGCGGTCTTCGCCCGCGAGCACCCATAGCAGCGGCGCCTGAAGCTTCCGCAGCGCCGCGACCGCGTCATAGTCCCAGATCAGCTCGACATTGTCGAAACGTGCGCGCCCGATCCGTTTGAGGTCGTCGTTCGTCATCCGCGCCATCGCGCCGCTATATTCGCCCTCGACCTTCACGGCCCACGGCTTGTCCGCCATATCGCGTCGCACCGCGTCGAGCGCATCATAGCCTTGTGTGAAGTTCGACAGCACCAGCCCGGCCGTCGCCCGCGACAACCGATTGACCAGCGCAATCCCATCGTTCCCCAGCCCGGCCGCGCGAACCTCCGTTACCATTTGCTCGCGATCTTCCTCGATCGGCGAAGCGACGAGGCCGAAACCGATTGCGACGAAATCGGCCTTGGTCCGCGTTGCCGCGAGCGGCGCGACCCAGCCGCCCTGGCTGCCGCCGAAAAAGCCTGCACGGCCGTGACGCCCGGCCGTCATGTCGCGCGCCTGTTCGAGCGCGTGCACCGCATCGTCGGCGAGCAATTCGAAATTCTGCGTATATTCGCCGTCCGACCCGCCGGTGCCGCGCTTGTCATAGACAAACACCGAAATGCCCTGCGCCGCCATCGCATAGCCATAGAGGCCGCCGATCGGCGAGGAGCGTTCGGACCCGTGAACCATGACGACGAGCGGTCGCTTCGCATCGGGTGCGCCGGGCGGCTCGATCAGCACACCCGTCATCTTCGTACCGACGCTGTCGAAGGTCGCCGGAGTCTCGCGAAAGGCGATCCGCTTCCATGCCTTTGCCCTCACCGTCACATCGTCGGCGCCGCATAGCAGCGGCGCGCCCACGTCCGATGTCGCACCGCGCTGCCCGTCGCGAAACATATAGCGCAGTGCGGGAGCGGGGACCGCGGGCGACTTGACCAGCACCACAAAGTCGCCGTCAGGGGCGACATAGGTGCCCGGCTCGCAGGCGGTCTGCGCAAAGGCAGGCGCGGCCGGGAGGATCACAAAAGCGAACAGGGTGCCGAGAAGTTTCTTCATACGGCCGTATTATTTAAACAATACACTTATGGCAACGGGGTTTCGCTCTCCACCGGAACCGACACCATATTGCCGCTGACCGAAGGCCGCTCGGGCCGCTTGGCGACCGCGATCACCAGTCCGATCAGCGCGACCGCGCCGCCGGCGATCGACAGCGGCGCCCAGTGATAATCCTCGAACACCGTCGAAAAACCCATTGCGATGATCGGGATGAGGACGCTCGACCACGCCGCCTGCCCCGGTCCGACCGCACGAATGATGTTGAAATAGAGCGGGAAAGTCACCGCGCTGGCGATGACGCCGAGATAAAGGACCCCGCCGAGATAGGCCGCGGTCGGCTCGATCACCGGCGGGCCGGTGGTGATCCAAGCAAAGCTGCCGTCGATCAACGCGCCGAACAGCATCGCCCAGGCGAGCATCACCGTCATCGATTGGGCGCGGGCGATCTTGCTGCCCTGCATCACATTGGCGATCGAAGCGCTGGTGACGCCAGCGAGGGTGAAGGCCGTCCCGGTCAGCACGGCGGCGGGGCCGAGCGCCGCAGCGCGATATTCGTGAAGGATCATCAGCCCGACGCCGACGATCGCAATCCCTGCCCCGGCAAGGAAGCGTCGTTCGAGCGGGGTTTTCAGGAAGATGCGGCCCATCAACGTGTTGGGGACGATCAGCAGCGCGAAAAGCACCGCAACGAGGCCCGAGGTGATATGCTGTTCGGCGCGATAGACGAAGTTGAAGTTGAACGCGAACTGCGCAATCCCGAGGACTGCGGCAAAGGCCAGCGCGCGCGGCTCGAGCCCCAGTCGCTCGCGCCGGATCGCGGCAAAGGCGAACATCGCGATCGCGGCGACCGCAAAGCGATAGGTCACCGACCAGCTCGGCGGCACGATGCCCAGCTGCCCCGTGATGACAATCCACGTCGATCCCCAGATCAGGGTCACCAACGCAAAGGGAAGGAGGACGCGCGGGTTGAGCAGCGTCAGCGGTTGCTGACTCACAGCGCCGAAATCGCGGCCGCCAGCGGCGCAACCGCCTGTGCATCCTGATCCCAGCTAACGACCAGGCGCGCAGCGCCGTCGCCCCAGTCGTAAAAATCAAACCCCGCAGCACGCAGCCGGGCCGCTTCCTCCGCGGTCAGGCGAATGAACAGCTCGTTGGCCTCCACCGGATACATCAGCCGCGAATTGCAAGCGGCAGCAAGTGCTGCGGCGCCGGCGTTGGCGGCACGCGCGTTGACCAGCCACAGATCGTCCGCCAGCATCGCGCGGATCTGCGCCGCAACGAAGCGCCCCTTGCTGAGCAAATGACCGCCGCGCTTCTTGAGTTCGCGCACCCCCGCGCCGCCGCTGCCGCCGAAAAAGACAATCGCCTCGGCCATCATCGCACCGTTTTTGGTGAAGCCGAACGAAAGCGCGTCGACCCCCGCGCGCCAGGTCACGTCGGCAGGCGCACAGCCCAGATGCGCGACCGCATTGGCAAAGCGCGCGCCGTCCATGTGCAGCTTCATCCCGCTCGACCGGGCGATCTCGCTGATCGCACCGACTTCGTCAGGACGCCACGCGAGACCATATTCGGTGGCATTGGTGATGCTGATCGCGGCGGGCTGAACCTGATGAACGTCCTGCCGAATGCCTGCGATCCGCGTCCGCAAAGCTCCCGCATCGATCTTCGCACCGCGCCCGGGCAGCGTCATCAGCTTGGCCCCACCCGAGTAAAATGTCGGCGCACCGCATTCGTCGACTTCGATATGCGCCTCCTCGTAGCAGAGGATGCCCTGCCAAGGCCGCACGAAATGGGCGAGAATGATACTGTTCGCTGCGGTGCCTGTCCCGATCCACACGACTTCGCATGGCGTTTCGAACAGCTCCGAAAAGGCGGCATCGAGCGACTGGCTGATCGCATCGCCGTCATAGGCCGTATCGACATGGTTGGCGGCAACCAGCGCATCCATCACAGCGGGATGAACGGTGGCGGCATTGTCGGAGAAAAAGCGGGTCGCGGTCACGCCATGAGCCTTAGCCCAGGTCGCGCTGCCTTGTTAACCTGTTATTTCGAATGCGGTCCATCGGCCGTGCCATCGCTCTCTGCCGCGGTGCCCCGCGCGAGACTTGCGCCGCCCGCCAGCCCCACGCCGCCGGCCATTCCCATACCGCCGCCGCCGCCGCGCCCGCCCCCGCCGCCGCGCTCCTCGCTCCCGCGTCCGGCGCCGCCTTTTCCGCCGCTATTCGCCGGGCGCGTCGGCCCCTGCAGAGGGATGGCAACATCCGCTGGAACAGGATCGAGGTCGAGCGCCTTGCGGATAAAATCCCGCAGTTCGACAACCAGCGCATGGGTATGCACCGGTCGGCCGTCCACCAGTTCCTGCGCGGCCCGGCTTGCCAACTGAACCTGCTTTGCCGTCCCGAGCAGGATGATGTCGGACAGCGCGGCCTCCACCGCATCGCGGATGCGTCTCGGCCGGTCCGATTCGCCGCCGCCGGCTTCGTCATTGGGCAGATCGGGCACCGGTTCGGCAGCGCCAGGCGCCCGGCGCAAATCGCGCAGGTGACGCGGATCGACCGTCAGGTCGCCGGTAAAGGAACCGCCCAGCGTCTTGTAGGCGGCGATCAGCGTACGCAGTCGTTCGTTGATCTGACGGTTCATCCGCTCGCGCCGCTGCTGGATGGTCATCATGACGATCAGGCGGATGCCAACCCCGATGAAGGTAACGAGCACCAGGCCGAGAAGCGTCGCCCCTATGCTTTGCCACGAGGAAAAATCAAAGAACCGCATGGCAGAGACATTCCTTCGGCAAAACTACCGTCCGGATGTCAGCATTGTCGGTTATCGCACACCCGTCCATCACAAAGTGGGGCGAGCAGCAGCCTGCCCGCAGCCTTGGACGCAAGCATCAACGGCTGCGATAAATCCAGCCACCCATCGATCGCGAACGCCGGACGAAATATGGTCCCGGCAGAATCAGGCGGCGCCGCACACCATGACGATCCATAAACCTGCCCACACGGGGCAGTATGATGAAGCAAGGCTGCCAGTCATAGTCGGCCTGGTCGATAGGCGATGGATCCTGCATAACCTGCCACCTTCTGTTTGGCGGCAATCTCTCCACGAGAGTATCTGCATCCGCCGCCCGAACTTCCGGCCAATAGCAAATTTTCCTGCAACGATCATGAACAAGCCGCCGCCCTCCAGGCCACGCCGTTCCGTATTCAACGCCATGAAAAAGGCGCTCGACAACCGGGCAAACGGAAACGGGCCGGGACAGCAAATGCTGCACCGGCCCGTCGATGGTCATGCTTTGGGGGGCGGAGCCGCCCCGCGGCGTGGCGCTCCGTTCAGCGGTCGCGCTTGGCGAGCAGCTTCAGGCGCAGCGCATTGAGCTTGATGAAGCCCGCCGCATCCTTCTGGTCATAGGCACCTGCGTCATCCTCGAAGGTCACATGGCGTTCGCTGTACAGGCTGTTCGGCGATTTGCGCCCGACGACCGAGGCATTGCCCTTGTACAGCTTCAGCCGCACCGTCCCGTCGACCTTTTCCTGGCTGTGGTCGATCGCCGCCTGCAGCATCTCGCGCTCGGGGCTGAACCAGAAACCATTGTAGATGAGCTCGGCATATTTCGGCATCAGCTCGTCCTTGAGGTGCGCCGCACCGCGGTCGAGGGTGATGCTTTCGATACCGCGGTGGGCACGGGCATAGATTTCGCCGCCAGGCGTTTCATACATGCCGCGCGACTTCATACCGACATAACGGTTCTCGACCAGATCGAGGCGTCCGATGCCATGTTTGCGGCCGAGATCGTTGAGCGCAGCAAGCAGGGTCGCGGGCGACATCGCTTCGCCGTTGAGCGCGATGCCGTCGCCCTTTGCGAAATCGATCGTGATATATTCGGGAGTGTCGGGCGCATCCTCGGGGTTCACCGTGCGCGAATAGACATAGTCGGGGGTTTCTTCCCACGGATCCTCGAGCACCTTGCCCTCGGACGACGTGTGGAGGAGGTTCGCGTCGGTCGAGAACGGGCTTTCGCCGCGCTTGTCCTTGGGAACCGGAATCTGGTGCTTTTCGGCGAATTCGATCAGCGCGGTGCGGCTGGCCAGATCCCATTCGCGCCACGGCGCGATCACCTTGATGTCGGGGTTCAGCGCATAGGCGCTGAGTTCGAAGCGCACCTGATCATTGCCCTTGCCCGTCGCGCCATGCGCGACCGCGTCGGCGCCGGTTTCGGCGGCAATCTCAACGAGGCGCTTCGAAATCAGCGGGCGTGCGATCGAGGTTCCGAGCAGATAATCGCCCTCATAACGCGCATTGGCGCGCATCATCGGGAAGATGAAATCGCGGACGAATTCCTCGCGCAGATCGTCGATATAAATATGCTCGGGCTTGATCCCCATCAGCTCGGCCTTGGCGCGCGCGGGCTCCAGCTCTTCGCCCTGCCCGAGATCGGCGGTGAAGGTCACGACTTCGCAGCCATAGGTGACCTGCAGCCATTTCACGATAACGCTGGTATCGAGCCCTCCCGAATAGGCAAGAACGACGCGTTTGAAAGACTCGGACATAGGGCACCTTTTGGCGAGGAAAGACGCGGGCGCGGCTAGCAGTCCCCCGCCCCCGGCGCAACCGGCTTGCGATTGGCATCGCCCCCTGCGCCAGCTATTGTGCGACCGGGAGAGACGCGATGGCAAAGGCAGAACTGAAGACCAGGGCGACCGGTATGTCCGTCGCCGACTTCATTGCTGCGGTCCCCGACGCCCGCCGCCGCGAAGAGGCCACGGTCGTCGATGCAATCCACCGCCGGGTCACCGGGCATGACCCCAAAATGTGGGGGCCATCGATCATCGGCTATGGCAGCTATGACTACGCCTATGACAGCGGCCACAAGGGCACGATGGCCCGCGCCGGGTTCAGCCCGCGCAAGGCGGCGATGACGCTCTATCTGATGGGCCATTATTGCGACCGGCAGGCCGAGGCCGACGCGCTGCTCGCAAAGCTCGGCAAGCACAAGACCGGCAAGTCGTGCCTCTATATCAACAAGCTTTCCGACGTAGATCTTGATGTGCTGGAACAGCTTGTCGCGCTGAGCTGGGACAGCATGAACCAGCTTTACCCCGAATAGCCGCGCTCCGTCGCCGCAATATAGTCGCGCGTCAGCGGCAATGCGTGACGGCTGCGCGCGAACTGGATCTGGTAATTGCCCATGCCGCCGCTTTCGAACGCCGCGGTCGCCCCGGCGAGATAGAAAGTCCACATGCGATAGAAGCGCGCGCCCATCATCGCAGTGATCTCGGCCTCATGCGCCACCGTCCGCACATACCATTGGCGCAGGGTCAGCGCATAATGAAGGCGCAGCGTTTCAACATCGGTGGCGATCAGGCGGCTTTTCTCGCTCGCCGCCAGCGTTTCGCTGAGCGCGGGAATATAACCGCCGGGGAAGATATATTTGCGGGTGAAGGCATCGGTCGCACCGGGGCCTCCAAACCGGCCGATGGTATGGAGCAGCATCACCCCGTCGGCGGTCATCAGATTGGCGGCGGCGCGGAAGAAGGTCTCGAAATTGGCGGCGCCGACATGTTCGAACATGCCGACCGAGACGATGCGGTCGAACCGGCCGGGTTCGCGCGTCGCAAGGTCGCGATAGTCGACGAGTTCGAAGCGCACGCGGTCGGCGACCCCGGCCTCCTCGGCGCGCTGCCGCGCGAGTGCAAGCTGTTCTTCAGACAGGGTAATGCCGAGCACCTCGACCTGTTCGAGCTTCGCGAGCGTGATCGCCATACCGCCCCAGCCGCAGCCGATGTCGAGAATGCGCTGCCCCGGTTTCAGCGCCAGCTTGGCGGCGATGTGCGCCTTTTTCGTCGCCTGTGCTTCGTCGAGCGACATGTCTTCGCGCGGCCAGTAAGCGCAGCTATATTGCATGTCGTCGTCGAGGAAGAGGCGGTAGAGATCGTTGCCGATGTCATAATGATGCGCGACATTGGCGCGCGACTGGCGGCGGCGGTTGATCGAGTTCAGCCGCGTTTTCACCCCGTCGAACCATTCGCCGACGCGTGTCTTGTCCTTGAGCGTCTCCCCGCGATCCCATGGCGTGTTCATGCGGATCAGGCCGATGAAGTCCATGATATCGCCATCGACGAGTTCGAGATCGCCATCCATGAACGCCTCTGCCGCGCCGAGCCGCGGGTCGAGAATGATGCGGCGCATCGCGGCCTTGCGGGCAAAGCGGATAGTGATGTCGGGAAAGCCGGGCGCGGGCTGGCCGAAGACTTCAGTCGTGCCGTCGAGCGCGACGACGGTCAGTCGGCCTTGTCGGACAATGCGGGAGAGAAACGGGCGTAGAATCGACATGGGAGCAATCTCACAACATTTCGGGCGCGAGAAGGTTGCGTTCAGATGCCCGCATACCATTCATAATCAACACGATCTTCCCAATATCCGCCCTTGCCTGAACCGATGCTGTCAAGGCTCGCAACGGCCTCGATCCCGGTCAGATATTTGGCGTGCTTATACCCCAATTGCCGTTCGATGCGCAGCCGCAGCGGCGCGCCATTGGCGATCGGCAAAACCTGCCGGTTGAGCGCCCAGGCGAGAATCGTCTGCGGGTGCAGCGCATCGACGAGGTCGCAGCTTTCGTAATAATTGGCGTCGCCGATGCGGTCGGCGCAGCGGAAGACGATGAAACGCGCGCGGTCCTTGAGCCCCGCTGCGGCGAGCAGGTGGCTTAGCTGCACCCCGGTCCATTCGCCGATCGCGCTCCATCCCTCGACGCAGTCGTGGCGGGTGATCTGGGTGCGCTGCGGCATCGCGCGAATATCGGCGAGCGACAGCGACAAGGGCGTATTCACCAGCCCCGACACGCTGACCCGCCAGTCGGCAAAGCCGCGCGCGGCGTGCGCAGCATAAGCCGCCCCTTCGGGAAGCCGCGTACCGTTGGGGCGAAAGACGGGCGACAGGTCGGCGCGGGTGAATTCGCGCGCGAGCGCGTTGCGATCGGTCAGCGCGCGCTGGCTGTGCTGATGCATCACCTCGCCCATCGAAAGAATTTTGCGCACCACCGGCGCATCGTTGATTGCGTCGCAGCCGGCGAGCAGCGGCAAGGCGCCCGCCGCAGCGGCGAGACCACCGGCCCGCGCGATCAGCTGGCGCCGCGGGAGGATTAATTCGCTCATGCGCCGTCGCCCCGGTCGGGTTGCAGGCGGAACCAGCCCGTGATCATCGAGCGTATCTCGTTCACCGGCCCGGCAAGCAGCACCATCGCGACATGGACGAAGAAGAAGGCCACGAGCCCCCAGGCGACAAGGAAATGGATCGAACGCGCCGACTGGCGTCCCCCGAACAGGTCGAGCAGCCACGGTGCGGCGGCGTTGAACCCCGGCGACATGGTGAGCCCGGTCGCGATCATCAGCGGCAACATGACAAAGATGACCGATATATAGCTGAGTTTTTGCAGGATATTGTAGCGCGCCGCCGCCGCGCCGGCCGGGAAGCGCAGCCGGGCATGGTCCTTGATGTCGCTCCAGATATGCCGCGGCGACCATTCGGCGCGGCGGACGTGCAAATCCTTGCGCAAATGCCCGCCGAAGACGGTCCATAGCATGTAAAGCGTCAACCCGATCGCCAGCACCCACGCGAAGAACAAATGCCAGCGCCGTCCATCGGCGAGATTATAGCTGGTCGGGATCGTCGACCAGCCGGGAAAGGCCCAGGTCTGCTCCTCCCCCGCCGCATCGGTCCAACGGCCGAGCACGCCAGTCGTCTCGACCCGCCATTCACCAACGCGCAAATAGCCGGTGTTAGGGGTCGATCCGATCGCCAGCCACGCCGGATCGGCATTCGCACCATATTCGCCCCAATAGAGGCGCGGATGGGCGTTGAAGATCATCAGCCCGCTCATCAGCAGGATCAGCAGCGTGACCGCATTGACCCAATGCCAGATGCGGGTGGGCAAGCGGTGGCGATAGACACGCACCGAAGGGCCGGCATCGGATGGAACGGCGGCAGGATTCACGGTCTCGGCCATATTCCTCCTGCGCGTCCTTGCGACCCCGGCGAAGGCCGCAGGAAGCAATCCAGAGCGGTTTTACACAGCCCCGGATTGCCACAAGCCTTCGGCCCTCGCAATGACGAGGCCGCGAAGGACCACCCGTTACGCGACCGCCTGCGCGCCAAAAGCCTCGCGATACTGGTTGCGCAGCGTGACCTTGTCGATTTTTTCGCTGCCGAGTTTCGGCAAGGCGTCATTCGACATCCAGATCCGGGCGGGCACCTTGTACGGCGCCAGACGCTGGCCGAGAAGGGCGATCATCGCATCGGCGTCAACAGTGCTGCCGGGCTTCATCCAGATCACAGCGCCGACGATTTCGCCCAGACGCTCGTCGGGCAGGCCGAACACCGCGCATTCATTCGCCTCGGGATGCTCGTAGATCGCGGCTTCGACTTCCTGGCAGCTGATATTCTCGCCGCCGCGGATGATGATATCCTTCTTGCGGTCGACGATGAAGAGATAGCCATCCTCGTCGAGATAACCGAGGTCGCCCGAACGGAAATAGCCATTGTCGAAAAAGGCCGCCTTCGTCGCGGCTTCGTTGTTCCAATAGCCTTCGAAATTGGCGATCGAACGGATGCACACTTCGCCAACCTGACCTTGCACCAGTTCATTGCCATTATCGTCGAGGATCGCGAGATCGACGAGCGGCTTCGACGCCGGCCCCGTCGACAGCGGCTTGTCGATGTAATTTTCGTTGAGGTTGCCGCAGCCGACCGCATTGGTTTCGGTGAGGCCATAGCCGAGCAGCGGCTTGCCGCCATCCATCCCCTCGGCAAGGCGCTTCACATGCTCGGGCGGACGCGGGGCGCCGCCGGCGGCATAGCTTTTGCACGTCGACAAATCATATTTCGACCGGTTCGGATGGACGAGAATCTCGTAGCTCATCAGCGGCACGCCGACGAAATAATTGCACTGCTCGTCCTGGATCAGCCGCATCGCCTCTTCAGCGTTCCATTTCGGCATCAGCACCAGCTTGCGCCCGAGCGCGAGGCTCTGCATGAAGACCGGAATTTCGGCGGTGACGTGAAAGAGCGGCGTGCACACGAGCGTCGCGGGCTGAATATCCGACATCTGGCCATCCTGCGTCAGCAGAACGACGATGCCCGCGGTCTGGGCAACATAGTTGAAGATCGCCTGCACCACCGCCTCATGCCGCGAATAGGCACCCTTCGACTGGCCCGTCGAGCCCGACGTAAAGAGGATCGTCGCCAGATCCTGCCCGGTCAGCGTCGGCAACACCGTGTCGGCGCTGCCGCCCGCGCTGGTAATGGGAGCGAGCGCTTCGGCAAGGGGCTTGCTGATGTCGAGCGTCACGACCTTTGCACCATGCGGGGCTTCGGCCAGACGCGCCGCGCGCTGCGGATCGGCGATGACCAGCTTTGCCTCGCTATCCTCGATCCCCGCAGCCAGTTCGGCACCCTGCCACCAGCCGTTGAGCAGGGTCGCGCAGCCGCCCGCGATCAGCACGCCCAAATAGGTTACGCACCACGCATTGGCGTTGCGCATCGCTATCGCGACGCGGTCGCCGCGCTGGACGCCGTGGCCATCGATCAGCCCCGCCGCGACCTGACGCGCCGCCATATAGACCTGCTTGAAACTCAGCCGCTCGTCGCCCTCGACGAGGAAGGTCGCATCGCCATGCTGCATCGCGAAAAAGGCAATATAATCGGCCAAATTGGTCGGCGCATTGGTGATGAAAGGCAGCCGCTGGCCAAAGCGTTCGACGGACCCGATCTGGATGGGCCCACCGGGGCCGGTGATCAGATTATAGGCAGCTTCCAGGCGCAGATCGAGCGCGGATGGCATGGGGTATCTCTCCTCTTGGTCTCGATGCACTTACCCCTTATGGGGAAGGCCTGTCCTGGGGAAGGTCTCGAGAACTTATGTTTCTTTTTGCAACTCTAACCGAAGCAACGCAATATGTGAACTTCCATGATCTGATGGGAGAGAACAGCGAAATCGCGTTCAGCGTCTTCGGTCTGCCGATCCGCTGGTATGCGCTCGCCTATCTTGCGGGCATCTTCCTCGGTTACTGGTATCTGCTCAGGCTGATCGCCCAGCCCGGCGCCCCGATGGCACGCCGCCACGCCGACGACCTGGTCTTCTATGCCATGCTCGGAATCATCATCGGCGGGCGGCTTGGCTATGTGCTTTTCTATAATCTCGGCGCCTATCTGGAGGACCCGATCGGCATTTTCCGTTTGTGGGATGGCGGCATGTCGCTGCACGGCGGGACGATCGGCGTGCTCATCGCGATCTGGTATATGACGAAGAAGGACAAGCTCAGCTTCCTGCGTTTCTGCGACTATGTCGCTTGCATCGTTCCCTTTGGCCTGTTCCTCGGCCGCCTCGCCAATTTCGTGAATGGCGAGCTGTGGGGCCGCGCGACGACCGTCCCCTGGGCGATCATCTTTCCGGGCAGTGGCACGATGGACCCGCGCCACCCCAGCCAGCTTTACGAAGCGGGAATGGAAGGGTTGGTGATGATGCTAATCCTCAGCTGGCTCTTCTGGCGCACCGACGCGCGCTACAAGCCCGGATTCCTGTTCGGCGTGGCAGCAATAGACTATGGTGTCAGCCGCTTTGCGATCGAGTTCGTCCGTGAGCCCGATGTCCAGCTCGGCACCCTGTCGTGGGGCCTGACGATGGGCCAGACGCTGACCTTGCCGATGATCGTGATCGGCGTGTGGCTCGTCGCCACCGCCAAGGGCCGCCGCCAGCGCGTCGAACCGATCGCGGGAACCGACAGCATTGCCTGACGGCCCACCGAGCCCCGAGCAGATCATCAGGGATATCGCTGCCGCGCGCGCGATGACCGTCGCCGATTATATGGCGGCGGCCAATACGCATTATTATGCGACGCGCGATCCGCTGGGTGCCGCAGGCGATTTCACTACCGCGCCCGAGATCAGCCAGATGTTCGGCGAAATGGTCGGCATCTGGATCGCCGACCTGTGGCTGCGCGCGGGAAGCCCCGCCTTTCGCTATGTCGAACTGGGCCCCGGACGCGGCACGCTCGCCGCCGATGCGCTGCGCGCGATGGCGCGTTTCGGCTGCACGCCGCTGGAGATCCATCTCGTTGAAACCAGCCCGTCATTGCGCGCGGCGCAACTGGCGCGCCTGCCCGCAGCTGAACATCATGACAGTGTCACCGATCTGCCCGGCACCGACGCGATGATCATCGTCGCCAATGAATTTTTCGACGCGCTGCCGGTCCACCAATATGTGAAGACCGCGGACGGCTGGCGCGAACGGGTGGTTCGGCAGCGGGACGGAAAGCTGGTGCCCCTTCCCGGCGACGTGCCGGCCGATGACGCGATCCCCACCGCATTGCGCCAGCGGAGCGAAGGCGCGATCGTCGAGACCGCCCCTGTCGCCGCCGCGATCATGCAGCATTGCGCGTTTCGCATCGCGCGGCAGGGCGGCGCGATGCTGACAATCGACTATGGCTATGGTGGCCCCGCCGCAGGCGACACGTTGCAGGCGGTCAAGGCGCACGCCTTTGCCGATCCCTTCGTCGATCCGGGCGAGGTTGACCTGACTGCCCATGTCGATTTCACCGCACTTGCTGACGCCGCGAAGCGCGCCGGGGTCCGCATTGCCGGACCGGTCGGCCAAGGGGCGTGGCTGCAAGGCCTCGGCATCGACGCGCGGGCGCAGGCGCTGGCCCGCGCCGCCCCTGATCGCGCCGACGAACTGGCGGCGCAGCGCGACCGGCTGGTGAAACCCGATGCGATGGGTGAATTGTTCAAGATCATGGCCATCCACGCGCCGGGCTGGCCCCTCCCCGAAGGATTTGGCGCGACTGGAAAGGCAGCATGACGAATCTGATTTTGGCCCGCGACGAAGATGCCGACGAATTGAACCTGTTTGCGGTCGACGCCTTCAAGCGCACCTTCGGCCATATTTATGACCCCGCCGATCTGGCGACCTTCCTGACCGGCTGGAACCCGCCCGAACGCATCCGCGCCCAGCTTGCCGACCCCGCGTGGACGATCGCGCTGGCGCGCGGCGAGAGCGGCGAAATCGCGGGCTTCGTCAAAATGGGACCGATCGATTTCGACCTGCCCGCAGGGCAGCCGGGCGACGATGCGACCGAACTCCACCAGCTCTATGTCGGCGAGGCTGCGAAGGGCACCGGCGTCGCCGCGGCCTTGATGGAATGGGGAATCGCCTGGGCGCGCGAGCGCGCGTCGATCCTGTATCTCTCGGTCTTTACCGAAAACCCGCGCGCGCAGGCCTTTTACCGCCGCTATGGTTTCGTCGATGTCGGCCGCAATCCGTTTCGCGTCGGCAATCATATCGACGAGGACCGGATCTGGAGGCTCGACCTGTGACAGTCCCTTTCGCCACCGCACCGTCGTTGGGCGATATCGCGCATGGCTTCTTCGGACGCCGCGGCGGCGTATCGACCGGCGAGCTTGCCTCGCTCAACTGCGGGCTGGGGTCGAACGACGATCCCGCGCTGATCACCGAGAACCGGCAGCGCGTGACCGAAGCGGCGTTGCCCGGCGCAACACTCACCGGCCTTTATCAGGTCCATGGCAATCGCTGCGTCATCGTCAATGGCGACAGCGATCTGACCGCGCGGCCCGAGGCCGATGCGCTCGCGACGCGGACCCCCGGCATTTTGCTCGGCATCCTGACGGCCGACTGCGTGCCGGTGCTGTTCGCCGATGCGGATGCAGGTGTGGTCGGCGCCGCGCATGCGGGCTGGAAAGGCGCCCTCGCGGGTGTCACCGACGCGACGATCGCCGCGATGGAAAGCCTCGGCGCCACCCGCGCCCATATCGCTGTCGCAATCGGACCATGCATCGCCCGCGCCTCGTACGAGGTCGACGAGAATTTCGTCCAACGCTTCCTTGCGGAGGATCCCGCCAACGAGCATTTCTTCGCCGCGGGACGACCGGGGCATGCGATGTTCGACATCGCCGCCTATGTCGCCGCACGCGTCGCCGCGGCGGGCGTGCGGCGAATTGCCATCGGCGGTCAGGACACCTATGCCGAGGCCGAGGACTATTTCAGCTATCGCCGCGCCTGCCATAAAAATGAAAACAGCTATGGCCGGCAATTGTCGGTGATCGGGCTGCGATAGACGCATCATTCATCGTCACCCCGGACTTGATCCGGGGTCCGGCTTTTTGAACAAGCGGGGCCCCGGATCAAGTCCGGGGTGACGAAAGAAAAACGGGTTGGGGGAGACGAGCGGATGAAGGCCTTGGCGATACCGCGCAAGCGGCTGGTTTCGATCATCGGTGGATCGGCGGGCAATCTGGTCGAATGGTATGACTGGTTCGCCTATGCGGCTTTCGCGATCTATTTCGCCCCGGTCTTCTTCCCCAAGGCCGATCCCACCGCGCAGTTGATGAGCACCGCGGCGATTTTTGCCGTTGGCTTTATCATGCGCCCGATCGGCGCGTGGGTGATGGGGCGTTTCGCCGACACGCGCGGGCGCAAGGCAGGACTAACGCTATCGGTCGCGCTGATGTTCAGCGGGTCGATCCTGATCGCGGTCGCGCCGACCTATGCGATGGCCGGGCTGCTCGGCCCCGCAACCTTGCTGGTCGCGCGCATGTTGCAAGGCCTGTCGCTCGGCGGCGAATATGGCGCGAGCGCGACCTATTTGTCCGAAATGGCGCCGCGCGAACATCGCGGTTTCTGGGCGAGCTTCCAATATATGACTTTGTGCGGCGGGCAGCTTTGCGCGATCTTCGTCGCCGTCGTGCTGCAAGCTTTCCTTACCGAAGCCGAGCTGACGGCATGGGGCTGGCGCATCCCCTTCGTCATCGGCGCCTTGCTGGCGCTGGGCGTCTATGTCCTCCGCCGCAATCTCGCCGAGACACCCTCGTTCGAAAATCAGGCAGTCGACCGCCCGGCATCGACCGCAGCATTGCTCTGGCGCGAGCATCGCCGCGAAAGCATCCTTGTCGGCATGTTGTCGGCGGGCGGCGGGCTCGCGGCCTATACCTACACCAGCTATATGCAGAAATATCTCTACAACACCGTCGGTTTCGACAAGGCGACCGCCACCTATATCATCGCCGCCGCGCTGCTGTGGTTCACCGCGATGCAGCCGGTGTTCGGGGCACTCGCCGACCGGTTCGGGCGCAAGCCGATGTTGCTGCTGTTCGGGATCGGCGGCGCAATCGTCGCGGTGCCGACCTTCATGACGCTGGAGCATGTCACTTCGCCCTATGTCGCGGCGCTACTCATCATGATCCCGCTCACCCTGCAAAGCGGCTACAGCGCGAACAATGCGCTGGTGAAAGCCGAACTGTTTCCCGCGCATATTCGCGGGCTGGGCGTCGCCCTGCCCTATGCCATCGGCAATGCGATCTTCGCCGGAACGCTCGAAATGGTGGCGCTGGGGCTAAAGGGCGCAGGCGTCGAATGGGTTTTCTATTTCTATGTCGCTGCGGTGATCGCGATGGCCGGGGTCGCGACGCTGCTGCTTCCCGAAACCCGCGAGCGGAGCCTGATCGTCGAGGATTAGCGGCCATGCCGGGGTGACGGAGGGACAAAACAACGCTAGTTTCGACTGAAACCATTCCCACGGAGAATCCCCCATGCCCCCGATTGACAACAGCGACCTGACCGGCACCACTTCGCGCCGCAAACCGAAGAAGGACGTCACCGAAATCGGCGGCCATCCGCTGTCGCCGTCGACGCTGATGATGGGCTATGGCTATGACCCGATGCTGTCCGAAGGATCGCTGAAGCCGCCGATCTTTCTGACCTCGACCTTCGCCTTCGAAAGCGCCGCCGCAGGCAAGCGCCATTTCGAAGGCATCACCGGCAAACGCCCCGGCGGCGCCGACGGCCTCGTCTATTCGCGCTTCAACGGCCCGAATCAGGAAATCCTCGAGGCCCGGCTCGGCGTATGGGAAAAGGCGGAGGATGCGCTGGTCTTTTCCAGCGGCATGTCGGCGATCGCCACCTTGCTGCTCGCGCATGTCAGCATGAACGACGTCATCGTCCATTCGGGGCCGCTCTATGCGGCGACCGAAACGCTGATCGCGCGCATCCTGTCCCGGTTCGGCGCCACCTATGTCGATTTCCCCGCCGAAGCCTCGCGCGCCGAGATGGATGCGATTCTCGCCCGCGCCAGAGAGATGGCGGCGGCACAGGGCGGCAAGGTCGCGATGGTCTATCTCGAAAGCCCGGCCAACCCGACCAACGCGCTCGTCGACGTCCAGGCGATGCGTGCCGCTGTGACCGCCGCCTTTCCCGAAGGCGCGCAGCCGCCCATCGCGATCGACAATACCTTCCTTGGCCCGCTCTGGTCGAAACCGCTCGCGCATGGCGCCGACATCGTCCTCTACAGCCTGACCAAATATGCCGGCGGCCACAGCGATCTGGTCGCAGGCGGCGTGCTGGGGTCGAAGCATTGGCTCGGTCCCATTCGCATGATGCGCAACACGATCGGCACGATCTGCGACCCGCACACCGCGTGGATGCTGCTGCGGTCGCTAGAAACCGTCGAACTGCGGATGAGCCGTGCGGGCGAAAATGCCGAGAAGGTCTGCGCCTATCTGCGCGACCATCCGAAGGTCGACGGGCTCGGCTATCTCGGCTTCCTGAAAGACGGGTCGCAAAAGGATATTTTCGACCGCCATTGCACCGGCGCCGGATCGACCTTTTCGCTGTTCATCAAGGGCCGCGAGGAAGAGAGCTTCCGTTTTCTCGATGCGCTGAAGATCGCGAAGCTCGCGGTCAGCCTCGGCGGCACCGAAACCCTCGCCAGCCACCCGGCGGCGATGACGCATTTGTCCGTTCCCGACGCGCGCAAAAAGGCAATGGGCATCACCGACAATCTGGTGCGCATCTCGATCGGTATCGAAGATGCGAACGACCTGATCGCCGATTTCGAACAGGCGCTGGCGGCAGTTTGAGCTTGTTCCCCCTCCCGCTTGCGGGAGGGGCGTTACTTTCGCGCGCGCCAGTCGACGACTTGCCAGCCCATACGCGGCGCCAGCCGCTTGAGCTTCCGCGATGGCGTCGTCGCCACCGCCTCGTCGGCGAAGTGCAGCATCGGATGGTCGGACACATGGTCCGAATAGGCACGGATATGCGCGCCATCGCGGGTGATCGCATTGGCGGCCAGCCAGTCGGCGATCCGCGCGAACTTCGCCTCGCCATAGCAGTTATCGCCCGCCAGCCGGGCGTGGATATGGTCGGCACCATCGGGCTCGTCGAGCCGCGTCGCGAGCACATCGTCAATCCCGAGCCGCCGCGCGATCGCATCGACATAGAGGTGAAAGGATGCGGTCGCGAGCAGCACGCGATATCCCGCCTCACGGTCGGCCGCGATCTGCTCGAGCGCGGCAGGGTGGAGCCCGCCAGCAACGACCTTGTCGGCGTAGCTTTCCGCGAGCGGCAGAATTTCGGCGCGGGCAAAACGCTTGCCGACGAGCAGGCGCAAGTTGATGGCCTTCAATCGCGAACGGTCGATCAGGCGCAACGAGTAAGCCGCTCCGGCGATCCCGACGAGCGGCAACAGCAGCAGTCGCCATTGCTGACGCCGCCGTGCAACATGGATCAAAAAGCCACTGTAAGTCCCCGCTCGGGTGATCGTGCGGTCCATGTCGTACATGGCGACGCGGTGGGCGTAGTCGGGGGTGGGCGGCACTTCCATCTTCCCGCTCATAGAGCCGCACCGTCCGGCGGCCAAGGGGCGGGATTCACTTGCCGTTCCGGGGCAAATCATCCAATGTCCTCCGCGCGATGGTGGCCAGTGCGGATTTCGAACATAGCGAGGGTGCCGATGGCGCCGAGGTCCGGTTTTCGGGCCGGCTGACGCTCGCGCGCCTCGGCGACGTGCCCGCACGGCTCGGCGAGCTGGGATCGATTTCGACGCTCGACCTGTCGGCAATAGACCGGATCGACACCGTCGGGGCGTGGATCGTAACGCGCACGGTCAACGAACATGGCGCCAAAATCGTCGGCGCAAGCGACGAGGCGCGCCGCCTGCTCGACGCCCTCGCAAGCGACAAGAGCGAATATCGCGTCCACAGCGATCGCCGCCCGGCCTGGGTCCGCACGCTCGAGCAGATCGGCACCGCCAGCCGGTCAATCTGGCACGAGCTGCTGGGCATCATCGATTTTTTCGGCGCGATGATCATCGCGCTCGGTATCCAGATCCGCGCCCGCCGCCGGCTGCGCTGGAACGCCGTCGTCACCCGCTTCCAGACCGTCGGGCTCGACGCGCTGCCCATCATCGGCCTGATGAGCTTTCTGATCGGCATCGTCATCGCGCAGCAGGGCGCGGTACAGCTGCGCCAGTTCGGGCTGGAGGTGTTCACGATCAATCTGGTCGGCCGCGCCTCGATCCGCGAGTTGGGCCTGCTGATGACCGCGATCATGGTCGCGGGCCGGTCGGGTTCGGCCTTCGCCGCGCAGATCGGCACGATGAAACTGACCGAAGAGATTGACGCGATGCGCACGATCGGTGTTTCTCCGATGGAAGCGATCGTGCTGCCGCGCGTCGCGGCGTCGACGATCACCATGCCGCTGCTTGGCTTCTACGCCAGCATTTGCGCGATCATGGGCGGCGGCGCCTTCGTCTGGGTCGGGCTCGATATGCCGCCGCTCACCTATATCCAGCGGCTGCGCGAAATCATCCCGATGACCGATTTCTGGATCATGCTGATCAAGGCGCCGGTGTTCGGCCTGCTGATCGGCGTCACCGGCTGTTACGAAGGGATGCAGGTGCGCCAGAATGCCGAGGAAGTCGGCAAGCGCACGACCTCGGCGGTGGTTGCCGCGATCTTCCTCGTCATCGTCCTCGACGCCATGTTCGCCGTCTTCTTCTCGTCGATCGGATGGAATTGATGAGCGACGACACGCATGCCGAAATCCAGCAGGAACTGGCGGCCGCCGACGCGGTGCGGCCGGAGAAGTTCGACTATGCGATCCGTATTCGCGGGCTGCGCAACCAGTTCGGCGAAGCAGTGATCCACGACGGGCTCGACCTCGACGTCCGCTCGGGCGAAATATTGGGCGTCGTCGGCGGGTCGGGCACCGGAAAGTCGGTGCTGATGCGCTCGATCGTCGGGTTGCAGACCCCGGCGGCGGGCGAGATCGAGGTCTATGGCAAGACGCTCGACACCATCGCCAACGAAGAGGAATCGCGCGACCTGCGCCGCCGTTGGGGCGTGATGTTTCAGGGAGGCGCGCTCTTCTCGACGTTGAGCGTCGCCGAGAATATCCAGGTGCCGCTGCGCGAATATTATCCTCGCCTCGACCAGCGCCTGCTCGACGAGATCGCCGCCTACAAGGTCGCGATGGTCGGCCTGCCCCCCGACGCCGGCCCCAAATTTCCTGCCGAACTGTCGGGCGGCATGGTCAAACGCGCCGGGCTCGCCCGCGCGCTCGCGCTCGATCCCGCACTGCTCTTCCTCGACGAACCGACCGCCGGGCTCGACCCGATCGGCGCTGCGAAATTCGACGAATTGATCCGCGAGCTTGCCGATACGATGGGCCTGACCGTCTTCCTGATCACCCACGACCTCGACACCCTCTACGCCACCTGCGACCGGGTTGCAGTGCTCGCCGAGAAAAAGGTGATCGCGGTGGGGACGATCCCGGAACTGCTTGCCACCGAGCATCCGTGGATACAGGATTATTTCAACGGGCCGCGCGGCCGCGCCGCAGCAGGCTGCAATATCGCCGCCGAGCGGCAGGATAGGAAAAGCTGATGGAAACACGGTCGAACAATGTGCTGGTCGGCGCCTTCGTCCTGCTGTTCACAGCGGCGCTCGCCTTTTTCGTCGTCTGGCTCGCCAACGACAGCGGCGGCCCCAAGCGCGAATTTGATATTTTCTTCAAGCAATCGGTCGACGGGCTGACCAAGGGCGCGCAGGTTCAATATTCGGGCGTGCCGGTCGGCCAGGTCCGCGAAATCGCGCTGCTTCCCGACGACCCGCAATTCGTCCGCGTCCGCATCGAAGTCAACGAGGGCATACCGATCGTTCAGGGCACCACCGCTGCGCTCGAAGGCGTCGGCTTTACCGGTGTCTCGCAGATTTCGCTCAACGGCGGGGTCAAGGGTGCGCCGCCGATCGCCGACAAGGGGCCCGCAGGCAAGCCGGTGATCCCCAACCGCATGGGCGGGCTCGGCGAATTGCTCAACACCGCCCCCCAGCTGCTTCAGCGGCTGTCGACGCTGACCGAACGCCTCGCCGAGCTGGCCGACGACGAAAATCAGGCGAGCTTCACCGGGATCCTGAAAAATGTCGAGCAATCGACGGCAATTCTCGCACGCAACGGCCCCGCGATCGAAAAGGCGCTCGCCGACACGCGCATCGCGATCCAGCAGACGGGCAATGCCGCCGAACAGATCGGCAGCCTCGCGGCGTCGGCGCAGGGCACGATCGATCGCAACGTTGACCCGGCAATGGCCAATTTGCGCGACACGCTGAAATCGGCGAGCGCATCGATGGCGACGCTCGAAGGTGCGATCGCCGATGCGCGACCCGGGCTCCAGACCTTCAGCGAAACGACCATTCCCGAAGCCAATGCGTTGATCCGCGACCTCCGCCGTACGTCCTCCACCCTGTCCAGCCTGACCGACAAGCTCGACCAGCAGGGCGCCGGAGCGGTCATCGGCGGCAACAAGCTGCCGGATTACAAGCCATGAGGATATTGTCCATGACCCGCCGTCTTCGCACGCCCCTGCTCCTTGCTCTTGGCGCCGTGTCGCTGTCGGCCTGCGTCAGTTTCGGCGCCAAGCCGCCGCCCTTCCTGCTGACACTCGACGCCGACGCTGCGCCGGCCGCAGGCGCGGCGCGCACCGCCGCCGACGCCGCGACGCTGACCATCCTGATCCCTACCGCACCGCAGAAATTGCGCACGGTACGCATCCCGGTGCAACAGGGTGCCGGCACCGTCGCCTATGTGCAGGACGCACAGTGGGTCGAGGCGCCATCGCGTCTGTTCCAGCGGCTGCTCTCCGAAACCGTGTCGGCGCGCACGTCGCGCGTCATCCTCGACGAAGGGCAATATCTGACCGCACCGGGCGAACAGCTCGCCGGACAGCTCATGGAATTCGGCGTCGACGAGCGGACCAACGAAGCGGTCGTCGTCTATCAGGCGATGCTGGTATCGACGGCGGGCAAAAGCGTCACCCAGCGGCGCTTCGAAGCACGCGAGGCGCTGGGCGGCAAGGTCGAGGCCAAGGCCACCGGCGCCGCGCTGACCCGCGCGGCAAACAAGGTCGCCGCCGAAGTGGCGAGCTGGTTGGGCAGCTAAGCCGCGCTCCCGCGCGGGTTGCCATTTCGCACCGCTGGCTCTAATGGCGCCCGCACAACATCGCCTGTCGATACGCGCAGCCTCTTTCGGGTTTCCGGTTTGCGCCCATTTCTTTCGAGCCCGCACTCGAAGGAATTTGATATGGCGTGGATCATCCTCGCAATCGCCGTCTGCACCGAAATCGTCTGGGCGCTCAGCCTCAAATGGGCCGCAACTGTCGGCACCTGGCAGGCATCGATCATTCCCGTTTCGCTGAGCTTTGTGAACATGGCGCTGCTCGCCTTTGCGATGCGCGGTATCTCGGCCGGAACCGCCTATGCGATCTGGACCGGGCTCGGCGCGGTCGGGGTTATTATCGGCGGGATTCTCTATTTCGACGAGAAAGTGAACGGGATCCAAGTGGGTTTCATGGCGCTGATCGTCATCGGGGTCGTCGGCACGAAGCTGTTTTCTTCGACCTGATTTGAGAGGCTGCAGAGCAGGACATTCATGACGTGCGGCGCACGCGGGCGGAATTTTTCCTTTCGCGGGAATTTTGAATATTCGCGGCCGGGGCGGCTGCTCGTTATACGGAGAAAAGATCGCGCTCGATCAATCTTCTTCATGGCCACGAACTCCGACCCGCTCCCCGTGCGCAAGCGATAGAGATGATAGTCCAAAAGCGGGCAGCCCCTTCAATAAATACCATCTTGTGTCCTGTCGCACATTGCTGCCCCGGCGAGTCTTGACTAGACTTCTCCAAACTGGGGAGCGAATATCTTGGATTATAGAGTTTATCTCGCCATTTCGGCGATATCTTTTGCCACGCCGGCGGTTGCCGCCGAGGTGCCGCTCTATGCGCCGCCGGGCGCCTGGGTCACCCTGAACAGCGCTCCGCTGACCGATGGAACGAACGCACAGCCATGGCTGCTCGTCGACCGGCAAATATTGATCGAAGGCGACAAAAGATCGACCTTCGCTGACAGCGCTTTTCGCATCCAGTCCACAGAGGCGCTGCGCAACTGGAGCGACATGAGCTTCGAATGGCAACCCGACCGCGGCGATCTGATCGTCCACAAGATCGAGATCATCCGCGACCGCAAACCGATCGACCTGCTCGCGCAGGGGCTGAAACTCAACGTGCTGCGCCGTGAGAAGGATTTCGAACAGCGCGCGATCGACGGTCAACTGACCGCGATTGCACCCATCGAGGATTTGCGCGTTGGCGACACCGTCCGCTTTTCGACGACACTTGTCGAACGTACATCCGTGCTCAAAGGCAATGGCGAGGCGCTGATCGACCTGCCCGCCGAACCCGCGCCGATCGCGGCGGGGTCGGTACGAATATTGTGGCCCAAGGACCTTCCCGTCAAATGGAAGATGTTCGGCAAGGGTCTCGCGCCTGCGGAGAGCGACAAGGCCGGCTATCATATCCTCACACAATCCTCCCCGCTCGCCAAGCAGGACGAGATGCCTCAGGATGCGCCGCTGCGTTTCCGCCGTGTGCCCGGGCTCGAATTCTCGACTTTCACCTCCTGGGCTGATTTGTCGCGCACGATCGCGCCGGTCTATGCAACCGCGGACACGATCAAGGACGGCGGGGCCCTTGCGACCGAAATCGAACGGATCGCTGCCACGACCGTCGATCCGAAAGCGCGTGCCAACGCGGCGCTGCGCCTCGTGCAGAACGAAATCCGCTATCTGTATCGCGGAATGGAGAACGGCAATTATGTGCCGCAGTCCCCTGAAGCCACATGGTCGCTGCGCTATGGCGACTGCAAGGCCAAGACGCTGCTTTTGCTGGCGATACTCGGCCGGCTGGGTATCGAGGCGCGCGCGGCGCTAGTGCATTCGACATCCGGAGATTTTCTGCGCGACCGGCTGCCGACGCTGGCTGCCTTCGACCATGTTATCGTCGAAGCCACAATCGACGGCACCGACTATTGGCTGGACGGCACGACCGCCGGCACGCATATCGAGGATCTGGCCGATGTGCCTCCCTTTGCCTTCACGCTGCCATTGACGCGCGAGGGTCACGATATCACTCCGCTTCCGGAGCGACGCCCGGCACGCCCCCAAATGGTGATCGCCATCGATTACGACCAGTCGGCGGGCACCGCCTTTCCGCCGCTGTTCGACCTCACCTTCACGCTTCGCGGCGCGATGGCCGCACCGCTGGCGACCCTCAAAGCACAGGCCAAACCCGATCAGCTTCGCGAGTTCGCCCAGGGTGCGCTTGGCGAGTTTATCAATAACGGTGTGATCTACAGCCGCTCGATCGAGATCGACGAGAAGCGGGGCCTTGGCACGATCCGCGCCAAGGGCATCGGCAATCTGACCTGGGATCGCAGCGAGGAACGGCCCTCCTTTGCGATCAAGGGGCTGGTCGGTGATTTCAAGCTCGAAATCGACCGCGCGCGCGCCGCCTGGCGGGACATTCCCGTCGCCACCGGCAATCCGATGTCGATGGAGTATCGGCTCAACCTGACACTCCCGCGTGACGCTGCTTTCACGACCGAAGGTGAAGCGCAGACGGATCGCGAGATCGCCGGATTCGTCCTGAAACGCGACGCGCGGCTCGGCGGCAACCGGTTCGAAGACCATGAGAGCCTGTGGGCGAAGGGCATCGAGCTGCCCGCCAATGCGCTTCCCGCCGCTCGCGCGCAGGCCGCGCTGCTCAGGAAAAATGAATTTCGTTTGCGCGCGCCGGCAGGCTACCCCTCGCGCGTCGAAGAAATTGCGAGCGCTCGAAAAACGAACCGCCTCGCCCCACTTCTCGCCGCCTACCAGAAAGCGATCGACGACGATCCCGACGAAGCGAATAATTATCTGAACCGCGCGGCCTTCAACAGTGGCATCTTCGACTATAAGGCGGCCATAGCCGATTATGATGCGGCAATCACACGGGCGCCGACAGCGGACATCTATCAACAGCGGGCCTGGCTGAAGGCCATGCTTGGCGAGAATGCCCAGGCGCTGGCCGATGTCGAAGAGGCGCTGGCGCTCAATCCTGAATCGGCAGATGCGCTCGCGCAGAAGGTCAGCTTGCTCACCGAGTTGGGCCGGACCGCCGACGCACTCGAGATCGCCGATGCGCAGATGGCAGACGCCAAGGACAAGCGCGATTGGGTCAACCTCAAGGCAGAAGCGCTCGGTAGAGCCGCTCGCGCCGAAGAAGGTGCGGCGCTGCTCGCCGAAGCCCTCGGCGACCGCCCTGGCGACCCTGGCCTGCTCAACGCGCTGTGCTGGCTTCGCGGAACACGGGAGATCCAGCTTGATGTCGCGCTCAAGGACTGCACGCGCGCGATCGAGCTGAGCGAAAACGCCGCCGCGGTACTCGACAGCCGGGCGATGGTCTATTTCAGGCTCGGCCGGCCCGATGAAGCCCGCGCCGATCTGGATGCCGCGCTGAAACTCAATCCGGGCGAGCCCGGATCGCTCTATATGCGGGGGATCATCCGCAGTCGTGGCGACGATAAAGCCGGCGCGCTCGCCGATCTTGCGCTCGCCCGACTTCAAAATGGCCAGATCGACAAGACCTATGCAGGATACGGGATCAAGCCGTGACCGGCGGCTATGCGGCGCAACAGCCGCCACTTCGTTGATCGCCCGGGAACGCCGGATGTCGGTTTTCGGCGCGCTATAGCATCACTGTTCCCGGGCAGGCGGGGATGACGAGACAGGCTTCGCGCCAGTCTCGTCATCGCTCGACGGCAACGGCAACTTCCATCCGCCGCCGCCGGTGCGCGACAATCTGAACAATCGCGAAATGCACTGCGAACAGCCCCAGCTTCGACGCCATCGGGAAAAATCCGATAAACGCGGGCCACCATGGCGTGAAGGCAATCGCAACGACCAGATTGGCGATCGCAGTCGCGAACATCATCGCTGCCCAGATAAAGCCAAAGCGCGTCATCACATCGCCAACCAGCGGCAGCTCTTCGGGCGGAATATAGCGATTCATCCACCCGCGCCGCAACATCGCGGCGCCGATCACGACATAGACAATCGACGGCTTGACCATCACGAAGCGCGGATCGCCGGTTAGCATCGTCGCCCCTGCCGAAAACAATATCATCACCAGACTGATCCACTGCAGCGCCGCAACCGGCTTGCCCCGGACAAGCTCCCACCCCACCACCGCGCAGGCGACAGCCGTTCCGGCAATGGTCGCGACAATCAGATCGACGTCAAGTGCAAGCAGAACGGCAAACAGGATCACGCCAAGCGAGTCAAAGATCAGCGGGCCGAGGGCATAGAAAAGCTGCTTGGACATGATCGACCTCCAATATTTCCACTGTCAATATTGCAAATGCCGCGAGTGCGAGTCAAGCGCTAAATTGACAGCGTCAATATGGGAGCGCTAAGCCCAGCCTATGACCAAACCCTATCATCATGGCGATCTGCGCGCTGCCCTGCTCGCCGCCGCCGAGACCATCGTGAACCGCGACGGCGTCGCCGGCCTCACCCTGCGCGGCGTTGCCCGCGAGGTCGGCGCCTCGCATGCCGCGCCCAAAAATCATTTCGACGACCTCACCGGCCTGCTGAGCGAACTCGCAGCGATCGGCTTCACCCGCTTCGCCGACCGCATGGCCGCCGCCGCTGCAGCCGAGACCTCGGCGCAGGACAAGCTCAACGCGACCGGCCGCGCCTATGTCGAATTCGCCCTTGCCGAACCCGGCTTGTTCCAGCTGATGTTTCGCGGCGAACGCCTCGACAAGACCCGCCCCGCGCTCCACGACGCGATGGCCCGCGCCTTCGGCACCCTGACCGGCGCGGTCGAGGCGCTCCACACCGACGACCCCGCCGCCAAACGCGCTGCGCGCGCCCACGCCGCGCGCGCATGGAGCATGGTCCATGGCTATGCGATCCTGCTGCTCGACGACCGCCTCAATCCGCTGCTTGACGCGAATGCACCCAAGGCCGACGCGATAGCGTTGCTCGACGACATGCTGACGCTGGACTGAGCCCTCCCCCTGACGGCTCGCAACTCAGGCCCCGGAAAAACCGCTTTCCTACATTATTCCGCCATGCTCCAAGCTGGTGGATGGAACAGATCGCACCGCAAACCTCCGCGACGTTGCTCGCCGGAACCTGTCTCGCCTTCATCCCCGTCCCATGCCAGCGCCACCGCGCCGACGGCTGGACGCCCGAAACCCAGCAAGGCTTCATTCGCGCGCTCGAGGCAATGGGCTCGGTCGGACAGGCCGCGCGGGCGATCGGCATGAGCCGGCGATCCGCATATCGCTTGCGCGAGCGCCCCGGCGCCGCCAGCTTTGCCCAAGCGTGGGACCGCGCCATCTCTATGGGCCGGATGCGACAGTTCGACTATGCGATGGACCGCGCGCTCAACGGCATCACGACAGTCCGCATTTTGCGCGGCGGCGCGATCGACGTCACCGGTGGTCCCGACATGGATGTCATACGCTCTGCGCTGCGCGAGGACGCAGCGCCGCTTAAAGCCACAAAGGACACATTCTGAATGCGTGTGTGCGGGACTTTTGTGACTTTAAGGACTTCCGGATCCGCCACTCCGGCGAACAAAAAGAAAGGCCCGCCCCCGGGCTTATGTCCCCGGGGGCGGGCCCGCGACCCGTCGTCTTTTCAACCTCCGTCGATCAGGCGAGGTCGAACCGGTCGGCGTTCATCACCTTGGTCCACGCCTTGATGAAGTCGCGCACGAACTTCTCCTCATGCCCCTTTTCGGCATAGACTTCGGCCGTCGCGCGCAGTTGCGAGTTCGAACCGAAGATCAGGTCGGTGCGCGTCGCGGTCCAGCGCTGGGTACGCCCGCCGCGATCATAGCCGATGAACTCCTCGTCGCCGCTGGTATCAACGACCTGCCAGACGGTATCCATGTCGAGCAGGTTGACGAAGAAGTCGTTGGTCAGTTGCCCCACGCGGTCGGTGAACACGCCATGCTTGCTGCCACCCGTATTGGCACCGAGGACGCGGAGCCCGCCGATCAGCACCGTCAGTTCGGGCGCCGACAGACCGAGCAACGACGCGCGATCGAGCAGCAGTTCCTCGGTCTTCACGCTATGCCTGGTTGCGAGATAGTTGCGGAAGCCATCGGCCTTCGGCTCCATCACCTCAAAGCTTTCGGCATCGGTCCATTCGTCGGTCGTGTCGCCCCGCCCGCCGGTAAACGGCACCGCAACATTGAAGCCGGCATCCTTTGCCGCCTTCTCGACCGCCGCCGATCCCGCCAGCACGATCGCATCGGCCATCGACAAATTGCCGCGCAACTCGCCGATCTTCGCGAGGGTCTTCGCGAGGTCGGCCGGATCATTGACCGCCCAATCCTTCTGCGGCGCGAGACGAACGCGCGCGCCATTGGCGCCGCCGCGATAGTCCGACTTGCGGAAGGTCGAGGCCGAGGCCCACGCCGCCTTGACCAGTTCGCCAACGCTCAGCCCCGAACCGAGGATCGCGACCTTGAACGCGCTGACATCGGCGTCCGACGGCGTCAGTCCAGCCGGAACCGGATCCTGCCAGATCAGGTCTTCGGCAGGCACTTCGGGGCCGAGGTAGCGAACCTTGGGCCCCATATCGCGGTGGCACAGCTTGAACCAGGCGCGAGCAAAGGCATCCTTGAACGCTTCATGGTCGTTGCGGAACTTCTCCGAAATCACCCGGAATTCGGGATCGACCTTCAGCGCCATGTCGGCGGTCGTCATCATCGTCGGCACGCGCTTGCCGGGATTATGGGCGTCGGGGGCCTTATCCTCTTCCTTCTGGTTGACCGGTTGCCACTGCTGCGCGCCTGCCGGGCTCCGCACCAGTTCATAGTCATAGTCGAGCAGCAGGCGGAAGAAATTCTCCGACCATTCGGTCGGCGTGTTGACCCACGCGCCCTCGATCCCGCTGGTGATCGCATGCGCGCCCACCCCGGTTTCGAAACCGTTCGACCAGCCAAGGCCCTGCAAGCTGATGTCGGCACCCTCGGGCGGCGGCCCCATCAGGCTGGCATCACCCGCGCCATGCGCCTTGCCGAACGTATGGCCACCGGCGGTCAGCGCCACCGTCTCTTCATGGCTCATCGCCATGCGCTCGAACGTCACCTTGATGTCGCGCGCCGATTGCAGCGGGTCGGGATTGCCCCCCGGCCCTTCGGGATTGACATAGATCAGCCCCATCTGGATCGCCGCGAGCGGGTTTTCGAGGTCGAGCTGCTTGTCGGGATCGATGCGCGTCTGGACGCCCTCATTGACCCACAGATCCTCGGCGCCCCAGTAGATATCGCGCTCGGCTTCATAGACGTCCTTGCGCCCGCCGCCGAAGCCGAACACCGGCCCGCCCATCGATTCAATCGCGACATTGCCGGTCAGGATGAACAGGTCGGCCCAGCTGATCTTGCTGCCGTACTTCTGCTTGATCGGCCACAGCAGGCGGCGCGCCTTGTCGAGATTGCCATTGTCGGGCCAGCTGTTGAGCGGGGCGAAGCGCTGCTGCCCGCTGTTCGCACCGCCGCGTCCGTCGGCGGTGCGGTATGTGCCCGCGGCGTGCCACGCCATGCGGATGAAGAAGGGACCATAATGGCCATAGTCGGCGGGCCACCACGACTTGCTGTCGGTCATCAGCGCGGTGAGGTCATCCTTGACCGCCTGATAGTCGAGCGATTTGAACGCCGCAGCATAGTCGAAATCGGCACCCATCGGGTCGGGCGAGACGCCGCCCTGGTGCAATATTTCGATCGGCAGCTGATCGGGCCACCAGTCGCGGTTCGTCCGGCCGAGCAGCGAGCGGAACCGGTCACCGTTGACCGGACAACCCTTTGCGGGGTCCACGGGGGTTTCGGCGTTCATACAGTCTCTCCTCTTATGATCGTTGGACAGGAATGGCGTGTCGGGATGACCGGCGCATGACGGCGGGACGACGGCGAAGTCGCCGAATCGCGGAAAACGCAGGAAAACCATGAGTCGATGGCATCATCCTTTCGCTCTGACCGGGGAAGGATAGGCGGCGCCCTCCCATCGACAAAACCAAATATGCTGAATTCAGTAAGTGAGTGATCCGATCACCCACGCGCCCGTGCGGGACGGATCGTGGCCCTCGTCTCAAAAGCGCCACGCCCCGGCGATGAGCCGGCCGCAGGGGGAACATGGGCGACGGCGGCGGGTTGCTAAAGGGTCGCGACATGATCGCATGGCGCGACTGCAAGGAGAAGGAAAGTGGCTAACGACCCCAACCAGAACCAGAAGAAAACGCCGGCGCAGCGCGAGGAAGAACAGCGTCGCCAGCAACAGCAACAGCAGGGCGGTCAGACCCGCCAGCCGGGCGGTGAAGCGGGTAGCGAACCCGACCGCGACCGCAATCGTCCGCAGCAGGGCTGACCAACAGCCGGCACGAGAAAGGGGCCGCCTGCGGGCGGCCCCTTTTCCTTTGCAGACAGCCAAAGCTGCCCGTATCCCTTCGTCAGAAGGTGGCTTTGATCGTCCCGCCCCAGGTGCGCGGATCGCCCGGCAGACCGACGATCAGCCCCGTGTTACCCGGACCGACGCTCAGCTGTTCCAGATAATTCTGGTTGAACGCGTTGCGGACCCAGCCATAGACATCGAAGCCCGATTCCGTCCGGAAACCGGCGCGGAAGTTCGACAGCGAATAGCCCTTGATCCAGGTATAGGCCGACGGCGACGGGTTCGACGAGAAGCTGGAGCGATAGCTGCCGTCATAACCCAGATAAAATTGGCCATCCTTCCCGAACAGCGACGATTCGGCGTTCGCCTCCGCCCCGAAGGAGAGAGCCACCTTCGACACGCCCGGCAGGCGCTGACCCGAAATGTCGCAATTCTGAGGGCTGTTTCCCGGCGTTCCCGGCGCCGCGATCACGGCCCCGGTGCCGCCGCCCGACAGTTCGGGCGGGCATGGCGCATCGACGAAGCGCTTGTATTTCGCGTCGGTGAAAGCGCCATTGGCATAGGCGCGGAACCGCTCGCTCGGGCGGACCGAGAAATCGACCTCGACGCCCTGCGTGCGCACCTTGCCGGCATTGGCCAGATAGCCGCGCAGCACACCAAACTGGCCATTGTTCACATTGGCCTGATAATTTTTGATGTCGGTGCGGAACGCCGTGAGGTTGAAGGTGATGCGCCGGTCCCAGAATTCGCTCTTCACCCCCGCTTCGAAATGATTGACCGATTCCGGCTTCACCGTCGCGGCGGCGAGGATCGGATTGTTCGCGCCATCGGTCGGCACGCCATTCTGGTTGATCCCGCCCGATTTGAACGTCTTCGCATAGGTCGCATAGAACAGCAGATCCGACGTCGCCTTGTACGTAGCCGTCAAATCATAGCTGAAGTTCCAGTCGCTGAACGAGGGCGAGATTTCCTGCGGCGCAAAAACGCCAAGCCGCGCGACGGTGATCGCATCGGTCGGACCGAAGACGACCGGGGTCCCGTCGCCGGCAAAGACGCGGCGCTGATAGAAGCCATCCTTCTTGTCATAGTTCAGCCGCACGCCCGGCTGGATCGTGAACTGGTCGGTGACCTTCCAGCTCGCCTGCCCGAACAGCGCGGCGCTGGTGTTCTTGAGATACTGGGTGTTGATCGCGGTCAGCCCGTTGAGCACCGCCGGATTGTTCGCCAGCGCGCTCGTCGGATTGAGCGTCCAGCGGCTCGACGCGGGGCCGTGGGCTTCGGTGCCCTGCGTGTCGATGCGCTGGTAATAATAGAAGCCGCCGATCACGAAGTCGAACCGGTCGGCGGTGTAATTGTAGCGCAGTTCCTGCGTATATTGATCCTGCTGCGACGGATTCTGCGATTTGGTGACGATCGGCAGGCCGGTGAAATCGCGGTCGTTCTCGGGCTTCCAGTTCCAGTATCGCCATGCGGTGACCGAGGTCAGCGTACCGGGGCCGATGTCCCATTTGACGCGCAGCGCGGCGCCGCCGATTTCATTACCGGCATTGAGGTTCGCATCGAGGTCGGTCAGCCGGTCATAGGGATTGGTGCTGGGAACGACATAATTCTGCGCCGCTGCGAGTGCCGCATATTGACGGTTGAGCGGCCGCTGTGTCGCGCCGGTACGGACGTAGACCGAGGCGCAGCATACCGCGTCCTGCTTGTTCCAGTCACCCGAGAGGGTGATGCTGAGGTCATCGTTCGGCTGCCACAAAAGCTGCCCGCGGACGCCGATATTATCCTGGCTCTGGACCCAGCGATCGGTCGCGACGTTGCGAATGGTGCCGCGACGGCTGGTCGACGAAATCGCGATACGCGCCGCCAGCTTGTCCGACAGCGGGCCAGAAATCGCGGCCTTCGCCTGTTTGAAGTTCAGATTGCCGATGCTGAGTTCGGCCTTGCCCTCGAAATCGAACGTCGGCTGGTTGGTCGTGATATTGATCGCGCCCGCAGTCGTGTTCTTGCCGTAAAGCGTGCCCTGCGGCCCGCGCAGCACTTCGATCTGCGCGACGTCGAGGAAGTCGAAGGTCGAGGACGCGACGCGCGAATAATAGACGTCGTCGACATAAATGCCGACGCCCTGCTCGATCCCGTCATTGGTCAGCCCGAACGGCGCGCCGATGCCGCGGATGTTGACCGCGGTGTTGCGCGGGTTCGACGAATAATATTGCAGCGTCGGGGTCAGCTGGGTGAGGCGGCCGACGTTGAAGCTGCCCGTATTGTCGATCTGTTCGCCCGCGACGACCGACATCGCGATCGGCACGTCCTGCGCGGTTTCCTGACGACGACGCGCGGTGACGACGATATCGCCGCCATAGCTGCCCTGCGTGGCGGCGCCTTCATCGGCGGTGGAGGTTGCGGCGTCGGCGGCCGCATCGGCTGCCGTTTCATTGGCGGCGGCGGGTGTGGCGGCAATCGCCAGCAGAAGCGAAAGCGTCAGCGAGGTGGCAGGAAGGCGTCGGTGGCGCGAAGAATAATTGGCAGTCATGGTAATTCCCTGTTGCGAAAGAAAATCACCACATCCGGTTGTCCGGTCTGCGGTAAGGCCGGGGGACGCGTCCCCCGTCGGGAGCTCGGTTTAGTTGGGGTAGCGATGGCGTTCGGTGACATCGACCTGCACCAGCCGCCCCTCATGGACGGTCAGCTGGATCGCGCCAAAGCGCAGCTTTTCGAGTGCATCGAGCACGGTTTGCACGGCAAGCGGAACGCTTTCGCGTTCGCTTTGAGCCGCATTAATCGGCTGTGACATAAATTCCCTTTCCCTCTTGGATTCGCCCACAAGCATATGCCAACTGTTTTAGTTGACAATGATTGATTTGCTTTCTGCGCCGAAAGGTTGGGTTCGCGCGCCCAGTCGTTTTCCCGGGTCCCGCTGCAAATCGCCCATTGCGGACGCCAGGGATTGCGCGCGAGTCCCAGTGCTGGCAAAGGCGCGGAGATGGATAAAATTCAACAACTGATGGCGCGCGGCACCGACCTGCTGGGCAGCGACTACGCTATTCTTTGCGGTGCGATGAGCTGGGTTTCCGAACGCAACCTCGTCAGCGCGATCAGCAATGCCGGCGGCTTTGGCGTCATCGCGTGCGGCGCGATGAACCCCGAGCAGCTCGATGCAGAAATTGCCGCGACCAAGGCGCTCGCTACGCGCAATTTCGGCGTCAACCTGATCACCATGCACCCGCAATTGTTCGACCTGATCGACGTCTGTGCCAAGCATGGCGTTGGCCATGTCGTCCTCGCGGGCGGCCTGCCGCCCAAGGGCAGCCTCGAGGCGATCAAGGAATCGGGTGCGAAGGTTATCTGCTTTGCGCCAACGCTGGCGATGGGCAAAAAGCTGGTGCGCTCGGGCGTCGACGCGCTGGTGATCGAGGGGATGGAGGCCGGCGGCCATATCGGCCCCGTCTCGACCAGCGTGCTGGCGCAGGAAATATTGCCGACGCTGGCGGAAGAGGTTCCCATCTTCGTCGCCGGCGGCATCGGCCGCGGCGAGGCGATCGCCGCCTATCTCGAAATGGGCGCATCGGGCGTCCAGCTTGGCACCCGCTTCGTCTGTGCGACCGAAAGCATCGCACACCCGAACTTCAAAAAGGCCTTCATGCGTGCCTCGGCGCGCGAAGCTGTCGCGAGCGTCCAGATCGACCCGCGCCTGCCCGTCATTCCCGTCCGCGCGCTCAAAAATGCGGGGACAGAGGCGTTCACCGTCAAGCAGCGCGAGGTCGCCAACATGCTCGACAGCGGAGAGGTTGACATGGCCGCCGCACAGTTGGAAATCGAACATTATTGGGCTGGCGCGCTGCGCCGCGCGGTGATCGACGGCGACGTCGAAAACGGATCGTTAATGGCAGGGCAATCTGTCGGCATGGTATCGGAAGAAGAGAGCGTCGCAGCAATCATCGCATCGCTGGTGCAACAGGCCGCTGCGGCGTTGCATGCTCGGGGTTGAAGCCGCAAGACGTTACGGCTGGGGAGAATATCATGAATTTGTCGCGTAAGATCATCGTCGCCGGTTTGCTCGCGAGCGTCGCCGCCTGCGCACCCAAGCCGGTCGCACCGCCACCGCCGCCCGTCTTGCCACCGGTCGCGATCGTCATCCCGCCGCGGCCGATGCCGCCGGGCAATGCCGCAGTAACGCAAATCCTGCCCGCACGCGGTATCGACGGTCGCTTTGTGACGGCGAACAGCAATGTCACTGGTGACCGCGCCTTCTGGCAGATGAAAATCGCGCTGAACGTCGCGGCGATCGGTTGCCGCGGGCCCGAGGAAGCAACGCTGGTTTCGGCCTACAACAATATCATCAAGACCCATGGCAAGACCATCCGGTCGACCGAGAAAAATGTCATCTCGCAGCTTGGCAAGGAAATGCGCACCAACGGCACCGCGGCGCGCGACAAATTGTCGACGCAGCTGTTCAACTATTTCGCCCAGCCGCCAGCCCAGCGCGATTTCTGCCCGCGCGCTAATGAGGTCGCGCAATTGGTCGCGAGTACGCCGGCCGCGCAGGTCATCGAACAGGCGCCGATGCATCTCGCCCGGCTCAACCAGCCCTTCCTCGACTTTTACGAGGCCTATGCCAAATATCAGTCCGATGCCGTTGCGTGGGATGCAAAATATGCCCCGCCCCCACCGATCATGAGCGCACCGGCGCCCATGAACCCGGTTGGTCCGACCAATGCTCCGGGCACGATGAGCGTCGTCCCGGCGACTACGACAAACAGCAACTGACGCGCCGCGTCATCCGACCGAAAAAGAGATGGGCGACGGCCGCGCGCGCAACAATGGCGCGCGGCCGTCGCATCTGTTAGCAGGGCTGCAATGACCAACGCCCCGCTTCCGCCTTCGTCGGCCGCCCAATCGGCCCGCACCATCTTGACCCGGTTGCACGAGGTCATGGCATCGCGCACCAACGCGCAGGGCAAGCTCAATCAGGTCGTCGGAATCATCGGTGAATGCCTGAACAGCGAAGTCTGTTCCATCTATCTGCTGCGCGATGGCGCGCTGGAACTTTATGCCACGCGCGGACTGAAGCAGGAGGCGGTGCACGTCACCCGCCTCGGCCTGGGTGAAGGGCTGGTCGGCACGATCGCCGACCAGATCGAGACGCTGAACCTCGACGAAGCCGCATCGCACCCCGACTTTTCCTATCGCCCCGAAACCGGCGAAGAATTGTTCCACAGCTTTGCCGGCGTCCCGATCATCCGCCGCGAACGCGCGGTCGGCGTGCTCTGCGTCCAGCATAGCGACCCGCGCCGCTATGCTGATATCGAGATTGAGACGCTGCAGACCGTCGCCATGGTCTTGTCTGAACTCATCTCCAACGCCGACCTCGTCGACACCGCCGCACGCACCGACGCCGCGACGGCGGACCAGTCGGCACAGCGCCTGACCGGCCAAAAGCTCGTCGACGGAATGGGCGCCGGAATCGCGGTGTTCCATCAGCCGCGCATCACCATCGAACATACCGTCGCCGACGATACCGAAGCCGAGCGTCACAGAGTTTACGCGGCCTTCGACAAGATGCGTGAGCAGATCGACCGCATGACCAGCCAGGCCGAATTCGGCGTCGGCGGCGAGCATGACGAGGTGCTCGAGACATACAAGATGTTCGCCTATGACGAAGGCTGGTCGCGCCGGATCAACGAGGCGATCGACAGCGGCCTGACCGCCGAGGCAGCGATCGAGCGCGTCCAGCAACGCACCCGGATGCGGATGCGCCAGATCGACGACGCCCTGCTGCGCGACCGCATGCATGACCTGGAGGATCTGTCGAACCGGCTGATCCGCATCGTGTCGGGCCAGATGGGCACCGCGGCACAAATGGGCCTGCGTCAGGATTCGATCCTGATCGCCCGCAACCTCGGCCCCGCCGAACTGCTTGAATATGACCGCCGCCGCCTCAAAGGCGTAGTGCTCGAGGAAGGCTCGCTCACAGCCCATGTCATCATCGTCGCACGCGCGATGGGCGTGCCGGTGCTCGGCCGCGTGCGCGACGTTCGCACCTCGATCCGCGAAGGCGATCTGCTACTGATCGACACCGCTACCGGGACGCTTCATGTGCGCCCGACGCAGGCTGTGCAGGATGCCTTCGAGACCCGGCTGGAAGTGTCGCAAAAACGGCGCGCCAACCTCGCCTCGCTGCGCGACCTGCCCGCAGTCACCAAGGATGGCGTCCCGATCGAGCTGATGATCAACGCCGGGCTGCGCGAAGATGTCGCCGCGCTCGACCTGACCGGCGCAAACGGCATCGGCCTGTTCCGCACCGAATTCCAGTTTCTGGTATCGGCAACGCTTCCGTCGCGCGACCGCCAGCAGCGCCTCTATCGCGACGTGCTCGACGCGGCGGGCGACCGGCCGGTGATTTTCCGTACGGTCGACATCGGCGGCGACAAGGCCCTGCCCTATATGAATGTCGGCGACACTGCGCAGGAGGAAAATCCGGCGATGGGCTGGCGCGCGCTGCGCCTCGCGCTCGAACGCGAAGGGCTGCTGAAGGTTCAGGCGCGCGCCTTGATGGAAGCCGCTGCCGGGCGGACGCTCAACGTCATGTTCCCGATGGTCTCGGAGCCGTGGGAATATGAAGCCGCCCGCAACCTGTTCGTCGGACAGCGTGCCTGGCTCGCCAGCCACAACAAGAAGCTGCCGATCGCGATCCGCTATGGCGCGATGCTGGAGGTGCCGGGACTTCTCGAAACGCTCGACCTGATGCTGCCGCACCTCGATTTCCTGTCGGTCGGGACGAACGACCTGACCCAGTTCCTGTTCGCCGCCGACCGGGCGCACCCGCGGCTTGCCGAACGCTATGACTGGCTCTCGCCGACGGTCATGCGCTATCTCTCACGCGTCGTGAAAACGGTCGGTGGATCGCGGGTTGCGCTGGGTGTCTGTGGCGAGATGGGTGGCCGGCCCCTGGAGGCGATGGCGTTGCTCGGCATCGGCATCGAACGCCTGTCGATCACCCCGGCCGGCGTCGGACCGGTCAAGGCGATGATCCGCTCGCTCGACCTTGGCGCGCTGCGCGAGGCGATCCCCGCGATCCTCGCCCAGCCTGCGCCCAACCCGCGTGGCCAATATCAAGCCTGGGCGGACAAGCATGGCGTCGATCTCGGCGACTGAGCGTCCGGACGATTGCGTCGGGGTCAATGTTTATGATATGTTCTCCCCATTAAGGTGAGGAGAAACCAGATGACCGATTCGAGTCCCCGCGCCAGCGGCCAATGCCATTGCGGCGCCATTCGTTATTCGATGCCGACCGCGGTCGAACATCATGCGCTATGCAATTGTCAGGATTGCCGCCGCCATTCGGGCGCCCCGCTCGTCGGCTGGGCGCTCGTCGGGCAGGATGCACTCGACGTCAGCGGTACCCCGAAAATCTATGCCTCGTCCGAACATGGCCGCCGCCATTTCTGCAGCGACTGTGGCACCGGGCTTTTCTATACCAATGAGACCATCTTTCCCGGCAAGATCGACGTCCAGTCAGCGACGCTCGACGACCCCGACCTGATTCCGCCGGGCGCACAGATTCAGACCGCCGAACGCATCGGCTGGATGGAGAAGCTGAACGACCTCCCCGCGTTCGAGCGCTATCCCGGCTAGCCCGCGTCGGCCGCGACGATTGCCCGCACGAGCGCCGCAATATCGAGGCGTTCGGCGGCATCGTCATAGCCCTGACGAACGATCACCAGCCGGCGTGACGGGATGACGACCAGATACTGGCCGCGATTGCCGAAGGCGCCGAAGGCGTCCACGGGAATGCCGTCCGATTTGTCGAGCAGCCAGAAACCCGCGCCATAGCCGAAGGGACCATCGGGCTGCGGCCCGCCGGGCGTCGCGACGAAACGGCGCCAGTTTTCGGGCAGCAGCCGCTCGCCGTTCCATAGTCCGTCATTCTGATAGAGCAGCCCGAGCCGCGCAAGGTCGCGCGCGGTCGTCGATACCTGGCTCGACAGGATATAATCGCCATCCTTGTCATGTTCGGCGAAGGTTCGCGTCATCCCGATCTTGTCGAAAAAGGCGACGGGGTCGAGCGCCTGTCCCGGCGCCTTCCGCTGCATTGCTCTGACAGACTGCACCGCGAGCAAAGTGTCGTTGTTGGCGTAGCGATAGCGGCTTCCCGGCGGATGAAGCAGCGGCCATTGCACCGTCCATTGGCGCACCGATGCACCGCCCATATAGATGGCGTCGGTGCGGTTTCCTGCCGTATCGCTGGTCAGGCCGCTCGCCATGCGCAGCAATTGCTCGGTCGTGATCGCCGCCCGCGGATCGCCGGGAGTCTGCCAATCGGCGATCGCTGCGGGCGCGGTCACATCGAACTGGCCGCGCTGGACGGCATGGCCAATCAACGTCGCGGCCATCGACTTGGCGACCGAGAAGGTCCGCTGCGCGCTGTGCGGGCCATGCCCCGGCTGATACCATTCGAAGCCGATCCGTCCGTCCTTGACGATCAACAGCGAACTGGTGCGCCCGCCGAAACCCGCGCGCTTCGCACCGATCGCGTCGAATGCCGCAACCGGCGCTCCGGCTTTCCCGTCGCCCAGCGGCCATGATCTGTCGTCGAGCTTCGCCCGCCCGCGACCGGAGAAGCCCTCAATTGGCGTCAGCGTGGCACCGATCGGTAGAGTGACGCAGCCTTCGCGGCTGTCCCACGCTGCAATGCGCGGCGGCATATCGTCACGGTAGCGCACGCTAACCCGCTTCACCTTGTCGTCGATCTGGGCCTTGAGCGCGCGGACATCGGCCTCGATCTCGGGGTAGATATGGGTGAGTTCGTCGCGTTCGATATCCGCCAGCGACTTGCCCGCGCCGTTCCACAGCGCCGAACAGGTGACGCCGGCGCGATAACCCGCCGCCCACGCCCGGTTGATCGCGGCATCGGCATCAGCCGCGTGCGCGGGCAGCGCAACCGCAGCGAACGCGAAGCCCAATGTCAGACGGCGCAGCGTCTCAGGGCCGCGCGCCAAACGCCTGCCGCTGCGGCTTTTTGGCGCGATCCCACCAGGCGCGGCGGATGACGTCGGCAACGCGTTCGGGGTCGGCCGATCCAAAACGCACGAGCAACGCGTGCCAGCCTTCATAATGGGCGGTCTGCCAAAAGGTCTCGGGATCGGTTTCAAGCAGAAGTTCCTTTTCATCGGGCTTGCACATCACGGCAAAGCTGCCGGGCTCGCGCCCCGGCGACACCAGCGCCTTGCCGTTGAGCTTCGGACAGGGGATGCCATAGAAGGACGCCATTTCGACATCGGGCAGGCCGCACGCGAAAGCGACTACATCGTCCCAATCGTCGAATGACGGCGGCATCACCCCTCCCCTCCTGCCCTATGCTCCGCGCTGGCGGCGCTGCTCGTCCCACCAGGCGAGCCGTTCGCCGATCCGCTTTTCGAAGCCGCGATCAACCGGGCGATAAAAATCGACCGGGGCCATTTCGTCGGGCCAGTAATTGTCGCCCGAAAAGCCCTCGGGCGCATCATGATCATAGCTATAGCCCGCACCATAGCCCAGATCCTTCATCAGCTTCGTCGGGGCATTGAGGATGTTCGCGGGCGGCGCCAGCGATCCGGTCTCGCGCGCCGCCGCCCAAGCCGCCTTTTGTGCCGCATAGGCCGCGTTCGATTTCGGCGCCGTCGCGCAATAGAGGCACGCCTGCACGATCGCGAGCTCCCCCTCGGGCGACCCCAGGAATTGATAGGCGTCTTTCGCGGCGAGGCACTGGATCAGCGCCTGCGGGTCGGCGAGCCCGATGTCCTCGCTCGCGAACCGGACAATGCGGCGAAGGACGTACAGCGGCTCCTCGCCCGCCACCAGCATCCGAGCGAGCCAATAGAGCGACGCCTGCGGATCCGACCCGCGCATCGCCTTATGCAGCGCCGAAATCAGATTATAATGGCCATCGCGATCCTTGTCGTAGACGGGCATGCGGCGGTGCAGGAATTGCGCCAGCTCGGCGGGATCAAGCGGGGTGTCGATAATCGCCGCGAACAGCGTCTCGACCTGATTGAGAAGGAAGCGGCCATCGCCGTCGGCGCTCACGATCAGCGCCCCGCGCGCATCATCGGTCACCGGCAGACGGCGGCCGACTTCGGCTTCGGCACGTTCGACCAGCGTCGCAAGCGCAGCTTCGTCCAGCCGGTGGAGCACCAGCACCTGCGCCCGCGACAGCAACGCCGCGTTGAGCGCAAAGCTCGGATTCTCGGTCGTCGCGCCGACCAGTACAACCGTGCCGCGTTCAACATAGGGCAGGAAACCATCCTGCTGCGCGCGGTTAAAGCGGTGGATTTCGTCCACGAAAAGCAGGGTTCGCTTGCCCGCCGTCGCCATCTTCTCGGCCTCGGCGAACGCCTTTTTCAGGTCGGCGACGCCCGAAAACACCGCCGACAGCGCGGCAAAGCGCATCCCCACCGCTTCGGCGAGCAGCCGCGCGATCGTCGTCTTTCCCGTTCCCGGCGGTCCCCAAAGGATAATCGACGACAATTGCCCTGCCGCGACCATCCGCCCGATCGCCCCCTCCGCGCCAGTCAGATGCTCCTGCCCGACCACATCGGACAGTGTGCGCGGGCGCAATCGTTCGGCGAGCGGGACCGGGCCGGTCGCGGCGCCACCCTCTGCAGGCACATCTTCGCCGAACAAGTCCCCGGCCACCACCGCCTCAGCCCCGGCGCCGCTGTTTCTGGCGGATCAGGCGCAAATAGGTGTCAGCGACCGACTTGTTGATCACATCCCATCGATAGGCGCCGCTTTCGTGCAGCGCCGCCGCGCCGTGCATCGCGCGCAGGGCCCAATCGCGACAATAAAGCTCCAGATCATCCGCAAAACTGCCGATCGAACCTGGCGACACCAGAAAGCCGGTGATACCATGTTTGACGATGCTCGCGCTGCCGGTCGCGCGTGCCGCCACCACCGGCAGACCGCACGCCATTGCTTCGAGGGTCACATTGCCGAAGGTTTCGGTCACCGACGGATTGAAGAACATGTCGCACGACGCCAGCGCGCGCGCGAGATCCTCGCCACCCTGGAAACCGACGAATTTGGCCTTGGGCAGCCGCGATTCGAACCATTCGCCCGCCGGCCCCTCGCCGATCACGACAACCTCGTGCGGTACGCCGCGCCGCTCCAGCTGGTCGATGGTGTCGGCAAAAACGTCGAGCCCCTTTTCCATCACCAGCCGGCCGAGAAAGGCGATGACCGGCGTCTCGTCGGCGATGTTCAGCGACTGGCGCCATGCCATGTCGCGCCGGCCGGGGTTAAAAATGTCGCGCTCGACGCCGCGGGTCCAGATGCCGATGTCATAGTTCATCCGCTGTTCGCGCAGCACCTGCGCAAAGCTTTCGGACGGCGCTATCAGTGCGTCGCACTTGCGGTACAGCTTGCGCAGCCAGGCGACCATCAGGGGTTCGACGAAGGAGAGGTTATAATAGCGGAAATAGGTTTCGAAGCGTGTGTGCACCGAACAGGCGACCGGAAGCTTGCGCCGCCGCGCCCACGCCGCCGCCTGTCGTGACACGCGATCGGGGCTGGAAATATGGAGGATATTCGGCGCGAACTCGGCGATATCCTGACGCACCCGCGACGAAAAAGACACCGGAATGCGATATTCGCTGCGCCCCGGAATCGCGAAGGACGGCACACTGACCAGGTCGCCGGTCGGTTCGAAATCGGGGTTGGCGACGGTCGGCGAATAGACCCGTACCGCCGCCCCCTGCTCCAGCAGATAGCCGACAAGACGGTTCAGCGCCTTGTTGGCGCCGTCGACCGTCATGTTGTAGTTGCCGCTGAAGAGGGCGATGCGCAGATCCGAAACGTCCATCGCGCCCCGCTAATCCCATCGCGGCGCAAAGGCAATTGTATCGGCCATCGCCATCAATAGTCTTCAGGGCGTTCCAGCGGCGCCTCAAGATCGATTGCCACCGGCGGGTGGAGCCGCAGGCGGTGGACACGGCGTTCGTCGGCCTCGGTCACCTCGATGCGCCAGCCGCTCGGATGGAGCAATATTTCGCCGACCTCGGGCACATGGCCCGCGAGCACCGCCGCGAGGCCGCCGAGCGTGTCGACATCTTCCTCGATCTCGGCCAGCCGCGGGTCGATCTCCTCACCGACATCGTCGAGTTCGGCGCGGGCATCGGCCTCCCAGCAACCATTTTCGCCCGGCGCGAACAGCAGCACCGGCTCATCGTCATGCTCGTCCTCGATCTCGCCGACGATTTCCTCGACCAGATCCTCGATCGTCACCAGCCCCTCGGTCCCCGAATATTCGTCGATGACGATCGCCAGGTGAGTGCGCTGCGCGCGCATGTCGGCGAGCAGGTCGAGCACCCCCATCGATTGCGGGACGTAAAGCGGCTGGCGCAGCAGGTCGATCAGCGGCGGCGGCGGGCGGCCTTCGGCGAGCACCGCAAACACATCCTTGACGTGGATCATCCCGACAACCTCGTCGAGCGTCTCGCGATAGACCGGCAGGCGACTGTGCCCAGCCTCGACGAACAGCGCGATGATGTCGGCAAAGCTCGCGCTTTCGGAAATCGCGATAATGTCGGCGCGCGGCACCGCGACATCGTCGACCGTCTGTTCGCCAAAATGCAAAAGATTGCGCAGCATCTTGCGCTCGATCGGCGAGAGATCGCCGACGACGCTGCTGCCGCGCCGATCCTGCCCCTCTTCCTCGGCTTCGTCGATCACATCCTCGATCTGCTCGCGCAACGAGGGCTCGTTCGCGCCGCCGAACAACAATGTCCGAATGCCGGCCCAAAGGCCGGATCTACTGTCCTCTTCCGATCGGGTCGAAGATCCCTGGTCGTCGGGCATGATGGTCTGGGTTTCCTAAGTTAATCCAACTCACGCATATGGATTGGCGATGCCCAGCGATGCAAGCGCTTTCACCTCGAGCGCCTCCATCGCCGATGCTTCGGGATCGTCGATATGGTCGTAACCGACCAGATGCAGCGCGCCATGGACCATCAAATGGGTCGCATGATCGGCCAGCGAAACCCCCTTCTCCTCCGCCTCGCGTGCGCAGGTTTCGCGCGCAAGCACGATGTCACCGAGCAAGATTTCGCCGTCATCGCTGTTCGACAGGCTTTCGAGCAGATCGGCCTGCACCTGCGGAAAGGACAGCACGTTGGTCGGCTTGTCCTTCCCCCGAAAATCGCGGTTGAGCGTCTGGACTTCGGCATCGTCGGTCAGCCGCACCGCGACCTCGACCATCGGCGCCGCATCGACGAGGCTGGCAAAGGGCGTCAGCTTGAGCGCCGCCGCGACCGCCTCCGCCGCCCGCACTTCCCAATCGACAACATCGGGCCAGGGCTGGGCTTCATGGGATTCGACGATCAGCATATTGGGATCCAGAAATAGAAAGGCGCAGGCGCGTTGGAACAGGGACGGTTTATCGCGGCGACGCTATCGCCGCGCGCGGGTCGTGGACAGCGGAAAAATTCCCTAGCCCGCGCTAAGGCGGGGGCGGCGCGGGTTCGGCGGTGGGCGGAGGCCGGTCGATCGGCAGGCGCAAGTCGATACGATTGCCGCCGATCTCGGTCGTGATCACCGCATCACCCCCCTCAATCCCGACGCGCGTCTTTTCGCCAACCGGGATCGCGCCGATGTCGGGGATGTCGAGCGGCTGGACCGGACCGCGCGGGTCGGTCGCCGGCGCGGGCGCCCTGCGCTGCTGCTTCTGGCCATGCGCCTCAACCATGAAATCGCGCCAGATCCGGGCAGGCAGCCCGCCCCCCGACACCCCCTGAAGCGGCGAATTATCGTCATTGCCGATCCACACCCCGACCACCAGACCATTGGCATAGCCGACGAACAGCGCGTCGCGATTGTCCTGGCTGGTCCCGGTCTTGCCGAAATTCGCCTGCGGAAGCCGCGCAGCGCGGCCGGTGCCGCGGTTGACCGCGGCGCGCAGCATCTGTTCGATCGCGTCATGCTCCTTCGACCCGAAGCTGTCGGGCCCCCAGAACAGATTTTCGAACCAGCCCATCTCTGCGGTTTTGAAGGCGTGCGGCTCGACCGGATAGCTGTTCGCCGCAACCGCGGCATAAGCGGCGGTGAGTTCAAGCAAAGTCATGCTCGACGTTCCAAGCGCGAGGCTGGGGTCTCCCTCGGCCATCGGCGCGGTCACCCCAAGGTCGCGCGCCATGCGGATAACCTTGTCGTCGCCAACCTCGCGCAGCAGGCGCACCGCGGCGACATTGCTCGACGTAGCGAAGGCATCCTCCAGCGTGAGCGACGGCGAATAGGAGCCCCCGGCATTTTTCGGCCGGTACGATCCGGTTTCGATCGCCTCGTTGCCGATCCGGTCGTCGGGCTTCCAGCCGTCTCGGAGCGCTGCCAGATAGACGAACAGTTTAAAGGTGGACCCCGGCTGCCGCCGCGCCTGCGTCACGCGGTTGAAGGGCGATGCGGCATAATCGCGCCCGCCGACCATCGCCACCACCTCGCCATTGGGGCGCATCGCCACGAGCGCGACCTGCGCCTTGCCCAGCCCCGCGCGGCCAGTCACCCGCCGCGCGACGCCCTGTAACCGTGCGTCGAGCGTCGTGGTGATCGTTTCGCGCGAATAGCCGACATCGCTGAGCTTGCGCGCCTCGGGCAGCGCCCAGTCCGCAAAATAAGTGCCGGTGGGCAAGGTGTTGCGGCTGCGCACGTCGATCCGCGGCGCGCGGAGCGATTTGGCTTCACCTTCCGTAAGATAGCCGGTGGCCGCCATCGCATTGAGCACCAGCCGCATCCGCTTTTCGGCGAGATCGGGGTTTTTGGTCGGCGCGAGGCGCGAGGGCGCCTGCACCAACCCCGCCAGCATCGCCGCCTGCGCCGGGGTCAGCTTTTCGGGCTGGCGATAGAAATAATGCATCGACGCCGCGCGGAGCCCATAGGTGTTGTCGCCGAAATAGGCGTTCGACAGATAGCGTTCGAGAATCTCGTCCTTGGTCAGCCACGCTTCGAGCCAGAAGGCGATCAGCGCCTCGCGTGCCTTGCGCCCCAACGTGCGCTTCGGCGTCAGAAAGGTGAATTTCGCAAGTTGCTGGGTAATCGTGCTGCCGCCCTGCGTCCGCCCGCCGGTGACATTGCTCCACACCGCGCGCGCGATGCTACGCGGATCGATGCCCCAATGGCTGTAGAAACGCCGGTCCTCGATCGCGAGAAACGCACCGGTGACATGCTTGGGCAGCGCCTTCGCCTTCACCGGCGTATCGACGATCGCCCCAATGCGCGCGATCGGCGACCCGTTGGACGCCAGCAAGGTGATCTGCGGCGGCGCGATCGGTTCGAGCGACTTCGACAAGGGCGCGGTAAGCGCGAGCCAGCCGACAAGCAGGATGAAGGCGGCGCAGAAAACCGCAAAGCCGCGCGCGATGCGGCGAACCCATTTGCGACGGCGCGATTCGGGAACGGGCGCCGCGGCGGTGTCGCCCAGGGGCGCGCCCGGCATCGCGGCGGGGATCGGGTCGGGGGTTTGGGGTTTGCGGAACCAGGTCATGCTTGGTTCGCGTATTACAATCACAATACAGCCTAAGCAAATGGCTTTGATGGGCGCGCCGCTTGCCCGGAAATGGAGCCGGTATGACTAGTTTGTTTTGAGCGAGCAGCCGGACAGGCGACTATAGCGCATTACCATGTCTTTGCGGACACCCTCCGACGCCTCAGCCACACTCGCCAAGATGCTTTCTAACCCGTTCCAGCAACAAGGAAACCCGGGTAGCCGTCGCAGCGCTATCATTTAGGTTGTGTCGATCAAGCACGGCAAACTCGGTCACCTTGGCGCCAGAGGGAAACTGCTGCCAGCTCATGTCAATGTGGTACCAGTCGTCGCCAAAGGGCAATCCATTCCAAAAATGCACGTCGTCGCGCTGTCCGTCAGTTTGGACGGTGCCTTTAATGATCTCCGTTTTCGGGTAGAAATACTGCACGACGCGGCAGGTCGGATAACATTGCCCCAGAGCAGGGATTCCGGGCTGATATGCGGCCATGTAAGAGGTGTCTTTGCCCCATGACAGTTCCAAAGCCTCGCGAAGCCGAAGCATGAAACTATGTCCGCTTGAGATCATACCCAGCTCCCCATGCCCTTACTCTTCATCAGCGCGGAAACCAGCGCTTGCAGCTTCGCGCTCAATGGCGGCTTCTGGCGTTTCCGAACAGGCAGCAAGGCAAGCGCAAACGGTCGTTTACCGCCGTTTCCTCTTCGTCACCCCGGATTTGATCCGGGGTCGAGCGACGCCGGCTTAGATGAATCCGGGATCAAGTCCGGGGTGACGGTCAGCTTGCGGTCATTTCCGTACCCTCGCCCTACCCCAGCACCCAGCTCCGCCGCGGATAGCCCTGCGCCCACAGCAGCGCCGACAGGTCATGGTGCCGCACCACCGCAGCCGAAGCTTCCGCCGCCGCCGGATGCGGATAATAGCCGATCCCCAGCCCCGCCGCGGTGATCATCGGAATATCGTTCGCGCCGTCGCCGACCGCCAGCGTCTCGGCGAGCGGCAGGCCGCGCGCCGCGGCTTCGGCCTTCAGCGTCTCCAGCTTGGTGCTCGCATCGACGATCGGCTCCAGCACGCGTCCGGTCAGCTTGCCGTTCGCAATCTCCAGCTCGTTCGCGATCACCTTGTCGAACCCGATCGCCTCGCCCACCGGCCGCGCGAAGGCGGTGAAGCCGCCCGAGATCAGCACCGAATGCGCGCCATGCGCCTTCATCGTCTGCACCAGTGTCCGCGCGCCGCGGGTCAGCCGCACGCGCTCCATCCGACATTCCGCGAGCACCGATTCGGCCATCCCGCCGAGCAGCCCGACACGCTCGGTCAGCGCGGCGCGAAAATCCAGTTCGCCGCGCATCGCGCGCTCGGTGATCGCCGCGATCTGCGGCTTCAGCCCGGCATAATCGGCAAGTTCGTCGATGCATTCGACAGTGATCATCGTCGAATCCATGTCGGCGATGATCAGTTTTTTCGTGCGGTCGCCCAGCGGCTGGACGACGACGTCGAGCGCACCATGGTCCATTTTCGCCAATTCGGCGCGGGCGCTGACGAGGCTACCGTGAAAGACGATATCGGCGGCATCGCCTTCGTCCAGCCAGTGCGGCGCGCCGACATCATGCCCCGTCGCGTCGAGCCGGTCGATTGCTTCGCGGACCACCTCGCCCGTCAGCTTCCCTGCTGCTATCAGCGTTGCGACGAACATGGCATCTCCTTCATCATCTTTCCGGTCCCAGCCCTCTCAGGCCAGCCCTCCTGTTGCGCTTATCGCCGGACCCACCGCCAGCGGCAAGAGTGCATTGGCGGTCGCCCTCGCCCAAACTGTCCCGAATGCGGTCGTGATCAATTCCGACGCGAGCCAGGTCTATGCCGATCTCGCCATCCTGTCGGCACGCCCCACCGAGGAGGAGATGGCGGGCATACCGCACCGCCTGTTCGGCTGCGTCGACGGTGCCGAGGCCTGTAATGCCGCGCGCTGGGCGAGTGACGCGACCGCCGCGATCGCCGAGGCGCATGCCACAGGTGCGCTCCCGATCCTCGTCGGCGGTACCGGGCTTTATCTCAATACCTTGCTCTTCGGTATCGCGCCGGTACCCGAAATCGATCCCGAGATTCGCACCGCAATCCGCGCGATGGAGGTCGCTGACGCGCACGCCGCGCTCGAACAGCACGACCCCGCCGCCGCCGCGCGGCTCCATCCCGCCGACGTCACCCGCGTCGCCCGCGCGCTCGAGGTCGTCCGCTCGACCGGCCGCCCGCTCGCCGACTGGCAGCAAGCGCGCGAAGGCGGGATCGCGGGCGCCATCACCGTCGCGCCGATGATCCTGCTGCCACCGCGCGACTGGCTGCGCGACCGCTGCGATCGGCGGCTGGTCACGATGTTCGAACGCGGCGCAATCGAGGAAGCGGCAGCGCTGCTCGCACGCGGCCTCAACCCCGATCTGCCCGCTATGCGCGCCATCGGTGTGCCGCAGATCGCGCGCTATCTTTCGGGTGAGATCGACCGCGCCGAAGCGCTGGGCCTCGCTCAAGCCGCGACACGTCAGTATCTGAAGCGCCAATATACGTGGTTTCGCAACCAGCTCCCCGCCGAATGGCCACGTCACAAAGAGTCACTATCAATCGATAATGTCGATGAATTAGCAATAATATTACGCGATAGCCTGTTGACAAGATAGAATCATACACCTATTGCCCGCAACCTTGCTGCGGCGCACAAGCGCGCGGTTTGGACGTACAGGTTCGTGCGTTCGCACAAGACGGAAGGAGCATTGTCGTGACGGAAATGAGTGGTGCCGACATGGTGGTTCAGGCGCTGGTCGATCTTGGGGTCGATACGGTGTTCGGCTATCCGGGCGGCGCGGTCCTTCCTATCTATGACGCGCTCTTCAAGCATCCGACGATCCAGCATATTCTCGTCCGCCACGAACAGGCGGCGACCCATGCGGCGGAGGGCTACGCCCGCTCGACCGGCAAACCCGGCGTCGTGCTCGTCACCTCGGGCCCGGGCGCGACCAACGCTGTCACCGGCATCACCGACGCGCTGATGGATTCGATCCCGATGGTCGTGCTGACCGGCCAGGTTCCGACCACCCTGATCGGCACCGACGCCTTCCAGGAATGCGACACCGTCGGCATCACGCGCCACTGCACCAAGCATAATTATCTGGTGATGGACCCCGCGCGGCTCGGCCCGATCATGCATGAGGCATTTTACATCGCGACCCACGGTCGCCCCGGCCCGGTGGTGATCGACATTCCAAAGAATGTTCAGGTCGCGACCGGCAAATATATCGTGCCCGACATGATCGAGCATAAAAGCTATCGCCCGCAGGTCGAGCCCGACAATGCCGCGATCGCCGAAGCCGTCGCGATGATCGCTGCGGCGCAGCGCCCGGTTTTCTACACCGGCGGCGGCGTGATCAACGCCGGCCCCGATGCGAGCGCGGCTTTGCGTCAGCTCGTCGCGCTCACCGGCGCGCCGATCACCTCGACCCTGATGGGGCTCGGCGCCTTTCCGTGCGACGATGATAAATGGCTCGGCATGCTCGGCATGCACGGGACCTATGAATCGAACATGGCGATGAACCGCGCCGACCTGATCATCGCGGTCGGCGCGCGCTTCGACGACCGGGTGACCGGCCGCCTCGACGCCTTCGCGCCCGAAGCGAAAAAGATCCACATCGACATCGACCGCAGCTCGGTGAACAAGATCGTTGCCGTCGATCTCGCGATCATCGGCGACGCCGGCCGCGCGCTCGATGCGATCATCGCGGGCTGGCAGGCAGCGGGCCACAAGGCGCGCGACCTTGGCGAATGGTGGCGCCGTATCGACGGCTGGCGCGCAACGCGCTGCCTCGACTTCCCCGAGAAGAAGGAAGACGCTGCCGAAATCATGCCGCAGCGTGCGGTCAAGGCGTTGTACGACGCCACCCATGCGATGGACCCGATCATCACGACCGAGGTCGGTCAGCATCAGATGTGGGCGGCGCAGCATTTCGGTTTCCGCGGCCCCAACCGCTGGCTCACCAGCGGCGGGCTCGGCACGATGGGCTATGGTTTTCCAGCCGCCGTCGGCGCGCAGATTGCGCACCCCGACCGCCTCGTCATCTGCATCGCAGGCGAAGCCAGCCTGCAGATGAACATTCAGGAAATGGGCACGGTCAGCCAGTACCGCCTGCCAGTGAAGATCTTCATCCTCAACAATCAGTGGATGGGGATGGTCCGCCAGTGGCAGGAACTCACCTATGAAAGCCGCTATTCGAACAGCTATTCGGACAGCCTGCCCGATTTCGTGAAGCTCGCCGACGCCTATGGCTGGACCGGCCTGCGCATCGACAATTTCGGTGAGCTGGAGGACGGCATCCAGACGATGATCAACACCCCGGGTCCGGTGATCGTCGACTGCCGCGTCGCCCAGCTCGCCAACTGCTTCCCGATGATCCCGTCGGGAGCCGCCCATACCGACATGATCCTCCAGCCGAGCGACGTCACCGGCACGATGGACGACGAAGCCAAGGCACTGGTGTAATCCGATGAAAATTCAAACCGAAGCCGGCGAGCGCCACGTGCTCGCCATCACCGTCGATAACGAAGCCGGGGTGCTCGCCAAAATCACCGGGCTGTTCACAGCGCGCGGCTATAATATTGAAAGCCTGACCGTCGCGGACATCAGTTCGGACCATGCGCTGTCGCGGATCACGATCGTTACCTCGGGGCCGCCCGCGATCATCGACCAGATCATCGCCCAACTCGACCGGCTCGTCCCCGTCCACAAGGTCACCGACCTCACCGACGCGGGCGCGCATGTCGAGCGCGAGATCGCGCTGGTCAAGGTCGCGGGCACCGGCGACAAACGGATCGAGGCGCTGCGCCTCGCCGATGTCTTCCGTGCGAAGGTCGTCGACACGACGATCAGCAGCTTCATCTTCGAAATCACCGGCGCCAGCGAAAAGGTCGACCGTTTCGTCGCCCTGATGCGCGAATGCGGCCTCGTCGAAGTCGGCCGTTCCGGGGTCGTCGCCATCGCTCGCGGGGCGGAGGCGGCTTAAGTATTTTACCAACCTTCGTCATTCCCGCGAAAGCGGGAACCCAGCGTACCAGATATGGGTCCCGGCTTTGCCCGGGATGACGATCAAGTGAATGTAAGAAGGGTTTAGCAATGCAAGTGTATTATGATCGCGACGCCGACCAGGATCTGATCAAGGGCAAGAAGGTCGCCGTTGTCGGTTACGGCAGCCAAGGTCACGCCCACGCACAGAATATGCGCGACAGCGGCGTCACCGACGTCGCCATCGCGCTGCGCGCCGGTTCGGCGACCGCGAAAAAGGCCGAAGCCGCAGGCTTCAAGGTCATGACGAACAAGGAAGCCGCCGCGTGGGCCGACGTGATCATGATCGCCGCTCCCGATGAGCATCAGGCGAAAATCTACGCCGACGACATCGGCCCGAACATGAAGCCCGGCGCGGCGCTCGCTTTCGCCCACGGCCTCAACATCCACTTCGGCCTGATCGAAGCCCGCCCCGACATCGACGTGTTCATGGTCGCCCCCAAGGGCCCCGGCCACACTGTGCGCAGCGAATATCAAAAGGGCGGCGGCGTCCCCTGCCTGATCGCGGTTGCGCAGGAAGCGCAGGGTGCGGGTTCGTCGGGCAACGGCTATGCCAAGGCGCTCGCCCTCTCCTACGCCTCGGCCGTCGGCGGCGGGCGCAGCGGGATCATCGAGACGAGCTTCAAGGAAGAGTGCGAAACCGACCTCTTCGGCGAACAGGCCGTTCTGTGCGGCGGCGTGACCCACCTGATCCAGGCCGGGTTCGAAACGCTGGTCGAGGCGGGCTACGCCCCCGAAATGGCCTATTTCGAGTGCCTCCACGAAACCAAGCTGATCGTCGACCTTCTCTATGAAGGCGGCATCGCCAACATGCGCTACTCGATCTCGAACACCGCCGAATATGGTGACATCAAGACGGGTCCGCGCATCATCACCGCCGAAACCAAGGCCGAAATGAAGCGTGTGCTTGAGGACATTCAATCGGGCCGCTTCGTCAAGGATTTCGTCCTCGACAACCAGGCCGGTCAGCCCGAGCTGAAAGCGAGCCGCAAGGCCGCCGCAGCGCACCAGATCGAACAGGTCGGCGGCGAACTGCGCGCGATGATGCCGTGGATCGCCAAGAACCAGCTGGTCGACAAGTCGAAGAATTAAGCGTCAACGCGGCCCCCGGCGAAAGCCGGGGTCCAGGCGGCTAACGCTTTCGCAATCGCAGGCAAAGGAGCAAGGTTCGATCATGACATCCAACCTCCCCTTTGCCTGCGAATGCGGGACGGTTTCCGGAACGCTGCTGCACGTCGGCCCCGATCAGGGCGACCATGTCGTCTGCCATTGCGCCGATTGCCAATATCTCGCCCACCATCTCGGTCATGCGGAGCGGATGCTCGACGAACATGGCGGCGCTTCGCTCTATCAGTCGCGATGCGCGCGCGTGCACATCGCCTCGGGCCGCGACCAGCTCGCCTGCGTTCACCTGACCGACAAGCCGACGCTGCGCTGGTACGCCGGATGCTGCCGCACCCCGCTGTTCAACACCTATGCCAATGGCAAAATCCCGTACATCACGACCCAGCTCGGCGCCTGCGACCCCGCGGCGCGCGCGCGGCTGGTCGGCCCGCCGCGCGGGCATCTCTTCACAGAGGACGGCGTTGGCGACACCAGCCATCTGCCCAGGATGAGCATGGGGGCATTGATGCGCCGCTTTTTCCCGCGGATGATCAAGGATCTCGTGTCGGGCGATCGTCGGCGATGCGAGCTTTTCGACAGCAAAACCCTCGAACCCATCGCCAAACCCCATCGCATGACCAGCGAAGAACGGCTCGCCCAGAAAGCCGGTTGAACTGCACCGCGCGGGTTTGCCATTTCGATCCCATATCCTAAGGAACGCCGATGCCGGGCCGCGCCTCTCCCTTCTCCGCCCATCACCGCGACCTTCGCGCGCTCGCCGCCGAAACCCGCCTCCGCGCGCTCACACCGCGCAGCGGGATCGACTTCGCCTCGAACGACTATCTCGGCCTCGCCGATTCCCCGGCGTTGCGCGAAGCCCTCTCGGCCGGGATCGCACAGAACATCCCCGCCGGATCGGGCGGCTCGCGCCTGCTGCGCGGCAACCACGCCGAACATGAAGCGCTCGAAGCGCACGCCGCGCGCCATTATGACAGCGAGGCCGCGCTCTATTTCTCGACCGGTTTCGCCGCCAATGCCGCGCTCTTCGCGACGCTGCCGCAGCGCGGCGACCTGATCGTCCACGACGAGCTGATCCACGCCAGCGCGCACGACGGCATGCGCCTCGCCCGCGCCGGCAGCATCCCCGCCGCGCACAATGATCCGCAGGCCTTCGCCGACATCATCGCGCGCTGGCGCGCCGGTGGCGGCTCGGGAACCCCATGGATCGCGGTCGAAAGCCTCTATTCGATGGACGGCGACCGCGCCCCGCTGATCGAACTCGCCGCGGTCGCCGATCGCTTCGACGCAGTGCTGATCGTCGACGAAGCCCATGCCACGGGCGTTTACGGCGCCAATGGCGCAGGACTCGCCAGCGACCTCGCACGCCGCGACAATCTGATCACCCTCCACACCTGCGGCAAGGCGCTCGGCTGCGAAGGCGCGCTGCTCTGCGCCCCGCGGGTCGTCACCGACTTTCTCGTCAACCGCGGCCGCCCCTTCATCTTCTCGACCGCGCCGTCGCCCTTGATGGCGTGGCTAGTCCGCCAGAGCCTCGAAATCGTCGCGACCCAGCCCGAGCGGCAAGCCCGCCTCGCCGCGCTCGTCCGCCACGCCGAAGCGCGCCTCGCCCCGCTCGGCATCATCGCCAGCGGCACCCAGATCCAGCCCGTCATCATCGGCGAGAATGACCGCACGATGCGCATCGCGACAGCGCTGCAAACCGCGGGTTTCGACATTCGCGGCATCCGCCCGCCGACGGTGGCGCAGGGAACCGCCCGCCTCCGCATCGCGATCACGCTCAATGTTGACGAAGATAACATTGATGCCATGGCCGACGCCCTCGCCGCCGCGATGGCCGACGCATGACCCGCTTCGTCGTCACCGGCACCGACACCGGCATCGGAAAAACCATCTTTTCCGCGGGGCTAGCGCAGGCGACCGGCGTTCCTTACTGGAAACCGGTTCAGGCGGGACTCGAAGAGGAAACGGACAGCGAGATCGTCGCGCGCCTCGCCGGAGTGCCCATCCACCCCGAAGCGCACCGCCTGATCACCCCCGCCTCGCCGCATTACGCCGCCGAAGTTGACGGCGTTACCATTGACGCCGAAACGCTGGCCCCGCCGCCCGGCGACCTGATCGTCGAGGGCGCCGGCGGCGTGCTCGTTCCCGTCACCCGCACCATTCTCTACGCCGACCTCTTCGCGAAATGGCAGATCCCGGTGATTGTCTGTGCCCGCACGATGCTCGGCACGATCAACCACAGCCTGCTCACGATCGAAGCGCTGCGGTCGCGCGGCGTCCCGATCCACGGCCTCGCCTTCCTCGGCGACCCCGTCCCCGACAGCGAAGCGACAATCGCCGAAATCAGCGGCGTCCAACGCCTGGGGCGCCTGCCGATCATCGATCCGCTGACGAGCGAAAGCCTTGCCGCGGCGTTCAGCGCGAACTTCAACATCGCCGACTTCCGCTAAATTCCGCCATCCCCTCCCCTCTTCGTCATCCCCACGAAAGCGGGGACCCAGCGAACAAAAAACTCCACCCGCAGGGTGGCATTCGACCAGCAACGGTGCCACTGGGTTCCCGCTTTCGCGGGAATGACGAGGTAAGAGATGACGCAAAACCCCACCTCCCCCGTCTGGCACCCCTTCACCCAGCACGGCCTCGGCGACCCCGTTCCCTTGATCGCCCGCGGCGAAGGCGCGCGCCTTTACGGCCCCGACGGCCAAAGCTGGATCGATGCGATCTCCAGCTGGTGGGTCACCACCCACGGCCACGCCCACCCGCGCATCATGGCGGCGATCCGCGACCAGTCGGAAAAGCTCGACCAGCTCATCTTCGCCGGCTGGACCCACGAACCCGCCGAAACGCTGGCCACCGAGCTGATCCGCATCACCCCCGATCCGCTCACCCGCGTCTTCTTCTCGGATTCAGGGTCGACCAGCGTCGAGGTCGCGCTCAAAATGGCGCTCGGCTACTGGTATAATATCGACGAGCCGCGCAGCCGCATCCTCGTCCTCGAGCATAGCTATCATGGCGACACGATCGGCACGATGTCGGTCGGCGAGCGCGGTGTCTACAACCGGGCATGGCAGCCTTTGCTCTTCGACGTCGACACCATCCCCTTCCCGCACGAAGGCATGGAGCAACGGACGCTCGACGCCCTCGAAGCAGCCTGCGCAGCCAAACCTGCCGCCTTCATCGTCGAACCTTTGATCCTCGGCGCCGGCGGCATGCTCATTTATCCCGCGTGGGTGCTCGCCGAAATGCGCAGCATCTGCGCCCGCCACCAGGTCCTCTTCATCGCCGACGAGGTGATGACCGGCTGGGGCCGCACCGGCACCCGCTTCGCCTGCGATCAGGCGGGCGTCATCCCCGATATCGTGTGCCTGTCCAAGGGCCTGACCGGCGGCAGCCTTCCGCTCGCGGTGACGCTGTGCATCGAACCCGTCTTCGCCGCCCACTGGTCGACCGACCGCGCCAAAACCTTCTATCATTCGTCGAGCTACACCGCGAACCCGATCGCCTGCGCCGCCGCGAACGCCAACCTCGAAATCTGGCGCGACGAACCCGTCCAGCAGCGCATCGACACCCTCGCCGTCGCGCAAGGCGCGCACCTGTCGATGCTCGGCCACGACCCGCGCGTCGCCAACCCGCGCCAGCTCGGCACCATCGCGGCATTCGACATCCACGTCCCCGACGGCGGCTATCTCTCGAACCTCGCGCCGCGCCTGATCGCCTTCTACCGCGACCGGGGGGTTTTGCTCCGCCCGCTCGGCAACACCGTCTATGTCATGCCGCCCTATTGCATCGAGCCCGACGAGCTCGCGCAGGTCTGGAATGCCATCGCGGCGTCGCTTGACGCGCCGGGTTGATCTTCGGATACACTGAAAATCCCCCTAACTCCTTACTGGAGAACGAAAAATGCAAAAACCCGGCCTGTTTCTCGCGCTGCTTCTGATGCTCTTTCCCCTCGGCAGTGCCGAAGCGCGCAAACAGGAACCCGTTGACAGCTATGAGCGCCCCACCGATTGGGTCCCGCTCACCCAGTCGATGACCGAGCTTCTCAATGCAGGGTGGAGGATCGTCGGGTTCAACAATTATGAGACGGAGATGTTCTCCGAAAACATCTCCTCCTATTCCTTCATTCTGTCGAGCGGCAACAAATATGTTCTTTGTTTCATGGTCAATCCGGCGATGAACGACGCCAAATCGAAATGCCGCGCCCTGAATTGAGCCGAAGGCCGCCGCCGTCGGGGGGGGGCATGACAGTTCGGCTTAGGTTCATCTCCACCCGCTAGCGTGGTAAGCAGGGGATGGTCGCCAAGGGAATGCATATTTGCGATGAAACAACCTGCCCTCCTCCTCCCGCTCTTCGCCGCGCTTGCCCTCGCCACGCCCGCGCATGCGTTCGATCAAAGCCTCGCGCAAACCGGCGAGCCGCCGCAGAAAACCTCGGTCCTCTACACCTATGGCAACGACCCCTGCCCCGAGCCCGTGGGCGACGAAATCATCGTCTGTGCGCAGCAACCCGAAAGTGAACGCTATCGTGTCCCCAAGGAATTGCGCGAAGAGTTGAAGGACGACACCCCCGTCGGCGGCGGTTCATGGGCCTCGGCGGTCGAGGGCTATGACAATATCGCCCGCGCCACCCGCCCCAACAGCTGCTCGCCCGTCGGCAGCTATGGCTTCACCGGCTGCACGTCGGCAATGCTGCGCCAATGGTTCGAGGAACGCCGGGCGGCCGACTGATCGCCCGCCCGGAAACCCAGCGTTTCGGTGCGCGCAATTGACGCCGCCCCCTCGCCTCGCATAGCCTCCACGCTTCCGAACAAACAGGAGGCCCCCACATGCGCCGCATTGCTCCCATCGCCATTCTCGCACTCGCCGTCGTCGCGGTTCCCGTCGTCATCGCGCAGGCCCCTTCAGGCGTCCCGGGCGCGCCAGACAAGACACGCGTCACCGCCGGAACTTACGCGGCCGACCCCGGCCACACGATGGTCGTCTGGGAAGTCGATCATTTCGGCTTCAGCAAATATTCGGGCATTTTCGGCGACGTTTCGGGTACGCTCGTCATCGATCCCGCCAATCCCGCCGCGTCGAAGGTCGATGTGACGATCCCGGTGTCGAAGGTCACCACCGCCAGCGCCGGACTCACTGACCATCTGCTGCGCGCCGGCAAGGACGGCGCCAAGGCCGACTTCTTCGGCCCCGACCCCGCCGACGCCAAATTCGTCTCGACCCGCGTCGTCCTCGACGATGACGGCGACGAAGCGAAGGTCACCGGCAATCTCACCCTCAACGGCGTCACCAGACAGGTGACGCTCGATGTCGACTTCCACGGCGCAGGCACCAATCCGTTCAACAAGAAAGCCACCATCGGCTTCGACGCCGAAACCAAAATCCGCCGCAGCGATTTCGGGGTCAATTACGGTATCCCGGTCGTGAGCGACATCGTCGAACTCGAAATCCACGCCGCGTTCGAAAAGCAGTAACAACCTCAATATTCTCGTCATCCCCGCGAAAACGGGGCCCCTTTGGGCCTTGTGCCGCCCAAGCTGGGTCCCCGCTTTCGCGGGGATGACAACGGATTGGGTGTTCATCACTCATCCAGCATCCCGCGCCTAGCATCCCCCCATCAAGGGAGGATCATCATGCGCAAAACCCTGCTACTCGCTCTCGTGCTGACCGCCGCGCCCGCGCTGGCCCAGACCAACCCGCAAATCGACTATCCCGCCTTTCAGGCGCTCACCGTCAGCGTCGGGCCAGAGCGCGCCGCGCGCCTCCTCCCCTTAGACGCCTTCAGGACCGAAGCCGCGAAGCCCGGCACCCTTCTCCTCGACGCCCGCTCAAAGGATGCCTTTGCGCGCGGACATATCGCCGGCGCGATCAACCTGCCACTCACCGACTTCACCGCCGACAGCCTCGCCGCGGTGATCGGTGCCGACCCGAACCGCCCCATCCTCATCTATTGCAACAATAATTTCCGGAACGACGCGGCGCCGGTGCCGATGAAATCGGCCGCGCTCGCGCTCAATATCCAGACCTTCATCAACCTCGTCGGCTATGGCTATCCCAATGTCCGCGAACTCGCCGACGTCGTCGATTTCAACGATCCCGCAGTGGGCTGGGTGAAGGGCTAACCTTCCCCCCAGCCACACCCATGTCACAGGACGGGTTCGGGCGCCTTTGACTCGGCAACGCCCAGCGCATTTTTGTCGGCCGGCGCAGGAACCATGTCGGTCACGCCCGGAAAATCCATGCGCGTCATCACTTGCCCGGCACAGCTATAGGTCGCGCGATTTTCGATCCTCGCTTCGACCATCCGGGCCGCCGCATCGGGCTGAAAACCCGCCATGGCGACTTTGGCTTCTTTGAAATTGCGCGCATAGCCCATACCCGTATGCTCGCCGCCCGTCGAAAGCCGGGCCCCGAGAAAGGGCGACACATCGGCGAGATAGGCATATTCGCCCGCCTTGACCTCGAAAGCCGGGGCACCAAAACAATTGGTCGTGTTGGGCAGAACCGCACCGACGGCGTCGGTTTGCAAAACATACCAGCCCGGCGTCAATTTCACGACCTGCAGTTCGTACGCCGCCTTCTTGTCCTTGCTGACAAATTCGCTGGCATAGGTGGTGTGGTCGCCTTTTTTCTTCCAGTCGCGCGGCTGATAGAAAAGATCGCCATTTTCGCGGTCGAAACGGCGGATCTGGACGCGGCCCGAGCGCCCCGCGCTTCCGGCATCGTTGCGCCGGAATGCGACGACCAGCCCGCCTTCATTGTCCGCCAGTGCAAGCGGCGTCCCGGGATCGACTTTCTTGCCCAGGAACAGCGATGCCGGGCCAGCGAGTGCGCCGTTCATGTTCAGCCCGTCGTCGGCTACCGGGGCGAAACTGGTCATTTCGGTGGTGCCGCCCTCGACTGTCTGCGCACCGACCATCGTCTCGAAATAGCTTTGCCGTTCGGGATCCGTCATCGCGGCGACTTTCGCGGCCTGCGCCGAAGGAAGCTCGACTAGGCGCCATCCCTTGATCAGCAGGCAGTTGCGCCGGTTGGCGCGGCGCATTTGCCCCTCGACGATCGCCGCGCCAATGGCGGCTCCCAGTCCGCCGCCGATACCCGCCGCCAGCGGCGAGATCGCCGGGTTGTATATCGCCGGATTATAGATGGGCACCGACCCGGCCGGCGTCCGCGACCCGCGCGCGATCAAACGGCAGGCCTGCCAATCGGCATCATAGTCCGCCCGGCTGGCGCCCGGCTTGTTGTAAAAACGACTGTCCTTGAGATCGCGCGCCGCATCTTCGGCAATTTCCTCCGGCGTATCCCCATTCGCTTCGGCCTCGCGCGCTGCGACCGGCTGCGCAATCAGCGCGGCAGCCGTCAAAAGCCAGATCGCTTTTTCCATATTTCACTCCCCCATTTTCCCCCGGGCCGAAGCCCGGCTCTTCTGTGATATCATCGACGGACGTGGTCAATCAGTTAAGTCACCGAATACAGAAGTATTTCTATAGAAGCGGGAGACACGACACGGCTTGTTCACGGCGACACGGAGATTCGTGTCTTTACGGATGCTTGCGGAACCCTTGTCGGTCAGGGGCAGCCGGACCCGGCGATCCAGTCATCCGGAAGCACCGATAACGAAAACAAGGCGTCGTGCACTCCAAACTGTCACACGCGCCGCGCAATATGCGCGCGGGGTCTCCCGACCCCGCCTCTTGTTTCACAAGGAGCGCGTGTGATGAGCGAACTGGTACGCGAAATTGTCGAAGTGAACGCCTTCATCGGCGGCGACGAGGAAAATGCCCTGCTGACCGTCGAGGCCGAGGGCCTGGCACCCACTGCGGGCTGGGCGAGCGTCCAGCTCGATCCCCATGTCTATATCAACCCGCCCGCCGACGGCATTCAGGATTTCGATCTCGTCGGAGATCGCCCCTCGGGAGGCGCCCCGGATGCGCCGACCACGGTCGAGGCCGCGTGGGAAGGTCCGCTCGAAGACTGGATGATCGGCATCCGCGTCCACGCCATCGCCAACATGATCGAGGATGAAATCTTCGAACCATGGGGTGACGAGGATGACGACGAGGACGAGCTCGAAGAGCCGGACAGCAAGGCTGCCTGACGGTCTCCCGCGCGCCATCCCCGCCATCGCGGGGGTGGCGCAGCGCGGCACCCCACGCAATTATCCCACCTTCCCCCTTGCCAAACACGACATTTTCATGTCAGAGCGTGGCCATGCGCCACAACGGGCTCCTACTTCTGCGACTTACACGCCCTTGGGCGTGACGATGACGCTGCGCCCACGGTGGCGCGCGATCGCCCAAGGGTAACTCGACCAAAACCACCCTTTCGCAGAAGAACCAAAAGACCATGACCATGCTCCGCGACCCTTCGGTCAAATATCACGCCTTTCCGCAGGTTCCCTTGGCGAACCGCGAATGGCCCGGCCGCGTCACCACCAAGGCGCCGATCTGGCTTTCCACCGACATGCGCGACGGCAACCAGGCGCTGATCGACCCGATGGATGCCGAGAAGAAAGCGCGCTTCTTCGACCTGCTCTGCCGCGTCGGCCTCAAGGAAATCGAGGTCGGCTTCCCCAGCGCGGGCGCGACCGAGTTCGACTTCATCTCCGGCCTTGTCCAGAACAGCCGCATCCCCGACGATGTGACGGTACAGGTGCTGACCCAGTCGCGCGCCGACCTCATCCGCACCAGTTTCGACAGCCTCGCCGGGGCAAAGACCGCGATCGTCCACCTCTATAATGCGGTCAGCCCCGCGTGGCGCAAGATCGTCTTCGGCATGGAAATGCACGAGATCAAGCAGATCGCGATCGACGGCGCGAAGCAGCTACGCGACAATGCCGCGCGCCTGCCGCAAACCAACTGGCGCTTCGAATACAGCCCCGAAACCTTCTCGACCGCCGAAATCGATTTCTCGATCGAGGTGTGTGAAGCGGTGATGGAGGTGCTGCAACCAACCGCCGAAAATCCGATCATCCTCAACCTGCCCGCGACGGTCGAGGCCTCGACGGCGAATATCTACGCCGACCAGATCGAATATTTCGGCAAGAATCTGCCGAACCGCGACCGCGCGCTGATCAGCCTGCACACCCACAACGACCGCGGCACCGGCGTCGCGGCGGCCGAACTCGGCCTGCTCGCGGGCGCCGACCGCGTCGAGGGTTGCCTGTTCGGCAATGGCGAGCGCACCGGCAACACCTGCCTCGTTACCATCGCGCTCAACATGTACACGCAGGGCGTCGACCCGCAGCTCGACTTCTCGAACATCGACGAGGTCATCCAGACGGTCGAATATTGCAACCAGCTCCCCGTCCACCCGCGCCACCCATATGGCGGCGAGCTCGTCTACACCGCCTTTTCAGGCAGCCACCAGGATGCGATCAAGAAAGGCTTCGCCGCGCGCGAACGCCAAAATGACGAAAAATGGGAAGTCCCCTACCTGCCGATCGACCCCGCCGATCTGGGCCGCAGCTATGAAGCGGTGATCCGCGTCAACAGCCAGTCGGGCAAGGGCGGCGTCGCGTGGGTGCTCGAACAGGACAAGGGGCTGAAGCTGCCGAAGAAAATGCAGGCAAGCTTCAGCCATGTCGTCCAGGCGCTGGCCGACGAAACCAGCCGCGAGCTCGGCGCAGAAGATATTTGGGGCGCCTTCGAAACCACCTATCTGGCGGTCGAGAACAAGCGTTTCCAGCTCGTCGACTGGTCCGAAACCCATTCGGGCGCCGACCGCATCTTCGCGGGCAAGCTCATGATCGACGGCACCCCGCGCACCGTCAGCGGCCGCGGCAACGGCCTGATGTCCAGCGTGATCGCCGCGCTTAGCGAGAGCGGCGGCCCGGTGATGGACATCATCGACTATAGCGAACATGCGATCGGCCAGGGCAGCACCGTGCAAGCCGCCGCCTATGTCGAATGCCGCACCACCGCCGGCAAGAGCCTGTTCGGTTGCGGTCTCGACACCGACGTCGCCACCGCCAGTGTCCGCGCGATCCTCAGCGCCGCCAACGGAGCCTGAGGGGTCCCACCCGGGACCTTAAGAAATTGAAAAGAAAGCCGTGCGATCCTCCCCTTTCCGGGGGAGGATCGCCATGCGTCCGCATATCATAGCCATATCGATCGCAGCGGGCCTTGCCTTGGCTGGCTGCACCAAGCGCTGGGAACCAAAGTCGACGGGCCTGAATACGTCCGACCATGCCTGCCCGGGCAAGAAGGCGCCCGCCGTCACCGACTTCGGCGAGGGGGGCGTCCAGTCGATCTATCTTTTCACCATCTCCGGCGCATCGAACAAAGATATCGCCGCCCTGATCGACGGCATGGAAAAGACCGGGGTCGAAGCGGACCTCGGCATGGCGATGGTCTCGATCAACGGTGCCGACACGCTATTCGCCACGAGCGAAACGCCGCTCTCCGATCAGGCGGCGGTCGATGCACAATTCGCCACGATCTGCGCGATCAAGGTCTCGAAGACCTACCTTACCCATGTCCGCTACAGCCCCATCGGCGTGGAAGAAGCTAAGGGCCGCGTTCGCTGATCAAGCCATAACCCTCGCGGCCTGCAGAGGCGTCTTACAATCCGCCCCCCACGACCCCATATGGAAACTATCGCGGCACGCATTCTCGTAAGCCGTCGCGACCGAGAGACAGGCCGTGCTCCCGCTTACGCAAGAGGAGCCGCGCCGCAGTGAATCCCGAACCCCTTCCCGATACAGAGACCGCCCCGCCCGCGTCCACAAGGACGCGCTCGAACAGCTTCTTCCGCAAGGCGCGCGCCCCGCTCCCCCGCGAGGACGCGCGGCGTCAGGGCAATATCAGCCAGCTCGCGTGGCTGACCCTCGGCGGAACGGGCAGCGAAAGCGCCCGCGACACTGCGATCGCCTTCCTCAACACGGAAAACCCTGAACTCGGCGGCCGCCCGCTCGCCATCGCAACCGCGAGCGACGAGGGCTATGCCCGCGTCGCCACCGCCATCCGCGCCCGCGCCGCGCCACCGGTGATGCCATGACCCGCGCGATGAACGTGACGATGCCCGAAAGCGACGTCACCAAATCCTGCAAGACCGCAGGCGTCGCGATCAGCGCGATCGAAACCCTGCCCTCGGGCGGCACCCGCCTTGTCTGCGTCACGATCGAAGACGCCGACAAGATGCGCAAGCGCCTGAAAAAGCACCTGATCGACGGCGCGGTTACCCGCTACCGCTTCTATCGCCCGCCGGGTTCGGTGGGCGGCTATTAGCGTTTAAGCCATAGCATCGAGCCGGAGCGAGCGTAGCGGCGCAAGCCATGCGCTGATCGATGGCAAAGCTCATCTGTGCAGTGACGGGCATCACTGAAATGGTATAGAACCGGCTGATAATACTTGACTTCACCCTCAAGGAGCTTGGTTTCGATGCGAAACACCTACCTCGGCCTCGGCGCGCTGATCCTGGCCGGCCTGTCGAATCCCGCCGCGGCGCAATTGCCCCCCGAACTGCTCGGTGGCGGCGGCGAAACGTCGACGAACTTGCACAGCGAACCCTTTTACAAAGGCGCTGAAGGCTTTTGGGTGCTGATGCGCAAACCCGAAAATGACGGCTACCGCTGCTCGGTGAACTTCATCAGCAACAGCGGGATGTTTGCCATGCACGGCCCGTGGAATGCCGAAATGGCCGAGAAGGGCGTCGGCATGATCTGGTTCGACGGCAAGGATATTCCGAAGGTCGCACAAGCGGGGGCCACCAAAATTACGGTGCGCAGCAAGGATCCGACGCAAATCTATCCCGCCATTCACACGACGATCGGACAGACCGCGACCAACGGCGTGTTCATCCTGATCGTCAACATGAAAGCCCTGCTGGCCGAGAAAAACGAGACCGACGACATCGCAGTCGATTTCGGCGGAAAGCAGGTCTTCAGCACCCAGGTCATCCGCCTGCAGGACGCTTATCGTCGGCTCGGCGAATGCACTTCGGCAAAATCAGCCCGATAACGGGATTCCGGACCGCCCCTTCGCGATCTTCGCAAAACAGATACGAAGGGAACCGGAGGAATGCCGGCGCTAACCGCCGGGAACATTCATGATATCGGCGCAGGCATTGGTGCCGGCGAGGGCGCCGTCGCGGTCGCGGCTGACCGTCACGTCGGCAACCCTTGGCACGCCCTTGTCGTCGGGGAGCAGGACATAACGGACGTTGCAGCTGTCATATCCGCCGGTGACCCGCGTCCCCCCGCTCACGACATTCTGCCACAGGACGCGATTATCATAGGCGCGGCCATAGGACAGGAAACGGAGGCCGCCGGCGCTATCGACCGCGGGCGGGCCGTTCGCCGCGACGACATCCTGTTCGGTCTTTGACATCCAGACGCCAAGGAGCAGGTTTTCGCTGCGCGACAGCTTGCGCTTGCCGCGCAGCGCCGCCGCCTTGGTGACAAAGGCGCTTTCGCTCTGGAAATTGTCGATAATGCCCATCGCCTGCTGCCGGGCCGCGGGCAGCGCCGCCGCAAAGCCGCGCAGCCGTTCCTCGAACGCCGCCTGTTCGGCGGGCGTCAGCTTGCGGCTCGCCATCACCGGCGGCTTCTTCGCGTCCTTCCAGAAATGCGTCCAGCTGAATTCGGCCGCCTCGGCCCAATTATATCCGATCGGCGCCATCAGCACGCCCTCGACTCCCAGTGCGGCCAGATTGCGGGTCACCAGATCCTGCACGATCATGCCATCCTTGGCCGACGCGGCGATCGCCTGGCTCAGCTCGGCTTCCTGGCACGCCAACCGGTAGGCGCGCAGCATCGGATAGCTCGACGTCGATTGCCAGTCGGTCGGCTGCAACGCGTCGCTGTCGTCCTTCTGCTTCGAGCGCGTCCGGCCATTGACCAGACGGAACTGGACCGACGTCGCCGCGGGCAGAACCCATTTGTCGCCCGGCTTTACCCGCTTGCGGCCGTGCGCGGCGGAATAGGGATTGGGGCATTGGAACTGGATGTCGGTTTCGGTCCAATAGGGCTTGTCCGCCGCTTCATAAACCGTGACGAGCTCGATCTCCTTGATGTCGATCGGTCCCATATCGCCGACCGGAGTCCGGTTGGACGAATATTCGTCGGCATAGATGATGACGCGATTAGGCGACATGCCCTGAAGGTCGAGCACCAGCCGGTTGGCCGCCGCCGGGGCCGCAAAGCCCAGCGCCGCTGCCCCGGCCGCCCCGGCTGCCAAAATCGATTTCCGCACCATGCCATCTCCTTATGCTCGCGCCATCTTCCACGATTCGAAGCCTTGAACAAGGCGCACGCCAGCGGCCTTCGACGTCGGAACCCACCACATAACGGCCCTTGCCGACCCCGACGATGCGCGCGATCACAGCCGGACCATCCCGCTCTCTCTTCATCGTCCGCTTCCGGCGCAATCCATGCTATATCCCCTCCCAATCGAAGGAGGATAGCCATGGCGGGTGACCTTGCGATCGTACTCAGCGGCGGCGGTGCCAAGGGCGCCTTTCAGGTCGGCGTCGTCCACGAACTTGTAGTCAATCGCGGCGTCCGGCTCGATATCGTCGCCGGGGTGTCAACCGGCGCGATCCAGGCGCTGGGAGTGGCGCAGGACGATGTGCCCGGGCTGCTCGACCGCTGGCTCGGCATTCGCGGCAATGGCGATATCTACAAGGAACGCCCGCTCGGCATCGCGGGGGGCATATTGGGCGAGGATGCGATTTATGACACCGCGCCGCTGCGCCGGATGCTCAAAAGCTTTGCCGACGATCGGAAATTGCGAGCCAGCGGGCGCAAGCTGCGGCTCGGCGTCGTCAACCTCGGCACCGGCAGTTACCGCAGCATCGACGAAAGCGTCCCCGGCATCCACAATTGGGTCTATGCCAGTTCGGCGATGCCAGTGTTTTTCGACCCGCTCAAAACCACCGCCGCCGACGGAACCGAGGAACAATGGGTCGATGGCGGGGTGCGCAATGTGACCCCGCTCGACGACGCGCTCGAGCTCAACCCGCGCGGCGTCATCGTCGTCCGCGCCTCGCCGCCGCCGCGTCCGGGCGCGGTCCGCCTCTTTCCCAACCTCATCAAGATCGGGCTGCGCGCGGTCGATATATTGCAATCCGAAGTCTCGGCGAACGACACCAAAAACGCCGCGCTGATCAACGATATCATCGCGGCGCGCGAGGCGCAGGCGCGCGCCTTGCAGGCCGCGGGGGTCGGCGGCGGCGCCGCGGCGCACATCTTGCGCCCGCTCGACCTGCAAATCTCGCGCTACCGCTTCGCGCCGATCCGCATCATCGAACCCGAACAGGAAGTGTCGGAAACACTCGAATTCAGCCCGGCAAAGATCCGCAAAGCAATCGACGCCGGCCGCGCGGCGGTCGAGCGCGAATGGAAGGCGCTCGAACCGCTGCTGAGCTAGCGCGCCCGCCCCGCCGCAAGCCCGTCTCGGCTGGCCGGATCGGCATTTCTTCCGCTGCGTCTTTGCCCTTAAGCCGATCGTCAGGGGGGGCGTGCAGAGGAGTAGCTATCGTGAACGCTTCCGTGACCACCGTCGGTGATACCGGCCAGCCGCATCCGGCGAATATCGCGGACAGGGAAGCGACCGCGCTCTTCTGGGGCTTGCAATATTGCCGCGCCAGTACGCTGTCACTGACCCGGCTGGAACTCGCGCTCGAAAGCCGCGACCGGCAACGGATCATCGAGGCGATGGACCGGCTCCACGCCCTCGACGGCGAAATCGAGCGCAAGGTCGCAAGTCTGCCCGCGCCAGTCGGGGCGGAGGCACTCAACGAGCATCTCGGCCGTGAAAAAATGGCGGTCGCCTTCGAAAAGCTCGTCCTCGCCAGCGGGATCAGCGGCCCCGGCCTTGCTTCGCCGCCCACCTCGCTGCCCCAGCCGAGCCGGATCGGGGTGCCGGCGCCCGACATCGACTGGCCTCTGGCCGACGAAGCCCCCGAGCCGCGACTGGTGCGCGCCATCCGCGCCTATGGTCCGAAGGCCGCGCTGCTCCTGACCCTCGCCGCCGCAACCGGCGCGGTCATTTTCGTGGCGCTGTAACCGCCGCTGCTGCCGCAAGCAGAAGCGCCTTGAACGCCGCGGCATCGACCGTTTCGCCCTCATGGACGTCAATCGCGCGCCGGACATTGCCGTCGAGGCTGGCATTGAACAGCCCGGCAGGATCATCGAGCGCCGCGCCCTTGGCGAAGGTCAGCTTAACCTTGTCCTTGTACGTCTCGCCGGTGCAGATCATCCCGCCGCGATACCACACCGGTACCCCGCGCCACTTCCAGTCCTCCACCACATCGGGCAGCGCCTCGTGGATCAGCGCCCGCAGCCGGGCCAGCGTCTCGCCCCGCCAGTCGCCCAGCGCCGCGATCCGCTCGTCGATCAACTGCGACGGGTCTTTTTCCGATATATATTCTGCCATGTCCGGCCTCGCTTTCGCTCAGGGGATCCAGCCGGGCAGCGCCGCCGCCTGCCGGATCCAGCTCGCCATCAACGCCTTGTCGGGCGCCTCATCTTCATAAATATGGAAATATCGCGCCTCCGGGTCCTTCGACCCGACCGGCGGTTCCGGATCGAGCGACGTCCCGCGAAACAGCGTCACCTTGATATATCTGGTGAAGCAATGAAAGGCGATGAACCAGCCCTGCCCCTCGACCCCGTAAAAGGGCGAGTTCCACCGCACCGCCTTCTGCGCCGCCGGGACGGTCCGCATGATCAGCGCATCGAGCCGCTTACCCGCCGCGCTCTTCCAGCCCGGCATCGCGCCGATATAGGCCTGCACCGGAGCATCGCCGTCGCCCTTGGGTATCTGCGGATTACCACCCGACAGCAGAACGGGTTCCTTAGCCACGGCCTGCCCTCCGCCGGACAACATAGGGGAGCGCGAACATGTACAGGCCGGTGAACGTCAGCAAGAACAGTGGCGCAAGCGGCACCAAATACACCCATTCCGCGGGCTGTTTGCCTAGCCCCAACATCGCGAAAATGGCGATCACGACCAGCGTGAACAGCATCGACACCCAGCGATGGAATTGCCGTATCCAGATATTCCAGTTCATCCGTCTCTCCCTTGTCGACCAGGATCAGTCCATTCGTGCCAAAGCTTCCTCCAACCGCCCCACGAAGCGCGGCCAGCCGGCCTTGGCGCCATGATAGGCAAGCTGCTGGTCGGGCTGGAAACCTGTCTGCTCCATGCGCAGCAGCGTGCCCGTCGGGATCGGCGTGAGCGTCCAGGTCACGACGCTCTCCAGCCCCTTGCCCGCCCAGCTATAGGATAGCACCCGCTGCGGCTCGACCTCGATCACTTCGCAGTCGACATCGCCCCACTCGGCGCCAAAACTGAATTTATGCCCCGCAACCGCCGCGACATCGCCCTTCATCAGCCATTCCTCGACCAGATGCGGCATCGTCAGCGCGCGCCAGATTTTTTCAGCCGGGTGCGTGATCTCGCGTTCGACGATCACCGATCGGGTTGCGGTAGTTGCTTCGGTCATTGGTCCATCCTTTTGAGCAAATCCTCGAGCCCGTCAAAACGGCTCTCCCAGAAACCGGTCATTTCCTGCGTCCAGTCGGCAAGCGGCGCCAGCGCGCCGCGCGGCACCCGATAATGCGTCTGCCGCCCCGCCTGCCGATCCAGTACGAGGCCCGCCTGTTTGAGTACGCCCAGATGCTTCGACACCGCGGGCTGCGACACCCCGGCGCGCGCCGTCAGCGCCCCGACCGTCTGCTCGCCGTCGCGGCACAATCGCTCGAAAATGGCCCGCCGCGTCGGATCGGCGAGAGTCTTGAACAACATATCGGACGGGTTTGGCATCACATTCATAACTCTCAGGCTATGAATAATCCATAACCAGTGAGTTATGAATGAGTCAACCAGGAATCGCCCGCCGGGACATCAACCGCCCTCCGCGGCGCAAGCAGCGGCGCGGGCGAGCAGGAAGTTGCGTTCGCCCGCATTGCCGGCAAGGCCGGCCGCCGCCTCGAACTGCGCCTTCGCCTCTTCACGTCGCCCCGTGCGGAGCAGAAAATCACCGCGCGCAGCGGGTAGGGGAGCATAGTTGCGCAGCACCGCCTCTCCCGCAATCGCATCGACAAGCCGCAGCCCGACCTCGGGCCCGAACGCCATGCTGTGCGCCACCGCACGGTTGAGCTCGACCACCGGAGACGGCATCACCTGCCCCAACCGGTCATAGAGCGCCGCAATCCGCACCCAGTCGGTGTCCCCGGATCGCCGGGCCCTTGCGTGGCACGCGGCCAACGCAGCCTGCAAGGCATAGGGGCCATCGGCACCGCCCAACGCCTCGGCACGGTCGAGCGCGGTCAGCCCGCGGCGGATCAGCAGCTGGTCCCAGCGCGCGCGGTTCTGCGCGGTCAGCGGCACGAACCCGCCGTCAGGGCCCGTGCGCGCCGCCAGCCGCGACGCCTGGATCTCCATCAATGCAAGCAGCCCCAGCACCTCGGGTTCGCCCGGCACCAGTCCCGCCAAGATGCGCCCCAGCCGCTGCGCCTCGGCGCACAGCAGTGGCCGGACCAGCGATGGCCCTGCGGTCGCGGAATAGCCCTCGTTGAAGATCAGATAGACGACCTCGAGCACCGAACCGAGCCGCGCCGTCAGTTCGGCCCCGCGCGGCACCGCAAATGCGACCCCGGCCTTGGCGATCGCCTTCTTCGCCCGGACGATCCGCTGCGCAATCGTCGCTTCGTTCGACAGGAAGGCGCGCGCAATCTCCTCGGTCGTCAGTCCGCCAACGAGCCGCAGCGTCAACGCCGCGCGCGCTTCAGGTGAAATTACGGGATGACATGCGGCGAAGATCAGTCCGAGCAGCTCGTCACCCAGTTCATCGTCCAGCGCCGTTTCGATCGTTACTGCGCTCATGTCCGCCTCGTCGTCCAGCTCGCGGGCGATTTCGGCATGCTTGCGCGTTCGCATCGCGTCGCGGCGGATGCCATCGATCGCACGGCGCTTTGCCGCCGCCGTCAGCCACGCGCCGGGCTTGTCGGGCACTCCGGTCTTCGGCCATTCGGTCAGGGCTGCGATCAGCGCGTCCTGCGCCAGTTCTTCGGCACGGTCGACGTCGCGGGTCATGCGCGCCAGCCCGGCAATCAACCGCGCCCGCTCGATGCGAAAAACCGCTTCGATCGCCCGGTGGGTTTCGTCCTCCGCCATGCCCGCCTTGTCCGCGAAGATCGTCGGCAGGGCAAGCATGGCGGCAGACATCGGCGATCATTCGCCGGCAAGTTGGTCGCGCAGCCGCTGCTCCCGCTCCACAATCTCGGGAGTCACCGCCTCGCCAAAATCCTCCATTTCATAGAAAGGACGAATTTCGAGTTCGCTCGGCCCGGGCATCGGATTGGGGCAGCGCTTTGCCCAGGCGACTGCTTCGTCCATATCCTTGACTTCCCAAATCCAGTAACCCGCGACCAGTTCGCGCGTCTCGGCGAAGGGGCCGTCGATCACCGCCCGGCTCGTGCCGTCAAAGGCGATCCTTTTGCCCGCCGACGAGGGTTTCAGCCCGTCGCCGCCGAGCATCACGCCGGCATTGACCAGTTCCTCGTTGAACTTGCCCATCGCCTCGAACATTTCGGTCATCTCTTCCGCAGGCGGAAGGCCCTGTTCGCTGTCCTCGGTCGCTTTCACGAAAACCATCACACGCATCGTCCGTCTCCTTGTTTCCACCGAGCCAACACCGGCCCCGTATCTACACGACGAACGAGGGTCGTCGAAATCGACACGCGAGCAAAAAAATTTCGCTGGTCGGCGACAATCACGCCACGCGCTGGATCGACTCGGTCGAGAAACGCTGACGATATTCGTTGGGCGACAGGCCGGTGATCCGGTGAAAAAGCTTCCGAAAAGCCGTAGCATCCTCATAGCCGACGCTCCACGCGATCTGATCGACCGTCCGCTTGGTGAACTCCAGCAGCTCGCGGGATTTCCCTACGCGCAAATGCTGATAATATTCGACCGGTGTCATCCCCGTGGCGGCCTTGAAACGGCGCTGGAATGTACGCTCTTCCAGCCCGGCTTCGGCCGCCAGTTCGCTGACGCCGCCAACACGGCCTTCCTTCGCCTGCAACAAATGCTGCGCCTTCAACACCGCCTCGTCGCCATGAGTCAGGCGCGGGGCAAAGCTCGCATAATTGCGCTGCTCCCGCCCGCCGGGATCGATCAGCAGAAAACGCGCGGTCTCCATCATCACCGTCGGGCCCAGCAGGCGCTCGACAATCCGCAGTCCCAGATCGGTCCACGCCATCAGTCCGCCCGCGGTCACGATATCGCCGTCGTCGATCACCATCCGGTCGGACTCCAGCCGCACCTCGGGGAAGCGTGTCCGGAACTGCTCCGCAAAAAACCAGTGCGTCGTCGCCGGACGCCCGGCCAGCAACCCCGTCGCCGCCAGCGCAAAAGCGCCGCCGCAGTTGGATGCCAGCGTCGCCCCATGCGCGTGGCGGTCGAGCAGCCAGCGCGCATAGGGTGCAACCTCATCGGCCTCGAGCAGCTTGTGCAAACTCCCCGGCGCGATCAGCACCGTCGGCGAATTATGCTCCGGCTCGTCGGAATGGCTGTCATAACAGCGCGCAAAGCCCCCGCCCTCCTGCAAACGCCAATGGCTGACGCGGATGGGAGCGCGGCCATGATCGACCGCGAAGCGCCCGGCGATGTGGAACAAATCGGTAATCCCGAGGACCATTCCCATCTGGCAGTCGGGATAGAGCATCATCCCCACCTCGACGAGTGCGACCTTCGCGTCAGGCACCTCCAGCTTGGGCATATCGCCTCCTTTGTCGGAATCGGCCTGCATAATGTCGCTTCCGCCAATCCCGATCAAGTCCGTACCGACCTATCTCTTGTCTCACCGGCGGACGCACCGCCTCTCACGACGCGAAAGGACAAGCATCATGACCACGATCACCACCAGGGACGGTACGCATATCTTCTTCAAGGACTGGGGTCCGAAGGACGGACAGCCGATTATCTTCTCGCACGGCTGGCCGCTCAGCGCCGACGCGTGGGACGCCCAGATGGTTTTCTTTGCGAACCAGGGTTTCCGCACCATCGCCCATGACCGCCGCAGCCACGGCCGTTCGGATCAGGTCTGGGAAAATAACAATATGGACCAATATGCCGACGACCTTGCCGAGCTGATCGAACAGCTGGACCTGAAGGACGTCATCCTCGTCGGCCACTCGACCGGCGGCGGCGAAGTCACCCGCTATATCGGCCGTCATGGCTCCGGCCGCGTCGCCAAGGTCGCGCTGATCAGTGCAGTTGCCCCGCTGATGCTCAAGACCGAAGCCAATCCGGGCGGCCTGCCGATCGATGTGTTCGACGGCATTCGCAAGGGCACGTTCGACAACCGCCCCCAATTCTTCAAGGATCTGTCGCTCCCCTTCTACGGCTATAACCGCGATGGCGCGGTCGTCTCCGAAGCGGTCCGCGACGAATTCGTCCGTCAGGGGATGAACGGCGGTCTCAAGGGCCTGCTCGACAGCATTCGAGCCTTTTCGGAAAGCGACTTCAACGATGATTTGAAGAAGTTCGACGTCCCTACCCTCGTCCTTCACGGCGACGACGACCAGATCGTGCCGATCGGCGCCGCGGCGCTCTCGACCGTCAAAATCGTCCAGCAGGCGGTGCTCAAAATCTATGAAGGCGCCGACCATGGCCTGACCGTCACCCATCAGGACCGGTTCAACGCCGACCTTCTGGATTTCATCAATAGCTGATAGAAGATGAGGCGCGGTCCGGGGGGACTGCGCCTCCTCATCAAGGGAGACGTCAGATGACCAGGGAAACCATTCTCATCACCGGCGCATCGGATGGCATTGGCGCCGTCTATGCCGACCGCTTCGCCAGGCGCGGCGCAAACCTGATTTTGGTCGCGCGCCGCGCCGACAAGCTCGCCGACCTCGCCTACCGCCTTCGCGCCGACACCGGGGTCGCGGTCGAAGTGCTCGCTGCTGATCTGGCAAAGGCCGACGACCTCGCGCGCATCGAAATGCGGCTGCGCGAAGACGCCGCGATCACCGGCCTGATCAACAATGCCGGCGTTGCGGGCGAGACCAGCATTGTCGAGGCCGATCCCGCCCACCTCACCGGGATGATCGATCTCAACATCCTCGCGGTGACGCGCCTCGCCGCCGCCATCGCCCCGCGCCTTGCCGCACAGGGCCGCGGTACCCTCATCAACATCACCTCGATCACCGCGCTGATGCCCGACGGCTTCACCGCCGTCTATCCTGCCAGCAAAGCCTATGTCCTCGCCTTTACCGAGGCCCTGCAGGTCGAGCTCGGCGCCAAGGGCGTCCGTATCCAGGCGGTTCTCCCGGGCATCACCCGCACGCCGATCTGGGACGACGCGCAGCTTGCCAATATCCCCGCCGAAATGGTGATGGACGTCAACGACATGGTCGATGCCGCACTGAAGGGCCTCGATCTGGGGGAAGTCATCACCATCCCCGCACTTCCCGATCAGGCCGATTACGACGCCTATATCGCCGCGCGCAGCGCACTTCGTCCAAACCTGTCGCGGTCACAGCCCGCGGCCCGCTACCTCCAGGGAGACGTAACATGATCCTCGGTTTGACCATTCCGCAATTCACCACGCTCCATGTCGCGATCAGCCTGATCGGCATCGGCGCGGGCCTTGTCGCCCTCCCCGCCTTCGTGCGCGGACGTCTGCTCCCCCGCACCACCGGCATTTTCCTGTGGACAACATTGCTCACCAGCCTGACTGGTTTCCTCTTCCCGATCGTCGCCTTCACGCCGGCGCTCGGGGTCGGGATCCTCTCAACGCTGATCCTGATCATCGCCTTCGCGGCCTATTATGGCCGCAAGCTCGCCGGCCGCGCCGCGACCGCCTATGCGGTCACCGCCACCCTCGCACTCTACCTCAACCTGTTCGTGCTGGTGGTGCAGTCGTTCCTCAAAGTGCCTGCTCTTAACGCGCTCGCACCAACCGGGACCGAAGGGCCGTTCGTCGCGGCACAAGGCGTGCTCCTGATCGCCGCCGCCCTGTTCGGCTACGTCGCCTTCAAGGCCGCCCGCCGCCGGACCGCGCCGGTCTGACAAGGTGAAGAAGAAGCGAACAAAGGCGGCTCCGGCCGCCTTTGTCATTTGTTGGCGCCTGTCCGCCAAAGCCCATACCGCCACCGTCCGCGGCCGCATTCGGCGCCCCATTCAACCCCTCTTGCGCGACCTTCCGTTTACGTTAAGGTCAGTTTCAAACCGCAACCGGAGATTGATTCATGGCCCTTCCCCCGATTTTCGACCGCCTGCGCCTGCCCGTCATCGGCTCGCCCTTGTTCATCGTTTCGGGCCCCGAACTGGTCATCGCCCAGTGCAAGGCGGGCATCGTCGGCAGCTTCCCGGCGCTCAATGCCCGGCCACAAACATTGCTCGACGAATGGCTGCACCAGATCACCGAAGAGCTTGCGGCATGGGACCGCGCCAATCCCGACCGACTTTCGGCGCCCTATGCGGTCAACCAGATCGTCCATAAATCGAACGACCGGCTCGAGCAGGACATCGCCACCTGTGCGAAATGGAAAGTGCCGATCACCATCACCTCGCTTGGCGCGCGCGAAGAGCTCAACCAGGCCGTCCATGGCTGGGGTGGCATCACGCTCCACGACGTCATCGACGACCGCTTTGCGCGCAAGGCAGTCGAAAAGGGCGCTGACGGACTGATTCCCGTTGCCGCTGGCGCGGGCGGCCACGCCGGAGTACTGTCGCCTTTCGCGCTGGTGCAGGAAATCCGCACCTGGTTCGACGGCCCCGTCGCACTGTCGGGCGCGATTGGCCACGGCCGCTCGATCCTCGCCGCGCAGGCGTGCGGCGCCGACCTTGCCTATATGGGCAGCGCCTTCATCGCCACGGCCGAAGCCAATGCCGACGAAGGCTATAAGAACGGCATCGTCGCGGGCCGCGCGAGCGACATCGTCTATTCGAACCTTTTCACCGGCGTCCACGGCAATTATCTGCGCCAGTCGATCGTCGATGCCGGCATGGATCCCGACAATCTGCCCGAAGGTGACCTCAAGACGATGAACTTCGGCTCGGGCGGCAACACCAAGGTGAAGGCCTGGAAGGATATTTGGGGATCAGGTCAGGGCATTGGCCCCCTCACCGCCGTTCGCCCGGTCGCCGAATTCGTCGCCGAGCTGGAGGCGCAGTATCTCGCCGCTCGTCGCGAGCTGGAGGCCAAGGTCAGGCTTTGACCGTTCCGAACAGGCGATCGATCGCCTCGTCCAGATAGGGACGATCGGCGAACAGCCGCATCGGATCGCGCCGGTTGAGCCAGAATCCGGTGCCGTGCCGATCGGTCAGCGCGCGCCGCGTGGCGTCCTGCAACAGCCGCAGGCGCATCGCCACGGCGCGTTGCGTTGCGTTGCGTTGCGTTGCGTTGCGTTGCGTTGCGTTGCGTTGCGTTGCGTTGCGTTGCGCGGTGCAGTGCGCAGGTCATGTGGCGCGTGCAAGGCAAAATGCACCCGCACCCGCTCGACCCGTGCCGTCACCACGTCGCTATAGCCATGGTGTGGCCCGCGATGCAGCGCATAGCCCGACGATAGCGCCGCCGCCTCGGACGCGGGCAGCATCAAGCCATTGCCGCCGAAATGCCGCAGCGCAAATCCCTCATCCTCCAGACAGGTGAACATTGCCGCCATCTGCGGTCGTTTTAGCAGCGAAATCGGGACGAGATGATGACGCTGATACCCGCTGCGCGGCGGCGGCGCCCCCTTGCCAGCCGCGCCTTGGCATCAGCGTTGGCGGCCGAACTCGACGCGCACCGTTCGTCGATCGCCGCCGACCGCCGCCAGCCGGATCGTTTCGCCGGGCGCGAGCCCCTGCAGGTCGCGATTGCCGCTGAACCGGCCATTGAGCATCATGTCGAGCGCGAGCCGCGCCAGCCGCTTGATCATCTCCGCCACCGTCCAGCCGGCGGGTATATTTGCCTCCAGCTCCTGCCCGGCGAACCACATCAGCCCGCGCGTGCCGACGGCCTCGCCTTCGTCGCTATCGTGACGCCGAAAGGCCACCAGATGCAGCACCGGCGGCATGCCGCTGGTCAACATCTCCGCGACCGACGCGCGAAATTGCGGTGCATCGGACCACAGACGCGCGGGCGACCAGAAAAGATGACTCGCATCGAACAGGTCGATCAACAACAGCATGGCCTTCAGGTAATCGCGGCCATTTTTGTGCCGCTCCGCTGCGACCACCGGCGTTTCCGTATCCTCGGGAACGAACATCCAGCAATGTCTGCCGTCACGCCAGTCACGCGGCAGACTGGCAGCGAGCAGGCTGGTGAAAGGCTGCGCTGGATCGATCTGGTCGAGCGCGGATTCGTCGGCCGGCTCCGCGACCCACGACAGCGTTCCAAAGTGCAGCCGGAACGCTGGTAGCGAGCGCGCAGGATCATCGCTGTCGATCCGTTCGGGCATCAGCCCCAGATGGCGGATCGCCTGCTCCAGCTCGTCGGCCGATGCCTGGCGCATCGCCGAACCGACGATCAGGGCAAAGGGTGCCGGTGGAACCGGCAGGATCCGCACATCATTGTTGTCGACTGTCATGCTGGTCGCCGACCCTCGTCCGTTCGCGCTTGCATCGCAAGACTGCCGGCAATGTTCAAACCCTTATTGCGGCAATTGGTCCGAAACGGTCGGGCTTCAGATCGCGACCTGGCTTCCCAATTCAACGACGCGGTTGGTCGGCAGGCGGAAATATTCCATCGCGCTTTCCGAATTACGCAGCATCCAGGCGAACAGCTTTTCGCGCCAGATCGGCATGCCCGGCGTCGCCGCGGCGATCAGCGTCTGCCGCGACAGGAAAAAGCTGGTCTCGATCATCTTGAATTCGGCACCGCATCCGGTGACGCGTTTCAGCGCCTCGGGCACATGGACCGGCTGCATAAAGCCGTAATTCAGCACCAGCCGGTGGAATCCCTGCCCCAGATCCTCAAGCGCACAATGATTTTCTTCGCGCACGAAGGGCACGTCGGCGATCTTGATCGTGAGCAGGATGATGCGTTCGTGCAGCACCTTGTTGTGCTTCAGATTGTGGAGCAGCGCGTGCGGCACGCCATCGGAACTCGACGTCATGAACACCGCGGTTCCGGGCACGCGGGTTGCGCTGTTCGCCGCCGATTTCACGAACACGGGGATGGGCATCGCGCCTTCGGCCATCTGCTGCTGCATCAGCTTGCGCCCGCGCGACCAGGTCGTGAGCATCGTAAAGATGGTGAGGCCGATCGCCAGCGGCACCCAGCCGCCGTCGGGCACCTTGATCAGGTTCGCGCCGAAATAGGCGATATCGACGATGAAGAAGACCGCAAGGACCGGCAACGCCTTCCACGCCGGCCAGCGCCACAGGCTGAACAGCACGACGCTCATCAGACAGGTGTCGATGAACATCGCCCCCGTCACCGCGATGCCATAGGCCGCCGCAAGGTTGCTCGACGACCCGAAGAAGAGAACGAGGATGATCACCATCACCATCAGCGCCCAATTGACCATCGGGATATAAATCTGCCCCGCCGCCGACGCGCTGGTGTGCTCGACGCGCAGGCGCGGAATGAAGCCCAACTGGATCGCCTGCTGGGTCAGCGAGAAAGCGCCCGAGATCACCGCCTGGCTGGCGATGATCGTCGCCAGCATCGCGAGGATCACGACCGGGATCCGCCACGCGTCGGGCATCATCTGAAAGAAGGGATCTTGAATCAGCTGGGCACGCGGCCCGGCTTCGGCGGCAAGCACCATCGCGCCCTGCCCCATATAGTTGAGCATCAGCGCCGGCAGCACGAAGCACAGCCACGAGAGGCCAATCGGCTTGCGTCCGAAATGCCCCATATCGGCATAAAGCGCCTCGGCCCCCGTCACCGCCAGCACAACCGCGCCCAGCGCGATAAAGGCCGTGAACCCGTCGACATAGAAGAAACGCAGCGCATTCACCGGGTTCAAGGTTTCGATGATGATCCCGGGCTGATCGACAATATGCATCACGCCCAGCGTCGCGAGCATCAGAAAATAGAGCAGCATGATCGGGCCGAACAACGCCCCGACCTTGGCCGTCCCATGCGCCTGAATACCGAAAAGGCCGATCAGGATCGCGAGCGCGATCGGCACGATATAGGGCTCAAATCCCTTGTTAACATAGCTCAGCCCCTCAGTCGCCGAGAGCACCGACATCGCCGGGGTGATCATGCTGTCACCATAGAAAAGCGCGGTCGCGAATACGCCGAGCAATATGATCGGCCAGGTCCAGCGTTTGCCCGACGATTGGCGACTGATCAGCGCAAGCAGAGCCAGACTGCCGCCCTCGCCCTTGTTGTCGGCCTTCATGATTGTCAGCACATATTTGAACGTGACGACCAGCATCATCGACCAGAACACCAGGCTCAGCACGCCATAGATGTGCAACGGGTCGGGCTCGATCGGATGATGGCCCGAAAATGTCTCTCGAAATGCGTAGAGCGGGCTGGTTCCGATATCGCCAAAGACGACGCCCACCGCGCCGACAGCCAGCTTCAGCTTGCCGTCACCCTGATGGCCATGGCCGTAATGGCCCGTATCGGCGGCAGTCAGGGCGGGACTCGAAGCCCCACCGCCCGCCTGTTGCGACTCAGCAGTCATCGCGCGCCTTTAGACCAGTCCGCGGCGATGGAATAGCACTCAAATCAGGGCCCTGTCGGTGTCGCGGGCGGCAGCTGCGGCCCGAGCGCCTCGCGCAGCTGCGCAAGCCGCATTTCCAGATCGCGGCGCCATGGCGCGTCGGCGGGGCTGCGCGCGAGCAATTGGCTCCACACCGCCTCCGCGCCTTTGAGGTCGCCGCCCTGCGCCAACGCCAGCCCGGCAAAGAAAGGCGGCGCGGGATGGGTCGGATCGCGGCGTGCCGCTTCGTCGAATGCCAAAGCCGCCGCGGGTGACATCACGCCGCCGCCATGCGCGACCAGGGCATTGCCAAGCCCCACCCACAGGTCGACATTGTCGGGATATTTCTCGAGTCCCTTTTGCAACGTCTGGGCGGCCAGCCCTGTCTTGCCGGTACGGGCGAAACCGTCGGACATGCCGAGCCACTGCGCGGCCGGGCCGAAACGATCGGCCATCCCCTTCCGCTGGTCGGTAATCGCCTCGCCGAACCCTTCGGGTTCCGCTGCTGCAGCAACCGGCTTGCCGGGCAGCGAGGGGCTGCCTTCCAGGGCATAGCCGGCGAGGCCCAGCATCACCGCCGCCGCCGCCAGCGGCCGCGCCGCTGCGGGCAGTTTGCCCAGCCAGAAGATCCCTGCGATCGTCAGCAACGCGGCCAATATCACCCACAGCCAGATCATGCCTCGCCCTCGTCTTCGCTATCGCCGCGGCGGAAGCGACCAAAGGCCAGCCAGCCGCCGAGACCGAGAAAGATCAATGGCCCCAGCCACAGCAGCGCCGTCGCCATGTCGAACGGCGGATCATAGGTCACCCAATTGCCATAGCGCGCGACCAGCCATTTTCGAATTTCACCGGGACTTTCGCCCGCTGCAATCTTGCTGCGCACCTCGTGCCGCATGTCACCGGCCAAGGGCGCATCGCTGTCAGCAATTGACTGGCCCTGACAGACGAGACAGCGCAGCTCTTCCATCAACGCCTTCGCCTTCGCCTCTTTGGCGGGGTCGGCAAGCTGCTGATAGGCATAGGGTGCGGGCGGCAACCGGTCTTGCGCCGCCAACGGCGCAGCGATCACGCCGAACAGCGCCACAGCGGCGAGGCGCATGCTCACTTCATCGCTTCCAGCTTGGCGACGATCTCCGGCACCTGCTCGGCGAGAATCACGCCCTGAATCTGTTCGCGAATGATGCCCTTGCCATCGATCAGGAAGGTTTCGGGCACGCCCGACGATCCCAGCGCGATCTGGACGCTGCTCTGCATATCGGACCCGATGCGGTCGAACGGATTGCCGAATTCGCGCAGGAACATCGCGACATCATCGGGCCGATCGCGGATCGCGATGCCGTCGATCGGCACGCCTGCGGCTTTCAACGCCTCGAGCTGCGGCGCTTCGGCGCGGCACGGGATGCACCAGCTTGCAAAGACGTTGACCAGTCGCGGACGTCCATCGGCCAGCTGACTGCTCTTCAGCCCCTCGACCCCGGCCGTCGCAGGCGGCAGGTCGAAAAGCGGCATCGGCTTGTTGATCCACTGCGACTGGATCAGCGTCTCCGCTGGCGTCACCAGCCGATAGATGAAGGCGCCGAACAGCAACCCCATGATCGCCAGCGGGACGAAAAGAACCCAACGATTCTTCATGGTGCGAAACGCTCCTGTGATTTGCGTGACCGGCGCGCACGCCACAGCGCCAGCAACTGGGCGCGGCCGAGCATCGACAGCACTGCGCCGAGCGCGATCAAGCCACCACCGAGCCAGATCCACCACACCAGCGGCTTCCACCACAAGCGCAGCTGATAACGGTCGGCGCTGCCATCTTCGCTGGCCACCGGCTGGCCAAGTACCGCATAAAGCTGTCCGCCCGGCCGCGTCAGCAACGCGGCTTCATTGGTTTCGGTCGGCGCGGTGCCCATCAGGCCGGGAAACATCCGCGATTCGGGTTTCAGCGTGAAGGACGCGCCGCCCGATGTCGTGGCGACCAGTGTCCCCTCGATCGCGGTGAAATTGGGCCCGGCGACGGGCTTCACCCCGGCGAACCTGACCGCGAAATCGCCCACCTTCACGACATCGCCCGGCGCCGCCGCAACGAGGCGTTCCTTGATGAAGGCGCTTTCGGCGCCCATCCCGGCCAGCGTCACCGCAACGCCGAAGTGGGCGATCACCATTCCCCAGGTCGGCAGCGGCGTGCGCCGCAGATTGCGGCCCCACAAGGGTGCGAGGCTGGCAACGGCAACGACACCGGCGACCGTCATGCCAAGCAAAGGCAATATGCCGACCTTGCCGCCGAAAATGACGAGCAGCACCAGCACCAGCGCCCCGGCGAACACCGCGAGCGGCAGCCGCGACCAGAGTTTCTTGCCGTCATCCTTGCGCCAGCTGAGCAGCGGCCCGGCGACCATCACAAGGCAGAGGATGAGCGCGAGCGGCCCCGCGACCTTGTTATAATAGGGCGGACCGACCGAAATCTTCTCGCCCATCGCCTCGGCGACGATCGGATAGAGCGTACCGAGTAGCACCAGCGCAAGGATCGTCGTGAGCAGCAGGTTGTTAATGACGAGCGAGCCCTCACGGCTCAGCAGCGCGAATTTCTTGCCCTCCGCGACCGTATTGGCGCGCAGCGCGAACAGGGTCAGCGCGCCGCCGATGTACACTGCCATCAACACGAGCAGGAAGGTGCCGCGCTCGGGATCGACGGCAAAGCTGTGAACGCTGGTGAGCAGCCCCGAACGGACGATGAAGGTGCCGACCATCGACATCGAAAAACCGATCACCGCGAGCATCACCGTCCACGCACGCAGCGCGTTGCGGGTGGCGGTCACCGCGACCGAATGGAGCAAGGCGGCGCCGGCCAGCCACGGAATCAGCGAGACATTTTCGACCGGATCCCAGAACCACCAGCCGCCCCAGCCGAGCTCGTAATAGGCCCAGTAACTGCCCGCGGTGATCCCGATAGTCAGGAAGATCCAGCTTCCCAGCACCCACGGCCGCATCGCGCGGGCGAAGGCCGGACCAATCTCGCGCGTGACCAGCGCGCCGACGGCAAAGCTGAACGCGACCGAAAGGCCGACGTAGCCGATGTAAAGCGTCGGCGGATGGAAGGCCAGCCCCGGGTCCTGGAGCAACGGATTGAGTCCCTGCCCGTCAGGCGGCGCCACCGGCAGACGCTTGAACGGGTTGGAAGAGAAGATCAGAAAGGCGAAGAAACCGATGCTCAATGCCGCCTGCGCCGCAAGCGTCGCAATCAGCGTATCTTCGCGCAATCGCTTCTCGAAGATCGCGACCAGCGCACCCGACAAGCCGAGGATCGTCAGCCACAACAGCATCGAGCCCTCATGATTGCCCCACGTCCCCGCGACCTTGAACATCATGGGCTTCAGGCTGTTGCTGTTGCGCGCAACCAGCTCGACCGACATGTCGGAGCGCACGAACAGCGCGATCAGCAATGCAAAGGCGACCGCGGTGAGCACACCTTGCGCAACGCTCGCCGGCCGCACCAGCGCACCCAGATCCTTCGGCCCACCGCGCAGATACAGCGTGCCCGCGACCAGCGACAAGCAGGCGAGTGCCGCCGCGATCCAGAGCAGGGCCAGTCCAAGTTCGGCAATCATGTTTTTTGCTGCGCTTTCGCTACGCCCTTGGGCATCTCGCCCATCTGCGGCGGCATATAACGTTCGTCATGCTTGGCGAGGATGCGGTCGGCGACGAAAATACCATCAGCGCGCATCCGGCCGTCGGCGACCATTCCCGATTCTTCGCCGAACAGGTCGGGGACGATGCCCTTGTATTCCACCGGCACCGACGCCTTGCCGTCAGTCGCAACGAAGCGGATGGTCAGGCCGTCGCTCTGGCGCTTGATGCTGCCCGCCGCGACCATGCCGCCCAGCCGCATCGCCTCGCCAACCGTCGCCTTGCCGTCCTGAATTTCGACGGGGGTCCGGAAATAGGCAGCTTCGTCACGCAACGCGCTCGCCGCCAGCACGCCGGCGCCCGCGACGCCGACGAGCGCGACCAGCGCCAGAATCAGTCGTTGATGCTTCGCTTTCACTTGCGGTCCTTTCGCAGCGCGTCACTGCGCCGCTCGGCCGTCGCCATCGCGCGCCAGCTGTGCAACAGCACCGCGCCGGTCAACACGGCCGTCAAAATATAGGCTGCGGCCACAAAGGCCCATTGCCCGCCACCGCTGATGACCCCCGTCACGTCCTAAATCCCCTCGTCGTCGGCAAGCCGGCGCAACCGCGCGGCAATCCGGTTATCGGCGATGATCCGGCGCATCCGCATCAGGACGATTGCACCGAACAAGAATGAAAAGCCCAGCAAAGTCAGGCCCAGCGGCCAGAGCAGCGCATTGTCGATGCTCGATCCGCCCAGCGTGATGCTCGGCCCCTGATGCAGGCTGTTCCACCACACGACGCTGCGGTTGATGATCGGAATATTGATCGCGCCGACGAGCGCATAAATGGCCGCTCCGCGCGACAGCGATCCGCCCTGGCGCTGCCCCTCGTCCCCGCTCGTCAATGCGATGAAGCCGGCATAAAGGAACAGCAGGACGAGCATCGAGGTCATCCGCCCGTCCCATTCCCACCAGGTGCCCCAGGTCGGCTTGCCCCAGATCGAACCGGTCGCAAGACACAGCGCGGTGAACAGCATCCCCGGCACCGCGACCGCGCGCGCAGCGATTCCCGCCAGCGGGTGCCGCCAGACAAGCTGGACCAGCCCGGTGATCGCAAGTGCGGTCCAGCCCCCCATGCCGAGCCACGCCGATGGAACATGGACGTAAAGGATGCGGGCAGTCTCGCCCTGCTTATAATCGCCCGGAACCTGAGTGAGCCCGGCCCACGCCCCAACGAGCAGAAGCAACAGGCCGGCGCCCAGCAGCCACGGGGTCAGCGGCCTGGCGATCGCAAGAAAACGGGTGGGGTTGGCATAAGCGTGCATCGGATTGGCGTCGTCCTTAGGCGAGCTGGATGGGTGGGTCCAGCAATTTGCCCGGCGCGACCCGGTGTGCATCTTTTGGTCGCCCTCGCCCCGGCGTCAACCCTCGGGCCGCGTCCATATCCAGCTGCCGGTGACGGCCGCCGCGACGACCGGCGCCATCGACCAGGGCCAAGGCGCGAAGATCAGCGCTGCGACGATGCTCACGGCAAAGGCGACGCTCGCCGCGATCTTGCCCTTGCGGCTGATCGCGCCCTTTTCGCGCCATGCGACGATATGATGGCCAAAGGTCGGGTGGTTCACCAGCCACGCCTCAAGCCGCGGCGACGAACGCGCGAAGCAAAAGGCGGCAAGAATCACGAAAGGAACCGTCGGCAACAGCGGCAGAAAGGCGCCAATCGCACCCAACCCCAGCGACAGCCAGCCGCTGACGAAAAAGAAATGCCGCTTCATTGTCCTTGGCTTAGCGGAAATTGCGGACCGCGCCAGCCCACTTGACCGTCGCCCCCGCGAAGGCGGGGGCCGCCATCGGCCTTGTGCAAGGTTGCCGGCGCCCCCGCCTTCGCGGGGGCGACGCGTATCACCCCCGGCCGATCAGCTTCTGTGCCATGCGGTCGGCGACCATCGACGCCGGCGTACCGCTCGCCTTGCTCTCGGCCCAAATGTCGGCAAGCCGCCCGGGAATCAGATGGATACGGCTTTCGACTTCTTCGCGGCTGCCGTGCCCCAGATATTCCAGCGCGACATTGATGATGCCGCCGGCGTTGATCACATAATCGGGGGCGTAAGTGATGCCGCGATCGTGGATGCGCTGGCCGTCAGCCGCGGTCGCAAGCTGGTTGTTCGCGCCGCCCGCGACGACCGGCACGCGCAATTTCCCGATGCTCGCCTCGGTCAGGATCGCGCCAAGCGCATTGGGACTCAGCACATCGGCCTCAACCTCCATGATCGCCGCCGAATCGGCCAGCTCTGCACCCAACTCGTCGGCGAGCGCTTTCGCTCGCGCCAGATCGACGTCGGCGAGGATCAGCTTCGCGCCCTCAGCCGCCAGCCGCCGCGCGACACCGCCGCCGACGCTGCCGACGCCCTGGATCGCGATCCGCACGCCCTTGGCACTGTCGGTGCCCAGTCCGTTCAATATCGCCGCCTTGACCCCCAGATAGACGCCCAGCGCCGTATAGGGTCCCGGATTACCGCCCACGGCGGCGCCGCTGGCGACGGGCAGCCCGCTGACATATTTGGTGTGCTTGGCGATCTCGACCATATCGACGTCGGTGATCCCGACATCTTCGGCGGTGATATAGGCGCCGCCCAGCGATTCGACCGCACGGCCGAACGCCGCAAGCAATTCGGGGGTCTTCGCCCCGCCCTCATCGGCGAGGATCACTCCCTTGCCGCCGCCCATCGGCAGGCCGGCCATCGCATTCTTGTAGCTCATGCCGCGCGACAGGCGCAGCGCGTCGGTGATCGCCGCCGCGCGCTGCGGATAATGCCAGTAGCGCACACCGCCCGCCCCGGGGCCAAGGTGAGTCGAGTGGACCGCGACGACCGCCGTCAGCCCGCTGGCGCGATCGCGGAACATGTGGACATGTTCATGATCGTCAAAATCGGCGAAATCCCAGACTGCGGACATGGACTCATCCTCGCGTTTAAAATTACGTGAGAAAGTAATAATAGAACAATGACGCGGAGTCACGCCGATTCCACATGGGGAATATCATCCATGATTTCATGGGGAAATGGGGCGACCAACGGGGCTCGAACCCGCGACCTCCGGTACCACAAACCGGCGCTCTAACCAACTGAGCTATGGTCGCCACATAAGCGAAGAGGCGCAGAAAGCAGCCTCGACAGCGCGCGGCGAATAGGCGCGGGTGCCCCCGTTCGTCAAGCATTGTTCGCATCGAATGTGCCGACTAAAAAGCCGCATGACCGAAAGCAAGATCGTGGACATGGCGACATCGGGCGCCGACCGCACCGCACAAAGGCTCGCCGCTGTCCCCGGCATCCGTCGCGCCCCGACGCCAAAGCTCGAGCAATTTATGCTGGCGGGCTTTCTCGACCCTTCCACTTGCGCCGCGCTGGTCGAGCAAATCGACCGCGACGTGCGCCCCTCGACGATCGCCGACCCGAACGGCGACGATGCGTTTCGCACCAGCACCACCTGTGATCTCAACCACCGCGACCCGCTGGTCAGCACCATCAACACGAGACTTCACGGCCTCACCGGCATCCCGCTGGAATATGGGGAACCGCTACAGGGGCAGCGCTACGACGTCGGCCAGCAGTTCAAGGCGCACACCGACTATTTCGATCCGCACGGCGCCGACTGGGAAACCTATTGCGCAGTGCCGGGGCAGCGCAGCTGGACGCTGATGGTCTATCTCAATGAACCGGACGCCGGCGGCGCCACGCGTTTCCTCGCGACGGCCAAGATGCACCAGCCCGAAACCGGCAAGCTGCTCGCGTGGAACAATGTCCGTACCGACGGCCAGCCCAATGCCGACACGCTCCACCACGGGATGAAAGTGCGCAAGGGGCGCAAATATATCATCACCAAATGGTTCCGCGAACGGCCCTGGCCGTGGGCAGAGGGGGAATTGGGGTAATATATTGTCGCCCCCGCCGTTGGCGGGGGCGACATGTTACTTAGCGAACCAGCCGGTACTGGAAGCTCAGCGTCAGCGTATTTGCAACCTGACCGGGCTCGATCACGGCCTTGCCGGCGCTCTGCACCCGTGCGTCCATCGCATAGGCCATCGGACGCGGCGGACCCTGGAAGCCGCCGCCTTCGCTCACCGACACCAGTTCGGCGGTGCGATAGCCTGCGAGCCGCGCATAGTCGGCGGCCTTGGCATTGGCCTCGTCGAACACCGCCTTGCGCGCCGGGACGAGCAACGCGTCGGCATCCTTCATCGAGAAATAGGGGCCGTCGATATTGGTACCGCCCGCCGCGACCAGCGCGTCGAGCAGTTCGCCGAGCTTGGCGATATCACCGGTCGTCGCGCGAACCGTGTTGCTGACCTGATAGCCCAAAAAGCGCGGCGGCTGGCCATTGCCCTGATTGTTATAATCATATTGCGGCGACAGATTGATGCCGCTGGTCTGGATATCGTCGGCCTTGATCCCGCGCGCCTTGGCAGCGGCAACCAGCTTTTCCATCGCGGCGCTGTTGGCGCGCAAGGCTTCGACCGCGGTCGGCGCGGTGCTGGTCACGCCCGCACCGATGCTGGCACGGTCGGGACGCGAGCGCACTTCCTTGTCGACGCTGAAGCTGAGGATCGGGCCCTGGGCCGTTGCTGTCGTCACCGTCGTTCCCCCTTGCTGCGCGAGTGCCGGCGTTGCCACCAGCAATGCCAATCCAGTAGCCATAGCGGTGAGCGTCTGCTTCGTCATATTCTTCTCCTGTCGCCGGAGTCCCGGCCCTTCATGATCCCAGCCCCGTAACGCAGACGGAGCCGACCCGTTCCGGCCTTTGCCCGCATCGCGCTTGCGCCGGGCTGAACAGGTCGCTAGCTCGCCGTTCATCATGGCAGCACCGATTTTATCATATGAAGGCCTCGGCCTCGTTCAGGGCAGCGGTTGGCTGTTCCAGGATCTCGACATCTATGTCGGCGAACGCGACCGTCTCGCGCTGATCGGCCGCAACGGCGCAGGCAAGACGACCTTGCTCAAACTGCTCGCCGGACAGATTGATCCCGACAAGGGCAAGCGCGTGATCGTCCCCGGCACCCATGTCGTGATGCTCGAACAGGAGCCCAATTTTTCGGGCTTCGCGACATTGATGGATTTCGCCATCGCTGCGCCCAATGCACCCGAGGAATTTGAGGTCGCCGCGATCGCCGACCAGCTCGGCATCGACATGAGCCGCAACGCCGCCAACGCATCGGGCGGCGAGCGCCGCCGCGCCGCGCTCGCCCGGGCGCTCGCGCAGAACCCCGATGTGTTGCTGCTCGACGAACCGACCAACCACCTCGATCTCGCCGCGATCGAGTGGCTCGAATCCTGGCTCGCGCGCTACACCGGCGCCTTTGTCGCGATCAGCCACGACCGTACTTTCCTCACCCGCCTGACCCGCCAGACATTGTGGCTCGACCGCGGCAGCATCCGCCGCAAGGAAATCGGCTTCGGGGGCTTCGAGGAATGGAGCGACGCGATCGCCGCCGAAGAAGAGCGCGCCGCCCAGCGCCTCGATTCGAAACTGCGGCTCGAGTTACACTGGCTCGAACGCGGCGTCACCGCACGCCGCAAGCGCAATCAGGGCCGCCTCGAAAAGCTCAAGGAAATGCGCGCGACCCGCGCGGCAATGATCGGCGGCCCCGGCGTCGCCAAGCTCGGCCTCGCCAACGACGATGTCCGGTCGAAATCGGTAATCGTCGCCGAAAATGTGTCGATCAGCTTCGGCGAGCGCACGATCATCAGGAATTTCGATTTTCGCGTCCAGCGCGGCGACCGCATCGGCATCGTCGGCGCCAATGGCGCGGGCAAGTCGACCCTGCTCAAGCTGCTGACCGGCGAAATCCAGCCCGATACCGGCAAGATCACCCTTGCCCCGACCCTCGACGGCATCATCATCGATCAGCAGCGCAGCCTGATGTCGCCCGAAAAGCGCGTCCGCGACATTCTCGCCGACGGCGGCGACTGGATCGAGGTGCGCGGGGTCAAAAAACATATCCAGGGCTATTTGAAGGAATTTCTCTTCGACCCCGGCGTGATCGAGGCGACCGTCGGCGCGCTGTCGGGCGGCGAACGCTCGCGGCTTTTGCTCGCCCGCGAATTCGCCCGCGAATCGAACCTGCTCGTCCTCGACGAGCCGACCAACGATCTCGACCTCGAAACGCTCGACCTGCTGCAGGAAGTCATCGCCGACTATGCCGGCACCGTACTGCTGGTCAGCCACGACCGCGACTTCCTCGACCGCACCGTCACCGTCACCCTCGGCCTCGACGGATCGGGCAAGGTCGATATCGTCGCGGGCGGCTATGCCGACTGGGAAGCCAAGCGCGTCAAGCCAAACAGCGTCAAAGCCAAGGCGTCGGTCGCCGCACCGCCGCCCCCGCCGACCGCGCGCAAGAAACTCACCTACAAGGACCAGCGCGACTACGACCTGCTGCCGGGCCGCATCGAGGCGATCGAGGCCGAAATGGCGGGCGTCGAAAAGGATCTGTCGGACGGCACGCTGTTCACGCGCGACCATGCGAGATTCACCGCGCTGACCGGGAAACTCGATGCGCTGCGCGACGAAAAGGCGGCGGCGGAAGACCGCTGGCTGGCGCTGGCGGAAGAGGTCGAAGGCCTCCAATAATCGCTGCGGCCGTCCTATAACGTCGCCCCCGCGAAGGCGGGCCGCTGAAATCGTAGTGCGGGACGGATAAGACTTGTTACCCCCGCCATCGTCACCCCGGGCTTGACCCGGGGCCTGCCCTCCCTTTCATGGTCACCCCATTCCGGTCAAGCTGAGGCAATGACCGAAATCGACCGATTGCAGACATTTGGCGATTGTTGCACTAGTCAATGCATGAAACAGACACCGTCCAAAGCTGAACGCATGGATTTGCGGAAGGCTATGGGAAACAGGGTTATTCCCGGTCCTTATGCGCCGCCTCATCATCGCGGCCCAGAATGCCTTTGGCCGCACGCCTGTTTTGACTGCCGCAAGTCTTGGAAGCTGGCCGAGGCAGCACGCGCGACATGTCCTGAGTGCAAGGCTGATCTCCATTGGATGGGCCGCGCATTTAGCGTACCCCGGAAATCCGATGAAGAGCAGTGGGCCAAAATCCAGGCGCTATGGAATGCGGGGTTCCGCTTCATTAATCATACGCGGTGGAGAGAGGCAGAGCCCTTTCCTGAGCGGCTACGTGAGGTGGAAGATTTTGTTCGGAACAATCCCGACCATCCGTTCCGATTGCGCGATTAGCTTCCGTTAATCACCCCAAAGCCAACTCGGTCCAACACCTCCTCCTCACCCCGTCCCGTAAAACCGCGCCAGCCGGTCGAGCGCCAGCCCCAGCACCAGCTTCCCCGAACGTGCCGGCCAGCCCAGCCCCTTCTCCGCGCAGCCAATCCCCTCGCCCGCACAGATCACGCGCCAGCAAATATCGGCGAGCCCCGGCCCCGCCGCATCGAGCGCGCCATGGAAGCGCCGGTGCGCATCGATCCGCGCCAGCGACGCATCGCCCGCCCGCGCGCCGCCGCGGCTCTTCGCAGGCGGCGCGGCGTCCCAGCGCATCGTCACCCGCGCCGACAGCCCCGCGCGCTCATAATCGACGCGCAGCCGCTCGCCCGCGCGCAATTGTGCCTCGGTCAGATGCCCGCGCGCCGCGAGCCAGACGATCGGGCTTTCGGCGACATTGACCGTCACATGGCGCATCATCTGCGGCCCCGCCTTGGCGGGGTCGATGCGGTCGTCGGGATGAAGGCGGGTGGCAAATTGACGCGCGGTCATGGCAATCTCCTCAAAGCGAAGACCAGCCTTGACATCCGGATATTTTGTAGGAAAGAAGAAACCGATTTGGTTATTTGAAGGTGCCGCCATGATCAACAGCATCCGCGCCGTTCGCCGTGCCAAGGGCCTGACATTGGAAGAGGTCGGCCACCGCTGCGACCCGCCAACGACCGCGCAGACGATCGGCCGCCTCGAAACCGGCACGCGCAATTTGTCGCTCGGCTGGATGAATCGCATCGCCGCCGCGCTCGGGGTCGATGCCGCCGAACTCGTCCAGCTGCCGCAGGACACCCAGCTCACGATCACCGCGCACCTCGGCACCGACGGCGCGCAGGCGCCGACCCGCGTCGAACAGGCGCTGACCGCACGCCCGGGCGAAGATATGGTCGCAGTGCGCGTGACCTCATCGATCGGCGATTATCGCGCGGGCGACGAAATCTGGTGCCGCCGGATCGAGGGCGACTGGGCGAGCGCACTCAACCGCGATCTTCTCGTCCCCCGCCCCGCCGGCCGCTTCTTCTTCGCGCGCCTGCTCAACGTCGACGGCGAGAAACTGCACCTGCTCCCGCTCGGCTCCGGCCAGCGCCAACAGGTCGTCAGCAACCCGCCGTGGGCGGCTGTGGCGGTACGCTTGATCCGCACCCTCTAGAAGTGTCCGAAGCCCCACCCCTGCGCGTCCTGTCGATCGCGACGCTGTTTCCCGACGCAGCGCGCCCGAACTTCGGCCTCTTCGTCGAAAAAAGCCTGCGCGCCCTTGCCGCGCAGCCGGGGATCGACCTCACTGTCGTCGCCCCCATCGGGTTACCGCCCTTCCCGCTATCCCTCCACTCACGCTACCGCGCGCTCCGCGCCTTGCCGCGCAAGGAATACTGGAGCGGCCTCACCGTCCATCGTCCACGCTTCACGCTCATCCCACGCATCGGCGCGCGCTTCAATCCCGCCAAGGTCGCGCGGGCGGTCCTGACCACCACTCGGGGGCAAGCCTTCGACGTGATCGACGCGCAATTCTTCTATCCCGACGGCCCTGCTGCGAGGAGCGTTGCCGACGCCCTCGGCCTGCCCTTTTCGATCAAGGCGCGCGGCGCCGACATCAGCCATTTCGGCCATGCCCCCGCCACCGCACCGCAAATTGGCGCCGCCGCCGACTGCGCCGCGGGCTTGCTCGCGGTGTCGGACGCGATGCGGCGCGACATGGCCGCGATCGGCATCGATCCCGCCAGGATCACGGTTCATTATACGGGAATCGACAGCGCCCGCTTTTCGCCCGGCGATCGCGCCGCTGCGCGCGCCGCGCTGGGCGTCGACGACGCGCCCGCGATCCTCACGGTCGGCGCGCTGATCGCGCGCAAGGGACAGGCGCTGGTGATCGAGGCACTCCCCGCGCTTCCCGGCGTTCACTATTGGCTTGCGGGCACCGGCGAAGAGGAAGGCCGTTACCGCGCGCTCGCCGCAAGGCTGGGCGTCACGCCCCGCGTCCATTTCATGGGAGCGGTGCCCAACGCCGACTTGCCGCAGCTTTATCGCGCCGCCAATGCGGTCGTCATGCCCTCGGTCAGCGAAGGTCTCGCCAACGCATGGGTCGAGGCGCTCGCCTGCGGCACCCCGATCGTCGTCAGCGATGCGGGCGGCGCCGCCGAACTGGTGACATCACCCGCCGCAGGCCGCATCGTTCAGCGCGCACCCGACGCGATTGCCGATGCGATACGCGCGATCCTTGCGGCCCCGCCACCGCCCGCCGAGGTGGCCGCCAGCCTCGCCGGCCGCTTCGACTGGGACCGCAACGGCCGGGAGTTGGCGGATCACCTTCGCCGCTGCGCGGGGAGCCAGATACGGCAACGCCGACCCGCCTGAAGCGGGCCGGCGCCGATTTCTACAAAAGCCGAAAGGTTCAGACGACCGCGCCGTCGTCGCTCTTGCTGGCAACGCGCTCGGCGCCTTCTGCCGCCGAGCTGGTGCGCGGCACGAAGCTGCCGGGGCCGACCTTCAGCCACACCAGGATCGGCGTCGACATCAGGATCGACGAGTAGGTACCGACAAACACGCCGAGCAGGATCGCGGCGGTGAAACCGAAGATCACATCGGGGCCGAAGATCAGCAACGTACCCAGCGCGAGCAGCATCGCAACGCTGGTCATGACCGTGCGCGACAGCGTTTCATTGATGCTGAGGTTGAGCAGCGGGATGATCTCCATCTTGCGGTATTTCTTCAGATTTTCGCGAATACGGTCATAAACGACAATCGTATCGTTGAGCGAATATCCGACGATGGTCAGCAAGGCCGCAACGCTGTTGAGGTCGAACTGCAGCTGGGTAACCGCAAAAAAGCCGAAGGTCAGCGCGACTTCGTGGAACAGGCGGCCCAGCGCACCGACGCCGAACTGCCATTCGAAGCGAACCCAGATATAGATGGAAATGCCCAGCATCGCGAGCGCGAGGCTGATCGCCCCGGTGCGCAGCAATTCTTCGGACACCTTGCCCGACACCGTTTCCACCGACCCCGTCTTCGCGGTCGGGAAAGCCTTTTTGATACCGGCCACCAGCTGCTGGCCCGCTTGTTCCGCCGCAGCCTTGTCGCCGTCGGGAAGCGCGGTGCGGATGGATATCGCCTTGTCGGACCCGAATTGCTGGATCGTCGCTTCGCCAAGGCCGATATCACCGACCTTCTCGCGAATATCGTCGATCGGCGGCATCTCTTGCGTGAATTCGACACGGACCGACTGGCCGCCGACGAAATCGACCCCCAGGTTCAGCCCGCGCACCGCGACAAGCGCGATCGAGATGACCACCAGAATGATGCTCATGGCCGAAGCGACCTTCCGCCACCTCAGAAAATCGATATTTGTGTCGTCGGGGACGAGTTTCAGCAAGCGCATGATTTCGCTCCCTTAAATGTTGATCGTCGTCGGGCGTTTGGTCCGCAGCCAATGGGCGACGAACATACGCGTGACGGTGACGGCGGTGAAGACGCTGGTGACGATGCCGATGGTGAGCACCACCGCGAAGCCCTTGATCGGGCCCGAACCGAACCAGAACATCAGCGATGCCGCGATGACGTTGGTGACGTTGGCGTCGAAAATCGCGCGGCTGGCTTCCGAATAGCCGAGTTCGACCGCCTGGAAGACCTTTCGCCCGCGCTTCAGCTCTTCGCGTATTCGCTCGTTGATCAGCACGTTGGCGTCGACCGCCGCACCGATGGTGAGCACGAAGCCCGCAATGCCCGGCAGCGTCAGCGTCGCGTTGAACGCCGCCATGACCGCGATGATCAGGGCGACGTTAAAGGCGAGCGCGATATTGGCATAAACGCCAAAGCGGCCATAAACGACGAACATCAACGTCAGCACGGTGACGGTGGCAATGATCCCCGCGATCGCGCCCTTGCGGATCGAATCGGCGCCGAGTTCGGGAGTCACGGTGCGCTCTTCGACGACCGTCATCTTCACCGGCAGCGCGCCCGAGCGCAGCGAGATCGCGAGCGCGTTCGCGCTGGCGACGCTGAAGCTGCCCGAAATCTGGGCGCTGCCGCCCAGGATCGGTTCGTTGATCGACGGCGCCGACAGCACCTTGCCGTCGAGGACCATCGCGAAGCGCTTGCCGACGCTCTGTGCGGTGACCTTGGCAAAGGCACTCGAACCCGCCGAATCAAAACGGATCGAGACGACCGGCTGGTTATTCTGCGGATCATAGCTTTGCTGCGCGTTGATCAGCTGTTCACCGCTGATCATCACCTGGCGGCGCAGCACCTCGAACGGAGCGCCATTGCCCTCGCCCTCGGCATAGGGGACGATTTCGCTGCCCACCGGCACGCGGCCGGCCAGGGCTTCGTTGGGATCGGCATTCTCGTCGACCATGCGAAATTCGAGCCGCGCGGTCTTGCCGATCAGCTCCTTCAACGCGGTCGGGTCCTGCAGACCCGGAACCTGGACGACGACGCGGTCATTGCCTTCGCGGATGATCGTCGGTTCGCGCGTGCCCAGCGCGTTGACGCGCCGGTCGATGATGTCGCGCGCGGTGTCCATGGCGTGCGCGACGGCCTGCGTCCGCCCGGCGGTGGTCGGCGTCATCACGATGCGCATCGAATCGACGATATTGATGGTCCAGTCGCGCTGTCCGGTCAGCCCGGCGCCCTGCGTTTCCTTGAACAACCGGTCGCGCGCATCGTCGAGCTGCTTCTGATCACGGACGAGAAAGCTGATCTTGCCCCCCGCGGTCGACAGTTCGCCAATTGCGATATCGTCATCGGCACCCCGCTCGCCCCGCATCGCGGTACGCACGGTCTTTTCCATGTTGGAAAGCTGCGTCTTCTGAAGATCGGCCAGATCGGCCTCGAGCAGCAAATGGCTGCCGCCGGCAAGGTCGAGACCCAGATTGACCTTGGTCTGGGCGAAGGACGGCAGTTTCTCGAACGCCTTTTCCGGCAAGAAGCTGGGAATGGCGAAGAGGATACCAAGCAGCAGGATGATGCTGATACCGATGGTTTTCCAGCGCGGGAAATCGAGCATATGGGAAATTCCGGTTGGCCTGGGCCGGCCCGCGAATGCGGGCCGCGCCGTGTCAGTCGTTGGCGGGCTTGCCGCCGGGCTGGAGAACGTCGGCCAGAGTCGATTTCACGACCTGGATCTTCACGCCCTGCGCGATTTCAACATTGACGAAATCATCGTCGACGCTGGTCACCTTGCCGACGATGCCGCCGCCGGTGACGACCTTGTCGCGCGGCTTCACCGCCGCGACCTTGGCGCGATGTTCCTTCGCACGCATCTGTTGCGGGCGGATCAGGAAGAACCAGAACACGACGAAGATCAACAGATAGGGGACCAGCATCAGGAAGCCGGCGGCCCCGCCCCCGGATCCGGCCGCCTGGGTCAGAAGCAAATGGGTCGACATGAATGAAAGACTTTCTGTTCGAAAGCGCGGCCCTTCCCCCTTGGAACGGGCGCGCAAATGATGCCGCGGCGCCTATCACGCAGGGAATTTCGACGCAACCAATCGCTGCGCGCCCTCCCCCTTGGCAAGCATCGCCGAAATGGGGATAGCGCCGGTCAGATCAAGGGCGCTCCTTCCGCCAGAATGCGGCTTCCGGGCGCAATCCGCATTTTGCCCCTCCATCCCCGCTTGCATCCCCGGCCGAGCCGCGCTAGGGGCCTCGCCTGCCCAACAGGGCCGGTCGGGACGTAGCGCAGCCTGGTAGCGCATCACACTGGGGGTGTGGGGGTCGGAGGTTCGAATCCTCTCGTCCCGACCAATTTACCAAGCATTTATAGTGGATCATGCGGGCAGCGAAAGCTGCCCGTTTCCATATGCGCGCGCCTGAAAAGCAGGCCGTAAGCTCCGCCACTGAATCTCCCTGCTCACAACAGCACCCCATGCCCGAGACGCTGGCAGTTTATCGGTTGTTCCGTGCCGTCGGTTCGCCCGACTTTTCCGGCCCGTCACTCAACTTCAGGTTTTCCACGCGGCCATTGCTAGCCGCGCGTGGAAGAACGGCTGGCCCCGCCAGCGCCCCACTGGCCAATCACCCCACACCGCTCTACACGCCCCCGGCATGGAACTTGCCGTCGAAACCATCGCCTTTCTCGCCGCCGTCGCCTTTCTCGCGGGCGGCATCGATGCGATGGCGGGCGGCGGCGGGCTTCTCACCATCCCCGCGCTGATGGCCGCTGGTGTACCGCCGGTCGCGGCGCTCGCGACGAACAAGCTGCAAGCCGCGATCGGGACCTCGTCCGCCTTCTTCACCTTCTGGCGCGGCGGGCATGTCGACCTGCGGCGCTTTGCCCTGCCCGCAATTGGCGCCTTCGCCGGATCGGCGCTCGGCGCCACCACGGTCCAGTTTGTCAGTTCGGACTTTCTCGCCGCGCTCGTCCCGATCCTGCTCGTGGCGATGGGACTCTATTTCCTGCTCGCACCGCCGATGAGCGAGGCCGACCGCCACGCGCGCTTTGGCCCCCTCGGCATCACCCTCATCATCTCCGCGATCGGCTTTTACGACGGCTTTTTCGGCCCCGGAACCGGCTCGTTCATGACGCTGGCCCTCGTTGCGCTCGGCGGCCTCGGCCTCGTCCGCGCGATCGGCAACACCAAGATGCTCAACCTCGCGACCAATATCGCGGCGGTGCTCGCCATGGTCGCGGGGGGCCATGTGCTGTGGATTCTCGGCCTGTCGATGGCCGCCGCCAATGTCGCGGGCGCACAGATCGGCGCCCGGCTGGCGATCCGCTTCGGCGGCCGCGGCGTGCGCCCGCTGCTCGTCATCATGTCGCTCGCGCTCACCGCAAAGCTTCTCTCAGACCCCGCGAACCCTATCTGGAATCTGTTCTAGGGCCGCAGCACGACCTTTCCGACGACCTCGCGCCGCTCGATCATCGCAAAAGCCTCGCGCCAGTCGGCCAGATCGAGCGCGGCATGGACATGCGGGCGGATGCGCCCTTCCGCCGCCAGCGCGTCGATCGCCGCGACATTCTCCGCGCCGCGCTCGGGAAAACGGCGACCATATTCGCCCGCGCGCACCCCGACGACCGAGAAGCCCTTGATCAGCGGCATGTTCACCGACACCTCGGGAATGCGCCCCGAAGCGAAACCGACCACCAGCAGGCGTCCGCCAAAGGCGATACAGCGCGTCGACTCATCGAACACATCGCCGCCGACCGGATCGAAGATAACACCAGCCCCTGCCCCGTCGGTTAATGCCTTCACCTGCTCGCGAAACCCCGGCTCGGCGGCGATCAGCGCATCGGGCGCATAGAGCCCCGCGATCGCCGCACGCTTCGCTTCGCTGCTCGCCGCCGCGATCACCCGCGCGCCCAGCGCCTTCGCCAGATCGACCGTCGCCAGCCCGACTCCGCCCGCCGCACCATGCACCAGCACCCATTCGCCCGCCTCGACCCGCGCGCAACGCACCAGCGCGACATAGGCGGTGAGATACGCCACCGGATAGGCCGCCGCCTCATCCCAGCTCAGCCGCTCGGGCTTGCGGCGCAGCCCGCTCGCGGGCGCAACGCAATATTCGGCCATCGCGCCAAAGCGATTGCCGCCGACCACCGCATCGCCGACCTTCCAGCCGCTTACGCCCTCGCCAACCGCGTCGACCTCGCCCGCAAATTCCAGCCCCGAAACGAACGGCAGGTCAGGCTTCAACTGGTAAGCGCCGCGCGTCATCAACAGGTCAGGGAAGTTCACCGATGCCGCGCGCACCCGCACCCGTACCTCGCCCGCCCCGGGCTCGGGCATCGGCAGATCGGCCAGCGCGGCCCCGCCATGATCGGGCAGCAATTCGCTGACCTGCAAAGCCCGCATGGTGAAAACCCTTTCCTACAAAATTCCAATATGGTTCGTTTATCCAGTTCAACAAACCACAGGAGCGACTCATGCCACGACGCGACCCATTGGCTTTCGATACCGACGCGCTGATCGACGCCGTCATCGACCGCGAAGGCCGATATGTAAACCACCCCGCCGACCGCGGCGGCCCGACCTGCTGGGGCATCACCGAAGCTGTCGCCCGCGCGCAGGGCTATGTCGGCGACATGCGCGCCCTGCCGCGCAGCGAGGCCGCGGCCATCTACCGCCGCCTCTATTGGCTGCGTCCGGCGTTCGACAAGGTCGCGCTGCGTGCCCCCCAAATCGCCGCCGAACTGTTCGACACCGGGATCAACATGGGCACCGCCACCGCGGCAGGCTTCCTCCAGCGCGCGCTCAATGCGCTCAACCGCGCCGCACGCGACTATCCCGACATCGCGGTCGACCGCGACGTCGGCGCGCGCACGCTCTCGGCGCTCGACAGCTTTCTGCGCGCGCGCGGCAAGGGCGGCGAGACTGTCCTGGTTCGCGCGATGGAGGCGCTGCAGGGCGAACGCTACATCGCGCTCGCCGAACGCCGCCCGAGTCAGGAGGCCTTTCTCTACGGCTGGCTCGCCAACCGCATCGGTGACGGCTGATGCGTCGCCACGCGCCATTGGGCTGAACTTCCCTGAACTTTGAACCTGCAGGAGCATTGCTATGAGTATCATCGAAGGCCTGATCGGCCCCATCGCCAAGCTGATCGACAAGATCATCCCCGACCCCGAAGCGCGCGACCGCGCCAAGCTCGAACTCCTCAAAATGGAGGGCAGCCAGGAAATGGAGGCCATCCGCACCCGGATGACCGCGATCGTCGTCGAAGCGAACAGCGCCGACCCGTGGACCAGCCGCGCACGGCCGAGCTTCCTCTATGTCATGTATGCGCTGCTGCTCTGGGCCATCCCGATGGGCCTGATCGCCGCCGCACGCCCCGACATGGCCAAGGGGATCGCCGAAGGCATGAACGCCTATCTCGCAGGCATCCCCGAACCGCTCTACGCGCTCTTCGGGACCGGCTATCTGGGATATACCGCCGCGCGGGCGTGGGGGAAGTCAAAGGGGGTTGGGGGCTAGCGACGGCAGGTGATTTTATTCCCCGGCGAAAGCCGGGGCCCGGAAGGGCAGTATGATTTCGTGAGCCCCGGCTTTCGCCGGGGAACAGCCTTCATCCGACTTCGCTACCCTCAACCACCTCCGCCAGATTGGCGAGCGAACTATTCAAGCCCTCGACATGATCCTTGGCCGAAATCCCCGGCGGCACATGATGCGCGTCGATCGTGACCAGCGTACCGCCGCCCTGCCGCGACAGATACCAGTGCATCGCCATCGTTCCAGAAAAGCGCGGATCGTCGGACTCGAACTCAACCTGCCACACCACCAGCCGCCCGTCGTCGAGTGTCGGGATATAGACTTCCACAACATCGCTATCGTCGTCGCTCTTGGTCTCGACATCGGTGTCGTCAAAGGTCAGCCGCATCAAAAAGCCGCCGCCCGCGCGCAGGTCGACATGCTCGAACATCCCCGTCGCCCCCTCGGGTGGCAACCATTGCGCGAGCTTCGCAGCGCTCGTGAACGCCGCAAAGACATCGACCAGCGGCGCGGCGATCAGCCGTTCGGCGTGATCGATGCGCCGCGTCTTCTTGGTCGGTTTCAAGCGAGCGCGGCTTTAACCGCCGCGACGGCGTCGTTCGCCGCGCCGCCATCGGGCCCGCCGCCTTGCGCCATGTCAGCGCGGCCGCCGCCGCCCTGTCCGCCAAGCGCCGCAACCGCCGCCTTGACCAGATCGACCGCGCTATGCTTGCTCATCACATCTTCGGTCACGCCGACCGCAACCGAAGCCCGCCCGTCATTGACCGCCACCAGCATCGCGACGCCGCTGGCGAGCTGCTTCTTCAGCCCGTCGACCGTACCGCGCAATTCCTTGGGGTCGAGCCCGTCGACGACCTGCGCGATGAACGCCGTGTCGCCAATCTGCTCGACCGCCGGCCCGGTGGCGCCACTACCGCCGCCCATCGCCAGCGCCTTCCTGGCATCGGCGAGTTCACGTTCGGCCTTCTTCAGCGCATCGGCCATCGCCGCAACGCGCGCCGGCACATCATCGGGCGAAGTCTTGAGCGCCGCCGCAGCGGCCTTCAACGCCTCGTCGCGGCCGTTCAGCCACAGGCGCGCCGCTTCACCGGTCAGCGCTTCGATCCGCCGCACGCCCGAAGAGACCGCGCTTTCACCGACGATCTTGAGCAGCGCAATGTCACCCAATGCGCGGACATGCGTGCCGCCGCACAGCTCGACCGAATAATGATGATCATCGTCATGCCCCATGCTGAGCACGCGCACTTCGTCGCCATATTTTTCGCCGAACAGCGCCAGTGCGCCCGCCGCGACGGCATCGTCGGGGGTCATCAACCGCGTCGTCACCGCGTCATTGCCGCGGATCTGCGCGTTCACTTCGGCCTCGACGTCAGCGATTTCTTCGACGCTTAGCGCTTTGGGGTGCGAAAAATCGAAACGGAAACGATCCTCAGCAACCAGGCTGCCCTTTTGCGTGACATGTCCGCCCAAGCGGTTGCGCAGCGCCGCATGCAGCAAATGCGTCGCGCTATGGTTGGCGCGAATGCGGTCGCGCCGCGCCGCATCGACGGTCAGGCGCACGGTGTCGCCGACCTTCAGCGTCCCCGCCTCCAGCTTCGTCTGATGCGTGTGCAGCCGCCCGAGCGGCTTGCCGGTATCGCTGACCGACGCCTTTGCGCCCTCCAGCGTCGTGATCGTGCCCGCGTCGCCCATCTGGCCGCCGCTCTCGCCATAGAAGGGCGTCTGGTTGGTCAGCACGATCAGCTCGTCGCCGGCCTTGGCTTCAGCAACCGATGCGCCGTCCTTGACCAGCGCAATCACCGTGGCTTCGCCGTCGGTCGAGGTGTAGCCGGTGAATTCGGTGCTGCCGTGGGTTTCGGCGATATCGTACCAGATTTCGTCCGATGCCTTTTCGCCGCTGCCCTTCCACGCCGCGCGCGCCGCCGCTTTTTGCTGCGCCATCGCCGCGTCGAAACCGGCGCGATCGACCGCGATGTCCTGCGTGCGCAGCGCATCCTCGGTCAGATCATAGGGGAAGCCGAAAGTGTCATAGAGCTTGAACGCGACATCGCCGGGCAAGGTCGCACCGGCGCCCATCCCCACAGTCGCCTCGTCGAGCAGGCGCAAGCCCTTGTCGAGCGTCTGGCGGAATTTGGTTTCCTCGCGCTCCAGCGTCTCGGCAATCAGCGGCTGGGCGCGGATCAGCTCGGGATAGGCGGCGCCCATCTCGGCGGTCAGCGACGGCAACAGCCGGTACATCAGCGGATCCTTGGCGCCGAGCAGATGCGCGTGACGCATCGCACGGCGCATGATCCGGCGCAGCACATAGCCGCGACCCTCGTTCGACGGCAGCACGCCGTCAGCGATCAGGAAGCTCGATGCGCGAAGGTGATCGGCGATGACGCGGTGGCTCGCCTGCGTCGCGCCCTCGGCCGGAACGCCGGTCTGGTCGACCGACGCGGCGATCAGCGCCTTGAAAGTGTCGGTGTCATAATTATCATGGACGCCCTGCATGACCGCGGCGATGCGCTCAAGCCCCATGCCGGTGTCGATGCTCGGACGCGGCAGGTCGATGCGGTCACCCGGCGCACGCTGGTCGTACTGCATGAACACGAGGTTCCAGATTTCGACGAAGCGATCGCCATCCTCTTCGGCCGATCCCGGCGGGCCGCCCCAGATATGGTCGCCATGGTCGTAGAAGATTTCGCTGCACGGCCCACACGGCCCGGTGTCGCCCATCGACCAGAAATTATCATTGGTCGCGATACGGATGATGCGTTCTTCGGGCAGGCCCGCGATCTTCTTCCACAGCGCGGCGGCCTCGTCATCGGTGTGATAGACGGTGACGGTCAGCCGTTCGGGCGCAAGGCCCCAGGCCTTGGTGATCAGCGTCCAGGCGTGATGGATCGCCTGTTCCTTGAAATAGTCGCCGAACGAGAAATTCCCCAGCATTTCAAAGAAAGTATGGTGGCGCGCAGTGAAACCAACATTGTCGAGATCGTTATGCTTGCCGCCGGCCCGTACGCATTTCTGCGATGACACCGCAGTGCTGTACGGCCGGGTTTCGAGCCCCGTGAACACATTTTTGAACGGCACCATGCCCGCGTTGACGAACATCAGCGTCGGGTCATTGTGCGGCACCAGCGGTGCCGACGGTTCAATGTGATGGCCTGCCCCGGCGAAATAGTCGAGGAACGAGCGGCGAATGTCGTTGGTCGATGTCATGCGCGCGAATTAGGGACTTTGCGGCGATGCGACAAGCCGGGAAACGTCGATGGCCTCAATCGGCCGCTTCGATCAGAAAGCCGTCGCGATCCCCTTGCCCAGATAACAGGGCAATTGGCGCAGCACGTCGGCCTTCGGAACGCCCTCTTCGATCATGTCGGCGGGAACTTCGGATGTGTCGGTCCGCACGACGGTGAAGGCCGCGCCCGATGCGGCGCGGTGGACGACGACATAGCCGCAATCCATCGTCCGATCCCTTCGATCGCCGCGAAAATCAAAGGCGGCGTAAAGCCCCGGCGGCTGCCCGGCGGGATCGCGATACCAGCTCAGCCTGAGCACGCGGATCGTGCCGTCGGCCCACAGGACCGGGCGCTTGCGCAAGTTCATTTCCCATTCGAGCCGCGGCGACGACGCCTGCAACGACAGGCGCAGCATTGCATAGGCGGCGTCATAGTCCCGGTGCGCCAGCGCCATCGTATAGGCCGCAAAACGATCCATCGCGTCGCGCTCGTCACCCGCCGCCAGCTGGAAATCCTGACCGTCAGGGCCTGCGGTCACCCGCTCGACGTCGGCGCCGAGCAGCGGCGATTGCGCCGCCGCGCCGGTGCCGACGAGCAGCGCCGCTGCCGCAAATATCCCCCAACGCCGATCAATAGCCATAATAGGCGCCGCCTTTTTTCCGCGCGCGCTGCCACGCCGCCCGCCCGTGGCACATGTTCACAAATCCGGCGAGCTTGGGATAGCGCGGCGCCATGCCCTGCATGATCGCGATTTCGGCGGGGAAGCTCAGCATGATGTCGGCCGCCGACAGCTCATCGCCGATGAAATGACCATTATCGCCGACACGGCTTTCCATGAAGCTGAAATGCGCGTCGAGTTGTTGCGTGATCCGCGGCTCGATCGGCGCCGCCGCTTCGCCGAGCCGGGCGGTATAGAGGCGCAGCAGGATCGGCGTCATTGCCGAGCCTTCGGCAAAGTGCATCCATTCGAGATGGCTGACATGATCGTCGGTGCCGCGTTCGGGTACGAAATGGCCGCCGCCATGCCGCTCGCACAAATATTCGGTGATCGCGCCCGATTCGATGATCACCCGGCCCCTCCCGCCGGAGGCGGAATCGTCGAGTTCCTCGATCAACGGCGACTTGCCGAGCGGATGGACCGCCAGAAGTTCGGGCGGGGCGAGATTGGTGATCGCGTCGCGATCGTAGAATTTGATCTCATAGGGGGCGCCAAGTTCTTCGAGCAGCCACAAGATGCGCTGCGAGCGGCTGTTGTTGAGATGATGGACGATCAGGCTCATGGGCTCTCTCCTTGTCAAATCAGGGTCGATAGGGTCCGTTGCAGTCGATCAGCGCGGCAAGCTCGCGCACCAGCTTGGCGCCGAGAATCGCGGTGACGCCGCCAATATCGCGGCCGGGATGATGTTCGACGATATCGGCGCCGATGATCGGCCCCGTCTGCCGTGCCAGCACCACAAGCAACTCGCGCACCGTCAGCCCGCCCGGTTCGGGATGCGCAACCCCGGGCGCCGCCGACGGATCGAGCCCATCCAGATCGATCGAGATATAGAGCGGCCCATCGAGCACGGGTACCTGCTCGGGGGCGAAACCCGCCATCGGCAGTATCTCGACCCCGAAGCGCGCCGCCTGTTCGCGGCAATGACGGGTCAGTGTGCGAACGCCGACCTGTACCAGCCGCGCCGCATGCCCGGCCTCGCAGATGCGCGCAAAGGGCGAGGCATGGCTGCGCGGATTCCCGTTGAAATCATCGTACAGGTCGGGATGCGCATCGAAGTGCAATATGTTGACGGGACCGAAGCACGCCGCCGCCGCGGCGACGAGCGGGAAGGTCACCGCATGGTCGCCCCCGAGCGCGAGCGGTACCTCGCCATTTTCATGCAGCATCACGACATGGCGGTGGATTGCAGCGTCGTCGCGCACCGTATTTTCGCTGAGCGGCAGGTCGCCGTCGTCGATGAACGCGATGTCGCTACCGATCTCGCCGCCCATCTCGCTCGCCAGATTGCCGCGATCGCTCCACAGCGCCGCGCGGATCGCGGCGGGTCCGCCCGCCGCTCCGCGCTCGAAACTGCTGTTGATGTCGGTGGGCAAACCAAAGAGGCGGATCGCGGGCATGGCGCGTTGTACCCGTTGACGGGCCTCAGGCAAGGATCAAGCGGAGTCCAGGAAAATCAACGGCGGACGGGCCAGTCTGCAAGAGAGGGCAAGTGCAGGTCCAAGGGGCTTGTTGGGGCCCGCCGCCGTTCGCCAGCCGGTCCGCCGCAAGGAAGCGAACCGGCCGGATGGCTATCAATCGTCGGTATCGACCTCGTCGCTGCCGATCATCATTTCTTCGGCAACCTGGTCGGTCTTGCCGCGAATTGCGATTTCCAGACGCTCCATCAACTCGGGATTGGCCTTGAGGAAGGTCTTCGAATTTTCGCGGCCCTGACCGATGCGGATCGAATCATAGCTGAACCAGGCGCCCGATTTCTCGACGATGCCCGCCTTGACCCCCAGATCGAGAATCTCGCCAATCTTGGAAATGCCCTGCCCGTACATGATGTCGAATTCGACCTGTTTGAACGGCGGCGCAACCTTGTTCTTGACCACTTTGACGCGCGTGGTGTTGCCGACGATTTCGTCGCCATTTTTGATCTGGCCGGTACGGCGAATGTCGAGACGGACCGAGGCATAGAATTTCAGCGCATTGCCGCCGGTCGTGGTTTCGGGGTTGCCGTACATCACGCCGATTTTCATGCGCAGCTGGTTGATGAAGATCACCATACAGCGCGAGCGGCTGATCGAACCGGTCAGCTTGCGCAACGATTGCGACATCAGGCGCGCCTGAAGCCCGACGTGGCTATCGCCCATTTCGCCCTCGATTTCGGCGCGCGGCACCAAGGCCGCAACGGAGTCGATGACGAGGATGTCGATGGCGTTCGAGCGTACCAGCGTATCGACAATCTCAAGCGCCTGCTCGCCTGTGTCGGGCTGCGACACGATGAGTTCGTCGATATTGACGCCAAGCTTGCGGGCATAGACGGGGTCGAGCGCATGTTCGGCGTCGACAAAGGCGGCGGTCCCGCCACCCTTTTGCGCTTCGGCAATCGCATGCAGCGCCAGCGTCGTCTTACCCGAGCTTTCGGGGCCGTAAATTTCGATGACGCGTCCGCGCGGCAAGCCGCCGACGCCAAGTGCGATGTCGAGCCCGAGCGACCCGGTCGAGATCGCCTCGACCTGCATCGTTTCCTTCGAGCCCAGTTTCATTACCGAGCCCTTGCCGAACGCGCGATCGATTTGCGCGAGCGCGGCGTCGAGCGCCTTCTGCCTGTCCGTGCTGTTCACTGATTTCCCCGATTCGACGAGTGATAATTGTCCGGCCATAACCGTCCCTTTCCTGCTCTAGAGCGAAGGCAGTAGCATCGCAACGCCGGACCCATGTACGACATTTGTTCTCTAAGAACAAGAGTGGAACAAAAAATGACGAATTGGAAGCCAAGTCGCGCTATTTCGCGAAAAATTCACCCAAAGCGCTCTCGATGTCGTTGATCCGGAACGGCTTGTTCACCAACCGGCGATGAGCGTGCGCAGACGGGATGACGTCACCGCCGCCCGAGGTGAAGGCAAAGGGAATGTCGCGCTCCGCCAGCGCGTCGGCGACCGGCCACCCCTTTTCATCACCCAGATTGATATCTACCAGCGCCCCCGCGATCGACTCGGCCGCGATGATCGCCAGCGCCTCTTCGTTGCTCGTCGCTTGCGCGGGCTCGGGCAGATCGAGCGCGTCGAACATATCGACGAGCATCATACCGATGAGTACGTCGTCCTCGACGAGAAGGATGCGGCGACTATCCATCATGCGATGCCCGGCGTGCGGCCTCGTCGAGTGCCACCGACGTCGCCTCGGCGAGCTGCGCGACCGAGAAAGGCTTGGGCAGGAAAGCAACATCGTCGATATCGATCGACTGGCGCAGTTGTTCCTCGGCATAGCCCGACATGAAGAGAACGGGAAGATCGGGCCGCTTGATGCGCAGCGCGCGAACCATCGCGGGGCCATCCATCGTCGGCATCACGACGTCGGTGATGATCAAATCGACCTTCTCCATCTGCGCAAAGCGCTCGAGCCCTTCTTCGCCCTGCGACGCGGTGACGACGGTATAACCGGCGCGAGTCAGCGCACGCTCGGCAACGGCGCGTACCATATCCTCATCCTCGACGAGCAAAATGGTTCCGGTGCCCCACTGGCTCTTCTTGGGTTTCACCGGCGGCACGGGCACCACCGGCGTATCACCGTCGGAGCGGTGGACCGGCAGGTAGATGGTGAAGCTCGTCCCCTGCCCCGGCTTGCTGTCGGCAAAGATGAAGCCCGACGATTGCTTGATGATGCCGTAAACGGTCGACAGCCCCAGCCCCGTCCCCTTGCCGACGTCCTTGGTCGTGAAAAAGGGTTCGAAAATCTTGGGCAGCACGTCGGCGGGGATGCCGGTGCCGGTGTCGCTGACCTTCAGCGCGCTATAATCAGCGGGCGGCATGATATCATTGCCCAATTGCCGGGCCTCGGCCGCCGACACCGGATAGGTATCGATGGTCAACGTGCCCCCACCGGGCATCGCGTCGCGGGCATTGACCGCCAGATTGACGATGACCTGTTCGAGCTGCCCGGGATCAGCGCGCACCGCCCCCAGACCGCGGCCATGATGCACCGACAACTGGATCGTGTCGCTGATCAGCCGTTTCAACAGGTGCGAGACCTCTGAAATCACGTCGGGCAATTGCAGGATTTGCGGGCGCAGCGTCTGTTGCCGCGAAAAGGCGAGTAGTTGCCGCGTCAGGCTGGCCGCGCGATTGGCGTTGCTGCGGATTTGCTGGATATCGTCATAGTCGCTGTCGCCGGGGGTGTGCCGCATCAGCATCAAGTCGCAGCTGCCGAGCACCGCAGTCAGGATATTGTTGAAGTCGTGCGCGACCCCGCCAGCAAGCTGCCCGACCGCCTGCATCTTCGACGCCTGTGCGACCTGACGCTTAAGCCGCGATTCTTCGCTCGAATCCTTGAGGCTCAGCAGCACCGCCGCTTCGCCGAGCCCGCGCACGCCGACCACGCGGATCGACACGGGTTCGTCGCTTTGCCCCGCGAGCCGGATCGACAGGTCACCCCCGACCTGCTGCCCGCTGCTGTGGCGACGGATCATGTCGGCGAGCGCGCCCTTATCCTCGCCGACGACGATATCGCCAGGATAGCGCGGCGTCTTGCCTTCGGCGACCCCGGCGGCGCGAATGAAGGCGCGGTTCATATAAAGAAAGCGGCCATCGCGATCGACCATCGCAAGCCCGAAGGGGAGCAATGACAGCAGAGTTTCGACATAGGCCTGCGCAGTGCCGCGATCGGCCGGCCCCATTTCCTCGTCGAGCATTGCCAGTAACATCGGACCATTGCTGTCCGCCGGAACCAGCGGGATCTGCAGCATCCGCACCGGGGTCGCGCGATCGCCCTCGCGCGCAAAATAGAGCGATCCCGAATCGTCGAGCCGCAGCATCGCGGCGACATCGCGGCCGGTATATTGGGCCGTGTCGCCCTCTCCCAAGGCGCGGAGCAGAAAGGCCTGATTGGCGACGCGCAGCCGCCCTTCGGCATTGACGAGCGCGGTCATGACGCCCGCCTGTCCCAGCGTCCGGCCCGCCGGGCCGTCGAGGTGGCGGACGATTTCCGATGCCAGATCGAGCCGTTCGAGCGCGGAGAAGCGCCAGACCAGATAGTCCTCGGCTTGTCCGGTGCGCGTCACTTGCGCGCGCATCCGCAGCGCACCGATCGCGACGTCATCGGCAACGCCTTCGCCGTCGCGCCAAGCGGTGCGTCCGGCGTTCTTGAGCAAGTCGGGACCGCGGCCCTCCAGCGGCAAGCCGGGCGGGGTCACGAAACCGCCCATCCACGTTGCGAACAGATCATTGGCGCAAACGAGACGGCCTGCGCGGTCGGTCACCGCGATGGCGACGTCATCGTGATTGACCGCAGCGCGCAGCATCGTCCAGTCGGGTAGCGCGGCCTCGCCCGTCGCCGCGGCGGGAAACAGCCGACGCGCCAGCAGGACGCCGCCAGCCGCGACGGCTAGCCCCGCGAGGAAGCCCGCCGCCAAAATCATGTCGTCTGTGGCCCAGAACAGGAGCGCGACCGATAGCAACGCCAGCCCGCCGAGCACCGCCGCGTCGATACGCGACAGCTGCGGCGGGGCTAGCAGCGGCCCTGCGGAGCCGGCCTCCCTGCTGAAATCAGTATCAGCGGAAGGCAGGCTTTGCGCGGTCAATGACAGTCTTTCTTATTGGTGCATCACCAGATGCGAACACGATCCTTGGGGGCCAGATAAAGCTTCTGACCTTCCTTCACCTGATAGGCCTTATACCATGCGTCAAGGTTGCGCGAGACCCAAGCCCGCTGGATCGAGGGCGAATGCGGATCGGTCGTGATCCGCTGCGACAGATTCTGCTCGCGATAGTTGCGCCGCCACACCTGCGCCCAGCCGAGGAAGAAGCGCTGGTCGCCGGTCAGCCCGTCGATCACCGGCGCCGCCTTGCCGCCGAGCGACTTTTTATAGGCGTCATAGGCAATGGTGAGGCCGGCGAGATCGCCGATATTCTCGCCGAGCGTGAAGGTGCCGTCGAGATGCTCGCCGGGCAGGATTTCATAGGCGTCATATTGAGCAATCAGCGCCTTGCCCGCAGCTTCGAACGCCGCGACGTCAGCAGGAGTCCACCAGTCGGCAAGCCGGCCATTCTCGTCATATTTCGCGCCCTGATCGTCGAAATGGTGGCTGATTTCATGACCGATCACCGCGCCGATACCGCCATAGTTGATCGCAGCGTCGGCATGGGGATCGAAAAAGGGCGGCTGCAGGATCGCGGCCGGGAACACAATCTCGTTCATCCCGAAATTGGCGTAGGCGTTGACCTCCATCGGGGTCATCCCCCATTCCCAGCGACGGATCGGACCGCCAAGGCGGCTGATATTATCATCGTGGGCAAACTGGTTCGACCGCAGCGCGTTGCCGAACAGATCGTCGGCCCGGATTTCCAGCTTGCTATAATCCTGCCAGCGGTCGGGATAGCCGATCTTCGTTGTAAAATTGGCGAGCTTCTTTTTCGCCTTCACCTTGGTCTGCGGCTGCATCCATGAGAGATTGCTGATCCGCGTGTCGAGCGCCGCAAGGACGTTCTTGACGAGCACATCCATCGCCGCCTTGGTTTCAGGCGGAAAATATTTCGCGACATAATCCTTGCCGACCGCTTCGCCCATATTATCCTTGGTGAAGTCGACTGCACGCTTCCAGCGCTCCTGCATTTGCGGTGTGCCCGACAGCGCGGTGCTGTAAAAGGAGAAGCTCTCCTGAGCGACCGCATCGGGCAGGACGTCCGCAAAGCCATCGAGGCTGCGGACGAGCAGCATATCTCGAACGACGCCGATCGGGGCGCTGGCGATCAGCTTGGCTTCACCCGAAAAGGCACTCGGCTGCGCGACCAGCAGCGCGTCTTCCTTGACCCCGACACCGCGGATGAAAGCGGCCCAGTCGAAGCCGGGCGCAGCCTTGGTCAGTTCGACGATGGTCATCTTGTTGTAGATTTTTGTCGCGTCGCTGCTGTCATTTTTGTCCCAATGGACCGCCGCAATCTGCTTTTCGAAATCATAAATCGCCTTGGCGCGCGCCGCGGCATCCTTTTCGCCCGCCAGCGTCAGCACATTTTCCAGATGCTTCAGATAGGCCGCCTGCAGCTTCGTGTTGCGTTCATTGTCCTTCAGATAGAAATCGCGGTCGGGCATCCCCAGACCGCCTTGCCCCATCGAGTAGATATAGACGTCGGGATTCTTGTCGTCCTGGCCGACATAGCCACCAAAGAAATGCTGGATACCATTGCGGTCGGCTTCGGCGAGCAGCGCGGGCAGGCCCGCCTTCTCGACGGCGCGCACCTTGTTCAACCATGGCTGGATCGGTGCCAGCCCCTTCGCCTCAACCGCCGCCCCGTCAAGATAGGCGGCATAGGCACGGCCGATCATGCTGCTCGGGTCGCCTTTCGCGGCTTCCAATATTCCGCGGGTGCGTTCCTGTGACAGATCGCCGAGCGCTGTGAACATGCCATAGTTCGACTTGTCGGCCGGAATCAGGGTATTCTTGGCCCAGGTACCGTTGGCAAATGCATAGAAATCGTCGCCCGGCTGAACCGTCTTGTCCATGCCCGTAGTGTCGAAACCGAAGGTGCCCAGCGCAGGCTTGGCGGCGATTTGAGCGGTCGGTGCAGCGACCTTTTCCTTGGCAGCAAGGCCAGTGGCGGGCGCCATGCCCAGCAGTATTGCGCCCAGCGCGGCGGTCGCCATCAGGCGCGAAGGATGAGTCAGACGGTTCATGATGTTCCCCGGATTTTCAAGACAAACGAGATATGCCGCGCGGACGGCACGGCAAAACTTTGTGATGGGAACAGCTATACGCGCGCGAACCCGCGCGGTTCAACCGGCGGGCGTGTCGCTCGTCGATGCCTCAAGTCGTTTGTCGCGCGAACGGCGCAATTTCCGGCGCCAACGCAGGCGAATCCAATTGTCCCAGAACAGGGTCGCGAGGAGATAGCCAACGACCGCCGACACCAGCGAGATGACGAACAGTCCCGCGATCAGCGCCGGCGCGGCATCAGACACGACCCAGCGGGTCCATTCGCCGACCGATGCCCCCTTGTCGAGCATGATTGAAAAGGTCGCGACATTGGCGTGAAGCCCGAACATGCTGTCACCCAGCCACACCGAGGCCGCGATGATGAACGGCGTCGTCGCCGGGTTCGACAGAAATGTCATCGCCGCGCCGATCGGGATGTTGGCGCGGAATGGCAGCGCCAGCAAGGCGACGCCCAAAATCTGCACGCCGGGTAGCAGGAAAAAGATACCGACGAACAGGCCCAGCGCTGTGCCGCGCGGTACCGACGTGCGCGTGAAGCGCCACAAATGGCTGTGCGCGACCCGGTGCGCGAAAGGCCGCACGAAGCGGCTCGCGAGCAGTTCTTCGCGCGTCGGCGAATTGCGACGAATCCAGTTCATCACCGCCGCCTTGTCGCGAGGCTTGCCGCCGCTCATCCGCGATCCTTCATCAAGCGCTGCTTGTCGCGCTTCCAGTCGCGCTCTTTGATCGATTCGCGCTTGTCGTGCGCCTTCTTGCCCTTGGCGATCGCCAACTCGACCTTGGCGCGGCCGCGGCTATTGAAATAGACCGACAGGGGCACCAGCGTCATACCCTGACGCGCCACCGCCGCGTGCATCTTGTTGATCTCGCGCCCGCTCAGCAACAATTTGCGCGGGCGCTTGGGTTCGTGATTGTGCCGGTTGCCGTGGCTGAATTCAGGGATGTTGCTGTTGACCAGCCACACCTCATGCCCCTTCACCTCGGCATAGCTTTCGGCGATCGTCCCCTCGCCGAAACGCAGCGCCTTGACCTCGGTGCCCTGCAACGCGATCCCCGCCTCGAACACCTGTTCGATGGCAAAATCGTAGCGCGCGCGCCGGTTCTCGGCGACGACCTTCTTTTTGTCGAATTCGGGCGCAGACTGGGGACGGGCCATAACGAAAGCCTATAGCACTCCCGCCGACGCCAGCGCAGCATCGATCGCACCACGCCCCGCGTCGTTCGCCGGAATGATCGGCAGCCGAACTTCGGGATCGAACCAGTCGTGCACGCGCGACAGCGCATATTTAACCGGAGCGGGCGAGGTGTCGGAGAACATCGCATTATGCAGCGGGAACAGCCGTTCGTGCAGCGTCAGCGCGCTCGTCCAGTCGGCGGCGGCGACGGCGGCGGCGAATTGCGCACAGAGGCGCGGCGCGACATTGGCGGTGACCGAGATGCAGCCGACGCCGCCCAGCACTGCATGCGACAACCACAGATCGTCATTGCCGCTTAGCTGGCAAAAACCCTTGCCCGCCCCGGCGCGAAGCGCCGTTACGCGTGCGAGGTCGCCGCTGGCGTCCTTGATCGCGACGACCGACGCGATGTCGGCGAGCTTGCCCATCGTTTCGGTGCTGATGTCGGTGACCGTGCGGGCCGGAACATTATAGACGACGATCGGCAGGTCGCTGGCATCGGCGAGCGCCTTGAAATGCGCAAGGATGCCGTCCTGGCTTGGCCGGTTGTAATAGGGCGCGACAACCAGCGCCGCCGCGGCGCCTGCCGCCTGCGCATAGCGCATGTGACGAATCGCGGTCGCGGTGTCGTTCGATCCGCATCCGGCGATCACCGGAACCCGGCCCGCCGCCGCCTCAATGCAGCAATCAATTACCTGATAATGTTCGTCGAACCCCAGCGTCGCGCTTTCGCCGGTCGTGCCGCACGGAACCAGCGCGCTCGTTCCTTCACCGATCTGCCAATCGACGAACCGTTTGAACGCCGGTGCGTCGAACGCCCCGTCGCGAAATGGCGTCACCAAGGCGGGAATCGACCCCGAAAACATGCTGGACTCCTTTACAAAAACAGGCCCGCGACCGATAAGATGGCCGAGCGCGCCCGCTAATGGACGCCTATTCAGCGACCCGCAAGGAGTTTGGCACTAGCATGGCCGCTATGATTTCGCTGTCCCACATTTCCCGCCTTGCGCTTGCCGCGGCCCTCCTCATCCCGACCGCTGCCACGGCGAGTGAACTGACCCCGGAGCAAATGGCTTGGTATCGCGCCCAGATGGGCCTTGCCGCCACGTCGGGTCCGCCACCATCGACCAGTTCGGTCGGCGACGCAGTGATGGAATGGCGCCGACTGACCGCGAACACCGGCGCGTCCTTCGACCAGCTGTCGCGATTCCTGATGACCAACAAGGGCTGGCCCGACGCCGACAAGATGCGGACGCGCGCTGAAAAGGCGATCGCGATCGACAGTTTCGATCCGGCACGCACCCTTGCCTATTTTCAGGCCTATCCGCCGCAGACCGCGAGCGGCCAGTTGCGCTATGCTCTCGCGCTGAACGCCAGCGGCCGCCGCGACGAAGCCAATACCGCCGTGCGTCGCGCCTGGACGGGTGGAACGCTCGACGAAGCCGAGACGAACCGGGCGCTCAGCCTGTTCCCCGGCGCGATCAGCCTCGCCGATCATGATGCGCGAATGGACCGGTTGCTCTGGTTGGGCGCCACCGCCGCCGCAAGCCGTCAGCTCGCCTATACCTCGTCAGACAAGCGGAACGTCTTTGCCGCGCGCCTCGCGATGCGCAGCGGTGCAGTCGATGCCGCGCTTCAGGCGTCGGCGGTCGAAAGCGCCAACCCGTCGCTTACCCGCACCGATGCCGGTTATATCACCGACAAGGCGACCTGGCTGCGCAAGGCCAACCGCGTCGGCGAGGCCCGCGCCTTGCTCGCCGGGCCGCGTTCGCTCGCCAAAGCGCCGACCGATACCGAGGAATGGCTCGAAACCCTGCTGACCAATGCGCGTCAGGCCGACGCTGCGGGCGACAAGCAGACCGCCTATAACATCGCGCGCCAGCTTGACGATGCGTTCCCGGCTGGCACCGTCATTCGCGAAACCGGGCTCAGTGTTCGCGACGACTATACGTCGCTAGCCTGGCTCGCCGGCCAGCTCGCGTACAAGGACCTCCGCCGCCCGGCCGAGGCGGTACGACTGTTCCATACTTATGGCGAAGCCGCGCGCTCGGCACAGACACGCACCAAGGGCTTTTACTGGGCCGGCCGCGCCGCGCTGGCGGCGGGCGATCGCTCCACCGCCAATGCCCATTTCAACGACGCCGCACAGCATTATGACCAGTTTTACGGTCAATTGTCGCTCGAGCGGCTGAACCGCCCACAGCCCAAACCCGCCGCAACTCCGAAGATCCAGGTCGCCAGCAACGAAAAGCGCGCGTTCGAGGATGACCGGCTGGTCCGCGCGTCACGCGCGCTCGGCGAAATCGGCGCATGGCGCGAACAGTCGCTGTTCCTCCGCGCGATCGCACAAAAGGCGACCTCGCCCGCCGACCATGTGCTCGCGGGACAGCTGGCCACGCAGATCGGCCGCCCCGACCTGGGCGTCATGATCGGCCGCAGTGCGCAGGCGAACAGCCTCGACGCGGTCGAAGTGTCGGGCTTCCCGACCGTCCGCGTCCCCGCCGGACATGAAAGCAACTGGACCTTCATCCACGCGATCACGCGGCAGGAAAGCCAGTTCGACCGGCAAGCCGTGAGCCATGCCGGCGCGCGCGGGATGATGCAGTTGATGCCGGGAACGGCACGCGAAGTCGCGGGCAAGCTGGGGCTCAGCTATGACGCCGGATCGCTGACCGCCGACACCAATTATAATATCATGCTGGGGTCGACCTATTTCCAGCAGATGCTACGCTATTTCGGCGGCAGCTATCCGCTCGCGGTCGCCGCCTATAACGCCGGCCCGGGCAATGTGAACAAATGGCTGCGCGCCAATGGCGATCCGCGCGGCGGCGGGATCGAAATGATCGACTGGATCGAGGCGATCCCGATTTTCGAGACGAAAAATTATGTCCAGCGCGTACTCGAAAATGCCGTCGTTTATGACACGCTGCGCGAAGGCGGCGGGTCGCGGTCACAGGCGCCGCTGAGCTTCTACCTCGGCAAGCGCACCCCCGGCTGACAACTATGGCGGGGGGAAAGACGAACATCATCAGCCCGGCCGGCTTCGCCGCGCTGCGCGCCGAATATGATGTGCTGTTCGGCGAGGAGCGGCCGAAGCTGGTCGAGGTGATCAGCTGGGCAGCGGGCAATGGCGATCGCAGCGAAAATGGCGACTATATCTATGGCCGCAAACGACTGCGCGAGATCGACCGGCGGCTGACCTTCCTCGCGCGGCGGATGAAGGCGGCGCGGGTTGTCGATCCGGCCGCACAGCCCGATAAGGAGCGTATCTGGTTCGGCGCCACCGTCGAACTGGCCGACGACGACGATGCGCGGCGGATCGTCACGCTGGTCGGCGATGACGAGGCCGACGCCGGCGCCGGCCGCATCGGCTGGAACAGTCCCCTTGCCCGCTCGCTGCGCGGTGCAGCGGCTGGCGACCTGCGCACCGTCCACTTGCCCGCGGGCCCCAAGGAATGGGAAGTGATGACGGTCAGCTACCCCTGATCGCTATTCGCCGATCCCGGCGATGAGGTCGCGTTGATCCCTGCGCAATTCGGGCAGGTCGCGCGCCAGCTTCGCCCAATGGACCGCTTCCTTCGGGTCGACCGCCACACCCATTCCCCTGGCATAGGCATCGGCGAGGATCGCGCGCGAACCCGCAAAGCCCGCGCGCGCCGCGATGCCGCAATCGTTGATCGCAACCGCCAGAGTCTTGTCGGCGAAATGCGCTTCGCACAGCCAATGATTGCCTTCGGGGTTTCCGCCGTCGGCAATGCTGCGCAGCCGCGCCAGATTGGCAGCGCGGGTGCCGGGAAAATAGGTCAGCGCGAAAATGGCGGCGGGATGCCCTTTTTCCGCCGCCTCCATATAGAGCGTCTGCGAGCGGACAAGGTCAGGCCTCCCGAATGCACCTGCCGTCAGACGATAGGCCAGATGCGTTTTCGCTTTCGAAAAGCCAGCGTTCGATGCCGCAGTATAAAGGTCAAAGGCGCGCTTCACATTATCCGGCGTCGGATCGGTTTCGAGGAGCAGATAGGCCAGTTCCTGCTGCCCCGCGGCAAAGCCCTGCGCCGCCGATTGCTCGAGATAGGCGCGGGCGCGCGGCACATCCTTCTTCACGCCGACGCCGAGCGAAAACATGTAGCCGGCAAGATGCTGCGCAAGCGGATGACCGCCGTCGGCAAACGCGATCAGTTCCGCCGCAGGGTGACGCGACAGCACATCTGCGACAACGATCGGTTCATCCTCGATCGCCAGCCGATCGAGCGAGACGTCAGCGAGCGGGTCGGCCGCGGGCTTGAGCGCGCCGCGGGTGGCTGGCGGCGCCGGGGCGGCGCCGCCGGGCAGCGGCGTCACCGCCACGACGGGCGTGGGCCGCGCGGCCGGAACATCGGGCGGCGCAACGAGATAATAATCGTCGAACCAGCTGCCATAGTGAAAGGGTTGTTGCGGCCCCAACTCCATTCCATAGGTCCGCTTGTAAACTTCGCGCGAAACGACCTTGAAATAGTCGGAAATTTCGAGGCCCGGGATGGCCAGTTCCTTGACCACAGCGGCGGCGAAGGGGCTCACCGGCGATCCGGCCGGGGCGAAATCGAGCGCAGGGCGCCCCTTTGCCGTCGAATAGAAAACCGCGCCCTGCCCGATATCGAGCAGGCCGAGCGGCGCCGATCCCGTCTCGCCGTTTTTTACATCCGCATCTTCGACCCGCACGACAGGCTCGGCGGTGCGGCACGCATCGACGAACAACAGGGTGAAGGCACCGGCCGGAACGACATGCTTCACCAGCACTTCAATCGACAGAAAGCGTTTTTCGACATCGGCACGACGCGTCGCGGGCGGCGCGTCCATCGGCACCAGCCAATTGCGCCCGCCATATTCGAAACCATGTCCGGCATAGTAGATGAGGACTGACTTCGCGCCTTTCGCCTCAGCGGCAAAGCGCGCCAGTTCGGCATCGAGCGTAGCTTTGTTGGCGTTGCGGACGATCCGCGGCGCAATTCCGGCGCGCGCGAAAGCCTCGCAGACGAAGTCGATATCGTTGACCGCATTTTTAAGTGACGGCCATTCCCAGTCATTATAGGCGCTGTTGCCGATCAGCAGCGCGACCCGGTCGCCGTTGAGCGGTGCGGCGCCGCATGAGACAGAGGACTGAGCCTGCGCCACGGGGGCCATTGTCAGCGCAGCGAGCGCCGTCGCCGCAGAAAACCCGATCCGGCGCGCGTTGAAGATTCGCAGAAATCTGCGCAACTTCATTCTGAAATCGCATATTCGCGCCATCACTCTGTCCCCCGCAGCAACGGTAGGTCAGTGGCCAAATGTAGGAAAGCGCATTTTGCCCTGTGATCCCCATCACAATGTCGGGCATAATGGCCGGATAAAAGCAAAAACACATGGATTCGGCCAAAGGAGGGGTGCCGTGGAACGAAGCCTGGTTTTTCTCGCGTTGATCTTCGCGTCGGGCACAGCCCATGCCGCGCCGAAAGCCTCCGCCTCATCCGTGATGAGCGGCGCCGAAGTCCGCACTCTGCTGGCGCCGGGCGAAGAGGTCGAGGCGCGGGTCGATGGCGACCTCAACGGCGATGGCGAGATCGACACCGCGATGGTACTGGTGAAGGAAGACGATCGGATAGCGCACGCCTTTTTTGCTGTCCGCCAAGGGGCACGCATCACCCATATCCCCGCTGGTCAATTCAATCTTCTGCCCGGGGCGCTGGGTCCCGCCGAACTGTCGGTCGACAACGGGGTGCTGGTCATCCGGGATTTGACCGGCGGGACGAGCGCGACATCGGCCACCTATCGCTTTCGCGGCGAAACCGCGGCATCGAAGATGCGCCTGATCGGCCTCGACGCGACAGCCTATAGCCGGACCTATGCGCATGATGGCGCCGAGATGAGCTGGAACCTGCTGACAGGCGATATCATCACCGCGCAACTGAAGGTCGCGGCGGACGACAGCGACCGCGGTTATGACAAGGTCGGCGCCAAGCGCGCCAGACGACCGGCAAGCACCCTCTATATGGAAAACACGCCGAACCCCGAAGACGAACTGAACCTTATCATGGAGGGCAAATAAGGCCCCACCGCCTCTATTTCAGCAGCGCCGGAATAATCCAGGCTGCCGACAGGACGACGACCGCCCCGATCAACGAGATCGCCAGGACATAGCGGACATTATGTCCTTTGACGCCGCCGCTTGCCTCTTCATCGGTCATTTCAACATGGTCATCGACGATCTTCATGGTTCGCCTCCCTTGTACTGGTCCCTTTAGAACGCGGCCCACCCGCGGGCGGTTCCCGCGGATGAGTTTGGGGAGAATATTGCCAGAGGGTCTGTAAGCCGGGTTCTGTCCACCCCTTTTGACGGGGGATGGGCGATCATTCCTCTAGGCGAACGGTTACCCGAACGCTCAAGCAGTCAACCCGGACGGCTGGGCCGGAACCGACCCTGAATTGCTCCGTACCGTCCCTATTCGACCTTGCTCCCGGTGGGGTTTGCCATGCCGCGCCTGTTACCAGCCGCGCGGTGCGCTCTTACCGCACCCTTTCACCTTTCGCCGGGCCGAAGCCTTTGGCGATCTACTCTCTGTGGCACTTTCCCTGATCCGCACGAACGCGCGAACCGCCGGACGTTATCCGGCACCGTGGTTTCCGTGGAGCCCGGACTTTCCTCCCCCGGCGGGATACCCCACCGGCGGCGATCGCCCGACCCTCTGGCAAATGGGAGTATAGGCCAAAGCGAAGCACCGCACCAGCTATCCGTTCGCTCGACGCACACGGAATCTGAGGTGGCTCAATTTCCCTCGGGCTGGGGCAGCAGCAGCGCCAGCAGAATAGCGCGGCACTCGCCGTCGACGGTGCCGTCGATGAGTTCCGTACGAAAGCGGCGCTGAAAAGCCACCGTCGCGGCAAAGCCGTCGGTCACGTCATAGCCGAAGCGTTCGAGCGCCAGCAGAAAGCCCGCATCAGTCCACAGCGGGTCGGTGAGCTTCTTTGTCGGTCGCGGCAGCGCGAGACGACGGCGCGCCAGTTCCTCCCACGGGAACAGCTCGCCCGGATCCTGCTTGCGCGTCGGCGCGATGTCCGAATGGCCGACGACATTACCGCGTGTGATCGCATGGCGATCCTTGATCTGGTGGACGAGGCGGACGACCGAGGAGACCTGCGGATCGGGAAAGGGGACATAGCCCCATTCATGTCCCGGATTGACGATCTCGATCCCCACACTCGCCGAGTTGATGTCGCTGATGCCGCGCCAGTGCGACTTGCCCGCGTGCCAGGCGCGCTTTTCCTCGGGTACCATCCGGGTAATCTGGCCATCCTCGCCGACGACATAGTGCGCCGACACTTTTGCATCGGGATCGGCAAGCCGATCAATAGCTTCAGCGCCGGTCTTCATACCGGTATAATGAAGCACTATCATCGATACGGGCAGTCCGCGCTCGTCGAAATTCGGTGACCAGCGTTCGATAAAATCGCTCATGCGGTTCGCGACCCATGCTTTAATCCGCCCCGGTGCGGGAAGACGCCTGACCTGCGCCAGCGAAGGGCAAATTGCAAGCTCAGGCCGCTGCGGCGCGGCGCACTTGCTGATCAGCGGGCTCATACAGCCCGCGCAGCCGCGGGCTGGCGACGAACTGGTCAGTCTGGCCGAGCACCGTTTCCCCCGCACCGAGCACGAGGAAGCTTTGCGGTGCCGCCATCGCACGCAGTCGGGCGAAGGCCTTTTCCCGCATCGGTGCAGAGAAATAGAGCAGCAGATTGCGGCAGAAGATCAAGTCGGCGAAGCGCGCCAGCGGCGGCCGGTCGGTCAGCATATTCTGCACCGAAAAATCGATCCGGCGGCGCAAATCGGCCTTCGCCAGCCATCCACTCTCGGTCTGGTCGAACCAGCGCACCATGCGCTGCACCGGTAATCCGCGCTGGATTTCGAACTGGCTGTACAGCCCGATACGCGCGCGGCTGATCGCATGATAGCTGACGTCAGTGCCGACGATATCGACCTGCCAGCCAGCCCATTTGTCGCCCTGTTCGGCGATCAGCATCGCCAGCGAATAAGCCTCCTGCCCCGTCGAAACGCCGCAATGCCATACCGTCAGGCGTCGCCGGTCGGCATTGATGGCGCGTATTTTCTCAAGCGCCGTAACAGCAATGTCGTCGAATACGCTGTGTTCGCGATAAAAAAACGTCTCGTTATTGAGCATTGCATCAACTGTATCGTCGAGCAATTGTCGGCTGTTCGAGGTGACGAGCGCGGCAACGAGCGCATCGAGATCGGCAATGCCGTGGCGCTGCATCACCGGCTTCAGTGACATTTCAATGCGCCAGATACGGTTCGGCGACAGTGTCTGTCCCGTGCGTGATTCGAGAACGCCCATCAGGATGCGATAGACCGATTCGCTGGCAGTACCGCCCATCACGGCTTGCGACGTCCGGTCAGAAAGCCGCCGAGCATCAGCGCGATCGCATCAGGATTGAGCGTTGCAGCGGCCAGCCCCGCCTTGGCGACCGCTCCCGGCATGCCCCAGATTACACAGCTTTCGGGAGCCTGCGCAAAGATGGTTCCTCCCGCGGCCTTTAGCCGCGCCGCGCCGAGCACGCCGTCGCGACCCATGCCGCTGAGGATCACGGCGACGCCGCGCTTGCCATAGACGTCAGCGACAGCGCCCAGCATCGGATCGGCTGAGGGGCAACAGCCATTTTCGACCGGATGGCGCGCCAGTGCAATTTCGCGGCGACGCCCGTTCGCAACCACCATCAGATGCGCGTCGCCCGGCGCCAAATAGATATGACCGCGTTCGACCGCGATGCCGGCTTCGGCGACGTGGACTTGTCGCTTGGTCATCGTCGCGATCTGCTTCGCGTAAAACTCCATGAAGGCGTCGGGAAGATGCTGCGTCAGCAGAATAGGCGCGGTGATGCGCGGGTCGAGATGCGCGAGGAAGTTGGCGAAGGCGGGAATGCCGCCGGTCGAGGCGGCTACCGCGATGCACTCAATTGGCTGATCTGTGTCGATCGCCACCGCGACCGGCGCGGGGACCGGCATCGGCCGGTGCGCTACGCGAAGTACTGTCGGGAGCGGTGGCTGGTCGCCCAGTGTCAGGATGCGTTCGGTCAGGACTTCGGCAAAACGCCCCGAAAAGCTGCCGCGCCCCGGCTTGGCGAGTGTATCGCTGGCGCCGAGCGACAGCGCCTCAATTGCTGCGGGACCGCCCTCGACGCAATTGGACGAGAGGATCAGTACGCGCGCTTTCGCCGCGCGCTCCAGGATATGCGGCAAGGCATCGATGCCATTCATCCCCGGCATTTCGATATCGAGGATGACGACATCGACCGATTCGCACGCCAGATAGGCCAGCGCATCATGCGCCGAAGCGACCGAGGCGCAGATTTTCAGCGCCGGATGCTGGTCGACGATGCGTTCGAGAATGCTGCGCACGACCAGGCTGTCGTCGACCAACATGACCCGAACCGTTCGCGTCGATCGCGCGGGATCCGAAATCAGGGGTTGCGGCCGGGCCATTACAACGGCCTCAGGCGACGCCGACGAGCTGCAATTTCCCTTCGAGCGTTTCGCGATCGAACGGCTTCATCACATATTCGTCGGCCCCCGCTTCGATCGCGGTCCGGATATGATCGATACTGTTCTCGGTCGTGCAAAAGACGACCCGCGGCCTCTCTTCATGCCCATAATCGAGATCATTGAAGGCGCCCAGAAACTCCATCCCGCTCATCACCGGCATATTCCAGTCGAGCAGGATGACATCGGGACGATTGGTACGGCAGAAGGTCAGTGCCTCCAGCCCGTCGGCGGCCTCATCGACCGCAAAAGACATGCTTTCAAGGATATGGCGCGCGACCTTGCGAATCACTTTGCTGTCGTCGACGACCAAACAGGATTTTGACATTCTATTCCTCCGACCCCCCGGGTTTTTGGCAATCTACGGCGAAGGAGTGTCCAGCCCGTTAATGACAAAGATGTTCACGCCGCTTTTGCGACCGGCAGCGTGATGAAATATGAGGGATCGACGACGAGCAGCGTCGCACCGTCATGCTCGATCATCGCTTCGGCGACGCGGGCCCAGCCGGGCAGCAGCTTGCCCGTGATGCGCGTCTCAGCCGCTTCGATGAAACAGACATCCTCAATTTCGTCAGCGAGAAGTGCATAGCCGTGATCGGCGACATCGACGACGATCACGCGCTGCCCGGCAGCGACGGCGACCGCCGGCAGGCCGACAACGGCGTGCGGATCGATCAGCGTGAAGACGCGGCTGCGTAGCGCAAACAGTCCGGCGACGTGCGGCGGCGCGGCGGGAACCTCGACCGGCACACCGACGGTCACCACCGAATGGATCGCACGGCTGCGCAGCGCGACGCGCGTGTCGGCGATACGCGCGATGAGGTAAAGCTTGTCCATCATGCGCGGCCTCCCATGATCTGGCGGTGCAGCGCATCGAGCAGCGCCTGGCGGTCGTAACGATAGACGGTCGGGTCGTCGGGGCCCGCCGCGGCGACAGTAGTCCGCAGCCGGATCACCGGCACGTCGCGTGCCGCATGGTCAGACGCCGTCTCTTCGCCTGACAGGCAAAGCAGAACATCGGGCGTTTCGTCGTCGCCCGCGTCGCTGCTCGCGACGCGATAACCGGCGTGGCGCAGGATCGGCGCGAGAAAATTATCGCCCCAGCCATCATGGTCGTCAGCAAGATGACAGAGAGGCTGGCGCAGCGCTGGCGCGGGGGCGCCCGACGCATATTGTTCCATCAGCCAATAGGGATCGATCAGCTCGACCGGATCGCCGCTAACAAGCACGACACCAGCGACCAGGCCGGGCGAGGCGGCGAGCTGAATGCCGTCGGGCAGACGGACGATGTCGATCACTGCCGCGATCGGATAGCAAAGCACGGCGCGGCCATCGTAGAGGCGCAGCAGCTTCACGCTGCCCTTGTCCTCGGGCAATTTTCCGGCGTGGACAGGGAAAATATCGTCGCCGATCTGCACCTGAATGCGGCCCGCGCTTTCGAACAGCGCCGACGCCGGCACTTCTTCGACACGCTCGATCACCGACAGGCGAACGCCGCGAACGCGATCGCCCACGTCGCGGAAAAGCAGGAGCTGCACCGCGTTGCGCGCCGCAATGGCCTCCGCCGCAGCCTCGGCGCCATGATCCTGATTGCGGCCCGCTTCGCTCGCATCGATGCCCGCGACGGCGAGCATGCCCTGGACATCGAGCAACAGCACGGGGCGGCCATTGTCCGGCAACGTCGTGCCGGCATAGAGACCTGTCGCCATAATCATCGGCGCCGCCGGCTTGATTACCAGTTCCTCCTGATCATGGATCGCCGCGACGCTAAGCGCATAGCTTTGCCCCTGCCCCGGCCGGACGATAACCAGCGCGCGATCGTCAGCGTCGTCGCGGTGATCGCGCGCGCGCCCAAGCACGGCCTCAAGCCGCAACAGCGGGAATGGCTCGCCGCGTACGGTTGCCATTTCGCCACCGCCGATGCGATCGATCCGTACCGTATCACTGCTTTCGAGCAATATTTCGCGCACCGATCCACGCGGAATGGCAAATTCATATCCCGCTGCGCGCACCATCAGCCCGGAAATGATGGTCAGCGTCATCGGCACGCGGAGCAGGATGGTCAGCCCCCGGCCTTCTTCGTTGCGCAGTTCAACGACGCCACCGATTTTCTCGACATTGGATTTGACGATGTCCATTCCAACGCCGCGACCAGAAATGGCAGTAATCTTTGCCGCAGTCGAAAAACCGGGGCGGAAGATCAGTTCCAGCTTTTCACGCGAGGTCAGCCCGCGCGCCTCGGTTGCGGTGACGATACGCGCCGCGATCGCCTTGGCAGCTAGTGCGTCAGGCGACAGGCCGCGACCGTCGTCGCGGATCGCAATTTCGATCTGGTTGCCCGACTGGCGCGCCGAAACGAAAATCGTCGCGGTGACATCCTTGCCCGCTGCGACACGTCCATCGATCGCCTCAACGCCATGATCGATCGCGTTGCGGACGATATGGATCAACGGATCGCGGATATTCTCCATCATCTCGCGGTCGAGTTCGACCTCGCCGCCGCTGGTCGCGAATTTGACCTTCTTGCCGAGATCGCGCGCGAGGTCGCGGACGATACGCGGCAACGGCGCGAACAATTTGTCGATGCGCTGCATCCGCATCTGACTGACCGACTGGCGCATTCCGGCAATCGAATCCGAGAGGCGTTCGAAGGACGCGATGACCGAGGCATCAGCGCCTGACTCGCGCAGCATCCGCGCGAACTCGTTGCGCGCGAGAACGATGTCGGTGACACCAGTCATCACGCTGTCGAGCAGCGGCAGCGGCACGCGGATCGAGCGCCAGCCCTGCAATTCGGCGCTGAGATCATCTTCACGGCGCAGCTGGATTTCGCTGGCAGCGGGTTCGGTCGCCGGAACGGCCTCGGCGGCGGCGAGCGCACCGATTACCAGGCTGTCGTCGCCCATGGGCTCGACCCCGGCAGAGGCCAGCTTGTCGCACAGTTCGGAGAGGCGATCGACGATGCCAAGCACCGCCGTGACCAATGCGGCATCGGCTGGACGTTTGCCGCGGCGGACCTGATCGAGCGCATCCTCCGCCGCGTGCGACAGCGCCGTAACGCGGGGAAGCGAAAGGAAGCCCGAGCTTCCCTTAATCGTATGGACCAGCCGGAAAATGGCGTCGAGCCGCTCACGGTCGGCAGGCTCGGCCTCCCACGCCACCAGTGCCCCGCCAGCTTCGGCAAGAATTTCCGCCGTTTCGGCGAGAAAGTCGTTCAGCAGATCGTCCATGACCGTGTCGGTGCACCCCAAAATTCGAAACGCAACCATGGACGACAATGGTTAAAGGAGACTTTACCGGTCATAGCGGGCGAAGCGACAAGCCAAGCCGCCATGCGGCGACAGTCCTCGTTCGTCGCAGCGTGACCAGCCCCATAGCCTGGAGTCCCGCCCCGCCTCTCCCCCGTGCGTCTCGTCGGGCGGGGCAACCATCCTGCACGCAGGTCAACGATCCCGCTAGTCGGCGCCCTCTTCCATATAGCGCTTTTCGCGCGCGCGGCGGCGTTCGATCTTGCGGTGATGGGTGTTGTAACGCAAATAGGCGACAGCCGCGATCGCGGCAGCCACCATGAAGGCGATCATCGCATAAGCGATCCAGAGCCTGGTAGAGATGTCATTCACTCCTCGCGGGATGTAACTTCAGCGCGAGAACAAGATACCCCTGGCCGGTGGATAGGTTCCGCCGAAAGGCAAGCGTTGTGCTTACCCCCGCCCGCGCAGCACCGCACCGACAAGCAAAGTGGTGGGTGTTTCACGCGCCAGCATGACCGTGCCGTTGTTCTGCGCCGCAACCGCCTGGACCAGCACTGCAGGCGCGGTGCGCGAGGTCATGGAGCTGGCGGCTTCGCCTTCAGCGAGGATGCGTTCGACGTCGACGTCGAGAAACATGCGCTCGGCCTCGACATGCAGTGCGATTTCAATGGCATCGCCCTGCTTTTCGCAGCCGATATCGAGCCGGCCGCCGCGCACCAGCGCGTCGACGAGGAGCAGCGACAGGTTGAGGATGATCTTCACCGCGGGCTTGGGCAGCGGGTCCGCCCCAATCATCCAGTTGAGGTCGATCGCGCGATCCCCGATGATCCCCTGGATCGCTGATTTGGCCTCGTCAGCCGGGACCAGTTCACCAAAGCCGCCGGCCGACCCGAAAGCGAGGCGAAAGAATTTCAGCTTGTTCGCCGACGTCCGCGCGCTTTGTTCGAGCAGCTCGAAACAGCGCTCGCGCATCGCCGGGTCTTTTTCGTCAGCGAGCAGTTCGAGGCCGTTGGCGAAAGCACCGACCGGGCTCAACAGGTCGTGACACAGGCGCGAGGCCAACATGGAGGCGAAATCGACGCGATCGTCGGTCATGATTGAAGTGGCTCCCCAGCGCAGTATCCGGACGTCCCCGGCATGAGCCCGCTCCTAGGGCAGGCATGCCCCGAAGAGCAAGCGCGATCCCGACGCGATGCAGAGCGATACCCGCGACGATGTGCCCCCAGCCCCTTGAATTTCCGCCCTCGCTTTCCACATCGAAGTCAATGCAGGGGGATGATGACATATTGACCGTGGCGCTGCGCGACAGCGCGGCCGGGCTGCGACTGGACCGGGCCCTCGCCGAGGCCCTGCCCGATCTCTCGCGCGAGCGGGTGAAGAGCCTCATCAAGAGCGGGCGTGTCGCCGATGCCCGCGGCACGCTGTTGCTTGACCCTTCGGCCAAGGCCGCCGCCCCGGCGACGCTCGAGCTGCGGATGCCAAAACCCGCTCCGACGCACAATGTCGCGCAGGACCTGGATCTCGTGATCGCCTACGAAGACGAGCATCTGATCGTCGTCGACAAGCCCGCCGGCATGGTCGTTCATCCCGCCGCGGGCAATTTCGACGGAACCCTCGTCAACGCGCTGCTCCACCATTGCGCCGGACAGCTTTCGGGCGTCGGCGGTGTCGCGCGGCCGGGGATCGTCCACCGCATCGACAAGGATACGAGCGGGCTGATCGTCGCTGCCAAGCACGACCGCGCGCACGAAGGACTGGCAAAGCAGTTCGCCGCGCACAGCATCGACCGCCGCTATCTCGCGATCGTGACCGGTCGCCCGATGCCCGCCAATGGCACGGTCGACGCGGCGCTCGGCCGGTCGAGCACCAACCGCAAGAAAATGGCCGTCGTCGCCGAAGGGCGCGGCAAACATGCGATCACCCATTACACTATCGTCGAACCGCTGAAGGGCGCGACGCTGGTCGAATGTCGACTCGAAACCGGGCGCACCCATCAGGTGCGTGTGCATATGGCGCATATCGGGCACCCGCTGCTCGGCGATCCGGTCTATGGACGCGCCCGAAAGCCTTTGTCGGACGTGCTGAAAGCGCGGAATTTCGTGCGGCAGGCATTGCACGCGGCCCGTTTGGGCTTTATTCATCCAGTGACCGGTATCACAATCGCGCTCGACAGTGACATGCCCGCCGACATGCGGGAACTGATCGATGAACTGCGCGTTTAGGTTTCGAATGAAAATCTATCTCGACCGCCGGACCCAACCGCGGCACATTTAGGCTCTATTATTAGGGAAGACGCTCTGAAAATGGCGAATAAAAGCAATGTTCCGGCCACGGTTCCAGCGCTTGGCGGCGAAGCCAGCCTGAATCGCTATCTGGCGGAAATCCGCAAATTCCCCCTGCTCACCCCCGAGCAGGAATATATGCTCGCGAAGCGTTTCCACGAGCATGGCGACAATGAAGCTGCGGCGCAGCTCGTGACCTCGCACCTCCGGCTCGTGGCAAAAATCGCGATGGGCTATCGCGGCTATGGCCTGCCCGTCAGCGAACTCATCTCCGAAGGCAATATTGGCCTGATGCAGGGGGTAAAGAAATTCGACCCCGAACGCGGCTTCCGCCTCGCCACCTATGCGATGTGGTGGATCCGCGCGTCGATCCAGGAATTCATCCTGCGGTCGTGGAGCCTCGTCAAAATGGGCACCACCGCAGCGCAGAAGAAATTATTCTTCAACCTGCGCCGGATGAAAAACAGCCTGGAGGCGTTCGAAGATGGCGACCTGTCGCCCGAACATCTGACCAAGATCGCAACCGATCTGGGCGTCACCGAGGATGAGGTCGTCAGCATGAACCGTCGCATGGCGATGGGCGGCGACACTTCGCTGAACGTCCCGATGGGCGAAGATGGCGACAGCCAGTGGCAGGATTTGCTGGGCGACGAAGGCCCGTTGCAGGACGAGCGCGTCGCCGAGGCGCAGGAACGTGACGTTCGCCATGGGTTGCTCAACGAAGCACTCGACACGCTGAACGAGCGTGAACGCCACATTCTGACCGAACGCCGCCTGACCGACGATCCCAAGACGCTTGAGGATCTGAGCCAAGTTTACGACGTCAGCCGCGAACGTGTCCGCCAGATCGAGGTGCGCGCATTCGAAAAGCTGCAAAAGGCGATGCTGAAGCTTGCCGGCGATCGGCGGCTGATCAACGCCTGAGCCCCCCGGGCTCAACTGCGCGGCGGGCATGGCCGGATTGTCCGGCAGAAGGAGTGCGTGCCATGCGTTTCCTGTCGCTCGCCGTCGCCGCTTTGGCGCTCACCGTCCCCGTCACCGCTGCCGAACAGGTAGACAAGGTGACGGTGGCGATGGCCAATTTCAGCTATACGCCAGCCGACCTGCATCTGAAATCCGGGCACAGCACGGCAATCCATTTCGTCAACAACGGGTCGGGCGGGCATGATTTCACCGCCCCCGAATTCTTCGCCGCCGCGACGATGGACGCCGCGAACCGCGCGAAGGTGGGCGGCACCGAAGGCCGCGTCTCGCTGGGCAAGGGCGAGAGCCTGGACGTCATACTGACCCCCGCGGCGGGAAGCTACAAAGTCCATTGTTCGCGCTTCATGCACAGCAGCCTGGGCATGAAGGGCAAGATATTGGTCGACTGACCCCAAACCCCGCGCGTTTGACTCGCGGGCGCAAAGGCCTAGCCTCCCCCGATTGGATGGATTGGAGGGGGACATATCATGTGGAAATGGATCCGTATTCCCAAGGGCATCGCTCTGCTGGCCTTCCTGCTGCCATGGATGACCGTCAGCTGCTCCCATCAGCCGCTTGCCGAAGCGAGCGGCTTCGGCCTCGCCTTTGGCCGCATTAACGCGCTGGGCCGCGCGGCACAGGCCGGCGACAGCACAGCGATGAATGTCTGGCTGATCCTTGCCCTGCTCGCGATCGGTGGCGGGTTATTCCTGCTCTTCTCCCGCGGGCGCGAGGCGGCCAAGCTGGTGCTCGGCACGTCGGCGGCTGCATTCGTCCTGATCCTTGCCGGCACCTGGCGCTACAGCAAGGACGCGATCCTTACTGAGGCCGCCGAAAATGGAGCGGGCGGCAGCATGGATCAGGCCGCGCTGGCGATGATCCAGGTCAATTGGCACTTCGGCTATTGGCTCGCGCTGCTGTCGCTGATCGCCGCCGCCGTAATGGCGTGGCTCGTGATGAGCGGCAAGGAAGCCGAGGCCGAGGCGAAGATGCGCTCGCTAGCCGCCGACGCCAGTGATGCCGCGAAGGCCGCAACCGCAAAGGCCAATGATGCGATCGACGCAGCGACAGAAAAAAAGACGAGGAGCCGCCGAAGAGCTGAGGCACGGTCAGAACCGCTGCACAAAGCCGAAATAGAGCTGCATATCGGGGCTATCGTCATTGAGGCCGATGTTCGCACCGATATCCCACTGGCTGTCGTCGTCAGGTTGCCAGCCCGCCGAAATGCCGCCGAGCAGCTCGGTGGCGTGGCCAGCGGGATCGCGATCGCGAACCGCCGCAAGCTCAATCGCCATCGACACGCTGTCCGATACGCCAAAGCCCACACCAGCGGTCGCGCCATAGGCAAGGTGACGCCCCTTGCCATCGCCATCAGTCGCGGCGGCGACCTGCGGCGTCAGGCTCAGCGACACGCTGCCCAGTTCGACACTGGCGGGCAGCAATAGTCCTGCCCCCCAATCGCCCGCCCCGATCGCCTGTCCGCCCACCGGCAGTATGACATAGGGCATCGCGGCCACCGAAAAGCCCGAACCATCGGGATTGCGGAGATTCTGGCGCAGCGCGATCGTCACATCGCCAACGCCGGTTTGCGTCGCGACCGTCCCCAGCGCCCGGTCGCGCTCGCGAACCTGGCCGATGGAGGTCCAGCCAATCTGCGCCTCCAGCGACGGCGTCAGCCCGACGCGCAGCAAGGCGTCCCCCGCGACAATGGTATCGGTCTTTAGCGACCCGTTGCGATCGCGCGTCCAATCGCCGATCCCGATTTCGAGGACGATATCGCCTTCATCGACCGTACAGGCCGGCGTGCCGAGTCCCGGACGATCGGGGCACAGATCGCGCCGTTCCTGCGCCCCGGCAGGGACGCCGACGACCAGCACTGCCACCATCCCGAACGTCCGCCACATCATCATGTCACCCGCCTTTGCGATCCGCACTTTTCCTTTGCCGATCCTTGGACTAGGCCAAATCGACAGCAACCGCAAAGCATGGCGCCCACGACACCGATGATATTGGGATTTCTGAAATTCACCGTCAAAGCCATCGTCGGCTTTGTCCTGATCTCGGTGCTTTGGGTGCTGCTCTATGCCGTCGTGCCGCCGCCGGCGACCTTCACCATGCTGGCGGACAGCAGCGGAATGACCAAAGACTGGACGAGCCTGTCCGACATCGACCGCAACATGGTGCGCGCGGTGATCGCCGCCGAAGACGGCAAATTCTGTAGCCACGACGGGTTCGACCGCGACGCGATCGAACAGGCGATCGAACGCAACGCCAAGAGCAAGCGCATGCGCGGCGGATCGACGATCAGCCAGCAGACTGCCAAAAACGTCTTCCTGTGGCAGGGCACCGGCTGGACCCGCTATGTCCGCAAGGTTCCCGAAGTGTGGTTCACCTTCCTGATCGAGAAAATCTGGAGCAAGCGGCGGATCATGGAGGTCTATCTGAACGTCGCCGAGACCGGCATCGGCACTTATGGTATCGAGGCGGGCGCGCAGCGCTACTTCAACCATGGCGCGGGCAAGCTGACCCCGGCCGAAGCCGCGCGCATCGCCGCGATCCTGCCACTACCCAAGAAGCGTGAGGCGGTTACCCCCTCGGGCTTCACCCGCCGCTATGGCAACACGATCCGTGCGCGCATCGGCGTGGTGAAGCGCGACGGGCTGGATGCGTGCGTGTACAAGTAAGGCCACTGCACTGTTGAATCGCCAATGTCCGATATGGGGTGGTTAGCTGCCGCTCCGAGTGAGACATCTGGCCTCGACAGTTACCCCGCCCATATGGCGGATGAAGGCTTCGCGTAGCCCGTCGATATGTCTCTGCCATTTTGCTCGATCTTCATTGGGATCAACGCCGTCCGCTTCAAACAGCCAGCCAACGAATTCGTCGGCTGTCACCATACCGCTCTTGGGCAAGAAATCCGTAACATGTTTGGGCTGGTCGTTAACAACCGCACCACACCATCCTCTTTCAACGCAAACTTCATGCATTAAGTCGTCAAAGGGCGTGCTGTTCATCATATATCGATTTAGACGTCGGATCGTTATGTCCGCAACCGGTCGTTTCCGGACATTCCTTCTTCGGGTCAGGATCAACCCGGCACCCGTCCCTTTCGTCAGGAACCCGACCCCGGATCAATTCTGCCCGGTGGTAACGACCGCCTTGGGGACGAGCGTCTCGGCCGCGACGACCTTCTTTTCCGAACTCGACGCGATCGTCTTTTCCAGCGCCGCAACCTGCGGGCATTGCGACGCGCAGATACGCTTCGCCTCGGTCAGCTTCTCGCGCGCCAGTTCGAGCGCGCCCTTGTCGGCAAGCGCTTCGCCCTGCCCGGTCAGCGCGACAAGGTCATTGGGTTCGAGCAACAGCGCCTCGCGATAGAGGCCGATGGCCTTGCCCGGCAGCCCCTGTGCGCGCGCGACCTGCGCCAGCGCGATGATGGCCGACCGGTTGCGCGGGTCGGCGGCGAGCGCCGATTCATAATAATCGATGGCAGCGTTGAGATCGCCCGATTCCTGGGCCTTTAGCCCCTGACTCTGAAGCAGGGCCGAGCGTGGGAGAATGTCGTTGTCGGCGCGCTGGGCGTCGGAAGCGGTGGGCATGCTGGCCAGGACAAAACCGGCACCAAGGGCCAGAAAACTGACGCGCATCGCATTCTCCCATCGCTTCATTCGGCCAAGCCTAACATGGCGCCGTCAGCCGCGCGAGGAAAAACCCGTCGCAGCCATCATGACCCGGAGTCAGCAGAAATCCGCTGCCCGCGGGCCGTCCAATCCCATCGGGCAGGATAGCGTCATCGACGGTCCAGCCCGGATGCCGGGTCAAAAATTCGTCCACCTGAGCCCGCCCCTCGCGCGCAATGATCGAGCAGACAGCATAGAGGAGTTTGCCACCCGGCGCCACCAGTTCGGCACCGAGGTCGAACAGTTTCGCCTGATCGGCGACATGGCGTTCAAGCCGCGCCGAGGTGAGCCGCCAGCGCAGTTCGGGACTGCGCCGCCAGGTGCCCGAGCCCGAGCACGGCGCATCGACGATGACGCGGTCGGCGCTGCCCATGCGGTCGGCGAGCATCTCCGCCTCTTGCCCCGGATTGAGCAGCAAGGTCTTGATGCGGGTCGCTCCGGCGCGATGCGCGCGCGGGGCCAGTTGCTGAAGCCGGGCACGGTTGGTGTCGGCAGCGAGAATGTCGGCCTGATCGCCGGTGGCCGCCGCGATGGCGAGCGTCTTGCCCCCCGCCCCGGCGCACAGATCTATGACATTATGCTGCGGCGCGGCGTCGAGCGCGAGCGCGGCATGCTGGCTCGCCGCATCCTGAACCTCGAACAATCCGATGGAATAGGCCGCGTCCTGCACCGCGGCGGTTTCAGGCGGCAGACGGACGCCATCGGCGAGCCCGGCGATCGGCTGCGCATCGGCGAATAACCCTGCGACCGTATCGCGGTCGCTGAGCAGGCGATTGGCGCGCAAATCGAGCGGCGCGCGCGCAAGCATTGCGTCGGTTTCGTCGGCGCCGATCAGCGGATCGAACATTGCCATCAAATGCGGCGCCACGAGGCCGCGTTCGGCACGCGGTTCATTCCCGACAATCGGCGCCGGGCCATAAGGCGAACCGTCGAACAGCGCGGCGATTTCGGAGTCCGCAGCGGCCAGCGTCAGCATCGCGGCGCGGCCCGACTTGGGGGTCAAACGGATCACGCGGATCGCATCATAGACGAGGCCGCGGATCGCGCGGCGATCCTTCGACCCCGCGTAGCGGCGTGCCCGCATCGCCTCTGCAACGATCGCGTCGGCGGGCGGACCGCCCTCGCGCGCCGAGGCGGCGATGGTGTCGAGAATTTCGATCGCGGTCTGAACGCGCGCAGCGGGGGTCATGAGTGTGAACTTCCTTCTTCGTCATTGCGAGGAGCGTAGCGACGAAGCAATCTCCGGCTCGCAGCCTTCAATGAACCCCGATGGCCGGGGTCGCAATGACGAACCCCGGCGATATCAGCCGACCGGATAGTTGGGCGCCTCGCGGGTGATCGAGACGTCGTGGACATGGCTTTCGCGCAGGCCCGCATTGGTGATGCGGACGAACTTGGCGCGCTCGCGGAAATCCTTGAGGGTGCGGCTGCCGGTATAGCCCATCGCGGCCTTCACGCCGCCGACGAGTTGATGGATGACATCCTTGGCCGGGCCCTTGAACGGCACCTGACCTTCGATCCCTTCGGGGACCAGCTTCATCTGGTCCTTGATGTCCTGCTGGAAATAGCGATCGGCCGAGCCGCGCGCCATCGCGCCGACGCTGCCCATGCCGCGATAGCTTTTATAGGTGCGGCCCTGGAACAGGAAGGTTTCGCCCGGCGCCTCGGCGGTGCCGGCGAGCAGCGAGCCGACCATGACACTCGACGCGCCTGCCGCCAGCGCCTTGGCGATATCGCCCGAAGTGCGCAGCCCGCCATCGGCGATGACCGGGATGTTCAGCTTCGCCGCGGCTTCGACGCTGCCGAGGATCGCGGTGAGTTGCGGCACGCCGACACCCGCAACGATGCGGGTGGTGCAGATCGATCCGGGGCCGATGCCGACCTTGATCCCGTCGGCGCCCGCGTCGATCAACGCCTTGGTCGCATCGCCAGTGGCGACATTGCCCGCGAGGATCTGAACACGGTTCGACAATTTCTTGATCCGCTCGACCGTCTGCGCGACCATCTTGCTGTGGCCGTGCGCGGTATCGACGACGATCAGGTCGCATTCGGCATCGAGCAGCGCTTCGGCGCGTTCGATCCCCGAATCGCCGGTGTTGGTCGCCGCCGCGACGCGCAGGCGGCCGGTGCCGTCCTTGGTCGCGTCGGGGAAGTTGACGGCCTTTTCCATGTCCTTGACGGTGATCAGGCCGATGCAGCGATAGTCATCGTCGACGACGAGCAATTTTTCGATGCGACGCTGGTGCAGCAATTTGCGCGCCTCGTCCTGACCGACGCCGGGACGGACGGTCGCGAGATTCTCGGCGGTCATCAGTTCGCGCACCGGCTGATCGGGATTGGCGGCGAAGCGCACGTCGCGGTTGGTCAGGATGCCAACCAGCTTGCCACCGGTTTCAACAACCGGAATGCCCGAAATCTTGTGCTGGTCCATCAAGGCGGTCGCATAGGACAAGGGCGCGTCGGGGGTGATGGTGATCGGGTTGACGATCATGCCGCTTTCGAAACGCTTGACCTGACGCACCGCCGCGGCCTGTTCTTCGATCGTCAGATTGCGGTGGAGAACGCCGATGCCGCCGATCTGCGCCATCAGGATCGCCATATCCGCCTCTGTCACCGTATCCATCGCCGACGACAGGATCGGGATGTTGAGATTGATTTCGCTGGTCAGCTGAGTCGACAGATTGGCTTCCGACGGCAGCATGTCCGACGGGCCGGGCACCAACAGCACGTCGTCGAAGGTCAAACCGGTGATGATTTCCATGTGGGCCACTTTCTGGTGCAGGCGGCGCCTGCCCCGGGCGTTCGGGGCGGCACACGCGATTCGTTTGGTGGCGGCCCATGTAACCAGTCGAGCCCAAAGGCGCCAGTGGGGGACGAATGATTATTTCAAGGCGCACGGGCTGGCGCCTGCGGGCATCGCCTCTTGCAAACGAGCTCAAGCGTTCTTATGAATGATATATCACAATTTCATTCAAGAGAAAGACCATGGTCACTGCTCAACTCGCCCCCGCCGTCAATCAGAACCGGATTCTTTCGGAAGCCGTCGTGCGTGTCGCCGGATGCTGGCAACTGACCAACGAACAGCTCGGCACGATATTGGGCCTGTCGCCCGCAACCGCATCGCGGCTGCGCTCGGGCGGCTTCCAGCTCGACCGATCGGGCAAGGCGTTCGAGCTTGGCCAATATCTGATCCGCCTGTTCCGCAGCCTCGACGCCTTGATGGGAAGCGATGATCGCGCCGCGATATCGTGGCTCAAGACCGCGAACCTCGACCTCGGCGGACGCCCGATCGACCTTATCCGCAGCATCCGCGGCCTCAGCGACGTGACGGATTATGTCGATGACTATCGCGCGCAAGTCTGATCTCGCTCCGGTGCCGGGACCGGAGCACTTCCGCCCCTATCACGCGAAATTATGGCGGCTCGTCGAGGCGCAGCACCGCATCTCGACCAACCGCCTCGCCACCGGCACCGCCGATCAGGCAATTCTCGAGCAGTTGGTCGAGGAGGTGAAGCCGATACTGCCGCCCGAGGCGCGCAACCTCCACTACCTGCTCGCGACACCCTTTCGCTATGGCCATATGAAGGCGTCGCGCTTTCGCCGTGCGGGTGAACGTCCCGGCATTTTCTATGCGTCGGAACAGGTGGCAATCGCGGTCGCCGAAACCGCCTATTGGCGCCTGCTCTTCTTCTCACGCTCACCGGGGTTTCAGCCACCCTCCGCCGTCGTCGAGCATTCGGCGATCAGCGTTCCGGTGAAGCTCACGCAATTGATCGACCTCACCCAGCCGCCGCTGTCCGATCATGCCGCCCTATGGATGGACCCTCAGGATTATGGCGCATGCCAGGATTTCGCCGCCCACGCACGGGGGATATCGGCGCAGGCGGTCCGCTATGCCTCGGTGCGCGACCTAGCCCACCGCGCCAATGTCGCGCTGTTTGACCCGTCGGGGTTTGCCGCATCGGCGCCGAAGATCGAACAGACATGGCATTTCCGGTTCGAAGGTGGGCAGATGACGGCTTTTGCCGCCCTGCCCTCCGACGAGCGCCACGCCTTCACCTTTGAACAATTCGGGCTGAATCCAACGCCAGCTTAGGCGCCCGGGCGGAGTGGGGCAGCCAAGCTCCGCTCCGCCCGGGGCGGGCCATTAGCTGACCTTGGTCCAGACCTTGGTCCGGCAGAAAACCGCAACGCAGCCCTTGAGTTCCAGCTTGTCTCTGGCGAGCAGCTTCAAATGACCGGTCGGCGCGCCATCGCCCGTTTCCGGATCATAGACCGGACCGCCCTTCCATTCACGCGGGCCACCGATGAAGCCTTTCAGCACCACCAGCCCCTTGATTTTGCGCGTACGCAGCTTGCTGTCGGAATTGCGCTCATCGCGCAAATCGGGATTGGCGCGCAGCCGGCTGGCACCGACAATCTTCCCGCATAGCGCGGCGCCGCAACGATAGATTTGCACGCGCCCCCCCTCGGTGCCCGTCGCCCAGATACCTGTGATATCGGCGGCGCTGGCGGTCGCGGGCATGGCGAGCAGGCTTGCGGCGGCGAATGCCAGAACAAACCGGCTCATGCGGCCTGACTCCGCGGCGCAGCGACCTCGAAGGCGGCGAGCGCCTTGGCAAGCAAGGGCCGGTCGTCGGCATCCCACGGGTGGAAACCGGGCCGCATATAAGCAAACATTTCCCTGAACAGCGGACGCATCAGGCCCGACCGGCCGTAAAGATAGGCCAGCAAGCCGCGCCAGGTCGCGAGGTCGTTGCGACCATCCTGTCGCAACAGGTCCGCGATGCCGCGAAACAGAACATAGTGGAAGCGTATCGAGGTCACTAACATCACCGCGCTGCGCTTGAGCCAGCGGCGGAACGGCAGCATGTCGCGGGTTGCGTGCAAATAAGTGTCATAAGCTACCGCCTTGTGCTCGACCTCCTCGATCGCATGCCATTGCCACAAACGCGCGGCCTCTTCCGTCGCCCCCTCAAGCTGGCGCGGGTCGGCCAGCAGGTCGTGCGCCAGTGTCGCGGTGAAATGTTCGAGGGCACAGGTCGCGGCGAGTTGCTGGATCGGCGAACGCTGCCTGGCCCATGCGATGGTGCGGCGGGCGCGCTCTTCCAACGGGGCGATATCGAAGCCGGCATCCTCCGCCTGACGGTTGAACACCACATGTTCGCGCGTGTGCATCGATTCCTGATAGAGGAAATCATCGATCTGGTCGCGCAGCGGCTGCGGTGCCCCGTCGCGGTAATGGCGCACGGCGGTCATGAAAAACTTCTCCCCCACCGGAAAGGTCGAGGACAGCGCATTGAAGAAGGCGGTGCGGCCAGGATCACCGCCGTGCCACCAGCGCGGCGGGGGCGTTTCGCGCCCGAACTTCAGGTCGCGCTTTTCGATTTTAAGGTCGTGCGGTGTCGGGAGAGAATGGGTCATAACATACCTCATAACGAATCAATTACATTGACATCAATGTATATATTAAAGCGACACGGAGGGCGCAAGTCGTGATTTTCATGACTTTTCAAAGCATTCCGACACCCATTTTGATACACCGTTACATTATGATTCTCGCGCGCTTTGCGCTAAAGCCGCCGAAACGGCCCGGGGGTGGGGCCGCGACAAGGAACGAAGAAAAATGAACAATCAAGCGCCACCGCGCATCAAGCGGCGCAAGCGCCTGGGCCCCGAAGTACGCGAGGAAGGCCTGGCGGCGGCACGGGGACTCTTGTTGAAAGGGGGACCCTCGGCGGTCACGCTGGCGAATATCGGCGACGAGATCGGTATGTCGCACGCCAATGTCCTGCATCACTTCGGCTCGGCGGCGAGCCTGCAATCGGCGTTAATGGGGTCGATGATCAACGACCTGACCGTCGCGCTCGATCATGTCGTCGAACTGCTCAAGACCGACGCCGCAGCGCCGCGCGCCGTTGCCGATATGGTATTCGACGCGTTTGACAAGGGCGGCGCGGGGCCCCTCGCGGCATGGATCATCCTGTCAGGCGACGTCGAGCATCTCGAACCCGTCCGCAATGCGGTGCAATCGCTGGTCGAGGCGATCGTCGGCCAGTCCACCGATGAAAATGCCCCCGAACGCATTCGCGTGGCGGTGCTGATGATGGCGGTGACCGCATTCGGCGATGCGATGATCGGGCCCTATGTGCGCGAGATGCTGGGTCAAAAGGATGATGCGATGCGCGACCTGATCGCTCGCATCCTGCCGCTGTTCCTGCTCCCGGCCGGTATTCCTCCCGCCTTATCCTGAACGAAGCAACGCCGCTGTCAGAGAAAAAAGATCCGCCCCCTCGCGCATGAAAATATGGGCGCACGAAAACGTGCGCCCATCAGTGGAACACCGCAGCCGTTCTAGCACCGGCCCCGGCGGAGAAGCGAGGTTGGGAAACAATCCGTCGCGGTGACGGAGCCGATCAATTGACGCGTTCGTGACCATGCACGGAAGGCAACAATCGAAGGTCCTTCATCCGCTGGCGGGGACGTTTCCCCTGCAGACTATATTTCCCCAATTAACATTGATGTCAAATAAAAAATTCCATGGTGCAGAAACCGCACGGGCGCGGATCGCTTGCGAACCTTGTCGCTACCGCCTCCCCTCCCCTGCCTTGCGTCGAAACCGCAATTGAAATCCCGTTTTGATGTTGGCCCTGGCGGCGTGGGCGACCTTCAACCCGCCGCCGATCCGGGCCGCCTCCTGCGATACGATGGCACCGCCGCCACTCTGCGATCCGTGACCGGGCGGCAAAGGTGACGGACGAACGCCTGCGACACGGCCCAAGCGCACAGGCTGCGGCAGCCGGCCGAAGCGAAGTGATGCTTTCGACCGCCATTTCGTTCGTCAATCGGCACACACACTTGTCAAAGGTCTGGCGCCCAACTATCCACCGCATATGTAGCCCCGGGCACCTTGGCCAGCGGACGCCGCCACCAAAGAATGTTCAGCTGAGCCCTGTTCCAGCCACTCCCTACGTCGAACAGCTCAGCATCGGGATGGGGCGCCGTACGCTTGCCATAAGCCTGGCCGTTCTGATCCCGGCGCTCCTGCTGCTTCTGCTGCTCACCTTTGGCTCGGAAATGAAACCCGAACACAGGGAGGAGCGCGTCAGCGTGGTGAGCCTCGAGGCCACCGAGATTTCGGAGGAAGCGCCCAAACCGAGCAGCGCGGAACGCGAGCAGACCAAAGAGCAGCCCGTACCGCCGCAGCCGAAAACCGAAGAGCCGCTGCCGCCAGAACCGGCCGAACCACTACCCCCGCAAGCCGCTGCGCCGAAGGCCACGCCAGCAATCCCGACGCCCAGCGAGCGGCCACCGTCGCCGGCACCTCCCCGGATCGGCGTTCGTCCGCCGGGCGGGGCGGTCTATGGGCCACCCAACACCGGCCGCTCCGCCTCCCCCGATACGGAGCGGGTGGGAACGGCTCCCAATGGCGAGCCGCTCTACGCGGCCGCCTGGTATCGCGAGCCGAGCGATAGCGAGTTGCGCGGATATTTGTCCACCGCCAGCGAGCCCGGCTGGGGACTGATTGCTTGCCGCACAGTGCCCGATTATCGGGTCGAGGATTGCGTCGGACTCGACGAGTACCCGAACGGATCGCAGATCAATCGCGCGGTGCTCGCTGCCGCATGGCAGTTCAAGGTGCGGCCTCCGCGACGCGGTGGACAGCCAATGGTGGGGGCCTGGGTCAGGATCAGGATCGACTACGGCATTCGACGACCATCAAAATAGGCGCCGGAACGCGACCCGACGCCCCGAGACGCCAAGGGTCAACGAGCCTTTGATTTCAAACGAAAATCCTGCCCCAGATATGTCCGCACCGGGTTTCCGCGCTCGAGCTGTCGATTGCGATCCCATTCTTCCTTGCGCGCATGCTGTGCGCCATCGTTGCGACGCTCCATCAGCATCAGGGCAAGCTTGATACGAGCAAGCTTGCGATTGGCGTGTTGCGACCGCTGATCCTGCGCCGTCGTCACCAGTCCGGTCGGCACATGTGTCGCCCGGACCGCGCTGTCCGTCTTGTTGACATGCTGTCCGCCGGGCCCCGACGCGCGCATCGCCTGATAGACGACGTCCTCTTCGCGCAGTTCGGTGACCTCCTCGATCGGCGGGACCAATGCTGCCCCGACGAACCAGTTGCGCCGTTTGTGACTGGGGCGGAAAGGGCTGGCCCCCACCCACAGGATGCTCCCCTCCCTCTCGCAGGCAAATTGATCGGCACCCGCACCTGAAATGCGTAGCAACAGCGAGGCCGGATTCGCCGCAAGCGGTTCGAGCAATTCGCAGCCGAGACCCGCGCTCGTCGCTTCCTTTGAAAAGATACGCGCAAGCTGGCCGACGACCCAGCGACACTCTTCCGGCCCTTGGCCGGAAGACAGATGGATGACGATTTCGGTCATGTGCGCCTCGTCTTGTAGCTGAGCAGCGGGCGCAGGCTGGCGACGACCCGGATCAGCCCCGCCTCCTCCAGATCGCGAATGACCCCGCCGATATCCTTGTACGCCTCGGGCGCTTCCTCGAAGATCAGCCGGCGATCCTCACAGATCACGCGCCCGCCAAGCGCCGTCCGTTCCAGTTCGGCCAGTCGAAATCGCTTCGATAACCGGGCATGGGCATCGTTGCGGCTCCATTTGCGCCCGGCACCATGGGCGAGCGAATGCAGCGCCTCTTCGCCTCGATCGAGGACCGGCTCCACCAGATAGCTGAAGTCGCCGCGCGAACCGGGAATCACCACCAGCCCCTTGTCGGCGGGCGCGGCCCCCTTGCGGTGGAGCCAGCCGCCTTTATGCGCCGTCACGCTGTTGTGGCAGATATCGAGCCGGCGCTCCGCGGTCAGCCCGAGCTTTTCGCAGAAGCGGCGGGCAATGATCTCGCGGTTGAGGATTGCCCATGCCGTCGCACGATCATGCGCCGCCAGATAGGTTTCTCCCGCCTCGCTCGCCGCTCCGGCTGCGGTGACTCCACCGCGCATCCAATCATCAAGGATCGCCTGCCCCAGTCCGCGCGAGCCGCTATGAACCATGAGCCAGAGAGCGTCGGCGCGAAAGCCGAGTGCCTCGAACCGTTCGGTATCGACAATCCGTTCGATACGCTGGAATTCGGCAAAATGATTGCCGCCGCCAATGGTGCCAAGCGCGGAGCCACCCGCCTCTGGCGCCAGACCGGCGTCGGATAGCGCGGCGCCCACATCGCCGTCCCATGGCTCGTCCAGTCCCCGGAGCTTCCGTTCGGCCGCATCGAGCTTGAACTTGCGGACCGCCACACCGGTTTCCCATAGCGCCATTCCGCAGCCGATATCGCTTCCGACCAGATGCGGGAAAATCATGTCGGGCGACCAGAAGGCGGCGCCGACAGCAATCCCGCGCCCGGCATGAAGGTCGGGCAATCCGACCACCCGGGCAATGCCCTTCAGCCGCGCCGTCTGTGCCAGTTGATCGAGCGCGAGCGGGTCCATCCGGCCGACGTCGGAAGTAATGATCCGGATCGGGGCCGCGGTCATGCCGCACCTTCCTTCCCGCCGATATCCTGCGGCAATTCGGCGCAATCCTTGAGGATGCCGTCCCGCGGATCGACAAAGAATTCGCGACGGCGGGACCAGCGGCGAACCTCGCCGAGCACGTCGCCCTCGAACATCCATTCGCCTTGGCGGCCGATGGAAATCCGGGTCGCGACAATGTCCTCGAGATGCGTCCTGACATGCATCTTCACCGTGCTGCCGGTATCGAGCTCAGCGCAGATTTCGCTGAACACATCGTCCCACCGGCACCCCTTCCGGCTCCGCAGGAAGCGGACGAGCGGCGCCAGATTCTCGTTCAGCATCTTGGTATAGGAGGCCTCGCTTTTTGCGTGCCGCTTCAGGCCGATAAACTTGCGATCCGGGTCGCGGCTCCTTTTCAGTTTAACGTGCGGGGCATGGCCGGCGCCCACCCGCGGCCGCTCGACGATGATCTTGAACATGTCAGACCGCATGATCCGCCTCCCCATAGCTGAGGAAAGGCTGAAAGCGGACGATCGAAAAATGGATTGTAAAATGGTCAGCGGCACCCGGACCGCGCGACCGGATCAGGCGAGCAAGCTCGCCCGAAAGGAAATTGCCCATGCAATTTGTCCCTGAATAGTCTGGAATTCGAAAAATACTGCGTTGCGGACGGATGCTGCTCGCATGATTTTCTCCTTTCCAGTTTCAGAAACGTGCCGGGATCGACGACGGACCCACTATGCTATTTGAGCAGGCAATTCAAGCCGGTGCTTCGGCGCTGTGCTCCCGGTGCCGGTGCTCGGTAGTCATCGAGCGCGACATGCGCTCGATGACCCCGCTTCCACTGCGAACACCCGGATATCAGTCCTCGCCGTTTTCCTCGAGCGCCGGCGCCACTGCGCGCGCCTTGCGGCGAGCGGGCGGAGAGGTTTCCAGTTCGGCTGGCGAACCATAGCCCGCGTCAGCGGCCCCTTTCACTAGTGCGTCCAGAGAGCCACCATCGAACCCGAGCTCCTTCATCAGGCTGTCGATCACGGGGGCCTGTGCCCGATAGGCGAGCGCTGCCGACACGGCATTGCTGGCGAGGTTGCCGCCGTCACCGGCATTCCCGCCGCTGCCGTTCGACCCACCACCGCCGTTCTGGCTGATTCCATCAACCTGAATGATCTTGATCGAATCAATCGCTTCCATCGGCTTGGCGGCTTCGCGAACGACTTCGGGAAGGACTTTCAGCAATGCCATCTTGGTCTGCAGCGAAATCTGGTTCGACGACAAGATATTTGCGGCCTCGTTGATCGCCCGCTGACCCGCGGCTTCGACCTCGAACCGCACGCGCGCAGCCTCGGCGCGCAGTTTTTCGGCGTCGGCTTCGCCCTCGGCTTCGAAGCGCAGCGCCGCAGCGCGGTTCGATGCGGCTTCCTTTTCGGCTTCAGCCTCGACCTTCACCGAAATCGCGGCGCGCTCGGCTTCTTTCGACGCCTCGATCAGCTCGATGCGCTTCAGGCGCTCGGCGACCTCGGTGTCGCGCGCGGTGATGACCTGTTCCTCGGCGGCGACCGCCTTGGCGCGGGCTTCGTCAGCCTCCCCGCGCGCCTGACTTTCATCGCGGCTCTTGTTCTGGATCAGGATCTGCTGATCCTGGCGCGCCAGTTCGATCGCCTGCTCCTGCGCGATTTCGGCCTGCTTCACCGCGCGATCGGCCTCAATCTGGGTCGAATCGACCTGCTGCTTCGCGGTAATCCGCGCTTCGTCGGCCTCGCGGCCGCGCATTGCCTGTTCACGCGCGACTTCGGACGCCTGCTCGGCGCGGCGCATCTCGACCTCACGCTCCTGTTCGAGCCGCGCAAATTCATTGTCGCGGCTGATCTCGAAGCTGCGCTTGTCGGCCTCGAGATTCTTGGTTTCGATCTGGACACGGGTATCCTGCTCGATGTCGTTGCGCGCCTTTTTGCGCATCTCGATCTGCTCGGTCAGCTTGGTCAGACCCTCGGCGTCGAAAGCGTTATTGGCATTGAAATGCTCGATCGAAGTCTGGTCGAGCCCGGTCAGCGACACCGATTCCAGTTCGAGCCCGTTCATCGACAGGTCGTTCGAACTCGCCTGCTGCACCTTTTGCACAAAGTCGGAGCGCTGTTCGTGGAGCTGGTTCATCGTCATGCCGGCGGCGACCGAGCGCAGCGCGTCGACGAACTTGCCTTCGACGAGATCCTTCAGTGCCTCGGGATTCATCGTCCGCAAGCCCAATGTCTGCGCCGCCATCGCGATCGATCCGGCATCGGGACGGACGCGGACGTAGAATTCGGCCTTCACGTCGATGCGCAGCCGGTCGAAGGTGATCAGCGCGTCGACATTCTTGCGCTCGACCGCGAGCCGGACCGTATTCATATTCACCGGCATCGTTTCGTGCAGCACCGGCAGCACCAGCGCGCCGCCGTTCATGATGACGCGCTCGCCGCGAAAACCCGTACGGACAAAGGCAATTTCCTTGGTCGCGCGATGATAAAGCCGCGTGACGATCAGTCCCAATATCAAGAGAGTGGCAAGGCCGATGCCCGCGTAAATGGCTATTTCAATCATGGACTACCCGTTGCTGTCGATTCGCGCTTCCGTCATTGGAACGCCCCCAGCGGATATTAGGGTCAGTCGAGCCGGGGTAAATAGAAATCACCCCGCGTAAAGCCTTTGAATATATCGCCTTCGAGTTTTACCAGCAGGACGCTTTCGCCGGCCTGAAAAACCTGATCGGCGCTGTCGGGTTCGACCATGATCTGATGAAACTGCCCATGCTGATCGGCCACCCGCGCCCGCGCAGGGTTCCCCACACGCGCCGTTCCGATACTGATCTCGGCATACCGACCGATAAGTTCATCGCGGTGGATGGCGGTGGTCTCAAGCGCCGGGAAAACCCGCCCGACCAGCCGCGCTGCGGCGCTGGTCGGCGGCAGCGCCGCCGCGGCCGTGAGCGGAACCATCAGCAAATTGGCGCCCGGCCCTCCAGTCAATCCAGTCATCAGTTGCTGCAGCCCCAGCCCGAGAGCACCAAAAAATGCAAGGAAGAGCACCAGCCACATCAGGAAAGGAACCCGGCCTATACCCGCCCAGGCGAGCAACGCGTCGGCAAAACCGGCGTCGCCATCAGCACCGGGATCGGCATCAACGTCGCCGGACAACCCCGCTGCCTGAACCACGCCGATCAGCAGCATCAGCAGCAGAGCGGCACTGAAGACGACATTTTCCGGAGCAAGCAATTGTTCGGTCATCAGCATTGATTGGCGGTTAAGTCATTTCTTGGCAAGCGGTCGCCGAACTGCGGGCATGGCCATTTGGTCGTCATCTGCCGTAACTATGCTCCAGTCGAGGTCGAAGCGCGCAAGATATTTCCGCAATCGATACGCCGGCTATCGCGGTATCGATGCTGACGACCTCCGCCCACGTCGATGAGCGCCGCTAACCTGCCGCGAGGCTCTTCCAGATCATGTAGACCGCCACCGCGAGTATCAGGCAGGCGAAAATGGTCGACAGGTTTCCTCTACCCGAAAGACGCCGGGCGAACTGCGTTCCGACAACTCCGCCGGCTAAGCCGCCGGCTATGAATATGCCGGCCAACCTCCAGTCGACCAGCCCGGAGGCGGCGTAGCTCAGCGCGGTGGTGAGTCCGAAGGCGGTCACCGCTACCAGGCTTGTCCCGACCGCGTTAAGGATCGGCATCCTTGTCGAGGCGACAAGCCCCGGCACGATCAGAAAACCGCCGCCGATGCCGAAAAACCCTGAAAATCCGCCCGTCCCGAGCCCGTAGCCGAGCACCACCGGCGCATTGTGGCGATTGCAGGCGGCACCTTCGATCCCGGGATTGTTCCGCCCGCGCAACATCAGTGTACCAACGGCCAGCATGAGCAACGCGAACAGAAAAAGCAGCTTCTCGCCGTCGATCGCCTTGCCGAGCGTCGCCCCCGCGAGTGCTCCAACGATGCCGCTCCCCGCATAAAGAAAACCGCAGCGCCATTTGACCGTGCCGGCGCGCGCATGCTGGGCCAGCCCGGACGCGGCGTTGGCGGCGACCGCCAGCGCGCTCGTCCCGATCGCCACATGCGGGCTCGCGACCCCGACGAGATAGACCATCAACGGGACCGCGAGGATCGATCCGCCACCGCCGACGAGCCCGAGCGTGAAACCGACGATCCCGCCCGACAGCGCGCCAAGCAGATATTGGACGGTATCGAGCGTCATCCGTTCTTGCCCAAAGGCTCCGGCGCGGCAAGCCACTCGTGGCCGCGCAGCATGCCGTGCCAATAGAGCGGTGGCAGAATCTTTTCCTTGAGCAGCCACGAAAGGCGCGAGGGCCGCGTGCCCTCGATCAGCCATTTGGGGAAGGTCGGCAGCAATTTGCCGCCATAGCCGAATTCGGCGAGTATGATCTTGCCCGCCTCCACGGTGAGCGGGCAGCTGCCATAGCCGTTATAGGCCGCCACCGGCGGCGCGCCATCAAGCGCAGCGAGCGCGTTCAGGGCGACCACGGGTGCCTGCTTGCGCGCCGCTGCCGCGGTCTTTGCATTGGTCGTCGCGGCAACGTCGCCGAGCGCGAAGACATTGGCGTGCAAAGGATGGCGCAAGGTTACCTCGTCGACCGCAATGAAGCTCGAGGGCGCGGCAAGCGGGCTTGTGGCGACAAAATCAGGCGCGACCTGCGGAGGTACGACATGGATCATATCGAAACGTTCCTCAACCCGGCGAACCGTATCGCCGCGCCTCTGCTCGAACAGCGCCACCTTCGCCGTGCCGTCGATCGACAGAAGGCGCGATTCAAGCTGCAGGTCGATGCCGTAGCGCGCGATATAGGCCGCGAGCGCCGGGACATAGGCCGCGACCCCGAACAAAGCAGGCGCAGCATTGTGGAACTGGACCTCGGCCTGGCTCAGAACACCCGCGCGCTCCCACCGATGGCACGAGAGATACATCGCCTTTTGCGGCGCGCCGGCGCATTTGATCGGCATTGGCGGCTGAGTGAACAGCGCGCGACCACCGCGGAAGCGGCGCACGAGCCGGTCGGTATATGGCGCGAGGTCATAGCGATAATTGGAGGTAACGCCGTCCGAACCGAGCGCTCTGGAAAGACCGGGGATCGCGTCCCAGTCGAGCTTGAGCCCCGGGCAGACAACGAGTACGCCATAGCCGAGTACGCGCCCGTCAGCGAGCGTTACGCTATCGTTCGCAGGGTCGAAGGATGCGGCGGCGCTCCGGATCCATTCGGCGCCCGCCGGGATGAGTCCCGACTCGTCGCGCCGCGTGACCTCGGGCGCGAAGACGCCCCCGCCGACCATCGTCCAGCCCGGCTGGTAATAATGGTCATCGCTCGGCTCGACGATCGCCAGCGACACGTTCGGACGGCGGCAGAGAATGCTTGCGGCGGCCGCTATCCCCGCACTACCGCCACCAATCACCAGAATATCGTAACGGGAAGTGCCGCCCGCCGCACCGCGCGCCGCGGCCATCGCCGCGAGTTGTTCGGAGCGCGCGCCCGAGCGGCAGTAAGCCAGCACAGGGCCCGGCAACTCAGCGAGCGCGCGTGCCATCGCGGCCGCATCGCCCTCGCCCATTGCGCCCGATACGACCGGAATGTGAAGAAAACGAAGGCCATGCGCCTCCGCAGCCGCCGCAACCATCGCCGCCGAAGGCTGACCTGCCTCTTCGTCATCAGGACGATTGCAGACGATCGAACGAAAGCCCGACGCAGCCAGCCCGGCGACGTCCGCCGGGTTGATCTGCGGTGACACACGGAGTGCCGGAGTTAAGGTCCTGATCGTCATAATATCTCCGTTTGTGGAAAGACGTCGGTGCTCACAGCCGATCCACCGGTATCTTGAGATAGACCACGCCATTATCCTCGGCGGGCGGCAGGCGACCGGCCCGCATATTGACCTGCACCGACGGCAGCAGCAGCTGCGGCATCGCGAGCCCGGCGTCGCGTGCGCGCCGACGCGCGACAAACTCCGCTTCGGAAACTCCGTCGCGCGCGTGGACGTTGGCGGCGCGCTGTTCGGCGACGCTTGTTTCCCAGCAATGCTCGCGCCGCTCAGCGGTCAGATAATCGTGACAAAGGAAAAGCGGCGTCGCGCCGGGGAGTTCGAAGATGCGGCGCAGCGACCGGAACAGCGTCTGCGCATCACCGCCCGGAAAATCAGCTCGCGCCGATCCGTAATCGGGCATGAACATCGTGTCGCCGACGAAAACGACATCGCCGATCGCATAAGCGACGCAGGCCGGCGTATGCCCCGGAACGTGGAGCACAGTCACCGGCAGCTCGCCGATCGCGAAGCGATCGCCGTCGGACCAGAGACGGTCGAAATCGGATCCGTCGCGCCGGAAGTCGGGCCCGGCGTTGAAGATATCGCCGAACACCGCCTGAACGGCGCGAATATGTTCACCGATCGCGATCGCACCGCCGAGCCTTTTCTGGAGCCAGGGCGCCGCCGAAAGATGGTCGGCATGCGCGTGCGTCTCGAGAAGCCAGTCGATCGAGATGCCTACGGCGCGCACATGCTCGGCGATCGCCTCGGCCGACCCGGTCGAAGTCCGTCCCCCCGCCGCGTCATAATCGAGCACGCTGTCGATAACCGCACCGCGCATCGTGGCGGGATCATGGACAACATAGCTGATCGTCGAGGTTGCGGGATCGAAGAAGGCATGCACGGCCGCGCCGCCCTTCGGCACAGCGAGCAGCTGTGCCGTTGCTGCGGCGAGCGCGGCATCGCGGCCATACTCCGTTCCCGCTCCGGTCTCAGCGCCCGCCATGGTCCGCGCCCAGATAAATGGCGTTGAACAGCAGCTTGAAGGCGCCGTGCGTTTGCGCGCGCAGCGCGACCTCGGGACCAAAGAGTATGACCCGGCCCTTGCCGCGGTCAACCTCGACGATCGCGGCCGCACCGTCGAGCAGCTCCTGACCGTGGGCCCAGCCACTGCGCAGTCGGGGGACACCGGCAAAACGGACCGGAACCTCGACGCCCGTCGCACCCGGCTTGAGTTTCCACACCGGGCTGTCGTCGAAGAAAAGATCGACCTGCCCGGGCATGCCATAGGTGAGCGGCACCGTCCGGTTCACAGAGGCTTCGAGCAGCGCGCCCGGCACATAGAATTTGGTGCGCGGCGGGCGGGCGGTCTTGCCGTCGACCGTCTCGGCAACCGCATCCTCAACGGGCAGTTCCATCACCTGCGCGATGGCCTGCGCCGAGCCGCCCATGGCGATCAGCGAGCCCCCTGCATCAACGAAGGCCCTGAGCGCCGGAATGGATTTCTCCGCCGTCACCGAACCAAGCCATGCACGATATTCAGCAGGAATTTCTTCGGGCTTCGGCTGTTTGTCGTCGCCGCGCCCGCGGAACATACCGTCGCCGCTGGCGCGCGCGGCCTGCGGCTGGAACGCGGCATGCGGCAAAATCACGACGTCGAAATCCTTGCGCAGTTTGCCGGCGTCGAGTTGCTGCGGATAGACGATGGTGAAGGGAAATTCATGCTGGTCGAAAATCCAGCGCATCCAGCCCGTCGGCATCAGACCGCCATAGATGTCGACGAGCGCGATCCGCGGCCGCTTCATCACAGTACGATCGCCCATGGGTGCTGTCGCCACGCGCTCGACATCGACCCCAAGCTCGGCTGCTCCAGCCTCAACAATGTGCTTCGCTGTAGGACTTGCCGGCACCCAGAGTGCGCCCGGCTCGGCGGCTCCGCCCGCGACAGCGACCGGTTCGGACAGCCAGAAAAGGGGTTCCCCCGCTTTCAGAAGGCGGTTCGAAAGGATGAAGCTGTTGTTGGCGCCGTGCCCGATGAGATAGCCCGCCTTGCCGTCGCCGACCATCCGGCCCGGGCGGTTGACAAGGATGGTGCCGACGCGTGTCGATGGGACTTCAAGCGCATCGAGGACGCGTTCGAACCCGACCCCCATCTGGAAAGCGGGGGTATAGCCCGTCGCATCGGCGGGCGGGATCGGCGGGCCGCCGGGATATTCGAAATTCTCGGGATAATCCTGCGGCTCGAACATATCGAGGATGTGCGGGCGGTAAGCCTGCGCCGTGCGCACGAAATAGGTGCCCGCAGGATACTCCTTCCCGTTCGCGATGAAAGGCGCGGCGGCGCGGTCGACATCGACGCCGAGCTTGATCAGCGCGTTGAGGAAGCGGATCGCGGTCGGATAGTCGCGCTGGCCGGGATCGATCACATAAGCGCGCGCGTCGCGGTTCGCCGGATTTTTCATCACCTCGGCATAAAAGCGCGGGTCGATCGAACTGCTGCCGCGGGTGCGCGTCGCGACGGGCTTCGCACCGGTCGCCGCCGAAGCAGCGTGCATCTCGGCAATCCGCGTGGGGGTCATCGTCCAGCTGTCCTCACTGCCGCGTGAGATGCTGTTCGCACCCATGCGGTAGATGTTGAAGAGCAGCTTCTCACGGTTCGCGGCAGCATAGCTCAGCACCGCGCGGTTGATCGTCATGCTATATTCGAGAGACTGGCCGATGTGCCATTTTTGCGGCGCGATCGGCGCGGGCTGGTTGTTTCCGGGGAGCTGGCGTTCGGGGACCAGCTCGATATCGATCGGTACCGGCTTGCCGATCGTCTCGGTCAGGATGCCGATCGCATTGTGAAAATAGGAAATCGAGCGAAGATTGCCATTGTACCAGGTGTCGTAATGCGCGCCGTCGCGTGACGTGCCGCCGCGCTTGCCTTCGGAAAGAAGCCGCGACTGCATCGCCGCGCCGACTTCCTCAAGGCTTGTCATCACGAGCGGGTCAAAGTTGAAATTAAAAGGATCGCGGAACGGCGGAATGAAAACAACGGTGCCCGCAGGACCCGTCTGATGCTGATTGAGCACGACCTGCGGGCGCCAGTCGCGGAACAACACGCGCGTGATATTCTGTGTCTCCGGCATTTCGGCCATGTAGAAGTCGCGGTTGTTATCGTGGCCGACATAGGCGTGATAGAGCTTTGGCAGGCTGTCGAAACCCGCCTCGCGCTTCGCCGGATCCTTGATCCGCATATACCAGTTGGCGACCAGTTCCTGGCCGTCGGGGTTGTTGGCAACGAAGAGTATGATGACATTGTCGCGGATGCGCTTCGCCTCAGCGTCGTCGCTGTTCACCAGATCATAGACCTGCTGAATGATCGCCGAATGGGTCAGCGTTTCGCTGGCATGAATGCCGCCATCGACCCAGATCACCGCTTTGCCTTCGGCAGAGAGCGCGCGCGCCTGATCCTCGGTCAGTCCTTCAGCGCGGCCGAGCCGCTCCGAAATATCCTTATATTTGTCGAGCAGCGCAAGATTTTCGGGCGACGAGACGATCGCCATCAACTGCCGCCTTTTCTCGACCGTCGGGCCGATGTCGACAAGCCTGATCCGGTCGCTGAGTTCGGCGAGCCGTTTCCAATAGGTCGCGGTCTCGCTGTAGCTCGCGACATAGCGGTCTTCACCCATGTCGTGACCAAGGACCTCTTTCGGCGTCGGGACCGATCCCGCGATCGCGGCGCTCGTCGTCATCAGCCACGCGAAAACGGCGGCAGAAGCCAGTTTTTTCACAGGCAAGGCCCTTTTTCCGGTGATGGTGGTCGCGGCCGAGGATTGTGCGACAGGGCAGCGCATCACTTCACGTCCGCCGGGGGCGACGGCTTGACGAGCGGCTGCGATACATGGCGCGGGGTGACGAGCGTGCCGTCTTCGATCAGCCACCGGCCATCCTTGATGACATGCTCGACGCGCGTGAGATCGTCCAGATTTTCGTCGGGACGCCCATCAACGATGATGATGTCGGCCAGCTTACCGGGCTCGATGCTGCCAAGCTCGTCGCCCATGTCGAGAAGCCGGGCGTTGACGATCGTCCCCGCCTTGAGCGCGTCAGCGACCGAATAGCCGCCGCGCACGAACCATTTGAGCTCAGCGATATAGCTGTTGGGCACCATCAGGCTGGCATCGCCGATCGTGTCGGTGCCAATGCCCATGATGATCCCTGCCGCCTTCATCTTCTTGAATTCATCAAAATTGCCCTGACTCGTCATTGTGAAGCGGCGCGAGGTCGAGCCATAAAAACCGCCGGCGCGGTCGAGCAGATTCTGGTAGACCTGCAACGTCGGCACCGCGGCGATCTTCTTCTTCGCCATCTTGGTGATGGCGGCGTCCGAGCGTGGCAACGGATGCTCAATCATGTCGATGCCCGCATCGACTGCCATCTCGGTATAGATGGTTTCGCAATCGCACGTGACCTTGAGCCCGAGGAGATGCGCTTCCTCGATGGCCGCGCGCACCTCGTCGGGTGCGAAATGGCTCGCAATCTTGATGACGCTGGCGCCTTCCTTAAAGGCCTTGCGCACCATGCCCCGCCACGCGTCGGGCCCATCAACTTCCTTGGCATAGTCGGGCCCATGGCTCGGGCTGACCGGGCGCTCGGTGGCGTGACCACCGGTGCCGGTGATGATCCAGCCCGCCGCAAAGACACGCGGCGCCGGGATCATGCCCGCCGCGCTCCATTCACTCAACAGGAAGGGCGCGTTGCTCACCCCGTTGAGGTCGCGCACCGACGTGAAGCCCGATTCAAGGAAATAGCGCAGGTTCCGCTGGCCGCGCAGCGTCCCGCCGCCCTCACTCGCCTGCTCGTCGATCGGCGTCGCGCGGTCGGGATAGGTGACATGGGTGTGCATATCGATGAGCCCCGGCATCACCGTCTTGCCAGCGGCGTCGATGATCCGCGCGTCCGCGCCCCAGCCGGTCGCCTCGGGCGGCAGCACCGCTTTGATCCGGTTGCCCTGAATGACGACGGTCGCCGGACGTACGCCCCCGCTGACCGCATCGAACAGGCGACCGCCGCGAATGACGAGTTCGGGGCCCGTTTCGGCAACGGGCTTGCGCGGAATACGCACCGGATCGTCGCTCGTGCGCGCACCGGGCGCGAGGAACGGGCGTCGATCATTGGGCTGCACCAGATTATTCGCAGGCGCCTGAGCGGCGGAGGCGGCTGAAATGGCAAGGAGAGCCGCAGCGGTCGTGGCCGCAAGACCGATCCTCGCAAGGGGGGGCTGGAAGGACAGTTTCGCTTTCATGGCAGACGCCACTCCTTTGAAGTGAGGACGGGCACTTGATTTGGCCTGAAAGGCCGTCCTCGTGGGTTAAGACGCAGCGTGGCGGGACGACCCCACCAGCCATTTTGCGTTCGCGCGATTTGATCGCTGAATTCCGGCACAGCAGTAGGCGCACGGACGCCGGCGCGTCGAGCCATGCTCAGGACGCTCCGAAGAAAAGCGCCCGCATCGACCGCGCAGTCGAAGGCGGGCCGGATGCGGGGGCGTGGCGCTTCGGGCAAGCCGCGGGAAAGCGGCGTCAGTAAAAGCGCAAATTGTCGATTTCGCCCCACGCGCTCGCGCCCGCTTCGCGCTGGACGACGACGCCGACCTGCACCAGATCGTCGCCGCGCCAGGGCGTAGCACCATCGCGGCCCGACCGGGTCGCAACAAGCGCGGTAAAGGGCACCCGAAGTTCGGACCAGCCCTCCTTCGCTTCAATCATCGCAGTCCACTCGCCCGCGAGCGTGTTGACCACGATCAGGTAACGGCCCGCACCGCGCATATCGAGGCGGACGCCCGCGAACTTGCGCGCGTCGGCCGGCCGGACCGAACCGCGGCTAAGCGGAACGATAACCCCTCCCTCCGGTTTGTCCTTGAGCGACATCTGCACCGCGAAGGCAAGCGCGGAGCCACCGCCGACGTGCGTCACCCGGTTCGTGACCACCGACGAGCGTTCAACGCCGCCGTCCATGTCGGTGAGGCGCAGCGTATCGAGCGCACTGCGACCATCGGCGCGCTCAAAATCGTCGATGAGTTCGGCAGCGGGCGCGGCGGGCAGCGCGGTCGCGAGATTGCCGGCCGGGAGCTTGACGCCACCGCCATGAACGAGTTTGCCATCGACGAACACCCGGTCGATCTTGTGGACATCGCCTATCGTCTCCCAGGGCGTGCCCTCGATGAGTATGAGATCGGCGCGTTTGCCCTTTTCGATCGTGCCCCGATCGCCAAGCAGGCCAAGCGCGAGCGCACTGTTCGACGTGCCCGCGAGCAAGGCCGCTTTCGGAGTCAACCCTGCCGCGACGAGCAATTCCATTTCCTGAAGCGTCGAATAGCCATGTTTCGCGCCGCCGATGCCGGCGTCGGTGCCGACTGCGATCGGCACCCCGTCGGCGAACAGGTTGCGGACATTTTCCTCGGCAAAGCCATATTTGCGGATGCGCAGGCGCGTGGGAGCATCATCCTTGCCCCCCGGTCCGACCTCGTCCGCCTTGAGCTGATAGATGGCGAGCGTCGGGGCGTAGAAGGTGCCAGCCTTCCTGATCTGCGCGATCGCATCGGCGTCGAGCACCGCGTCCTGAATGCTGTGCGCAATCACGTCAACACCGGCCTGCGCCGCAATTTTACCGCGCTCCACCGTCACCGTATGGGTAAGTACGCGCTGGCCATGCTTGTGCGCCTCGTCGGCGAGCGCAGCGAGCGTCTCGACATTCATCGACGTTTCCTCGGGCAGCTGGCCGTAGCGCCAGCCATCGGCGAACGCCTTGATATAGTCGGGGCGATAGGGCTGGAGCGCAACGACCTCGCGCCGCGCACTCTCGGCGGTCGCGACCCATTTGGTGGTGTTGGTGTCGGCCCAGTCGGCGCCGTGCCCGCCCGGCGTGCTCATCCGCGCGACGAAATTGACGTGCGGTGCATAAATGTCGGCGAGCCAAGCGCGGCGCGGCGCAAAGGCTTCGGGTTGCTGGTGGAAGTCGTTCACCGTCGTCACGCCGCTCGCAAGATAGGCGTTCGCAATCTGGGGCAAGCTGCCGGGCGAGCCCGCAGGCGACCAATGGGTATGGACGTCGATGAAACCCGGAAGCAGTGCCTTGCCATCGGCGCGAACAATATTCGCTCCCTTGGGCACTTTCACATCGGCGCCCACAGCATCGATCCGCCCACCGCGCAGGATAACAGTTCCGCGAAACGGCTCCTTGCCCGTCGCGTCGAAAATCGTCGCACCGGTGATCGCGACGATCTGGTCGCCCGGCTCGGCAAGCACCGCCTGACTCGCCCAGCCAAGCCCGGCAGCGATCGCCGTTCCTGCCACGAGCATCTTCCGAAAACTGGCCACGCGCGTCTCCTCTGTTGCTTGAATTTCACCCTGCTCTGCTGTGACGCAGTCGCGGCACTTGTCCCCACCGCGTGGGTCGGGTCGCGCCCGCCATGTCGCAACAAAATGCGCTTGTCGACCGCGATGCTGCTGCGGAAGCGCGCCGGTCCTGCGTCTCTGCCTCCTGTACGCCCCGACCGGGGCGAAGCGGAAACGGGACAGCCATGAACAGAGCCTTCGCCTTCATTCTTATCTTCGCCATGGTCGCGGGTATCGCCGCAGGCTGGTTCGTCAATTCCCAGTTCCCCGCCGCCAGGGCGGCGGAAATCGCCGACAATCTCTCGATCCTCACCGACCTCTTCCTGCGCCTCATCAAGATGATCATCGCACCGCTCGTCTTCGCGACACTCGTCGCGGGCATCGCCCATATGGAGGATACCGCCGCGATCGGGCGCGTCGGCGCGAAGACGATGGGCTGGTTCCTCGGCGCTTCGATCATCTCGCTGTCGATCGGCCTCGTCATGGTCCACCTGCTCCAGCCCGGCACCGGGCTCGACCTGCCGACCGGCGATGCTGCCGGCGTCGTTGCGGCCGGCGACTTCTCGCTCAGGCAGTTCGTCACTCACCTTGTCCCCCAGTCGATCGTCGAGGCGATGGCGCAGAACGAGATTCTCCAGATCGTTGTCTTTTCGGTCCTCGTCGGTTCGGCGGTCGCGGCCATCGACGACAAGGCCCCCGCAGTGCTCGCCCTCGTCGAACAGGTCGCCGCGATCATGCTCAAGGTGACGGGGTATGTGATGAAGACCGCGCCCGTTGCCATCTTCGCCGCCCTCGCCTCGACCATCGCAACACAGGGCCCCGGGGTGCTCGTGACCTATGCCGGTTTCGTCAGCGGCTTCTATCTCTCGCTCGGCGTGCTCTGGCTGGTCCTCTTCCTCGCCGCGCTCGCGATCATCGGCGCACGCGCCTTCGGCCTTTTCCGCGGGATCCGAACCCCCGTCCTGCTCGCCTTTTCGACCGCCAGCTCCGAAGCCGCCTATCCCAGGACGATGGAGGTGCTCGAGAAGCTGGGCGTCAACCGGCGGATCGTCTCCTTCGTGCTGCCGCTCGGCTACAGCTTCAACCTCGACGGCTCGATGATGTATTGCACCTTCGCGGTACTCTTCATCGCACAGGCCTATGGCATCGACCTCAGCATCGGCCAGCAGATCACGATGCTCCTCCTGCTCATGGTGACGTCGAAGGGCATGGCGGGGGTTCCGCGCGCCTCGCTCGTCGTGATCTCGGCGACACTCGCCTATTTCAAGCTGCCCGAAGCCGGGCTGTTGCTGATCCTCGCGGTTGATCATCTGCTGGACATGGGGCGCTCGGCGACCAACGTCGTCGGCAACTCGGTCGCCGCCGCGGTCATCGATCGCTGGGAAGGGCGCAGCATGGCGCACGAGGCCATCGCCAGTGAACCCGCCCCTGCCGAACAGCACCCCTCTCTCGCAACCAAGGAGTGATCATGTCCAGAATCGAAAACCGCCTCGTCCGCCTCGGCATCGCGCTTCCCGAAATGTGTCCGCCCGTCGCCAACTATGTCTCGTCGACGCGTTCAGGGAATGTCGTCCAGATTTCGGGACAGCTTTCCACCGAAGCCCAAGGCGGGATCAAGGGGATTGTCGGCGCCGGTTGCAGCCTTGCCGACGGCGTCGACGCGGCGCGGCTGTGCGCAATCAACCTTGTCGCCCAGTTCAAGGCTGCGGCCGGCGGCGATCTCGATCGCGTTGCGCGCGTTCTTCGTCTCGGCGGCTATGTCCAGGCGGGGCCCGAATTCTTCAACATTCCGACCGTGATGAACGGCTGTTCGGACCTCATCGTCGATATCTTCGGCGAAGCCGGAAAACATGCCCGCTCGGCGATCGGCGTCTATCGCCTGCCCTTCAACTTTGCAGTCGAGGTCGATGCAGCCATCGAAATTGTCGATTGAAATAGTAGACAATGAAAATGGCGCTGTTATGGGCTCCCTCACATAAAATTGCCTTCCTGTGCAACGGGTTGAGACTTTCCGCCGCAGGACGGTAGGGATTCGGGCCGGAGTTGCGTCAAAGCAGGATGAGATGGGCGTCAACGATCCATCCGCTCGCATGGAGGACGACACAGGGTCGAACAAAGGGGACATCGCATGCATTTCATTCATTCACCGCTTCGCCGGGCCTTGCTGCTCGCATCTTCGTCGCTGTGCCTCGCGGGCGCTGGCACCGCATTCGCCCAGGACACGAGCCCCGAGCCCGATACAAACTCGGCCAGCGCCGCAGGCTCCGAAATCGTCGTGACGGGGAGCCGCATCGCCGGCTCGAAAATCACCGAAGCGCTACCCGTCACCGTCGTCGGCGAAAGCGAGATCGCCGCGACCGCAGCGGTCTCGGGCGACGAGCTGTTCCGATCGATCCCGCAAATGGGCGATGTATCCTTCAACAGCAGCAACGGCCAGACGAGCAGCAATTTTGCCCGCGGCGACATCGGGTCGGTCGACCTGCGCGGCCTTGGCGTGGGTAACACGCTCGTGCTTCTCAACGGCCGCCGCGTCGTCCAGCATCCAGGCAGCCAGGCCAGCGCCTCGCTCGCGCCCGTGATCACCTACAACACAAACGCAATCCCCGTTTACGGCATCCAGCGCGTCGAAGTGCTGCGCGATGGCGCGGCTGCGCTTTACGGCACCGACGCCGTCGCCGGCGTGGTCAACACCGTCCTGCGCGACAATATCAATGGCGGCAGCCTCTCGCTGCAATATGGCGGCGGCGAAGGCACGGGGCTTCGCGAATTCAACGCCTCGGGTTATCTCGGCAAGGACCTTGCGGAAAACCGCGGCAACATCTCGCTCCTGTTCAACTATACGCGGCGTACCGCGCTCACCTCGCAGGACCAGGACTTCACCGCCACCGCCGACCACCGTGACTTCGCCGGTTTTGCGGGCACGGTCTTTGCGGGCAATAATGCGCTCGACGACCGCAGCCCCCTGTCGCCCTGGGGCGATTTCACGACGGGCGTGCGCGTGCGCCGCGCAGGCGCGAACATCACCACCAACGCCGGTGTTTTCTCGATCCAGCCGACCGTGAACGGCGGCTGCTCGGCGGCGCTCGCGGGCGATATCTGCATCGACGACGGAACGCGCGCGACCACCGGTGCAGATCGCAACACCCGCTGGAATGCGCAGGCCAATTATCCGATCTCGATCTCGCCGAAGCTCGATCGCATCAACCTGTTCGCCAGCGGCCATTATGATCTCAGCGACAATGTGACGCTGTTCGGCGAGACCGGCTATTACTACGGCAAGACACGCAGCGTGCAGGACAGCGTCTTCACCATCGGCTCGATCCGGATGACGATTCCGGCGTCCAACTACTGGAATCCTTTCGGGCCCGTCACTTTTGCGAATGGCAGCGTCAATCCGAACCGCCTCGCCGGGATCGACGCGCCTGCCGCGGGGCTCCCGGTGACGATGACCAGCTATCGCTTTACCGACCTCGGGCCAACGATCGTCGATGTCACCAATCGCCAGTTCCGTGCCGTGCTCGGGCTGCGCGGAGAAGCACTGGGTTTCGACTGGGAGAGCGCTGCGGTCTATTCCGAAGCATCGGTGCGCGACGTGCAGGACGGGATCAGCGCCACCCTGCTCCAGCGAAATCTCGCGCTTTCGACTCCCGATGCCTATAATCCGTTCAACGGCGGCAATGCGGCTGACCCCACTGGTATCGATACAAGCCCAAGCAATCAGGCGGCGCTCGATGCGATCCGCATCAAATCGGTTCGCCGCGGCAAGGCCACGCTCGCGATGTGGGATTTCAAGGCCTCAAAACCCGACCTCTTCGCGCTGCCCGCCGGCAATGTCGGCATGGCGATCGGCGGCGAGCTGCGTCGCGATTCGCAGCTCGACGACCGCGACGAGCGCGTCGACGGGACGATCAAATGGACAGATACAGTCACCGGCATCATCCAGGACAGCGACCTGTTCGGGGTCAGTCCGACCCCCGATACCAAAGGGTCGCGTACCGTCTTCGCCGCCTATGCCGAACTCGCGGTCCCGCTGATCGCACCCGAAATGAATATTCCGCTGGTACGCAGCCTCGAACTGCAACTCGCCGGACGCTACGAACATTATTCGGACTTCGGCAGTATCGCGAAGCCCAAGGTCGCGGCAGCGTGGGACCTGTTCGAAGGCTGGCGCATCCGCGGCTCGTGGGCGCAGGGATTCCGTGCCCCCAATCTCGAGCAGACCAATGCCACCGTCGTCACCCGCGGCAACAGCCGGACCGACTATATCCGCTGCGAAGCCGACCTGCGCGCGGGCCGCATCAGCAGCTTCGGCAATTGCGCACAGAGTTTCGTGACGACGGGCCGTCGCGCGGGCAACCCCGACCTCAAACCCGAGACGTCGACGACCTTCACTGTCGGCACGGTGCTCCAACCGCCGATCTTCAACAGCGGCACCGTTCGCACGACCTTCACCCTCGATTATTGGCAGGTGAAACAGAAGGGCATCGTCGGCGTCTATGGCGAAGGCAATGCCCTCATCAACGACTATCTTCAGCGCCTGCAGGGTTCGACCGATTCCAATGTCGTGCGCGCCGCGCCAACCGCCGACGACATCGCGCTCTTCACAGGAACCGGCATCGCGCCAGTCGGACAGGTGCAATATGTCGATGACATCTACCGCAATCTCGAACCGCAGACGGTGCGCGGCCTCGACTTCGGCTTCAACCTGTCGGTGCGCGACACCGGCATCGGCACCTTCGATTTCAGCGCCAATGCCGCCTATCTGCTCAAATATTTCCGCGACGCATCGCCCGACATCCAGACATTGCTCGATGCGCGCGCGGCCGGAAAGATCAATATCGACACAATCATTCCCGAAGGCGGCAATCTGGTCCGGCAGGATGGCCTGCCCAAGTGGCGCGGCTCGGCCTCGCTAACGTGGAAGCTCGGCCAGTTTACCGCCGGCGGCTTCGTCAGCTATACCGGCAGCGTTCTTGACAATGATATTTCGGTGGGCGGCGAAAACCTGCTGCTGAAGGCCTATACGACGGGGAGCCTCTATCTTCAGTATGAGCTGAAGGGCGGCTTCACCAACGGCACCCAGTTGCGCGTCGGGGTGCGCAACATCACCAATGCGCAGCCCCCGCTCGATTCAAGTGCCTTCGGCTATATGGGTTCGCTCTATTCGCCCAATCCACGCTACTGGTATGCAAGCGTGAAGAAGAATTTCTAACGCATCTTCTGTCTGCCCGCCTCGCCTCCCGGCGCGGCGGGCAGATTGCCGCCCTCCCATCGTTCCGGACAAGGTGACCCCGGCGTGACACAACCATTATTCGAAAAATCCGCCCGGCCGTTCGGCCGCCGCCCGACACGCGCCGCCCTTCTCGCCGCCGGGTTCGCCGTCCTCGCCGGCTGCTCGGCGGCCACGACCTCAGCGCGCCCGACCGACACGCCGCCGCCGGCCGAGCCAGCGATCGCCGCCGCTGCGCCCTTCGCCAGCACGTATCAGCCTCGCCCCGCCCCCGACACGGCGATTGTCGGCGCATCGATCTTTACCGGAACCGGGACGCGGATCGACAAGGGCACTGTACTGATGGCCGCAGGCAAGATCATTGCGGTCGGCGCCAATGTCTCCGTCCCGGCGGGCGTCCGTATCATCGACGGCAGCGGCAAATGGGTCACGCCCGGCATCATCGACGCTCACTCACACCTCGGCGTTTTCGCCGCCCCCGGGGTCCAGGGACATGCCGACGGCAACGAGAATATCGATCCCTATACCGCGCATGTCTGGGCCGAGCATTCAGTCTGGCCGCAAGATCCCGTCTTCACCAAGGCGCGCGCGGGCGGCGTCACCAGCCTGCTCATCCTGCCCGGTTCGGCCAATTTGTTCGGCGGCCGCGGCGTCAGCGTGAAAAATGTGCCGGCAGTCACCGTCCAGCAAATGAAATTCCCCGGCGCGCCCTATACGCTCAAGATGGCGTGCGGCGAGAATCCCAAGGGCCGATACGGCAGTCGCGGGCGCGCGCCCGCGACCCGCATGGGCAATGTCGCAGGCTTTCGCCGCACCTGGATCGAGGCCGCCGAATATGGCCGCAAAGTCGACGCCTATGAAAAGAAGCGCGCGCGCGGCGAAGCCGCCGAGGCGCCCAAGCGCGACCTCGGCCTCGAAACGCTCGCGGGCGCCCTCAAGGGCGACATCCTCATCCAGAATCATTGCTACCGCGCCGATGAAATGGCGGTGATGCTCGATGTAGGCCGCGAGTTCGGTTACAGGACGCGTGCCTTCCACCATGCCGTCGAAGCCTATAAGATCGCCGATCTGCTTGTCGCCGACGACGTCTGCATCGCGACCTGGGCGACCCGCTGGGGCTTCAAGATGGAAGCCTATGACGCAATCGAGGAAAATGCCGCGATCCTGAGCAAGGCCGGCGTCTGCGTCGCGATTCATTCGGACGAACAGCGCCTGATCCAGCGCCTCAACGTCGAAAGCGCGGTTGCAATCGCCGCCGGGCGTCGCGCAGGCATCGACATTGCGCAGGAGGAGGCGATCAAGTGGATCACCATCAATCCCGCAAAGATCATGGGTATCGCCGATCGCACCGGCTCGATCGAGGCCGGCAAGATGGCGGACGTGGTGCTGTGGAGCAAGAATCCGTTCAGCGTCTATGCCATCGCCGAGAAGGTCTTCATCGATGGCGCACTGGTCCTCGACACGAGCGATCCGGCAACGCGTTACAAAAGCGATTTTGAAATCGGCCAACCGGTCGGGGAGGAATGAGATGCAACGACGGCTCCCTGCTTTACCGGCTCTCGCCCTGGCTCTCGCTGCGGTGGCCTTCCCGGCCGCGGCGCAGACTTTTGCCATCACCAACGCCCATCTTGTGACCCCCGGCCCCGTAGGCGAGGTCAAGAATGGCACAGTGATCGTTCGCGACGGCCGCATCGCTGCCGCCGGTGTGTCAATCGCGGTGCCGGCGGACATCCGCACCATCGACGCGCGCGGCGCGACGGTTACGCCGGGTCTGATCGCGGTGAACACCGCGCTCGGCCTCGTCGAGGTCAATTCGGTCGACGGGTCGGTCGACACCAAGACGCATAATTCGGGGATCAGTGCGTCATTCGACGTCCAGTACGGCCTCAACCCCGCATCGACGCTGATCCCGATCGCGCGCCTCGGCGGAGTCACCCGCGCTGTCGTCATGCCCGACTATGACGACAGCGACCAGGAACGCGAACTGCCCTTTGCAGGCAAGGCGGCGCTCATCTCGCTCGGCGAAGGCGCGAACATCCTCCACCGCCCCGGCATCGGCATGATGCTCGAACTCGGCGAAGACGGCGCCGCGCGCATCGGCGGCTCACGCGCCGCCGAATTTGTGCAATTGCGCCAGATTTTCGATCTCGTTCGTCAACCGCCCCGCGACGAATATCCCTTCGCGCTTTCGCAAGCCGACGTCGCAGCGCTGAAACCGGTGCTGGCAGGGACGATGCCGCTAATCGTCGTCGTGCACCGCGCCGCCGACATCCAGCAGGTTTTGAAGCTCGCGCGCGATTACAGGCTCAGGATCATCCTTAGTGGCGCCGAAGAGGCTTGGCGCATCGCCGGAGAGATTGCCGCAGCGAAAGTCCCCGTCCTCGTCAACCCGACCTCGAACATCCCGTCGAACTTCGACATGCTCGGGGCGTCGCTGCAAAATGCCGCGATCCTCAAGGCGGCAGGCGTCGAGATCGCGATCGGAGGCAACGACGGCGGGCATCGCGTGCGCGATATGCGTTATAATGCCGGCCTCGCCGTGTCGCGCGGCCTGCCCTACGCAGCCGGCATCGAGGCGCTAACACTCGCGCCAGCGCGCATTTTCGGGGTCGCCGACCAGCTTGGCTCGATCGCGCCCGGCAAGGCTGCCGACCTTGTGATTTGGGACGGCGATCCGCTCGAGCCCCTCACCCAGCCGACCGCCATCTTCATCGCGGGACGCGAGCAGCCACTCACGTCCCGCGCGACCGAACTCGGCAAGCGCTACACGCCGGCGCGCTGATTGGGCGGCGGCGCGCCTGTCCTGTCCCTCAGGACGGGCGCGCCGCGAGCGGCAGCGCCGTGGTACATTTAATCTCTTCCATCGAGAAAGCCGAGCTCACATCAGTGAGACGAATCGAGCGGATGAGGCGGCGATACACGGCATCATAGGCTGCCATATTCTCGACACGCACCTTGAGCAGGTAATCGACATCGCCCGTCATACGGTAAAATTCGACGACCTCGGGGATGTCGCGTACCGCCGCGTTGAGCATGTCGAGCCATGCCTCGCTATGCTCGGACGCGCGCATGCTGACGAAGACGGTCAGGTCGAGGCCTAGCGCGCTCGCATCAAGGATCGTCACCCGCTTCGATATCACCCCGCTTTCCTCGAGGCGCTTGATCCGTCGCCAGCAGGCATTTTGCGACATATTCGCCTTTATCGCGACATTGGCGACCGACAGCGTAGCATCCTCCTGGAGAATACCCAGTATCCGGATATCGGCATCGTCAAGCGAAACACGGCTCATCGCTTCTCTCCTTCAACAAGGTCACCAACCGCGCGCAAAGCCAAGGCCGGTCGCAAGGCGGGCGTCATCTCCTCCACGTCATGCTCACCGGCAGGGTCGTTTGCCGGCCCCATCCGCGCGATCGCGGTCGTCGCGGCGACGTCCATCGTCACATTGCCAACCGTGCGCACAAGATCAGGGATCATCTCGACCGCTATGAGCAAGGCGAGCGGTTCAATCGGAATGCCCATGGCAACGCAAATCGGAGCGATCGAAGTGAGGAAGCTGACCTGCCCGGGCAGGCTGACCGATCCGATCGTCGTGACCGCGGCCACGACTGCGCCAGTCGCGATGGTTGAGGGCGCGAGCGATATGCCGAGCCAGTGCGCGACATAGATGGCGACCGCGAGGTTCATCGCGGGGCTGGTGACGCGAAAGATCGCTACCGCGACGGGCAGCGAGACCCGCGCGACCGATCGCTCGACACCGAGATCGGCCGATGCCTTGAGCATCGGTGGCAGCGAGGCGAGCGACGACTGGGTGCTGAGCGCGACCGCCTGTGCAGGTGCAACCGCCTTCGCGAAAGCGAGCAGGCGAACCCGCCCACCGAGCGTCGCGACCGGATAGGCGAGCGCCCAGGCCGCAAGGCCCGCGCTCGACACGATGACGACATAATGGGCCAGTGCGCCGATCGCCGACGTTCCCGCCCTTGCACCGACAGCAAAAGCCAGCGCGAGAACGCCGATCGGCGCGAGCGCAAGCACCCAGCCGACGATGATCAGCACGGCATTGGCAATCGTATCGAAAAATGCGGTGACCGGTTCACGCTGGGTTTCCGGCAGACGCGCGAGCGCAACCGCAAACACCGCGGTGAACAATATGAGCGGAAGCAGCGCATCATTGGCCGCCGCCGCGATCGGATTGGTAGGCACGATCGACCGCAGGAAAGCAGCGATGCCGATGATTGGCGCATCGGGGGTGACGGAAGTCTGAAGACTGGCAGACAGTGATCGCGCGGCCTCGGCCGGCATCGGCCATGCGGCAAGCAACGTCGGTACGAGCACCGCCGCCATGGCGGTCGAAATCCACAGGAGGCCGACAAAGATGACGACCGAGCGCAATGCGACCCGGTCGCCGCGCGCGCTGTCGACCGTCCTGGCGATCCCGGTGACGAGAAGCGAGACGACGAGCGGGACGATCGTCATGCGCAGCCCGTCGAGCCAGATTCCGCCGACGCTGTCAGCGAGTGCGACGGCGTCGGCAAGTCCGGCAAGCCCCAGACGCGTCCAGCTGACCCCCAGCGCGAGCCCGGCGACCAGCGCCGACAATATGAGCCAGGTTCTCGCCATGCGACCACTCCTCCTGCCTCCACGCCAAGGGAGGCCCCCTGACTTTGACGCGGCTCGCGTCAATCACCCCATCTCCCCGGCGTCGATTCCGCGACGAATTCTCCCGCGACTGGCCCAATATTGCATTTCGAGGACGAATCCGGGACAGCGAATTCGATCGTTGCTAGCCTATGGATCGGGTTCATCGAACATATAATCTGAAAATTGACAGTTTATTGGTTCAAACATACCAATATTTCGGAATATCACTCCAAAGTCGGTGATGAATTCACCACGGCTCCCGTGTCATAAAATGTCTCCACAAGGGGACGTGCGATGACATTCAGCGCCTATGGGCCAGATTACGGGAATGAAAACGTCGTAACGGACGACGCTTGGCGGACGATCGACGTCGCCGGCCCCGCCCTCGCGAAATCACCCGTCGAAACATCTCCGGCCACGACCGGTGCGAACACCGGCGCCAATCTGATCGATGCCTTCTGGCCGCATGTGCCGCTGCTGCGCAAATATCTGCGCCGCCGCGTTCCAGCCTCGGATCTCGACGATGTGTTGCAGGATGTTTTGCTGAGTATCGTTCGCCGCGCCGACGCCGCCGTCGTCACTCATCCCAAATGCTACCTCTTCCAGGCCGCGCAAGCAGCACTCATCGATCGCCATCGCCGTCAGACCACGCGCCGCGCAGCCTGCCATTGCCAGCTCGATGAACCCGACCACCCCGTCGACGAGATGTCGCCGCTTCGCATCCTGCTCGCGCGCGACGAGGTCAGAGCGGTCGAGGAAACGCTGGGCCAGCTTCCCAAACGAACGCAGGAAATCCTCGTCGCCATTCGCGTCGAAGGCTCGAGCCTCAAGTCACTCGCAAGCCGCTACAATATCTCGACGAGCGCGATTGAAAAACATGTGACCAAGGCTGCCAAGGCCCTGTCCGTCGCCCGCCGTAGCGACCTTGTCGTTGCGCACCGCCTGGGCCCCTCGCGGCAGCGGCAGAAACTCCTCTCCGCTTCCATCCAAGAAAGTGAATGATCGAATGACGCTTTGCAGCAAGGTCCACGAGCAAACGCGGCTGATCCATAGCGACAGCCCGTGCGACGCGCTCGCGCGGACACCCAGCCCTCCCGTGCAGCGCGGCTCGACCGTGTTGCTCCCGAGCTGCGAGGCCCTCTATGACGGCGGCAGAGTGACCTATGGCCGCGTCGGCCTGTCGACGCAGCGAGTGCTGCGCGACGCACTGCGCGATCTCGAGAACGCCGACGAAGCTTTTATTTACCCGTCCGGGCTGACCGCCATTACCGGCACGCTGCTCGCCCTGCTCTCGGCGGGTGACGAAGTCCTCGCCTGCGATACCGTCTATAATCCGACCCGGCGCTTCCTCGCCGGAACCCTCGCACGCTACGGTGTGCGTGCCCGCTATTTCGATCCGGCCGACGATGCCGAAGCTATCCGGGCTATGATCACCCCCGCCACCCGCGTGATTTTCCTCGAGTCCCCGGGCTCGCTGACCTTCGAAATGCAGGACATCCCCGCCATTGCCGCGATGGCGAAAGAAGCCGGCATCCTGACCGTGATCGACAATACCTGGGCGGCGGGCGTGCTGTTCAAGCCGCTGGACCACGGCGTCGACGTCAGCATCCAGTCGCTCACCAAATATGTCTGCGGCCATTCGGATGTCTTCATGGGGCTCGCCGCAGCGAAGGGCGCCGCCGTCGATCTGCTCGCCAGTTCGAGCTACGAAACCGGCTGGGCAGTCTCGCCCGACGACGCCTATATGGCGATCAGGGGCCTTCGGACGCTTCACACGCGGCTGGCCCAGCATGGCGTGGCGGCGCTCAAGGTCGCCGAATGGCTCGAGTCGCAGCCCGAAGTCCATTCGGTCATGTGCCCGGCACTGCCGAGCGATCCCGGCCATGCGATCTGGAAGCGCGACTTCACAGGCATTTGCGGGCTGATTGGTGCGGTTCTCGAACCCGCGTCCGACGCAGCGGTCGCGCGCATGGTTGAGCGGCTCGGGCTTTTCGGGCTCGGTTTCAGCTGGGGCGGTTTCGAGAGCCTCGCCATTCCGAGCAATCCGCAGCTCAAGGCACGGACCCACAAGCTGAGCTATCCGGGGCCGCTGTTAAGATTGCACGTCGGGCTCGAAAGTGTGGATGACCTCATCGCGGATTTGCGGCAAGGGCTCGACACCCTTTCCCAGAACATCGCCACTTCGCAGCGCAAATTGCGGGCAGCCGGATAAGCGCCGAAAACGGCGGATCATATGTAGTAGGTTCAATTTGGGGGACATTTTTCCGTGTTGAGGAGCAAGACCATGAAAACAACGAGCAAACTGCTGATCGGTGCCTCGTGCATCGCCGCGGCGATGTCGACACCCGCCTTCGCGCAGGGCGCTGGCGACGATGCCGACGATGCCGCTTCGTCATCCGAAATCATCGTCACCGGATCGCGCGGCCAGGGCCGCACGGTCATTTCGAGCCCGACGCCGATCGATGTGATCGGCGGCGAAGAACTCGAGAAGCTCGGCGGGGGCATGCAGCTTCGTGACGCGCTGACCCAGCTCGTACCGTCCTTTCAGTCAACCACGGTCGGCAGTTCATCGTTCAACAGCCTGACCCGTCCAGCCGGGCTACGCGGACTCTCGGGGGTCCATGTCCTTGTGCTCGTCAACGGCAAACGCCGCCACAACAGCTCGATCATCGACTTCAACTCGGGCGCGACCTCGCAGGGCGGCAACCCGGTCGATCTCGATCTCATCCCTTCGAGCGCGATCGAGCGCATCGAAGTCCTGCGCGACGGCGCCTCGGCGCAATATGGCTCCGATGCAATCGCAGGCGTGATCAACATCATCCTCAAAACCAATGACAGCGGTGGCCGCGGCAGCATCGAAGCCGGTCAGCGCTACGGCCGCGACGGCAGCGGCAGCGATGGCGAAACCATATCGGGCAGCATCTCGCACGGCTTCGCACTCGGCGACGGCGGCTCGTTCACCCTGTCGGTCGAAGGCAAGAAGGCGAAAGCCGCCATCCGCAACACCGATGTGACAGGCCGGCTTTATCCGCTGCTACCGGGCGGTGCACAGGACCCGCGCGAATTGACCGCAAACCGCCGCACCTATCTCGGCGGCCTCCCCGAAGTGACGGACGTCAAGGTCGCGCAGACCCTCGTCCTGCCGCTCGGCAACGTCACATTCTACTCCGACGGCACGTTCGGGTATCGCGATGCACGCGTCGGTCAGGCCGGCCGCCGCCCGAGCAGCAACCAGAATATCCTCGAGATTTATCCCGACGGCTTTTCGCCCTTCTACACGCTGAACGAAACCGACTTCCAGCTGACCGGCGGCCTGCGCGGTGAAGCAGGCGGCTGGAACATCGATCTCAGCAGCACCTACGGTCGCAACTATGCGAAGAATGGCGCCGAAAACACGCTCAACGCGTCGCTCGGACCGTCGAGCCCGACCGAGTTCAAGACGTTCAGTTCGGCCTTTGACCAGTGGACCAACAATCTCGACCTCACGCGCCGCCTCGAGTTCGGCGGAGACATGGCGCTCCAGGTCTCGATGGGTGCAGAATATCGCTACGAATCCTATGTCACCAAGCCGCTCGATGTCGACAGCTACCGCAGCGGGGGCTATTTCTACCCGACCGGCGAATTCGCCGGAAAGCCCGCACAGGTCGGCGCACAGGGCGCAATCGTTGTCACCCCCGAGGATGCCGCGAACGTGAACCGGAACGTGTGGGCAGGCTATGTCGACCTTGCCCTCGACGTCTCACCGCGCTTTCTCGTCACCGCCGCGGGCCGTTTCGAGCATTTCGACGACAGCTCGGGCAGCGTCTTCAGCGGCAAGGTCAGCGCGCGTTACGAACTGACCGACTGGCTCGCGCTGCGCGGGGCATTCAGCAACGGCTTCCGTGCACCGTCGCTCGCCCAACAGGATTTCGCGCAGACCTCGACGTCGATCAACCTCGTCGGCGGCGTCTATATTCCGGTCCTCACCAAGATCGTGAAGACGGGATCACCGGTCGCGCAAGCGCTTGGCGCCAAACCGCTCAAGCCTGAAAAGTCGAAAAACTACAGCCTCGGCTTCACATTGACCCCGGCGGCGGGCCTGACGCTCTCGGTCGACGCCTACCAGATCGATCTCGACAATCGCATCACCCTCACCGGCCTTTTGTCAGGCAATGGCATCAAGAATATCCTAGTCGCCAATGGCTTTTCGGGTGATCAGTCGGTGCGCTTCTTCACCAACGCGGTCGATACGCGCACCCGCGGTATCGACGTGGTCGGAACCTATGCGTTCGACGTCGGCAGTGCCGGGCGCCTGCGCACGAGCGTCGGGTTCAACTACAACGACACCGACATCAAGAAGATCGCCGCCAACCCGCCCGAACTCGCAGGCCTCGGCCTGACCTTGTTCGACCGCCGCACGCAGGGCTGGTTCACCGAAGGACCGAAGACCAAGCTCATCCTCGGCGCCAATTTCGAATCGGGTCCGTTCGCGATCAACGTGAAGGAAACCCGCTACGACAAGTTCCGTTCGCTCGATAATGCCGCGGCGAACGACCAGAGCTTCGGCGCCAAGTGGATCACCGATCTCGAAGTCTCCTATGGGGTAACAGAGAAATTGCGGGTCGCGGCGGGCGCCTATAACATCTTCGACGTCTATCCCGACCGGACGACCATCGCCAACACGATCGGGCTCGCGCCCTATGGCGCCGGACCGTTCGGCCAATATGGCGGATACTACTATGGCCGGGTTTCGCTCGATTTCTGATCTGCCCCCTTCACCCGGCGGCCTGCATCATGCGCCATGAGCTGATGCAACTGCTGTCGTGGGTCGTCCTGTCCGCCGGCATCGCCGGCGGCGGGGCGACCGCGACCCCCCGTCCGGCCTTCACGGCGGTCCAGCCCGGCGATTTCGCCAATGCGGGATCGCTCTCGAACAGCTGGGCGGATTTCGACAATGATGGCGATCCCGATCTTGCGGTCTCGCTCAAGAACGGCGAGATTCGTCTCTACCGCAACGATGGCGGCGCCTTCACCAACATCGGCCCCACGCTTGGCCTTCCCGTCTCGGGCGCCGAAATGCGCGGCCTGTCGTGGGGTGACTATGACGGCGATGGCTGGTTCGACCTCTACGCCGGCGCTACCAGGGCTACCGAAGCCAACCTCCTGTTCCGCAATGAAGGCGGTCACCGCTTCTCTCGCCAGGACTTCGCGCCCGCAGCGGCCGGACGCTCGGCACGGCAATCGAACTGGGTCGATTATGACAATGACGGCGACCTCGACCTTTTCACCACCGATCGCGCCGGGCCCAATGCGCTGTTCCGCCAGGATACAGGCCGTTTCGTGCGCGTCAGCGCCGGGCAGGCGGGCGACGACGTGCGGCCGACCGTGGGCGCCTGCTGGTTCGATTATGACCGCGACGGCGATCTCGACCTTTTCCTCGCCAACCAGGCGGGCGCGACCGATGCACTGTGGCGCAACGATGGCGACCGTTTCGTCGACGTGGGCCCCTCACTGGGCATGGATCGTCCGGGCCGCACGGCCGAGGAAGGCAGCGTCGGCTGCGCAGTCGGCGACTATGACAATGACGGCCATCTCGACCTCTTTGTCGCAAGCTATGGCGTCAACATCCTTTACCGCAGCTTGGGCGATGGACGCTTCGAAGATGTCGCCCAGCAACTGGGGCTGGCCGAAAACAATCATGCTGTCGGCGCCGCATGGGGCGATTTTGACAACGACGGCTGGCTCGATCTGTTCGTGGCCGCCTACACTGGCAAGTCGGGCCAACAGCAGCCCGCCAACCGGCTTTTCCGCAATCTCGGCGGCAAGGGCTTTGCCAACCTCCTGCCCCCGGGCGCGGCGCTCAACGTTGCGGATCACGGCGTCCAATGGGTCGACTATGACCGCGACGGCGCGCTCGATCTCTCATTGACCCGCGGCTACACCGACACTGGCGGGCATTTCCTCTTCCACAACGACCTAGGCAAAGTAGCCGCACGCCGCAGTCTCGCCGTGCGCGTCCTGGATCAGGCCGGACGCTTTACGCGTATGGGCGCCGAAGTGCGGCTCTACGACCGGGCCGGCACGATTCTCGCCACCCGCCAGGTGTCGACCGGCGGTGGCTATAACGCTCAAGGAACCCAACCCCTCCATTTCGGCCTCGCCTCGACGGCGCCGGTGACCGTGGAGGTCAGCTTCATGGGCAAGACGGTCCGAACGATACAAAGAATCAAGGATATTCGGCCGACGCGCTATGCCGGAACCGAGCTCGTCATCCGCGAACGACAGGCACTGCCCGAACCCTGACGCGCCGATATGCGCGCCGGTCTGTGGGCTAGCCGCCGCCCGCCAGATAGCCGAATTGCATGCGTGACGATGCATCGGGAACGGCGATCAGAGAAAGGCCGCCCTCGCCCCAAAACTTGCAGGGTGTGGCTTGCGGTTTGGCATGAGCGACGGCGGTGGGGCCCAATGGCGTGGCGACGATTCCTGACGGCAACCGCGTTTTCAGCCACGGGCAACCAGGAAAAGCGAAAGGGCCGGGATGCGAATCGTCTCCCTGAGACGCCAAGGGTCAACAAGCCCTATATTTCACAGAAAATGGCTGTTTCTCACGGGATGCTTCGAGATACCCGATGAAGAGAAATGGTGCCCGGGGACGGATTCGAACCGCCGACACTGCGATTTTCAATCGCATGCTCTACCAACTGAGCTACCCGGGCAATGCCGCTGCGACCGGACGGTCGTGCTGGCGAGCGGCGGCTATAGGCACGGCTTTCGTGCATGTCCAGAGGCTTTGTAACGGCTTTTTGCGCACCTAGCCTTCGTCGAAACGATCGTCGTCGGCGGTGCCGTCGGGCGCCTGGTCGACAGGCACGCGATAGCCCTCGCCAAACCAGCTCAAAAGGTCGCGATCGCGGCAGCCGCGGCTACAAAATGGCTTGAATTCCTCGACGCGCGGCTGACTGCACAACGGGCAGCGGCGCGGCTTGGCGTTCACATTATTGGGCATGGCCCACTCCTCTTACCTCGGTATTGGCGATCATTCTCGCCGGCCGGCCAGTACGTTTTTGCAGCGCATCGATCCATTCGGGCCGCGCAGTGATATGCTCTACTACAGCCGGGCGCGCCGTCAGTTGCAGCGCCCCTGCTCCCACCGCACGCTCGGCACACCGCAACAACAGAGCAGCATCGGTCGCGACAGGGTCGAATCGCACCTGCTCGATCAGCGAGGGCCGGTCGCGGCGGCGAATAATTTGCATCAGGCCGAAGCCGTTGACTCCAGTGCGCTCAAAAGGCTGCGGCAGCGTTTCGTCAATCAGCGCATCGATCGCCAGCCGTTCGGCCCGACCACCAAGTGAAGGAAAATCTATCCCGATCGATCCCCCGACGTCGCAGCGGCGGATAAGACCGACCGCTGCCTTCGCCCCTGCCTGCGCGAGCGCGAGCGCATTGCCATCGCCGTCGATGTCGATGAGCAGCATCGCCGGCGTCGCATCGACCCACAGCGCGCCGCCGGCGAAAGGCCAATGGCCAGCGCGGACATGATCGATCAGTTCGGACCAGCCTGCATGTTCCAGATGATCGACACCGGTCGGGCGCAGATCGACGACAGGAACGTCGCCGGCGGCAATTCGCGCGCGCAGATCAGGGCCGTCGCCGATCGCAGCTTCCGCTTCGGCAAGGCGCGTCCGCGCGGGCTTGTCGCGCCCGCGTTCGCGCAGCGCCATGCGGGTGACCTCAACGACCAGTGTCGCACCGATTGACGTTGCAGATGGCAGTTGGGCAAGCGTGGCCGTTGGCGTGCCCGGCCAGTCGAGCGCGACCAGCGCGCCCTTGCCGCCGCGGCCCGCCTCAATCAGCTTCGCGCGGACGATCGCGCCGATCCGCGGCCCTTCGCCATCGCGCTCGATCCGCGCTTCGATGATTTCACCATTGTCGACCAGCGCCGCTCTCGCCTCGCCGATCCCGGCTTCGTAGAGCCATTCAGCCAAGGGCTATTCCCGCGCTGGTCAGCAAGACCCCGGTTTCATAAATCGGCAGGCCGACGACGTTCGAATGGCTGCCCGAAAGGAAACGCACGAAGGTTTCGGCGCGGCCCTGGATCGCATAACCGCCCGCCTTGCCCATGCCTTCGCCGGATTCGACATACCAGTCGATCTCCGCAGCGGTCAGCACCTTGAACGCGACGACGGTGTCGACGACGCGCACGCGGGCGCGCCCATCGGTCCCGACGACGCAAATTCCCGAATAGACATGGTGGCGCCGGCCCGAGAGCAGGCCGAGCATGCGGCGCAGATCGGCCTCGTCGGCCGGCTTTTCCAATATGCGGCGCCCGACCGCGACGGTGGTATCGCCCGCGAGCACGGCCTCGTTCGGCGCGCGTTCGACCGCGAGCGCCTTGGCTTTGGCGAGCCGCGCGACATAGTCCCGGGGAAGCTCGGCCTTCAGGGGAGTCTCATCGATGTCGGGCGACGCAATGCGTACCGGCTCCACGCCGATTCGCGCCAGCAGTTCGCGGCGACGCGGCGAGGAGGAAGCGAGCACCAGCGCGGGAAAGTTCGCCGCGCTACTCACTTGAAGCGATAGGTGATCCGACCCTTGGTCAGGTCATAGGGAGTGAGTTCGACGAGCACTTCGTCGCCGACCAGCACGCGAATGCGGTTCTTGCGCATCTTGCCGGCGGTATGACCCAGAATCTCGTGGTCATTTTCCAGTTTGACGCGAAACATCGCGTTGGGAAGCAGTTCGACCACCTGGCCGCGCATTTCCAGAAGTTCTTCTTTCGCCATCAATCCTCAGTCGGGTCAAAATCGGTGATGGGCGCCCATAGCCGCGATTGCAGAAAAAGGAAAGCTGGCATCAAACGGCTCAGGACACGATCCGCAGCTTGCGCGCGACGCGCCAACCGATCGTTTTCGCCCGCGCATAACCCGGCCAGCGCGGCGGCATGGCAGGATCGAGCCCCATGCGACGCAGCGCAGCATTGGCGGCATGCGCTTCGGACTCGCGATAGCTCCATTCGCTGCGCCAGGTGATCGACAGCGAGATCGACGGGGCGTCGCCGTTCGTGACAAAATGCGGCGCCATCACGGGCATCAGCACCGCATCGCCTGGCACCAGCGGCACCTGCTGCGCATCATCGTGATAGTCATCGTGCCACGGCAAGTTACGGTGTCCGCCGCTATGATAGCGCTCATGCTCGCGGCGGTGCGCGAAGCGTTCGTCGCCGGCGGGCCAGACATTCATTATCTTCGCACCCCTGAGCTGGAGCAGGATATTATGTTCGGGATCGAAATGAAACGGCGTGATCGATCCGGGCGATGAAACGAAGATGAAGCCCTGCGGCGTCAGCATCGCGCCGGTGCGCGGCTCGACCACCGGCTTCAGTTCGCAGAGCAGGTCCATCAACAGCGTGCGATAGGCCGCGTCGCTTTCGATATTTTTGAGCACCGCCCAGCTGCGATTGGTGTCGATGGTGCGGATCGTTTCCCCGATCGACAGGCCGTTCGACGGCACATCCTCCGGGCGGATGCCGATGGGGACGTCCCCCGGATTATATTCGATCTGACCGACGGGGAGGCTTTCGGCGAGCCGCGCCAGAGCTTCAAGCGACAGCAATGGATGGTTGGGCAAATGATGGCGCAACAGCCCCGCCTGCGCCGGATAGAGCGTCGCCATCCGCACGAGCGTTTCGGCGGGAAAGACGGGAGCAGCGATGGTCCGGTGCCCGGTCATGGCTGATCCTGTGCGATGGGCGCGAGGGGCACGGGCCTTCGCCAGCGACGCCAGGCACGTTCGGCCCGGACCAGCATCGCAAAACGCAGCCGGTTGGCAGCACCCGAAAGCGGGACATTGACCCAGACGAGCCGACGCCGTTCGCGCCATACGCTGTCGATCATCGGATGGCCGGGGGCGGCGCAGCTGTCGACCCAGTCGATCCGCGCATCGTCCAGCAGAACAAGGTTCGCCTGTTGCAACAATACGCCTGGGGAGAAGCGGGCATAATCCTCATCGAACGCGGTCTTGAATGAAAAACCTCCCGGCGGGCATAGAAAATTGACGAGTATCGCAAGCGGACGACCGTCGAGATCGAGCGCGCGCATGTCGAGTTTTCCGGCATCGGCTGCGGCCGATAATATGGAGCGAAACCACGCCTCGGTATCATTCTGGCTCACGAGCGCCGAGCCGGCCCGCCCTTTCCAGCCGCGCGATTCGAGCTCAAGAAACGCATCGACCCACGGCGTGATCGCCTCTCCCTCCTGCCAGCAACGAAATGCGACGACGCCCTGCTCCGCCAGCCGGTTCGCCTGACGCCGCAGCTCCTTGCGCTTCTTGGCCCTCACCGCCATGTCCCAATAGGCTTCAGGCGACAGGTCGCTTTCGAGCAGCGCCCGCTCCTCTTGGTGGACGACCTCCGCCTTGCCGCCACGTACCCGCGCAACGTCAACCAGTGAGCGGTGCAGCGCCCCGCCCTCAGTCAACCGCGGCACATGCATCAGCGTGTGCGCCCAAGGCGAGGCGTCGCACCAACCGATCAAGATCGACCAGAACAGGCTTTCACAGCCTGCACGTACGAGCGGACTGCCGTGAAAATGATTGGCGTGCGTCCAACTCGTGACATGGCGCAACGGCAATCGGCCATAGCGGCGCGCGGGCGCCACCGGCATTATCCCGATCACCGCCCCATCGTGACCGTCGCGGACCATCACCAACCGCGCATGGCGTTCGGGATCGAGCAAATGCAGCGCCGATTGCAGGCACCAGCGTTCAGCAAAGGGATTGGGCTCGCTCGCCTCGTCGGCCAACCGGTCCCATGCCGCCGCGAGTTCGGGCGACAGGGCGAGCGGATCGACGATGCGCACGGTCAGCGGCGCAGCCGGAGCAGCGTCGAGGGGAAAGGCAGGATGGACCGTCATCAACAGCGCGCTAACAGCGAAGCGTTAAAAACGGGTGGCGCCACATCCTAGATCCCGAACAATTTGGCCAGCGACTTTTCGAGCATGAAAAATTGCCAGATCAGCCGGCCATGATCGCGACGGCCCGACTGGTGCGCGGCAACAATCCGCTCGATTTCGGCCATGTCGAACCAGCCCGAACGCGCCAGCGTCGATGATGCAGCCAATGCGCGCGCCTGTTCGACCAGCGGCCCGCGAAACCATTGCGACACCGGCGTCACAAACCCCATTTTGGGGCGATAAAGAATGTCGTGCGGCAGATAGCGTTCCATCGCCTGCTTCATGATCGCCTTCCCCGTCCCGCGCTTGACGCGCATCGACGCGGGCAAGCTCGCGGCGAATTCGACCAGACGATAATCGAGCAGAGGCTCGCGCGCCTCAAGGCCCACAGCCATGCTCATCCGGTCGGTCTTGGTCAATATATCGCCTGGCAGCCAGATTTGGAGGTCGGCATATTGCGCGCGGTCGAGCGGCTCGCGCGCCGGGGCGTCGTGCATCGCCTTCCAATAGCGCGTCTCGGCGACATGATCGCCCAGCGCGCGATGTGCGGCGTCGTTGAACAGCCGCGATCGTTGCTGGAGCCCCGTGACGCCGACCGCCTCGGCATAACCCTCCGCGCCGCTTTTCGACAGGCTGGCGAGCGTCGCGCGGGCGCGCAAGGGGCGCGGTGCCCAGTCCATCTGCGGCCAGATGTGCGCGAGCGGGCCAAGGACACCGCGGCGCAGGAAGCTCGGGATCAGTCCGCGCAACCGCTCCTCCTGATGCTGGAACACCAGCCGGCGGTACCCGGCGAACGCTTCGTCGGCGCCATCGCCCGACAGCGCCACTGTCACTTCCTCACGCGCGAGTTCGCACACGCGGTAAGTCGGCAATGCGCTCGCGTCGGCAAAGGGTTCGTCAAACATGTCGGCAATCTTGTCGACCAGCGCGAAGTCGCTCGCCGACACGGTGCGCGTGCGGTGATCGGTCGCGAAACGCCCGGCGATCTGCTGTGCATAGGCCGTCTCGTCGAGCGCCGCCTGGTCAAAACCGATGGTGCAGGTTTTGACCGCCTTCGAACTCGCCTCGGCCATCAATGCGACGACCGCGCTCGAATCCACCCCGCCCGAGAGGAAGGCGCCGAGCGGCACATCGGCGACCATGCGATCGGTCACCGCCTGGCGCATTAACCAGGTCAGATGCTCGGCCGCCTCGCCTTCGCTCGCGCGGATGCGGCGCGAGAAATCGGGCCTCCACCAGCAGGTCGGCGCCGGAACCGGCTTGCCGCGTTCGAGCAGCAGGAAGTGACCCGCAGGGAGCTTTTCGACCCCCGCAACAATGCAATTGTCATCGGGGACATAACCGAAGGCGAAGAAATCCTCGATGGCGGTGAGGTTGGCTTCCTGCCGAAGCAGCGGATGACGAAGCAGGCCCTTTAGCTCCGACGCAAAGGCCACCGACCCGTCGGACAGGCGAACATGGTGGAGCGGCTTCACCCCCAGTCGGTCGCGCGCAAGGAACAGGCATCCGCGCGCATGATCGTGGAGCGCAAAGGCGAACATGCCGTTGAGCCGCGACAGGCATTCGGGCCCCCACTGTCGCCACGCCGCGATGATGACCTCGGTATCGCCGCTGGTACGGAAACGGTGACCGCGATCCTCGAGCTCGGCACGCAACTCGCGGAAATTATAGATTTCGCCATTATAGGTGAGCGTGATCAGTTCATCATCGCTCGCCATCGGCTGCGGACTGCCCGCAATGTCGATGATCGACAGGCGCAGGTGTGCGAGACCAACCCCGGGCGCGGTCCATTCGCCCGATCCGTCGGGGCCGCGATGCTGCATCGGCGACAGCATCGCACGCAGCCGCGCGGGATCGACCGGCTTGGCCGTCTCCAGATGATAGATACCCGCAATGCCGCACATATTCCGAACGCTTAGCGGGTTTTGAGCGCGCGGTCAGCCATTGCCTGCGCTCCGCCCGAGGCGGCGACGAAACCGGCAATCGCAGTATCGCCGCCCTGCCCCGCCTCACTCGACACGATCAGCGACAATGCACGCGGATCGCCGCCGAGCAACCGCGCCTTCAGGCCCGCAAGTTTGGCGCGACGCGGATCGCCGGTAACCTGGCCGTCGACGACATACCAGGTCGCGGCGTCGCGCAGCACCGGGCCGGGGTGGAGTAGCCGTTCAGTCTTGGCGCCCTCGATCGCGGGCAGCGCCGCGCTCCACGCCCAGCGGCTGTCGGGATCGACCGCGCCCTGCCCGAAGCTCACGACCTCGCGCCCTTCAGCCTGCCGTTCATAGCCGCCGATCGCCACGGCAACCCGGCGTCCGTTGGCGTCGATGAAGTGGCGCAGCAACCGCTGGTCGGCGCCATCGAAACGCGGCGTCCATGCCGCACCGCCGGAGCGCGCCTCGCTCCAGCCGGGAGGCGTTTCGACCGCCATCGTAGCAGGCAAGGGCGCCGTGCGGCCTCCGACAAGCGCCGCCCATGCCATGAAGGACAGCGGCAGCGCAAGCGCGGCGGGAAGAACCGCCTTTGCCGAACCGGTGAAGCGCACTGTGCCACCCAGTCCAGCCACATCGACCGCGACGTCATTGGCGGGACGATCGAACCAGCGCCGCGCGACGAGCATCACGATCAGCACCACCAGCCCGAAGAAAATCCAGCCATAGAAAATATGGTCGATCCCGCCCGCTGCCTCGATCCCCCAGATCTCGGCGGCGACCATCGTGCCATAGGCGCGCAGCGCATTGGCGAAGATCGTCGTCGCGAGCGCCGCCACGACAAAGACGATACGCCGCGTCCAGCTTTTGAAACAGAGGTGCGCGGCAAACACCGCATAGGCGAGCATGGCGATCAGGAAATTGACCCCCGAACAGGCCTCGGCCACCTCGAAGAAGCCCGCGCGGGTGGTGATGAACACCCCCTCCATCTCGGCCTGCAAGCCCGACAGGTGGAGCAGAAAGACGCTGATATGCGCGGTGAGCGTCTGGAGCAGCGGCACCAGTTCCTCGCCGAAGGGCACGAGCAGAAACGCATAGGCGAGCGGAAAAAGCAGCGCGCGCACGAGCTTTTCGCCCAGCGTCGCCGCGACGGCGCCCTGCAGCATCAAGACCAGCCCGAGCTGCCGGAACAGCGCCACCCCGGCGGCCTCGCCAACCTGCCACACCAATCCTGCGCCCGCGATCCAGACCAGCGCCGGCCACCAATATACGGGCGTCAGCGGTCGGATCAGCGGCGCGCGCAGCGACACCAGCCAACCGATCATCGGCAGCATCAGCAGGCAGTGGGTGAAGGTCGAGCTGTGCCACCAGATGCCCGCCATATCGGCGGCGTCGCGGTGAAAGATCGCAAGCATCGCGCCTGCGAGCATCGCGAGCGCAGTGAGGTGGCGTTGCCATATCGTCATGCGCCGAGGCCCAGCAGTTCGCCGAGCGGCGCCATCCGGGCATCCCAGCCATAGCGCGCGATCATGCGCTCGCGCGCCGCGACGCCCATTTCCGACGCCCCCACCGGATCGTCGAAGATCGCGCAGACGGCTTCGGCGATGCCGCACGCATCGTCTGCGACGCGCAGATGCTTCCCCGGCGTTGCGTCAATGCCCAGAGCTGCGGCAGCGCTTGCAACCACGGGGCGCGCCATCGCCATCGCTTCGAGCAGTTTGTTCTGCACCCCGCGCGCGAGCAACAGCGGCGCGACGACGGCATCAGCGGCGGTGAGCCACGGCCGGACGTCGGGCACTTCGCCAGTCACGATCACGCCCGGCAATTTTTCGAGCGCGCGCACCTCATTGGTCGGCGCGCGACCGACGATAGCGAAGCACGCTTGCGGGTGGCGCGAGCGGATCAGCGGCAGGATGTCAGCGACGAACCAGCGCACCGCGTCGATGTTGGGGCGATAGTCCATCTGGCCGGTGAAGACCGCGAGCGGCCCTTCCCCCACGTCCACCGATCGTAGCGGTGCGGCCGGGTCGAAGCGGTCCGTGTCGATGCCATTTTCGACCGCGCGAACCTTGTCGGTGCCAAGACCACTGCGCTCGCGGAACAACGCGGCCTCGGCCTCGCTGACGAACAGGCTGGCGTCGGTACGGCACGCGACAGCGACTTCATACGCGCCCAGCTTTTGCGCTTCGCGCGCGTGGACCCAATTCAGCGGTTGGCGTCTGTCCTGCTCGGCATAAGTCGCGAATTTCGCCGAATCGACGTCGACGAAATCCATGATCACCGGACCGTCGAACCGGTCGGGCAGATATTGCGCCATCTGCCCGGAGAAGGCGACGATATGGGTGATCCGACCTTCGCTCAGCAGTTTGCTGACGTGCCGCGCGAGTGCAGAATTTTTGAACAGATGGTTTGATACCGGTTCGCTGCGGAGCACCGCCTGCGCGAGCGCGACCGGGCGCGACATTTTGCGGACCTCGATCGCCGAACTTGCACATAGCGGCGCCATTTTCGCGCGCGCGGCGTCGGCGTCGGCATTATTGTCGGCCAAGGCCGCCACGTGGACCGGCGCGAGCTTCGCCAGCGCTTCGAACATGTGCCAGCTGCGGATGCGGTCACCGCGGTCGGGGGGCCACGGCGCGCGGTGGACGAGGAACAGGATTTCGGCCATCAACCGAGCCCGCGCGCGATCAGCGGGCCGATCCGGTTCGCCGCCCAAAGGGGAAGCCGCTTCCACAGGTCGACCTGCAACCGGTATTTGGCGCTGGTCGGATTGGTGTCGCGCGGCTTTTCACCCGGCGCGAGCCAGCGCGCGTAGACGAGCGGCTCTGGTTCGAAACCCCAGTTTTTCTTGTAGGCAAAGGGTCCGGTTCCCACCTTCGACCGGCCGAAATCGAAGCGGGTGCACCCCTTCTCGCGAGCGTGGCGCATAAGGGCGAAATACATCAACTCATTGGCACGCAGCCTCCGGGCGTCGGCGGTGCCGCCGCCCCAATAGGGCATAACGGTGCCGCGCCAGGTGAGGCTAAGGACGCTTGCGACCGGCCGCCCGGCTTCGCGCACGGTCAATATGTCGGCGGCGTCGCCGAACGCGTCGAGTACTGCGTCGAACAACGCTTTGGGGAAGACCGGCGTGCCGAGATTGCGCACACTGGTCGCATAGATGCGATAATGGTCGCGGCGCTCCCGTTGGCTGCTGCCGGTGGTGACGGTGAGGCCGCTGGCGAGCGCCTTGCGGACCTCCGCGCGCTGCTTGCGCGGGATGGCGAGCAGTTCAGCGTCATCGTCGGCGGCAAGATCGCGCGCGAAGCCGGCGTAGACGCCCTCTTCGCGGTGCCAGTCGCCGCCGTCCGGGAGCGGGCCGCCGCGCAGTTCGACCGAAGGGACGCTGAGCGACCGGGCGATGTCGGCCGCGCCAGCGGCAAGCGTCGCCGCAACCGCATCATTGTCGGCAAGGATGCCGCCGTCGACCGCGAAGCCGCTGGCGACGAGCGCCTGCCCGAACAAGGGCGAGCGGATATGGTGGAGCGGCAAGATGCCGGTCAATGTTCCGTCGGCGTCGCGCGCGGTCACCAGATGGCATTGATGGCCCGTTGCCTTGGTGATCGCCTCGCACCATGCGCGACTATGGAATGGCGTCGCGTGCGGGTGCGCCGTGACATAGGCATCCCACGCAGCCGCATCGGCCAGCGGTACCGCAGCCATCGCAGGCGCGTTCACGCCGCTGCGTGCCACGGCTGCGCGCGCGCCTGCTGCGCGGTGAGCAGCGCATCGGCGCGCGTCCATTCGAAATCGGCGAGCAGCCGCTTCAGCTTGCCCGCCATCGCCGAGAGACCCGTGTAGTGGCGGATTTTCGATTTCAGCGGTGCATCGGCGACGCGCGGCTGGCCGGGGTCGATTTCCCACGGATGGAAATAGAGGATCGCGGGGTGCCCCTCTTCATTCATCCGCGCGATTGCCCAGCGGGTGAAGCCATAGGGGAGGATGCGCATGAAGCCGCCGCCGCCCGCCGCCAATGTCCGGCCCGCGACCCGCGCGGTCGTTGCCGGCCATTCAAGCAATTCGCTGTCGGCCAGCGGGCGCCAGGCATGGCGCGGGCTTTGCGGCCAGCCATAATGATCATGGACGATGGGCGCGACGCTGCTGGAATAGTCATAGCCCTGTTCAGCGAGCACAGCATGTGCCCAAGGGGTGCGCTGATCGACCGAGAAGCTGGGCGCGCGATAGCCGCGAACGGCGACGCCGCCGAGATCCTCGAGGATCGCCCGCGTCTTTTTGAGGTCGGCGGCAAAGCTGTCGGCGGTCATATTGAACACGCGCTGATGGTCGTAACCATGGCTCGCAAGTTCATGCCCCGCCGCGACGATGCGTTTGATCAGCGCCGGATAGCGTTCGGCAACCCAGCCCAGCGTGAAGAAAGTACCGCTGACGCCGGCGTCGGCGAAAATCTGAAGCACCGCGTCGCAATTGGCCTCGACCCGACATTCGAGGCGCGGCCAGTCGTCGCGATCGATCGTCCGTTCAAAGGCGCCGACCTGGAACCAGTCCTCGACATCGACCGACAGGCCGTTTTGCATCATATCTCACCTTCATCGATCCGCTGGCGGCCGATGCTTAGCCCGTCAGGCCGCCCAAGTCTGTGACGATGCCGGATTGGGGGCATTGTCGGGATCGCGTTCGACCCATTCGATCAGCAAATCGATCACGCGGCGTAGCGCGGCATCCTGTTCGGTCAGCCGCGCCTCGAGATCGGTTATCTGCTTTTGCAGCGCCGCCACATGTGCTTCGTCGACCGCCGCGGGTGCCGGCCCCAGTTCCAGTACGTCGTCGTCGGCAGGGTCAGGTTCGGCAAGCGGCGCCGGCGGGACGGCCTTTGGCCATTCGAGCGACGCTTCGGCGGTCGGCGCGGCGGCGGCCGCGGCATAGGCGATCAATTGTTCGATCGGCGGCGGCGGCGGTGCGAGCGCGGTCTGGTCGATGCCGCGATCGGCCTCGATCTCCGCGACGACCGAACGAACCTGCTGGCCGGTGATACGATTCATTTCCTCGACCGCACCATAGAGCAAAAGGCGGCTGACCAGCACGTTCAGCTTGCGCGGGACACCCGCGCAATAGTCGAAAATTTCCTCGAACGCGTCGGGGCTGAAGCTGGGGTTTCCAGTCCAGCCGACTTTGCCAAGGCGATGGAGGATATAGGGCTCAACCTCTTCGGGCTCCATCGGATCAAGGTGATGCGTCGCGATCACACGCTGACGCAGCTGTTCCAAGGCCGGCGAGTGGAAGAGGGTCTGGCGGAACTCGGGCTGGCCGAGCAGGAAAATCTGGAGCAGCGAATGGCCGCCGAGCTGGAAGTTCGAGAGCATCCGCAATTCTTCGAGCGCCGAGATGGCCAGATTCTGTCCTTCGTCGACGATCAGCAACGTGCGTTTTCCGGCGCGCGCCTGTTCGCGCAGATATTGCTCCATCGAACGCAGCAATTCGGCCTTGCTCTGCCCTTCCCATTCGAGGCCGAACTGTTCGGCGACAAGGCGGAGAAGATCGTCGCCCTCGACCTGCGTCGACACCAGCTTGACCGCGGTCAGGCGGCTGGGGTCGATGGTGTTCATCAAATGGCCGACGAGCGTTGTCTTGCCCGCGCCGACATCGCCGGTGATGACAATAAAGCCTTCGCCCTGCGCGAGACCATAGCCAAGATAGGACATTGCCTTGCGGTGTGTTCCGCTCTCAAAATAGAAATGCGGATCGGGCGTCAGCTGGAACGGGCGTCCGGTGAAGCCATAAAACTGATCGTACATCGTAAAATTCCTGTTCCGGGATCAGAAGTTGTAACGCAGCCCCACCAAAGCTGATCCAATAAGTTCGCTGTTGAAGCCGTCCTGATCGAAAGCATCGAGGCTGGCCCCCGCGCTCCCCGTCAGGCCGCGCCAGAAGCGCCGCGAATAGGTCGCCGACAGACCCGCCGACTGGACATTGCTGACCCCCGGCGAACCATTGTCAAAATAGTTAAGATAGCCCGACAGGCTGAGGTCCGATTCGGCGTCGAGCCTGCGTCCGGCCGAGAGGAAGAGATAATAGCTCTGGTCCGTGATGCCGTTGAGATTGGCGATCGGCGACAGGCGCGGCGTGAGCAGGCGGCGGCGGTCGTAACCGAGGCCGACGCCATAGCTCCAGCCGCCGAAGCGCGACGACAGCACTGCCTGGACGCCCTGATTGCGAAATTGCGCCGAGGTCGCATGGCCGATCCGGTTGTTAAGGCAGCTGCCGCCCTCCCCACCGAAGACGCACGGATCGACTTCGCCGCCGACCGGATTGCGGGTCGGGTCGAATTGGGTCGGGAGGGCGGAAAGCCCGCTCGACAGCCCGCGGCCGAAGCTCGACAATCCGTTGTAGACGTCGACCTGCACCATCGTCGCATGGTCGGCGCGATAGGAAAAACTGCCAGTGTAAATGGTGTCGCCATAGCGGTGGCCGATGCTGGCGGTCAGCGACGTGCGGCGGCTCGGCTGCCACAATACCCCGGCGTCCCAGATCAGTCCGTCGGTGTCGAATGACAATTTGCGCGGCGACGATTTGTCGGTGACATAGCGGCCGTTGGCATCGAGCACCGGCACGCCATTGGTGTCGAGCAGCGGGTCGCGCTGGCCGATTTCGATATTTTCATAGCCGACGCCGCCGAGCAGCGCGACGGTCCGGCTGATCGGCACCGTCACGTCGGCGCGCGCAAATTTGCCCTCATAACGCTGGTCGAGCTGGCTGGCATCCTCGCGGTCATAGCCGCCCGAAAGCTTCCAGCCGAACGGCAGATCGCCCGGCCGGGCGCCGATGCTGGCCCAGGCGCTGTGATTGGTCGAACTGTCGAAGACATCCTGCGCCACCGCACCCGGCGGCAACAGCGCGGGGGTTTCGACATCAACCTTGCTGTAGCCGAAGCGATAGCCGGCCCCGACGTCGAGCCCGCCAATTTTCCGCGCCAGCGTCGGCCCCGCATAGACCGAGTAAAGATTGGCGACATTGCTCGACCGGCCGGTGACGATGCCATTGTCGGTGCCCTGACCGTCGGCGCGGGTGCGGGTCGCGAGCGCCCCCGCTTCGAGGCTCAGGCCGCGCAACAATTGCAGATTTCCACGCGCAAGCCCGCTGATCACATCCCGATCACCCAACCCCGCCGAAAGGCCGAACTGATGTTCGTAGCGCAGCGTCGCAGACAGTTCGACGCGGCGCGTGACGACCGCAGCATCGACCCCGACCGCGACGGTCGTATAAGTCAGCACGTCGCCGCCATTTTTGAGGTCGGCCGTCAGGATCTGATCAACCGAGAGATAGGGGTTGACGTCGACCTGACGCTGGGCGCGCGGACGCTTGCTCTCGCCCCCTGCGTCGGCTGCAGCGCGCGGCGCATCCTGCCCGCCCGGTCCGGCATCGCCCGAAAATTGCGCGTGGGCGCCCGTCGCCGTCCCCGCGAGCAACAGCACCGCCAGCGTTCCGAATGAGCGTATCGAAGATTGCCTGTAGCTCACGCGCCGCCACCCTGTCCATAATAGGTGCCGAAGCGGCGGCCGCCCGGCGAGAATTTGACCCCGTTGAGGAGCAGCTGGATATGCGGGCAACCGCCCATCAGGCCGATCGCATCGCGCAGCCCGCTTTCGAGTGTCTGGTCCGCGCGCACAACCATGATCAACTGGCCGACGTGCCCCGCGAGCACCGCAGCGGGAGACGCCGCGAGCACGGGCGGCGAATCGAGGATGATGATGCGGCCCGGCACGCCCCGCTCAAGCTCGGCGAGCAGCGCCTCGGTCCGCGCCGAAGCGAGCAATTCGGTGTCGTCCATATGCTGCATGCCCGCCGGCATGACCTTCAGCCCCGGAACGTCGGTCTGGATCAGGCAGTCGCCGAGCGGCAAATGTGGATCGGCGAGCGCGTCCATCAGCCCGGGTCCATCATCCAGCCCCAGCGTTTCGAGCACACTGGGTTTGGCGATGTCGGCGTCGATCAGCAGCACGTCATGATCGGCCTCGGCCGCAAGGCTGAGCGCGAGATTGACGGCGGAGAAGGTCTTGCCCTCGCCCGGATTGGCCGAGGCGATCAGCACACGGTGGCCACGCGGCAGTGCGGGGCGTCCTGCGGTGCCTGCGAAATTGCGGATCAGTTCGCGCTTCACGATCCGGTATTCTTCGGAAATTCCGGTGACGGGCGCGCCGGGCACAACCATGCCACGCGCGGCGAGCCGGGCACGGTCGATCGTCCCCTGCCGCGTCGGCACGACGGCGGGCGCGGCCCGGGCAATGTCCTTGCGCGGCGACGGTTTCGCGGGCTCGACCGCAGGAGCAGCTTCGACGACGGGCGGTGCGGGTTCGGTCTGTGGCGGCGCTGCGACGACAGGCTCCTCGGCCGAAATCGGCTTGCGCGCCTTTTTCACCGGCTCGGGCGGCAGTTTCGACACGTCAATCGTCGGCGCGTTCGCGACGGGGTCGATGCCAAACATGTCGGCGGCGCGTTCGAGCAGCGACGGCGGGCGCTTGACGGGGCGTTGATCGGTCATTTTCTTCTTCCCCGTCACGCAACCAGGCCGCGTTGAATGAATTCGGCGACCAGCAGCAGCGCATAGAGACCGATGAGCGCACCGGTTCCGCCGGCAAGCCAGACGAACTTCCTGCGCCGGTCGATATGGCGTTCGGGCGTGACGACTTCGGTGATCGATCCGATCACCGGCAGTCCACTGGCGCGTTCGAGCTTCGCCGCGGTCGCATAGCTGGTGCGCACCTGCGACAGGCCAAAGGCCGCGCCGATGCCCCCGCCGATGCCGGCGAGCAGCACCAGGGTCAGGAACAGCGGGCTGTTGGGCGATGCGGGGCTGGTCGGTTTCGACGGCGGGTCGAGCAACTCGACCTTGATCGCGTCCGTTTCGGTCTGCACTTCGCCGCGCAGGCGCACCTGTTCGCGCTGAGCGAGCAATTTGTCATATTGCGCCTTGAACGCGGTATACTCGCCGTTGATCCGGTCATATTCAGCGGCGATGCCGGGGTTCTGGATCTGGTGCGAAGTGATTTTGGCGATCTCCGCCAACAGCTGCGCCTTGCGTGTCGACAGTGCGCTGACTGTCGCCTGGCGTTCGGCGCGCATCGCCGAGAGCGAGGCATAGGCAGGATTTTGCGCATTGCCGCCGCCACTGGCACCGGGGCCTTCGCGGTCAGCCATGGCTTTGAGCGACGCGATCTGGCTTTTCAACGCGATAACATCGGGATGTGCGTCGGTGAGGCCCCGCGAGCGCATCGACGAAAGCTCATTTTGCGCGCCGGCGAGCTGTTGGCGGGCGACGCCGCCACCCACGCTGCCCATGCCGGGAACGTTGATCGTTGCGGGGGTCGAGGCAAGTTGACCATTGGCGGCGGCAAGCTGCGCCTGCGCCGCGATCATCTGCGAATCAATCTGACTGAGTTCGGCCCGCGCGGCTTCGACGCGCTGCGCCGGCGAGCCGGAACCGCCGGGGATCAGGCCGATATTCTGCGCCTCGAACGCCGCACGGCGGGCTTCGACCTCGCGCAGCGCCTTTTCGCGGTCGGCGATCTGGGCATCGAGAAATTTAAGTCCCTCGCGGGCGTTCATCCGGCCACCGCGCAACTGATCGTCGCGAAACACCGTGATCAGGCTGTCGAGTATACCGCTCGCGAGCTTCGCATTATCGGCGTCCGAGAGGCTGGTGACCCCGACACTGGAAGTGAGTTCGAAGATATTTTCCTGTTGCGGAATGACCTTGATACTTCCCCGCAGCATGCCGACCGCGCCGGCCTTTTCCCGCTCGTTCGCGCCTGCGGGCAGCAACCCGGTGGTCACCGCAACCTTTTCGAGGTTGCGCGCGCTGGTCAGCGTTTCGCGGATCTGGTCGATCTGCTGGCGCCCCGACGATCCCGCCTGGACTTCTTCGGGCAGGATTTCATTGACGTCGACGAGCAGACGGGCGCGCGAATCATAGCGGTTGGGGATCGATGCGACCGCCAGCCAACCGAGGATACAAATCGCCCATGCGACCGCCAGCACCAGCCACCGGCGCGTCCAGACGCTGTGCAGCGCCACCCGGAATTCGTCGTAAAGGCCGTTCATACTCTGGTCTCTGTCTCGCTGGGCGGATCGGAAGCCTGTCGCTGCTTTCCGCGTCAGAACATGCTTTCGGGGATGATGATGACATCGCCCGGCTGAAGCCGGACGTTCGCCTTGATGTCGCCGCGCTTGATCAGGTCGTTGAGGCGCAGGCCGAATTCCTGTTGTTTGCCGCTGCCCTTGTCATAGCGAACAAGCCGCGCCTTGTTGCCCGCGGCATATTCGCCGAGACCGCCGACCGCGATCATCGCGTCGAGCACGGTCATATTGGCGCGGAACGGGATCGACGCGGGCTTTTCGGTGGCGCCGACGACGCGCACCTGCTGCGAAAAGGTGCTGTTGAAGCTGGTCACAATCACGCTGACGATCGGGTCGGTGATATATTGGCTGAGCTGCAGCTTGATATCCTGCTGCAGCATCGTCGGCGTCTTGCCGGTCGCCGGCATGTCGGTGATCAGCGGGGTGGTGATGCGCCCGTCGGGTCGCACCTGCACCTTGCCGCCGAGTTCGGGGTTACGCCACACGAAGATCTGGAGCTCGTCGAGCGGGCCGATGATATATTCCTCGCCCGGCCCTTCCTGGTTCTGGACGAAAGTTGCGCTGGGAAGTTGCGGCGCGGCACCATTGGCCCCCATGCAACCGGTCAGCGCGGTCGCGGCAATGCCGCATGCCAGCGCAGCGCGAGCGGCGCGAAGCGGGGGGAAGGAAGCCATAAACCATCAACCTTTCGAGCGTTCAGCGGATGACGCAGCCCAAATGTCTGCGCGACAACCATTAAATCAGGTTCAGCCATTGCTCGAAAAGGGTGAACATAATGTTAGTATTGAAACAAATCCGACCGCGCCCCGACAATATCGTCCCAAAATGGGACGGACTTGCCATTTCAAACGAGCATTTCGCGCGCCGGCCCCTGCCCGAGAAAGGCGGCAGGGCTTGCCGATGCTCCATAGGCCCCCGCCTGAAAAATCGCAACCAGGTCGCCAATTCCAGCGGCGGGGAGTGCGACCTGATCACCCAGCCGGTCGAGCGGTGTGCACAGGCAGCCTACGACCGTCACGGTCTCGGCCGGTTCGACGCCAAAACGGTTCGCGAGTGCGATCGGATAGTTACGGCGGATCACGGTACCGAAATTTCCGCTCGCCGCGAGTTGGTGATGGAGCCCCCCGTCGGTGACGAGGAAGGTCTCGCCATGGCTGGCCTTGCGGTCGACGACACGGGTCAGATAGACCCCCGCCTCGGCGACGAGCCAGCGTCCAAGTTCCATCGCAAAGCGGCTTCCGGAGAGCGCCCCGTCGCGCCCATCCAGCGTTTCGGCGAGCGCTGCGCCGACCGCGGCAGCATCGACCGCCTTGTCGCCAGGAAAATAAGGAACCCCCATCCCACCGCCGAGATTGACGAGCGGCGGGGTGACGCCAACGTCATTCGCCAGCCGCGCCGCGAGCGCCACGGTCTGCGCCTGGGTGTCGGCGATCGCCGCCGCATCGAGCGCCTGCGATCCCGCGAAAATATGAAAACCTTGCCAATCGGCGCCCGACGCGATTAGCCGCCGCGCCAGCGCCGGAACCTCGGAGGCATCGACCCCGAAAGGCTTGGCGCCGCCGCCCATCTTCATCCCCGACCCCTTGAGGTCGAAGTCGGGATTGACCCGCACCGCGAGCCTTGGTGCGATGCCGAGCCGCGCGGCGATCGACAAGGCGCGATCAGCCTCGCCCGCCGATTCGAGATTGAGCGTCGCCCCCGCCGCGATCGCCGCCTCAAGCTCGCGGTCGCGCTTTCCGGGTCCGGCGAAGCTGATGTCCGCGGCGGCCATGCCGCTATCAAGCGCGGCCTTAAGCTCGCCGCCCGAGGCGACGTCGAACCCGTCGACCAGCCGCGCCATAAAGGCGAGCAAGGGCGCATAGGGGTTCGCCTTCATCGCATAATGAAGCTGCACCGCGGCCGGCATCGCGGCGCGCCATTCGGCGACCCGTGCACGAAGCATCGCGCTGTCATAGACGAACAAGGGCGTGTCGCCCGCGGCATCGACCAGCGCCTCGGCGCGATCGCCACCGATCAGCAGCATGGCATCGTCATCGGCGGCAAAGCCGGGCGGGATCGGACCATGGGGTTTCATCGAGCCGCCTTCTGCGCCCATTCGGCGGCGATCGCCACCCGGTCGAGCTTGCCATTGGGATTGCGCGGCAGACTGGCCCGCCATTCGATCGTCTGCGGCTGCATGAAATTGGGGAGATCCTTGCGCAGCCAAGCCGTCAGCTCCTCGCCGCGCTCCTCACCCTTGCCGCGCACGATCAGGATGATCGCCGCGCCGAGCCGCGCATCGGGCACACCGAAAGCCACGGCTTCATAAATCAGCCCCGACGCGATGGCCGCTTCCTCGACCTCGGTCGGGCTGACACGGTTCCCGGCGGTCTTGATCATCGCGTCGTCGCGACCGACAAAATAGAGCAGGTGATTGGCGTCGCGGCGCACCGTGTCGCCCGACCAAACCGCCATCCCGCCATAAAGCGAGGCGCACGGGGCCAGTTTGAACCGCTCAGCGGTGCGTTCGGCATCATTCCAATATCCGAGCGCGACGAGTGGTCCGCAGTGGACGAGCTCACCTGCCTCCTCGTCCGCGGTGATTGTCCCGTCGGCGCGGCACACCAAAATCTCGGCATGCGGGATCGCGCGGCCCATCGAGGTCGGATGGTCGGCGACATATTTCGGCTCGAGCCAGGTCGAGCGAAACGCCTCGGTCAGCCCGTACATCGGATAGATATCAGCATGGGGGAAAGTCGCGCGCATCGCGTCGATCAACAAGGGGGTGAGCGCCCCGCCGCTATTAGTCAGGCGTTTGAGCAGACTGGAGGCTTCGACGGGCCACTCACTCTCGACGAGTTGCACCCACAAAGGCGGCACCCCCGCGAGTGTCGTGATCCGGTGCCGCGCGACCGCCTTCACAACATCGCGCGGGGTCAGATAATCGAGCGGTGCGACCGCCGCCCCGGCGTACCATGTCGATAGCAACTGGTTCTGGCCGTAATCGAAGGAGAGCGGCAGCAACCCCAGTACCCGGTCGTCGGGAGCCAATTTCAGATAGGATGCGACACTTTCAGCCCCCAGCCACAGGTTGGCGTGGCTCAGCATCACACCCTTGGGCCGCCCGGTCGATCCGCTGGTATAGAGGATCGCGGCGAGATCGTCGGGCGCCGCGTTCGATGGCATCAGGCCTTCGCGATCCGAATCGATCGCCGCTTCGCCAGTCTTCACATCATGCAGGGTGCAAGCGGCCGGCCGCGCATCGCCCAGCATGTCGGCGCGCGCGGCGTTGGTGATCAGCAGCTTCGCGCCGCTGTCGGCGAGGATGTGTGCGACCTGCAGCCCCTTGAGCAGCGGATTGACCGGAACATGGATCAGCCCGGCGCGCGCCGCGGCGAGCGGCATCAGGCAGGCGAGGCGCGTCTTCGCAGTCCAGCTGGCGACGCGCTCGCCCGGCGCACCCGCCTGTTCAAGCAGCCACGCCGCGAGCCGCCCGACCCCGACATCGAGATCCGCAAAGCTCGTTACCCTGTCGCCGATCAGCAGCGCAGGCGCGTCAGCACCGCCGCAGCGGGCAAGGTGGTCGATCGGACGCGAAGGAGGGTTTTCGGCTTTGGTCATCGGCTGTTAGGACTGCGGTGATAGAGGGCCGCACGATGCAAGGAAACGGTGAAGATCAGGCTAATGATGATCGGCTGCCCGCGATAGCGCGCGCGGCAGGCTTTGCCTCACCCTTCGATCGCGCCGCGTGGTTCAACCTGCTGGAGGCCTATGGTTTCGCGGGCCAGGGGCGTCTTGATGCGCGTGGAAGCGCCGCGAATGTGACTGCATGGCTGCCGCTGCGGGCCGAAAAGCCCGATGTCTATTCGGGCCTGACCAATTGGTACAGCTTTGCGATCCGGCCGCTTTTTTCGGGTGACGGCGATCAAAGCGCCGCGCTGCACGATTTGTTCGCACAGCTGCGCAAACGGGCGGCCCGGCTGACGCTCTATCCCGTCGCCGATCCCGACGATCTGGTCGCCGCGTTGCGCCAGGCGGGCTGGTGGGTGACGGCGACCCCCGCCGGCGACCGCCACTGGCTCGACCTGGACGGCATGGATCATGACGCCTGGTGGGCGAGCCGTCCCGGCGCGCTGCGCAGCACCGTGCAACGCAAGGCGAAGAAGGGCGTGGTCGATATCGCACTTTCCTCAACCTTCGACGCTGACGTTTGGGCCGCCTATGAAAGCATTTACACAGAGAGTTGGAAACCCGAGGAGGGTAATCCCGCGCTGCTTCGTGCCTTTGCCGAGGCAGAAGCTGCTCGCGGCACCCTCCGCATGGGGCTCGCCGGCATTGAAGGCAAGCCCGTCGCGGCGCAGTTCTGGACGGTCGAGGACGGCACCGCCTTCATCCACAAGCTCGCACATGTCGAGGATAGTTTGAAGGCCTCACCCGGCACGCTCTTGTCGGCTGCGCTCTTTCATCACGTTATCCAATTCGATCGTGTAAAACGCGTCGATTTCGGCACCGGAAACGATGGCTACAAGCGCGACTGGATGAACCGGCACGACCCGCTGTGGCGTATCGAGGCTTTCAATCCGGCGCGCGTCGCGGCATGGGGACCGGCATTGAAGGCCTTTGCGCGTTCCATGCTGAGGAAAGATACGTGACCGATACCGCCCCCAAAGCATCCGGCGTCGATGCCACCCTGCGCGCACTGCTCGCCGACATTCTCGGCCTTGGCGAAGAACGCGCCGCCGCGCTGACCGCCGACAGCGGCCTGTTCGGCGAACTGCCCGAATTTGATTCGATGGCGGTTGCGACGGTGCTGACCGAGATGGAAGACCGGCTGGGCATTATCATCGACGATGACGAGATCGATGGCGAAATTTTCGAAACCTATGGGAACTTGCTGGCCTTCTCGCAGCGCAAGGTTGCCGGCTGAACATTGTCCGGGGGCGCATGAACGAACATCATCTGCGCATCGCTCCCGCCGGACCGGGCGTCCCGCGCGCCACCATATTGATCGTCCCGCCGCTGTTCGAGGAAGCGAATCGCACCCGCCGTACGCTGGTTCTCGCGATGCGCGCGCTCGCCGCGCGGGGTTTCGCGAGCATACTGCCCGACCTGCCGGGGCAGAACGAAAGTCTCGTGCCACTTGAAGAAGTAGACCTTGCACTCTGGCAAACAGCCCTCGCTGATACTGCGAACACTTTCGACGACCCCGTCATCATCGCATCGGTGCGCGGCGGCGCGTTGATCGATCATAGCGCCGAGGCCGCGGCCTGGTGGCGGCTCGCGCCCGTTGGCGGCGCTTCATTGCTGCGAACATTGATGCGCACGCGCGTCGCCGCCGACCGCGAAGCGGGCTTCGCCTCGTCGCTCGAAAGCCTTCAGGAAACGGCGAAGACCGAACCGATGCTGCTCGCCGGCAACTGCCTCTCGCCGGCGATGGTCGCACAGCTGGGTACCGCAGGGGTTCAGCCAGCTGCGCCGTTGCGCGCCGTCAGCCTCGGCAGCAGCGACGATGCGATTGCGGGAACACCGCTGTGGCTGCGCGCCGAACCCGGCGAGGATGCAGCAATGGCCGAGGCGATCGCCGCCGACATCGCAGCCTGGAGCAAGACATGCGGCATCAGCTGAGCTTTGCCTGCAGCGACGCAACGCTCGCCGCGAGCCTCGACGATGCGCCGGGGACGACCGGCCTGCTGATCGTGTCAGGTGGCAACGAGATTCGCAGCGGCGCGCATCGCGGCATGGCGGTGCTGGCGCAGCGCGTCGCGGCGGCGGGGTATCCGGTCTTTCGTTTCGACCGGCGCGGGATTGGCGACAGCGAGGGCGACAATTCCGGTTTTGAAGGCAGCCGCGACGATATTGCCGCCGCGATCGACGCATTTCGGGCGACCGCGCCAGGCGTCACGCGGGTGGTCGCGTTCGGCAACTGCGATGCCGCGAGCGCTTTGTTGTTGCATCAACCGCTGGCCGCCGACGCCCTGATCCTCGCCAATCCGTGGACGTTTGAGAGCGATGAGGCCGAATCCGATGAGCCCGCGCTGCCCCCGGCCGCGGCGATCCGCGCACGTTATCTGTCGCGGCTGAAGGACCCGAAGAGCCTGTTGCGGCTGTTGAAGGGCGAGGTTGATTTTCGCAAGCTCGTCCGCGGGCTGTCGGCGCTCGGCAAGTCGGCGGCGCCGTCCGCCCCCGACGGCCTGCCTGCGCGGCTCGATGCAGCCATGGCGGAGCTCGCCAATTCCGCGACGATCCTGCTCGCGACCGGCGACCGGACGGCGATGGCGTTTATCGAGAATTGCGATCCGGGGCATATCGCAGTCGAACGCCTCGCCAGCCCTTCGCATAGCTTTGCCGGTGATGATGCTGACTGGTTGGTCGAGCGGATTTTGGCGACGCTCAAGTAGATAGCCGTCGCTCCCGCCTTCACGGGGGCTAAGGCTATCTGCTATCTAGGCATCCACCAACGCGTGATATTCGGCCTCGGCCAAAAAGCGCTCGGCGTCGAGCGCGGCCATACAGCCCATGCCAGCCGCAGTCACCGCCTGACGATAGACTTTGTCGGTGACATCGCCCGCCGCGAACACGCCGGGAATCGACGTCAGCGAGGTGCCCGGCGTGACTTCAAGGTAGCCGTCGGCGTCGAGCGGCAATTTGCCCTTGAACAGCTCGGTCGAGGGGCTGTGGCCGATCGCGACGAAGCCGCCGTCGGTCGGCTCGTGGCTCGCTTCGCCGGTTTCGGTGTCGATCAGGTCGACGCCGACCAGCCCCGAAACGCCCTCGCCCGCGACGAAACGATCCACCTTCTTGTTCCACAGAACCTTGATCTTGGGATTGGCGTGCAGGCGGTCTTGCAGGATTTTTTCGGCGCGCAGATGATCGCGGCGATGGATCAGCGTGACGTCATCGCTGTGGTTGGTGAGGTAAAGCGCTTCCTCGACTGCAGTGTTACCGCCGCCGATCACCACAACCTTCTTGCCGCGATAGAAGAAGCCGTCGCACGTCGCACAGGCCGAGACACCCTTGCCGCCGAGTTCCTGTTCGCCGGGAACACCCAGCCATTTCGCCTGCGCACCCGTCGCGATCACCAGCGTCTCGGCGATATAGAGGTCGCCGCCATCACCGGTGATGCGGAAAGGACGCTGTGACAGGTCGACATCGACGATCGTGTCCCAGATCATGCTGGTGCCGACATGCGTCGCCTGCGCCGTCATCTGTTCCATCAGCCAGGGACCCTGCACCACCTCGGCAAAACCGGGGTAGTTTTCGACGTCGGTGGTGATCGTCAGCTGACCGCCGGGCTGCAATCCCTGAACGACGATCGGCTTCATCCCCGCGCGTGCGGCATAAATGGCAGCCGACAGGCCCGCGGGGCCCGAACCGAGGATCAGCATCTTGGTGTGGTGGGTGGTGGCCATGATCGTCCTTATACTTGACTGGATGCGCCTAAATGGGTGTTGCCAAGCGCGCTAGCAAGGCTCACCTTCCGCGCCAAGGGGAGAGGCGAGCAAATGCCGGGTTGGTGGGAACGTCATGGGGTGCCGCGACTGATCAAGTGCGCCTGTTCGCAAGGGCAGATCATGAAGGCGCGCAGCAAGGTGGTGCCGCACGCAGCAGGCGATGTCCTTGAGCTTGGCTGCGGCGGCGGAATCAATATGGAATTTTACGCGCCGGAGCGGATCGCAAGTTTCACCGGCCTCGACCCCTCCCCCGAATTGCTTGAAATGAGCCGTTCGGCGGCCGCAGCGCATGGCATGACGGCCGACATTCAGGGCGGGTTCGGCGAGGCAATGCCCTTCGACGACGCGCGTTTCGACACGGTCGTCACGACCTTCACGCTTTGCTCCGTCACGAGCCAGGTCGCCGTGCTGTCCGAGATCCGCCGGGTGCTGAAGCCCGGCGGGACCGCGCTGTTCCTTGAGCATGGCGCGGCGCCCGACGCCGGCGTCGCCAAGTGGCAACGGCGGATCGAACCGCTGTGGAAACGCATTGGGGGCAATTGCCACCTGACCCGGCCGATCGGCGATGCCTATGAAAAGGCGGGCTTTGCAGTCGACCGGCAGGCCGCCGCCTACATGCCCAAAACGCCGCGCCCCTTCGGCTGGATTGAATATGGAGCAGCACGCCGGGCCCCTTGACGAGAGGAAAGCGAGATGACGCGATTCTGGCTTACCGCAATTCTGGCGCTGTTTCTGCTCGCGCCAACGACCGCCGAGGCGCGCAAGGTCGCGCTGGTAATCGGCAACAGCGACTATGCGAACACCAGCCGCCTCGCCAACCCTGCCAACGACGTCAAGATCATCGCAGCGGCGGCGCGGACTGCCGGGTTCGACGATGTGACGATCGCGGCCGACCTGTCGGTCAATGATTTCCAGAAAGCGATGCGCGATTTTCGCGCCAAGGCCGATGGCGCCGAGGTCGCGATGGTCTATTATGCCGGTCACGGGATCGAGGCGCAGGGCAAGAACTGGCTGATCCCCACCGACGCACAGCTGAAATCGGATCTCGACCTCCCCTATGAGGCGATCAATCTCGACCGGATGATGGAGGCGGTATCGGGCGCGCAAATCCGTATGCTTGTGCTCGATTCGTGCCGCAACAATCCATTTGGCCGGTCGTGGCGATCGGGGACGCGCGCGGTCGTGAACGGGCTCGCGGGGGTCGAGGCCGACGACGTGCTGATCATCTTTGCCGCCGCGCCGGGGCAGACAGCGGCCGACGGGACTGGCGGCAATTCGCCCTTCGCAACTTCGCTCGCCAAACGCCTGCCGCAGCCTGACCTGCCGGTGCAGCTGCTGGGCGGCGCAATCCGCGATGATGTGCTGAAGGCGACGGGCGGCAGTCAGCGCCCGTTCGTGAGCGCGAGCATCACCGGCACGCCGGTCTATCTCGTCCCGCGCGCGGCGGCCGCGCCAGCGACACCAACTGGAGATCGAACCGCTCTGGAGGAATTGCTGTGGAAGGGCGCAGTGGCGGAAAACAGCGTGCGCGCCTTCAGCGCCTATCTGACCGAATTTCCTTCGGGCAGATTCTCGACGCAAGCGGGCGCAAACCTGAGCCGTTTGCTGAAAAACCCGGCCGCACCGGCAGCGCCGACGGTGGCCATGGCGACGGTTGCGGCGGCATTACCCTCCCCCGTTTCTCCGCGCGCGCGCAAATTCATCCTCTCGAACATTCGTGTCGAGTGCGTCAAACTGACCGGACGGCTCGGCCTTGGCTTGCCCGACCAGCTGTTCCTGCGCTTCAACACCGGGCAGCGCTTTCCCGAGGGCAAGAGCGATATTTTTTCGATCAGGAAGGGCGAAAGCTGGGTGGTCGATGAAGATTTCACCTTCGACCAGCCGGTGAGTTTCCAGCTTCGCGAATTCGACGATATCGGCGGCAGCGACAATATCGGCACGATCGACCTTGGCGAGACGGCAGGTACATTCAGCAAGACGCTGGGCGGCGATGCGAGCGATTACAAGGTCACGTACACGCTGACCCTGGCGTAGACCTCAATCCTTCTCGCCAACCTCGACCAGCCCGTGGCCGACGCTGACGCGCTCGTCGAAGACGAAACAGCTGCCGTTCCAGCGGCTGTCGCTCTCGGGCACCTGCTCCAGATAGGCAAGGATGCCGCCTTTCAGATGCGCGACGTCTTCGACGCCCTCAGCGCGGAGGAAAGCGGTCGATTTTTCGCAGCGGATGCCGCCGGTGCAGAACATCGCGATACGCTTGCCCGCGAAGCGATCGGCATTGGCCCGCCACCAGTCGGGAAACTCCCCAAAGCTTCGCGTCTCGGGATTTTCGGCGCCTGAGAAGCTGCCATAATCGACTTCATAGGCGTTGCGCGTGTCGATGACGACGGTGTCCGGATCGTCGACCAACGCGTTCCAGTCGGCGGGTGCAACATAGCGGCCGACGTCGCGTGCAGGGTCGATGCCGTCGACCTTGAGCGTAACGATTTCCTTTTTTAGCCGCACCTTGAGCCGCTGAAACGGCGGCGCGGCCGCGGCCGAATATTTGACATCGAGCCCGGCGCAGCCGGGCAGCCCGCGGATATGGTCGATCGCCGCCGCGATGCCGGCGGGGCTGCCCGCGATCGTCCCGTTGATGCCCTCACGCGCGAGAAGCAGCGTGCCTTTGATGTCCTGTGCAGCGCAGAGATCGAGCAACGGCTGGCGCAGCGCGGCGGGATCATCGAAGGGCGAAAATTGGTAGAGGGCGGCAACGGTGAAGGTCATGATGGCCGCTCCCTTACCCGTTTGCATCAGGCGAAGTCGAGATGCCCATCGTTGATGCATGGCCCCCCGGCGTCTCGACTTCGCTGGACACGAACGGAATTGGAAGGGCCATTTCACCCGAACGGATCGCCCCGGCCCGTCGCATAATGCGCCATCGCCATCGTTGTCCATTGCGCGTTGACGCGGATGCAACTGGGAAAAACGCTGGCGTCGGTGACGAGGACATTGGTCGTGCCATGGACGCGGCACTCAGGGTCGACGACGCCATATTGCGGATTTTCGTTGATCGCGTTGCCGCCGTGCGGGTGGCTGCTCGACAGGGTGACATCATCCTGTTCGCGGATTGCGCCGGCGAAAAAGGCGTCGACGTCCATATCACGCGTGACCGTCTGTCCCCGCGCCAGCGCCGGATAGCATTCGATCGCCCCCGCCGCGAAATGCACCTTGGTTAGCGTTGCCATCGCGCGGCGCAGCACAGGCAGATCGTCGCTGGCGTCGAGCCGGAATTCGAGCTTGCCGTCCTTCACCTGCCCGCGCCGGTCGGCGGGAAAGAGGATACCCGCCGAATGGACGCGGCCAAAATTCTTCATCCGGTTGGCATGGTCGTCGAACCAGCCGGGCATCAGCGACGCCATCGACATCGGCGGCTGAAAATGGCTTTCAAGGAGGAAATCGCCACAGTCGACATAGCTCGACATCTGGTCCTCGTCCCACGCATTGCCGCCGACGCCGTCAGGCATCAGCGCGACAACGGGCGAGGCGACATTGAGCGATACCTGATAGCCCGTCCCCGAAATGTCGCTGCGGTCGAGCAGCTTTGACGAAGCGATCGTGCCGGCAGCGACGATCACGCCGACGCGGGCACGCACGAGCGCTTTCGATCCATCAGGCAGGATCAGCTTCACCGCCTCGGCCTCGCGCCGGCCGTCGATCGTCGTCTGCCAGACGATCCGGTCGGCCTTGGTTTCGGGAAGGATACGCGCGCCATGGTCGCGGCACGCCGCAGGCAGATAGGTTTGCGCGATACCCATACGGCGGCCATAGGCGCAGCCCGAATTGCAATAGCCGCAATAGGAACAGGCGGCCGGTGTGTCCGCCGGACCAAAATTCTTGGCGAACCAGTCGGCGACCGCGCGCTTTTCCTGCGGATCGGCCGAAGCCGCGGCATAGTTCGCCCAGCCGTTGATCAGATGCGGCCCATTGTGCCGCCCGCTCCGCGGTTCAATCTTTGCAATGCCCAGCCTTGCCTGCACCGCGTCATAGCTGGCGTGAAAGGCCGCGGCGTCGACCGGCGCGCCGATGCTCGCCCATTTGGCGAGGACGTCGAGCGCGTCGGGGTGCGTCCGCCCCGCCTCGTTGACGCGCAGGCAGATGCCATTGTTGATCGTCGACGACCCGCCGACGCAGCGCCCCTGAAACACCACGAAATCGCGGTTGGTCGAGGTTTGCAGCGCGCCATGCTTGTAAAGATTGGCGATCATGTCGAGTTCGTGATGGGTAATGTCATGCGAGGGATAGAAGGGGCCCGCCTCGACGATCAGCACCTTATATCCCTGCGCCGCAACATTATAGGCCGCGACCCCGCCGCCCGAGCCCGAACCGATGACGATCACATCATATTCGTCGTCGAGGCTGGCGGCGCTCAGAATATGCGCGGGGTCGATCTCACGCCCCGTCACCGGCTCGATCTGCACCTCTCCCGCACCCCGTTGGCGGAATTTGGGCAGGGTGAAGCCAATTTGCGCATGCACCGGATTCGCGGCGTTGGCGTCCTGATCACCCGCATTCCAATGACCATAATAGCAGGCGTAAACGATCCCGCGCAGCCGCGCCATATCCTGAAACAGGTCGATCTGGCTGTTTTGAAACCGGTCAGTGAGCTTTTCGGCGCGGCCCGCGACGTCATCTTCGGTGAAGAAAGGTCCGCCCAGCACCAATTCGGTCGCGGTCAGCGACAGGCGAATCTCGTCGAGCTTTGTGCCGCCGACCTTGGCGAACAGATCGCAAATATTGGCGACGACCTGATCGGTCGAAATCGACATGTCAGCATTGTGAAACAATGCCTCTGTCAACGCCTTCAGAAATTTGAGTTGTCCGAAATTAAACGGTGCCGCCATCGCCCTGCCCCCTGTCTTCCCCGCATCGCAAATGCCGGGTTATAGCAGGTGAAGGCAAGGGCGTATTGTACCGGAACGGCGGTTATGCCGCTCCGGCCATTGCCTCGACGGGCAGGAACGGCCGCACTGCCGCCATCGCCTGCGCAATATATTGTTCCTTCTCCCCGACGGGGGCAACATAGTGCAGCGCCTCTTCCGCATCGCGCGGGCTTGCCAGCCGCGCGATGATCCACGCCGCCAGATATTGTGACGCGAGGCAGCCTCCCGCGGTCGCGATATTGCCGTGCGCGACGAAGGGTGCGTCGAGCACGTCGACTCCCGCTTCGATCACCCACGGCTTGGTCGTGAGATCAGTACAGGCAGGCAGACTGCCGATCAGCCCGAGTTTCGCGAGTAGCAGCGCACCCGAACATTGCGCACCGATCAGCTGACGCGCGGGGTCGAGGCAGATCTGACCCAGAAGCGCTGTGTCAGCCGCATATTCGCGCGTCTTGATCCCGCTGCCGATGATCACCGCGTCGGCTTCGGCGGCGAACTCCAGCGACTTTTGCCGTTCGATCGTGACGCCGTTCATCGACGTCACATGCGACGTCGGCGAAGTGATATATGCCGCCCACCCTTGCGCGCGCAGCCGGTTGAGGATCGCGGCGGCAACGAACGAATCGAGCTCGTTGAAACCGTCGAACGTCAAAACCGCGATCTGCATGGGGTGTCTCCATTGAATGAATGAGACCCGCGCTACAGCAATGGCAATGAATAGGAAATGACGGTTTTTGGGGTGGGAAGCGGGCATTGCCCACGGCGTTGCCACCGCGAAGGCGGAGACCTTGCACTACCCCGATAGCGGCCCCGGCCTTCGCGGGCGCGACGAACCGGGAGCACCCTCTAAGCCGGCTTCCAGCTCTTGCGCTCTTCGGCCTGTTTCAGCACGTCGAATGCTGCTTGTCCGGCCGCAAAGCGTTTCGCGGCCTCGGCATCACCCGGCTTCACATCGGGGTGGGTTTCCTTGGCAAGCGCGCGCCAGGCTTTTTTGATCGTTTCGAAATCGGCGTCGGATTCGAGATCGAGCACCTCCAGCGCCAGCATTTCGTCGCTGCTGCGGGTGCCGTCGCCGGGGCCGCCCCAAGCATAGTGCTGCGCCTTGGCATAGCTGCGCGCGCCACGCTCTTCCTCGGCGGCGCGAGCGGCGGCGTCTTCGGCGGAGAGCCCTTCGAAATAGTCCCAGCCACGATTATACTCGGCGGCGTGGGTTTCGCAGAAATACCAGCGTTCAGGGCTGTTCGGCGACTTGGGCGCGGGGCAGTTGCCGGGGTTGCTGCAACCGTGGCGGTCGCACAAGCGAACCTGCTGCGCCTCTTGGCCCGAACCATAGGGGCGCCAGCGGGGAAAACCCCAATCATCGGATCGTCTGGCGCGTTTCATCCCCGCCATGTAGCGACTGGAACCCACGATTGCTAGCCGAGGGGACCGAAAAACCTAGGCTTTTGGCTTGTAACCAAATGCTTTGCCCGCAAGCTTTGCCACCGCAGGGTCAAGGTCGGGCGGGATCATCGGCACCGCGCGCTCCAGCGCTTCGGCAATATAGGTCAGCGCGGCAATACGCCCCGCCTTCTTATTATTGCCGTCGATCACCTTCCACGGCGCCCAGCGCGTATCGGTCTGCTGGAACATGTCGTTCATCGCCGCCAGATATTCCTTGCGCTTCGACCGGTTGCGATAATCTTCCTTGCCCGTCTTCCAGCGTTTCCACGGATCGTCGAGCCGGTCGGCGAAACGCTTGTCCTGCTCGTCCTGCGTCAGGTGGAGGAAAATCTTGACGAGATTGGTCCTCGAACCCGTCAACTGCGCCTCAAACTCGTTGATCTCGTCATAGCCCTTGCGCCATTCGGCTTCGCTCGTGAAACCCTCGACACGTTCAACCAGGACGCGGCCATACCAGCTGCGGTCGAAGATCGAGATTTCGCGATTGCCCGGCAAGCGCTTCCAGAAACGCCAGAGGAAGTGGCGCGCGCTTTCCTCCTCGGTCGGCGCGCTGATCGGCCAGACTTCGAAATAGCGCGGGTCGAGTAGCGCGGTCATCCGCTTGATGATGCCGCCCTTCCCCGCCGCATCCCAGCCTTCGAACATGATGATGCTGCGGTGGCCGTGGGTGATGTGCGCCGCCTGTACGCGCTCCAGCCGTTCCTGCAACGCGTCGAGCGCGTCGGAATAGTCACCGTCATATTTGGCGCCGGCTTCATAGTCGGAAAGGCTGATCGTCATCGCTTGTCCCCTGAAGGTCTGGCACCGGTGCTAACATAGCCGCGGCGGCGATGCGACGCGATTAACCCAGTTCGTCGGCGATCAGCTTCGCAAGGCGCTCGGGCGCCTCCATCGGGATGAAATGGCTATGCTCGCCCCATTGTTCGTCGCGCACCGCGCCAAGCGCGGCGCCGAGGCCGGGCCATGTGGGGCTGAGCGAGAAATCAATCGCATTCGCGCGTTCACCATTGCGAGCGCGAATGACACTGACCGGCGCCACGATACGCCCCAGCCAGTCGCGCGGATCGGTACGGACCGCGCTCAGATAGACCGAAGCCTCGAGCGCCGGCGGACAGGCAAGCTCCCAGCCTTCACCGTCGGCTGCGGCAAGCAGACCATGGCGGCAATAATCGGCGAGAATTTCGGACTGCCAATGCATATAGGGCGGGCGCTGCGCGAAATGGGCGTTCATCGCTTCCCAGCCGTCCCACAGAGCCCGGCGCCGTGCGACGGGGTGCGCCGCAGGATCGGGAACCGGCTGCTCCGCCGCGCCGGCGTACAGCGCGGGCTCCATGATCACCGGGTCGATCAGGAAAATGTGCCGGAACGCATCGGGCCGCTCGGCCGCGAGCCGGGTCAGCGCATAGCCGCCCATGCTGTGACCACAGCCGACCAGCGGCGTGTCTGCAAAGCGATCAACGAGCGGCAACAGCGCATCCGCCGTCGCCACCCAGTCGGACAGCGACGCGGGTTTGAAGCTGCGCCCATGACCGCGATGGTCGGGCGCAATAACATGAGTGCCGGGCGGAAACGCCGCGACAACCCGATCCCAGAGTCGCGCATGAAAACCCGTCGCATGGAGCAGCAAGATCGATGGCTGATCCGAAGGGGCACCCCATTCGAACCAGCAAACCTCACCTTCCGGCGTTTCCAGCCGGTGCTCCCGCGGCTCGATCACGCCTTAGCCCTTGGGGCCGTCGACGATGCGGATGCCGAGTTCCTTGAGTTGCTTGTCGCTGACCGCCGCGGGGGCGTTCATCATCAGATCTTCGGCCTTCTGGTTCATCGGGAAGATCACGACCTCGCGGATGTTCGGTTCGTCTGCGAGCAGCATGACGATGCGGTCGACGCCCGGCGCCGAACCGCCATGCGGCGGCGCACCGAACTTGAACGCGTTGATCATGCCGCTGAAATTCGCGTCGACTTCGGCCTGCGAATAGCCCGCGATTTCGAACGCCTTGTACATGATGTCCGGGCGGTGGTTGCGGATCGCGCCCGATGACAGTTCGACGCCGTTGCAGACGATGTCATACTGCCACGCAAGAATGTCGAGCGGGTCCCTGGTTTCCAGCGCTTCCAGTTCGCCCTGCGGCATCGAGAAGGGGTTGTGGCTGAAATCGATCTTGCCGGTGTCTTCGTCGGCCTCGAACATCGGGAAATCGACGATCCAGCACATTTCGAACTTGTTGGCGTCGATCAGTTCGAGCTGTTCGGCGGCGCGGGTGCGCGCGAGGCCGGCGAGCTTCGCCGCCATCGCTTCCTTGCCCGCAGCGAAGAAAATGCCGTCGTCTGGCCCGAGGCCGAGTTCGTTGGCGAGCGCGTCCATCTTTTCGGGACCATGGTTCTTGGCGATCGGGCCGCCCCATTCACCGCCCTTGCGCGTCGCATAGCCAAGGCCGGCGAAGCCTTCGGCCTGTGCCCAGCCGTTCATGTCGTCGAAGAATTTGCGGCTCTTCTCGGCGGTGCCCGGCGCGGGGATGGCCCGAACGACATCGCCCGCGGCGACGATATCGGCAAAGCGGCCAAAGCCCGAACCGGTGAAGTGCGCCGACACGTCGCTGATGATGATCGGGTTGCGCAGATCGGGCTTGTCATTGCCGTATTTCAGCATCGATTCGCGGTACGGGATGCGCGGGAAGGTGCCGGCCGGGGTCACCGACTTGCCGTTCGCAAACTCTTCGAACACGCCCGCGAGCACGGGTTCGATGGTGTTGAACACATCGTCCTGCGTCACGAAGCTCATTTCGAAATCGAGCTGATAGAATTCGCCCGGCGAACGGTCAGCGCGCGCATCTTCGTCGCGAAAGCAGGGTGCGATCTGGAAATAGCGGTCGAAGCCCGCGACCATCAGCAGCTGCTTGAACATCTGCGGCGCCTGCGGCAGCGCATAGAATTTGCCGGGGTGGACGCGGCTGGGCACCAGATAGTCGCGCGCGCCCTCGGGCGACGAGGCGGTCAGGATCGGCGTCTGATATTCGGTGAAGCCCTGATCGGTCATGCGGCGGCGCAGGCTGGCGATCACGTTCGAACGCAGCAGGATGTTCGCGTGGAGCCGTTCGCGGCGGAGGTCGAGGAAGCGGTATTTCAGGCGGATATCCTCGGGATATTCCTGTTCGCCCGCGACCGGCATCGGCAGTTCGATCGCCGCCGACTGGACCGAAACTTCACGTGCGCGCACTTCGATCGCGCCGGTCGGCAGGTTCGCATTGATCGTTTCGGGCGAACGCGCGACGACGTCGCCGGTCACCGTCACGACGCTTTCGGCGCGCAGGCCGTCGAGTGTCGCGAAGACCGCATCGCTGCTGTCGGCGACGATCTGGGTCAGGCCATAATGATCGCGAAGATCGACGAAGAGCAGCCCGCCATGGTCGCGCTTGCGATGCACCCAGCCCGAGACGCGGACGGTCTGGCCGACCTGTTCGGCGCGAAGCTGGCCGCAATTATGGGTGCGATAGGCGTGCATGGGATCGTCTTTCAAAGCTGGAGAGGCATGGCCGAAAACCGCGCCGTTATGGCCGCGCCTAAGGCAGGTCGGCGAGCGATTTGTCAAGGGTGGACGGGTATTTCAGCAGGTCAGACCCAGCCCGTCGAGCACCGCGCTGCCGAACAATGCGCGGTGCACCGGATCGGGGATAAGCCGGTCGCGCGCGGCGCGCCAACGGCGAAAATCCTCGCCATAATCGGCGGCGACGCGTGCGGCGTCGAGACGGCAGCTTTTCGCCCAGTGGCGGGTGAAGGCAATCCCCTCGGCATCGAGTCGCTCGACGACGCGGGCATAGGCCTCCGCCGTGCGCGCGCTGCGCGGGCCGTCGAAGTCGATCACCGCATTGTGCGGGAAGCGCGCGGGCGCGAGCAGACCTTGGGCACGCTCCATGAAGCGCAGCGTGACGACGGTCGAGCCGCCATGCCGCGCATAGACCGCGCAAATCAACTCGAACGCACGGGCGAGATCGGCGCGGTCGATCGTCACCGACGCGTTGAACAGGTCAGCGAGCGGGCGGTGGGTATCGAGCCCCTCCCCCCAACTGCCATAGACCGCCGGGTCGTCGACATCGGGCCCGGCGGCATAGCCCTGCTTCATCGCGAACTGCAGCAAAGCCCCGCGCGCCCACGGATAATCGTCGAGCAGTCGCCCGAGCAGGCTGAGCGCATCATAGCCTGCGCCAAGCTCGCCCGGCGTTGCATGCGGATAATCGTCTCGCCACGCTTCGCGATAGAGGAAGCGCAGCATCGCCGGCCGCTTGAACGGCTTGTATGGATTGACGATCATCTGGACGAAATCGGGCTCCTGATCGAGCGCGTAGGCGGCGGAGAAGCGCCGGAAGTTGCCCGCGGAAAGCCAATCAAGCGCGGCACAGTCGACCTTGCGCAAATTCTGGATCGGCCGCACGAGGAATTTCGGCACGCTGTCGACGACCAGCCCGGTGACGATACCGAGCGCGCCGACCGGCAACTGCACCGCAGCAAAGACGCCGTCGTCGCGCAGCGGCGCCGATCCCGATCCGGCGATGAAGGCGTCGCTCATCACCCCGGCGGTGGGCTCGATCCAGTGGATGCCCGTCGGCGTCACCAGTTGCACCGCGCGAACATGATCCTGAATCCCGCCACGACCGACCATCGATCCGTGCGTGCCCGTCGCGCAAGCGCCCGCGAAGGTCTGGCCATTGCCCGCGCCGCTGGTCCACAGCGAACGGCCCTGCTGCTCCAGCTTGTCCGACACTTCATCGACCAGCGCCCCCGCCTCGACGAGCATCAGCCCGCCCGCGTCAACGCCAGGCCGAACCTCGTCGGCGCCGATACGAAAACAGCGGTTGAAACGGCGGGTGTGGAGCAGCCAGCTATCCGAGGCGATGTTGACGTTGGACGGCGACCAGCCCGCGCCGATCGGGCGAACACGCCGCCCCGCCGCCTGAGCCTCAGCCAGCCAATCCTTTACCGACCGCGCCGCGATCGCGATCTCGTCGCGGCCGCGCTCCGCATCGCCACTGCGCAGCGCGAAGCGCGTCGCGCCTTCGCAGGTGCCGGTGCCGTGATAATTGGTCCAGCGACCTTCCTCGCCCAGTCTGACAATCGGCATCACGCGTCTCCCAATGGCTGCACGCCCGCATGGGCGCGCCACGCGACCGTCACCGGACGCAGGAAGCCGAAACTGGCAATGGCAACCAGCATCTGGCGCCGCGTCGCGAACACGCGCACGTCACACAGGCCATGATCGGATTCGGGAGTGATAAAGGGCTGCGCGGCGCGAGCGGCGAAGCCCCAGCCTTTCAACGTTACCACCATCTGCTCTTCGTCGAGCGGACGCGGGTTTGCGATCGACAGAAAAATATCGGCCTGCCCGGCCAGATACTGCCCGAAAAGCAGCACAAAACCGAGCGCAGCAAGCCCCCAACCGATCCACAACATGGCGTCCATCCCCTTCGCGTTTCATGCCGTTTTCTGGCTGCCGGCATTCCGGCTTGCGCGACCCGAAGAGTGGCAGGCAATTTTTCCTGCGCGTCCAAACCAACTAGCTGTATAGGCGCGGTATGCAAGTCCATCCGCTCATCGAAACCAGCGCCGCGCTCGCCGCCTTCTGCGACCTTATCAAAAACAGCGATTTCATCGCTGTCGATACGGAATTCATGCGCGAAAACACCTTTTGGCCCGAATTGTGCCTGATCCAGGTGGCCGACGCCGAACATGCTGCGGCGATCGACCCGATGGCGAACGGCATCGACATGCAGCCTCTGCTCGACTTGCTCGTGAACAATGAGGATGTGCTGAAGGTCTTTCACGCCGGCGGGCAGGATGTCGAAATCATCTTCAACCTGACCGGCAAGACGCCGCACCCGATCTTTGACACCCAGATCGGCCAGATGGCGTTGGGACAGGCCGAGCAGGTCGGATATTCGAACCTCGTCGAATCCTGGCTGGGCATCCAGCTCGACAAGGGCGCGCGTTTCACCGACTGGAGCCGCCGCCCACTCGACAAGCGCCAGATCGACTATGCCGTCGGCGACGTCACCCATCTCGCCGTGATTTTCCCGATGATGCTGAAAAAGCTGGTCAAGACCGGCCGCGGCCATTGGCTTGACGAGGAAATGGAAAAGCTGGCCGACCCCGCCAACTATAATGTCGATCCCGAAAATGCGTGGCACCGGATCAAGATTCCGTCACGCAAGCCCGATGTCCTCGGTCGCCTGCAAGCTCTCGCGGCGTGGCGCGAGCGCGAGGCCCGCCAAAAAAACCTGCCGCGCGGCCGCATCGTCAAGGACGAAACCCTAGCCGATCTCGCCGCGCATCCGCCGAAGGATCAGGAAGGCCTCGGCCGTGTGCGCGGGCTGTCGGCGACATGGAAGGCGAACGATATCGGCGCGCGGCTGATCGACGCACTCACCAACGCCAAGCCGCTGCCCAAGGACGATATGCCCGATCGCGCGCCGCGTGGCCCCGGGCTGGGCAAGGAAGGCACATTGGTCGCCGACCTGTTGAAGCTGTTGCTGAAAATCCGTGCCCGCGAGTTGAACGTCGCGGCGCGATTGATCGCGCGCAGCGACGAGTTGGAGGCGCTTGCCGCCGGGCGCCGCGACGGCATCCCGATGTTGCAGGGCTGGCGCAACGACGTATTCGGCCACGCCGCGCTCGACCTCGTCGAAGGGCGAATGGGCTTTGCGGTCAAGGACGGCAAGCTGGTTATGAGCGAAATCGACAACGCGGCGCCCATCGACGACGCCTGATCGTCAAAGCAGCGCGAGTTCGGCCTTGATGTCGAACGCGTGCGCCAGCGAACGCAGGCGGCGTTCGACCGATTCCCCCGCCAGATGATGCCAGCCGGGATCGAGGCTGAGCACCAGTTTCCCGTTGCTGCGCGCGATCGAACTGGCGCGGAGCGGCGCCTCGACCCCGCCGGTCAATCGCTGGGCTAGCCGGATCGCAAGCCCCCATTGGCGCGCACGCTCCAGCCGGTCTGGCGTGACCAGTTCGCCCATCGCCGGGAAATCGCCATCGGCGCCGCCGAACCCCGCATGGAGAGCGCGCGCGAGCAGGACGCGACCGGGAATATCGATCCCGCGCCAATTGCCGTGCAGCCCGATTTCGGTGCCACGTTCGGCGCGGAAATCGGGATTTGCCGACCAGGCAACGTCGCTGAGCAGACTCGCGGCGAGGCGAACGCGGCTGTCGGCGGGCGCCTCGCTGGCAAAAAGCGGCGCGATCCAGTCAGCGATCGCGCGGCCGTGCGGCGCGAAGCGCGCAAGGCGGCGGCCTTCGAATTCGGCGGCGACGATCAGCGGGTCCTGCGCGCGGGTTTCGGCGTCGAGCGACTGATAGAGCAAGCCTTCGCGTAGCCCCGACGATGACACCGTCATTGCGGGGACGTCGATGATATTGACGAGCGCGGCGAGCAGCGCGGCGGCATCGGGCAAGCTCGCAGCGCGGTTCGACGCCATGCCGGGGATCGCGCGCAATTCCTCGAAGCTCAGCCGCTTGGTCGCGCGGACCAGGCGGCGCAATGCGGTGCGTGGCAGATGATGCTGGTCGAGCACCGCGAGCGGATCATGCGTCAGTTCAAGGTCGAGGCGCGACAGCGCGCGCCACGATCCGCCGACCAGATAGAGCGGCAATCCGCTGAGCTTTCCGGGCCAGCCCGCCGCCTTCAGCATCTTGCGCACTGCGCGCTCGAACAACTGCTGCCCGCCCGCGCGCAAGGCGGGAAGGCGCAGCACACCTAACGGGAAAGATGCGCAGCGCCCAACCTCACCGCCCGCGACTTCCGCAAGCTCAAGGCTCCCTCCGCCAAGGTCAACGGCAATGCCATGCGCGTCGGGAATCGCGGCAAGCACGCCATAGCCGGCGGCGGCGGCTTCTTCTTCGCCCGAGAGCAGGCGGATATCGAGGCCCGCATCGGCGGCGCAGGCGATGAAATCGGGTCCGTTGACCGCATCGCGAACCGCTGCGGTCGCGACGCAGTGCAGGTCCTTGACCTCCATATGCTGCGCGAGCAGCGCATAGCGGCGCAGCGCCACCAGTCCGCGGGTCGCATCCTCGTCGGCGATGCGGCCGTCGGCAGCAAGGCCGCGACCGAGGCCCGCCGCAACCTTTTCGTTGAAGATCACCGCCGGTGCGCGCGCCGGCCCTTCATAGACGACCAGACGGACCGAGTTCGACCCAATGTCGATGACGGCAGAGCGATGGACCGCCTGCCGGGAGGAGCGCTGCGAACCCAAGGCGTCAATCCTCGTATGTGTGGAAAGCAAGTGTCGGGACGTCCTGCCGCTTGTGCAGCGCGGTTCCGCGCCCCGACAGCGACGGGTTCGTCATGAAATAATGATGCAGATTAAACGGCTTGTCGCCGGGGGTCAGCCGCACATAGGTGCCATCGGGCTGCAAGACCCAGCTTTGTTCATTGTCGATCAGATTGGCGACCAACACCTGGTCCAATATCTGGTCGTGGACGGTCGGATTTTCGATCGGAATCATATATTCGACGCGGCGGTCGAAGTTGCGCGGCATCCAGTCGGCGCTCGAAATATAGAGTTTGGCGGTGCGGTGCGGGAGCGCGGCGCCATTGGCGAAAGCCCAGACGCGGCTATGTTCGAGGAAGCGGCCGACGACCGATTTGACGCGGATCGTCTCGGACAGACCGGGCACACCCGGGCGCAGACAGCAAATGCCGCGCACGACGAGTTCGACCGGGACGCCGGCAGCGCTCGCGGCGTAGAGGCGGTCGATGATGTCGGGATCGACGAGACTGTTCATTTTCGCCCACACGCCCGACGGCTTGCCCGCCTTCGCCGCCACAATTTCGGCGTCGATCAGATCGCACAAATGCGCACGCATGTTGAGCGGCGACATGGTGATCATGTCGAGCCGCTCGGGCTCGACATAGCCGGTAATGTAATTGAACAATTGCGCTGCATCGCGCCCCGCGCGCGGATCGGCGGTGAAAAAGCTGAGATCGGTATAGATGCGCGCGGTCACAGGGTGATAATTGCCGGTGCCGAAGTGGCAATAGGTGCGATAGCCCTGCCCTTCGCGGCGCACGACCATCGATATTTTGGCGTGGGTCTTCCACTCGATGAAGCCATAAACGACCTGCACCCCGGCGCGTTCAAGCTGGTTCGCCCAGAGCAGATTTTGTTCTTCGTCGAAGCGCGCCTTGAGCTCGACGACCGCCGTCACCGACTTGCCCGCTTCAGCGGCCTCGATCAGCGCGCGGATCACCGGCGACTGGTTGCCCGCGCGATAGAGCGTCTGCTTGATCGCGACGACATCGGGGTCCGCCGCCGCCTGACGCAGGAAGGACAGGACGACGTCGAAGCTTTCATAGGGGTGATGGACAAGAATATCCTTGCTGCGAATCGCCGCAAAGCAATCGCCGCCATGTTCGCGGATGCGTTCGGGAAAACGCGCCGAGAAAGCGGGGAATTTCAAGTCGGGACGGTCGACGTCGACCAGCGCCGACAGCGCCGCCAGCCCGACGAATCCGTCGATCTTGGCGACGATCGCCTCATGCCCCTGAATATCGGCGTTGAGCACCGCGGCGAGTTCGCCGGGCATGTCGGCTTCGAGTTCGAGCAAAATGACGCGGCCGCGGCGGCGGCGGCGGATCGCGGTGCGGAACAGGCGGACGAGATCCTCGGCCTCTTCCTCCAACTCGATATCGCTGTCGCGGATGATGCGAAACACCCCGCGCGAGCGGATGCGGTAGCCGGGGAACAATGTATCGCCGAACAGCTCGATCAGATATTCGATCGGGACAAACGCCCCGGGTTCGCCGGGAACCGGGACGAAGCGCGCGAGCGAGCCCGGGATCATCACCAGTTCGCGAATATGTTCGCCGCCCGCTTTGCGTTCGAGATCGAAGATCACCCCAAGCCCGCGATTGGGGATGAAGGGAAAGGGATGCGCCGGATCGAGCACCTGCGGGGTCAGGATCGGGAAAATCTGGTCGATGAAATATTGGCGCAGCGAAGCGCGCAGCTTCTCGGCGTCCGAACCCGTGCCCGTGCCATGGACGACGATGCCCTGTTCGGCGAGCAGGCGGTTGAGCAACCGCCATTCGGATTGCTGCTGATCGACGAGGCGGTTCACCTCGGCCTCGATCTCGGCGAGTTGCTGTCCCGGCGAACGGCCATCGGCGGAGGGATCGTCGATCCCCTGCAATTGCTGCCCCTTCAGCCCCGCGACGCGGACCATGAAAAATTCGTCGAGGTTGCTACCCGAAATCGACAGGAAGCGCAGCCGTTCGAGCAGCGGATGCGCGGGGTTGCGCGCCTCCTCCATCACCCGCCGGTTGAAGGCGAGCCAGCTGAGTTCACGATTGAAAAAACGTTCGGGACCGAAAGGGATTTGCGCCGCCCCGTTGGCGTCATTGTCAGCGCGCAGAGGTCGTCCGGTTAGCGACATATATCTACATCCTGTCGTTCGAGGAGATCGGGATCGATCAGCCCCTGTGACAGTAATGTTTCACGCGTAAGACGGATGCCGAGCCGCCGCCCCTGTTCGAGCGAGGCCGCATCAAGCGCCGCAACGACGCGGTGGATCATCGCATAGCTGCGCTCCATCCGCGGCACGATATAGGACGCAACGTCGGGCGACAATGCCATGCCGCGCTGCGCGAACAGCGCCTCGATCAGGTCGCGGGCAAGGCAATCGTCGGGCTCGCCGATCGTCAACACCGGCACCGCGCGCAGTCGCGAGGCGAGATCAGGCAGCGCAATGCCCCATTCGGAAGGCGGCGCATCGGCGATGATCAGCAGCGGCTCGCCGCTCGCCTGCGCTGCGTTCCAGGCGTGGAAAATCTCTTCTTCGCCAACACTGTCATGGCCATCGATCACGCGGCCACTGGTCTCCAGTGCGAACAGCCGGCCGATGAGGCTGCGCCCAGAACCGCGCGGGCCGACCAATACTGCGGTGCGAACGGGCCAGGTCGAGACATGACGCAAATAACGAACCGCGTCGGCGTTGCTGGTGCCGACGATCAGCGGTCCATCGTTCACCCCGCCAGCGCTCCAGTCAAGCGGCAGGGCGATCTGGCCGGACACACGTGCCATCAGCGGCTGATCCGCAGCGTGTTACCGCCTTCCTGCACCTTGTAACCGCGCGCGGTGAGTGCCGCCTTGAGCGCCGCGATGTCGCCGCGGAAGGTCACGCGCATCACCGAGGTTCCGCCGAGCGCGAGGCTGGTCGTCGATGCCGACTGGACCCCCGCGATGCCGCCGACGGCACGTTCGGTTGCCGTGACCGATTCGACGTCGGGCGAGTTGTACTGGACAGTGTAGCTCTGCGCCCCGGCCGGCGCCACGGTCGGTACGCTGGAGTCGGTTTCGCTGGGCATAACCTCTGTATCGGTCGTCGCCGCTTCCTCGGGCAAGTCGGCCTTTTCGACCGGTTTTTCGAGCACGAGATAGGTGTCGGTCCTGAGCGTTCCGGCCGCGAGCGCGTCGATATAGATCCGGTCCATCCGCGCGACCGCCTTTTCCATCATGTCGGGCAGCGCCGCGGGGCTCGGCCCGGTCATGGTGAAGCTGGAGATCAGCTTGCTGTCGGGACCGAAGCGCGCGGTAAAATAACCTTTGATCGGCCCGCCAGGCCAGGAATATTCGACCCGCGCGATCGGGGTCAGCACGTCGGCGGCGCCATATTGGTCAAGGATCACGCGCCACCACACACGGCCACGGCGGCCGGTCTGCCCGGCGTTGATCAGCAGCGTGTCGGCGCCGGTGCCCGCGGTGCGGACATAATCGATCGCGCTTTGCCCCGTATTATATTCGGCCCAGGCGCGCTGCCACGCACTGCGCTGTTCGAACACCTGCGGGATGCCGTCGATCGAATAGACGGGGATGACGAGCAAGGGCGGCGACCGCAGCGTCCGGCCGCTGACGCCAAGAATTTGTCCGGCGCGAACACGGTCGAACTGCACACCGAGCTTGGCGACATAACGCCGCGGGCCGATCTGTTCCTGTTCGACGACGATCGCGGTAACGATACCGTCGAGGACCGAATCGCCGAGCGCGGGACCGTCGCTGCCGTTCAATTTGCGATACAGCTGCGCCCAACCCTTGCGCTGCGCCTCGCGCCAGCCCTTTTCCCGCGCATCCTCGGCATTATCGCCGGTGACATCGACAAGGATGCCGCTCGCCAGAAAATCGCCGCTGCTGTTGATAGGGGTGATGCCGCGATCGCCGCGGCTAATCTGCCCCTCGACCACCCCGACGAGGAGAATCGCGAAAAACAGACCAAAAAGCGCAGCCCAGCGCCAGTCACGACGTTGCAGGGAGCCCGAGGCGGGCCGAAACATGAAGCGGGGGAAAGCGGTCGAAATCATATCTTCTCTATGCTTTGCCCCCGAACCGGGGTGAAACGCAAGGTGCCAAGCAAGGAAATCATGGCAATTGTCGGCTGGAGTCGTTAGGCGCGCGAGCCATGGATGCCAAGCAGAACCCGCCCGCCTCTTATACTTATGCCCAAGCCGGAGTCTCCATCGACGCTGGCAATGCGCTGGTCCGTGCCATCGCTCCGCTCGCCCGTGCGACGCGGCGCCCGGGCGCAGATGCCGACCTCGGCGGATTCGGCGGCTTCTTCGACCTGAAGGCGGCGGGGTTCAACGACCCCCTGCTCGTCGCGGCGAATGATGGCGTCGGAACGAAGCTCAAGCTCGCGATCGAGTCGGGCAAGCACGACGGCGTCGGCATCGACCTCGTCGCCATGTGCGCGAACGACCTGATCGTGCAGGGCGCCGAGCCGCTCTTTTTCCTCGACTATTATGCCACCGGCAAACTCGACAATGACGTCGCGACCGAAGTCGTCGCGAGCATCGCCGAGGGTTGCAAGCAGGCCGGCTGCGCGCTGATCGGCGGCGAAACCGCCGAAATGCCGGGAATGTATAGCGAAGGCGATTATGACCTCGCGGGCTTCTGCGTCGGCGCGGTCGAGCGCGACCAGGTGCTGACCGCCGACAAGCTGGCCGCGGGCGACGTGATTTTGGGCCTCGCTTCCTCTGGGGTGCATTCGAACGGCTTTTCGCTCGTGCGCCGGCTCGCCGCCGACAAGGGCTGGAAACTCGACCGCCCCGCCCTCTTCGACCAGAACATCCTGCTGATCGACGCGCTGATGGCGCCGACGCGCATCTATGTGAAGAGCCTGCTTCCGCTCGTGAAGACCGGCAAGATTCACGCGCTCGCTCACATCACCGGCGGCGGGTTGCTCGAAAACATCCCGCGCATCCTGCCCGCAAACCTCCACGCGCATGTCGATGCCGACGCGTGGGAACAGCCCCGGCTGATGGCCTTCCTGCAGGCGCAGGGCAATATCGAGCCCGAGGAAATGGCGCGCACCTTTAACTGCGGTGTCGGCATGGCGGTCGTCGTAGCGGCCGCCGACGTTGATGCGGTGACCGCGGCGCTGACCGAGGCCGGCGAGACGGTCCACCGCATCGGCCATATCGCCGAGGGCGCGAAGGGCTGCACTGTCACGGGCAGCGTCGAAACGTGGAGCGCGCGCGAGGCGTGGACCGCGACGCACAATGGCTAAGGCGCGCGTCGCCGTCCTGATCTCGGGCGCCGGCACCAATATGGCCGCGTTGCTCTACGCTGCGAAGGCCGCCGATTGCCCCTATGAAATCATCCTCGTTGCGAGCAACGATCCCGAAGCCCCCGGACTGAAGCTCGCGAAGGCTGAGGGCATCGCGACCTGGGGACTGTCGCACAAGGGAATGAAGCGCGACGCCTTCGACGCGCTGGTCGACGAGCAGCTTCGCGATGCCGGCGCTGAATTTGTCGCGCTCGCGGGTTATATGCGGATCCTCAGCGACGCTTTCGTCGCGCGCTGGCACGGCCGGATGCTCAACATCCACCCCAGCCTGCTGCCGCTCTACAAGGGGCTCGATACCCACCAGCGCGCGATCGACGCAGGCGATGCGTTCGGCGGGTGCAGCGTCCATATCGTTACCCTTGGGGTCGACGATGGCCCGGTCGTTGCGCAAACCCCGGTCGCGATCGCGCCCGGTGATACCGCCGAAAACCTCGCGAAGCGGGTTCAGTTCGCCGAGCATCAGCTTTACCCGCCTACCCTCGCCGCCTTTGTGATGCGCGAGCGCAGCCCCGACTATCTGCTCAGCCGCGTCCGCGATCTGGCGATGGCGCTGCCCGAGGCCGACGAGGTCACTTCGCACGGCATGCCCTGCTTCGGGATCGTGAAGGGCAAGAAATTTGCCTATTTCACGCAGGACCATCATGGCGACGGCAAGATCGCAATCCTGGTCAAGATCAGCGGCGCCGAGGAACAGGCGATGCTGATCGAACTCGATGAAGACCGCTATTACCGCCCCGCCTATTTCGGCGACGGCTGGGTCGGCGTGCGGCTCGACGCCGGCGACAATGACTGGGACGCCATCGGCGAATGGCTGCGCAAAAGCTGGCTTGCGGTGGCACCGAAGAAGCTCGCGGGACTGATGGGGATTGCGGAGGAATTTTGAACCGTTCTGGGCTTCTTGGTTTCTGGAAATGGCGCCCGGAAAGTCCGAGCGGAACAACACTGCTCAGCTTCACCTACATCGTCAGCGCGCTCGGGATGATCAGCCTCGCAGGGCGATACGCCCTACCGATCTTTCTGTCATACGGCCTCCCGCCATGTAGCAGCGATGGCTGGCGGACCGGCATCCAACTGGTCCTTGCGCTGTCATTCCTGTTCGGCAGCGCGATACTATCGGTCGCCACCCGCAACCCCGGGATGCGGCATCTGGTGATCGCTCTTGCGCCACCCCTTCTGATCTGGCCGCTGTTCCTTTGGGCCAGCATAGATGATGCACGACGACAGGCAGCCTGCAAAACATGGACGGTCGAGGAAGCCATGGCGGCATGTCGCGCCAATCCCGCCGTCTATCGCATCGAAAAAAGACGCTCGTTCGACAATGCCTCCATGACCAGCTTGCGGCTTGAAGCGCCGGGATCGACCGATGATGCGTGGAGTTGCCTCAATAGATGGTCTGACCGCGCGGACAGCGGCGTCAGCATCGAAGTCGATGAATCTGCCTATGAAGCGGCGAGAATCCCGGCGCGCAAAACCGGGAAGTGAACGAAAAAGGCCGCCGGATCGCTCCGGCGGCCTTTTCTATCTGCATTGTCCCGTCGGGATTAGCCGACGATTTCTTCAGGCTTGAAGAAATACGCGATTTCGATCGCGGCATTTTCGTCGCTGTCCGAACCATGAACCGTGTTTGCTTCGATGCTTTCGGCGAGTTCCTTGCGGATCGTGCCCGGCTCGGCATTCTCGGGGTTGGTGGCGCCCATGATGTCGCGGTTGGCCTGCATGGCGTTTTCGCCTTCGAGGACCTGGACGACGACGGGGCCGCTGATCATGAATTCGACGAGTTCACCGAAGAAGGGGCGTTCCTTGTGGACCGCGTAAAAGCCTTCGGCCTGTTCGCGGCTCATGTGGATGCGCTTCGACGCGACGACGCGCAGACCGGCTTCTTCCAGCATCTTGGTGACGGCGCCGGTGATGTTGCGACGCGTGGCGTCGGGCTTGATGATCGAAAAAGTGCGGGTAACCGCCATGGGAAAGCTCCTAGTTTATTGTCTGTTGCGATGGGCGCGCCTCTAGCGGCGCTTTGCCCGCACCGCAAGGACAGAGCGCGAACGCATCAGGCGCCGCTGTAGGTGATCGCGCCTTCCACCATATCGCCATTCTGCATCGCGTTGATCTGGATCGTCACCTTGGCGTCGCCCGGCTTTTCGGCGCCGATGATGATCGTGTCCTCGGCGGCGATTTCGGACGTCACCTTCATCCCGGCGCCCTCGATCTGCTTGCGATAATGGGCGACGACGTCGGCGGCCTTGCCCTTGACCTCAAAGCTCGCGAGACCGCCCTTCCCGTCCTTGCCCGAACCGGCAAAGCCGCCAGTCATCTTCGATCCCGGATAGGGCGTGATGCCCGCAGGCAGTTTGGCGACGCCACCGAACTGGACCTCGCCCTCCTCGGTCTTGATCGTCACCTTGCCGTTTTCGCCGTCGCCGCTGATCTTGTAGTCGGCGGTCTTGCCGGTTTCGGGGTCGGTATAGGTGCCGCTGGCGACCTCCTTCTCCGATTTCGAACCGCAGCCCGCGACGAGCAGCGCGGCTGCGACGGTGGCGGCGGCAAGAGCGGGGAATTTTACGCGGGTCGTCATGGCAGGAGCTCCTGTCAGGGTTAAAACATCTGAAGTTCCATTGGCATGCGCCCAGCACCCTTGTCGGTGATATATGTCACAGCGCGCGCAAGGCCTATGGCCCCTCCGACCAGCGACCATTCTCGTCCTGTTTCCAGAAACGGTTGTCGACATCGTCGCGCCCCGCAAGCACCCGCCATGTCGCGCGCGCATCGTCGATACGGCTGTTGTCGAACAGCAGGAAGACGCGGTCGAAACCCAGCGCTTCGCCCCGCCATTCGCCGTCGGCGAGCGCGACCAGCCGCGCGCCGTTGATGGGCGCGGGGTCGAGCGTGCCCGCAATCAATATCGGTTCGATCGCCTCATCGGGCGATCCGGCGGCGCCGTGCGGCAGGAAGCTTGCGGGTTGCAGCGTCCACAGCGCCTCGTCGATCGCCTGCCGCTGCATTGCAGGCGCGGCGACGATCAACAGGCGATCACCCGCGCCCAAGATGCGCGTCGCGAGGACGGGGAGTACCCGTTCAACCGGGTCGCGGGTCAGCCGGTAAAAGTCGACGCGCGCCATACTCCCCTGCCCCGTTCCGTTCAGCCTTCGTGATTTTCGGCGATGAAGCGGTCGAGCAGGCGTACGCCATAACCCGTCGCACCCTTCGCCCACACCGGACCATCCTTGTCGGCCCATGCCATCCCCGCGATGTCGAGGTGGGCCCATTGAACGCCCTCGTCGACATAGCGCTTCAGGAACTGTGCCGCGGTGATCGATCCGCCTTCGCGCGGACCGATATTCTTCATGTCGGCGATCGGGCTGTCGATCAGCTTGTCGTATGCGGGCGACAGCGGGAAGCGCCACAATTTGTTGTTGCTGGCATCGCCAGCCGCGAGCAGTTGCGCGGCAAGACCGTCGTCATTGGCGAAGATGCCGGCATATTCATGGCCGAGCGAAATCACCATCGCGCCGGTCAGCGTCGCCAGATCCACGATCACCTTCGGACTATAGGCCTTCTGGGCCCAGCTGATCGCATCGCACAGCACCAGGCGCCCTTCGGCGTCCGTGTTCAGCACTTCGACCGTCTGGCCCGACATGGTGGTGACGATGTCACCGGGGCGCATCGCATTGCCGTCAGGCATATTTTCGACGAGGCCGACGACGCCGACGACATTCGCCTTCGCCTTGCGCCCGGCGATCGCCTTGATCGCGCCCGCGACCGCGCCCGCACCGCCCATATCCCATTTCATCATGTCCATGCCCGCGGCAGGCTTGATGCTGATGCCGCCGGTGTCGAAGGTCACGCCCTTGCCGATGAACACAACGGGGGCTTCGCCCGCCTTGCCGCCGTTCCAGCGCATCGCGAGCAGCCGCGGCGGCCGGGTCGAGCCCTGCGCGACACCGAGCAGCGCACCCATGCCAAGCGCCTTCATCTGGCGCTCGTCGAGGATTTCGAGTTCGACGCCCAGGTCGGCGAGATGCTGGCAGCGCTCGACGAAGGTCTCGGGATAAAGAATATTCGGGGGCTCGGCGACCAGCGCCTGAGTCAGCGCGACCCCGTCGGCAATCGCTTCGGATTCGGCCCAGCGGCCCGACAGGTCACCATGCGGCGACGCGATGGTGATGGCCTTCAGGCTGGGCTTCGCATTGTCCGCCAGGCGGGTGCGATAGGTGTCGATGCGCCAGTTGCGGAGTCGCGCGCCCATGGCGAAGGCCAGCACATCATCCTCGTCGCTGTTTCCGGCGCCCGCGAAATCGACCTGAACCGCAGTGACACCGCTGGTCTGGAGCCGCGCGGTCAGCGCCGCGCCGCCGCGTTCGAGGTCATGCCCCGTGCCTTCGCCGATCCCGACGAGAATCAGCCGCAGCGCGCGGTCGCCATCGACCGCTGCGGTCTCGGCAATCGTGCCCGCCGCACCCTCGAAGCGTGCCTGCCCGGCCGCCGCAGCGAGCAGTGCGCCATGCGCTCCGCCGAGCCCGGCCAGTTCGCCCTTGCGGACCGGAAAGGCGATGACGTCGGCAGACGCATCGATTTGTGCGACAAACTGAATGTCCATCCTGTAACTCTCTTATGCGATGATTGATTGGAACGTGCCGGACCGATAGGGGTTTCGCTTGCGAGTTGCAAAAACAAAGCAGCCGGTCCAAGCCCGGGCGGACGCGACAAAGGTGTGGGACAAAGTAACGCAATGACATTGGCTTTGCTCCCGTGGGCAGCGAACAGGCGGCTGTTGTGGCTGGCGACAGCCAGCGGGCTGGCGATCGTCGCCAATCCCGTGCACGCGCAGACCGGAGGCGACTCGCCCCTTCCCCAGCCGATCTCGGGCGATCCCGACCTGCAAACCCCCGATGTCACATCGACCGTCTCCGACGCCCCCAAATCCGCGGATGAAGACCAGATCGGCTTTGCCGCCGACAATCTGAATTACGACAGTGATACCGAAATCGTCGTTGCCGAGGGCCATGTCGCGATGAACCGCGAGGCGATTGCGATGCGTGCCGACAAGGTGACGTGGAACCGCAAGACGGGCCAGGTCTTCGCCGAGGGCAATGTCGCGATCACCAACCCCGAAGGCGACACCGCCTATGGCGACAAGATCGAGCTGACCGACACGCTGCGCGACGGCGTCGTCGACAATCTTCTGGTCGTGCTCGACAATGGCTCGCGCCTCGCCGCGGTGCGCGGCACCCGCTTCGACAATGGCAATATCGAACTGGAAAATGCTGCCTACACCCCCTGTCCGGTCGAAGATAACGCGGGGTGCGTCAAGAACCCGAGCTGGAAGATCCGCGCCGTCCGTGTGATCTACGACCGCACGAAGAACAAGATTCGCTACAAGGGGGCGCGCGTCGAGATTTTCGGCCTGCCGCTGATCCCGCTGCCGGGACTTAGCCATCCCGCGAACAGCGAGGCGGGCAGCGGCCTTCTGGTTCCCGAAGTGCGGTTTGATCGCACCAACGGGTTCGAGATCGCGGTACCTTACTATCTGCGCATCGCACCCGACCGCGATGTCACGATCACCCCGCATGTCTACACCGAGGCGGCGCCGATGATCGAAGGCGAGTTTCGCGCCCTGACCGACATCGGATCGTTCCGCCTGAACGGCTACGCGACTTATAGTTCGGTCGTTCCCCTGACCGGAACAGGATCAGGGGTCACTCAGAGCAAGCAATTCCGCGGCTATCTGGAGAGCGCCGGCAAGTTCCAATTCGATCCGCGATGGAGCTTCAGCTATTCGGGCCGCATCACGACCGACCGCACCTTCATGCGCCGGTACGATATCAGCCGCGATGACCGGCTGCGCTCGACCTTCGAACTCGAACGGATCGGCGGCCAAAGCTATTTGTCAATTGCCGGCTGGGCGACGCAGACGCTGCGCGCGGGCGACTCGCAAGGACAGCAGCCGATCGCGCTGCCGATCATCGACTATCGCCAGCGGCTGCCCGACCCGTTGCTCGGCGGGCAGGTCGAGCTCCAGCTCAACACGCTGGCGATCGGGCGTACCGCGGGACAGGATACGCAGCGCGCCTTTGCCGGCGCGCGCTGGGATTTGCGCGGGCTGACCGGGCTGGGCCAGGAAGTGACGCTGACCGCGCTGGTACGTGGCGATGTTTATCACAGCGACGAAAATCTGCTAACCGCCGTTCCCGGCTATCGCGGCAAATCGGGCTGGCAGGCGCGCGGAATCGCCGCCGTCGCCGCCGACATGCGCTGGCCGTTCGTCGGGGAGTTCATGGGCGGCACCCAGACGCTGACCCCGCGGATCCAGGTCGTCGCGACCCCGCAGATCAAGAATCTCGATATCCCGAACGAGGATTCGCGTGCTTTCGACCTCGAGGACGGCAATTTGTTCGCGATCAACCGCTTCAACGGTCATGACCGGTTCGAGGATGGCGCGCGCATCACCTATGGCGTCGAATGGAATTTCACGCGGCCAGGGTTCAGCGTCAACAGCGTCGTCGGCCAGAGCTATCGCTTGTCCGAAAAATCATCGCTGTTCCCCGATGGTACCGGCCTGACCGACCGTACATCCGACATCGTCGGACGGACGACGATCGCCTATCAGGATTTTCTGCGCCTGACCCACCGGTTCCGGCTCGACAAGGATAATCTGGCGGTTCGCCGCAACGAGTTCGACGCGACGATCGGCAGTCGGTCAACTTATGCGGTGCTCGGCTATTCGCGGCTCAATCGCGATATCACAATGTTGGCCGAAGATTTGCAGGATCGCGAAGAAGCGCGCGTTGGCGGCCGTGTCGCCGTCGCGAACAACTGGTCGATTTTCGGGTCGGCGATCGTAGATTTGACCAGTCAGCATGATGACCCGGGGAGCCAGGCAGACGGGTTCGAGCCGATTCGTCACAGGCTGGGCGTCGCTTATGACGACGAATGCCTGTCAATCGCGCTGACCTGGCGCCGTGACTATATCGACACCGGCGACGCACGGCGCGGCAACAGCTTTTCCTTCCGCATCGCTTTTCGCAATCTGGGGTTCTGATAGCTGCTTTTGTTCAGCAAAAGCAGTCCGGTGCCCCGTCGCAGACCTCCCCTCTGCCAACCCCGCTCAGCTTGCGTTCAGCGTCGCAGGCCTAACCCGGTCCCCGTAAAAGGTCCGAAAGGCGGATTGCGCTGGACCATCAGGCGTCTCCGCTGATACGGAGCAAGCCGTTATTTCTCGAATAGGGTAGCAATGACCAAATTTTCGACCATCATCGGCCTGATCGCCGTAGCGAGCGTCGGCGCGGCCCCAGTGCTGGCGCAGACCGTTGCCGATAACGAAGTCCCGACAACCAGCCTCGGTATTCCCGGCAATGTCCAGCTTTATGGCGATGCAAAGGCCAATGTCTATCGCCCGTCGGCGACGGTGAATGGCGAAATCATCACGGCGACCGACATCGCCCAGCGCATGGCGCTGATCCGCATAGCGAACAACAATGTCGAATTGCCGCCCGAGGAAGAACAAAGGCTGCGCAGTCAGGTGTTCAGCAATCTGATCGACGAGAAGCTTCAGATCCAGGAAGCCCGGGCAGCCGAGATCACGATCGATGAAAATCTGATCAACGAACAATTTGCGCGCCTCGCGCTCCGGTTCAAGCAGACCCCCGAACAATTCACGGCCTATCTGACGTCCAAGGGATCGTCGGCCGCCGCGGTGAAGCAACAGATTCGCGGCGAATTCGCATGGGACCGCCTGCTGTCGCGCAACATCCAGTCGACGACCAACGTATCAACCGAAGAGGTGGAATCAGTCGTTCAGCGGATGAACGACGCCAAGGGACAGGATGAATTCCACCTCGGCGAAATCTATTTGTCGGCAACCCCCGACAATGCCGCGGCGGTGAATGAAAACGCGAAGAAAATCATTGAGGCACTGCAAGGTGGTGGCAGCTTTGCTGCCTATGCCCGCCAGTTTTCAGAAGCCTCGACGGCGGTTGTCGGCGGCGACCTCGGCTGGGTGAAGGCCGGCCAGCTCCCGGCCTCGATGGCCGAAGCCGCGGCGCAAATGCAGCCCGGCCAGATGGTCGGCCCGATCGAGGTTCCGGGCGGCATGTCGATCATGCTGCTCATCGACCGGCGTCAGGTGTTGACCGCCGATCCGCGCGACGCGGTACTCAGCCTGAAACAGCTTTCGCTGGCATTCCCGGCGGGTACAACTCCTGCCCGCGCGTCCGAGCTGGCAAGCCAGTTCGCCGAAGCCACGCGCAGCATCGCCGGTTGCGGTGCTGCCGACGCCGTCGCGCAGAAACTGGGCGCCAGCGTGGTATCGCGCGACAATATGGCGATGCGCGCGCTGCCTGCGCCGCTGCAGCAGACGCTGATCAATCTGCAGATCGGCCAGACGACACAGCCTTTCGGCGCGGCAAACGAAGGCATCAGCGTGCTCGTCCTGTGCGGCCGCGACATGCCCCAGACCGCAACGGCGCCCAATTTGCAGGAAATCGAAAACCGCCTGTTGGAAGAAAAGGTCAACAAGCGCGCCCAACGCTATCTGCGCGACCTGCGCCGGGACGCCGTGATCGAATATAGCTGATGCCCGGTACCAATCCTCGACGTCCGATCGCGGTCACCATCGGTGACCCGGCCGGCGTCGGCTCCGAAGTGACCGGCGGCGCGTGGACAGCGCGCCGCGAACATGACCTGCCGCCGTTCGTCGCCATCGGCGACATCGCCGCGATCGCTGCGGTCTGGGACGGCCCGATCGCGCGCGTGAGCGACATGGAAGAGGCGCTGCGGACCTTCGACGATGCGCTGCCCGTCTGGCATCTGGAGGACAGCGGCCCGCTGACCCCCGGCACCCCGACCGCGGCGGGCGCGACCTGCGCGCTCCACGCGCTCGAAACGGGGATCGGCATGACGCGGACGCAGGCCAGCTGCGCACTCGTGACTGGACCGGTGTCCAAATTCGCCCTGCACGGCATTGGCTATACCCACCCCGGGCAAACCGAGTTCATCGCCGAACGCTGCGGCGTCACCGCGACCAATGCGGTGATGATGCTCGCTGGCCCCGGCCTGCGCGTCGTGCCGCTCACCGTTCATATTCCGCTGTCCGAAGTGCCCGAACGGCTGACCACCGACCTCATCGTCGCGAAAGCGCGGGTCACCGCCCGCGCGCTGCGCCGCGATTTCGGCATCGCCGAACCGCAGCTCGCGATCGCAGGTCTCAACCCCCATGCCGGCGAAAGCGGCGATCTGGGCAATGAAGAAGCGCTGATCATCCAGCCGGCGATCGAACAATTACAAAGCGAAGGCATTGCGATCGACGGCCCGCTGGCATCGGACAGCCTGTTCGCACCGCATGTCCGCATCCGCTATGACGCGCTGCTGTGCTGCTATCACGATCAGGCGCTCGCACCATTCAAGGCGCTGCATTTTCATGACGGGGTCAATCTGACCCTCGGCCTGCCGATCATCCGCACCTCGCCCGACCATGGCACCGCGTTCAACATCGCGGGCACCGGCACGGCGGACCCGCGGCCGACGATCGCCGCCATCGCTCTCGCCGCCACGCTCGCCGCGAGCCGCGAGCGCAACGCCATTCCCGCCGCGTGACCACCGAACCGACGCGTAGCCTGCCGCCGCTGCGCGAGACCGTACGTGCGCACGGCCTGTCGGCAAGCAAGGCGCTGGGACAGAATTTCCTGTTCGACGAACAGTTGCTCGACCGGATCGCCGCGCTACCCGGCGACCTCAACGGCGCCACGGTGTTTGAGGTCGGCCCCGGCCCCGGCGGGCTGACCCGCGCGCTGCTGCGTGCGGGAGCGCGGGTGATCGCCGTCGAACGCGACGACCGCTGCCTGCCGCTACTCGCCGAACTCGGCGAAGTCTTTCCGGGCCAGCTCACGGTCATCGCCGACGATGCCATGGCGGTCGATGTCGATGCGCTGACCGGCGGCGAGCCCTATCATATCGTCGCCAACCTGCCCTATAATGTCGGCACCGCGCTGTTCACCCGCTGGCTCGAGCCCAAAAGCTGGCCGCCGCGCTGGCAATCGCTGACCTTGATGTTCCAGGCCGAGGTTGCCGAGCGGATCATCGCCAGGCCCGACACCTCTGCTTATGGTCGCCTGAGCGTCCTCTCGCAGTGGCGCACGACCGCCAAAATTCCGATGCGCGTCCACCGGTCGGCCTTTACCCCGCCACCCAAGGTGATGTCGGCGATCATCCACGTGACGCCCGCCGACCAGCCTGAGGGCGTCAAGCCGTCCCTCTTGTCCAAGCTCACCGAAAAGGGCTTCGGCCAACGCCGCAAGATGCTGCGCCAAAGCCTGAAGGGTGTCGAAGGCGCGGTCGCCGCGCTGGAAACGCTGGGCATCGACCCGACTCGCCGCGCCGAAACGGTGACCGTCGCCGAATGGGTCGCACTAGCCCGCACGCTGAGCGCCTGACAAAAGCCTGCCGCCCCCGCGAGGGCGGGAGCGGCTGGGAACCCTCAGCTCGACCGATAGCCCCCCGGCTTTCGCCGGGGAACGACTCCTGTGGCCGACGCTCTCAGATTTATGCCGCCGCCTTCTTTGCCTGGCGATATTTATGCAGCAGCGGCTCGGTATAGCCCGACGGCTGCGTTACACCCTCGAAGATCAATGCGCGCGCGGCCTGCCAAGCGATGCCGTCGGGAGTCAGTTTTTCGTAGAGCGCATCACCCGCATTTTGCGCATCGACCTTGGCTGCCATGCGCGCCAGTGCCGCGTCCACCTGCGCCTCGGTGCAGACGCCGTGGAGCAGCCAGTTGGCGAGCGCCTGACTGGCGATGCGCAGCGTCGCGCGATCTTCCATCAGGCCGACATCATCGATGTCGGGAACCTTCGAGCAGCCGACGCCCTGATCGATCCAGCGCACGACATAGCCGAGGATGCCTTGGCAATTATTGTCGAGTTCGCGGGTAATTTCGGCCTCGCTCCAGTTGCGGCCGGTCGCGACGGGGATGTTGAGCAGGCGGTCGAGCGATGGCACCGCCTCGCCCGCGATCTCCTTCTGCCGCGCGAACACGTCGACCTGATGATAATGGAGTGCATGCAAGGTCGCAGCGGTCGGCGACGGCACCCAAGCGGTGTTCGCGCCCGACCGGGGATGGCCGATCTTGGCTTCGAGCATCCCCTTCATCAGGTCGGGCATCGCCCACATGCCCTTGCCGATCTGCGCCTTGCCGCTGAGCCCGCAAGCGAGCCCGATACGGACGTTGCGATCCTCGTAGGACGCGATCCAGTCGCTCGCCTTCATCTCGCCCTTGGGGATCATCGGTCCGGCGCGCATCGAGGTGTGGATTTCGTCGCCGGTGCGGTCGAGGAAGCCGGTGTTGATGAAGACGATGCGGTCCTTCACCGCATGAATGCACGCAGCGAGGTTCGCGCTGGTGCGGCGTTCCTCGTCCATCACGCCGACCTTCATCGTGTGGCGCGCGAGGCCGAGCAGATCCTCGACTGCGTCGAACAAGCGGTCGGTGAAGCCGCATTCCTCGGGACCATGCTGCTTGGGCTTGACGATATAGATGCTGCCCGCGCGGCTATTGTTGAGCGTGCCGAGATTTTTCAGGTCGTGGAGCGAGCAGAGGCTGGTAAACACCGCGTCGCACAGCCCCTCGGGCGCTTCGCTACCGTCCGCCAGCTTGACCATCGGCGTCGTCATCAGATGGCCGACGTTGCGCACGAACATCACGCTGCGCCCCGGCAGGGTGAAGGCGGTGCCATCGGGCGCAGTCCATGCGCGGTCGGGCTCCATCGCACGGGTGACGGTCGCACCGCCCTTGGCAAAGCTTTCGGTCAGATCGCCGCGCATCAGGCCGAGCCAGTTGGTGTAGCCGAGGGTTTTGTCCTCGCCATCGACCGCGGCGACGCTGTCCTCGAGGTCGATGATCGTGGTCAGCGCGGCTTCGAGCAGCACGTCGGCGATGCCGGCGGGATCGGTTTTGCCGATCGCGCTGTCGGCATCGATCACCAGTTCGATGTGCAGGCCGTTGTGCTTGAGCAGGATGCCGCCGGGCTTGGTGCCGACCCATTGCGCGGCGTTGGCGAGTAGCGGCTGGCCGCCTTGCCAGTCGGCCCAGCTTCCCGACGCCAGCGGTACGGCTTCGTCGAGAAACGCCTTGGCCCGCGCAATCACCGCCGCACCGCGTGCAGCATCATAACCACCGGACTTGGCGGGCGGCGCGTCAAGCGCGTCGGTGCCGTAAAAGGCGTCGTAGAGACTGCCCCAGCGCGCATTGGCGGCGTTGAGCGCAAAGCGCGCGTTGAGCGCGGGAACGACGAGCTGCGGCCCCGCCATCGTCGCGATTTCGGGGTCGACATTTTGCGTGCCGACCTGAAACCCTGTGGGTTCGGGAACCAGATAACCGATCTCGCGCAGGAACGCCTGATAAGCAGCGGCGTCATGCGCCTGCCCTGCCCGCGCCTGATGCCAAGCGTCGATCTTTGCCTGCAAATCCTCACGCTTGGCCAGCAGCGCAGCATTTTCGGGGGCGAACTTGCAGAGCAGCGCAGCGAAATCGGCCCAGAATTTGTCGCCCTCGAGTCCCGTCCCGGTCAGCGCTTTCGCTTCAACGAAATCGACAAGACGCGAATCGATGGACAGGCCGTGGCGATCGAGGAAATCAGTCATGTTGCACCCTTTGGTCGGCGCGGCTGCGCCAGTGGACCCGGGGAGGAAAGGGCCGCTGCCCTATGCCGCGATTGATCGGGCTTGGCAACTGGCCGCTAACGCGAAATCTCGATCGCGGGCGGCGGGGCCGGCGGCATTTCATTAAGCGCAACGCGGACCTGGTTACGCCCCCCCGCCTTGGCGCGATAAAGCGCTGTGTCGGCGCGGCGCGCCAGTTCGAACAATGTGTCGCCCGGCATCATCTGCGCCACTCCGAACGACGCCGTCACCGCATGGTCGATCCCGGACACCGAGGTTGCGGCAAAGGCCGCGCGCACGGCTTCGGCATAGACGCGCCCGTCGGCGAGATTGGCACCGACGATGAACACAGCGAATTCCTCACCCCCCAGCCGGCCGACCAGAGCCTGTTCGGACGCAGCTTCGCGCAGAAGCCGGGAAAACTCGGCAATCACGCTGTCGCCCGCGGCATGGCCGAAACTGTCATTGATCATCTTGAAATGGTCGAGATCAGCCGTGACCATCACCCTCGGCCCGCCCGATCGTAGCACTTGCGCGAGGGCGCGTTCAGCGCGATCTTCGAAGCCGCGGCGATTGAGCAACCCCGACAGGGCATCGGTTTCCGACCGCGCCATCATTTCTGCCGCGGTGTCACGCATCATCACGAGCAACAGCACGAGCCCAAGCATGACGAGCGTCACCGCCGCAAGGCTTTGCGAAATGGCGGCATAGGTCGTCGCTATATAGCCTTGTGGCGTGCTCGCCGTCCCCGCCAGCACCCCGATGAGCGGCTTGGAGAGATAGATAAGCGCCGTGACGACTTGCAGCACGAGCAGCAGCACATCGAGCGCCTGCCGGCGCCCTGAGCGCAGAATGACGAACGCAAACAAGGCTTGCGCGGCAAAATAGGGAAATTGGTAAAGGAATGCGCGCAGCGGCGACGTATAGGGAAGCGTAAAGATAACCGGCGTCACAAGGATGCTGAAGCCCCAGATCGCCGCAACCGCGAACCATGGCGGAGCGACGCGATAATGATGCGCGACGCCGACGAGGCAAAAGGTCATGGCGAGGAGGACGATCAGGAAAATGCTGACCCCGACGACGGTCGGGTCCGACGTCTGACTGAGAAGAAACTCCAGCGCAACGTTGCCGATCGCCAGACCATAGCCCAGCGCGACCCATTTGGCGCCGCGCTCCGTGCGGTTCGTCGCCGCCACCACGCCAAAGGCCACGGCAAAAATGCCGGCGATGAACATGTTGATGCCAAGGACGAAAGCTGCTGTCATCGATCCACTCGATAGGTGTTTCGCCCCTCCTAGAGAGGCGTGTCCGAAATTTCGGTTAATCCGTTGCGATTCGAAGGCATTTGATCATGCCTTGGCCCAAGCGGGCGGCCCCTACAGTGATTTGCCGCACAGCGTCGACGATAATGTATCGACAATAATATTGCGCGGGGGTGCCAAACGCCCTTTTCGCTCGCTATACGGTGCCGATGACCATCCTCACCGCAAACGAAAGCGCAATGCTCGAACGCGCAGCCGATGCGCCGATGCTGCGCCAGGTCGAACAATGGGCCGCGGTGAACAGCGGGACGGGCAATCTGGCGGGCCTCAAAACCGTTGCGGGACTGCTCGCCGATGCTTTTGCAGAGCTGCCCGGCCCGATCCGCCTCGTCGCGCCCGATCCGGTCGAGAGCGTCGATGCCACCGGCGCGGTTCGGACGACCCAGCGCGGTGACCATCTCCACCTCCGCGTTCGTCCCGAGGCACCGGTGCAACTGTTGCTGACCGGCCATATGGACACGGTGTTCGCCGCCGATCACCCCTTCCAGACACTGCAATGGCGCGAACCGGGGGTGCTCAACGGTCCCGGCACCGCCGACATGAAGGGCGGAATTTCGGTGATTCTCGCGGCGCTCACCGCGCTCGAGGCATCGCCGCTCGCGGGCCGCGTCGGCTATGATGTGATGATCAACAGCGACGAGGAGACGGGAAGCCACGCCTCCGCCGCGCTGATCGCCGAGCTGGCACAGGGCAAGACCGCCGCGCTCACCTATGAGCCCGCCTTGCCCGACGGAACGCTGGCGGGCGCGCGGCCGGGGAGCGGCAATTTCTCCGTGCTGATCCATGGCCGTTCCGCACATGCCGGGCGCAATCCGGAGGAAGGACGCAACGCGCTCGTCGCCGCCGCCGACCTTGCGCTGCGGCTCGATGCGCTGAAATCGCCCATGCTCAAGGTCAATCCCGCAAAGATCGACGGCGGCGGGCCGAACAATGTGGTTCCCGATCAGGCGATTTTGCGCGTGAACATGCGCCCGTCGACCCCCGATGCCATGGCCGCAGCCGAAGCTGCCCTGCGCGATGCGGTCGCTGCGGTGTCGCGCGATCATGATTTGCATTGCCATCTTCACGGCGGCTTCAACCGCCCGCCCAAACCGCTCGATGCCGCGGCGACGCGCTTGTTCGAGCTGGTCCGCGATTGCGGCGCCGCGCTCGGCCTGACGATCGGCTGGAACGCCACCGGGGGCGTGTGCGACGGCAATAATATTGCCGCCTGCGGCATTCCGGTGGTCGACACGATGGGCCCGCGCGGCGGCGCCATCCATTCGTCGGACGAATTTCTGATCACCGACAGCCTGCCCGAACGCGCGCAGTTGTCGGCACTGACCATGTTGAGAATAGCGGAACGGGGGACTGTGTGAACTATGTGATCCGGGCGGCCAAGCCGGGCGATTTGCAGAGCATTTACGAAATGGCGAAGCTGACCGGCGGCGGCTTTACCAACCTGCCCCCCGACAAGAAAGCACTGCGCGCAAAGCTCGATCGCACCGAGGCAAGCTTTGCCAGCGACAAGGAATATCCGTCGGACGAGCTCTACCTGCTCGTGCTCGAGGATCTCGACAGCGGCGAGGTGCGCGGTACCTGCCAGATTTTCGGGCAGGTCGGCCAGCGCTGGCCTTTTTATTCATACCGCATCGGCACCGACAGCAAGCATAGCGAACAGCTCGACCGGACTTTCCATGCGCAAGTGTTGATGCTCAGCAACGACCTCAATGGCGCGAGCGAGGTCGGCGGATTGTTCCTGCACCCTGCGGCGCGGGCTGGCGGGCTCGGGCTGTTGCTCGCGCGCTCGCGCTATTTGTTCATCGCGCGCCACCGCGCGCGCTTTGGCGACCGGATTCTCGCCGAACTGCGCGGGGTAATCGACGAAGCGGGCGGATCGCCCTTCTGGGACGGCGTTGCCGGAAAGTTCTTCGGAATGAGCTTTCAGGAAGCCGACCAGTTCAACGCGGTCCATGGCAACCAGTTCATCGCCGACCTGATGCCCAAGCATCCCGTCTATATCGCGATGCTGGGCGAGCATGCCCGCAGCGTGATCGGCGTCCCGCACCCAAGCGGCCGCGCCGCGATGCGCATGCTGGAGAATGAGGGCTTCGCATACGAAAATTATGTCGACATTTTCGACGGCGGCCCGACGATGACCGCGCGCACCGATCAGGTGGCGAGCATTCGCGATGCGCGGCATGTCGCAGTTTCGGCGATTGCCGACGGGAGCGAGGATGCGCTGGTTGCGACCGGGCAGCTCGCCGATTTCCGCTGCTGTTTCGGGCAAGTCAGCAACGGCGGAACGCTCGACAACCATGCGGCGAAGCTGCTGGGTGTCGCCGCGGGCGACGAAATCAGCTGGATCGGGCGGTAGCCCGGTGCGACGGCTATTCTATCCGCTCCCTCACGAAAGCCCGGATCGATCATGCTGCATCGCAATGGGTTCGAAGGCTTGGCGGTGACTTGACCGTAGAACCGGGCCCCGGCTTTCGGCGGGGAACGATTTGACAAACTGGCGCTCGAGGAGGTTTTCAAAGCCATGCTCACCGAAATCAACTTCGACGGCATTATCGGCCCGACACATAATTATGCCGGGCTGAGCCAGGGCAATATCGCCTCGGCCACCCACGCAGGCGACGCTTCGCAGCCGCGCGCCGCAGCGTTGCAGGGCATCGACAAGATGCGCCACAATCTCGCGCTCGGACTGCCTCAGGGCTTCTTCATGCCGCTCGATCGTCCCGATGCGCGATGGCTCGCAACGCTGGCAACAACGCCCAAAACTGCCGAGCCGCATTTGCGCGCGCAGGCCTGGTCGGCGTCATCGATGTGGGCGGCCAATGCGGCGACCGTCTCCCCAGCCCCCGACAGCGCCGACGGCAAATGCCATCTGACCATTGCCAACCTCGTCACCATGCCCCACCGCAGCCACGAATGGCCGGGCACGCTGGCGCAGCTTCGCATCGCTTTTGCCGACCCAGCCTTTGCTGTCCATGCACCAGTCCCTGCGCCCTTCGGCGACGAGGGCGCTGCGAACCATATGCGGTTGTGCAGCGGACATGACGGCCCGGGTGTCGAGATTTTCGTCTATGGCGTCGGCGGCGGCCGCTTCCCGGCGCGCCAGCATCTCGACGCGTCGAAGGCGATCGCACGCCACCACCGGCTCGATCCGACCCGCACACTCTTCATCCGCCAGTCGGACACCGCAATCCAGGGCGGCGCTTTCCACAATGATGTCGTCGCAGTCGCGAACGAACATGTGCTGTTCACCCACGAAACCGCGTTCGAGGATCGCGCGGGCGCGCACACCCAAATCCGCGCGGCGTTCCCCGAGGTCGAGATTGTCGAAGTGCCCGCGAGCGCGGTCAGCCTGCCCGACGCGATCAAATCCTATCTGTTCAATGCCCAGCTCGTGAGCCTGCCCGATGGCGGCGGCATGGGTCTGGTGCTGCCGTCGGAGGCTTGCGAAACACCGTCGGTGTGGCAATGGCTGGAGGCACATGTCGCCGGCAACGGCCCGATCCGCCGCCTGCTCCCCGTCAATGTCCGCCAGTCGATGGCGAACGGCGGCGGCCCGGCGTGCCTGCGGCTGCGCGTCGTTGCCGACCCCGCCACCGTCGACCCGCGCTTTATGGCGGACGATGCCACGCTCGACCGGATCGCCGAAGTGGTGGTCGCACATTGGCCCGAAGCAATCACCCCCGGCGACCTCGCCTCTGCGGCGCTGCTGGCCGATGTGCAACGCGCGCGTACGGCGTTGCTGGAGGCATTGGGGTTGAGCGAGCTCATCTGAATTTCCGCTGACGACCGAAAGGCGACCTATCACTCCTCGTCACCCCGGGCTTGATCCGGCACCCAGAAGGCTTCCGTTACCCTGGATCCCGGACCAAGCCTGTCCTGAGCCTGTCGAAGGGTCCGGGATGTCGGGGGTCAGAGACCGTGTCCCCCAGACGTCCTCCCTTCCCTCACCTGTCGGATTAACTTACAGTTTACCATAAGCCCGGCGCGTAAAATCCCCGATTTGCGCCACTGGCACAGCTCTTGCTGGGATGATGGCGATGCTGAAAAAAATCGGACGGCTGTTCATCATCAAGACGCGCTTCGAAGCGTGCCTGATCATTTATGCGCTGGGGGCCGGGGCGATGGCGCGCGGTATCGCCTATCTCGATCAATATCCCGGCATCGGCGGCCAGCTGTTGCTCGCCGCGTGCAGCGGATCGGTCTTTCTGGCGGGGGCAAAAATTTTCGATTGCTTGCGCTATGAGCAGGCGGAGGCCGCGGCCAAGGCCGCCGAGCAACAAGCCTAGGATCCGCCCGGACTTTCGCCCGTCACCGAAACCTGCCAAGGGTGGCAGCATGACACGGATCGGCGGCAATCCCGCTCTCAGCACCGAACATGCCTATGGCCTGACGCTGCGCGTTGCGCGCTGGCGTGAGGGTGCGGGCGGTGTGCCTCTGCTGTTCCTCAACGGCATCGGCGCCGACATCGCCGCCGCCGCCCCTTTGCTCGCGCGGATCGACGGGCGGGAGGTCTTGACACTCGACATGCCCGGCGTCGGCGGTTCGCCCGATACGCTGCTCCCCTATACCGCGCCGGCGATGGCATCGGTGGTGATGGAGATTGCCGACCGTCTGGGCCACGCACAGGTCGACCTCGCCGGTTTCAGCTGGGGCGGTGCGCTGGCGCAACAGATTGCGGTGCAGTTTCCGGAGCGTATCCGCCACCTCATCCTCATGGCGACGACGCCCGCGGTCAGCGCGCCGGGAATCGGCTGGGCGGCGTTACTCGACGCGGATATGCTGGCGAGCGGGCTGAAGCTGCCGACCGCGACCCCGCTCGGCCTCGCCTGGCAGAGCATGGCAATGGCGGGATGGACGAGCGCCGCAATGCTGCCGCAGCTGAAAACGATGCCGGTGCTGATCCTGATGGGCCGGAATGACGGTGTCGTACCCGCCAGCCATGGACAGATGATCGCCGATCTGATCGATGGATCGGTGCTGGAGGTGGTGCCCGGATCGCACCTCTTCCCCTTCACCCATGCCGCCGATATTTCGGTACGGATCAGCGCGTTTCTGGACCAGCCGGCGGCAGCGGAGCGGCAAGCCGCCGCGTAAGGAAGTCAGTGATCGCAGCCGCCGTCGCGTCGGGCGCCTCCTCCATCGGCAGATGGCCGATCCCGTCGAGCAGCACGACCTCCGACCCGGCAATACGTTCATGGAAAGTCTGCGCCGCGGTTGCGTTGATCAGCCGATCCTCTTTGCCGAACAGGATCAGCGTCGGCGCTGTGATCGCTCCGATCTGGTCCGCCATCGCGGGTTCGCGGTCCATCCGCGCCCGCAGCACTGTCGCCTCGCGGTTGCCGGGGAAGCGCAGCAGCTCCCAATAACGATCGATCATCGGCTCATCGACGATCCCCTGTTTGGCCACCGTCCCGCGCACCGATTGTTCGACCAGCATACGCGGGGTGATCTGCGTCGCGAGCCAGCGGCCGAACGGATATTCGAGGACGCGAAAGCCGATGTTCGATTCGGGCCGCTTCTCGCCCTTGCGCAGCGGCATGCCGGCGGCGTCGAGCAGCAGCAGCGCATCGACCCGCGCGGGCTCCGCCAGCGCATAGCGCCACGCGACCCAGCCACCCATCGAATTGCCGCCGAGGATAAAATGTTCGAGCCCGACCTTCGCCGCGACGACATCGATCGCGGCGATCATGCCGTCGGCGCTATAATCCTTGTCAGGGGTACCGCCGGTCAGCCCATGACCGGGCAGATCAAGCGTGACGATGCGATAGCGATCACCGAGCCGCTTCACGAGCGGTTCCCAGGTGTGGAGGCTGGCGTTCGATCCGTGGAGCAGGACGATCGCCGGACCATCCGGCTTGCCCTGATCGCGATAATGGATGCGCTGCCCCGCCGGGCCATCGACGAAGGTCGCTTTCGGCCCGCCATATTTGGCGATCATCTCGTCGCGATCGGTATCCGACGTGCGCAGGAGCAGGAAGATGGTGAGGATCGCAACGATCAGGCCGAGCGGGATCATCACCCGTTTGCGACGGATCAAGGACCGCCTTGGCGGTTGCGGTTCAAATTCATCGTCGTCGAACATCACGCCCCCTCAGAGCCGGCGCGACCCTAGCGCTTGGGGGCGCGCCGTCAATGCGCGGGAAAACTATTCATCGATCCTGCGACGAAAAGTTTCGGGCAAAAACAGCAAGCCAACAACAAGCGTGATCACCGCGACAACCACAGGATACCAAAGCCCATAATAAATATTGCCCGTCGCGGCGACCATCGCAAAGGCTGTCGTCGGCAGGAAACCGCCAAACCAGCCGTTGCCGATATGATAGGGCAGCGACATCGCCGAATAGCGGATGCGGCTGGGGAAAAGCTCGACCAGCAACGCTGCGATCGGGCCGTAGACCATCGTGACGAGCAGGACGAGGTAGAAGAGGATCGCGACGACGAGCGGCTTGTTGATCGCGGCCGGGTCGGCCTTTGCCGGATAGCCCGCCGCTGCGGTCGCTGCGGCGAGGTCCTTGCGAAACGCCTCAGCCGCGCTGGCCCGCTCATTCTCGGCAATTCGCCAGGGTTCGGGCGCGGTCAGCACACGGTCGCCGATGCGGACCTCTGCCGGCAGGATGGTGACGGTGCCACGCGTGACATTGGTATAGCTGACCCCCGCCTTGGCCAGCGCGGCCTTGGCGATGTCACAGCCCGTACCCTCGAACTTGTTCTTGCCCACGGGGTCAAACTGGAAGGCACAGGCGCCGGGGTTCGCAGTGACGATCACCGCCGCGCTGTCCTGCGCTTTCGCCATTGCGGGATTGGCGGCAGCGGTGAGCATGTGGAAGGCGGGGAAATAGGTCAGCGCCGCGAGCGCGCAGCCAGCAAGGATGATCGGCTTGCGCCCGATCCGGTCGCTAAGCCAGCCAAAGAAGATAAAGAAAGGCGTGCCGAGCGCGAGCGCAATGGCAATCAATATATTGGCGGTCGCGCCATCAACCTTCAGCGTCTTTTCAAGGAAGAAGAGCGCGTAGAATTGCCCGGTGTACCAGACCACCGCCTGCCCCGCGACCGCGCCCATCAGCACAATCAGAACCAGCTTGAGGTTGGCCCAGCGGCCAAAAGCCTCGGTCAGCGGCGCCTTCGACGTCGTGCCTTCATCCTTCATCTTCTGAAAAACCGGGCTTTCCTCAAGCTGAAGGCGTATCCACAGCGAGACGCCGAGCAGAATCACCGAGATCAGGAACGGCACGCGCCAGCCCCAACTCGCGAACGCATCCTCGCCGATCAGATAGCGGGTGGCGATGACGACGAGCAACGCCGCGAACAGCCCGAGCGTCGCGGTCGTCTGAATGAAGCTGGTGAAGAGGCCGCGTTTCCCCTCGGGCGCATGTTCGGCAACATAGGTGGCGGCGCCGCCATATTCGCCGCCGAGCGCGAGCCCCTGAAGCAGGCGCAGCACGACGAGCAGCACCGGCGCCGCGACGCCGATCGTGCCATAGCTAGGCAACACCCCGACGAGGAAGGTCGAGGCGCCCATCAGGCCCATGGTGACGAGAAAAGTATTCTTGCGCCCGACCAGATCGCCGATGCGCCCGAACACGAGCGCGCCGAACGGCCTGACGGCAAAGCCCGCGGCAAAGGCCGCAAGCGCGAAGATGAAGCCGGTGGTTTCGTTGACGCCCGAGAAAAATTGCGCCGAGATAATCGTCGCGAGCAGGCCGTAGAGGTAGAAATCATACCATTCGAAAACCGTGCCGAGCGATGACGCGAGGATCACCTTGCGCTCGCTCTGGCGGCTTTCGATGGTTGCCACCGCGATATGTTCGCTCATCCTCTTCCCCGTTCGCCCTGAGCCCGTCGAAGGGCCGTTCTTCTTCTAGCGTGATGCTAGAGGAAAGAACGGTGCTTCGACAAGCTCAGCACGAACGGAAAGAAAGGCAGGTGCTTAGCGTCCGCCGACGCGGGTCACCGCGCCCTTATGCGCGCCGACGCTCTTGTTGCGCGGGCGGAAGAAGCGCTTGCGCTGACCTTCTGCGCCCTCACCAGCCGCACCGGCGGCGCCAGCACCTTCACGGCGCGGACCACGGTCGCCGTTCGGCTTGCCGCCGTTGCGTCCACGATTCGCATCCTGACGCTGGCGGTTCGGATCGCGCCCCTGGCTGCCGGTGTCCTTGGGACCCGCAACGGGCTTGGGCAGATTGCGCACCAGCTCGTTGAAATTCTCGGGCAACGGCCGCGGTTCGGCCTTGGACCGGGTGACGCGCTCGATATCCTTCATATAGGGACGCTCATCGGGCGCGATGAAGCTGATCGCCATACCCTCTGCACCCGCACGCGCGGTACGGCCGATGCGGTGAACATATTGTTCGGGCACGTTCGGGATCTCGAAGTTGATGACATGGCTGACGCCCGACACATCGATGCCGCGCGCGGCAATGTCGGTCGCGACGAGCAGCTTGATCTCGCCCGCGCGGAACTGCTGCAACGCATTGGTGCGCTGCGACTGGCTCTTGTTGCCATGGATCGCCATCGCCTTGATCCCGGCGCCCGCGAGGTGACGCACGACGCGGTCGGCGCCATGCTTGGTGCGGGTGAAGATCAGCGCGCGGTCAATGTCCTCGCTGGCGACGACCGAATGGAGCAGCGCCTGCTTTTCCTTCTGTTCGACGAAGGTCGAATATTGGCGGATCTTTTCAACGGTCGTCGCCTGCGGCGTGACCGACACGGTGACGGGATCGTTCAGGAACTGGTCGGCCAGGCCCGCAATTTCCTTGGGCATCGTCGCCGAGAAGAACAAATTCTGGCGGCGCGACGGCAGCAGCTTGGCGACGCGGCGCAGCGAGTGGATGAAGCCCATGTCCATCATCTGGTCAGCTTCATCGAGGACGAAGATTTCGACATCGTCGAGACGCAGCGCGCGCTGGTCAATGAGGTCGAGCAGACGGCCCGGGGTCGCGACGAGGATATCGACGCCGCCCGACAGGTCGCGGATCTGCTTGTTGATCGGTACGCCGCCGAACACAGTCGAAACGGTCAGCTTGGTGAAGCGGCCATAGTCACGGCAGCTCTGCGCAATCTGCGCCGCGAGTTCGCGCGTCGGCGACAGCACCAGCATGCGGCAACCGCGCGGCGGGCGCGCATGCGGATAGGTGAGAAGGTGATGGATCGAGGGCAGCGAGAAGGCCGCGGTCTTGCCGGTTCCGGTCTGCGCGATGCCGCACAGATCGCGGCCCTTCATCAGTTCGGGGATCGCCTGCATCTGGATCGGCGTCGGGGTGGTATAATCCTTGGCGGCAAGCGCGCGATTAATGTCGGCGTGCAGGCCAAAGTCGTTAAAAGTCGTCATAAAATACTCACATAGGGCGACGCGCAGGCGCATCCGTTCGCATCGAACGGACGGCGCACGGCCGCGGGTTCGAAACGACCCGCGTGAAAGGGTGCCTCTGGGGACAAAGCGCATTTCCGGCTCGCCCGCGCCTGAAGTCGGTCGGGAAAATCACGCTGCCGGTGGTTGCGGCGGATCGGTCCGCCATGCTGCGCTGCACCATATATGGCACGGGTTGCGTGGTTTTGCAAGATAATTGCGTGTCACTCTGTTCCCGTTCGCCCTGAGCTTGTCGAAGGGCCGTATTTTCTTCATCAACGTCGCAAGAAAGAACAGTGCTTCGACAAGCTCGACACAAACTGGAAAAGAGGACGGGGCATGAGCAGGAAAATCATCGTCATCGACGAAGGCACCACCTCGACCCGCACGATGCTCTTTTCCGCCGATGGCACTCCGCTCGGCAGCGCGCAGCGCGAGTTCAGGCAATATTACCCCGCCGCTGGCCTCGTTGAACATGACGCGGCAGAGATCTGGACCGCCACCCTCGCCTGTACCCGCGCGATGATCGACAAGGCGGGCGGCGCCGACGAAATCGCCGCGATCGGCATCACCAACCAGCGCGAAACGGTCGTGTTCTGGGACCGCATCAGCGGCGAGCCGCTGGCGCGCGCGATCGTGTGGCAGGACCGCCGCACCGCCCCCGACTGCGCCGCGCTGAAGGATGCGGGGCATGAGGCGATAGTGCAGGAAAAAAGCGGGCTGCTGCTCGATCCCTATTTTTCGGGGAGCAAGATCGGCTGGGCGCTGAAAAACTGGCCGCAATTGAAAGAGGCGGGCGACCGGCTCGTAGTCGGGACGATCGAATCCTACATCGTCTTTCGCCTGACCGGCGGCGCGCATGTCAGCGATGCGACCAATGCATCGCGCACGCAGTTGATGGACATCAACGGTTCAGGCGGCTGGGATGCTGAACTCTGCGACCTGCTCGGCGTGCCGATGCCGCTGTTACCGGAGATTGTCGGCTGTACCGAACAGGTCGGCACCGCCGACCCGGCGCTGTTCGGCGGCGCGATCCCGATTTGCGGCATGGCGGGAGACCAGCAGGCGGCGACAATCGGACAGGCGTGCCTCTCGCCGGGGCAGACCAAGGCGACCTTCGGGACCGGCGCGTTCATCCTGTCGGCGAGCGGCACGGTGCGGCCGCATTCCGCGAACCGCCTGCTCGCGACTGTCCTGGTGCAGGAAGGCCACACGCGCAGCTATGCCCTCGAAGGATCGGTGTTCGTCGCGGGGAGCCTGATCAAATGGCTGCGCGACGGGCTCGGCCTGCTCGCCAATGCGGGCGAGAGCGAAGGGCTCGCGCGCTCGGTCGCCGACAATGGCGGGGTCTATCTGGTCCCCGCCCTCACGGGGCTCGGCGCGCCGCACTGGCGGCCCGATGCGCTTGCCGCAATCTCCGGCCTCAGCTTTGCAAGCGGCAAGGCGCATGTCGCGCGCGCCGCACTCGAGGCGCAAGCCTATCAGGCGCACGACCTGAAATCGGCGTTCGCCGCCGATGGGGTCGATTGGGCCGATCTGCGGATCGACGGCGGCATGGCGGCAAACGACTGGATGGCGCAGGATCTGGCCGACATGCTGAACCTGACCGTCGAGCGCCCCGAGTTCGTCGAAAGCACGGCGCTCGGCGCAGCGATGCTCGCCGCGACCGGCGCGGGCCTTTATCCCGATCTCGCGAGTGCGGCCAAGGCGATGCGCGGTCGCGCTACGCGCTTCACACCGGCGCTGAGTGCCCCCAAACGCAAAACGCGCCTTGCCGGGTGGCAAAGCGCGCTTGCGAAAGTATTGGGCTGATCCCCGCTTTCACGGGAACAAGCGCTTAGCGCTTGAGGGTGAGACCACCGAAACGCTTGTTGAACTTGGCAACCTGGCCCGCTGCGTCGAGCATGCGGCCGTTACCGCCGGTCCATGCCGGGTGCGCCGTCGGGTCGATTTCGAGCGTCATCGTGTCGCCCTCTTTGCCCCAAGTCGAGCGCGTCTGATATTCGGTGCCATCGGTCATCTTGACCGTGATCATGTGATAAGCGGGGTGAATGTCTTGTTTCATATCTGGGCTCCTGTGCCGCTGGTTACCGACCAGCCGCGTTGAGTCGGTGCGTCCGGGGACGCGAAGTCGCGGCCTTTAGTAGCCAATGGGAGAAAATGCAACATCTCTCCCCCAAGCCATAGCCCCCGGATCAAGTCCGGAGTGACGAAGCTCAAGAGCTTTCGCTCAATCCGTCGGCGGATCGGCGATCATCGCGGTGAACTGGCATTCGGTAGCCAGCTGGCCGTCCAACATCGCCCGACCCTCGAACTTGCAGATGTTCCGCTTCGTCTGAAGGATGGTGACGTGGAGGTCGAGCAGGCACCCCGGTTCGACGGGCTTGCGGAACTTGATCCCGTCGATGCTCATAAAATAGACGAGCTTGCCAGTCCCGGCGAGGCCCAGCGATTCGATCGCAAGCACACCGCCAGCCTGCGCCAGCGCCTCGACAATGAGGACCCCTGGCATGATCGGCCGGCCGGGGAAATGCCCCTGAAAAAAGGGCTCGTTGATCGTCACCGCCTTGACCGCGTGGATCGAGGTGTCCTTCACCATCGAAACCACCCGGTCAACGAGCAGCATCGGATAACGATGCGGAAGCAGGCTCAGGATCCGGCGCGTATCCACCGGACCCAAGGCCCCCGCTGCATTTTCCCCGTCGGCCATGGCTCTTAGCGCGTCGTCGGCGGGGTGCCGGCGGGTGCTGCAGCTGCGGCCGGCTGCGACGCACGGGCGGCGTCCATCAACTGCTGGTTGCGCTGCTGGACCAGCTGGCCCGGCTGATAACCGGCAGGCACCGCGATCGAGACGTTGGGCAGGATCTTGTTGAGCTCGGCGATCACCGCATCGGTGATGTCGACGTTGTTTTCGCGCGCCAGCACCGCTTCAGGATTAATCAGCAGATCGACCTTCTTGGCAGTCATCGCCGACTTGATCGCTTCGTTCATACGAACGCTGATCTGGTCTTCGACATAGGCGACAGCGAGCTCGACGGGCGCACCAATGCGGCCAAGTTCGGTCTGGGCAGACTGACGCTTGTCCTGCACCGCCTTGGCGGCTGCCTGCAGCGTAGTCTGATTCTGCGGAGTCTTTTTCGATTCTTCGTTAAATTTCGCAATCAGCACGTTGATTTCGGCTTGCAGCGTCTGGCCGCGCGACTGCTGCTGATCGATCTGCGCCTTATAGGTGGTTTCGATCTGCTGCGAAGCGACGGTGAAGGCGTTGGAGCGCGCGGCCGCCATGCGGACGTCGGCGACTGCGACGGCTTTCGCCTGCGCGATGGCAGGAGCCGACAGGATCGGCGAAACCGACAGGGTGGCGACGGCGAGCGCCGAAGCGGCAAGAATTTTCTTCATCAGAATTGGGTTCCTACGTTGAATGAGAAGCGTTTGACGTCATCACCCTCTTCTTTGCGAAGGGCATATGCGAAATCGATCCGGAATGGGCCGAAGGGAGAGTTCCAGTTGACCCCGGCGCCGATGGCGACGCGGGGCATCCAGCTGTCGCCGAAGAAGCGCTCTTCGAACGGCGAGAGTTCCGTGAAGCCATTGGCGAGGTCACATGTCGAATAGGCTGTGCTGCCAGTCGTCAGCGTCGCGAAAGTCTTCTCACCCGTGGCAGCCTTGCGGCACAGCGATTTAACCTTACCGCCGTCCGACATGTCCATGAAGTTTGCCAGCGTCGTCAACTCCGGCTTGCGGACGCTGAACACCGAACCGATGTCGAGGAATATCGACGGGCGCAGCCCCAGTTCCTTCGCGCCGGTGCCGAGCGGAATGTCCATCTCGATCCGGCCCTGATAATAGGCACGGCCGCCGAGCGCATCGTCGATCTGTCCGCGGTTCTTGTCGTCCGTAATAACGATGGGGTTGGCGGGATTGAGAGCATTGACCGAATAGCGGATGACGCGCGGACCGACACCGCGAATGTCGAAGCCGCGCATCTGCGGTTCGCCAAGGAAGAAGCGGTCGGTCAGGCGAACCTTGTCACTGCCCGGGCTGGGCGCGTTGCCGAACGGATATATATAACCACCCTCGGCCGAGACATTGAGGATGAAGCGGCTACCGAGGTTGAAATGCTTGCTGCCCGACAAACGGGTGCGGACATATTTCACGCTGCCGCCGAGGCCTGCGAAATCCTGACTGAGCGACAGCGACTGGCCACGCGTCGGACGCACACGGTTGTCACGATCATCATAAGCCAGCGTGAAGCCAACGAGCGAGGTCGTGCGCTTGCCGATCGCATCGCACAAATAGCGGCCGGCGATCAGCGGATCGCACTTGTCGCCGAAATAATAAAGCGACTTGTCGAGCGACACATCGTCGAAGTTCAGGCTGTAGCGACCGAAAAAGGACATGAATTCGGTCAGCGGAACGCCGGCGTTGAGCTGGAAGCCCGTCGTGACCTGCTGGAAGGTCGTGCGGCGATCATTGTTGATGAAGTTGAACGAGTTCAAATCGCGGCGATAAACGCTGCCGCCGACCGAGATGTTGCGATCGAACAAATAGGGTTCGGTAAAGCCGAGTTCGATCGACTTCGAATAGCTCGAATAATTGACCGACGCCTGCAGTTGCTGGCCAAGCCCGCGGAAGTTGCGCTGACGGATCGAACCCTGGAGCAGAAAATTCTCGATCGACGAGAAGCCCGCCGACAGCGACAATTCGCCGGTCGGTTTTTCCTCGACATTGGTTTCGAGGACGATGCGGTCGGGGGTACTGCCCTCTTTGCGCTCGATCGCAAGATTTTCCTGGAAATACCCCAGGCTGTTCAGACGATTTTCGGTGCGCTTGATGCCGAAGCTGTTGAAGGCATCGCCTTCGTTCAGACGGAATTCGCGGCGCACGACCTTGTCGTGGGTCAGCGTGTTGCCGTTCACGTCGATCCGCTCGACATAGGTGCGCGGGCTTTCGGCGACGTTGAAGGTGATCGCCATCGTCCGGGTTTCGGGATCGCGACGGAATTCGGGGTTGATGTCGGCAAAGGCATAGCCGAACAGGCCGGCAGTTTCGCTCAGGCTTTCGACGGTATCCTCGACCAGCTTGGCATCATACCAGTCGTCCTTCTTCATCGGCAGCATCGCCTTCAGCGTTTCCGGGCGGAAATCGCGAAGCTCGCTCTCTACATTGACGTCGCCGAACTTATAACGTTCGCCTTCTTCGACGACGTAGGTGATGATGAAGTCCTGCTTGTTGCTTGTCAGTTCCGCCACCGCCGAAATGACGCGGAAATCCGCATAGCCGTTCTTCAGGTAGAAAAGGCGCAGCTTTTGCTGGTCATAGGCAAGGCGATCGGGGTCATAGCTGGTGTTGGAAGACAGGATCGTCATCAGGCTCGACTGCTTCGTCGCCATCTCGCCCTTCAGCTCGCCATCGCTGAACTTCTCGTTCCCGATGATGCTGATCTGACGGACTTTGGACTTCGGACCTTCGTTGATTTCGAACACGACGTCGACGCGATTCTGGTCGAGCGAAACCATCTTCGGCTCAACGGTAGCGGCAAAGCGGCCCTGACGCTTGTAAAGCTCGATGATACGCGCCACGTCAGCGCGAACCTTCGACCGGGTGAAGATCTGGCGCGGCGAGAGCTTGATCTCCGGCCGGATCTTTTCTTCCTTGAGGCGCTTGTTGCCTTCAAGGATCACGCGGTTGATCACGGGGTTTTCGACCACCTGGATCGTCAGCGCGCCCTTGTCGTCACTGATCTGATAGTCCTTGAACAACTCGGTCGCCGCCAGATCCTTCAGCGCCTGGTCGAGAACCGAGCGATCATAGGGCTGGCCCACGCGCAGGCGCAGGTACGACAGGATCGTCTGCGCCTCGAGCCGCTGGTTACCGGTCACCGTGATCGACTGAACCGTCGTTGCCGACGGAGCCACTTCCGTTGTCGGGGCAGGGACGGTCGGCGGTGCGACCTGCTGTGCGAACAGCGGTGCGGCGGGCCATGCCAGCATCGTTCCCGCCATAAGAACTGCCGACAGCTGCGTCCGCGCCGAATATTTGTGTGATGCCACGCTGTTCATCCCGAAAAAACAAAATCCCTGCGCAAGGCCCCGCTCCGGCCAAGTGCGCGCTCTCCCTGCCCCAGACTCGCTAGCCAATCAAGCGGGCGATCCCGTCCCAGACCCCGATTGAGCCCAAATCGTTGAAAGTCACGACCAGCATAAGCGTGACGATCGCCGCAAAGCCAAAACGAAAGGCCCATTCCTGAGCCTGCGGCGGTGCCGGGCGCCGCCGCACCGCTTCATAGCCGTAAAAGAGCAAATGGCCACCATCCAGCATCGGCAATGGCAACAGGTTTATGAACCCCAGATTGATGGAGATGAAGGCGGCGAAGGAGATCAGCGCCAGCACCCCCATGGTTGCCACTTCACCCGACTGTTTCGCGATCCGCAACGGACCGCCCATTTCCTTTATCGATCGCTGGCCGGTCAGAAACTGGCTCAGGACATGCCCGGTCAGCCGCGCGAGGTCCCAGGTCCGCTCTGCGCCCGCCTGCACGGCAGCGACCGGGCCGACAGACGTCGGCACCGGAGCGACCGGCAGGATGCCGATGATCGCACGCTCGGTCTTGTTCCCAAACTGGTCGGTTTCCGAAATGATCCGCGGCCGCAACGTGACATTCAACCGCTCGCTGCCGCGTTCGATGCGCAAGTCTGTGGGCGTGCCAAGGTCGAGGGCCACCGCGAGCCGGATGTCGTCGAAGCTCTCCATCACCTTGCCGTCGATAGCCGCGATGCGATCGCCGACGCGCAAACCAGCCTGATCTGCTGCACTTTTCGACTCAACCCCGGCGATCACCGGCGGCGTCTGCGGCACGCCATAGGCCATGTAGAAGGCCGCAAAGATTGCGATCGCGAACAGGAAGTTGGTCACCGGACCCGCCGCGACGATAAGCGCGCGCTTCCACACCGGTTGGGCAGGAAAGCTGTGCGAACGTTCAGCGTCGGGCAGCCCTTGCCATTCGGCATCAGGTCGGCTGGCGGCGTCGCGATCGCCCGCAAACTGGACATAGCCGCCGAGCGGCAACCAGCAGATCCGCCATTCGGTACCGCGCTTGTCGGTCCAGCCGAAAATCTTGCGCCCGAAACCGATCGAAAAGGCGTCCGCCTTCACCCCGCACCAGCGCCCGACGATATAATGACCATATTCATGAACGAAGACGAGCGGACCGAGGACCGCCAGAAATGCGACGAAATAGAGCCAGAATGGGACGTTAGACATGTTCAAACTGATCCACAAAATGCTGCGCAGCCGCGCGGGATGCGGCATCAACGCTGAATATGTCGTGAAGCGATGTCGGCACGGCAGGCGCATCGGCATCGATCACCCGGCGTACCGTATCGACGATCGCCGGAAAAGAAATGCGGCCAGCGAGAAAAGCGGCGACCGCGATCTCATTGGCTGCGTTGAGCTGCGCAGGACGTGCGCCGCCCTCGGCGATCGCGGCGCGGCACAGCGCGGTTGCCGGAAAACGCACCTCGTCGGGTGCCTCGAAATCGAGCCGCGCGATTGTCGTGAGGTCGAGCGGCGCGCAGGGCGTCGCCATCCGCTGCGGCCAGGCAAGCGCCGAAGCGATCGGGATGCGCATATCGGGCGAACCGAGTTGGGCCAGTGTCGAGCAGTCGATATATTCGACCAGACTGTGGATCACCGATTGCGGATGCACGAGGATTTCAATGCGGTCGAGCCCGACCGGAAACAGGTGATGCGCCTCGATGAGTTCGAGCCCCTTGTTCATCATCGTCGCCGAATCGACGCTGATTTTCGCACCCATCGACCAGTTCGGATGCGCGACCGCCTGCGCCGGGGTCACGCGCGCCATGTCGGCGGCGCTCATCGTGCGGAACGGCCCCCCGCTCGCGGTCAGGATGATCCGCCGCACCTGGTCGATCTTTCCACCCGCGAGGCATTGGAAAATCGCATTATGTTCGCTGTCGACGGGCAATATCGCCGATCCTGACGCGCGCGCGGCCGCCGTCATCAGCGCACCCGCCGATACCAGAGATTCCTTGTTGGCGAGCGCAACGTCGTGCCCCGCCGCAAGCGCCGCCATCGTCGGCGCGAGGCCGGCGGTGCCGACGATCGCCGCCATGACGAGATCGGTGGGACGCTCTGCCGCTTCGACCAGCGCACCGGCGCCAGCCGCAGTTTCGATACCGGTGCCCGCAAGCGCCTCGCGCAGCGCGCCATGATGCGTTTCGTCGGCGATCACCGCGACATCGGGACGAAATTCGCGCGCGAGCCGGGCCAGTTCGGCGACATCGCTGTTCGCGGTCAGCACCGCGACCTGCCAGCCCTCGCCATCGCGGCGGACGAGATCGAGGGTCGATTGCCCCACCGACCCCGTGGCACCGAACAGCGAAAGGCGGCGCGTCATATCAGCCGCCCGCCTGCACGGCGATCTGCCCGGCAGCGGCCAGTCCGCCGAGGATGAGCGCGACCGGCAGCAACCCGTCGACACGATCGAAGACGCCGCCATGGCCAGGGATCAGCTTGCCCGAATCCTTGACCCCGGCGCGGCGCTTCATCCAGCTTTGAGCCAGATCGCCAAGCTGCGCCATCAGCCCCATGATCAGACCGATCCACAGCGGAACCCCGACAATCTCGCCGCGATCACCCAGCGTCGCGCCGACGATCAGCGCCGCGATCATCCCGCCGATCAGCCCCGACCAGGTCTTGGACGGGCTGATTTTCGGCGCGAGCCGCGCACCGCCAAAGGCGCGACCGGCAAAATAGGCGCCAATGTCGGTGGCCCAGACCATCGCGAAGACCCACAGCGCCGCGGTCACGCCCAGATTGTCGCGGATGAACCACAGCCCCGCCGTCGCGCCGAGGACGAGGAGTGGCCCGAGCGCGGTCAGCGCGGCCCTTGAACCAAGGCCGACCGTCATCGCGCGGACCAGTCCGAACCATTCGACGATGACGAGCGCGCCGCCGATCAGCAGCAACAGGCCGAAAGCGAGTCCGCCGAACCACAGCGCGGTGCCCGCGATCGCCAGCAAGACGACCGCCGACCCGAACCGCACCAACAGATCCGACTTCGCCGCTGTCGCCATGCTTATAATCCCCCGTAACGGCGTTCGCGCCGCGCAAAATGGTCGAGCGCCGCCGCCAGATCGGCGGGCTTGAAATCCGGCCACAGCCGGTCGGTAAAATACAGCTCGGCATAGGCCGACTGCCACAAAAGGAAGTTCGACAGGCGCACTTCGCCCGAAGTCCGGATGAGCAGGTCGAGCGGCGGCAGATCGGCAGTATCCAGGTTCGCCTCGATTGCCTCCGCCGTAATCTCGCCCGTCGCCGCAGCCGCCTTTGCCGCGCGCACCAGTTCGTCCTGCGACCCGTAATTGAGCGCAACCGCCAGCGTGGTGCGCGTATTTCCCGCGGTGCGCTCAAGCGCATTTTCGATGAGCGCGACGACATCGGGAGCGAGCCCGCGCCAGTCGCCGATCACCTTCAGCCGCACATCATTGGCGGCGAATTCGTCGAGGTCGCTGAGGATGAAGCGCTTCATCAGCCCCATCAGGTCGCTGACCTCTTCCTCGGGCCGTTTCCAGTTTTCAGAGGAAAATGCGTAAAGCGTCAACGCATCGATGCCGAGATCACCCGCAGCGCGGACGATGTTGCGCACCGCCTCGACCCCTGCGCGGTGGCCGGCGACACGCGGCAGAAAGCGCTTTTTCGCCCAGCGGCCATTGCCATCCATGATGATGGCAACATGACGCGCGCCGTGATTGGGAGTGGTCACAACTCGAACCTAAAACCCCGTTCGCCCTGAGCTTGTCGAAAGGCCGTTCTTTCTTTTCGAAGAGAAGGACGGGGCTTCGACAGGCTCAGCCCGAACGGCTGAAAGAACAGCGCCAAAAAGCACTAGCCCAGGATTTCCTTTTCCTTCGCCGTCGCCGCGGCGTCGAGTTCGGCAATCGTCGCATCGGTCAGCTTTTGCACCTCGGTTTCGTGGCGCTTGCGATCGTCCTCGCTGATTTCCTTCTTGTTCTCGTCGGCCTTCAGATTGTCCATGCCGTCGCGGCGGACATTGCGCACCGCGACGCGTGCCGCTTCGGCATATTTGCCGGCGAGCTTCGACAGCTCCTTGCGGCGCTCCTGCGTCATTTCGGGGATCGGCAGACGCAGCATCTGACCGTCGACGATCGGGTTGAGGCCGAGCCCCGCCGAACGGATCGCCTTGTCGACCGGACCGACGTTCGACTTGTCCCAGACCTGCACCGTCAGCATGCGCGCTTCGGGCGCGCTGACCGACGCAACCTGGTTGAGCGGCATTTGTGCGCCATAAACCTCGACCGTCACCGGATCGAGCAGCGCGGTGTGCGCGCGGCCGGTGCGGAGGCCCGCGAGGTCGCTCTTCAGCGATTCGACCGCGCCGTGCATCCGGCGTTCGAGATCGGCCTTGTCATATTTCGCCATCGTCTTTTCCTCTATTCTAAACGTTTCCGGCCGTGTCGCCGGACGTGATTTCGCCAGTCGGCATCGCCGACATCATGTCGTCAGTCGGCATCGCCGACGATGGTGGACACGCCCTCACCCGTCAGAACGCGCGCCAGGTTGCCGGGTTCGCGGATGTTGAACACCACAATCGGAATATGGTTGTCGCGGCACAGCGCGACCGCACTGGCGTCCATCACCTTCAGATTGTCGGCAAGAACGCGGTCATAGCTGAGCCGGTCGTAACGGACCGCATCCGGATCCTTTTTGGGATCGGCATTATAGACGCCATCGACGCTGGTGCCCTTGAGCAGCGCGTCGCACTTCATTTCGGCGGCGCGGAGCGCTGCACCGCTGTCGGTGGTGAAATAGGGGGCACCAACGCCAGCGGCAAAGATCACCACGCGGCCCTTTTCCATATGACGCTCGGCGCGGCGGCGGATGACGGGTTCGCACACCTTGTCCATCTCGATCGCCGACTGGACGCGCGTTTCGACGCCAAGCTGCTCGAGCGCATTCTGCATCGCGAGCGCGTTCATCACGGTTGCGAGCATGCCCATATAGTCGGCCTGCGCGCGGTCCATACCCTTGGCGGCGCCCGCCATCCCGCGAAAGATATTGCCGCCGCCAATGACGAGGCAGATTTCGAGACCGCGCTCCTTCGCCGCCTTCACTTCGGCGGCCATGCTGGCGACGGTATCGGGGTCGATGCCAAAGGCGCTCGAGCCCATCAACGCCTCGCCCGACAGTTTCAGCAAAATACGTTTCAGGCCGGGCAATGCCATATTGCGATAATACCTTTAGCAGGGGGAAAATATGCGAATGGCGCGCACCCTAGTCAGAGTACGCGCCATTGCCAAGCGGGCTGCCGCGCCGCAGCGCAGCAATCCCACACTATTTGTCAGACGCCAGCGACGGCCGCGACTTCTGCCGCGAAATCGCTTTCTTCCTTCTCAATGCCTTCGCCGAGCTGGAAGCGCGTGAAGCCCTTGAGGGTGATCGTCGCGCCGACATCCTTGCCGGCTGCGGCAACGACTTCGGCGACCGGGGTCTTGCCGTCCATCACGAAGAGCTGCGACAGCAGCGCGTTTTCCTTGCGGAACTTCGCGATCGAGCCATCGACCATCTTCGAGACGATTTCGGCGGGCTTGCCCGACTGAGCCGCCTTTTCTTCGGCGATCGCGCGTTCGCGTGCAACGAGATCGGCGTCGAGGTCGTCGCCGTTCAGCGCCAGCGGGTTGGCGGCAGCGACATGCATCGCCAGTTGCTTGCCCAGCGGCTCGAGAACATCAGCACCAGCCGTTGATTCGAGCGCGATGAGCACACCGATCTTGCCCATACCGGGAGCAGCAGCGTTGTGGACATAGGCGGTCACGACGCCCGAGTTCACCGACATGATCGCCGAACGGCGCAGCGACTGGTTCTCACCGATCGTGGCAACATTCTGCGTCAACGCCTCGGCGACGGTGCCGCCAGCCGGGTATGCCGACGCGCCCAGCGCGTCGATATCGGTGATGCTGCCGGCGAGCGCGACCTGGGTCACGTCGCGGACAAAGCCCTGGAACTGTTCGTTCTTCGCAACGAAGTCGGTTTCGCTGTTGACCTCGACCATCGCGCCGCGGTTGCCGTCGGTGGCAACGCCAACCAGGCCTTCAGCAGCAACGCGGCCGGCCTTTTTGGCGGCGGCGGCGAGACCCTTGGTGCGCAGCCAATCGATCGATGCTTCGACGTCGCCGTTGTTTTCGGCGAGCGCTTTCTTGCAATCCATCATGCCGGCGCCGGTGCGGTCGCGCAGTTCCTTGACGAGAGCGGCCGTAATTTCAGCCATGGGTGATCCTTTCCAAGTGGAGGGCAGGCGGTCCAATCCGGCCTGCCGCTGCGCCGCGCAAATGGCGGCGCGATAAGTCAATGCGATGACCGGGGCGGCGACTGCGATGAAGCAGCCGCCGCCGGGGTCACGTCAGGCGCGCTTAGGCGTCGCTCTGGCGCTCGGTTTCAGCGGCCGCTGCGGCCGGAACCTGTTCGTCTTCGGTCACGACCGGTGCAGCTTCTTCAACCAGCACAGCTTCGGCAACCGGGTTCACCGCAGCGCCAAGGTCCTCGCCGCGATCGGCGCGAGCCTGCTGGCCGCCACGGGTCGCCGCCTGGGCCACTGCATCGCAGTACATGCGAATCGCACGGGCAGCGTCATCATTCGCCGGAACCGGGAATGCGATACCGTCGGGCGAAACGTTCGAATCGAGGATCGCAACGACGGGAATACCAAGGACGTTGGCTTCCTTGATCGCCAGCTCTTCCTTGTTCGCGTCGATCACGAACATCACGTCGGGAATGCCGCCCATGTCGCGAATGCCGCCGAGCGACATTTCGAGCTTGTCGCGCTCGCGCGTCTTGTTGAGGACTTCCTTCTTGGTCAGACCCGAAGTGTCACCCGACAGCTGCTCTTCGAGCATCTTGAGGCGCTTGATCGAACCCGAGATCGTCTTCCAGTTGGTGAGCATGCCGCCCAGCCAGCGATGGTTGACGAAGTGCTGACCCGAAGCGCGAGCCGCATCGGCGATCGGGCCCTGTGCCTGGCGCTTGGTGCCGACGAACAGGACCTTGCCGCCCGACGCCGCCGACGAGGCGACGAATTCGAGAGCGCGCGCGAAAAGCGGAACGGTCTGCGACAGGTCAAGAATGTGTATGCCGTTGCGCGCGCCGAAGATGTACGGCTTCATGCGCGGGTTCCAACGGTGGGTCTGGTGGCCGAAGTGGGCGCCAGCTTCGATAAGATTCTGCATCGTGACGACAGGGGCCGCCATAGTCTTTCTCCTTCCGGTTGGTCCTCTGGAAAGCAAGAACCGAGGCATCCGCTAGGGATGGTCCCGGCACCGGTTTATGTGCGCCTTCCATGTGGAATGGCCGGGCCGTTAAACGCCCTGGTCAGGAAATGCAAGGGGGGAGCTGCCCTTTTGGCCCCGCGAACGCCCTATTCTTCGGGTGCGCGGAATCGCGGCGCGACGACAATCGCACTCGGTTCGTCGCAAAACGCTTGAGAACAAAAAGGGAACATGGAACAAAACCCCAGCGAGGCCGTCCCATCGACATTCAGGGTTTTCGCACGAAAAAACCGGAAGGACAAGATCATGGTTCAGGTCGCAGCCGCTCTCCTTTTCGCCGTCGCCGCCGGTCTGGGCATCACCGTGATCGTCGCAATGCTGAAATCCAATGAAGATGCGATCCTCTCGGCGCTGCTCGGCGAAGGCGCCTTCCCCGTCGCGGCCGCACCGAAATCGGGCCCCGCGCCGCGCGTCCTGCCGCTGCGCCGGACCGGCGCACGCCCGATTCGCAATGTCGCCCGCGCCCGGCCGCAGTTCAGCCGCGCCGCCTGACCTTCGCATAGCTGGCGAGGCCAAAGGGCAGCGCAATCATATAGAGCGCGCACACCGCGAGCAGGGTCAGCCAGGGCGCCGTCACCAGCGCTGCGCCGAACAGCCCGACACCGGCCAGTGCAAAGATGCGCCACGAACGGCGCAGGCGGATCGACGACCAGCTATAGGTCGGGATGGCGGAAATCATCAGCATTGCGACGCCCAGCGCCCACGGCATGACGATATACCATTGGCGAAACAGGTCGTTGTCGGTCACCAGCCACAGATAGACGGGAACAAAGGACAGCCCGGCCCCGGCAGGCGCCGGAATGCCGGTCATGAAACCCGCCGACTTGTGCGGCTGAAAATCGGCATCCATTCGCGAATTGAACCGCGCGAGGCGGAGCGCGCAGCAGACCGCCAGCGCCAGCGCGGCGGTCCACCCGAATTTGGGCGCCTCATCGAGCGACCAGAAGAAAAGGATCATTGCCGGCGCGACGCCAAAGGCGATCACGTCGGACAGCGAATCGAGTTCGGCGCCGAATTTGCTTTGCGCACGAAGCAGCCGGGCAATGCGCCCGTCCATTCCATCGAGCACGCCGGCCACGATGATCATCGTGATCGCCGCCGCCCATTCGCCGTCAATCGCGAAACGAACCCCGGTCAGGCCGGAGCAGAGAGCGAGAATCGTGATTGCATTGGGGGCAAAGGCGCGAAGCGGAATGCCGCCGATCCGGCGACGCTCGATATCGGGCACCCCCTGCCCTTCGTCGGTCAGCTTGGCATCCGGCACATTATTGCCCGACGCCATCGATCGTTTCGGCCTTGCCGATCCGCGCGACGATGGTTTCGCCGGCGAGCGTGCGCTGGCCGAGCAAGACCTGCGACGTCGTGCCCGCGGGCAGATAGACGTCGACGCGGCTGCCGAAACGGATCAGGCCGACGCGCTGGCCGGTCGAAAGCTCGGCGCCCATGCTGACGAAGGGCATGATGCGTCGTGCGACGAGGCCGGCGATCTGGGTAAAGCCGATGCGGACGCCATCGGCGCGTTCGACGACGAAATGTTGACGCTCGTTTTCCTCGCTCGCCTTGTCGAGGTCGGCGTTCAGGAACTTGCCCGGGATATAGACGAGCTTGCGCAACGTCCCCGCAACCGCGGTGCGATTGATATGGACGTCGAAAACGCTCATGAAAATCGACACGCGCAGCATTGGCGCGTCGCCCAGCCCATCCAGCCCGGCGATTTCGGGCGGCGGCAGGACTTCGGCGATCTGCGTCACCAGCCCGTCGGCGGGGGCAATGACCAGATCGCTGCCCGTCGGGGTGATGCGCACCGGGTCGCGAAAAAAGGTGCCGACCCAGGCCGTCACGCCGGCCATCAGCCAGCCGAGGATTTCCCAGCCGAGCAGCCAGAAGCACAGGGTGATGATCGCGGCGATCAGAAGGAACTTGCGGCCTTCGGGATGGATCGACGGCCAGCGCCACTTGATACCGCCACCGGGGCGGTTGGAGGAGATGGTTGTGGACATGCCGGTCTTCTAGGGCCGCCGCCCCGCACTGACAATGGGATATGGGTAACATCGGCCTGCATCAGGCATCGGCAGGGCCGCGACGACAGTTGAACAATCGCGCCGCATTGCCTAAGGCGCGTGCAAATCCGACTCCCCAAGGAAAAAGGCACTATTATGGGCAAGATCAAGGTAGCCAACCCGGTCGTCGAACTCGACGGCGACGAAATGACCCGGATCATCTGGCAATGGATTCGCGAACGGTTGATCCTGCCCTATCTCGACATCGACCTCCATTATTACGATCTCAGCATCGAAAAGCGCGACGAAACCGACGACAAGATCACCGTCGATGCCGCCAATGCGATCAAGAAGCATGGCGTCGGCGTCAAGTGCGCGACGATTACCCCCGACGAACAGCGCGTCGAGGAATTCGGCCTCAAGAAAATGTGGAAATCGCCGAACGGCACGATCCGCAACATTCTGGGCGGCGTCGTTTTCCGCGAACCGATCGTGATGAAGAACGTCCCCCGCCTCGTTCCCGGCTGGACCGACCCGATCGTCGTCGGCCGCCATGCATTTGGCGACCAGTATAAGGCGACCGACTTCCGCGTCCCCGGCCCCGGCAAGCTGCGCCTGGTGTTCGAAGGCGAAGACGGCACGCTGATCGACGAAGAGGTGTTTCTGTTCCCTTCGTCGGGCGTCGCGATGGCGATGTACAACCTCGACGATTCGATCCGCGACTTCGCACGCGCCAGCCTGAACTATGGCCTCGCGCGCCAGTGGCCGGTGTATCTGTCGACCAAGAACACGATCCTCAAGGCCTATGACGGCCGCTTCAAGGATCTGTTCGAGGAAGTCTTCGACGCCGAATTCAAGGACAAGTTCGCCGAAGCCGGCATCACCTACGAGCACCGCCTGATCGACGACATGGTCGCCTCGGCGCTCAAGTGGAGCGGCAAGTTCGTCTGGGCCTGCAAGAATTACGACGGCGACGTCCAGTCGGACACCGTCGCACAGGGCTTTGGCTCGCTCGGCCTGATGACCAGCGTGCTGATGACGCCCGATGGTCAGACCGTCGAATCCGAAGCCGCACACGGCACTGTCACGCGCCACTATCGCATGCACCAGCAGGGCAAGGCGACCTCGACCAACCCAATCGCGTCGATCTTTGCCTGGACCGGCGGCCTCAAGCATCGCGGCAAGCTCGACAACACTCCCGAGGTGACGAAGTTCGCCGAAACGCTCGAGCGCGTCTGCGTCGACACCGTCGAAAGCGGCAAGATGACCAAGGATCTGGCGCTGCTGATCGGCCCCGACCAGAACTGGCTGACCACCGAAGGCTTTTTCGAGGCGATCGTCGAAAATCTCGAAGCCGCGATGAAGGCCTGAAACAACCGAAAAGGTTGACATAGACGACTAGCCAACCGGGGCCGGCCTGCATAAGGTCGGCCCCAATGGTATCAGAAACAGAAACATCGGCCCTCGGCAACGCGCTGGTGGTCCTCGGTGCCGCGGGCATCGTCATTCCGGCGTTCGCGCGCTTTCGCATCACCCCCGTCATCGGCTTCATCCTCGTCGGCCTGCTCGTCGGGCCATCGGGGCTCGGCGCGCTCACCGGCGACTATCCGTGGCTAAAACATGTCACCATCGCCTCGACCGAGGATATCGCGCTTTTTGCCGAATTCGGTATCATCCTGCTGCTGTTTTCGATCGGGCTCGAGCTGTCGTTCCGCCGGCTGTGGCAGCTTCGCAAACTGGTGTTCGGGATCGGCGCGGCCGAACTGCTGCTCGGCGGGATGATCCTCGGCGGCGCATTGATGCTGCTCACCGATTATTCGACCCCCGCCGCCTTCGGGCTCGGCATCGCGCTCGCGCTATCCTCGACCGCCCTCGTATTGCCGATCGCCGGAACCAAGTCGGCAGTCGGCCGCGCTTCCTTCTCGATGCTGTTGTTCGAGGATCTGGCGATCGTCCCGATCATCTTCATTCTCGGCGCCTTCGCACCCAATGCCGCTGCCGACGGCGGCGAATTGCTGCTGACCACGTTGTGGCAGGGCGTCGTCGTCGTCGCCGCGCTCGCGATCGCCGGCTGGTTCCTGCTGCCGCGCATCTTCGCGCAGGCGGCGCGCGCCAAAAATCCGGAGCTGTTCCTCGCTGCCAGCCTGCTCGTCGTCATCGTCGCGGCGCTGGCGACTGCTGCGGTCGGCCTGTCCCCGATCGTCGGGGCACTGCTCGCCGGGCTCATGATCGCCGAAACCGAATATCATGGCGAGGTTGAAGCGATCACCGCGCCGTTCAAGGGCCTTGCGCTCGGAGTGTTCCTGATCAGCGTCGGCATGGGGCTGAACCTCAAGACGATAGCCGCGCAATGGCCGCAGCTGATCGCCGCAGTCGTTGGGGTCATATTGATCAAGGCGGTCGTCACCGCCGCGCTGCTGCGCTTTTCCGGTACCGCACGGCGCGGCACCGCCGCCGAGGTCGGCCTGCTCATGTCCAGCCCGTCGGAAACGACGCTGATCGTGCTCGCGACCGCGCTCCAGGCACAGATCATCGGCCGCAGCACTGCCGAATTCTGGCAGCTTGTGACCGCCATCGGCCTCACCATTACCCCACTGCTCGCGCGCGTCGGCCATGATATTTCACGGCGGATCGAGATGCGCAGCAGCGACGGCCCGCAAATTCCCGAAACCCCGGCGGGCCGCACCGTGATCGTCGGCTTCGGCCGCGTCGGGCGCGTCGTCGCCGAACTGCTCCGCGAGCATAACCGCCCCTATATTGCTGTCGATGCCGATATCGACACCGTCGCGGCGGCCCGGCGCGACGGCTTCCTCGTTCGCTTCGCCGACGTCGCGCGGCCGGGAAGTCTCGACAAGCTGGGGATCGAACATGCCGACGCGGTGGTGCTGACGATGGACGATCCGGTCCAGCAATTGCGCATGACGCGTCAGCTGCGGCAGAAATATCCCGAACTGCCGATCATCAGCCGTGCGCGCGGCGCCGACCATGCCGCCGCCCTCTATCAGGCGGGTGCGAGCGACGCGGTGCCCGAAACGCTCGAAAGCTCGCTGCAACTCGCCGAGGCGGTGCTGATCGACCTCGGCGTCGCCATGGGGCCCGTGATCGCGTCGATCCACGACGTCCGCGCCAAGATGCGCCATGACATCATGACCAAGGGGCAGCTGGAGCGCGAGCCGCGCATCCAGAAACTGCGGACACCCCCGACCGGCAGCGAAAGCGCTTAGCGCGCGCCCGCCGCCGGGGTCGCTGCGACGTCGAGCGCCGCGGCCTCCGCCAGCGTCATCCCCTTGGGCAGGATCGCCAGCGACCATTGGCGGCGCGGTGTCAGATACTGCTTCGCCAGCCGCTGGAGGTCAGCGGCGGTAACCGAGGCAATATCCTGCTCGATCGACAGCGCATTGGCGGCGACCCGCGGATCGCGCGTCGCGCCTTCGAGCAGGAACATCCAGTAGACATTGCCGGTCGATGCGCGCGCGACCTGTTCGCGGATCGGCCCGGCGTTGCGCGCCAGTTCGTCGGCGGTAACCGGATTGGCCACAAGGTCGGCTGCGATATCGCGGGCGATGCCATAGAAACGGTTCACATCTTTGGGCGCCAGCAGGCTGCCGACGAGCAGATAGCCGCCGCTGTCGAAACCCGTCGGCCAATGGCTGTCGACGACGGGGCCATAGCTCGCCCCCTGTTCGGCACGGAGACGGTCAAAGAGACGATCGTTAAAAACAGCCGCCAATACTTCGAGCCCGCGCGCATCGCGCGGTGCGGCGATGCCGCCGCCGGTCGGCCACGCGGTCATCGCCGCGGCCTGCCCGCGTTCGCCGCGATGATAGGCAAGTTGCGGCGTCGCCGCGGGCTTGGCAAAGGCGACGCGACGTCCCCCCGCGGGTGCGATTTCCGTGCGCGGCGCCAGCGCCCCCAGCGTTTCGGCGAGGATGCGGCGATAATCGATCGACGCAAGATCTCCGAAGATTTGCACCTCGATCGGCCCGCTCGCGAGGCGCGGTTCCCAAAAGGCACGGAACGCTGCGGGGGTCAGCGCCTCGATCGCAGCGCGGTCGGGCGCAGCCCAGCGACTGTCGTTGCCGGTCAGCCAGCCGCGCAAATTGCGGTCGAGCACAGCATTGGGCGTTGCATCGTTGAGGTCATATCCGGTCAGGTAGCCGACGCGGATGCGATCGACAGGTGCGCTATCCCAGCGCGGAAAGGCGAGCTTGCCCGCGATCAGCCGCAACTGGTCGGTGAGGTCGGCGGGATTGCTTTCGGCCGACAGTTCGAATGCGTCGTCGTCGATCGCGAAATTCAGCTGGATCTGGCGCCCATTGGTCACCTGATCGATCTCATTCTGTCCCCACGGCCCAACTCCGCTCGCAGCCAGCGCATAATCGCCAGTCCAGAGCAAATTGGGCGCATCGGCGGTGACGCTGCGGTTGCCGGTACCAAAGCGGACATTGACGCGCACCTTGCCCGGTTCGACCTTGTTGTTCGACACGAGCGCAGTCACGCCATTGGCAAATTCGATCCGCTCGGCACGCAGGCCCGGAACCAGCGTCGTCGATGCGATCGTCCCGGGGGTGCCGATCACCGGGAATTTTTTGAAATCGGTGCTGCCGGCGGCCAGCCGGTCGTCGCGAAGCGTCGCCGGCGCCTTCAGCGCGGCGAGCAGCGCGGCATCGCCGCCGTCGATGGGTGTCGGCGAGGTCAGCACGACGCGGGTAATCGGAGCGCTGAACACTGCGCGACTGGTGTCGAGCATCACTTGCGGCGTCGCCGAAGCGCGGATCGCGGCGAACATATCAACCTGCCCCTGCGGGCTGGTCACGACTTCCTGAATATCGACCGCACGCACCATGTCGTCGGCCAGCCGGGCGCCGGGTTCATTGCGCGCATTTTCCAGATCCTTGCGCAAAAAGGCTTCGATCTCGTTCGCTTCGCGGTCGATGTCGGCCTGCGACGGTGGCGTCTTGATCGCATCGGCAATCACGCCGCGGACGTCGGCCAGCGCGACCTTCCAGTCGCTGAGCGGGACGATCTGCGCGGTCGTCACATCGACACTGCGACTGACATATTCCTGCCCGACCTCTGCAACCAGATAGCTGCCGCCGCTGCGCGCACGATTTTCCAATCGCCGGTTGACCAGGGCCTGCGCAATAAACTCCAGATAGAGCCGTCGCGTATTTTCGACGGTATCGATCCGCTTTTTCCACGGCCGCACCATCGCCAGCGTCAGCGCGGGCGGCTGGTTCGGCTCGACAATCACCCGCGCCTCGGGCGCTTTGGGATCTGGCTTGCCGAAATCGGGCTGCGGCGGATTGGCGCCATTGCCGCGCCAGTCGCCATAATATTTCTCGACCAGCCGGGCGAAATCGGCGGTGCTGCCGTCGCCGACGATCACCACCAGCGCGCGTTCGGGACGATACCAGCGCTGGTGAAAGGCCGCGACCGAGGTCGCGCTCGCCTTGCCCAGCGATGCGACGGTACCGATCGGCGACCGGTCGCCCAGTAGCAGGCCGGCGAACAGGTGTGCGCTGCTCGCGTCGGCGATGCGCTTTTGCGGCCCATCCGATTCGCGCAATTCGGACTGGACGACCCCGCGCTCGGCAGCGACTGCCAGTTCCGAAATCCGCGGTTCGCGCACCATCCCCGACAGCAGCTTCATGCTTTCGTCCAGATTGGCAGCGGTCACGCTGGGCAGGTCAAGCTGGTATACTGTCTGGGTCGGCGTCGTCTGCGCGTTCGAATCGCTGCCGAAGGTTACCCCGAACCGTTGCCAGATACGCTTCGCCTCGCCGTCGGGGATATGTTCCGACCCGCGAAAGGTCAAATGTTCGAGAAGATGGGCATAGCCGCGCTCTTCCTCGGTTTCGAACATCGAACCGACGTCCATCCGCACCCGGATCGACACTTGCCCCGGCGGAACACCATTGTTGCGCACCGCATAGCGCACCCCGTTGGGCAGTTCGCCGAACTGCCACGCCGTATCGCGGGGAATGTCGCTGCCGACATAAAGCCAGCTGTCCTTCTTGCCCGGGCTCACCGGGGTCGCGGAGTCCTGCGCGATGGCATTGGCCGGCGACAGCAGTAACGCGGCGGCGACCGCGCAGGCTGGCAAGAGGGTATGGAGGAAACGGCGCGTCGGCGCAGGAAAGATCAACATCGGGGCACCTTATCGCTATCAAAGCTTACTGGCCACTGAACTGTCGCGACACTTGTCCTGCGCCATACATCGTCCTAGCCCGGTCCGATGGAAACGCCCCCTGCCCCGCTCGCCGCGCTCGTCCAGATGACGAGCGGCATAGACCCCGACGTCAATCTGGCGGTGATCGACCGCGCGCTGGCCGATGCCACGGCGCAGGGTGCCGCGATGGCATTCCTGCCCGAGATGTCGCTGCTTCTCGATCGCGACCGGCAGCGGTCGGCGACGCATATCGCGCGCGAGAGTGAAAGCCCCTGGCCTGCAACGCTGCAGGATATGGCGCGGAGGCACGGCCTGTGGCTCCATTCGGGATCGATGCCCTTGCTCGCCGACGATGGCGAGCGGCGCGTGAACCGCAGCCATGTGATCGCCGCCGACGGCAGCATCCGCGCCCGTTACGACAAGATCCACATGTTCGACGTCACACTGCCCAGCGGCGAGAATTGGACCGAGTCGGCTGCCTATGCCGGCGGCGGCGAACCGGTCGTCGTCGATACCCCCGTCGGGCGCCTCGGCCTCAGCATTTGCTATGATCTGCGCTTCCCCGAACTCTATCGCGCACTGGTCGATCGCGGTGCCGACATCATCGCCGTTCCCGCTGCTTTCACCGTATCGACCGGTGAGGCCCATTGGCACATTCTGCTACGCGCGCGCGCAATCGAGACCGGTTGCCACGTCCTGGCGGCGGCGCAGGGCGGCACCCACGCCGATGGACGCGCCACCTTTGGCCACAGCCTGGCCGTCGATCCTTGGGGAGCCATACTGGGTGAAGCCGAATCGGGCAGCCCCGCGGGCTACAACCTGACCCTGGTCTCCATTGCCAGCGATGCGGTTCGTCGCGCACGCCAGGCTATTCCACTATCCCGGTCCCGCACGATCCGTAACATCAAGCTCTAGAATTGGGTACGGCGGCCAGCCGTGATCCCCCGGCCCGCGATCCTCGGCACCTGCCCCAACGAACAAAGGGCCCCAGACATAGTCTGGAGCCCCCTGCGAAAACTGTATCGACCGCCGAAATTACGGGCTGGTCGGTGCGTCGTCGTTGTTGTCGGTTGCGATGATGATGCCACCGACAATGGCGACCAGCGCGACGAGAGCGATGATCCAGCTCGAGCCGCCCAGTTCGCTTTCACCGTCAACCGTCGAAGCTGCACGAGCTGCGGGAGCAGCCGATGCGACAACGGGAGCTGCGATCATCGAGGTTGCTGCGAGAGAGATCGCAGCTTTCTTAAGCAGGTTCATCATATTCTCCGTCCACTGGTATGGTTTCTTCGAATCAGGCCAGAGAAATGGTCCCCAGTCTGCTTCTGCACTGCCCGTCTAGGCAAGGCCGTCGGCAAATGCAACGACGATTTGAACTAGCCCGGAATTCTTATGAAATTGCTAAAGCAGGAAAAACTCCTCGCGCGATTGATTTTTCACCCCCTGCGGATGCGGTCGAGCGGCTCGCTCGTCACGGGGTAGCCAAGATGCCCCGGGATGCACAGGTGCGATCCGCCATCGCGGTCCTCGATCCAAGGCGTGATCAAATCGACCGGAAACTGCTCGGCATGCCCTGAAAAGCCGGGGAAATCGGCGACCTGGGCGAGACGCTCAAGGTTACGACGGGTCGGAAAGATCACAGACACTTCGCCGCGATCAGCCATCGCCAGCGTGTCCTGCGCGCTGGCCCAGAAAATATGGCTATGCTCCGCCTCCTCGACCGTCAACTCCTGACTGTGCGGCGGCGCGGCGACGGCATAGAAACGGGTGTCGAAGGTCCGTGCTTCCTTAAAATTGGGGCACCAGCGGGCAAAGGGCACCAGCGATTCGAGCGCGAGTCGGTCGCCGCGCTCTTCCAGTATCTCTGACAGCAACATTTCGGCGAGCAACGCCTGCCGCACTCCGGCAATGTCCTGCTCCGCAAGGCCCGGCCAGCCGACGGCCAGCCCCGTCTCCTCCAGCGTCTCGCGTATCGCGGCGACCCGCGCCGCACCCTCGACATCGCCTTCGCCATAGCCGTGCCGCTGCCCGACGACATAATCGTCGGGATCGATACGCCCGCCCGGAAAGACGACCGCACCGGCGGCAAACGCCATTTTGGCAGACCGTTTGACCATCAAAATCTCGTCGGGCCCGCCACTGTCGGCGGATCGCATGATCACCAATGTCGCTGCGGGAATAGCATCCTGGGGCGGCGCGGAAGGCGGCGTGATATCGTTCATGGACAAGGCGATAAACGCGCTTCGGCGCCTTGTCATCTGGCCATTGCGGGGACGAGAGTGCGGGTGCAAGATGGATCGCAACGATGTGCAGGGGGAGCAGGTCATGGGAATCGTCGAGATTTTGGGCGTCGCCGGCAGCCTCAGCCTGCTAGCCGGATGGCGGCTCTATCTGACCATATTGGCGACCGGCATCGCGATGCATTTCGGCTGGCTGCCGCTGCCCGAGCAACTGCAAGCCCTGCAGATACTCGCCAATCCCTGGATTCTGGGCGTGGCGGCGATCGGCACGGTGGCGGAATTTCTGGCCGACAAGATCGCGTGGGTCGATTCAGCCTGGGATGCGGTCCACAGCTTCATCCGCCCGCTCGGCGGCGCGCTGCTCGCGCTCGCGCTCGTCGATTCCTCCGATCCGGCATGGCAGGTCGTCGCCTTCCTGCTCGGCGGCGGCGGCGCATTGCTCAGCCACGGCGCCAAGGCGACCACGCGCGCGGTCGTCAATATCAGCCCCGAACCCTTTAGCAACGCGGCGGTTTCGACCAGCGAGGATGTCGCGACGACGGGGCTACTCGCGCTGGCGATCGCCTATCCCTCGATCGCCATCGTCATCGCGATCCTGTTGGGGGCCGCCGCGGTCGTGGTGATCATCGCGCTGCGCCGCCTGCTCCGCAACATCAAGTCGACGCTGAAGACCGCGCTGGGGGATGCGCCGCCGACGCAGGGCGAGTTACCGCCCGCTTAGACCGGTAGAATAATGGGTTAAACGCCTCGTCTCATTAGCAATTGCATAACCCTCTCAGCCTATTTTACGGGTCAGGAACCGCGCAACTTTTTCCGGCATTTTGGCGGAAAACAGGGACCAGGCTGCGCCTCCACAAAACAGAGGGAAAGCCAATGCCTATATTGATCGGAACCCGCCTCCCCCGGCCTGTCTCCAGCCGGCCGCTGATCACCGCCGCGATTCTGCTGGCCTTCGGCTACGCCACCCCGGCGCTGGCGGACTGCAATCTTGTGCCAACCGCGGGCGACGACATTCATCTGTGCGACAGCGGCACCGCCCCTGCCGGCCTGAACGATCCCGGCGGCAACAATCGGCTTACCCTGCCCACCGGCGGCACCGGCACGATCGCGGGCAATGTGACCTTCGGCGCCGGAGTCGATCGCATTTCGATCGGATCGGGGCAGGTCAGCGGCGCGATAGATCAAGGCAATGGCGATGATTTCTTCGATATTTCCGCCGGCAAGGTCACCGGCACCCTCCAGCAAGGCCTTGGCATCGACGATTTCCGCATGACCGGCGGCGAGATCGGCTCGCTCAACCAGGGCGGCGATCTCGATACTTTCTTCATGTCGGGCGGCCGGATCGTCGACGCGTTCGATGACGGCGACATCGCGCGGATGACCGGCGGGCGCATCGGGCGGGTCAATATGAAACTCGCCGACAATCTGTTCGACATGTCGGGCGGGACGATCGACCGCAACCTCGTCACCGGCTTCGGCAACGATACAATCATCATCTCGGGCGGCACGATCGGCGGCAATATCAGCGTCTCGGGCGGCACCGACAGCGTCACGATCACCGGCGGTTCGGTCGGCGGCGAGGTCCGGATGAGCGTCGGCACCGACAATTTCGTCTGGGACCGCGGCGGCGTCGTCCATGGCATCATCGACATGGGCGATGACAATGACACCGCCCGGCTTGCCGGCCTCACCAACGCGCATCTCGGTGCCACCCCGCAGGTCAGCGGCGGCACCGGCACCGACGCGCTGGTCTTCGACAATGTCTCGACCGGCAATGTCGCGCGCTTCGACGGGTGGGAACGGATCGACGCGACCGACGACACCGAATTGCTGTTCAACACCATGCTCATTCTCGGCGATGCCGGGACGGGCACCGGAACCTTTGCGCTGGACGCATCGAGTACGATCTTTGGCGGCGGCGCGCAAAGCGGGATCGCAGCCTTCACCGCCGGCCAGCGGGCGACGCTGATCAACGCCGGACGCATCGACCTGACCAATGGCGGCAACGCCACCGGCGACCGCTTTATGGTCAGGGGCAATTATGTAGGAAACGGCGGCATGCTCCTCCTCGACACCGTGCTGGGCGATGACAGCTCAGCGTCCGACCGGCTCGTCATCGACGGCGGCGCGGCATCGGGCACGACGGGGATCACCATCCTCAACGCTGGCGGCACCGGCGCTGCGTCGTTGCAAAACGGGATCATGGTCATCGAAGCGCTGAACGGCGCGACGACCGCCAGCGGCGCCTTTGCGCTCAACCATCGGGTCGCGGTCGGCGCGTTCGAATATTATCTGTTCAAGGGCGGCGTGACCGCAGGGACGACCGACAATTGGTATCTGCGCTCGACGATCGTCACCCCGCCCCCCGCAGTGACGCCGCCCGAGCCCGCCCCGGCGCCGCCGCCGCTAACCCCCGCGCCGCCGCCACCCGAACCCGAAGCGCCCGAACCCCCGGCTCCGCCGCCGCCGCCGGTCCCACCGCCCGCGCCGCTGCCGCCCGAGCCGACGCCCGGCAACCCCGATCCGGTCGACCCCGCACCGCCGGTGGAGGTCGTCGATCCGGCCCCGCCGACGCCGCCGGCACCGCCGCCCGCACCGGCCCCGGAACCGCCGGCCCCGCCGCCCGAGCCGCCGACCGAACCCGCGCCGGTTCCCGTACCGACGGCCCCGGAGACCGTTGAGCCGCCGACCGAGGGCGCCACGCCCCAGATCGGCGAAGTCGGCGAGCCCATTCCGCTCTATCGGCCCGAAGTTTCGGCCTATGTCGTCGCGGTACCGGTCGCGCATCATCTCGCGGCCGCAACGCTGAGCACCTTCCACGCCCGCCGCGGCGACCAGTCGCTGCTGCGTCAAGACGGCGACCTCCTGCCCGCAAGCTGGGGCCGGGTGCTGGGCGAGGATGCCGAACTCAAATGGCGCGGCGATGTCGCGCCATCGTTCGACGGCGACCTTCAGGGTTTCCAGATCGGTCAGGATTTGATCGGGATGGGCGATGAGGATGGCACCCGCATCCGCGCCGGCATCTTCATCGGCCGCGCCGAAATGAGCGGCACGACGCGCGGCCGCTCACTCGGCTGGAACGACCTGACCGTCGGCCGCATCAACACCAAAAGCACCAATCTGGCAGGCTATGCGACGCTGGTCGGTGCGAACGGCTGGTATGTCGACACGGTGGTCCAGTATAGCTGGTTCGACGGTGAAGCGGTCGCCGACAGCGGGCTGGCCATCGACATCGATGGAAAGGGCATCGCGGCCTCGCTCGAGGCGGGCTATCCGATCGTGCTATCAGGGCGCTGGACACTCGAACCGCAGGCGCAGATCGTGTGGCAGCGCGTGTCGCTCGATGATCAGGCCGATATGTTCTCCGCGGTGTCCTTCGCCTCGGGCGATGCATTCACCGGCCGCTTCGGCTTCCGGCTGCATGGCGATTATCCGGGCGAGGGCAGCCGGTTCCAGCCCTATATTCACGCCAGTTTGCGTCACGGATTCTCCGACACGCAGACGACGCGCTTTGGCGACAATCCGATCCGCACCGACCTCGGCCGCACCGAGTTCGAGGCTGGCGCGGGGCTGGTCGCCTGGCTGGGCAAAAACATCGGCCTGCACGTGAAGGGCGATTATGGCATGAACGCCGACGGACCGCGCAGCCGGCGGCTCGCCGGAACGGCCGGCCTGACGATCAACTGGTAAAGGCGCGCGCTCCCCGCCTCAGCGGGGAGCAGCGTTTAAGCGGGAAGCAGCATTTTCAATGGCGTTTCGGCGTCGGCGACCTGTTCGGCGGTTGCCTGAATCCCTGCGGTCACGACCATGCGGCCCTGAACATAATCCTTGGTCGCGTTGACGCAGTCGATTGCGATGACCTTGTCGTCTTTCAGATAGACGACCGAAAAGCTGCGCGTCGCGGGATCACCGCGCAGCACCGCCTGATCGTGCCCGGTCGACAGGCCCGCAGTCTGGAGCTTCAAATCATACTGGTTCGACCAGAACCAGGGAATCGCATGATAGGGCGCTTCGGCGCCGCAAATGCCTTTGGCGACGACATTCGCCTGATCATTGGCATTTTGTACCGATTCCAGCCGGATCACCGCGCCCTCGGCATAATCATTTTCGTGTGCGGCGCAGTCGCCGATCGCGTAAATGTCGGGCAGGCTGGTCTTGCAGAGGCGATCGACGCGCACGCCGTTACCGCCCTCTGCCCCCGCCGCAATCAGCGGTTCGACTGCGGGCACGATCCCGATGCCGACGATAACGAGATCGGCGGGGATGACTTCGTCGTCAGTCAGGCGGACGCCAGTGACGCGTTCGGTCCCCTCGATCGCCTCAACGCACACGCCGAGCCGCAGGTCGACGCCATGATCGCGATGCTCCTTTTCATAGAAGCGCGACAATTCCTCGCCCGCTACGCGGGCGAGCACCCGGTCGAGCGCTTCCAGAAGCACGACCTTCTTGCCCGCTTTCCGCAGCACCGCCGCTGCTTCCAGCCCGATATAACCGCCGCCGATGACGACGATCTGGCCTGCGGTTTCGGACGCCGCTTTCATCGCATCGGCATCGGCGCGGGTGCGCACACCCTGTACGCCGGGCAGGTCACCGCCGGGGATCGGCAGCATCCGCGGAGCGCCGCCGGTCGCCCAGACAAGCTTGCCATAGCCGATCGTCTCGCCCGCCGCGGTGGTTACGGTGTGGGCGACAGAATCGACCGCGACAACGCGCGTGTTGAGCAGCATCGTCACTTCGCGTTCTTCCCAATATTTGGCCGGGCGCAGCTGGATGCGTTCGAACTCTTTCTCGCCGGCGAAATATTCCTTCGACAACGGCGGGCGTTCATAGGGGAGTTCGGGTTCGTCGCCGATAATCGCGATGCTGCCTTCGAACTTCTGCGTCCGCAGCATCACCGCCACCTGCGCACCACCATGTCCGGCACCCACGATCACCACGTCGAACTGCATCGTCCTCATCCTCCTGCCCCGCGCTCCATTCCCGGCATTGCCGTACGGTCAGCTGCGCGCTGCGTCCCTTGCACGCGCGGGCGAAGGAGGCAAGTCACCCCTTAGGAGGGCTAATCATAGGCCTTAGGAACCCCCGCTGCGGCAGGCGATCGCCGCCCGGTCACGCCGTCAGCTTCACCGGGCAGGTTCGACCCGAACCGTCCGGCTGGCGCGCTTGCCGTCGGCCGATCGGCTGCGCAGTTCAACCACACCATCGACCGCTACCGGCCCGGCATAGGGCGTCCAGCCGCCGTCGCCGACACGATATTCGATCGCAGTGTCCGGGAAAACGCTGTTCGCCTCCAGCTTGCCGTCCGCGATCCGCGCCCCCGGCGGGGCAACACGATAGGCGATGCCGATGCTTTCGAGCTGCGGGAATTGCGCCGCGACGCGCCCGGCGAAATCCTGCCATCCGGCGCCGAGTTTGGCGCGATCGATGCGCGGATCGCTCCATTGATAGGTCGCGCCAGCCTGATAGGCGGGGGTCCACGGCGCAGGGCTCCACGCGCGCTCAGCGAGCGCGAGCAGACGCGGGAAGAGCATATATTCGACACGCATGTCGGTGCGGATCGTCTCGCTCCACAGTTGCGCCTGAACCCCCGCGATGCGCCGCCCTGGCTGTAACAGCGGCGTATCCTCGATCGGCTTTTCCTGGGCGTAGATGTTGCGGATCGTCGCGGCATTGGCGGGCAGATTGTCGGGCATGAAACCAAAGACCTGATAATCGTCGACCGCACGCGAAGCCCAATTGTAACCGCCCTCGTCGGGATGCGGTGCGTAAGGCATGTCGAAATAGCCAAGGTCGGGGATCGACAATACGATATCCCAGCCGCGGTTCATCTGGTCGTGCGCCTCGCGGATCGCGCCGCCGTGGAGCACGCTCCAGATATTGGTCTGGACCCGCTTCGGCATATTCGCCGCCTCGGCATGCCCCATGCCGTCACTCCAGCCGCCAGCACGTAGTCCCTTGGCGGCCAGATTCTTCACCACGCGCTCGATGAAGCGCGGGGTCAGCTTGCTCGCATCGCCGCCATTTTCGGCGATCATCGCGGCGCAGGCGGGAGATTTCACCCACGCACCCGCGGTCTCGTCGGCACCAAGATGGAAGGTCTTGAGCGGCGCGCCCGCCTGGCGGTGCATATCAGCGAAGGCATCAACCACCGTATCGACGAAGCGATAGGCTGCGGGCAGACAGATGTTCAGCGTGTTATCGCTGTAATGCTGGACGCTGCGATATGCGGTCGTGTCGGCGGGGTCGATCAGCCGATATTGCTCGGCCTCCGCTTTCCTCCCCAGGGCCATCAACCGCGCATAGCGCACTTCCATCGCCTTGACCGCGGCGCGCGAGTGGCCCGGCGTGTCGATCGAGGGAATCACCTCGATCTGCCGCGCGGCCGCGGCCTTCACGATCGCAACATAGTCAGCGACGGTCAGATAACCGTTGGTCCCGCTCGTCCCGTCGGGACCGGCGCCGAGCTGCGGCAGCAGGCAAGTTTGCTCGGACAGATCATGGCAACGTTTCCCCCCGATCTCGGCGAGTTCGGGCAGCGCCGGTATTTCGGCGCGCCAGCCTTCGTCATCGGCGAGGTGGAGGTGCAGTTTATTGAGCTTGTAGCTCGCCATCGCCTCGATCAGTTTCAATATCTCGTCGCGACCGTGAAAGTTGCGCCCGATATCGATGTGGAGACCGCGAAAGCCATAGCGCGGCGCATCCTCGACGCGCAGCGGCCGGACGTGCCCCTTGTCGAACGCCGCCTGCTGGGCGAGCGAGCGTAGCGCATGGCTCGCCCCCGCCGCATCGTGCGCGGTGATAGCAATGCCCGCCGCCGTGACGTCGAGCGTATAGGCCTCGGGTGCCAGCGACGACACGCCGATACGGATTGTCAGTGGCAATTTTCCGCCCTCGGCTACCCCGGCGCGCGCCAGCGCAGCGAGCGCGGGCGTCACCGCATCGCGTTCGGCACCCGAAAGCGCCAACGTCACCCCGCCACCGAGATCGATGGGCTTGCCCTTGCCCAGCGTCGCTTTGGCCGGCTTGGGCAGGATGACCACCCCCGTCGCCTTCGGCGCCTGCCGCTCGGCTTGCCGTACGAAAGCACGTTCTGCGGTCAACCAGCGCGTCTTGTCGGGGTCGCCTTTCGTCGCGAGCCGCGCTTCGTCGGTCATCGGCGCGGTGAAAGTTACGATGTCGAGCCCGGTGTCGGCATCGATCACCGGCCGCGTGGCCGCGATCGTCCGCGGCTTCACCCCGTCGGCGACCAGATAGGCGTTGGGCATCGCGAACGCCTTTGAGAAATTCGACCCGACGCCCCACAGCTTGATCTGGTGCGTCGCGCCCGGACGCAGCGTGACACCTGGCTTCAGCGTCAGTTGCTGGACATCGCCGTTGACGTGGCGATGATCGAAGATGTCGCTTTCGACGAGCGGCAAGGGATTGACGAAACTGAAGATGAGCGACAGCCCTTTGGCCGGTTGCGCCTTGGGGAGCGTTTCGGGCAGGGTCAGCGTGATCGTCGACAGGAAACAGGCGTCGATGCCGGCGGGACATGCCGGATGATTGTCGACCACCGTCAGCCGATAGCCGATCCGATCGGCCAGCCCGTCGAGCGCCGCCTGCGACGCGTCGTTCGCCTGCGCCGCAGGTGCCGCCAGCATCGCCATCGCCGCCCAGCCCGTCATTCGCATATCGCGCTCCCTTTTGAAATTTGTATTTAATTTGTCATGTCAATTTGCACCGGTCAATGGTCTTCCAAATCGCAAATCGACGAAGAGACACGCATATGCATTGAGAAATACCTGTTTAGGGATGCATCAACTCCAGCCCAATTGGTTTCATATTAGTATTGTCCATGAGATCTGGGGCGGCCCAATAGCTCGATCCCGCTGCGACCGGCTATCGCCCAGTCTGCAAGGCGCGCGAAAGCACATTGGCCTTATCGCGACCCGACCGCCGCGCACAGCACCAGCGCGGCAAAGAGCCCGCAAGAATGATTGACGCGACGATACCAATGCAACACATGGGGACAGGACGCTGGTCCTATGATCGGCACACAATCTGATGGAGCATCGTTCCTTGTCGCTGATCGAACATGTGGGTCTGCTCCAGAAGGAAGATCCGACCCCGCTCTATCTGCAATTGCAGAAGATATTGCGCGACGCGATTGAGGGCCAGCTGGTCAGACCCGAAGAGGCGATCCCGACCGAACGCGATCTTGCCGAGGAATTCGACGTGTCGCGCATCACCGTTCGCAAGGCGATTGACGGGCTGGTCGCCGACGGCATCGTCGTGCGCCGTCGCGGCGCCGGCACTTTCGTCACCCGGCCGCGCGTCGAGAAAAGCTTTTCCAAGCTCACCTCCTTTTCGCAGGACATGGTGTCGCGCGGGCGCAAGCCGCACAGCAAATGGGTGAGCAAGACCGCGGGCACGGTGACCCCCGAAGAGGCGCTGTCGCTCGGCCTGTCGCCGGGGTCGCTCGTCTACAGGTTTCACCGCATCCGTTACGCCGACGACACCTCGATGGCGCTCGAATATGCGACAATCCCGGCCTATTGCCTGCCTTCGGTCGAAACCGTTGGCGCCTCGCTTTACGAGGCCCTGGAGGCTGCAGGCCATTTACCGGTACGCGCGCTCCAGCGGCTGCGCGCCGTCGCCTTCACCCCCGAACAGGCGGAGATACTGGGGATCGAACCGGGTACGCCCGGGCTGTTCATCGAGCGCCGCGGCTTCCTGTCCGACGGACGCACCGCCGAATTCACCCAAAGCTATTATCGCGGCGACGCCTATGACGTCGTGGCAGAACTGAACGGCTGACCGCCCGTCCTTCGACAGGCCCGAGGCGGACGGTTTATATCAGAACGTCGCCCCCCGCGAAGGCGGGGGCCGCTACCGACCCGGCGCAAGGTTGCCCGCGCCCCCGCTTTCGCGGGGGCGACGGCTTTGGATGCCTGCACCTCCTCCCGATGCACCGACTGCACGGCGCCGGCTGGCGCATCGCAATCCGATCAGCGAAACATACCTCTTGATGCAATATATATAACCTATATAGTACCAATGAGATCAAATGGGCAGATGCCTCCGCCCGAACCGGGGACAAGATTGAATGACGCCGAAGGTCGCATGGGACGAGAAACAGACACTGATGGAGACGGAGGCCGGCGAAGCAGGGGCAGCCGTCGCCCGGATGCTCAATGCGAATCGCGAGGCCTTCGCCGCGATAGGCGCGCGGCTTCGCGCCGCTCCGCCCGCCACGGTGGTCACCTGCGCGCGCGGATCGTCGGACCATGCCGCAACCTATGCCAAATATCTTGTTGAAACGACGATCGGCACGCCCACCGTATCGGCAGCACTGTCGGTCGCGTCCCTCTATGATGCGCCTGTCGTCGCCGGCAACCGGTTGTGCCTCGCGATTTCGCAATCGGGCAAGAGCCCCGACCTGCTCGCCGCGGTCGAGCATCAGCGCGCCGCTGGCGCCTATGTCGTCGCACTCGTCAATGCCGAGAACGCGCCTCTGGGCGAACGCGCCGATGTCGTGATCGCATTGTCCGCCGGGACCGAACGCTCGGTTGCGGCAACCAAATCCTACATCGCCTCGCTCGCCGCGATCACCGCGATCGTGGCTGCCTGGGCCGGGGATGAAGCGCTAACCGACGCGCTGGCCTCCCTGCCCGGCGACCTCGAGCGCGCCTTCGCGCTCGATTGGTCGCCCGCCGTTGCCGCCTACACGCGCGCAACCAACTTGTTCGTCCTCGGCCGCGGGCTGGGATTGGCCGTCGCGCAGGAAGCTGCACTCAAGTTCAAGGAAACCTCCGCCCTCCACGCCGAATGCTTCAGCTCGGCCGAGGTGCGCCACGGCCCGATGGCGATCGTGGGCGAAGCATTCCACATCCTCGCCTTTGGCGGCTCCGACCGCGCGGGGGCCAGCGTGCGCGACGTCACCACCGAATTCCGCGAACGCGGCGCGACCGTCCTGCTCGCCGATCCCGACCCGGCGGTCGCCGACCTGCCCGCAATCGCTGCGCATCCGGCGATCGAACCGCTGCTGATGATCCAGAGCTTTTACCGGATGGCGAATGCGCTGGCGCTCGCGCGCGGATGCAACCCCGACTCGCCCCCGCACCTCAACAAGGTTACCGAGACGCTATGATCGTTCGATTCCAAAAGGGCGGGGTCGTCCTGCCGTCGGGCACCATGCAGGGCGCCGACCTGACCGTGGAAGCGGGCGTCGTAACCAACGTCGCGCCGGTCGGCACCGGACCCGCCGATACGATCGTCGATCTGGCGGGCGGCTGGCTGCTCCCCGGTTTCATCGATACGCAGGTGAATGGCGGCGGCGGGGTGTTGTTCAACGACCAGACCGACGTAGCGGCCATCGCCGCGATCGGCCAAGCCCATGCCCGCTTCGGCACAACGTCCTTCCTGCCGACGCTGATCAGCGACACCCCGGCGCAGATCGCCTCGGCGCTCGCCGCGGTCGATGCCGCGATCGATCAGGGCATTCCGGGGGTCATCGGCATCCATATCGAAGGGCCTTTCATCAACGAGGTGAAGCGCGGCATCCACGAGGCGCACCGCATCCGCCGCCTCGACGCCGACATGCTGGCGCTGCTCACCGCCCCGCGCCGCGGGCGCGTGATGCTGACGCTCGCCCCCGAATTTTGCGACGAAGACGATGTCCGCACCCTCGTCCGCCACGGCGTGATCGTCAGCGCCGGACACAGCGACGCGACCTATGACGAGGCACGGCGCGCGATCGCCGCGGGCCTCTCCGGCTTTACCCATTTGTTCAACGCAATGTCGCCGCTGCACCACCGCAATCCGGGCGCGGTCGGCGCCGCCTTTGATTCGGACAGCTATTGCGGGCTGATCGTCGACGATGTCCATCTTCACCCCGCGGTCGTCCGGCTGGCGGTCAAGACCAAGGGCATCGAGCGGATCATGCTGGTCACCGATGCGATGCCGAGCGTCGGCACCGACGTCAGCGAATTCACGCTGCAGGGCAAGCGGATCGCAGTGAAGGACGGTGTCTGCATTTTCGAGGACGGCACCCTCGCCGGCACCCATCTCGACATGGCCTCAGCGGTGCGCAAGACAGTCGAAGTCACCGGCCTTCCCGTCGCCGATGTCGCAGTGATGGCCAGCGCGACGCCAGCCCGCTTCCTCTCGCTGACGGCCAGCTATGGGGCCATTGCGCCGGGCCAGCGCGCCGACTGGGCGTGGCTCGACACCGACCTGCAACCACGTGCGACATGGATCGGCGGTGTGCCGGTGTGGAACCCCGCATTGTCACTGACCCACGCCGCACAATGATTAAACGATAATAACAAAAACAGAAAATATTTTGGGGGTATGTCGATGAGCCTGATTGTCACGTCTCCGCTCAGAGGTTGGGTGGTGACACTGGATAGCGTTCCCGACCCGGTCTTCGCCGACCGGATGATGGGCGACGGCGTCGCGATCCAGCCGCTAGGCGATACCGTGGTCGCGCCGTTCGACGGCGAAGTCATCACGCTGCACGACGCCGGACACGCGATCGCCTTGCGCAGCGCCGAGGGCGCCGAGGTGCTGATCCATATCGGGCTCGACACCGTCGCCCTGAAGGGAGAGGGCTTCACCCCGCTGGTGACATTTGGACAGATGGTGTCGCGCGGCGACCCGCTGATCCGTTTCGACCTCGACGCCGTTGCGCTCGCGGCGACCAGCCTGATCACCCCGGTCATCGTCACCAACGCCGAAGCCTTTACGATCAGCCGCCGCACGACCGACTGTGCAATCGGCGCGTGCGAGGCGCTGATGACGCTGACCCCCGTCCAAAATGGCGCACGCCGCCGCGCAGACGACGGGACGGTGATCGAACAAGCGGTGACGCTGTCACTACCGCACGGCATCCACGCGCGCCCCGCCGCACGCATCGGCGAAACCGCGCGCGGGTTCGAGGCCGATATCCATCTGCTGAAACGCGAAAAGCGCGGCGATGCGCGTAGCACCGTCGCGCTGCTCGCGCTGGGCACCAGCTTTGGCGACGAAGTCATCGTTCAGGCGCGCGGCGACGATGCCGAAGCGGCGCTCGCCGCAATCGTCGCCTTGCTCGCGACAGACATGGACGAAGGTGCACCCGCCGCGAAACCCGTCCCCGTCGATGCGATCACCGCAGCGCCGCTGAAAACTGGCCAGATCGGCGGCGTCATCGCCTCGCCCGGGCTCGCCATGGGTCCGGCCGCACGGCTCCGCCAGACCGCGATCGCCATCGCCCGCGAGGGCAAGGGCGCGGCCGAAGAGCGTATCGCGCTGATCGCCGCGCGCGCCGACCTGCGCGACCATATCGCGGCGCGCGCAGCCGCGGCCGACGGCAGCGTCGCGGCGGTGATGCAGGCGCATCTTGCCCTGATCGACGATCCCGAACTGCTCAATGCCTCCGAAATCCGTATCGCGGAAGGGCGTAGCGCGGGCTTCGCGTGGCGCGGCGCGATCCATGATCAGATCGACGCGATCCGCGCGACGGGCAACGCGCATCTGATCGAACGCGTCGACGATCTGGTCGACATCGAGCGCCAATTGCTGTCGATCCTGACCAATACCCCGCTCGATACCGACACGGTGCCACCGGGCGCTATCATCGTCGCCGATGACTTGCTGCCATCGCAGCTTGTCGCGATCGCCGCCAGCCAACCCGCGGGCATCGCGCTCGTTCGCGGCGGGCCTACCTCGCATGTCGCGATCCTGTGCGCCGGCATGGGGCTGCCCGCGCTGGTCGCGATGGGCGATGCGCTGGGTGCGATCGCCGATGGCACGCCGCTGCTGCTCGACGCCGAGGCGGCGCATCTCACCCCATCGCCCGCGCTCGCCGATACCGAGGCTTTTTCCGCACGCATCGCCCGGCGCGATGCGCGGCGCGAGGCGGCGCGCGCTGCAGCCGCCGACGCCTGCCACACCGCCGATGGTGTCCGCATCGAAATCTTCGCCAATCTGGGCAGCGCCGACGATGCCAGGGCCGCCGCCGCACAGGGCGCCGAAGGGTCCGGGCTGGTCCGCAGCGAATTTCTGTTCCTCGATCGCGCCGAGGCACCGTCGGAGGACGAACAACTCGCGGCCTATCAGGGAATCGCCGACGCGCTCCCCGGCAAACCCGTCATCATCCGCCTGCTCGACATCGGCGGCGACAAGCCCGCCGCCTATATCCCGATCGATGCCGAAGAAAATCCCGCTCTCGGTCAGCGCGGCATCCGCGTCGCGCTCGCGCATCCCGCGCTGCTCGAAACGCAAATCCGCGCGATCATGCGCGTCCAGCCGGCTGGCCAGTGCAAGATCATGATCCCGATGATCGCCAGCATCGCCGAGCTGCGGCAAGTGCGCGCGATCGTCGACGGGCTGCGCGGCGAGCTGGGGATCGTCACCCCGGTCGAAGTCGGCGTGATGGTCGAAACGCCCGCCGCCGCGATGACCGCCGACCTGCTTGCGGTCGAGGCCGATTTTCTGTCGATTGGCACCAACGACCTCACCCAATATGTGCTCGCGATGGACCGAGGCAATCCGGCGGTCGCCGCCGGTGTCGATGCAATGCACCCCGCGGTCCTGCGCATGATCGGCGAGACGTGCCGGCTCGCCAATGCGCGCGACCGCTGGGTCGGCGTGTGCGGCGGGCTCGCTTCCGATCCCGCGGCGCTGCCGATCCTCGTAGGGCTCGGCGCCAGTGAATTATCGACCGTACCGAGCTTCGTCGCCGAAGCGAAGCAGATCATACGCGGGCTGACCCTGATCGAAGCGCGCGCGCATGCCGAGCTCGCGCTGCAATGCAAGTCGGCGGCCGAAGTTCGCGCGCTCGCCCGCGCATTCGAGGAGACACGGCGATGAGAAAGATTCTCGAAACGCTCCAGCCGCTCGGCCGCGCATTGATGCTGCCGATCGCGGTGCTGCCCGTCGCGGGCCTGTTGCTGCGCATCGGCCAGCCCGACCTGCTGGACATTGCGTTCATCACTGCCGCAGGCGCCGCAATTTTCAGCAATCTCGGCATTCTCTTCGCGATCGGCGTCGCGGTCGGTTTTGCCCGTGACGGCAATGGCGCGGCGGCGCTGGCGGGCGTGACCTGCTATCTCATAACCACGACGGGCGCCGAAACCTTCCTCACCGCCCCGCCTGATGTGGGCGCCGGGCTGCCCGAAGCGGTGGCCGCGCTGGCGGCAAAAAATTGGGCGCTCGGCCAGATCGACCGGCTGGAGGTGCCGATCGGCATCTTGTCCGGCCTGATCGGCGGCAATTTCTACAACCGCTTCGCGACCATCGCGCTACCCGAGTATCTCGCCTTTTTCGGTGGCCGCCGCTTCGTGCCAATCGCCAGCGGTGTCGCCGGGCTGCTGCTCGCAGCGGTGATCGGCTACGGCTATGCGCATATCAGCGGCGCGATCGACACCGCCAGCCGCGTCGTCGTCGAATCGGGCAGCGTTGGCCTGTTCGTCTATGGCGCGCTCAACCGGTTGCTCATCGTCACCGGGCTGCACCACATCATCAACAATGCCGCCTGGTTCGTCGTCGGCGATTTCGAAGGAGCGACGGGCGACCTGCGCCGTTTCTTCGCGGGCGATCCCAATGCCGGCGCCTTCATGTCGGGCTTCTTCCCGGTGATGATGTTCGGCCTGCCCGCCGCCTGCCTCGCCATGTATCATGAGGCGCGGCCCGAACGACGCAAGGCGGTCGGCGGGATGTTCTTCAGCCTTGCCTTCACCAGCTTTCTGACCGGAGTGACCGAACCGATCGAGTTCACCTTCATGTTCGTCGCGCCGCTTCTCTATGCGATCCATGCGCTGCTCACCGGCGCCTCGATGGCGCTGATGAACGCGCTCGATATCAAGCTCGGCTTCGGCTTCTCGGCGGGCCTGTTCGACTATGTACTGAACTTCAGCCTTGCCACTCGCCCGTGGATGTTGCTGCCGATCGGGGCGGTTTATGCGGGGCTCTATTATGGGCTGTTCCGCTTCTTCATCCGCCGCTTCGATCTTGCGACGCCCGGACGCGAAAAGGGCGAGGTCGCCGAAACCGCAACCGCATCGGCGGGCAGCGCGCGCGGCGACTCCTTTGTCGCGGCACTGGGCGGCGCATCGAACCTGATCAGCGTGGACGCCTGCACCACGCGGCTACGGCTGATCGTCGCCGATCAACAGGCGGTCGATGACAGTGCGCTGTCGGCGCTCGGCGCGCGCGGCATCATCCGGCCGTCGGCGAATGCGGCGCAGGTCGTGCTCGGTCCAATCGCCGATCTGGTGGCGGAGGAAATTCGCGGCGCGCTCGCCAGCGACGGTACCGCGGCGCCCGCGGTGACGCTGATCGAGCGGACGGCTGAGGTCGACAGCGCCGCCCTGCCTGCAGACGTTCTGGGCGCATTGGGTGGCGGCGAGAATGTCCGTGCGGTCCACGCGCTGCACGGGCGCTTCCGCGTCGAGCTGGCCGACGCGAGCCGCATCAACGAGGGCGCGCTCGCGCAGCTGACGCGCGGCATCGCCCGCCCGCAGCCGGAGATTCTCCACATACTTCCAAGCTAGGACGTCAGCACGCGCCGGATCCGGAGCAGTTCGGCGCCCAGCGCATCGACCTCTTTCGCGCCACGCGATTCGGTAAAGATCGAAGCCGAAAGGCCGAGACCCGGCCGAATATCGGGGAGCGCGACCGCGACGGTCGATATGCCGCGATGAGCGAAGCCCTGATCGATCGCATAGCCCGCCTGCAAGGCGCGGCCCACTTGATCGGCATAGTCGGTGAAGGACAGGTCTGCCTGCCAGCGCACCGCAGCATAACGACGCGCGAGTTCGGCGTCGTCAACCTTCTGCGCCGCGGCGAGCGCGCGCCCCACCGCGCCGCCGCCCAGCGGCTGACGCTGCGCATCGGCAAGGCGTAGCCGCATCCCCGCATTGCTTTCGGCATGTGCAATGAGTTGCAGCCGGTCGCGTGATGCGACTTTCCACAGCCCGACGGCGGCGTCCGATGCCCGGGCAAACTGCTCCATCAACGGCTGCGCGCGGTCAGCGAGTGCCTGCGCTCCACCGTCACGCAGCGCCTCCGACGTCGCCCACACCGGGCTCAGCCGATAGAGCTTCGTCCGCGCGTCGCGCTCGGCGGCGCCTTCATCGACCAACGTCTTGAGCAGGTTGAGGCAGCTCGAGGGGCTGAGCCCGATCGACCGGCCCACGTCCGACAACGACAGCGGGCGCGATTCTGCGAGCAGCCGCAATATGGCGAAGGCTTGCGAAACCGAGCGGACCGGACCGGACATGCTCATCCATTAGTTTTCATCATGATGAAATTCAATTCTCAATGTTGAAATCGTGCCAGGCGCCCTCTATCGCGCTATGCAGAGGACTCGAACGGGAGAAGACGGCATGGGCAAAAGCCTGGACGGCAAAGTCGTGGCGATCACCGGCGCCGGGCGCGGGATCGGGCGCGAACTGGCGCTGCACTGTGCCAGCGAAGGCGCGGCGGTTGTGGTCAATGATCCGGGCGTCGCGCAGGCCGGCGACGGCGGCGACGCGGCGCCTGCGCAGACTACCGCCGACGATATCGTCGCTGCAGGCGGCAAGGCGATCGCCAACTTCGCCAATGTCGCCGACCCCAGGGAAGCCGCGAGCATCATCGAGGACGCAGTTGCGAAGTTCGGCCGCATCGATGCGGTGGTCAACAACGCCGGTATCCTGCGCGACACCATATGGCACAAGATGAGCTACGAGGACTGGAAGAGCGTCATCGAGGTCAATCTCACCGGCGTGTTCAACGTGTCGAAGGCGGCGACGCCTTATTTTCGCGAGCAGCAATCGGGCAGCTTCGTCCACTTCACCTCGACCAGCGGCCTCATCGGCAACATCGGCCAGGCCAATTATTCGGCGGCGAAGCTCGGCGTCGTCGCGCTGTCGCAATCGATTGCGCTCGACATGGCGCGCGCCGGGGTGCGCTCGAACTGCATCGCACCTTTCGCGTGGAGCCGCATGACCTCGTCGATCCCCGCCGACACCCCCGAGCAACAGCAGCGCGTCGCCCGGATGCAGGAAATGTCGGCCGACAAGATCGCACCGCTGGTGGCCTATTTGGCATCCGACCTGTCGAAAGATGTGACGAACCAGATTTTCAGCGTGCGCAAGAACGAGATCATGCTGTTTTCGAAACCGCGCCCGATCCGCTCGATGACCAAGGTAGAGGGCTGGACCGCGCAGGCGATCGCCGACGAGCTCATCCCCGCCTTCCGCCCCAGCTTCGCGCGCGCTGACGAGGTTTCGGCGCACGTTTTTCCCTATGATCCGATCTGAGGAACCAGCTATGAGCAATGCGAACCCCGGCATGGACACCGACGTCTTCGAGCAGTTCATCGAACAGCTCGAACGCTATGTGCGCGACCGGCTGATCCCGGCCGAAAAGGGCATCATCGAAAGCGACGAAATCCCCGCCGACATTCTCGCCGAAATGCGCGACATGGGGCTGTTCGGCCTGACGATGCCCGAGGAATTTGGCGGCGCGGGAATGAATGTCAGCCAATATGTGCAGACAATCCACACGCTGAGCTATGCGATGCCGGCCTTCCGTTCGATCATCTCGATCAACATCGGCATGTTCTGCTCGGCGCTGAAAAATGGCGGCACCGAAGCGCAGAAGGCCGAATGGCTGCCGCGCGTCGCGGCGGGCGAGATCGCGGCCTTTGGCCTCACCGAACCCGGTTCGGGGTCGGACTCGGCCGGGTTGCAGACCAGCGCGGTCCAGACCGACAATGGCTGGGTGCTCAATGGCACCAAGCGCTACATCACCAACGCCCCCTTCGCGAAGGTCGCGCTGATCATGGCGCGGACGAGCAAGGAGAATCTACCCAAGAACGCACATGTTTCGGCCTTCATCGTGCCGATGGACGCCCCCGGCGTCTCGACCGGCAAGTCGGACAAAAAGATGGGCCAGTCGGGTAGCCATATCTCCGACATCATCCTCGAGGATGTCCGCGTCGGCGGCGAAGCCTTGCTCGGCGGCGAGGTCGGCAAGGGCTTCGCCTTTGCAATGATGAGCCTCGACAATGGCCGCATGTCGGTCGGCGCCGCGGCGACCGCCTACGCCCGCCGCGCGCTCGACAGCGCGGTCCGCTATGCGACCGAGCGCAAGGCCTTCGGCGAGCCGATCGCCAATTTCCAGCTGATCCAGCAGATGCTCGCGCAGAGCGAAATCGACATCTACGCCGCCGAGTGCATGATGGCCGATGTCACCGCCCGCGCCGACGCGGGCGAAAATGTCCTGCGCAAGGCGGCGGCGTTCAAGGTGTTCGCCTCCGAAATGTGCGGCCGCGTCGTCGATGCGTGCGTGCAAGTCTATGGCGGCGCGGGCTATCTCGCCGAATATGACGCCGAGCGCTTCTTCCGCGACGCGCGCATCTATCGGATTTACGAGGGCACGACGCAGATCCTTCAGCTTCAGATCGCCAAGCATATGCTGCGCGAATTTCACGCGGGCGCCTGAATGTATAACCTCCTCTCCGGCCTGTCGGTGATCGAGGCGTCGTCCTTCGTCGCCTCGCCCACCGCCGGCCTCTATTGCGCGCAAATGGGCGCCGAGGTGATCCGCGTCGACCAGATTGGCGGCGGCCCTGATTTCCGCCGCTGGCCGGTGACCGCGAACAATGACTCGCTCTATTGGGAAAATCTCAACCGCGCGAAAAAGTCGGTCGCGCTCGACCTCGGCCGCCCCGAAGGCCGCGAGCTGTTGCAGGAACTGGTGCGCGCCACCGGGCAGTTCATCACCAACTTTCCGGTCGGCGGATTCCTGTCGCACGAGACGCTGGCAGAAGGGCGCGCGGACCTGATCACCGTCCGCGTGATGGGCTGGGCCGACGGGTCGCCCGCGCTCGATTACACCGTCAACAATATGGTCGGATACCCGATGCTCACCGGCGCGGGCCCCGAACCGGTCAACCATGTCTTGCCTGCATGGGATTTGCTCTCCGGCGCTTACGCAGCCTTTGCCCTGCTCGCAGCGATCCAGCGGCGCAGCACAACCGGCGAAGGCGGCGAGGTCCGCATCCCGCTATCCGATGTCGCGATCGGCACCGTCGCCAACCTCGGCGGCATCGCCGAAACCCTCTATTCCGGCGAAAACCGCCCGCGCCTCGGCAATGCGGTTTACGGCCTGTTCGGGCGCGATTTCGTGACCGGCGACGGACAGCGCACAATGATCGTCGTCGTCACCCCGCGCCAATGGGCAAACCTCATCGCCGCGCTGAACCTCGGCGACGCCATCGCCGCAATCGAGACCGAACGCGGCATATCCTTCGCCAAAGACGATGGCCTCCGCTTCACCCACCGCGACGCGCTCTATCCTCTGTTCGAGCACGCTATCGCGGCGCGTACCCATGCCGATCTCGCCGCCGCCTTCGATGCGGGCGGGATCGTCCATTCGGCGTATCGTACGATGCTCGACGCGGTGCACGACCCCGCGCTGGTCGCCGATAATCCGGTCTTCGGCGTCGCCGAAAACCCCAGCGGTTTCGCTTACCCTGCGGCCGGGTCCTTCGCGACCGTGCCGCAGATGGAGCGGCAGACGCCCCGCCCAGCCCCGCGCAACGGCCAGCATAGCGAAGAAATTCTCGCCACCCGCCTTTCGCTTTCCTCGGGCGAGATCGCCCGCCTGATCGATGCCGGCATCGTCGGCACCAGCAAAACCGGAGAATAGAATAATGCCCCTGCGCCGCGCCGCGATCGTCGCCCCCATCCGCACCGCCGTCGGCAAATTCGGCGGCAGCCTCTCTTCGCTGACCGCCGGCGACCTCGGTGCCGTGATCCTGAAGGCGCTGATCGAGCGCACCAGGATCGATCCCGGCCGCGTCGATGATGTCGTCTTTTCGCAAGGTTATGGGAATGGCGAAGCGCCGTGCATCGGGCATTGGTCGTGGCTCGCCGCGGGCCTGCCGCTCGAGGTTCCGGGCTATCAGCTCGACCGCCGCTGCGGGTCGGGGCTGCAGGCGATCGCCAACGCTGCGATGATGGTCCAGACCGGCATGTCCGACGTCGTCGTCGCGGGCGGCGTCGAATCCATGTCGAACGTCGAACATTACAGCACCGACATTCGCAAGGGCGTCCGCGCCGGAAACCTCACCCTCCACGACCGGCTGACCCGCGGCCGCGTGATGTCGCAGCCGGTCGAACGCTTCGGCGTCATCACCGGCATGATCGAGACCGCCGAAAATCTCGCCAAGGATTATGGCATCAGCCGCGAGGCGTGCGATGCCTATGCGGTGCGCAGCCACCAGCGCGCCGCCGCGGCGTGGGGCAAGGGCCTCTTCGCCGACGAACTGGTGCCGGTGTCGGTCCCGCAACGCAAAGGCGACCCGATCATCTTCGCGCAGGACGAGGGCTATCGCGCCGACGCGACCATCGAAACGCTCGGCAAGCTGCGCCCGCTCGAAGGCGGCGTCGTCACCGCGGGCAATGCAAGCCAGCAGAATGACGCGGCCGCCGCATGTCTTGTCGTCGCTGAAGACAAGCTCGACGAACTCGGCCTCGAACCCATCGCCTGGTTCCACAGCTGGGCTGCGGCAGGCTGCGACCCCAGCCGCATGGGCATCGGCCCCGTTCCCGCGGTCGAACGGTTGTTCGCCCGCAATGGCCTCGGCTGGAACGACATTGACCTTGTCGAACTCAACGAAGCCTTTGCGCCGCAGGTGCTCGCGGTGCTCAAGGGCTGGGGCTGGTCGGACGACGATAGCCGCAACGAGATTTTGAACGTCAACGGATCGGGCATTTCGCTCGGCCATCCGATCGGCGCGACGGGCGGGCGCATCCTCGCCAACCTCACCCGCGAACTCGTTCGCCGCGACGGCCGCTATGGCCTCGAAACCATGTGCATCGGCGGCGGTCAGGGTATCGCCGCGATCTTCGAGCGCGCGGCCTGAGCATGACCGATCTGCGCCCTGCCCTGACCGCCGCGCAGGCTTATCGCGCGGCGGCGCAGGCAGCGCTCGCCGAACGACTGGCGTCACGGGCGATCGACGCCGAGCAACGCGCAGCGCATGGCTTTGCGTGGGTGGCGACGACGGTCGCTGCGCTCGAAGCGACGCTTGACTGGCTGGAAGCGGGCAGAGGCGCCAATCCGGTCGATGCACAAGTGGCCACCCTCGCTTTCGCCGAGGGCATCGGCCAGCTCATCGGCGGCCTGCCGATGGGCCAGAATGAGATGTTCCGTCCGGCCGATCTTGGGATCGGCGCAGCGGCGCGCACGCTTGCCGACACTTGCGCTAATCTTCTCGACACCGATCATGTCACCACCCGCGCCGACCTCGCCACCGCGCTGGCGGCGGGACATTGGCCCAGCGAGACGCTCCACGACGCCGACCTCGACACGATCCGCGATCAGTACCGCCGCTTCACCGATGCCGAAATCATCCCGAACGCACATCGCTGGCACCTCGCCAACGATCTGATCCCCGACGCGACCGTGACGGCGATGGCCGACCTCGGCACCTTCGGCGTCTGTATCCCCGAGGAATATGGCGGCCTCGGCCTCGGCAAGCTGGTGATGTGCATCGTCACCGAGGAATTGTCGCGCGGCTGGATCGGCACCGGCTCGCTGGGGACACGGTCCGAAATCGCGGGCGAGCTGATCGTCCTAGGCGGCACCGACGAACAGAAGAGCCAGTGGCTGCCCCGGATCGCTAGCGGCGAAGTCCTGCCGACCGCGGTTTTCACTGAACCCGATGTCGGATCGGACCTCGGGTCGCTACAAACGCGCGCACGTACGGACGCTAACGGCGAATGGGTGATCGACGGCGCCAAAAACTGGATCACCCACGCCGCGCGCTCCGACCTGATGACTTTGCTCACCCGCACCCTGCCCAATGCGAAGGGCTATGCCGGGCTGTCGATGCTGCTCGTCCCCAAGCCGCGCGGGACCGAGGACACACCCTTTCCCGCCGACGGCATGACGGGCAGCGAAATCGAGGTGCTCGGCTATCGCGGAATGCGCGAGTATGCGCTGCAGTTCGACGCGATGCGCGCACCCGCCGACGCCTTGCTCGGCGGCGAAGAGGGGCAAGGTTTCAAGCAATTGATGCGCACCTTCGAAGGCGCCCGCATCCAGACCGCCGCGCGCGCGGTCGGCGTCGCACGGCGCGCGCTCGAACTCGGACTCGACTATGCACTGAATCGCAAACAGTTCGGCAAGGCGATCATCCATTTCCCGCGCGTCGCCGACAAGCTCGCGATGAGCCTCGTCGATTTCGTCGTCGCGCGCGAATTGAGCTACGCCGCCGCGCGCGCCAAGGACTCGGGCAAGCGCTGCGATATCGAAGCCGGGATGGCGAAGCTGCTCGGCGCGCGCGCCGCCTGGTCGAACGCCGACGCCGGTCTGCAAATCCACGGCGGCAATGGCTATGCGCTCGAATATGAAATCAGCCGCATCCTGTGCGACGCGCGCATCCTCAATATTTTCGAAGGCGCCGCCGAAATTCAGGCACAGGTGATCGCGCGCGGTCTGGTCGGAGGACGCAATTGATGGGCGAATGGCAGGACTGGGTCGGCCGCGAAAGCATCCGCCATGACCGGGTGAGCGAGGAGCTTGCAGCTCGCTGGCTCGCGACACTCAACCGCGACACACCAGCGGACGATAGCGTTCCGCAAGGTCTCCACTGGTGCCTCTGCACACCTGATGCGCCGACCGCGACGCTGGGCGCCGACGGGCATCCCCGGCGCGAGGACAGTCCCGACAGCTGGATGCCGCCGATCCCGCTGCCGCGCCGCATGTGGGCGGAAAGCAAAGTCGAGTATCTCGAACCCATCACCCTCGGCGCAGCAATCGAGCGCCGCTCGGCGATCCGATCCATCACCGCCAAACAGGGTGGATCGGGACCGCTCGTCTTCGTCGAAGTCGGGCATGAAACGCACGCCGATGGCCAGCTTTCCGTGCGCGAGACGCAATCGATCGTGTTCCGCGATGCCGCGCCGGCAGGCGCTCCGCCATCCCCACCGCCGCCCGGCGAGGGCCATTTCGATCCCGGCGAATGGGATAGTCACCGCCTGCTGGTGCCCGACGAAGCGCTGCTCTTCCGCTATGCGGCGCTGACCTTCAACAGCCATCGCATCCATTACGACCTGCCCTATGCGACGCAGGAAGAAGGCTATCGCGGGCTCGTCGTCCACGGCCCGCTCACCGCGACTTTGCTCCTTGATCTTGCCCAGCGGCAGTTCGGCGACAATGCGCTGACCTCCTTTGCCTTCCGCGGCCTCTCCCCTGCAATCTGCAGCGAAGAGCTGCATCTGGCGCTGCGCGGTGATGGCGCATTAGTCGAACTGGGCGCCTTCGCCGCCGATGGTCGAGCCGTCATGTCGGCGTCCGCCACGCTCTGAGGCCGACCGCCACCGTATCGCCGCGATCGATCGAAAATTCGGTCCTTGACTCGAAACGGCCTTTCCCCCCAAAAGACTTATGACACCGGTGTCTGAAATGGACCCGGACGACCGCAGGAAAATGCGGCACTACGGGAGAGACGCAACGCATGATCAGAAACAGGCCCTCCATGCTCGGCCGATGCCTCGGCCTCGGCGCGGGTCTGATGGTTGCTGCGCCCGCGCTCGCGGCTGACGGCGCCCCGGCGCGCGCCTTCAACACGGTTGTCGAAAAGCATATCCAGCCACAGTCCGAACAATTGCTGCTCGCGCTGGTCAAGGACGGCAAGGCGTTGCAGATTGACGGCATCGCGGTGTTCAACGGCAGCGACAAATTTTTGCCCGGCAAGATCGCCATTGGCCTCGCCGAATATCTCGATGGCCTGGCCGACGATGATCCCCGCCTCCCCGATTATCTCGGCCATTTCCGCAAGATCGCGAAGCTGACCATCGACGATCCGAACGACACTTGGGGCATCTATTACTATCTGACCGCGCTCGACATATTGCGCCGCCGCGGCTGGCTCGAGCAGGCGGTCGATCCGCTCACCATGGCGAAGTTGCGTGTGCGGCTCGACTGGCGCAGCTTCGTCGATCGCGACCGCTATGTGCTGATTGATCATCCGAACAATTATATCGTCGTCGCCTTATCGATCGCGCGGCTGCGCGGTGCGATGGGCTGGGAAGACGATAGCGCGGCGACGCACCTCTACGCCGCCGCAGCCAAACATTATCGCACCTATTCGGACTTTGGTTTCGCCGACGAGACCGACGGCGAAGGCCGCTTCGACCGCTATTCGATCCTGCTCGCGGGCGAAATCGCGGCGCGCTATGTCCAGACCCGCGACACGCCGCCCAAAGAGACCCTCGACTGGCTGCGCAAGGCCGCCAACGTCATGCTGCTGCGCGTTAACGGCGACGGGCTGGGTTTCGAATATGGCCGCAGCCTTGGCCCCTATGGCGAAACCTCGATCGTCGAGGTGCTGACCGCCGCAGCCGCGACCGGCGTATTGACCGAAGCGGAAAAGACGATCGCCTATGCCTATGCTTCGCGCGTCGCCGAACGCTATGTCGATTTCTGGGTAAACCCGCGCACCGGGTCGGTGAACCTGTGGGACAACGGACGGCGCACCGACGCCTATCGCGGCAAGTTCCGCATCCTCGGCGAAAACCTCAGCCTCGCGCATCAATTTTCCTACACCAATGCCGTATGGAACAAGCTTGGCTATCGCGACCGCACGCCCAAAATCGACTGGGCGGCGGTACAGGCCGCCAAGCCGAAGCGGACCACGACCTGGTTCGCGCGCGGCACCTATGACCGGATGCTGCTGACCTTGCAGGACGGCAAACGCCTCATCAGCCTGCCGGTAATCAACGGCGGCGCGACCCAGCATAATCACAGCCCCTATTTCCCCATTCCCTTCTCGCCCGGCATGCTCGAGGGCGTCGCCGACGGCGATGCCCCCCTGCTGATCCCGCAACTGACGCTCGGCGACGGCAGCGTCGTGATGCCGCTCGCTTATCAGCGCGATGTGAAGGTCGAAGCGGCGGGCAACCGCACGCTCGTCAGCTGGCACCAGAGCGAACTCGACCGGATGGGCAACGCCGCGCCCGTGCCCGACAAGCGCGTTTCGGTGACGACCAGTTACAGCTTTGCGCCCGGCCGGATCACCCGCACCGACGTCTTCGTGCCGCAAATGGGCATAACGATCGCCGATGCGCGCATCGAATTCGCCAGCTTCTCCACGGGCGCCCGGGTGCAAGGTACCGACACAGCATTTGCCGCGGGCGACGTGCGCCGCTTCACGATCACCGGGCTATCCCGATGCACTGCCGGACCAACTGAAGGCAAGGAAGCCTATCGAACGCCGCAGGGTCCGATGCACAGCGTGATATCATGTCAGGGCGTGCGCACGGCAAGCGGCGCGCTCCGGATCAGCTGGACCCTGGAATATCAATAAGCGCGACCGAACCCAGGCGGGAGGATCTATGCAACTGACACGCCGGACATGGAGTGGCGCGGTGCTAGCGCTGCTCGCAGGGTGCGCGGTACGGCCGCCGGTGCAGCCTGCCGCCGCGCCGCTCGACATCGCCGCGATCGACCGCGCCCGCATCCTGCGCGCCGCCGATCGCTGGCTGGATGATGCTCCGGTGACGATCACGGCCTTTCGCGCCGCGCGCAGCCCGGGCTCGGCGCATGATTATTATTCGGAAGGCGATTATTGGTGGCCGGACCCTGCCAATCCCGGCGGCGCCTATGTTCGGCACGACGGCTTTTCGAACCCCGCGCGCTTCGACGATCACCGGCAGGCGCTCATCGGCCTGGGACTGCGTGTGCCCGCCTTCGTGGCGGCGTGGATCGTCACCCGAAACCGGCGCTATGCGAAAGCCGCGGCACGCCATCTCGAGGCATGGTTCGTGACGCCTGCGACGCGGATGAATCCCAGCCTCGACCACGCGCAGGCGATCATCGGAGTGAACACCGGACGCGGCATCGGCGTGATCGACACGCTCCAGATCGTCGAGGTCGCGCGCGCTGTCAGCAGGCTGATCGAGACGGGTTATCCGCTCGACCCCGGAGTGAAGGGCTGGTTCCGCGCCTATCTGAACTGGCTCACGACATCGAAGAACGGCACAGACGAACGCGACGAAAAGAATAATCACGGCAGTTGCTGGGTGCTGCAGGCGGCGGAATTCGCGCGGCTGGTCGGGGACGAGGCCGTACGCGCCGACGCGCGCGAGCGCTTCCGCACCCGGCTGATCCCCGACCAGATCGCCCCCGACGGCAGCCAGCCGCTCGAACTCGCGCGCACCAAGCCGTTCGGATATTGCCTGTTCAATCTCGACGTCCTCGCCGCCGCCGCTCATTCGCTGAGCACAGCCGACGACGATCTGTGGCGCTTCACTACAGCCGACGGGCGCTCGCTCGGCACCGCGCTCGCCTTCATGGCGCCCTATATCGCCGACAAGCGCCGCTGGCCCTTCGCGCATGACGTCGAATATTGGAACGACTGGCCGGTGCGTCATTCCAGCCTGCTGTTCGGCGGGCTCGCGCTCGCGCAGCCCGGCTATGTCGCGCTGTGGCAGCGGCTCGATGGTGATCCCGAGGTTGGCGAGATCATCCGCAACTATCCCGTTCGCCAGCCTTTGCTGTGGCTGTGATCCCGCGCTGCGCCGCCTGTATGGTCACGGCACTGGCGCTCGGCGGGTGCGCGACCGGCGCCGGGCCGTCCGATGGGGTCCATACCGAAGCCTTCGGCCGCACGGCGAGGGGCCAGCCAGTCGAGCGCTACAGCTTCGCCAACGCGACAGGAATGCGCGTGAGCGCGATCACCTATGGCGCAACGCTCACCGCCGTCGAAGTGCCGGGCCGCGCGGGCCAGCGCGCCAATGTCGTCCTCAGCCTGCCCGACATAGCCGCCTATGAACGGACGCAGCGGCGCTGGGCATCTGTGATCGGGCGTTATGCCGGGCGCATTGCCGATGCGCGCTTCACACTGGACGGTGTGACCTATGGGCTGGAACCAGGGCGCAACGGTGTGACGCTTCACGGCGGCTCCGACGGTTATGATCGCCGGATATGGGCGGCGACGCCTTTCAACGATGACCGGTCGTCGGGTATCGTCTTCCGGCTCGACAGCCGCGACGGCGATCAGGGCTTTCCCGGCCACTTGCGACTTGAAGTCACCTATCGCCTCCCGCATCGGCGCAATGAACTTCAGATCGAATATCGCGCGCGCAGCGATGCCGCGACGGTGATCAATCCGACCAATCACGGCTTCTTCAACCTCGCCGGAGCCGGTGCAGGATCGATCGGCGGCCACCGCGTGACCATCGCCGCCGACCGCTACGCCGAAACTGATGACCGCAAAATACCGACGGGGCGCCTCCTTCCCGTCGCCGGCACTGCACTCGACTTGCAGCGGCCGACCCTGCTCGCGCCATGGCTGGAGGCACACGATCCGCTCCTCGCACCGTCGAGCGGCTTCGACCACAGCCTTGTCCTCACCTCCGCTAGCGGCACCAGACACGCAGCTTCGATCGATGAGCCAGCGTCCGGTCGGCGGCTCGAGATTTTCACCACCGAACCCTCGGTCCAGTTCAACAGCGGCAACGGCTTCGACGGAACCGAAATCGGCGCCGAGGACATCGCCTATTCACGCCACGCGGGCTTCGCGATCGAGACCCAGCATCTGCCCGACAGCCCCAATCAGCCCGGCTTCCCGTCGACCGTGCTGCGCCCCGGGCAGGAGTTCCGGTCGCTGACCATCTATCGCTTCTCGGTTCCGCCCGCGCGCTGATCGGCATCGAGCATGGGATGCGGGCGAACCGCGACGCTTCCCGAACCCAGCGCCCAGCGAATGCCTTCGAGGTACATCGACTGGACGCGCGGATCGTCCCAGCTTTCATCGGTGTGGCCCAGACCCGAGTAAAAGACCCGGCCCTTTCCATAGCGCTTGATCCAAGCGACCGGAAAGTCGCGGTCGACGCGATGCACCCCGGGGCTGGCCAGATCGACGCTCTGCGGATCGAGCCGCGCCAGCACGTCGACATCGCGCCGCGAATAAGGCGCGGCGCGCATCTGATAATGTTCGTCGGCCAGCGTCATTCCGGTCGACCAGCCCTTCATCGCCGGAAAATCGGGCCGTTCGACGATGATCCGCGCCGCGATCACTTTCCAAGGGTGATTGTCGAACACCCCGCCGAGCATCCGCCCATATTCGGGCCAGCCATAGGCGGTCGCCGCCGCCGAATGGACCCCGATGAAGCCCTTCCCGTCGGCATGAACAAAGGCCAGCAGGTCGCGCTTCTGATCGTCCGACAGGTCGGTCTCGCCATTGGTGTAGAAGAGCACGGCATCATAATGATCGAGCGTCGCCGCGCGCGATGCCTTCGGGCCGCCCTTCGCATAATCGCCCTTCCCCCACACTTCGCCTTTGGTCACCAGCATCATGTCGGTACGGATCGTCGTCACATAGGCACCGGACTGCCGCCCCAGCCGCTCGATCGTCGCAACCGCGTGGCTCGACACCCCATGCGCAGTCTGATTGCCCGTCGAATGATCGGCGATCACCAGCAGGCGCTTCGGCGGGACAGCGGGCGGAGACTCGCTCGCCTGCGAAGAGAATGCGGCGACAGCGATTGCCGCCAGCAATCCGGCCGTCACGACAGGGAATATACCGGATTTCAATCCCATAACCTGCCTGTTCCCTATCTGGAGCACAATCTTGACACCGGTTACCGACACCGGTATCATTGCTGGGAAATAGCGATACAAAGTCGCAATGTCGAACGCATAAGTATCGAAATCAGGGAGAGGGATGTTATGAAGAAGAGGCTTCTTCTGTGCGCGTCGGTGATCGGCATTATGTGCCACGGACAGGCGCTGGCGCAGAGCGCCGCCGCACCAGCAGAGGATAGCGAAGTCGCCGAGGGCGATATCGTCGTCACCGGTATTCGCGGCTCGCTCGAGCAGGCGGCCGAGATCAAGCGCGACGCCAGCCAGGTTCTCGACGTCATCACCTCCGAAGATGTCGGCAAGCTGCCCGACGCCAATGTCGCCGAGGCGCTGCAACGCGTCACCGGGGTCCAGATCACCCGCGTCTTTGGCGAAGGGCAGGCGGTGAACATCCGCGGCCTGCAACAGGTCCGCGTCGAAATCGATGGCCGTACCCTGCTCGGCTTCTCCGCCCGCGTATCGCCGCCCGAGAATGACAATCTCGGCCGCTCCTCGGGCCTTGACGCTGTCCCCTCCTCGCTGTTCGGCCGCCTCGAAGTGCGCAAGTCGCCGATCGCCAGCCAGGTCGAAGGTGGCCTTGGCGGGTCGGTGAACCTCGTCACTCCCAAGCCCTTTGATTTCAAGAAGACCACTTTGTCGGCACAGGTGCAGGGCACTTATTCGGAAGGTGCCGACAAGTTCGAACCCGGCTTCTCCGGCCTGTTCACGACTACACTTGCCGGCGGCAATATCGGCATATTGATCTCGGGCGAATATCAGAAACGCTCGTCGAGCCTGCAATTGTTCGAACGCAATAATTTCTTCGACAGCCTCAACGGCGGAACGACCAAGAAATTCGCACCGCGCCTGCTGCAATATGAAAATACCGACATCGACCGGTCGCGCCTCGGGATCAACGGCTCGATCCAGTGGCAGGCCTCGCCCGATTTCGTGCTGACCGCCGACGGCCTCTATTCCAAGGTCAACGCCAAGCGCACCAACCAGTTCATCGCGTTCAACATGCCGACCAGCGCGACCGCCGCGATCATCACCAATCCGGTGATCGAGGACAATCACATCGTCGCCGGCACCGCTACCGGCAACATCCGCACCGGTAACCAGCGCCGCGACGATCCGGCGACCAGCCTGCTCTTCGGCCTCAATGGCAAATATGACGACGGCACCTTCACCATCGAAGCCGACGGCTATTACAGCCGCGGCACGCTGCGGCAGAAGATCGAGGTCGTCACGCTGCAGACCGCGAACAATGTCGTCGGCAGCTTCGATTTCCGCAACGGCCCGATCCCCGACCTGATCCTGAAAACGGCGGGCGGCGCAGCCTATGACCCGTCGCTCGTCTCCAACTTTCCGGCGCGCACCGACCTTCTGACCCTGCGCGCCAACACTCTGCCCGGAACGCTCGAGGAATGGGCGGGCCGCTTCGATGTCGGCTATGACGCGGGCGATGGCATCAAGCTGAAGGCCGGGGTGCGCTATGTCGACCTCAGCGGCAAATCGGAGGCATTTCGCAGTCGCGCCGACGCCAGCATGGCCGACCTCGCGCCCTATCTCGATACAGGAAATCCCGATTTTCTGAAGGATATCAAAGGCAATTTCCCGCGCAAGTTCCTGACCGGGGTGCCCGATGCCAAGTTCATCATCGACCGGGTACTGATCGTCGAACCGAACCAGTCGGGCGATCCGGCGGGAACGTTGCGGCGCAACGCCGCGCGCGATTATGACCTGCGCGAAAAGACACTCTCGGGCTATTTGATGTTCGACGCCGAGGATGAAATCTTCGGTCGCCCGATCCGCCTCAACGCCGGCGTCCGCATCACCCACACCGATTTTTCGGTCGACACCTTTACCCAGCAGGGCAATCTGCTGCTCCCGCGCACCGACACCAACAAATATACCAACGTCCTGCCCAGCGCGAACCTGACGCTGAACGCCACCGACGATTTGCTGATCCGGCTTTCGGCGTCGCAGACGTTGCAGCGCGCGGGCCTTGCCGAACTCGCGCCATCGACCTTCGTCGATGCCACCAACCGCACATCGACCAGCGGCAATGCCAGCCTGACCCCGCCGATCTCGAGCAACCTCGATCTGTCGATCGAATATTATACCAGCAAAAGCTCGATGATTTCGGGCGCGGTCTTTTACAAGAGCGTCCAGGACTTCATCGCGACGAGCACGACCGAAGCGATCATCCCGGGCTTCGAAAGCCTCGGCGTCGTCCGCGTCTCGCGCCCCGACAATGTCGCCTCGGCGAAGGTGAAGGGGTTCGAGGTCGGGGTTACCCAGTTCCTCGACTTCCTGCCCTCGCCGCTCGACGGCTTCGGCGTGATCGCCAACTATACGTTCGCCGACAGCAAGGACAGCAATGGCTTCCCGCTCGTCGCCACGTCGAAGCACAGCTACAATCTTGTCGCGCTTTACGAAAAAGGCCCGCTGTCGGCCCGCGTCGCCTATAACTGGCGCGACGATGCGGTGTTCGAATTCATTCAGGGCCGCCCGCAGGTTATTGCGGCGCGATCACAACTCGACGCCCAGCTCGGCTTCGACATCAACGATCATTTCGCACTGTCGGTGCAGGCGCAGAACCTGATCCCGAAGGATTCGGCGACGGTAGAAATCAGCGATTTCAACCCGCTGGCGGTCAACAGCTATGCCCTGTCGGAACGTCGCTATTCGATCGGACTGCGCGCCAAATTCTAGCGCGGTCCCGCAGGCATGCTGCAGGCAGATAGTGTCCCGCCAGATCCGCAAGGAACTGGCGGGCCCCTAACGCGCGGCGCGCATCAAAATTCGATAGCAATCTTCACATTGACGGGCATCACGCCCGCCAGCGTCGCAATCTGTTCGCGGCTGGCCTCGACCAGGGCACGAATTTGTTCGACCTTGTCGCCGGAAATGGCATCTTCACCCGCCTGCCCAGCCGTGTCGCCGATCACCAACTCGCGCTCCGAAATGCCGAAGGCTTCGGCCAGCGCGAGCAGATTGCTGCGCCGCGGAACCGTCTTGCCCGTTTCCCACGCCCAGATGCTGGGGGTACTCAAGCCGGTTCGCGTCGAAAGTGCCGCACGGCTAAGGCCGCGCTCCTGCCGCAGCCGGTGCAGTCGTTGCGGCAGCATTTCATAGGCGTCCGCCTCGCCCGCCGGATCGACGTCGGTCGGCAGCGGATTGCGCAGCTGTGCGGCGCTGAGCACCGCGCGCGATAACGGCTGATCGAAGCGGCAACCGGCGAGTGCCTCGCTACGCCAGACGACAGCGGCGGCCAGGTCGGGCGCCTCGGGCAGTGAGACCATGATCCGCTGACCGATCGTCAGTTCCGACGTCGTTTCGATCAACATGCCGGTGGCCGACAAATTGTGGATCACGACCGCCGCGCCTTCGCTGCCGTCGACCGAGCCCAAAGCCTCGATCCGCATGCGCACGCGCGCGGCTCCACGCTGGCCTTCCGAGGCTTGCTGATGTTCGATCGTCGCGTGAATGGGCATGGCTAGGGCCTATGCGCCGACATCGGTTGTCGAATGGTAAAGATCGCCGGCGGCATGCCCCGACGATGCGGCGCGCCCGCGGTGACCACAAGGCGAGGATGCCGCTGCCCGGACGAGCCGTGTGCCGCGCGCGGTGAGCGAAGTGGCCGCCCGGCACCGCAAGGCGCGGAATATGGCGCCTTGCGGTGCGGCCGCCCGAGGCAGCGAAGCCCTGACAGCTAAGCTTGCTGCCTGTCTAAAGTTAATAAGCGGGACAGCCCTGTCCCAATTCTGAACGCCACACAGCTTTCCACCCCGGTCCATCGGGGCGATTAACCCTCGTGCAGTGCACTAAACGGCCAATTATCGTTGAAGTTGAATGACATCGCCGACGGGCTTTCTTGCCGGGACCGAATTTAGGGGTGCGAATCGGTCTTAATCTCTGTATTAAGTTTTTCTTAACGGAGGGTGGGGATGAGCGAGGTCGCGACTCCCCCGGGCATGGGGATGCCCAAGGCTGCTGCAAGGCGAAGCCTAAAACCGTTTCCGGTTTCTTGGGGGGTAGTGGTTTGAAATTCGTTCTCTTTGCGCTTGCCGCCACGGCTTTTGCTGTGCCCGCGAGTGCTAGCGAAATCGAAAATGTCCGCTCGCTCGACATCGCGGTCAGCGGAGCCATTCGCCAGCATTGCGCGATGGGCAGCATCCCCGACATCGACTTCGGCAATCTTGAACGGCGCGGCCTTGGCTTCGAAGCGCGCGTCGCGCTCGATTGCAACGTGCCGTTCACCATGTCGATCAAGGGCGCGCACGGCGCCCTGACCCATACGACGAAGCCGGGCGGTCAAGGCCCCTATGGCGGCCAGCTATCCTATAATCTGGCTGTCAAAATGCCCGTTCGTTACCCGGCGACGCAAATGATCAGCGGTTCGTTCGATGGCAGCCAGCTGCAAAGCGGCGGCGTGATTTCGAGCAATGGCGGCATCGCAACCGACGGCATGCTCCTGGCAGTCAAGCTTGGCCTGCCTTCGGGCGAGGCCGGGCTGCTCGCCGGCGAATATTCGGAGACGATTACGATCACGGTCTCTCCGACCTGAAGAGTTCGTCCGCGGATGAACCGCGGACGTAGCTGACAGAGCAGGCACCGCTGCTCTGCCGGTATCCGACCAGTCGGTGCAGGTATTAGGCCGAAACCCGCCATGTGGCGGGGCGGCATAATAGAGGGAAGAAAATTATGAAGAAGATCCTTTGCGGCGCCGTTGCCGCTATCGCTCTCGTCGGCGCCGCAGCGCCCGCCGCAGCACAGACCAACCAGGTCCACTACAACGCGCTCGGTATCGAACTGACCAACCCGACCGGCTTGGGCGGCGCGATCGCTGCGGGCCTTGCAGAAGTCGGCCTCAACAACGGCATCGGCACGCGCTACACCGCATTTTCGACGTCGCCTGGCGACACCGCGACTGCGAAAGACCGCATTGACGTGACGTTCAAGCTGAGCGGCCGCGTCAACGAAGATTGCTCCTTCTATGCCGGCAACAACAGCAACGCCCAGAACATCGACTTCGGCGTCATCGGCGTTCGCACCGGCGACAATGAAAATGTCGGTTCGGCGTTCAACATGGTCGGCACCGCTGTCGCCAACGTCCGCACGCTGACTGCTGGCTGCAACACCAACAATGCCGTTGAAATCAGCAAGAACGACGTTCGTGGTCTCGTGAACAACAACCCCGGTGGCTACAACAGCGACGAATTCCAGGCGAACATCCCCTACTCGGTGGCCGCTGCCTGGACCGGTGCAGCCCCCACGGGTGCTGGCGCTCCGACCAACGAAACGCTGACGGTTGGAACCACGAGCAATGCCGGCCTGCGCAACCAGGGCGCATGGCGTTCGGACATGCGCATCACCTTCACCGCTCCGGTCGCCGCCAAGGCACTGGTCGCCGGCAACTATGTCGGTGAAACCAAGGTCACGCTGCGCGCGAACTAAGGTTCCGGCAGGAAATATGAAGAAAGGGGAAAGAGCAATCTTTCCCCTTTTTTCACCAAGGCTTGGTAGCATTGCCCAGCATCTGGGGGCGGGGAATTATGACAATATTGACGACGTCAAAGCGGCGCGCGCGCGCGCTGTTTGCCGCGATTGCGGCGCTGTTCATACTGATCAGCCCGGCCCTGGCCATGCGCGTATCTCCCATGGTTGTGGAGATGGAGACGCGCGGCTCCAATGCGGTCGCCCGCATCGAAGTGCAAAATATCAATCAGGGCAACCTCGCTTTCGAAACGCGCGTTTTCCTGATGACGCTCGACGAAAAGGGCCAGATTGTTGAAACACCGGCCGACGACAAATTCCTGATCTTTCCGCCTCAGGGTGTACTGCCCGCCGGCGGACGTCAGGTGGTCCGCCTCCAATGGGTCGGCGAGCCCGACATGGCGGCATCGCAGGCCTATTATGTTTCGATACAGCAACTGCCGGTAGCGCTGGAACCGACCACGACCGAAGAACTCGCCGCTCAGGTGCAGATTCTCTACAATATGCGCGCACTTGTCGTCGTGGCGCCCCCAGGGGCAAAGCCTGACGTATCCGCAGCCTCCGTCCACCAGGTGAACTACCAGCCCCCGGCACCCCCGGGTTCGGACGCGCTCCCGCCGTTGCAGGATGGCGTCGCCATCACCCTCCGCAACGAAGGCCGTCGCCACGCGATGATGGCGCACTTCGGCTGGCGCCTTGAAGGCACCGATCGCGAAGGAAAATGGTTGCGCGTCGATATCTCGCCCGAGGAATTAAGCCGTGCGATCGGCACAGGCTATGTCCCGGCGCTGGGCGAGCGGACCTTTAACGTACCCGTGACCGGTTTCGGGCCGAACCCGATCAAGCTGTCGTTTACCCAGTGAAGATCGGCTACGCCCTTTGTTCTGTGGCGTTGTCCGCCCTCGCGGCGGGCACCGCGGGCGCGCAGGTGTCGATTCCTCTGCCACCCGGCGGAAAACCGCCGCAGACCAGCCCGGCGCCCGAGGCACCCACGACCATTCCCCTGCCGGGGCATCAATTGCCAACGCTGACGCCGACGCCCGGCTTGCCGCCGCTGCCGGTCGGGCCTCACGGCCGGCCCGATATCAACCCCTATAATCGCGACATCGAGATGACGGTGCCGCTGACGTTCCTCAATCGCAGTCTGGGTGATATCCCGATGCGACTGACCGCCGACGACCGGTTCATGCTCGACACCGCAACATTCGTCCGCCTGATGCAACCCATCCTGAACGATGAAGCGCAGGCGAGCCTGTCTTCGCGTCTGCAAGGACTGGAAACCTTCGGGCCGGACGATCTGGAACGGACCGGCGTGCAGTTGACCTATGACCCTGCCTCGCTGGCGGTCGTCGTGGTGGAAGTGGGCCCGGAACAACGAGCGATCGAAGATATCTTTTCCCCGCCGCGCGACGACAACAACATTGTGACGCTGCAACCTGCCGCTTTTTCCGCCTTTCTGAATCTCAACGTCGGCCAGACATATATCTGGGAAGGCGGTCGCGCCGATCCTCCGACGGTCAATTTCGACGGTGCGATACGGTTCGGCCGCGTCGTTTTTGAAGGCGATGCGCAGTTCAGCCAACGGTTCGGAACGACGGACGAAAAATACAAGTTCGAACGCAATTATGCCAGGCTGGTTTACGACGAGCCGGAGGATTACCGCCGTTGGCTATTGGGCGATCTCGACCCCGAAATCCGTGGCTTGCAATCCTACACCCAAATGGGCGGCGTCGGCGTGCTGCGCCAGAAACGCCGCTTCAACAGCTTTCGCTCCGCCGTTCTGCAATCAAACCGGCAACTGGTCCTGCAGCGTGAATCGACGGTCCGATTTCTGCGCAACGGCTCGCTCTATCGTGAAGTGCGGCTCCAGCCCGGCCGCTACGATTTCAGTTCGCTACCGCTTGTCGCGGGCAGCAATGACATCGACATTCAGGTCACCGACAATACGGGCAGCGTCCAGAATCTGTCCTACCAGCAATATCTCGACCCCATCGACCTCGACCCGGGCGAGCATGAATATGGCGCGTTTCTGGGGCCCACGAGCAATCGCATCGGGAGCGCACCCGATTATAGCGGCCCGGTCGCCTTCACCGGCTTCTTCCGCAAAGCCTTCTTCAATCGCCCGGCCATTGGCGTCGGCGTCCAACTGAGCGAGAACGTCCAATCGCTCTCGGGTCAAACCCAATTCGTGCTTGGCAACGGCAGCCGCCTGCTGCTCGATGCGGCGGGGAGCAATTCAAAGACGGCGGGACAAGGATTTGCCGGCGGCGTCAGCTATGAATATTTTGTCGATCGCGGCAACGAACTCGTCGACAATTTCTCGCTCAGAGCAGATTATCTGTCACCGAATTTTGCGTCGCTTGGAAACCCCGGCGCCATCAATGGCACGGCCTATACGTTGTCCTCGCAATATACGCGGCAGTTCAATTTTCGCCTGACCGCGACGGCGACCGCCTCCTATCTCAAGGGGCGCGGTGCCGTTGGCGACAGCTACAGGCTGGGTGTTTCGGGCAACTACCGGCTGGACCGGCGATGGTCGGTCCGTGCCGGCATGGATTATGCGAAGTTCCCGTCCGCATTTGCGAGCGGCGGCGGCGTTAGCGTCAATGTCGGCCTCGTCTTCCAGCCGGATTATCGCCGGCGTGCCGAGGCGCGATACGAAAGCCGCGATAATCTGTCCGAGCTGTCTTATAATCAAAGCGGCTTGAACCAGATGAACAACGCCGGCTTTGGCGCCGTGGTCGCGCAGCAGAATGGCAACGTCCGCGCGCAAGGCTATGCCGCCTATTCGGCGAACCGTTTCGACGCGACCATCAGCCACGCAAGCTTCGGGCCGAGCTTCTCCGATTTCGGCGCGATCAACGCCACGTCGGTCCGCGTCGGCACGACGCTGGCCTTCGCCGACGGGATGTTCGGTGTGGGGCGCCGTATCAACGACAGCTTCATGTTGCTTGCGCCGCACAAAAATCTGGGCGATCGCAGCGTCGTAGCCGGACAGTCGCTCGCCAAAAATGACTATATCGGCCGGAGCGGCACGCTCGGCGCGGCGGTGAACAATTTCCTTGGCTCCTATGTCACCCAGTCCGTTCAATATGATGTCGAAGACGCGCCCACGGGCTATGACACGGGCGCTGGCGTTGTTCGCGTGCATCCGCCGTACAAGAGCGGCTATGCGATGCGGGTCGGCACGGACGCATTTGTCAGTGTCATGGGCACACTCGCCCTTTCGCCCGAAAAACCCGTCGCGCTGATTGGCGGACGTGTGACGCTCCTCGATGTCAAGGAAGGCGAAAATCTGAAACCGATGCCCTTCTTCACCAACTCTGTCGGACGTTTCGCGATATCCAATATGCTGCCCGGACGCCGCTATCTGGTGGAAACCTATGGGCCGCAAGGCTCAATCGACCAAAGCTTCGAGTTCATGGTCCCCGGCGACACCGACGGCCTCGTAAACCTCGGCACCGTCCGGCCGGGCACAAAAAATTAGGAGGCCTCTCATGCTGCGCCCATTTCTTTTCCTCACTGCCGCCTTGCTGGCTCCGCCCGTGCTTGCTCAGGCACCGGCACCGGCAGCCATTCCGGGCGCCGAATGCCTCATTCGCGCAAACGCGACTCCAAGCAGTTGGTTGATCAAGGGTTTTGATCCGTTCGACGGCTCCATTCCCGAAGGAACTTTCGGCGTCACCTTCGTCAATGACGGCACGGCCGAATGTCGTTTCTCGCCCGCTTTCGAACTGAACCAGCCGCCGTTTGGCCTGTCGAAGGGATCGGGCAAGTCCATAGGCTATGCGCTCCTCAATCTCACCGACACGCAGGACGTGACGCCGCGTACCGGGCGATCGCAGCGGACGCCCTCGCACCGCGAGATTACACTCTCCGCAGGTGAATCGCGCACGCTTCTCTACAAGCTCGTCGCCGACCCCAATGATGTACGGGAAGCCGGCACATTCACGCAGGACGTGACACTGGAGGCTCAGGACAAGGCGTTCCGTTCGCTCGGCGGCACGCGGCTGGTCCTTGGGATCGATGTTCTACCCTCGGCACGCATCGGCCTGGCCGGGGCCTATACGATGGACGATGGCCACGCTGTCGTCGACCTTGGCGAACTGCGTCCGGGTGTCGCACCGGTGCCGCTGCAACTGCGCGTGAGCGCCACCGGTACATATGACCTCAACGTCACCTCGGCGAACGCCGGACGCCTTCGCCTCGGTTCGAGCGAATGGTATGTGCCCTATAGCGTCGCAATTGGCGGCAATGCCGTGAACCTGGCCGGCGCGCGCACCATCTCGGGCGCGGCAGGTACCGGGCTTCGCCGCGAATCCTTGCCGATCCAGTTCATGATTGGCGATATTTCCGACCGGCGGGCCGGGGTTTACAGCGACGTAATCTCGATTTCAGTAACGGCGCGTTAAGGTTTTATCGTTACTTGTGATTAACCATAGAGTTTCCATATCCAGTCCGGTCTTTTAACAGAATATTAGATTCGTAATCCTATTCGTCCTCTCAAGCCTGAGTTGTCGGGCGGAAGGGGTGACGAATGAAATGGAAACTCTCGCTCGGTCTTACGAGCATGATGCTGATAGTCGCACCGACCGCGGCGCTGGGAACCAGCTCTGTCTTTGATCTTCGCGCGTCCGTTCCGGTGCATTGCATCGTCAACCACCAGCTCACGGGTTTTGGCGCGATCAGCGGCGAAGCCGTGTCGCTCGGTACATTTCGCGAATATTGCAACGCACCCGGCGGCTATAATCTGGTCGTGAATTACACACCAGGTTCGCTGAAAGGCGCGCGGATCATTGCCGGCGGCGACGAGATCATTCTGAATGGCTCCGGCCAGGCCGTGCTCAGCCGCGCCACGGGACCGCGCGTGCGGGAACGCCCCATCGCCGCGATTCCCGGCGAAAACGGGTTCGACACCGATCGCCTCGAGCTGGCTATCATCCCCAGCTGACGCTTCGGCGCCCAATCGAATCGCAAAACCAATCGGGGAGCGCGGCATGGTGCCGCGCTCCCCGATTGGTTTTCGCGGTCGCGCCAATGCTGGCTTAGGCCGCCTGCTCCGACGCGCCGCCGCTGAGCTCGCCGCGCGCCTGGCGGAACACGTCGACGCTGCCCCAGATCGCGAGTCCCGCCATGATCGCCGCGACCAGCAAGTCAGGCCAGCCCTGCCCCGTCCCGAACACGCCGAGCGCAGCGCCCATAACCGCAACATTGCCGATCGCGTCGTTGCGTGAACAGATCCACACCGAGCGCATGTTCGCGTCGCCGGTGCGATAGCGATAGAGCATCAGCGCGACCACGACATTGGCGGCGAGCGCAAGCGCGCCGATCAGCCCCATGGTTTCAGCATGCGGGGCCGATCCGCTGAAAAAGCCCCAAGCCGCCGACCCGAACACCCACAAGCCAAAGACGAGCATCGTTCCAGCCTTCAGCAAAGCCGCCCGCGCGCGCCAGGCGAGCGCCATGCCGGCGACCCCCAGGCTAATCGCATAATTGGCGCTGTCGCCCAGAAAATCGAGCGCATCGGCCTGAAGCGCGCGCGAATCCGCTGCAACGCCCGCAACAATCTCGACGCCGAACATCGCGGCATTGATCAACAGCGCGATCCACAGGATCCGCCTCCAGCGCGGATTGTTCAGTGCGGTCTTGCCACTGGCCCCCGCGCAACAACTATCGGCCATCGCCCGTATCTCCTCACATTTCGCTTCGGCTTTCCGGCGAAAGCCGTCTTGGTTCCTTGATTCGACACCCTATATGCACCCTGTATCAACTACAGGGTCAAGCGATGAAAATTGGCGAGCTGTCGCGTGCCACTGGCACCAATATCGAAACCATCCGCTATTATGAGCGGATCGGCCTGCTTCCCGCGCCGTCGCGCACCGCGGCCAATTATCGCAGCTATGGCGACACCCACCGCGCGCGGCTCGCCTTCGTGCGCCATTCGCGGGAGTTGGGGTTCACGATCGAGGAGATCCGCTCGCTGCTCGACCTGTCCGACCATCCCGAGCGCGATTGCGCCGACGCCGACCGCATCGCGACCCGCCATCTGGAACAGGTCGAGGAAAAGATCGCGCAGCTGACCCTCCTGCGCGAAGAGCTGTCGCGCATCGTCGGCCGCTGCCGCGGTGGTATCGCTGCCGACTGCCGGGTGATCGAGGCGCTGGGCGACCATGCGCAGTGCGAAAGCGCGCACTGACGGCCCGCATCTTCTTCGGTGTGATTTGGGAAAGGTGGGACGATTCTGTTGCCCGGCTCGTCCCCAGCCGCTGGTTTCCGATTCTGTTGCCCGGTTCGGTCCGAACCGCGTTCTATTTGAATAACCTTCGGCCGTGAGGCCTAACGGTTACGCAGCCAGAGCGAGTGCTTCGTTATCGTTAGCACCTATTGGTTTTGAGCCTTGAACGGGTTACTCAGCCCGGAAGAAAATATCGCCTTTGAACACACGTCGATCCTGGTTCGGCCCCGTCAGAAACCCGCACACCCATCAGGGAAATACGGGTTTGTGGTGGAGCCGCCGGGTACTGCCCCCGGGTCCGCTGTGTCTATTCCACGACACCATTTATCCTCATATCCGGTCGAAACCGGCACCCCCTATATAGGAAGCCCGCCTGCGCATGGAAAGAGCGCAGACGGGCTTTTTGTCCCCGATGGGGTCTATCCCCTTATTTCTTGCGCAATTCGTCGCGGATTTCGGCGAGCAGATCGACTTCGGTCGGGCCGGCGGGCGCATCGGGCGCCTTGCGGATCACCCGGTTCACCATCTTCACCATCAGGAAGATGATCCAGGCGAGGATCAGGAAATTGATCACCGCGGTGATGAAGGCGCCATAGCCGATCATCGCGACCCCGGCCTTCTTCAGCGCGACATAATCGGTCGCGGCAACGCCGTCGGGAACATTGCCGAGCAGGATGAACATGCTCGAGAAATCGACCCCGCCGAACAGCCAGCCGACGATCGGCATGATCAGATCTTCGGTCAGCGAGCCCGTGATCGTCGCAAAAGCGCCGCCGATAATGACACCGACAGCAAGGTCGATGACATTGCCGCGCGCGATAAATTCCCTGAATTCGCCCAGCATTTTTCTGTTCCCCAGAAGGTTGATCTATGTGCCAAAAATGCCTCGCCGATTGCGCAAAGGCAAGCGGCATCCTATCATCTGTATTGTTGCGGCAGAACGCCGCCGGAGGGAGACCCACGACCATGACCTATCGTTCCGCCCGCTGGATGATCCTGCCCGTCGCCGCGATGAGCCTGTCGGCCTGCGGCATCAACAGCGTTCCGACCAAGGAAGAGGCCGCAAAAGCCAAATGGGCCAATGTCGAAGCCGCCTACCAGCGCCGCGCCGACCTGATCCCCAACCTCGTCGAAACCGCCAAGGGCGCCGCCAAGATCGAACAATCGACGCTCGAAGGCGTCATCCAGGCGCGCGCCTCGGCAACGCAGGTCAAATTGTCGACCGACGACCTCGACGATCCCGCCAAGGTGCAGGCGTTCCAGCAGGCGCAGGGCCAGGTGTCCGGCGCGCTCGGTCGCCTGCTTGCGACCGTCGAAGCCTATCCCGACCTCAAGAGCCAGGGACGTTTCGCCGACCTGATGACCCAGCTCGAGGGCACCGAAAACCGCATCAACGTGTCGGTTCAGGACTATAACGCCGCGGTGCAGGATTATAACACGACGATCCGCACCTTCCCCGACATCATCGGGGCCAAGATCGTCCATGGCGCGCAGCCGATGACCCCGTACAAGGCGATCACCCCCAATGCCAATGTCGCGCCGAAGGTCGATTTCGGGCAGTAAGATGGGCCTCACCGCCTTTTTCCGTCCGCTGGCAACGGCGACCCTTACCGGGTTGCTGTTGCTTTCGGCCGCGCCCGCGGGTGCACAGACCTTCCCCAAGCTGACCGGCCGCGTCGTCGATCAGGCGGATATCATTCCGCCCGCCGAGGAAGCTGCGCTCAATGCGCAGCTCGAACAGCTCGAGACGACAACGGGGCACCAGCTGGTCGTCGCGACGGTCAGCGACCTCGCGGGCAACGACATCGCCGACTATGGCTACAAGCTCGGCCGCGCATGGGGGATTGGCGACGAGGCGAAGGATGATGGCGTCGTCTTTCTGATCGCTCCCAACGAACGGCGGATGAATATTTCGGTCGGCCTCGGCCTCGAACCCATTCTCACCGACGCCCTGTCGGGGCGGATCATCCGCGACACGGTGACCCCGCTGTTCAAGACCGGCGACATGCCCGGCGGCATTCAGGCGGGCGTCAATGCGATCGCCGAACAGATTCAGCTGCCGCCCGAGGAAGCTGCCGCGCGGGCCGCTGCGGCGGCGTCGCAGGAACGCGATCGCGCCGACGACGGCGATTTCGGCGGGCTGTTCTTCGTCGGCTTCATCATCTTTTTCTTCTTCGTCCTGCCGATGCTGTCGAGCCTCGGGCGACGCGGCAAGAAACGGCGCAAACATAGTCCGTGGGGCGCCCCGATCATCATCTGGGGCGACGACGACTGGGGCGGCGGCAGCGGCGGCGGATCCTCATGGGGCGGCGGCGGTTCCTTCGGGGGCGGTGGTGGCGGCTTCGGCGGTTTTTCCGGCGGCGGCGGCTCCTTCGGGGGCGGCGGCGCCTCCGGTGGCTGGTAGAGGAACGGACCGATGAAAGTCAGCCACGTCAGCACCGCCGATCATGATATCGTCACCAACGCGGTCGCCGCGGCAGAAGCGCATACCAGCGGCGAAATTGTCACCGTCATCGCCGCGCAATCGAATGACTATGACGATGTCGCGCTCGTCTGGGCGAGCATCATCGCTTTTGTCGCCATGTCGGTGATCGCACTCTTCCCCGAATTTTACCGCGGGCTTTACGACAGGCTGACCGGGGGCTGGGGGCATGAACTCACCGCCAACCAGTGGCTCGGGACGGTGATTGCCGTCGGCGTGCTCAAATGGATCGGCATGTGGCTGATCCTGTTGTGGCGGCCACTACGCCTCGCGCTGACCCCGCGGGCGATCCTCGCCCAGCGCGTACGCGCCCGCGCGATCGACCTGTTCAAGGTCGGCACCGAGGGCAAGACCATGGGCCGCACCGGAATCCTGCTCTACGTCAGCCTGAAAGAGCATCGCGCCGACATCGTCGCCGACGAAGCAATCGCCGCGAAAGTCTCTCCCGAAGTCTGGGGCGACGCGATGGCGGCGCTGATTGAGCGTGTGCGCGCAGGCCAGCCCGGCGAAGGCATGGCCGAAGCGGTACGGCAGATGGGGATCGTCCTCGCCGAACATTTCCCGCGTGGCAGCGAAAATCCCAATGAGCTGCCTGACCGGCTGATCGAAATCTAGGATAGCAGATGACCCGACCCGGCCCCGACACCCCCATCGAAACGCGGTGGGAAGGCCGCTTCATCACGGTGAAGCAGCAAGGAAGCTGGGAATATGTCTCCCGCGCGCGCGGCATCCATGCCGCGGTGATCCTCGCGATCGACGATGCGGCGGACGGACGGCATGTCATTCTGGTCGAACAATATCGCGTGCCGTTGAAGGTCCGGTGCGTTGAGCTGCCCGCGGGCCTTGTCGGCGACGACATGGCAGGCGAAGCATCCGAAATCGCCGCCGAGCGCGAACTGGTGGAAGAAACCGGCTATCGCGCCGCGCATTGGCGCACCGTGGGCGAATTCTACAGTTCGCCCGGAATGGTCAGCGAGAGCTTCACCCTGCTCGTCGCCAAGGGGCTGACCAGGGTCGGCGAAGGCGGCGGGGTCGATGGCGAGGATATCATCGTCCACCGCGTCCCGCTCAACGGCATCGCGGATTTCATCGCGGCGAAACGTGCCGAAGGCTGCGGGATCGATGTGCGGGTGGCGATGCTGTTAGCGGGCGGGTTGCTCTCGCCTCTCTAATTCCGGTGCGAGCGAGCTCAGCGCGCCCCAAAGCGCCAGCGCAGCAGCGGGCGCGCCAGCAGTAACCCGGCGAGAAACCCGCCGACATGCGCCCAGATCGCAATGGCGCCAAAACCGCCGCCGCCGGCAAAACCGATCAGCAGCTGGAGCCCGATCCACGCCGCAGCAAGCCACAGCGCGCGCACCCAATGGCTGGGGATCGGTCCGATCGCGGGCGCCTGCGAGCGGCTGAAGATCAATGCAAAGACCGCGATCAGCGCCGAAATCGCCCCGCTCGCGCCAACCATCACGATCGGCGATCCGGGATCGGCCACCCATTGCGCAAACGCACCGGCATAGGCGCCGCCCACGAGCAGCGCCGCCATCGCATTCGCCCCCAGGGGCGCTTCCAGCTGGCGACCAATATAAAGCAGCACGACGAGGTTGAAGACGAGGTGCAATACCCCGCCGTGCAAAAAGGCCGACGTCAGCGGGGTCAGGATGAACGGCACCATCGTTCCCGGCGGAGCGATCAGTTCGGCGCCGAAGCGCGCGGGGATGAAGCCCGCGCGCACGAATGCCTCGCCCTGCAGACCGGTGATCCACAGCAGCACGAACACGACGACGCAGACGAGCGCAAAGCCCGTGACAATCGGCGCACCGTGCCGGTTCATCGCGCGAACCCCGCGATGCTCAGAGGAATTCGATTTTCGTCACCAGATAATATTTGTCGCCCGAGGGCACGGTGACTTCGATCTCGTCATTGACGCGGCGGCCGATCAGCGCGCGGCCGAGCGGCGAATTATAGCTGATCTTGCCGACCTTGGCGTCGGCTTCAGCCTGACCGACGATCTGGTATTTCACCGGCTTTTCGTCTTCGTCGGCGAGCGTGACGGTCGCACCGAACACGATGCGGTCGCCCGACAGCGTCGTCGGGTCGATCACCTGCGCGCGCGACAATTTGTCTTCCAGATCGCCGATCGTCGCTTCGACCTGGCCCTGGCGTTCCTTCGCGGCGTGATATTCGGCATTTTCCGAAAGGTCGCCATGCGCACGCGCTTCCTCGATCGCATCGACGATCAACGGCCGCTCGGCCTTGAGCGCAGAGAGCTGGGTGCTCATCTTCTCATAGCCTTCCGCCAGCATCGGCACCTTTTCAACGCTTGCCATTATCCTGTTGTCCTTCGTCAATAATAAGCCGCCAGCGAAGTGTCGCCGGGCGGCTATGCCGCTGTGTCCGTCAATGTCGGGGGGTGGAGCGGTATGTTCAATAATAGTCCTGAAGCGGCTTCACTTCAAGAGAGCGTGCGCGCAGCGCCCCGATCGCGTGGGTCGCGGCGTCGCTTCCCGCTGCCGTGGTGTAATAGGCAATGTCCGCCGCCAGCGCCGAGGCGCGGATCGACTGCGAATCCTGCAGGCTCTGCCACCCTTCGGTGGTGTTGAAGATCAGCTGGACATCGCCGTCCTTGATCCGGTCGACGATATGCGGCCGGCCTTCGGCGACCTTGTTGACGCGCTCGATCGCGATGCCCTGTTCGGTCAGATAATCGGCGGTGCCGCCGGTCGCGACGACCTGCCAGCCCCAGCCGGTCAGCTTGCGCACGGCATCGACGATGCGCGGCTTGTCGCTGTCCTTGACCGACACGAACACCCGGCCGTCGGTCGGCAGGCGGTCGCCCGCGCCGAGCTGCGCCTTGGCAAAAGCCAGGTTGAAATCGCTGTCGATTCCCATGACTTCGCCGGTGGACTTCATCTCGGGGCTGAGCACCGGGTCGGTGCCGGGGAAGCGCGCGAAGGGGAAGACCGCTTCCTTCACCGCGACATGCTTGATGTCGCGATTGATCTTGGGCAGGTCGGCAAGCTTCTCGCCCGCCATCACCCGCGCCGCGATCTTGGCGATCGGCGAACCGACCGCTTTCGCGACGAAGGGCACCGTGCGGCTGGCGCGCGGGTTGACCTCGATCAGATACACCTCTTCGCCTTTGACCGCGAACTGGATGTTCATCAGGCCGCGGACTTCCAGAGCGCGCGCAAGCGCTTCGGTCTGGCGTTCGATTTCGGCGATGGTCTCCGCGGGCAGGCTGTACGGCGGGATCGAGCAGGCGCTGTCGCCCGAATGGACCCCGGCTTCCTCGATATGCTGGAGCACGCCCGCGACGACCACGTCGGTCCCGTCGCAGAGCGCATCGACATCGACCTCGATCGCATCACGCAGATAACGGTCGATCAGCACCGGGGAATCGCCCGACACCTTCACCGCGGTCTCGATATAATTTTCGAGCTGCGCCTGATCGTCGACGATCTCCATCGCGCGACCGCCGAGCACATAGGACGGACGCGTCAGCACCGGATAACCGATGCGCGTCGCGACCGCGATCGCTTCCTCGCGGCTGCGCGCAATGCCGTTCTCGGGCTGCTTGAGGCCGAGCTTGTTGACCAGCGCCGCGAAACGCTCGCGGTCTTCAGCAAGATCGATCGCGTCGGGCGAGGTGCCGAGGATCGGAATGCCGGCGTCAGACAAGGCCTGCGCCAGCTTGAGCGGGGTCTGCCCGCCGAACTGGACGATCACGCCGACGAGCGTACCCTTCGACTGTTCGACGTGCAGGATTTCCAGCACATCCTCGGCGGTCAGCGGCTCGAAATAGAGCCGGTCCGACGTATCATAGTCGGTCGACACCGTTTCGGGGTTGCAGTTGATCATGATCGTTTCGAAGCCTGCTTCCTCAAGCGCGAAGCACGCGTGGCAGCAGCAATAATCGAACTCGATCCCCTGCCCGATCCGGTTCGGACCGCCGCCAAGGATGACAACCTTCTTCCGCTCCGACGGGTTCGCCTCGCACTCGGGCTCGCCGAAGGTCGGGGCCTCATAGGTCGAATAAAGATAGGGCGTTTTCGCCGCAAATTCGGCGGCGCAGGTGTCGATCGTCTTGAACACCGGACGGACGCCCAGCTTGTGGCGCAGCGCGCGCACTTCGGCCTCGGTCACGCCGCCGGTCATCGCCTTAACCGCCTCGTGGATCAGCCCGCTGCCGCGCGCAGCCGCCATCTTCGACCCCGGACGCAAATTCGCCGACTGGAGCGCCAGATAGGCAAGCCGCTTGTCCGAAAAACCCATCGACTTGAGCTTGCGCAGCCCGGCCGCATCGCGCGGCAGGCCATTTTCCATGACCTCGTTCTCGGCCGCAACAATCTCGGCGATCCGCTCGAGGAACCACATGTCGTAACCCGCGATGCGGTTGATCTCGGCCAGCGACACGCCCTCGCGGATCGCCTGCGCGGCGTTGAGCAGCCGGTCGGGGGTCGCCCGCGCCAGCTCGCTCTTAATCTGGTCGTGGCTCGCGCCGACGAGATGATCGACGAAGTTGAAACCCGACAGGCCGGTTTCCAGCCCGCGCAGCGCCTTTTGCATCGATTCATGGATGTTGCGGCCGATCGCCATCACCTCGCCGACCGACTTCATCGCGGTCGACAGGATCGGCTCGGCGCCCTTGAATTTTTCAAAGGCGAAGCGCGGGATTTTGGTGACGACATAATCGATCGTCGGTTCGAACGACGCCGGGGTGACCCCGGTGATGTCGTTCATAATCTCGTCGAGCGTGTAACCGACCGCCAGCTTTGCCGCGACCTTGGCGATCGGGAAGCCCGTCGCCTTCGACGCGAGCGCCGACGAACGCGACACGCGCGGGTTCATCTCGATCACGATCAGACGGCCGTCCTTCGGATTGACCGCGAACTGGACGTTCGACCCGCCGGTTTCAACGCCGATCTCGCGCAGCACCGCGATGCTCGCGTTGCGCATGATCTGATATTCCTTGTCGGTCAGCGTCAGCGCCGGCGCGACGGTGATGCTGTCGCCCGTATGCACGCCCATCGCATCGACATTTTCGATCGAGCAGATGATGATGCAATTGTCCTTGCGGTCGCGGACAACCTCCATCTCATATTCTTTCCAGCCGAGGAGCGATTCCTCGATCAGGACTTCGGTGGTCGGCGATGCGATCAGGCCGCCGCGGACGATATGTTCGAACTCCTCGCGGTTATACGCGATGCCGCCGCCGGTGCCGCCCATCGTAAAGCTGGGGCGGATGATCGAGGGAAGCCCGGTGCGTTCGAGCACCGCCAGCGCTTCGTCGAGCGTGTGGGCAATGCCCGAGCGCGCGCTTTCGAGCCCGATCTTGTCCATCGCGTCGCGGAACTTGATCCGGTCCTCGGCCTTGTCGATCGCCTCGGCATCGGCGCCGATCATCTCGACGTCATATTTGGTCAGCGTGCCGTCGTTGAACAGCGCCAGCGCGGTGTTGAGCGCGGTCTGCCCGCCCATCGTCGGCAGCACCGCCCAGCCGCCCGGATGCGCGGCAGTTTCCTTCGCGATGATCTTCGCGACAATCTCGGGCGTGATCGGCTCCACATAAGTGGCGTCTGCCAGTTCGGGATCGGTCATGATCGTCGCGGGGTTGGAGTTGACGAGGACGATACGATAGCCCTCCTCCTTCAGCGCCTTGATCGCCTGCGTTCCCGAATAGTCGAACTCGCACGCCTGACCGATAACGATCGGGCCGGCGCCGATGACGAGGATGGATTTAATGTCGGTTCTTTTGGGCATTATGATTTGAATACCTGTTCAATCAGAAGTTCTAACAATTTCGACGCGGCAATCCCAATTGCCGTTTGTCCGTATTTTTCAATCAGAACTCCAAGGGACGTTACAAGCGTCACATAGAGCAATTGAGCCCTGAAAGTTTGCGCTCTAATGAGCTCGCGGCCAGCCCTAACCTGCCCCAAAACTATGTCTCGGAGCGGCCCGTTGCCATCGATGCTATTTTCCTTCTCGATGAGAGAAACCAGCTCTGACGCTGACGTATCAAGCTTTTCTTGCTGGTTATGCTGGAGCGTTACAATACGGTCAGCGGCTGGAACGGCAGAAGCTGTTTTCTCGGATCGGAGATGAGCCCACTGATCTTCTGGGACCGTCATCAGATGACGTTTGATATCTTCCGCATACTGGCGGCCATTTTCAGCATAGTTCAATAGTATCGGATATTTTTCGCGAACCTCGTTTTTGATGGTCTCATAACCCTCTTTATCCTTCTCCTCCCAATCAGGTGATTCTTGGATAAAGTAGTAGCGAAAATTGTCATAGTTCACCTTCCAATATCCGCCCGTCAACGGGTCTGGATAATGATTGGCGCCGCCGAATTCGTTCATCGCGATTAAGGCATTCCCGACTTCATCGCGTTCAATTTTTACGCCGGAAAGTAGCTCAGTGATCCTCTCGGAGAGGCCGAGAAAAGTTCCCGAAAACGCCTCGTCCTCAAGCCTTTCAGCTTGATCGAGCATAAGCACCGCAAGATATTGAGCAAATATGCTCACTTCAACCCGCCGACAAACTTCTCAAACAGATAGAAGCTGTCCTGCGGCCCTGGGCTCGCCTCGGGGTGATATTGCACGCTGAACGCCTGCTTCCCCGTGATCGCGATGCCGCAGTTCGATCCGTCGAACAGGCTCTTGTGCGTCTCGACGACGCCCGCGGGCAGGGTCGCGGCGTCGACTGCGAAGCCGTGGTTCATGCTGGTGATCTCGACGATGCCATCGTCGGCGCGCTGCACCGGATGGTTCGCGCCGCGATGGCCCTGGTGCATTTTCACCGTCTTCGCACCCGCGGCGAGCGCGAGCATCTGGTGACCGAGGCAGATGCCGAAAATCGGCACATTGCGTTCGAGCAGCCCGGCGATCACCGGCACCGCATAATCGCCAGTCGCGGCGGGATCGCCCGGGCCGTTCGACAGGAAGACGCCCGCAGGCTTGTGGCTCAGCACTTCGTCGAGGCTCGCGGTCGCGGGAACCACGGTGACGCGTGCGCCGGCCTGCACCAGATTGCGGAAGATATTATCCTTCGCGCCATAATCGATCGCGACGACGTGCGGCTGCACGCCCTCGCCCGCGCCGGCATAGCCCTTGCCCAGCGTCCATGCGCCGCCGGTCCAGTCGCCGGTGTCGGTGCGGCTGACGTCTTTCGCGAGGTCCATACCCTCGAGCCCCGCCCAGCCGCGTGCCATCGCGAGCAGCTCGTCGATGTCGAACTGACCGCCGGGGCTATGCGCAATCACCCCGTTCGGCGCGCCCGCGTCGCGGATGCGGCGGGTCAGTGCACGGGTGTCGATCCCGGCAAGCCCGATCAGGCCCTGGGCGACCATCCATTCGGGCAGCGTCTGGACGCTGCGAAAATTGCTCGGCAGCGTCGGCAGTTCGCGCGTGATGGCGCCGATCGCCCCGCGCCGGTCGCGCTCCATATCTTCCGGGTTCGCACCGACATTGCCGATGTGCGGGAAGGTGAAGGTGACGATCTGGCCCGCATAGCTGGGGTCGGTCAGGATTTCCTGATAACCGGTCATCGCGGTGTTAAAACAAATCTCGCCGACGCCGGCGCCAGCGGCGCCATAGCCCTGCCCCCACAGGACAGTGCCGTCGGCAAGGACGAGAACGCCGGTCGCTCCAATGGGCGCGGCAGAGGGGTTGGCTGGTGCCATTTAAAAATGCTCCGGTCGGGGGGCTAAACGGCCGACCAAGTAGGCCTCAAAAAAATGATTCACAAGCTATCCGATTTGGAATCTTGCCGCTAGAGAGGGCCTTTCCGAAATTTGCAGCATATGGGAACACGCATGATTCGTGACGACATCAAGGCTGCGCAGGTTACCGCCATGAAGGCAGGCGACAAGGCGCGGCTCGGCACCATCCGGCTGATGCTGGCCAAGATCAAGGACAAGGACATCGAACTGCGCACCGGCACCGCGCCGGCCGACGACAATGTCATGGTCACCGACGTCTTGCAAAAGATGGTCAAGCAGCGCCGCGAGTCGATCGCCATGTACGAACAGGGCGGCCGCCAGGAACTCGCCGACATCGAAGCGGCCGAAGTCGTCGTGATCGAAGACTTCCTGCCCGCACAGCTCAGCGACGACGAAGCGCAAGCCGCGATCAAGGCGATCGCGACCGAACTCGGCGCGACCAGCCTGAAGGATATGGGCAAGGTTATGGCCGCGGTGAAAGACCGCCACGGGTCCGAGCTCGATATGAGCAAGGCAAGCGGTTGGGTGAAGGCGGCGCTCTCCTGAAACATGCCCTCCCCGCCTGCTTGCGGGCGGGTGCTGGCAGAGGCATATCGAAGATATGACCCTCACCCCGCAATGGCTGGACGAACTGCGCTCGCGCGTCACGCTGTCGACCCTCATCGGGCGCACGGTAAAGGTCACCCGCGCCGGCCGCGAATTCAAGGCCTGCTGCCCCTTCCATAACGAGAAGACGCCCAGCTTTACGATCAACGACGAAAAGGGCTTCTACCACTGTTTCGGCTGCTCGGCGCATGGCGATGCCATCCGCTGGATGACCGACCAGCGCGGCCTGTCGTTCATGGACGCGGTCAAGGAACTCGCCGCCGAAGCCGGGATGGAAGTCCCCGCCGCCGATCCGCGCGCCGCGAAAAAGGCCGAGGAAGCGGCGAGCCTGCGCGACGTCGTCCAGGGCGCCGCCGACTGGTTCACGCAACAGCTCGACAGCAGCAACGGCGCCCCCGCACGCGACTATCTCACCCGACGCGGCATCTCGGACCCGACGCGCCGGGCCTTCGGCTTCGGCCTCGCCCCCGACAGCCGCAGCGCGCTGAAAGATGCGCTCAAGAAATTCCCGACCGCGATGCTCGTCGAATCGGGCATGCTGATCGCGGTCGAGGGCAAAGAGCCGTACGACCGTTTCCGCGGCCGCCTGATGATCCCGATCCGCGACGCGCGCGGCCGCGTGATCGCGTTCGGCGGACGTATTTTGGGCGACGGCGAGCCCAAATATCTGAACTCGCCCGACACGCCGCTCTTCGACAAGGGCCGCGTCCTTTACAACCTCGACAAGGCAAGCCCGGCGTCGCGGCAGACGAACCGGATTATCGTCGTCGAAGGCTATATGGACGTCATTGCGCTCGCCGAGGCAGGGATCGCCGACGCGGTCGCCCCGCTCGGCACCGCGCTGACCGAGGCGCAGCTCGGGCTGATCTGGCGGATGGTACCGGTACCGGTGCTCTGCTTCGACGGCGACGCCGCGGGGCAGAAGGCCGCGATGCGCGCCGCGATGCGCGCGCTCCCCCTGCTCCGCCCGGGCTTCAGCCTCGCCTTCGCCACCCTGCCCCCGGGGCAGGACCCCGACGACATCGTCCGCGCGCGCGGCGCCGATGGCTTCACCGCGCTACTCGACGAAGCCCAGCCCCTCGTCGAGCGCCTGTGGGCGCATGAGGTCGCGGCGGGTCCGCTCGCCACGCCCGAGGAACGCGCCGCGCTCAAGACCCGGCTGCTCGCCCACGCCGATGCGGTCGAGGACCCCGACGTCCGCCACCATTATCGCGAGGCGTTCCGCGAACGAATCGACGGCCTGTTTGCGCGCAAGCAGCCCGAGCGCGCCCAGCGCCAGCCATGGACGCCGAACCCGCCGCGCGGCGGCGGCGGCAATCGCCGTTTCGCCCCCGACCCGCGCCTGCAACCTCCCGGCGACGAAACGCGTACGATCGGGCAGGAAGGAATTGGGGCGCCCTATGCAGCCTCCCTGCTCGGCGGATTGTTGCGCTTTCCCGAGGCGTTACGGCGCAATGAGGAAGTGCTGACGCGCCTGCCGATGCCCGATTCCGGCGACGCCGAACTGCTCGGCATAATGCTTGACATCGCAATGCGTCAGGAAGGGCTTGATTGCGAGGGGTTGCTTGCCATATTGGAGCCAATGAAAGTGTATAATAGGGCGATGACATTGCTCAGAGCCGACGGAATGCACTTCTCGTTCAATCGCAGGCTGGAAAGCAAGGACGAGGTCGCAGCGGCGCGGGAAACGGCGCTTCGCGATCTGGATGAATATATCGGCGTGCTGGTGACCCAGCCCGAAATCCGCGCCCGGCTGGCCGAAGCCACCGCGGATTTTCAGCGCACGATGGATGACGAAGGCCTGGCGCGACAGCAAAAACTGCGCGCGATGGACGAGGATTTGACCCGCCGCCTGGCCGCGCTGTCCGACAGCAGCCAGAGCTGACCCACTCTACGCCCCGAGGCAGGAATATTACATGGCAAGCAAGCAAGAAGCCGATACCGATACCGACGTCGATGTCGATGCCGACGCACCGCTGATCGACCTCAACGAGGCCGACGTCAAAAAGCTGATCGCGCGCGGCAAAAAGCGCGGCTACCTGACCTATGACGAGCTGAACGAGGCGCTTCCGCAGGACCAGATGTCGTCCGAGCAGATCGAGGACATCATGTCGGCGATCTCCGACATGGGCATCAATATCGTCGAAAGCGACGAGGATGTTCAGGAAGAGACCGAAGCCGAGACCGACGACGAAGTCGATGTCAGCGCCGGCACGGGTTCGGTGTCGAACCCCGCGATCGAAAAGAAGAAGGAAGTCGTCGACCGCACCGACGACCCGGTGCGCATGTATCTGCGCGAAATGGGCGCGGTCGAACTGCTCAGCCGCGAAGGCGAAATCGCAATCGCGAAGCGCATCGAGGCTGGCCGCGACACGATGATCCTCGGCCTGTGCGAAAGCCCGCTGACCTTCAACGCGATCATCGAATGGTCGAACGCGCTCAACAATGGCGACATGCAGCTGCGCGAGATCGTCGATCTCGAAGCGATGCTCGTCAAGGATCCGGCGCCCGAAAGCCTCGAGGCCGCCGAAGATGACAATGGCGAGATCAGCGAAAAGACCGCCGGCGTCTCGTTCAAGGACGAAGATGAGGTCGAGGACGAGCCCGAAGCCGACAGCGACGACGAGGACGGCGAAGGCGCAAAGAAGCGCGAGAATTTCGAAGAGGAAGAAGAAGACAACACCCTGAGCCTCGCGGCGATGGAAGAATTGCTCAAGCCCGACGCGCTGGAGAAATTCGCCGCCATCACCAAAAGCTTCAAGGCCTTCTCCAAGCTTCAGGACACCCGCCTCGAAGCGCTGTCGTCGGGCGGCGAATTCCCCGCCGCGTCGGAAAAGAAATATCACAAGCTGCGCGAGGAACTCACCGCGCAAGTCGAAAGCGTGCAGTTCCACGGCACCAAGATCGAATATCTCGTCGATCAGCTCTACAGCTATAATCGTCGCCTGACCGCTCTTGGCGGCCAGATGCTGCGCCTCGCCGAGCGCCACAAGGTTCCGCGCAAGTCGTTCCTCGACAATTATGTCGGGCGTGAGCTTGAGGAAAACTGGATCGACAGCGTCAAGGCAATCGACAAGAAATGGGCCGCCTTCGCCGAGAATGAAGCCGGTGCAGTCGACCGCATCCGCGTCGAAATTTCGGAAATCGCGCAAGCCGCGGGCATGAGCCTGATTGAATTCCGCCGCGTCGTGAACATGGTCCAGAAGGGCGAGCGCGAAGCGCGCATCGCCAAGAAGGAAATGGTCGAAGCGAACCTGCGTCTCGTGATCTCGATCGCGAAGAAATATACGAACCGTGGCCTGCAGTTCCTCGACCTGATTCAGGAAGGCAATATCGGCCTGATGAAGGCGGTCGACAAGTTCGAGTACCGCCGCGGCTACAAGTTCAGCACCTATGCGACCTGGTGGATCCGTCAGGCGATCACCCGCTCGATCGCCGATCAGGCGCGCACCATCCGCATCCCGGTGCATATGATCGAAACGATCAACAAGCTGGTCCGTTGCAGCCGCCAGTTCCTCCACGAAAGCGGCCGCGAGCCGACCCCGGAAGAAATGGCCGAGCGTCTGTCGATGCCGCTCGAAAAGGTCCGCAAGGTGATGAAGATCGCCAAGGAGCCGATCAGTCTCGAAACGCCGATCGGCGACGAGGAAGACAGCCACCTCGGCGATTTCATCGAGGACAAGAATGCCGTCATCCCGGTCGACGCCGCGGTGCAGTCGAACCTCAAGGAAACGGTCACCCGCGTCCTTGCCTCGCTGACTCCGCGCGAGGAACGCGTCCTTCGCATGCGCTTCGGCATCGGGATGAACACCGACCACACCCTCGAAGAGGTGGGCCAGCAGTTCAGCGTGACCCGCGAACGTATTCGCCAGATCGAGGCGAAAGCGCTCCGCAAGCTGAAGCACCCGAGCCGCAGCCGCAAGATGCGCAGCTTCCTCGACCAGTAAGCTCTCCGGGCCTTTCGGACATCAAACACCCCGCCCTCGCCGGCGGGGTGTTTTGTTTCCGCCTTGTAACAAAGTGTTGCCCCAATGCTGCACTGCACAATTTTTTACCCGGCGGTCGTTGAATCTTCACATTTGCGCACCAGATAGCGGCTCGTCATCGAAAGGCGGCGCTTCATCATCGGTTCAGGCGCTACCCATCAAATGGCAATCAATCCCACTTGATGGGAAACGATCCGCGACCCAGGGCAGGCAGCGGCGATCGACTAACCCGAAAAAGCCCGGAAAATTGGGGACTGCACAAATTGGCACGGCCTTTGCGATGCATACCGCATCAGCACGGGCCCGTGTCCGCAGCCAAAGGGAAAGACGAGACAATGGACAACGATACCACCAACCTCTTCCGCCGCCGCGATACCTTCTTTGGCATTTGCGAGGCCGTGGGCCAGGATTTCGGTTTCAACCCGCTGTGGCTGCGCCTCGCGCTGATCGCACCGCTTTTCTTCTTCCCGGTGCAGACCTTCGCCGCCTATTTCGGCCTCGGTGCCATCGTGCTCGCATCACGCCTGCTCTTCCCGGTCCCGGCAGCCGCTCCTTCCGCCTCGACAGAAGCCGCGCCTGCCGCTCACCCGGCCGAGGAATTCGCACTCGCGGCCTGACGGGAAACGGGCCGCTCTCTCCCCCGGCCCGCCCCTCCCGCCTTCATGGTGCCCACTGGCGCCATGAAACGACCGGCAAGCTTCCCCGGGCTTGCCGGTCGCTTTGGTTTCCGTCCCGCGCTGGAACAACGGTTCATCGATTCTTCCGCCGCGCATAAACGCGTCGTTTACGACGTTGCTCTATCGCTGATCGCCAGAATTCACCGGCGCGGGCCTGTCCCGCCGCCGCAGGCGAGGATGAAGAGTTGAGCCAGTCTATCCAGCCCAGACCGCAAACGCGCAGCGCCGCGGAAATGCTCGATGCGCTGGTTGCCAGCAACGGCACCGGCGCGCATGCCCATGTCCGCTCGGGCGCGCTGTCGAGCGGCGGAGAGGCGATGCGCAATCTCGCCGACGCCGTCCATTTCCTCTGCCTGCTACACGGTCGCCATCCGGGCGTGATCGATAGCGCTGCACGCAAGGCGGTCGATCCCGCATCGCGCCCCTGGCTCGACGAAGCCGCCAAGGCCTTTGCCGAAGAGCGCGCCTTCCTGTCGAAGATCGCCGCTGCGGTCGGCCCGGTGCCGAGCACCCAGGGTCAGGCGCAGTGCGAGGCCGCCGTCGCGGCGCAGCGCCGCGCGCTCGACATGCTCGCCGAATCGGATCGCCACGGCTGCGCGATCGGGGCGGCCATCGCGCTGACGCTCGACTGGCGCACGATCCGCGTGCTCCTCGACATCAGCGCCCAGCGGCTCGACATGGCCGTGCCCACTTGCACGCTCCCCGACCTTCGCGACACCGCGCGGCTCGCCGGCACCATCGCCGACAGCGCCGCGGTCGAACGCGCGATGACATTCGGCGCGCAGCAGCTAATCGCCCAGCACAGCGGCCTGTGGGATCTTATGGCAGCGCGGGCGGCAAGCAGGGCGATTTCCTGAAATCCCCTCCCGCCTCGGGAGGGGAGACTCGCTTGCACCCTTCCCCTCCCCTCGCTATGCAATTCCCAGTTGACGTTCACGTTAAGGGAAGGCCGAGCCGCCATGCGTTTCGAGGGAACCAGCGCCTATATTGCGACCGACGATCTGAAGGTCGCGGTCAACGCCGCGACGATGCTGCGGCGCCCGCTGCTCGTGAAGGGCGAACCCGGCACCGGCAAGACCGTACTGGCCGAAGAAATTTCCAAGGCATTCGACGCGCCGCTGATCACCTGGAACATCAAGTCGACAACGAAGGCCCAGCAGGGCCTCTATGAATATGACGCGGTCGCGCGTCTGCGCGATGGCCAACTCGGCGAAGAGCGCGTCCACGACATCGGCAACTATATCCGCAAGGGCAAATTGTGGGAGGCGTTCACCGCCCCCAAGCTCCCCGTCCTGCTGATCGACGAGATCGACAAGGCCGACATCGAATTCCCGAACGATCTGCTTCAGGAACTCGATCGCATGGCCTTCCATGTCTATGAAACTGACGAGACAGTGAGCGCCAGGGAGCGCCCGATCGTCGTCATCACCTCGAACAATGAAAAGGAACTGCCCGACGCCTTCCTGCGCCGCTGCTTCTTTCACTATATCAAATTCCCCGACCGCGACACGATGGCCGACATCGTCGAAGTCCATTTCCCCGGCATCCAGAAGACACTGGTCAGCCGCGCGATGGACATTTTCTACGAAGTCCGCGACGTCCCGGGCCTCAAGAAAAAGCCCTCCACCAGCGAGTTGATCGACTGGCTCAAGCTGCTCCTCAACGAGGACATGCCGCTGGAAGTGCTTCAGAACCGCGACGTAGGCAAAGCCATCCCCCCGCTCCACGGCGCATTGCTCAAGAATGAGCAGGATGTAATGCTGTTCGAAAAGCTCGCCTTCATGGCGCGTCGTCAGGGGGGCTGATCTCCTGAATCCTCCCTGTCGCAAAGCGATGGGGAGGATCAATTCTCAAAGCTGATACGCCACCTCGACATCGCCCCAGCGGCGACCATTGATCGTCGCGGGCATATAGACGTTGCGCACCGTGATATAATGGATGCCGTCGCCTTCCTGACGATAGACGGTCATGAAAAAGGGCGCGGTGCTGCGCTTCGCTGCCGCGTCGGTATCGTCGAACAGAATGCGGCCGTTGCGGCAGTGCGCGGTGTCATGCTCAAGCTCGCCGGTCGGTGCGCGCGAACAATAGGTGATATGCGTGGGCAGAAAGCCGTTCATATCGCCCGCTGACGACATCTTGATCTCGGGATGTTCGGCGACGATGCGGTCGAACAGCGGCCGCCAGTTCGCGTCGGCCCAGTCGCAGAGCGATGTACGGAAACGCTCGGGGTTCGACCCTGGCACGCGCACATAGTCCGTATCGAACAGCTGTTCCATCGTCAGCTGACCATTGTCGATGGCGCGCTCGGCCATCGCGACGAACTCGTCGCGCACTCGCGCTGCAAGGTCGACCACCGCCGAATCCTGTGGACTGACGCCGGCCGAAATCACCGCGTTGAACATGCGGCTCGACACATGCTCCATCGACACGATGCTGTCGCGCGTCCCCTCGAGAGTCGCGCTATTGTCGCGTACCGAACCGACGACGCGATCGAGTGCTTCCCGCACTTTCGCGCCATTGGCATGCACCATCGCGCTCGATTGCGCGATCCGGTCGCTCTGGTCGTCAAGCAATGCGACGAGATGCGTCGCATCGTGCAGCGCATCGGTGATCGTTTCGAACTGCGCCTCGGCGCGGCTCGACTGCTCGACCCCCGACTGGATTTCGGTGACCAGCCCGCCCGCTTCGGCGGCCAGACTGCCAATGCTGCGGCGGATTTCATCGGTTGCGCCGCGGGTATTTTGCGCAAGCTTCTTCACCTCGGCGGCGACGACCGCAAAGGTGCGCCCGGCGTCGCCGGCGCGCTCGGCCTCGATCGCAGCGTTGAGCGCCAGCATATTGGTCGTCTTGGCAATCTGTTCGATCGACTGGCTGACCTGCTGTACCTGCTCCATTACCGACGCAAAATTGGTGACATGCGTCCCCAGCCGCGCGACGAGGTCGATGACCGAGCGGAATTCGCTGACCGCAGTGTTGACGCGCTCGGCGCCAGCATCAAGCTGCTCGCAAGCCCGCGCCGATAGGAGCTTTGCTTCGTCGGTCGAATCGGCGATCTGGCGCTGGTCAGCTTCGAGGCTGACGACATAGCCCTCCAGCCGGACGAGATCACCGATCTGGCGGTCCATCTGATCGGTCGCGCGCTTGATACGCCCCGCGGCATCGCTACAACCGACGGCCAGTTCGCCGCAATCGCTCGCCACCGACTGGTCGAGTATCTGCGCCACCGGATTGATCGGATCATATTTCATTGCGCCACCCACGTCAGATTGATCGCGATGCTATGCCGGACAATGGTTAATGCCGGGTCAACTCGACGCCTTGAGACGCTGGGAAAGCAGGACAACGCCAATGACGACGAGAAAGGTTCATGATCGACAAGCCCCATCAGGAGGGACCATGGCAAACCATCGCATCTATTCGATGAGCGTCGCGAGCGTTTATCCCCTTTATATCGCCAAGGCGGAGAAAAAGGGCCGAACGAAAGCCGAGGTCGATGAAATCCTGCGCTGGCTCACGGGCCACAGCCAGGCGACACTCGAAGATCAATTGGCGAGGAATGTCGGCTTCGAGGATTTTTTCGGCGAGGCGCCCCTGATGAATCCCGCACGATCGCTGATTACCGGCGTGGTCTGCGGCGTCAGAGTGGAAGACATTGAAGAACCCGTCATGCGCGAAATCCGTTACCTCGACAAGCTGATCGATGAACTCGCCAAAGGACGTCCGATGGAAAAAATCCTGCGGAAACAGTAGCACGTGCTTCGATTGGACGCGCCGCGCTTTCCGTTTACGTAAAGCAGTTGCGCGCATCGCCGCGACAGGATAGTCCCTCCCCATGCTTCTCGGTTTTCTCGACGAACTGCGTGCCGCGGGTATCCCCGCCAGTCTGAAAGAGCATCTGATGCTGCTGGAGGCGCTCGACCGCGAGGTGATCGACCGCACCCCCGAGCAATTCTATTATCTCAGTCGCGCGATTTACGTGAAGGACGAGGGCCTGCTCGACCGGTTCGATCAGGTGTTCAACAAGGTTTTCAAGGGCCTGCTAACCGATTATGGCCAGAACCCCGTCGACATTCCCGAAGAATGGCTGAAGGCCGTCGCCGAAAAATATCTGTCGGCCGAGGAGATGGAGGCGATCAAGTCCTTGGGCGACTGGGACAAGATCATGGAGACGCTGAAAGAGCGGCTCGAAGAACAGCAAAAGCGCCATCAGGGCGGCAACAAATGGATCGGCACCGGCGGCACCTCGCCCTTCGGCAATTCGGGCTACAACCCCGAGGGCGTGCGGATCGGCGGCGAGAGCAAGCATAAGCGCGCGCTCAAGGTCTGGGAAAAGCGCGAATTCGCCAATCTCGACAACACCAAGGAACTTGGCACCCGCAACATCAAGATCGCGCTCCGCCGCCTGCGCAAATTTGCGCGCGAGGGCGCCGCCGACGAACTCGACATTCCGGGTACGATCGACGGCACCGCGCGGCAGGGCTGGCTCGACATCAAAATGCGCCCCGAACGGCGCAATGCGGTCAAACTGCTGCTGTTCCTCGATGTCGGCGGGTCGATGGATCCGTTCATCAAGCTGTGCGAAGAATTGTTCAGCGCCGCGACGACCGAATTCAAGAATCTGGAATTCTTCTATTTCCACAACTGCCCCTATGAGGGCGTGTGGAAGGACAATAAGCGCCGCTGGTCCGAACGCCACCAGATGTGGGATATCCTCCACAAATATGGCCATGATTATAAAGCGATATTCGTCGGCGATGCGTCGATGAGCGCCTATGAAATCACCCATCCGGGCGGCAGCGTCGAACATTTCAACGAGGAATCGGGCGCGGTCTGGCTCCAGCGGATCACCCATGTTTACCCCGCCGCCGTCTGGCTGAACCCGGTGCCCGAGGCACATTGGGGCTACACCCAGTCGGTGAAGCTGATCAAACAGCTGATGAACGACCGCATGTATCCGCTCAGCCTGTCGGGCCTCGACGATGCGATGCGCGAGTTGACGCGGAAACATTGACGGCAGGGCGGCCCATTTAGGCCGTGACGACGTCGACGCGATCCCCTAATTCCGTTCGCATCGAGCGCAGTCGAGATGCCCATCGGCCGTGCACGCCTCCGGGGTATCTCGACTGCGCTCGACACGAACGGATCATCCCGGATCCGGCTGTATCAGGCCCGCCATGATCGACCTCCCCCTCATCATCATCCTGTTGCTCACCGGCTTCATCAACCTGATCGGCGCGCTCGCCTATGCCGCGCGGATCGCGGGGGTGCGGACGCGGCGGATCGCGATGTCCTTCGCGCTGTTCAACATCCTCGTGCTCTTCTCGCGCACCTCGAACAGTTTCCTTGGCCCCTTCCTCGCCAAGCGGATCGAGACGCGCATCCACGACGGCAGCGGCGCCTCGCTGTTCATCGACATGCAATTCGTCCTCGCGGCCGCCAGCGTCGCCACCCTGATCGGCATATTGCTCGTACCCACGGCGCAGCGCATGTTCGCGGTCGCCATCGGCTGGTATCAGACCAATCGTTCGACAACGAAACTCGCGCTCAAGGCCGCGAGCCCGAGCGGACTACGCACATTCCGCCAGTCGCTCCGCTTCCCCAGCCTCGCCCATCTGCGCGGCTGGCGCATGCCGAAGGGGATCGGCTGGGGCGTTCTCATCGCCAATTGCCTCGCGCAGTCGCTGCTCGCGGTCGGGGTCGTCGCGTCGCTCTATGCCGGCTATCTCGCCCCCGAATTCCGCGTTACCGCGTCGCAGCTTTCGGCGCTGATCAACGGCTTCGCCACGATACTCCTGTTTGCCTTCATCGACCCGCAGCTATCGGTGATGACCGACGATGCGGTCGAGGGCAAAGTCGACGAGGCCGACTTCCGCCGCGCAATCACGCTCATCTCGCTGAGCCGCCTTGCCGGCACCATCCTCGCCCAACTGCTGCTGCTCCCGGCCGCACTGCTGATCGCCTACGTCGCCGTCTATGTCTGATCCGGAACGCGGCCACAGCCGCTTCCATGCCGTCCGCGCGCGGCTCGAGGCGATGGCAGTCACGCCGGGGCCGCGCGGCTGGTTCCTCGAATTTCTCGTCTTCGGCTTCAAACAGGGCTGGGCGTGCCTGTTCGGCGGGCTGATGCTCGCGCTCTTGCTCGGCACCCATCTCTTCTGGCCTGACGATGCGCCGATCCACCGCTATGACGCGATCACCATCGGCGCGGTGCTGATCCAGCTCGCCATGCTTGCCTTCCGGCTCGAAACGCCGCGCGAAGCCGTCGTCATTCTGATCTTCCACATCGTCGGCACAGTGATGGAGCTGTTCAAGACCGCTGCCGGATCATGGCAATATCCCGAAGCGAGCCTGCTCCACATCGGCGCCGTCCCACTCTTCTCGGGCTTCATGTATGCTGCAGTCGGCAGCTATATCGCCCGCGTCTGGCGTATCTTTGACTTCCGCTACACGGGCTATCCGCCCGCTTGGACAAGCTACGCCCTCGCCGCCGCGATCTATGTCAATTTCTTCGCACACCACTGGCTGCCTGACATTCGCTGGCTGCTGTTCGCCGCGACCGCCCTCCTCTTCTGGCGCTGTCAGGTGTGGTTCCGTCCGCACCACGTCCACCGGCGCATGCCCTTGCTTGTCGGCTGGGCCCTCGTCGCGCTGTTCATCTGGTTCGCCGAGAATATCGGCACCTTCGCCCGCGCCTGGACCTATCCAAGCCAAAACGACGGCTGGCACATGGTCGGGCTGGAAAAGCTCGGCAGCTGGTATCTGCTGATGATCATTTCATTCGTGCTGGTCAGCCTAGTCCAGCGGCCGCACAGCCCGCCGTCTGCCCCCTCAGTGGATTGACGATTACCGCGCGGCGAGTGCCAGCAGTTCTTCAGCAAGCGCTGGCTCGGGTGCGAACGCCCGCGCACGCCAGTCGGGAACCAGCCGGTCGACGACGAGCATTAACCCCAGCCCCTGATCCTGCGACCATTGCGTCTTGCGCCGCCGCACCGCGCGCTCCGCCACGTCGGGGGCATAGGTACGGTGTGGCCCGTCGACATACCATTTATAGATGAGCCACTGACCAAGCCCTTCCATCTGCAGGAAGACATCATCCAGCGGCGCCCATTTGGCGTTCGCGCCGGTGAACCATCGCGCATGCCGCGCACGCATCGCCGCCAGCGCCTCGCGCGCCAGGCGCCGCGCCTCCGCATCGTCGGCCGCGGCGGCGGCGGCGTAGAGCAGCCCGGTCTCGGCTTGAAAGGCCCGGACATAATCTGCATCGCCCTCGAACGCGCGCTGCAATGAATCATCGTTGATATCGTCGGGTAGACCATATTGGCGGCTCAGCGCTGCAAGGTGCGGATTGAGCGAGGCGAATTGCCGCGTGTGCATCATCTCATGAAGCAGCACCCCGTCCATAAGCGTTTCGAGCCCGAGCTCACTCGTCACCCCGGCGGCGCGCCATATCGAGGGCATGCTCATCACGAAAAAGCCATCGCGCAGCCCCTTGTCATCGGGACCTGCAAAGGCGACCACGCCGACCGGTGCCTTTGCGCCATCGGGAAGCAGCATTTCCCCGCCATGCAGCCGCCCCTTCCAGACAATCGGCTGGCCGGCGACAGGCAGCGCATTGGCCTGGCAACGCGCATCGACCGCGACAATTTGCGGCAACGGTACCGGCGGCAACCGCAGAAATTTCGCAGTGGCATATTCCCAATTTGTGAGCGCCCCGCCGATCCACGCCTGATCCTCGGCGCCAAGCTGACACGTCTCGGGCGCCGCCAAAGCCGCCCTCGCGAACAGACAAGCCGCGAGCACGAAAACAAGACGGATCGCCATCACGCGAACGGCCGATCGATCGACGGCGGCGGTTCGCTGAACCACTGTGGCCCACTATCGGTCATATGGAAACAATCCTCGAGCCGGATCCCGAATTCGCCGGGGATATAGATACCCGGCTCGTTCGAAAAACACATGCCCGACGTGAGCTTTGTCGTCTCGCCGCGCACCAGATTGACCGGTTCATGCCCGTCGAGGCCGATGCCGTGGCCGGTACGGTGCGAGGTGCCGGGGAGTTTATAGCCCGGCCCCCAGCCAAGGCTTTCATAATAGGCGCGCACCGCATCATCGACCTGCCCCGCTGGCGTCCCGATCTTCGCGGCGGCAAAAGCCACATCCTGCCCCTTGCGCATCTGGTCCCAGACCTGCCGCTGGCGCAGCGTAGCCTTGCCATGAACAAAGGTCCGCGAAATATCGGATTGATAACCGTGAACGGTGGCACCGCAGTCCATCAACACGACCTCGCCTTCGCGCACGGCCTGCGGCTTGCCCGACCCATGCGGATAGGCACTCGCCTCGCCGAGCAGGATGAGTTCAAATTCGCTCCGCCCGCCAAGCGCAGTCGTCGCACCCTTCATGATCGCGCCGATGTCGGCCGGGGTCATCCCCCCCTCAACCCGCGGGGCGGTGTGACGATAGGCGGCGAGCGTGATGTCGGCGGCGATCTGCATCAACGCGATTTCGGCGGGCGATTTGTGCATGCGACAGCCGCGAACCACCGGCGCTCCGTTGACGACCGTCGCGCCCGGCATCGCCTTTTCGAGGCCATCGACCGCGAAATAGCGTACCGTTTCCTCGACCCCGATCCGGCCCTTCGCCAGCCCGCGTTTGCCCAGCCAGCCCGCGACCGCAGCGAGCGGATTTTCATCCTCGTTCCACGTCAGCACCTCGGCCGGAACGCCAAGGCTCTCACGCACCGATGGCTCTTCGAAAAAGGGCGTGACGATCGCCACCTCGCCTTCACGGGTCAGCACCGCTGCGGTCAGTCGCTCGCTGCGCCACCATTCAACCCCGGTGAAATAAATGAGGCTCGATCCCGGCTCGATCAGCAGCGCGCCAATATCGTTCGCGCGCATCAGTTCCTTCGCCTTCGCGATCCGCGCGACGCGTTCGGCCTTGCCGATCTGCACCGCATTGGCAGCGAGGTTGGGGAGACCGGCGGTATCGGTCGCGAATAGCGGCGCGGGCAAAGTCGCAGCAAAACCGGCGAAGGCCGCGGTTCCGAGAAATTGCCTCCGGTGCATCGTCATCCCCTTCGTCAATAAATGAGCAAATCCGCAATTTCCGCGCGCCAAGCCGCCTCGTCGGGCAGCGCCAGCGCATCCAGATCGCCCGCCACCGCGCCTGCGTCGTCGACCCACTCGCGCAGGATCGGCCCGCCGTTTATCACGTCGATCGCGAGCACGTCGTCGGTGTACTCATATTTGAAGTCGGTGCCGCGCCAGATCGGATAGTCGGGATACAACGCGCGGATCGCCTTGAAGCCCAGCGCCTGTACGCGCCACGGCCGGAACGCCGCATCGTCGTACCACGGCCCGTCGGCGTGGATATGCACGCCGCTGTTGAGCTTTCCGGCATGCTTGTGGAAGGTCGGCTCGAACCAGATGTCGCGCAACTTACACCCCGTCAGCCATTCGGGCGCCAGCCGCTGCATTTCGGCGATCACCGCCCGCGCGTCGATGTCGGGCGCGCCGAACAGTTCGAGCGGGCGCGTCGTCCCGCGCCCTTCGCTCAGGGTTGCGCCCTCGACCATCACCGTCCCGGCATAGGCGCGCGCCATATTGATGTTGGCGGCGTTCGGGCTGGGATTCACCCACGCCCGATCCGCGGGCCAGCCGTAGCCGGGCGCCGCATGGGGCTGCCAACCGCTCATCTCGACCACGCGATAATCGACGTCGAGGTTGAAATGACGGATGAACCACGCGCCCATCTCGCCCATCGTCAGCCCGTGGCGCATCACCATCGGTCCCGCGCCGACGAAGCTTTCCCAGCCGGCGCGCAGCAGCGTGCCTTCGACCGGGCGCCCCGCCGGGTTCGGCCGGTCGAGCACCCACACCGCCTTGCCATGCTGCGCCGCGGCCTCGAGCATATAGAGCAAGGTCGTGACATAGGTGTAGATGCGGCAGCCAAGGTCCTGCAGGTCGATCAGGATCACATCGAATGTGTGCATCGACTGGCCGGTGGGGCGGCGCACTTCGCCATAGAGGCTGAACACCGGCATGCCATAGGTCGGGTCGGTGAAGTCGGGCGACTCCATCATATTGTCCTGCAAGTCGCCGCGCACGCCATGCTGCGGTCCGAACATCGCGGTGACATTCATCCCCGCCGCAACCAGCGCGTCGACGCTGTGGGTCAGGTCGGCGGTGACCGAGGCGGGATGCGCGAGCAGCGCGACGCGCCGGCCCTCCAGCGATTTCAGAAGCGCGGGGTCGGCGAGCAGGCGGTCGATGCCGAATTGGACAGTCATGCCGCGTCGGGTGCCCCAAGCGAGAGTGTAAAGCAATCGGGATGATGGAAGTCGGGCTTCCCGGGCGGGTGCGCCAGCGCCCAATAGCTTTTGGTGCCGTCGAGCTCCTCGATCACCGCCGACAGCGCCATTCGCGTGCCGCTGTCGGGAAAGATGCCCGGCTCGACGCGCAGGGCAAATTGCGCCGGGCTGCGCTCGACCGTCATGCTCCACGGCATCAGATCGTCGGAGTGGAGGAGCGAGCGATAATCGTCGAACTGGTAACAGGCCCAGCGGCCGTCGGGGGCATAGTTGAACTCGGTATAATCGGGCTCCTCGCCATCGGTCAGAAACGCTTCGAAACAGCTGCTCTGCCACAGCCCGTCGGTCGGACTGTCGGCGATGACGAGTTGCCCGTCGCCCGGTGGCAACACCAGCTGGTCGATCGCACCATCGACGATGAAACGCAGCACAAAACCATCGTCGAACGACCATTCGACCTCGGCCCACAACGCCGTGACCGACCGCGCCGGGGTGTCGGGGTGACAGATCAGCTGTTCTCGGATGCTATTCAAATCGCCAACCCCATGCTAAGCGCCCGCCCGTTATGACCAGTTACAAATCCGACCTGCTGCGCACCCTCGAGACACGAGGCTATATCCACCAGATGACCGACGCGGAAGGGCTCGATAACCTCGCCGCGAAGCAGGTCATCCCGGCGTATATCGGTTTCGACGCAACCGCGCCCAGCCTGCACGTCGGCAGCCTCGTCCAGATCATGATGCTGCGCCGCCTGCAACAGGCGGGGCACAAGCCCGTTGTCCTGATGGGTGGCGGAACGACGCGGATCGGCGACCCCACGGGGCGCGACGAAAGCCGCAAGATGCTGACCGACGAGACGATCGAGCAGAATATCGCGTCGATCTTCAGCATCTTCAAACAGTTCCTGACCTTCGGCGACGGACCGACCGACGCGATCATGGTCAACAATGCCGACTGGCTCGGCCAGCTTGGCTACATCCAGCTGCTGCAGGAAGTCGGCACCCACTTCACGATCAACCGCATGATGACCTTTGATTCGGTCAAGCTGCGGCTCGAACGCGAACAGCCGATGACCTTCCTCGAATTCAACTACATGATCCTGCAGGGCTATGATTTCCGGCATATGGCGCAGACGATGGGCGTCCGCCTGCAAATGGGCGGGTCGGACCAGTGGGGCAATATCGTCAACGGGATGGAGCTCGGTCGACGCATGGACGGCACCGGGTTGTTCGGACTGACGACTCCGCTGCTGACCACCGCAGCGGGGACGAAAATGGGCAAAACCGCCGCCGGTGCGGTGTGGCTTAATCCCGAACAACTGTCCCATTTTGACTATTGGCAATTCTGGCGCAATTGCGACGACCGCGACGTCGGCCGCTTCCTGAAATTGTTCACCGACCTGCCGCTCGAAGAGATTGCGCGGCTCGAAGCGCTCGAGGGCGCCGAGATCAACACGGCGAAGAAAATCCTCGCCGACGCCGCGACCGCTATGTGCCGCGGCGAAGAGGCCGCGCGGACAGCTTCGGAGACCGCCGCGCAAACCTTTGAAAAGGGACAGATCGGCGGCGACCTGCCGCAAGTCGCGGCCCCGGCCGACGGCATCGGCATCCTGAACGCGCTGCGCGAGCTTGGCTTTGCGGCGTCAAACAAGGAGGCCCGCCGCAAGCTGGACGAAGGTGCGGTGAAGGTCGATGGCGAAGTGATCCGCGACCCGCACCACCTGATTCTGCCTGCCGAAACAGCGATTCCGGTCAGTCTGGGCGCGAAGAAACATGGGCTCGTGACTCGCTAAACCGCCCAAAGGCGTTTACCGATTCTTCAGCAATGAAACCGATCCTTTCTGCAAACCATAAAAGGTCCGGGACGTATGCGTAAGATCGATACCAGCAAGGCCCACTATGTCGGCCTCGACCAGCGAATTGCTCCGCGCAGCGATGTCTATGCACGTCTGCCTTTCGTCATGCCCGACGGGCGGCAGGAAATGTGCACCTGCGTTAACATCAGCGCCGATGGCCTGCTGATGCGCTTCGAACGCGGGCTGGAGATTGGCGACCTCATCGTTTTTCGCATGCCGATCATCGGCCGCGTTGCTGCGAAAGTCGTATGGTCACTAGCCGGCAAAACCGGGGTCCAGTTCGAAACGTCGATCACGGCCGAGGATTATCTGCCGATGATCCGCGCCATGGGCGGACGCGGCGACGTCAACTAAAGCAGGATATCTCCCCCCCTACAGTGAGCGGGAGGGACACGCCCTACCCACTCCGCAGCAATGGCACTGCGGCATCGCGTTCAAACAGATAGAGGCACAGCCGCACCGGCTCGGCCCGCGCACCGTCCATCCCGCCGTCGCGCTCGACGAATAGCCGCGCATCGTCGTGCGCAACCGGCAGCAAGCGGACGAGCTGTTCAGGCGTCGCCAGCCGATAATCGGCATCGCCCGACTGCTTGAGCCCCAGCAACTCACCGCCGCCACGCAATTCCAGATCCTTCTCGGCGATCACGAACCCGTCATTGGTATCACGCATCAGCGCCAGCCGTTCGCGCGCGGTTTCGGACAGATTCTGCGATCGCAGCAACAGGCACACCGACTTCGCCGTCCCGCGCCCGACACGCCCGCGCAGCTGGTGGAGCTGCGCCAGCCCGAAATTCTCGGCATGCTCGATGATCATCAGGCTGGCGGCGGGAACATCGACCCCGACCTCGATCACCGTCGTCGCGACGAGCACGCCGATCTCGCCCGCCTGAAAGCGCGCCATGACGTCATCCTTGTCGGGCCCTTTCATCCGGCCGTGGACCAGCCCGACGCGGTCGGCACCAAGTCGCTCACGCAGCAGTGCCGCGCGCTCCTCGGCCGCCGCCAGCTCGCTCGCCTCGCTTTCGGCGACGAGCGGGCACACCCAATAGGCCTGCGCTCCGCCGTCCAGATGGCGTTCCAGTCCGCCCACCACCTCGTCGAGCCGGTCGATCGAAACGACGCGCGTGTCGACAGGGGTGCGCCCCGGCGGCATTTCGTCGAGCCGCGACACGTCCATCTCGCCATGATTGGCGAGCAGCAAGGTGCGCGGGATCGGGGTCGCGGTCATAACCAGCAGATGCGGCGGCCGCGCCGCCTTTTGCGTCAGCATCAAGCGCTGCGCGACGCCGAAGCGGTGCTGTTCGTCGACGACCACGAGCGACAGGTCGCGATACGTCACCGCATCCTGGAAAATCGCGTGGGTCCCGACCAATATGTCGATGCTGCCGTCAGCGAGCCCCATCAGCGTCGATTCGCGTGCCTTGCCTTTGTCGCGACCGGTGAGGATCGCGATATTGACCGGCAGACCGCCGAGCATCTTCTGCAAGGTCGCGAAATGCTGGCGCGCCAGTATCTCGGTCGGCGCGAGCATCGCCGTCTGCGTTCCTGCCTCGACCGCCGCGAGCATCGCGCGCAGCGCCACCAGCGTCTTGCCCGACCCGACATCGCCTTGCAGCATCCGCAGCATCGGCGTCTCGCCGCCCATGTCGGCGGCAATCTCGCGCCCCACCCGCTCCTGCGCGCCGGTCAGCCCGAACGGCAGGCGCAGCGCATCGATCAGCCGTCCGTCGCCGACCACCGCGCGCCCCTTGCGGTTGCGCAGCCCCTGACGGATCAGCATCAGCGCGACCTGGCTCGCGAAAATTTCGTCATAGGCCAGCCGGTCGCGCGCCGGGGCGTCGTGCGGGCTCGCATGCGCTCGCTCGATCGCCTCGCGCCACGCGGGCCAGCCGCGGACCCCGAGCAAGGGCGCGTCGATCCATTCGGCGAGCTCGGGCCGCCGCTCGAGCGCCACCGCCGCGAGTTGCGACAGCCGCGCGTTGGTCAGCCCCTCGGTCAGCGGATAGACGGGTTCGTGGATCGCGATCCCCGCCTCGTCGCCCGGCTCGGCGACATGATCCGGGTGCACGATCTGGCGCATGTCGCCATACATATCGAGCCGCCCCGACACGCGCCGCGTCTCGCCCAGCGGGAAGAGTTTGCGCGCCAGTCCCGACGCGCGCCCGAAATAAACGAGCCGCACATGATCGCCCGCGCTGTCAAAAGTCTCGACGCCAAAGGGCGCGCGGGGGGACCGGCCCGAACGATAATCCTGCGCGGTCAGGTCGACGATAATCGCCTGCCCCACCAGCGCCTGATCGAGCCGGTCGACGGGGAATCGCGAGATCAGCCCGGTCGGCAGATGGAACAGCACGTCGATGATGCGCTCCAGCCCCAACCGCGTCAGTGGCTTGGCAAGCTGCGGCCCGACACCTTTCAGGTCGGTGAGCGCGGCGAAGAGCGGATTGAGGATTTCGGGTCGCATGATTGCGGCCTGTCTAGCGTCGGCTTTGCCTCGGGGGAATGGCCGGTTGATACATCGCCCAAGAAGATTAAAAGGCCCGCCATGAATGACCGCCTCAAACGCCTGAAATTCCGCGCCTGGCACCGCGGCACGCGCGAGGCCGATTATATGATCGGCGGCTTTTTCGATCGCTATGCAGCGACATGGAGCGAGGAAGAGATCGCCTGGTACGAAATCGTGGTCGAGGAAGATGACGTCGATATCATGGCGTGGGCCCTCGGCACCGGCGAGCCGCCGGAGCATCTCGCGCATCCCCGGCTGATCCCCGCGATGCGCCGACTGGACTATATTCCGCTGCCATGACGATTCCAGCCGCCGACATTTTCGCCGCCATCGGGTCGGCATCGGCGCCGCTGACGCTGGCGCGCGCCGCCGACGGTTTTCTGCCGCTGCTGCTCGCCGATCTCGCCCGCGCTAGCGACAAGCGGCTCGTCTATGTCGCGACCGACGACAGCGCGATGCAGGCGATCGCCGACGCCGCGCCCTTCTTTGCCCCTGATCTGGTCGTCCACCGCTTTCCGGCATGGGACTGCCTGCCCTATGACCGCGCCGGCCCGTCGATGCGCGTCAGCGCCGACCGGCTCGCGACGCTGTCGGCGTTGCAGGTCGCGCCGAAGCGCGGCGAGCTGATCCTCACCACCGTCGCCGCGATTACCCAGCGCACTCTCACCCCGTTCCGCATCCGTCAGCTCGCGACGACGCTCGCCGCCGGACAGCGGATCGACCGCGATTCGCTCGCCGAGCTGCTCGTCTCCAACGGCTTCAGCCGCGTCGACACCGTCGCCGATCAGGGTGAGTTCGCGATCCGCGGCGGCATCGTCGATCTTTTCCCGGCAGGCGAGGAAACCGGCCTGCGCGTCGATTTCTTCGGCGACGAGATCGAAAGCATCCGCCGCTTCGACCCCGCCGACCAGCGCAGCCTTGGCCCCGCCAAGGCGCTGAGCCTGCTCCCCGCCGCCGAAACCCTGCTCGACGAAGCGACGATCAAGCGCTTCCGCTCGGCCTATCGCGACCTGTTCGGCGCGCAGGCGACCGGCGATCCGCTCTATCAGGCGGTCAGCGAAGGCCGTCGCCAGGCGGGCATGGACCATTGGTTGCCGCTGTTCGAAGAACGGCTGTCGACGCTGTTCGACCATATCGACGCCGCGACGCCGGTGCTGCGCGGCCACCGCACCGAGGCGACCGCCGAGACGCGCTTCGCCGCGATCACCGATTATCACGCCAACCGCGTCGCCGCCGCGCAGGATAGCGCGGGCAGCTATCGCCCGCTCGCACCCGACGCGCTCTATCTGACCGAGAGCGACTGGTCCGGCGCCGCCGCCAGCCGCCCGATCCACATCATCACCCCCTTCGACGTGCCCCCCGCGCCGCAGGTGATCGACCTCGAAACCTTCGCCGCGCGCGACTTCACCCCCGAACGCGCCGCCGACGCCAATGTTTATGAGAAGGTCGCCGACCATCTCTCCGACGAGCGCCGCAAGACCCGCCGCACGATCATCGCCAGCTATTCGGGCGGCGCACGCGAACGCCTCTCGGGCCTGTTGCGCGAACATGGCGTCACCTCGCTCGCGCCGGTCGACAGCTGGCAGGAAGCGCTCGGCACCGCATCGGCCGAGGCAGGCGGCGCGACCGCGATGGTCGTCCTCCCGCTCGACCATGGTTTCGCGAGCGACGCGATCAGCTTGCTCACCGAACAGGATATTCTCGGCGAACGCCTCGTCCGCCGCCAAAAGCGCCGCAAGAGCGCTGACGCCTTCCTCGCCGAACTCGCGACGCTCAGCGTAGGCGACCTCGTCGTCCACCTTGACCATGGCATCGGCCGCTATGAGGGGCTGACCTCGATCCCTGTGGGCAGCAGCCCGCATGATTGCGTCGCGCTCACTTACGCTGGCGGCGACAAGCTCTACGTCCCCGTCGAAAACCTCGACGTCCTCTCGCGCTACGGCGGCGAGAGCGACGGCGTCGGGCTCGACAAACTCGGCGGCGAAGCATGGCAGCGCCGCAAGGCGCGGATGAAGGACCGCATCCGCGAGATTGCGGGCGAACTGCTCGCGACCGCGGCCCAGCGCGCCTTGCGCTCGGGCGAACCCCTCGCCGCCGATGCCGCCTATCCCGCCTTCGCCGACCGCTTCCCCTATCAGGAAACCGACGATCAGGACCGCGCGATCGGCGATGTGCTCGCCGACATGGCGTCGGGCCGCCCGATGGACCGGCTCGTCTGCGGCGACGTCGGCTTCGGCAAAACCGAGGTCGCGCTGCGCGCCGCCTTCGTCGCGGCCATGGCCGGCGTACAGGTCGCGCTCGTCTGTCCGACCACCCTCCTCGCGCGCCAGCATTTCACCAATTTCGTCGAGCGTTTCAAAGGCTTTCCGATCGAGATCGGCCGCCTGTCGCGCCTCGTCCCCGCCGCCGAAGCGCAAAAGACGCGCGACGGCCTCGCAAGCGGCCATATCGACATCGTCGTCGGCACCCATGCGGTGATCGCCAAATCAGTCGAGTTCAAGAATCTCGGCCTCGTCATCGTCGATGAGGAACAGCGTTTCGGCGTCGTCCACAAGGAACGGCTGAAACAGCTCAAGACCGACGTCCATGTGCTGACGCTGACCGCCACGCCCATCCCGCGCACGCTGCAAATGGCGATGTCGGGCCTCCGCGAACTCAGCGTCATCCAGACCCCGCCGGTCGATCGTCTCGCGGTCCGCACTTACGTGGCGCCATGGGATCCGGTCGTGATCCGCGAAGCCCTGCTGCGCGAGCACGACCGCGGCGGACAGAGCTTCTTCGTCACCCCGCGCATCAAGGATCTCCCCGATATCGAGGAATTCCTGCGCAACCGCGTCCCCGAGATCAAATATGTCGTCGCCCACGGCCAGATGGCGCCGGGCGAAGTCGAAGAACGGATGAGCGCTTTCTACGACCGCAAATATGATGTCCTCGTCTCGACGACGATCGTCGAAAGCGGACTCGATATCCCGAGCGCCAACACGCTGATCGTCCACCGTGCCGACCGCTTCGGCCTCGCCCAGCTTTATCAGCTGCGCGGCCGCGTCGGGCGTTCGAAGACACGCGCCTATGCTTACCTTACGACCCCTGAAACCGGCGGGATCACCGACACGGCGGAAAAGCGCCTCAAGCTGCTCGGCGATCTCGACACATTGGGCGCGGGTTTCCAGCTCGCGAGCCACGACCTCGACATTCGCGGTGCGGGTAATCTCGTCGGCGACGAACAGTCAGGGCATATCCGCGAGGTCGGTTTCGAACTTTACCAATCGATGCTCGAGGACGCGATCCTCGTCGCCAAGGCCGAAGGTGCCGGCAAGCTGCCGCCGCGCGAAGCGCTGTCGCCCACGATCACCGTCGATGCGCCGATCCTGATCCCCGAGGATTATGTCCCCGACCTGCCGCTGCGCATGGCGCTCTATCGCCGCCTCAACGATGCCGAAGACCGCCCGGCACTCGACGCCTTCGCGGCCGAAATGATCGACCGCTTCGGCCCGCTGCCGCCAGAAACCGCCAACCTTGTCCAGCTGATGGAGATCAAGGCCAATGCGAAGCTGGCCGGGATCGCCAAGCTCGACGTCGGGACCAAGGGCGCGCTGGTGTCGTTCCACGACAATCAGTTCGCCAACGTCCCCGGCCTGATCGCCTATGTCGAACGACTAAAGGGCCGCGCGCGCCTGCGCCCCGACAACAAGCTGTCGGTCAGCGGAGATTGGGTAAGCACGGGCGCACGCTTGAACGGCGCGCTGCAATTGTCGAAGGGCTTGGGAAAGCTGGCCCGGCAGGCCGGCTAACGCCGCACCCCCGATCTGATGGCCGCATAGGCGGCGCGCGCCTGCATCAAGCCTTCAAACAGCAAGCGGCGGCGCGGCGGCCCGATGGCGACTGCGCAATCGAAGATCGTTCGGCTGCCACTCCACAGCGGCTGGCCGCAACCTCCGGCAGTCGGCGCGCACGTATCGAAATGCATCGCCGGATTTTGGCCGACGCGTTCGGCAACCTCGCGCATCAAGAGCAGGCCGGGCGCATAGCTGCGAAGCCCCTCGTCAAACGCCATTTTGAATCCGACCCCCTGGTCCCCGTTGACGAACCAGCTCGACATGGCGGCCGCTCGCCCGCCCACCATCAGCGTCGCCAACCGGGCCTGGCCTTGATGCTGACCCTTTATGATGACTTCGCGGAACAGGCCTTCGGTTTCCGGGGCACAGGCCAGCGCACTGCCCTCCCGCCCCTTCCAGCCTGACTTTTCGAGTGCGAGAAACCCGTCGATCCAGCCCGCCGGGTCGGCGCCCTTATCCAATATGTCTGACGACACGGGCCCATGGTCGCGCTCCAGCCGTCGGCGCAAGCCCCGCAGACGCGCCAGCTTCTTGCCGTCCGGTACGACCACGCTGCCCCGAATCTGCGCCGGACGGTCGAACCGACCGAAGAGACGGAACTCCCTTCCGTTGGCTTTACAATGGGTGATCAGCTCCGCGCAGACCGGATCGTCGCGCGCGAACTTCCGGCAATGGATCAGCATCTCGCTGCCCGGACGGTCATCGAGATAGTGAAGCAGCGCATCCCAGAAGCGCGAAGCGGCATCAGGCCGTACCAGCGGCGAACCGAGGAACTGATTGGTCGCCGACCATGTCTGCCAATTGGACACCGGCCAGCGCCCGAAGCGCAGCATCGGCGCCAACGGCAACACCCCCAACCACGCCCCGTCCTCGCCGGATACGATCACCAGCCGGACGTCGCGCGCCGACGCCGAATGGCGCAAGGCGGCATCCATGAACCAATGCTGCGCAAAGATGTTCGCCGCGCCAGCCGCGGCCGACAGCTCGGCCCAACGCGCATGATCCGCGGCGGTCAGATCGGCGTGTCGCCGCATCTGCACTGCAAGCCTGCCCGGGCTGCGAGCATCTTCATCGCGAACAAGAACCTGATGCATCACAGCAGCCGAACCCGGCGCGCGACGCGACAACCGAACGCCCGCCAAACGGACTTTTTCGGCCAGACCGGAACGCGGGTCGGCAGGCCGAAACGGCGCAGCAGCGGATTGACCGTCAAGGCGTCGCCGGTGGAGAGACTCCAGTCATTCTGCCATGTCATCGACAAGGAGACCGACGGCGCCGCCCCTGCCCGCACCCAATGTGGCGAAGCATGGGGGACATAAAGCGCATCGCCGGGCGCCAGCGGATGCACCGTGCCCAATGCTTCGAAATCATCCTGCCACGGCAGCATATTCTCGCCCGCACGGTGATAGGCTTCGCGCCGGTCCTGAGACAAAAAGGGCGGTTCGGGTGGATAGGTGACGAAATCCTTGCCCCCGGCAATCTGGAACAAGATATTATATTCGGCGTCGAAATGAAAAGGCGTCAGCGTCCCCGGCGCCGAGATGAAGATGAACCCCTTCAGCGACCGCGAAGCCCCCGTCAGCGGAGAGAGCGCCGGATCGAGTTCGACCATCAAGCTTTTCAGCAGGTCACGGTAGCGCGGCAATTGCTCGACAAAACGCAGCATGATCCAGTTACCGCTGGTCTCGATCGACCGGATGACGTCGGCGGTATCGTCGCCGCCCGGCGCATCCATAGCGAAATCGCCGCCATGGGACGCATCCGCAACGCGCCGTTCGACATGCCGTTCGGGCAGTTCACGTGCAGCCTCGGCCAGCGCGGACAGCGACAACAACGGATGATGCACGAGGTCGTGTCGCAATATAGCTGGCGACAAGGGGTAAGCCTTGGCAAAGCTGCCCAAACTGGATGGTGCCAGAAAAGTCATAACCGGTTTTGGAAAACCTTCCCCCTCTACCACTCGGGCTATCGGCGAAGGCTGAAAAACGGGTTAATTATCCCTGTTTCCACGCTCTTATCGTCCCGCCCCGGGACATCCTCAGACGGCAAGCAAATCGGGAAGCTGGTCCCCCGGAACCGGGCCCGACCGCAAAAAACCCTGCCAGTTCGCGACCCCCAAATCCTTCAATCGCGCCAGCTGTTGCTCATTCTCGACCCCTTCGGCCACCACCATCAGGCCCAACGCACGCGCGAGGTCAACGATCGCGCGCACGACGATGCGGTCGCGATCGCTGCCATCGATCGTGCGGGTAAAGCCGCTGTCGATCTTCAGATAATCGATCGGCAGCCGCGCGAGCAGCGACAGGCTGGAATAGCCGGTGCCGAAATCGTCGATCGCCACCGCACAGCCGAAGGAACGTATCTGCGCGAGTTGATCGGCGGCGCTAGCAGGATCGCTGAGCATCGCCTGTTCGGTGAGTTCGAGCGTCAGCCGATCGGGATCGACTCCCGCAGCCTTTGTCATCGCGGCAAAACGCCCGGCAAATTCGGGATCGCCGAGGTCGGCGGCGGTGATGTTGAGCGACACGCGCAGCCCGCCCAGCGACTTCGGCCAGTTCGCAATTTCGGCGAGCGCCACGCGGTGGGCATGCTCGGTCAGCTCGCGTTCGAGCCGCGCCGCGCGTGCCGCGGTGACCAGAGCGCCCGCGCCAAGCAGCCCCAGTTCGGGGTGCTGCCAGCGCAGCAGCGCTTCGACCCCTATCATCTCGCCGGTGCCGACGTCATATTGCGGCTGATAATAGATGATGACTTCGTCGTTCGACAGAGCGGCATGGACCATTGCGCCGTCGCGCGCCGATGCCGGGCGCCCCAGCTGATCACTCGCGCTGCGCAATTGCTCGCCGACCGGTTCGTCGCGCGTGATCATTGCCGCCGCGATGCGGATCGCAAGACGTCCATTGGGGTCGCCGACCATCGGCTCGGCGAGCGCGACATGCAGTGCCCGCTCCTGTGCGCGCAATGCGCCGAGCGACAGCGGCACAGCCGGAATGATCAGGAAACGCGGGCCGTCGAGCCGCTCCACGCGCGAGCCCCGGCCGAATTCATCGCCCGCGAAACTCTCCAGACGCCGCCCCATCTCGTCGAGCACCGCGTCGCCCGCCGCGGTTCCGGCGCTGTTGTTGATACGCGCCATCTGGTCAACCTGAACCAGTATCACACCGACGTCGGCATCATGCTTCACCTGCAACAGTTCAAGGGTGCGGACGCAGGCGGCAAAAGATTCGGAAACGCGATTCATCGCCGCTTCCTAACAGGCTTTGCTTGCCAAGCGCTTGCCTTTTGCATCACAATATCGGCGATGGCGGAAATTTCCTCCTCTCCGCGCGTCGCCGCGGCAAATCTGGTCGACGGCCATGGCCGCCGGATCGACTATTTGCGGCTGTCGGTTACCGATCGCTGCGACCTGCGCTGCCGCTATTGTATGGGCGAGGATATGATCTTCCTCCCCAAATCGCAGGTGCTGAGTATCGAGGAAATGGCCGAACTCGCCGAGCGTTTCGTCGCGCGCGGCATCCGCCGTATCCGTCTTACCGGCGGCGAACCGCTGGTGCGGCGCGGGATCGACACGCTGGCGATGCGGCTCGGTGCGATGATTGGCCATGGCCTCGACGAGCTGACGCTGACCACCAACGCAATGCGACTGACCGGACATGCCCCGATGCTCGCAGCCGCTGGGGTGCGGCGCATAAATGTCAGCCTCGACACGCTCGCCCCCGCCACCTTTCGCCACATCACCCGCGTCGGCGACCTCGATATCGCGCTCTGCGGCATCGCCGCGGCGCGGGAGGCCGGGCTAAAGGTCAAGATCAACATGGTGGCGCTCGCCGGGCTCAACGAAGACCAGTTGCTCCCGATGCTCGACTATTGCGCCGCCAACGGCTGCGACCTCACACTCATCGAAACGATGCCCCTGGGCGAAGTCAGCGACGACCGCAGCGATCATTATATTCCGCTCCATCATTTCATCGCACCGCTGCGCGCAGACAGATCCATCTATCCGATCGAGCAGAAAACCGGCGGTCCGGCGCGTTATTTCGCAATCGAAGGCAGTCCGGTAACACTGGGCCTTATCACCCCCTTGAGCGACAATTTCTGTTCGACCTGCAACCGTATCCGCCTGACCGTCGAGGGCCGCATCTATATGTGCCTCGGGCAGGACGACCATGTCGACCTGCGCGCGGCGCTCCGTGAGGGTGGGGCCACAGCCGCGGATAGCTTGATCGACGCCGCACTCGCTGGCAAACCCCGCGCGCATGACTTTCATATCGAACGAAAGTCGGGACCGGCGGTCGCGCGTCATATGAGTGCAACGGGCGGCTAGGATAGCCGCCCCAAAGGGGAACAAAATGCATCGCAAGATCGCGCTCGTCGCGTCGAACGCGCCCGCGGCCATGGAGGCGGAGGCCGAATTGCGTCCGCTCTATGACTTCGTCGATCTGCGTGAAGCCGATTTGCTGATCGCACTCGGCGGCGATGGCTTCCTGCTCCACATGCTGCACCAGTTGCTCGACGAGCGGCGCTCGCTACCCGTGTTCGGGATGAACCGCGGCACCATCGGCTTTTTGATGAACGAATTTCGGGTCGAAGGGCTGATCGACCGAATCGCGAAAGCGCGCCCGTTCCTGATCCATCCGCTGTCGGGCGACATCACAACGATCAATGGCGAACGTCACATTCTACCCGCAATCAACGAAATTTCGCTGCTCCGCGAAACACGTCAGGCGGCAAAGCTTGAGGTGCTGATTAACGAACGCATGATGCTGGAAGAACTGGCGTGCGACGGCGTACTCGTATCGACCCCGGCGGGTTCGACCGCATATAATTTGTCTGCCAACGGACCGATCTTGCCGCTGACATCCGAAATGCTCGCATTGACACCGATCAGCCCCTTTCGCCCGCGACGCTGGCGCGGCGCGCTAGTCCCCGAATCGACGAGCATCCGTTTCAACGTCCGCGAAGCTGCGAAACGCCCCGTCAGCGCGGTCGCCGATCAGCGCGAAATCCGCGATGTGAAGACGGTTTTGGTTACGACCGACCGCAGCCGACCACTGACTTTGCTGTTCGATCCCGACCAAGGCCTTGATGAACGCATCGCAATGGAACAATTTATCGTTTGAGGCCTTGCAAAATGCTTCAAGCGGCGGCAAAGGGACCGCCTTGTCTGCTTCTGCAGACCGCTCCTCGGTAGCTCAGCGGTAGAGCAATCGACTGTTAATCGATCGGTCGTAGGTTCGAATCCTACCCGGGGAGCCATTTTCTACTTTCGTGCATTCTTGCGCTTTTTGCGACGGCCGCGAGCGCGGCCCGCGGTAGACTTTCCACAATTATATCAAAGGGTTTACGGAAGGTAACTTCCAGTTCCTCACCCTTGTACAAGCAGTTCGATAGCAGATGATTCAGGATGTTTCGTTTGTCGGCGAAATCGGCGTCGGCGAACATCCGCCTTGCATCTTTCGCGATCCCAAGCAGCGCAATACCGTCGTCGATATACGTGTCATCAGCGACAGAAAGCCGATCAAACTCGCGCGCTAGACCTTTTTGGTCCTGCCGGAAATCCTCCGTGATGCGAGTAAAGATGTCTTCGTCGATCCGACCGTCAATGTGATCCACATAGGCTTGCTTCATTCGGTCGCGAACATCGTCCTGATCACGACGTAACCGATCCAGCACCCTTGCATGCTCGCTCGCAACGAGATCGCTGTTTTCTTTGAGCGCCTGCCCAAGCCACTTGAACATCTCGGGCGTCATCGAAACCTGAGCGATGATGTCTGCGAATCGGTCCAGCAGTTTTTCCTGCCGGACGTAGGGCTCCTTGCAGTTCCCTTTATAGCGGCTGCAGCGATAGTAGATGTACCGCCCTTTTTTAATGTCGCCTACCAGCTTCCCGCCACAGTGACCGCAATTGATAAGGCCGGAGAATATGAAGCCCTTCTCCTCGCGAGCGCGTGGGTGATTTCGGCCGTCCAGGACTTCCTGGACCTTCTCCCATAGATCCGTTGAAACAAGTGGCTGGTGCAAGCCCTGGTAGCGGTGACCGAGCCATTCGAATTCTCCGGTGTAAATACGCGATCGCAAGAGCCGATGCACCGAGCTCACGCCAAGCGGCTTTCCGCTTTTTCGATACGCCATGCCCATTTCCCGGGCTTTCTTTCCGGCTTCCTTGAGCGAATAGCGGCCGGTGCCGTACCACTCGAACAGGCGAGTCACCCCAAGCGCCGTATGGGGATCCACCTCGATGATCTTTTTACCATGCGGACCGACGACGTTGCGGTAACCGAGGGGAGCAACCGTCGGCCAGATTCCCTGCTCGGCCTTCTCGAGCATTCCCTTGCGCGCTTCTTCCGAAAGATTGTCGATATAGTTCTTCGCCATCAAAACCTTGATGCCGTGCATGAATTTCTCGGAAGACTTCGAATCGGGCGAGAGCACGACACCCTCTTTCACAAGATGAACTTCGACCTCGAATTCATCGAGAGTCACCCAATCGCGCAGGTTGCGATAGAGGCGGTCGGTCTTCTCGACGAGGATCGTGTCGACTGCAGGATGCCTGCGGATATACGCCACCATCTGATTGAAATTGGTTCGGCCAGCCGCCTTCGCCGTCTCGACGTCGATAAACTCTTCGACAATCCTGGTCTCGTTGGCCTCGGCATAGGTCCGCAATAGCTTCAGCTGCGCGTCGATCGAGAAACCTTCGCGGTCCTGCTCTTTCGACGATACCCGAGCGTAAAGCACTGCTCGAGGAGTTGTTTTCGGTGAAGGAATTTCAGCTCGCCGTGGGGTGTGGGATCTGCGCATTTTATCCTCGCTTGCTTAGGGACTGCCGGGACGCGCGCTGCAGCCCCGATCCGGTCAGCTAGGAGAATGCCGCAGCAAAGGATTCCCCCCGAAAAATCTTATCGGGTCTGAATTTATCTCGGCTCTTCGGCCGATGGTTCGCGAAGGTTTGACAACAGCCCCATGAATGAAACGACGTTTTCGATAATTTCGCGTGCGTCTTCGTCGGTCAGCGGGTCGGAATAATAGGGTTGCCACAATTCTTTCGTGGCGGCGACGAGCTCCGCAGAATGGCGAAGCGGCGCGATCCGCGGCGTGATGCGCCCGCGGTTGGTAAGAGGAATCGGCGTTCGCCAGCGCGGTTTATAACGCGATCGACTTCGCATCCCCCGGCCCTACCGCGACTTCGGGCGCCGGCTGAACTCCCGATCGCTTTCGAGGAAGGCCGACAGCATCGCTGGAATGAGATCGGAAACGGATTCGGCTTTCCCGTAAGTCGCTTCATATGCCGCAGCATAATCCTTCAGGGCCTCGTCCAGATCGGGCGAGAGATGCACGACGCGTTTGACGGGCTGGCGATCGGGAAGCCGGGCTAGCTTGATTGCTGGCATTCACCCTCTCCACGGTTTGAGTATGATATCCTTGTGAACAAGGACGCGAACGGGCCAGCCCGGCCTCACGATCAGCGTCGGCCGGATATCGAGACTCCTTTCAACGAGACGGTCGCCCGCCCTCGCCCCGCTCTGCTGCGCGGCTTCACGCATGGCGCGAACCAGTTCGCTCTCGTCATTGCCCGTACCGAGCTCGGTGCCGACGCCGAGCAACGTCGAAAGCACGACGCCCTTGATCAGCTGCCAGCCATGCGCATCGACGCGGTCGCGAACGCCGGCATAGCCCGAAGGATCGCTCGCGGGCGCATCGTCGAGCGTCAGGGACGAGCCGTCCGGCCATATGATGCGTTGCCAGACGACAAACGCGCGCTGCTGGCCATAGCCCGCATTGCTCTCGTAGCGCCCGATCAGGCGCGCGCCTTGCGGAACGAGCAGCGTCCGCCCCGTGATGCTATCGAAGATATTTTCGCTGACCTGCGCGATCACGATCCCCGGCAATTCGCTGTTGAGCCCAGTGACCAGACTGGCGGCAATGACGCTGCCGCTCGTGACCAGCCACGGCGAAGCCGCATCCTCGATGCGATGGGGACTGACGTTGGCGCCGCCCGCGGTCGCAACCGGACGCGATAGAGTAGCTGCTCCAACGTCCTCGGGGGCCGCCTTCGCCGCGGCGAGAGCATCGCCTGTCGCGGGCATCGTCGGGCGGTTCGATCCAAGCGACATCATCACCGCCGACTGGCGAGCGGCTGCCTCTTCGGCAATTCGTCGCTCGCGCTCGGCTTTGGCCGCCGCTGCGGGGTCGTCTATGGAAGCGGCCGAAGGATATTCGCTTTCCATCTTCCGCTGATGTTCGAGAATGGGCCTGCCGAGATCGCCGGGCAGCGGCGGACCGAGCTTCGGGATTTCGTCGTAGCGGCCCGGAGCCCCGGCGAGCGCTTCGGGCGCCTTGCCCTGCCCCTTCTCGAACATCTCTTCGCCATTCGCCGCGAGCTTGAACGACGCCGGCTCCAGCGCGAACCATGTTATAGCGGCAATCGCCAGCGCGCCGACGGCAGCGACGCCGATGATGATTTCGCGGCGGAAACGCGCAACGCGGCGCGGCGCTCCACGCAGTACCAGCGTTTCGGGGTCGACCTTGACGGCCGGCGCCTCGACCGGTCGATCGGCAGGGGCCGCTTCGACGGCATCGCGTGCCGAGACGCTCTCCGGCGCAATCACCGCGTTTCCCCGGTACGGATAATCCGGACCACCATCTGGCGTTTTGCACCGTGGCGGAGCTCGGCACGCGCGAACAAACGGTCGACGATGTAGAAGCGGCCCGAGACACGGTAATTGACGAGTTCGGGTTCGCCGCCTTCCCCGCTCACGAACAGCGGCGGCGCCTCGCCCTGCGCGAGGCTCGACGGAAATTCGATGAAGGTCTGACGCCCGTCGTTGAAGGCGCGCAGCGGTCGCCAGGCAGGCTTGTCGCCGCGGATCGCGTAGCCGAAATCGAGACGGGCCAGATCGATCGCCGGACGCGCATCGACCACCGCACGCGTCGCGCTCGCGGCGTGCTCGATCGCGAGAAGAGTGTCGTGCGGATAGGTCCAGGATACGGCCGCCATCGCGGTGCGCGCGGTGCTCGCGAGCGCGAGGTGATAGACGCGCCGGTCGGTCGTGATGATCAAATTGGTGGCGAGGCCGGGCGCCAGGGGCTTGATCATGATATGGACGCGGCGCGCCTCCCCCGCCCCGCTCGTCGTGTCGCCGACCGTCCAGCGCGCGGTGTCGCCCGCCGCGACCGCGACGAGCGCTTCGCCCGGCTGGAGCGCAATGTCGGTGACATGCTCAGGCGCGGTCACGAGCCGATAAACGCCGCCCTCGACATAGGCATAGGTTTGGATCGCGCCGCGATAGTCCTGCGCGCGCGGTTCCTTGACGGCCGCCGCCGCTGCGGCGCGGACGCGCTCGACCGGCCCGGAACCGGCGATTGCGGAAGAGGTCAGGACCACCGCACAGGCGGCGGCAAGGATCGGGCGGAGGCACGTCATGGCAAGGCTCCTTCGGGGGTTGCGGGTACGAGAGGGGTTTCGGCTGGCGGCTCGCCCGCCGGCTGCAGCGGCGCGTTAGCGGTGGCGGGGCTCCGCTCCTCGCGCTCATATTCGCGGCTCCAGTCGATCGCCTCGACGTAGAGTCCGAGCGGATTTTTGCGGAGGACATCGGCCGAGCGCGGCGGCTTCACCGCAACGGTTAGCATCGCGGTCCAGCGCGACGTCGAAGCAAGGCTGCCGCGCTCATAGGCGCTTTCTTTCCACTTCACCTGCCACGACCGCGGCGAGGCGCGCACGACGCTGGTGATCTCGACCGAGACCGACCTCGTCCCGACCTTCGCAAAGGGATCGGAGGCCCGCGCATATTCGTTGAGGAAGAGCGCGCCGCGCTCGCCGGCGAAATCATAGGCGACGAGCCAATTCTCGCGCATCAGCACAGGATCGAGCGAGATTCTGCGCACATTCGCAATGAATCGGCCAAGCGACCAGGCGATCTGCGGGTCGGTCGGATTATAATCGGCGGCCGCGGGCGCGACGCTGCGCGCTTCGCCGAGCCGGTCGACCTCGACGACATAAGGCGTCACGCGGCTCTGTACCGACTGCCAGACGAGCCCGGTGGCGAGGCCGGTCGAGAGGAGCAGGCCGCCGAACGCCATGATCCGCCAGTTGCGGGCCTGGACGCGCGCGGCGCCGATCCGGTCGTCCCACGCCTGTCCGGCGCGCTGATAGGGGGTGACGGGCTCGGGCGTCCGCCCGTAGCGCTGGATGGGTCGTTTGAATTTCATCGGATCAATCCTCCTTCTCGGCGATGTCGGGGCTCGCGCCGCTGCCGCCGCGGCTCCCGTCGGAAATCACATGAGCGGCGGTCTGCCGCGCCGAACGACGGCGCTGGTCGGCCTTGAGATCACTTGCCCACGCGGGGGCTGCAGCCGACGGGGCGGCCGGCTCGTTCGACGCCGACGATGCCGGGCGCTTGCTCTGGTTTCCGGCGTTCCAGGCGGCATCGCGTCCGGCGGCAGCCGCATCGCCGATCCCGAGTGCGCTGCCTGCGCGGCGCGCGGCATTGGCCGCCGCGCCCTTGGTCGCGGTCGCGACGCCCGAGAGACCGGCGCCGACCGTTTGCGACCCCGAGGTTTCCTGCCCGAGCTTGTAGGAGGTCGATGCCGCAGCCCCCATCGACGTCCCGGCGCGGACCGCGCCGAGCGCGGTGCCGCCGCCTGCGCGCGCGGCGGCCATGCCGGCACCACCGGCGACGATCATCGTGCCCGCGGCCGCGGCGACGGTCCCGACCGCGGCGCCCGCGCCGAGCTGCGGCGCGCCGGCGACAAGACCCGATGCGATACCGGGACCGAAAATACCGAGCCCGAGCAAGGCGAGCGCCCCGAGCGCGAGCGACATGGCTTCCTCGACGTCGGGCTCCGAGCCCGCCATCGTCGTCAGAAAATCGGGAAAGAAGCCCGAACCGATCCCGACGATGACGCCGAGCACCATCACCTTGACGCCCGACGATATAATGCTGCCGAGGACGCGTTCGGCGAGGAACGCGGTCCGGTTCCACAGCGCAAACGGCATCAGTGCGAAGCCTGCGAGGCTGGTCAGCTTGAACTCGATCAGCGTGATGAAGAGCTGGATCGCGAGGATGAAGAAGGCAAGGATCGTGAGCACCCAGGCGATCAGCAGCACGACGATTTCGAGAAAATTGTCGAAGAAGCCGATCGGCCCGAGCAGCTCCTTGATCTGGTCGATGAGCGGATGCGCCGCCTCGAACCCCGCACCGGCAAGCCGTCCGGGTTTCAGAAGGTCTTCGGCCGAGATCGCGCCGCCGCCAGCGGTGATGCCGAGCCCCGCGAAGGAGCGGAAGATAATATCGGAAAGTGCCCCGAAGTTGCCGATGATGAAGGCGAATACGCCGACGTAGAGGATCTTCTTCAGCAGCTTCGCGATGACGTCATTCTCGCCGCCCATCGCCCAGAAAAGCCCCGCGAGCGTGATGTCGATGCCGATCAATATGCTGGTGAGGAAAGCGACATCGCCGCCGAGCAGCCCGAACCCGCTGTCGATGTAGCGGATGAAGGCTTCCATGAAGCGGTCGATGACATTGAGATCGTCCATCGGGCGGGCTTTCGAAAGTGGTGAAGGGTCCGCGGGGTCTCGGGGGGAGCTTTCGAGACCCCGCGGCGAACGGCGGGCCAGGAGAGGGGCAGCCTCGCGCCGTTCGTGTCGCTGGTCAGCGGATCGGCGTGTAGGCCTTGCCGTCCCCGAGGAAGCGGCGCATGCGCTCGCGCGCTTCCGCGGCGCTCTGCGCCGCGCGGGCGCGGTCGGTCATGTCGGCCTCATAGGCCGCCGCCATCATCTGCTGGAGCTGCATCTGCTGTTTGGCGGCGAGCGCGAGGAGCTGATTGGTTGCCTGTTGCGCCTGGAGGTTGCCCTCGGCGGCCGAGCTTCGCGCCGCAACCTCGGCGAGCACCGCCGCGTCCTCCTTCACGTCGGAGGCGATGCGCGACTGGACCGAGAGCGTACGGCGGTATGACGCCATCGCCGCCTCTAGCCGTGCCTTGGCCTGCGCGACGCTCGCTGACCGGGTCTGTCCGGAGAAATCTTTCGGGAAGAGCGCCGCCATGCGCGCGTCGAGCTGGTCGACGCCGAAATCCACGCCTTCGGCTCTCTCCATCAGCGCATCGACACGCGCGAGATTGTCCTTGAGCCGCGCGAGCTCGGGGAAATCGACCCGCTTTAGATGCTTGTCCATATTGGAGAGCATCTGGGCTTCGTTCTGCAACTGCCTGATTTGCTGGTCGATCTGCTTGAGCGTCCGGGCGGCGGTTAGCAGATTCTGCGAATAATTGGCCTGGTCGAACACCGGCATCGCGGCGGCGGGCGGCGCGGCAAGCAGCAGCGCCGGGAGCGCGGCAGCGGCGAGCAGTATGGGGGTAAATATTTTCATGGCATGTCTCCTTCTTGGGTGGCGGGTCGATCGGTCGTTGGGAGGCCGGCAAAGCCGGCGAGCAGGTCGGCGGCCCAGTCGAGGCCGGCGCCGCGCAGGAAGCGCGCCGCGAAATCGGCATCGCCATGTTCGGCAAGGATCGCGTCGATCCGCGCTTGTGTGGCCGGATCGGACGCGCCGCAAAGCGCTAGCGCTACGGGGCCGAGACCGAGCTCAAAGAGGCGGTTGCCGCGCGCCGACTGGAGATAATATTGGCGCTTCGGCGTCGCGCGCGCGACGAGGGTGATCTGCGCCTCATTGAGCCCGAAAGCGGCATAAGCGGCGCGACTCTGCGGTTCGATCGCGCGGTCGTTCGGGAGCAATATCCGTTGCGGACAGCTTTCGATGATCGCGGGTGCGATGCTGCTGTTCGAGATATCGGCGAGGCTCTGCGTCGCGAAGATCACCGCGACATTCTTCTTGCGGAGAACCTTGAGCCATTCGCGGATGCGCGCCGCGAAGAGCGGGTTGTCGAGGAATATCCAGGCCTCGTCGAGAATGAGCAAAGTCGGCCGTCCGTCAAAGCGGGCGTCGAGGCGATGAAAGAGATAGGAGAGGACCGGCTCGACGACTTGTCCCTGCCCCATCAGCGCCTCGGTCTCGAAACATTCGACCGAGCCGAGCGAGAGCCCTTCTTCGGCGGCATCGAGCAGCCGTCCGTGCGGTCCTTCGAGCGTGAAAGGCTGGAGCGCCGTCTTCAGCGCATTCGACTGCATCAACAGCGAAAGACCGGTGAGCGTGCGTTCCGGGGCGGGGGCGCTCGCGAGGCTCGTCAGCGCCGACCAGATCGCGTCCTTGATGTCGGGGGTCACCGCGACGCCCTCATGCGCGACAAGCGAGGCGATCCAGTCGGCGGCCCAGCTCCGCTCCTCGGCGCGGTCGATCGTGCGGAGCGGCTGAAAGGCGAGCATATCCTCGCCAAGCCCAAGCGCATGATGCCGCCCGCCCATCGCCAGCACCGCCGCGCGCGCCGAATTGCCCTTGTCGAAGATATAGAGCTGCGCGTCCGCATAGCGGCGGAACTGCAGCGCGATCAGCGCCAGCAGCACCGACTTCCCTGCCCCTGTCGGCCCCGCGATCATCATATGCCCGACGTCGCCGACATGCGTCGAGAGGCGAAACGGCGTCGATCCGCCGGTCTCGGCCATCAGCAGCGGCGGGCCCCCGAGGTGGCGGTTCCCGTCGGGGCCGGCCCAGACCGACGAGAGCGGCATCAGATGCGCGAGATTGAGGCTGTGGACGAGCGGCTGGCGGATATTGGCGTAGACATGACCCGGCAGCGACGACAGCCAGGCTTCGACCGCGTTGACGCTTTCGCGGATCGCGGTGAAACCCAAACTATGGACGATGCGCTCGGCGGCGCGCAGCTTTTCCTCGGCGCGCGCGCGGTTCCGGTCCGACACGGTGATTGTCGTCGTCAGATAACCGAAGGAGACATGATCGCCGCCGAGCGCCTGGAGCGCGGCATCGGCATCGACGACCTTGTTGTCGGCGTCGCTGTCGAGCAATTGCGCCGGCTGGTTGTACATCACTTCGCGCAGCAGGGCGGACAGCGACTTGCGCTTGTTGAACCATTGCCGGCGAAGCCTGGTGAGCGCCGCCGTCGCGTCGGCCTTGTCGAGCGCGATGAAACGCGTCGTCCAGCGGTAGGCGAAATCCTGCGAGTTGAGCGCGTCGAAAATGCCGGGGCGGCTGATCGAGGGAAAACCGAGGATCGTAAGCGACCGCAGATATTGGTCGTCGAGCATCGGCTCGAGCCCGCCGATGAGCGGCGTGTCGGCAAGCAGTGCGTCGAGATACATGGGCGTCGCGGGAACGCGGACGCGGTGGCGGTGCGGCGAGATCGCGCGGTGGAGATAGGTCAAAGTCTCGCTGTCGTCGAGCGCGCGCACCTCGGGCATGAAATTCGCCATCAGGTCGATCGCGCGCAGGCTCTCGGCCTCGAAGCGCGCGAGCGCCTCGCGCCAGTCGCGCGTGCCCCCAACCGCACCGGGACGTTCGATGAGCGCACGCCCGGCGCTGTCGGCCTGGTCGGCGGGCGGCATCCAGACGAGCGTCAGATGGAAATGGCTCTCATAATGCTGGCGCTCGCTGTCGTCGAACGCGGCACGCCGTTCAGCATCGACGAGCCACGACGCCGCGTCGGGAAACGCGCTCTCGGGATAGCCCGGCGCGGCAACGCGCTCTGCCTCGAAGAAGAGCGCCCAGCCCGAGCCGAAGCGTTTGAGCATATTGTTCGCGCGCGCGCAGGCTGCGACGAGTTCGGCCTCGGTAGCGCTGTCGAGATCGGGACCGCGAAAGGCGATGCTGCGCTGGAAGCTGCCATCCTTATTGAGGACGATGCCTGGCGCGACGAGCGCCGCCCATGGCAGGTGATCGGCGAGACGGTCGGCGCGCGACCGATATTCGGCGAGATTCAGCATGCGAGCTCGCCTTTCTGCCGAAGATGACGCGCCAGCACCGACGCGAAATCGGGGTCGCGCTTGGCGGCAAAGACCATCAGCGTGTGGCCGAGCGCCCAGAGGATGAGGCCGGCGATCCATTGCTGAAGCCCGAGCCCCATCGCCGCGGCGATGGTGCCATTGACGATCGCGAGCCCGCGCGGCGCGCCGCCGAGCAGGATCGGCTCGGCGAGCGACCGGTGGATCGGCGCCTCATAGCCTTGCGTGTGGCTCATGCGACGAGCGCCCCGCCGCCGAAGCTGAAAAAGGACAGGAAGAAGCTCGAGGCGGCAAAGGCGATCGAGAGGCCGAACACGATCTGGATCAGCCGCCGGAAGCCGCCCGAGGTTTCGCCGAAGGCGAGCGTCAGCCCGGTCGTGATGATGATGATCACCGCGATGATCTTTGCGACCGGCCCCTGCACCGATTCCAGCACCTGCTGCAACGGCTCTTCCCACGGCATGCCCGATCCGGCGGCCACTGCGGTCGCGGCAACGCCGAGGCTGGCAAAGGTCAGGATGACGATGCGTTCGAAACGCGCGGATAGTTGTAATATCAAGGACATGAGAAGTCTCCTTCGGTTTGGATGGAAAGGTCGGTGAGCGCGTAGTCGCCGCCGGGCGTGACACCCTCGACGCGCGCAATCGTCGCGATGCGGCGCGCGGCGCCGCGTCCGGAAATGAAGACAATGAGATCGATCGCTTCGGCGATCAGGCGCTGCGGCACGGTGACGACGCTCTCCTGGACGAGCTGCTCGATCCGGGTCAGCGCCGATGCCGCGCTGTTCGCATGAACCGTGGCGATGCCGCCCGGATGGCCCGTGTTCCAGGCCTTGAGCATGTCGAGCGCCTCGGCGCCGCGCACCTCCCCGACGATGATGCGGTCGGGGCGGAGGCGCAGCGTCGAACGGACAAGATCGCCCATCGACACCGCACCGGCGCGGGTGCGCAGTTCGACGCGGTCGGGCGCCGGGCACTGGAGCTCGCGCGTGTCCTCGATCAGGATCACGCGCTCGTCGAGACTCGCCATTTCGGCGAGCAACGCATTGGCGAGCGTCGTCTTGCCCGAGCTGGTGCCGCCGGCGACGAGGATGTTGAGCCGTTCGACGACCGCCAGCGACAGCAGCCGCGCGGTCTCGGGTGTCGCGATGCCCGCGCTCACATAATCCATCAGCGTGTAGACGCGCGCGGCAGGCTTGCGGATCGAGAAGCAGGGCGCAAGGCTGACGGGCGGCAGCAGCCCCTCGAAGCGCTCGCCTGCCCCTTCCCCATGCGGCGGCAGTTCGGCCGAAACAATCGGCGCCGCCGCATGCACTTCGGTGCGCGCATAAGACGCCACAAGCCGGATGATCCGCTCGACCTGCTCGGGCGCCATGCGCACGCCGGTGTCGACCCGGCCTTCGCCAAGCACATCGACACGCAGCGCCCCGTCGGGGTTGACCATCACCTCGACGACATGCGCGTTCGATAGCACCGCCTCGATCGCCGGGCCCATCGCGCTGCGCAGCATCGTGCGCCGCCGTTCGGCCGAGACCGCCGCGCTCATGCGCCGCTTCCCGAGCCGAAGCTGCCGCGGCCCTCACGAAAAGCCTCGCCGACCTTCATCGTGAACCATTCAAAGCGCTCGCGGCCCTGCGCCCGCGCCGCGGCGTCGCCATCGGCAACCGGCGGAACCGAGGTGAGCAGATAGTGCGTGAGCAAAGCGAGGATCTCGATCTCGATCTGGCTGTTGCGCTCGATCCGCGCGAGCGCACGCGCCATGCCGTCGAGCCGTGTCCCGAAATGCGCCTGCAGTTCGTTCGCGCCCTTGCGCATGAGCCAGGCATCGAGCGCCTCGGCGAGGATCGATGATTTGGTCACCCCGGGCTTGCGCGACAGCGCGGCCAGCTTCTCGCTCAGGTCGCGGCGGATGAAGAGCTGGTGCCGGACCTGCCCGCCGCGCGAGATCGTCACGCCCGTCACAGCCCGAGGCCCAGTTGCTCGCCGCCCTGCGACACGGCTTCATCCATCGCATGACCGATCAGCACCGGCGCAAGCGGGCGGGCGCGATCGATCAATTTCTTGTCGATGGCGGGATCGACATCATCGTCGATATTCAGCGGATTGGACGCGGGTTCGGGCGCCTCCGGCTCCATGACGGCATCGGCAAGTTCGGGCTCGCGCGCCTGCTGCGCGCCGCCGTCGTCGATCGGCTCGGCGCCGTCGCCATCCGCCTGTGCATCGCCGCCGTCCGCGATAGCCGCCGTCAGGCCGGCCCAGTCGTCACCGCAGACCGGCGGGCAATCGGAATAGCCCGTTTCAGCCAGCACTGGCGGCGCGGCCAGCCGCGTCCCGAAATTGCTGTCCTCATAATAGCGCAGCTTCTTGGCGCGGATCGGGGCGAGACCGGCGACGAGAACAAGCTCGTCAGTCGGCGGCAGCTGCATCACTTCGCCCGGAGTCAGCAGCGCGCGCGCCGTCTCCTGGCGGCTGACCATGACATGCGCGAGCCAGGGTGCGAGGCGGTGGCCGGCATAGTTGCGCATCGCGCGCTGCTCGGTAGCGGTGCCGAGTGCATCCGAGATGCGCTTCGCGGTCCGCTCGTCGTTCGTCGCAAAAGCAACACGGACGTGGCAATTATCGAGGATCGCATTATTCTCGCCATAGGCCTTCGAAATCTGATTGAGCGACTGAGCGATCAGGAATGCGCGAATGCCGTATCCCGCCATGAAGGCGAGCGCGGTCTCGAAGAAATCGAGCCGTCCGAGCGCCGGAAACTCGTCGAGCATCAGCAACAGATCGTGCCGGCGTACCGCCGAACGCTGCGCGTCGAGCTTTTCGGTGAGACGGCGCCCGATCTGGTTGAGGATCAGGCGGACGAGCGGCTTGGTGCGCGAGATGTCCGACGGCGGGATGACCAGATAGAGCGAGAGCGGGCGTTCGGCGGTAACAAGATCGGCAATACGCCAGTCGCATCCCGACGTGACCGCCGCGACGGTCGGATCGCGATACAGCCCCAAAAACGACATGGCGGTCGAGAGCACACCCGAGCGCTCATTCTCGCTCTTGTTGAGCAATTCGCGCGCCGCCGATGCCACCACGGGATGCACCCGCACATCATCGTCGGTTCCCAGATGATTGGTGCGCATCATCGCGACGAGAGTGGCAGCGAAGCTGCGCGACGGATCCGAGAGAAATGTCGCGACGCGCGCGAGCGTCTTTTCCTCCTCGGCGTAGAGAATATGGAGGATCGCCCCGACGAGCAGCGAATGCGAGGTTTTCTCCCAATGGTTGCGCCGCTCGAGCGCGCCTTCGGGGTCGACGAGGATGTCGGCGATATTCTGGACGTCGCGGACTTCGTGAATGCCGCGGCGCACCTCGAGCAAGGGATTGTAGCGCGCCGAGCGCATGTCGGTCGGATCGAAATAGAGGCAGTGCGAAAAGCGCGCGCGACAGGCCGCGGTCAGCTGCCAATTCTCACCCTTGATGTCGTGCACCACGACCGAGCCGGTCCAGCTGAGCAAGGTTGGTACGACGAGCCCGACCCCCTTCCCGCTCCGCGTCGGCGCGAAGGCCATGACATGCTCGGGGCCGGCATGGCGCAGATAGCGCCCGCCAAGCGATCCCAGAAATACACCCGCATCGCCGCGCAGGCCCGCCGCATCGATCTCGCGCTCCCGAGCCCAGCGCGCCGAACCATAGGTGGTGACCTGCCCCTTCTGCCGCGCGCGCCACAAAGACCCGCCGATGGCGGCAGCACAGCCGATAAAGCCGCTCGCCCCCGCCAGCGCGCCCGCGCGATCGAAGACGTGCGGCGCATAGGCGTCATAATGATACCACCAGGGGAAGAGCGCCCAGGGCCGGTAGACGGGAAAGCCCGCGAACGAGAACCATGGCGCGCCAAGCTCGGGCTGATAGCCCAGCATCGCGGCCGCCCATTGGGTCGCCGCCCAGACGCCGAGGATCACGAGCCCGAAGACGATCAATATCTGACCGACGAGCAATTTGGTGGGGGTCATCATCAAGCTCCCGCCGGGACGAACATGTCCTGGCCCGAGCCCTTAAAATCCGCGCAAAGGCACCAAAGTCACAGTGTCGCCACGCCGCACCGAGACGCATGTTCGACGCCGTTCGCACGGCATATGAAAACCTGGACATCAAGACTGGCCGAAGGCCGCATTGGGCGGATTGCCGGCTTCCCGCCTTTCAAATGTCGCGAACGAAGGCAGACAGGCTGCACGGTGTGCGATAATGGCTGCACGGCGCGCCTATGCTTTGCGCCAAACCAGGAAAAAATGCCGGCGCAGCACCGGCGTAAAACAATGAAGTTCAAGGAAGATCATGTGAGCGACGAAGTCGAATGGTGGGAATATGATGACGCGGCCGAGATGGCGGCGGCCGTAGCGGGCGATATCGCCTTCATCATCGAAAGCGCGATCGAGGCGCGCGGTGCCGCGGTGATCGCGCTCGCTGGTGGAAAGACGCCCATTCCGATTTACGAAAAGCTTTCATCCGCGAAACTGGAGTGGAAGCGCGTGACAATTATCCCCGGGGATGAACGCATCGTGCCACTGGGCGACCCGCTCAGCAACGTGACCGCCCTCGCCAGATATTTTTTGCCCAAGGGTGCGCGCGTCATGCCCATCGTTCCGGACGCGATCGCGGACTATAAAGCGGCTGGACGTTCTGCCGATGCCCTGATGCGGGATCTGCATTGGCCGCTCGATCTATGTCTGCTCGGGGTAGGAAGTGACGGGCATACAGCCTCGATTTTTTCAGGTCCCGATTTCGACGAAGCCGTAAATGGCCCGAAAGAGACCCGGGCTCTTGGCGTGATGCCGGATCCGATGCCTCTCGATGCACCGGTTCCCCGCGTCACCCTCAGCCTTGCTGCGATCACCGCAGCGCGCGCGCTGGTGATCGCCGTGACAGGCAAGGAGAAGCGCGCCGTGATCGAGAGCGCTATCAAGCAGGGGCGGACCTCGACTTATCCAATAGGGCGCGCATTGGCGGGAACAGAACTGCCAGTCGATATCCATTGGGCGCCATGATGTCGCGGTGAGGTGGTGACGCTCGGGGCGAATAATGGCCGAGATAATCAAGGCGCATGTCAGCGACGCCCGTTCTCGCCAATAATTGCCTAGGAAGTGCCTTGGCACCAGAACCCGGCGCTATCGCGGAGCAACCAGTTCGGCGGCCAGCGCCGCATCTTCGGCGGCTGTTGCCCCCGAGAGGCCCAGTGCTCCAACCACGCGGTTGTCGACAACGATCGGCACGCCCCCGCCAATCGCGACGAAATCCTCGGCGGAGAGAAGCCACAGACGGCCACTCTGGACCCGCTCTTGTGCGCTGGCAGTCGTCAGGCGAAGGCGGGCCGAAGTACGGGCCTTTTGCTGCGCAAGCGCGATCGAGCCATAGGGTACGTCATCCATCCGGGCGAAGGCGACCAGCTCACCCGACGGCTCCACCACTGCAATTGCCATTTTGAGACCGAGCGCCCGGCTGCGCTCGATCGCGCGCTGGACCAGGGCAAGCGCATCGCTCGTGCCGATCGGCGCGCCATATCCGGCGGGCGGCGGCGACGCAGGCGTTTCGGCGAGAGCCGCGGTCGACATCAGGGCGGCGCAGGCCAGAACCAACATTCGCATCAAATCACTCTCCCCTTCCCAAGGAGTGGCACAGGTCAGTTCTTCGGGCGAGCCTCGACTTCGGAGAAGGCCAGAACATTGTCGGGCAGCCGCGCGCCGCGAATTTCGATGGCATTGGCTTCGGCGGTGAATTCGGCAAGCTCGGCCGGCGTAAAGCGAACTGCGGCCGCCCCCACATTCTCGCGCATATGCGCCATTTGGGTGGTGCCGGGGATGGGCACGATCCAGGGCTTTTGGGCGAGCAGCCATGCGAGCGCGATCTGTCCCGGCGCCGCGGTCTTCCGTTGGCCCCAGCGGGTCACCAATTGAACGAGCGCCAGATTATAGGGCAGGTTTTCAGGCGCGAAGCGCGATTCGATGCCGCGGATATCGCCGGGTGCGAAACGCGTGCTGGCATCAATGGCACCCGCCAGAAAGCCGACGCCCAGCGGGCTCCACGGCACGAACCCGATGCCGAGTTCCTCGCATGCCGACAGCACCCATTTTTCGGGTCCGCGCCACAAAAGCGAATATTCATTCTGGACCGCCGAAAGGGGCTGCTCGGCGTGCGCCCGGCGCAGCGTCTGCTGCCCCATTTCGCACATGCCCCAGTGCAGGATTTTGCCCTCTGCCATCAGATCCTTCATCAGGCCGGCGACATCCTCGATGGGAACCTCGGGATCGACGCGATGCTGATAGAGCAGATCGATCCGGTCGGTCCGCAGCCGCTTGAGCATACCGTCGACCACGATCCGGACATGCTCGGGCCGGCTGTTGAGGCCCGGCCGGCGCTGCCCGGTCTCCTGATCGATGTTCCATCCGAATTTTGAGGTGATGATGACCTTGTCGCGAAAGGAGGCGATGCCCTCGCCGAGCAGCCGTTCCACTTCATGCGCGCCATAGGCTTCGGCGGCGTCGAAGAAGGTGACGCCATGGTCAAAGGCGGCACGGATGATCGTGAGCATCTCCGTCCGGCTGGGAATGGTGGTCTGGTAGGTTCGCGTCATATTCTGGACGCCAAGTCCGATGCTGGACACCTCTAGCGAGCCCAATTTGCGCCGGTCGGTGCCCACGCTATTGGCTTCGCGCGCCGATGCCGGGGCGCTTGCAGTTCCCAGCAATGGCGCAGCGGCCAGCGATCCGGCGGCGCCCAGAAATGCGCGCCGCCCCACCGGCAGTTTCTGATCTTCGCGCATGCTGCTCAATCCTTGTCCGTCATCGCCAACACAGCTTCGGGAAGGCGCGCGCCCGCCACCTCGATGCGCGACATACCCTCCTCGATTTCGCAAAGATCCGCCGCCGTCAATTCGACGTCCGCTGCGCCCAGATTTTCCTCCAGCCGATGAAGCTTGGTGGTCCCCGGAATGGGAACGATCCAAGGCTTCTGCGCCATCAGCCACGCGAGGGCGATCTGGGCCGGTGTGGCGTGTTTCCGTTCGGCAATGGCCTTGATCAGTTCGACCAGCGCCAAGTTGCTGGCACGGGCTTCGGGGGTGAAACGCGGCGACATCGCGCGAAAATCGCTCGCGTCGATCAGCGTTGCGGCATCGATCGTGCCGGTCAAAAAGCCCGCGCCGAGCGGGCTCCAGGGAACGAAACCGATCCCCAACACCTCGCACGCATCCAGCACGCCATTCTGTTCGACGTCGCGCGTCCACAGCGAATATTCGCTCTGCACCGCGGCGACGGGATGGACCGCATGGGCGCGGCGGATCGTCGTCGCGCTCGCTTCGGACAGCCCATAACGCTGGAGCTTCCCGGCATCGATCAGATCCCGGATCGTGCCTGCAACATCCTCGATCGGCACCGCCGGGTCGACGCGGTGCTGATAGAGCAGGTCGATTGTGTCGACCTGAAGCCGGAGGAGGCTGGCGTCGACAACCTCGCGGATATGCTCGGGGCGGCTGTCGAGGCCATAGCGGCTGCCGTCGGGGTTGATTCCGAAGCCGAATTTGGTCGCGATCTGAACCTGATCGCGGAACGGCTTCACCGCTTCGCCAAGCAGTTGCTCGTTGGTGAAGGGGCCATAGGCTTCGGCGGTGTCGAACAGCGTCACCCCGCGTTCGAAGGCCGCACGGATCAGGGCGATGGCATCGGGGCGCGGAACCGGCGCGTTATAGCTGCCGTCGAGGCCCATGCAGCCATAGCCGAGGGCAGAAACTTCGAGTGTGCCGAGGTTGCGCTTTTGCATGATTGGCTCCTTTCCCACGATGCGCGGATGCGCCTTCCTAGAATGTCCCGAAATTACCGCATGCGCGTTTGAAAGATTAGCGGATATAATCGGGATGAAGTCATATTGAGGATTCATCAATGAAGCGCGACGAACTCGGCGATCTGACGGCGTTTCTCGCGGTTGCCCAGGAACAGAGCTTTACCCGCGCCGCGGCTCAGCTTGGCACCTCGCAATCGGCGCTCAGCCATACGGTGCGGCGCATCGAGGAACGGCTGGGGATCCGGTTGCTGACCCGAACGACACGCAAGGTGTCGGTGACCGACGCGGGTGAACGGCTGCTGGCGCGGCTCGCCCCGGCCATGAACGAGATCGAGGCCGGGCTGGCCGAACTGACCGAGCTTCGCGACCAGCCCGCCGGCATGATCCGCATCACGACCTCCGAACATGCGGCGACAACGCTGATCTGGCCCGCGCTCGAAACGCTCCTTCCAAGCTATCCCGAAATCCATGTCGAGCTCAGCCTGAACAATGGTTTTGTCGACATCGTCGCCGATCGCTTCGACGCCGGCGTCCGCCTCGGCGAGTCGGTCGCCAAGGACATGATCGCGGTGCGGGTCGGCCCCGAACTGCGCATGGCGGCGGTCGCAGCGCCCGCCTATTTCGACCGCAACCCTGTGCCGAAGACCCCATTCGACCTTGCCCGCCATAGCTGCATCAACATCCGCCAGCAAACCGCGGGCGGGCTTTACTCATGGGAGTTTGAGAAGGACGGACGTGAGGTCCGCGTTCGGGTCGATGGCCAACTGACCTTCAACGCCTCCCCGCTGATCATCAAGGCGGCGCAAGCGGGCCTGGGCATCGCATTGGTCATGGAAGATATTGCGGCGCCCATGCTGGCCGATGGTTCGCTCGTTCGGGTGCTGGAGGACTGGTGCCCGCCCTTCCCCGGCTATCATCTCTATTACCCCAGCCGCCGACAGCCCTCGACTGCTTTCGCGCTGGTTTTGGAGGCGCTGCGAAATAGCGGGTAACGATACACCAAGCTGATTTTGCTCATCAAAATTGTCGGACGAACGGAGTATCCTGTACCTACCGGACCAAATTGGCCGATGAGGGGCAGTCGGCTCTTGGGATGCCGGCAGTCAAAAGCCGACGGCCACATCGCACTCTGGATCACGCCAAAGTCTCCTGGCCGGCGAACCCTGCAGTCCCGTCCTCCAAGGGTAAGGCGAAACCTGCAGCGAGATAAGATATCCTCGTGCAACGCGTCGACGGTCTCGATGAGCGCGGCTTCCCAGGCAGGCAATTGCGAACGCTCTGCCGGCTCGCGAAGCATTTTCGTCAGCCGAGCGGGCATTTCAAACGCTTTGGCCAGCATGTGCGGGTGCAACGGAACGATCGTTGCGAAGGGCGGTAGTCTCTGGGGTGCGGTCAGTTCGACCTCGCCTTGGGAGAAAGAGAATGAAAAGGCTTCTGACGATTTTCGTACTTGGCAGCTCGATACTGGCGCTGTCTGCTTGCAACACGGTTGAAGGTGCAGGGAAAGACGTAGAATCCGTTGGCGACTGTGCTGATGGAGTGAAGGGAAACTGCTAGGAAGGCGCGGACCAATTAGCGCCGGCCGGCTTTCGCAGTTCAACTGAAAGCGGCCGAACTGAGGCAATCGGGTCTCAGGCCCGGACGGCGAAGGGCGGACTAGCGACCGAAGGCCTCCGTCAGGAAATCACGGCCGAGGCGAAGTCCGACGGGATCGACGCTGTGCGCCACGCCGTAGGAGATGTGCGTCGTGACGTCGACGCCGAGCCGCTTGAGCTCGCTCTCCGACATGTGCAGCGCGGCGATCGGAACCACCGGATCGGCCGTGCCGTGCACCAGTAGCACAGGCGGTTTTGGGAGTTCTCCGTGACTTAGCCCAAGCGTCCCCGCCAACATGCCGGAATAGCCAACGACGGCAGCGACCGCCCGCGGTCGCCGCAGCGCGACATGCAGTGCCATCATTGTCCCCTGGCTGAAGCCGACGATGGCCAGATCCGCCTCGCTCAGACCATATTGCGCGAGCTTGCGGTCGATGAAGGCGTCGATCGCCGGCGCGGCCGAGGCCGCGCCGGCAGCGAGCGCGGACGGCGCAAAGCCGGACAGTCCCCACCATTGATATCCCGCCCCCATCATGCTGCAGCGCTGCGGCGCGTGCGGGGCAAGAAACAAGGTGTCGGGCAGAGCGTCTTGCCACTGCGGAGCGAGCGAAATCATGTCCGTCCCGCTCGACCCGAAGCCGTGCAACAGCAGGACGAGCTTCTTCGGCGCCCCCCCGGATCGGGGCTGCAAGCTTGCTCCATTCACAATTTTCAAAACTCTGTCTCTTCCATGTCTGCCGAAGGCTATTTGGGCATGAGCAGCCAACTCGGCAACCACGCCGCACGATAGCGAGCTTTTATGATATTCTCCCGGAACGAAGACTGGCTTGGAACGAGTCGCCCGTGCGCTTTGCGAGCTGGATGCCAATCCACCCGACGCGACGATGGACGGTAAGCCGCTTTGGCAGGATTGTCTCCCCGAGGCTTGGGCCGCAACCATGGCGCTGCGCGAGCCAGACTCCGCGATGATCGGCGCAGGCGCTGGTCGAGCGGCCAAGGGCCTGAGAGAAGACATCGGAGGAATTTATCGAGCTATGATCGATGCCGCGATGGAAGGACAGCCGAACGCGCCGCCCAGTGGATCATAGTGGCGCAGTCGCTTGTGGCCGGTTGGAGACTGGCAGCCTTGCGGAAGGAGAAATCGAAAGCTGACAGGAAGGCCTCAGGACAGGTAGTCCCGCTGGATCCTGCATCCCGGCATGATCCGCTCCAACCCGCTTGTGAGCATGTCGCCTGCATCAATCAAAGCGCTTTCCGGCATTGTTTCGAGCGCTTCCAGAATGAACCACATGCCGGTGCAGCCCGGCTCCAGTCGAGTTCGTAATCCTTGGCGCCAGTTCCAGCGACGACAGGTCACGCCGAGATCGTCGCGCCAGACAATTTCACCTGCGGCGGGATAGTCCGTGACCTGCTCGCCATTGGACATCGTCTCGAACGCTTCGCTGCCATTGGCAATCGTCAGACGTGGTGGCCCGACATAGGCCGCGAGGTTTTCGCCACCGACCGGAACCGCGAACCGCAAGCTGACCGCATTGTAGAGATCGACCAAGGGATTGATGGAGGGAATCTGTCCATCTTTCAGCACGCGTTTTCTGAGGGCCGCCGCGGAATTCGGCGTTCGACCGGGCTTGGCTCCAAACCGTTCGTAGACACGATCCCAACTTGCAAGATGGGCATCGGCCCAGTCCGGGCCGCCGGCTCGAACGAGATGACAAGCGTCGCGCAGGACCGCGGCGTCTTGCACGCCAGTCGTGCCGTCGCCCTCTACGGTGAGGCTGATGGCGCGAAAGCCGGGAGCGAGCAATCTGACTTCGCTGTCGATGGTTGGTCCGGCGGTTATTTCGCAGGCTCGCTCTCGAAGGGCGGTTCTGCTGGCGAGTCGCTCTTGGCACTCGAAGCGGCGCCGACCGATGAACAGACGATCAATGCTATCGCAAACCATTGCATCGGCGACAGCAACTCGCCGAGTATGAGCATTCCCATCAACGCCCCGACCGCGGGCTCGGCACTGAGCAATGTGCCGAATGTGTTCGCCGGCAAGCGCTGAAGGGCCATCATTTCCAGACCATAGGGTATGGCACTCGATAGAATGCCGACACCAAGGCCGAGCGCCAGAATCTCGGGCTTGAGCAGGGCTGCCCCCGCATGAGCGATGCCCACAGGTGCCGCGATTACGGCGGCAACGATCATCCCGCCAGCTGCGGCGGCGGCACCATGTTGCCCCCCTGCCCGCTTACCGATGAGGATATAAGACGCCCAACACAGCCCCGCGAACAACGCGAGCGCGACGCCTCGCCAGTCGAGGGCTGCAGAGCCGCCGCTTACCGGAAGCAGGAGGAGCAGCCCGACCACTGCCATTCCGATCCAGAGGAAATCGCTGCGCCGCCGAGATGTGATCACGGCCACGCCCAAAGGCCCGATGAACTCTATCGCGATCGCGATGCCGAGAGGGATGTACGAGAGCGCATGATAGAAGCTGAGGTTCATCGCACCAAGGACGACGCCATAAGCGAGAAGCGATCGCCATCCGCCGGAACGAAGACGCAGCCGCCAGGGCGGAAGGACAGCCGACAGGAGTAGCGCGCCGAACACCAAGCGCATCGCCGTCGTTCCCTCAGGCCCGATGGCCGGGAACAGGCCCTTCGCAAAGCTTGCGCCCACGGTCACCGACAATAGCGACAGAAACAGCGCGGCGAGCGCCAGCCAATCGGGGCGCGCACGGGAGCTTGAAATCACCGGAATAGCAGTCATCGCATCCTCGAAAGCAGATTTCGCGAGAACTACATTTTTCACGCTGACAAGGGTGATCGAGTTTGACGGGAATGTGATAAATATTATCACCTAATCCGTCTTTGCGATAAGGATTGCCGGATGGACGACTTCGATCTCAAGCTGCTGCAGCTGCTTCAGGAGGATTCCGCACGGCCGGTTCCGGAAATCGCGGCGGACGTCGGACTTTCAGTCCCCGCCTGTTATCGCCGGATCCGCCAACTTCGCACGGCGGGAGCGATCCAGCGCGAAGTTGCGGTCGTGGGCGCCCGCGCGCTTGGCTGGCCGCTTTCCATGATTGTATTGGTCACGCTCGAGCGTGAAGGCCCGCATACCGTCGACGAGATGATATCCGTCCTCGAGCAAGTCCCCGAGGTCATTGAAGCCTGGAACGTGACCGGCGACCATGACATCGCGGTTCGCATGGTGGCTGAAGACATGGAAGGCTATGACGCGCTCGTTCGGGAGCTGTTCGCTGCGGACGATCGCGTGCGGAGCTTCAAGACGCTGGTGATCATCCGGGACGTGAAGACGCGAAGTCCCATCCCGGTTGCCAAGTCCGCGTGGTCCAGAAATCGTGGCCGCCGTTAGGCGGTTATGGCCGATTGCCGCGAGGTGGCTTTTGGTTCAGAATTTGCGGAAGCGGACATTCGATCGATATCCGGCCCGGGGCCCGCTCACATCCGAAAGCAGACGGAACAAGAATGCCTTTTTCGGCCTATATCATCTGTGGCACCCCACGATCAGGTAGCACGCTCCTTTGCGATCTGCTGACGGCGAGCGGCGTCGCGGGGGAGCCTCACTCCTACCTACGCCCCCAAGATATCAGTGAATGGGCCGAGGAATGGGGTGTTGGCGGCCCGGCAGCGGCTACCGATCCAAAGTTCAACCGGGCCTATCTTGCGGCGATGGCACGCGCGGGAAAGGCCGATACCGCCATTTTCGGGCTTCGGCTCATGTGGCAAAGCCTTGGCGAGGCAGGTGCGCGATTTGACGGGGCCCTTGGCGGCGCAGCCGATTTTGTACAGCAGTTCGAGCGGCTATTTGGTTCGACGCTCTTCATCCACTTGTCCAGGCAGGACAAGCTGGCTCAGGCTGTGTCGCTGGTCCGGGCTCAGCAGACCGGCCTCTGGCATGTCGCCGCGGATGGTTCAGAGCGTGAAAGAACCGCGCCCGCACAAGCGCCCGCATTTGATGCTGGCCAGATCACGCAAGCCTGTAACATGCTCAGGGCCGATGACGCAGCATGGATTTCCTTCTTCGAAGAGCGCGGCATCCAGCCCTTGCATCTGACATATGAAGGATTGGCGGCTGACCCGCGGGCGACGTTGGCCGACGCACTCGGGGCACTCGGCTGCGATCGAACGATCGCTGCAAGTCTCGGCATTCAGACGGCCAAAATGGCAGATGCCACAAGCATGGATTGGGTCAGGCGGATGGAGCTGAATTAACCGCTCTCCAGCGTTTCGCGTCAGAAACCGGACCGTCGCTTGTCCATCCCTTTGGAAATTCAGAGCGATCTGGACGCGATGACCGAAATCGACCATTCGCGGACGCCTAAGCCGTATTGGACTATCCCGATAGCGGTCACCCACCGCGCAAAGCTGACACGAAGCGAGTTATAAGATGTTATCGAATATTCTCGCCGCCGCAGCCTTGTGTCCATTGGCGACCGACCCCGTCGCGCTCACGACAGTGCAAGCGCGCGGCATCGACCAATATGTCGAAGCGGAAATGGCGCGGCAGCAGATCCCCGGCCTGACGCTGGGGATTTTCCGTCGCGGTCACGCTGTGCTGCTGAAGGGCTATGGTCTGGCCAATGTCGAGCATGCTGTGCCGAGCACGCCCGACACCATCATGCAGTCCGGCTCGGTGGGCAAGACGTTCACGGCGACGTTGGTCTTGATGCTCGTCGAGCAAGGCAAAGTGCGACTGAACGACAGCATCCGTTCGCATCTCACCACCCTGCCGGAAGAGTGGCAGTCCATCACAATAGCGCATCTGCTTTCCCATACGTCCGGTCTCGCCGATTACGACGGATCCGAACTAACCGGACCGGGCGGACCTTTCGATATACGGCGCGACTTTTCCGAGGCCGAGCTGGTCCGAAAAGTGGCCGAAATGCCTCTCGAGTTCGCGCCTGGGGAGCGCTGGTCCTATCGCAACTCGAACTATCTCGTACTCGGCGCGCTTATCCGGCACATCACCGGTGCTTTCTATGGCGACATGCTGAAACGGGATATCTTCGACAGGCTGGGAATGACGGCTTCTCGTGTCATTTCGGATCGAGAGATCGTGCCAAATCGGGCGGCTGGCTACGAGCGCCGCGGGGGGAAGCTCTACAATCAGCAATGGGTTTCTCCCACGTTCAACTCGACGGCCGACGGCACGCTCTATCTTACCGTTCGCGATCTCGAGCTTTGGGATCGCGCCTTGTGTGGGGCTTCGCTGCTCAAATCCTCCACCTTGCAGCAGATGTGGACGCCGTTCGCGGTTGGCGGGGCTGTTCCGACAGAGGGTTATGGCTTTGGCTGGTTTGTGCGGCGGCAAGAGTCCGAGTGGATCGTTGAACATGACGGTGCCTGGCAGGGCTTCACATCATATCTTGGCCGCTATGTCGGCGCGGGAATAACCGTTACCGTCCTGACAAATCTGGATGCTGAACATAGCCGTCCGGACATCATCGGCAAAGTGGTTGCGGGGCTGGTCGATCCGTCGCTCATGCCGCCTTCGGCGCGACCTGTCGCTGACGACAGACCGGATTTATCGCAGGCACTTTGGAGCCATTTCGAGGCCGCAATGAACGGGCAAGCAATACCTGGATCGTACCAGCCAACGCAGGAGACGATCGCCGATCTGCGAACCACGCTGCCGCCGGATTGGAACAAGGCCGCCCCTTCCCTGATCTCTCGCCGCGCCGAAGGAGAAGAATGGGTATCGACCTACAAAATCGGTCCCAAAGAGAATAGCCGAATCCTGGTGGCGGTAAGCGATGCTGAAGGCAATGCGACGGAATTCGATGTGACGGCAGATCCTGACAATCGTTGATGGTCGCAAGCGGATTTCTGAAGCGGCAGCTGGGCCAGCCTCCCAGCGCAAGACCCTGCCGACTCGACACCTCCCCATTCCGGCCCCCCGGACTGAATGCCCCGCACCGGCCCGATCTAACCGCGGAAATTGGCCGTTTTCTGACTGTCGGCTTTCGGCCTCAATCAGGTAAATAGCTGCCCTTCGCCCTCTTGTTCGACCAGCTAATCCCGGCAGCCGCAAAGGCGGCAATCGCGGCGATTCCAAAAGCGGATGAGGAAGCTATTTCGACGGCGGCCGCGGAAAGCAAAATCGAGGCCACCAGAGCGCCCGTCACCTGTCCTGCAAGCCGTGCGGTCCCCTGCACCCCTCCAGCCGAAGCGGCGCGGTCGGCGGACGCAGCGAGAAACATGGTGCGGTTGTTCGGAGTCTGGAAAAGTCCGAATCCGATCCCGCAGAAAATGACGCCAACGACATGCATCGGCACACCCGAGCCGGACGGGACCGCCGCCAATGTCGCGAGGCCGCACGCCAGAACGAAAGCCCCCACGGCGCAGAGCCGTGCCGGGCGAACGCGGTTCAGGAGGCGCGAGGTAATCGGCGTCGTCAGAAGCACGGCGAGCGGCCAGGGCGTCATCATCAAGGCGGAGCCCCGGGCCGATAGTCCGAGCCGCTCGTGCAAGGCGAACGGTAGCATCAGCAACGCCAGGCCCAGTGCGGTAAAGCAAAAAACCGACGCCATCACCGACCGTGAAAAGCTGGGTGACCGAAAGAGCGGCAGCGGGAGAAAGGGCGTCCCCCGCCGAAGGTCGCGCCGGACGAGGAGCCCGAGCCCAAATACTCCTGCCACCAACAGCAAAGCGGCAGCAACCGCCGACTGGCGCGCCACCCCGGCCGAAATCACGAAAGTCGGCACGGCGGCAGCATATGCCAAGAGACCAATGCCATCGAGTTCCCTGCCCCTAATGCGCCGGGACGGAAGCGCGAAGGCCCACACCAGCGCCAAGCACGCCAGCAGAAGGCTGCCCGCAAAGACGAATCCCCAACTCCCGAGACCCAGGAGCAAGGCGCCAACCGTCGGGCCCGCCGCCGAAAGAAGCGCGACCGTCATGGCGTTCCAGCCGATCGCCTTGCCGAACTCCTCCTCCGCGACTGTCTGGCGGAGCAGCGCAACGCCCAGGGCCATGATTGCTGCGGCGCCGACGCCCTGAACAATCCGGAGGGCGACGAGCGAGGCAAAGCCGGGCGTGAAACAAGACGCTGCAGCGCAGAGCGCGAACACGGCCGTGCCCGCGACAAAGGTCGGACGGTAGCCGAAGCGCTCGCCGATGGCGGCTAGCGGAAGCAGACTGGCGACAAGCGCCCCTTGATAGGCGATGACGAGCCAGGCGGCGGCCGATGGGTCGACGCGAAGTGCCCTCGCGATCGATGGAAGCGCAATATTAACGCTCGACGCATCGAGGACCGCCGCCGCCATTGCAAAGAGTACGCTCGCAACAGCGATACGGCTGCGCATTACTGCGGACAAGGAGGAGATTCCCGGCACGACGACGGTCTCAGACTGAAGGGACCCAGACACCGTCGGCGTCGGTGTAGCGGATCATAGTCGTCTCGCGGCGGAGATCGCGCGCTGTGAAACGGAACTGGATCGCCGGTCCGCTGACACAAAGCGTGTCGTGAATGTCGCGCGGGAGATAGACCTGTACATCGCCGGGCCGAACGAGCGTCGATCCGCGTTTGACGAGGCGCGGTCTTTTCCCTGGCTCCTCGACGCTCGCGTAAGTCGCCATCTCCATTGCGCCCTGTAGCACACCATAGATAACCCAGCTCTCGCCATGGTCATGCGGCGCACGATAGCGCCCTTCAGCCTCGGTGTGCGCGAGCAGGACGAAGCCATGGGCCGGATCGCGGTAGAGTTCGCGGCTCTCGGGACGTTCGTGGCAGAGATCGGCGAGCCACGCCTCGGTCCGCTGCGCCTGCAGCAGTTCGGCCAGGCGCGTGCTGCAATCGGCAACCAACCCGGAGGTCAGCTCTCCCCAATTGTCGCGTACAGAGTCGGCGAAGAGGTCGAGGGCTGTTCCGGTCATTGCAAACTCCTGTCTCGTTGTGATCGAGACCGAAGATAGATCGGCAGAGATATGGCGGAAGACGCAGCATTTGCATTCTATCATTGCGCTTGACGCTATGTCGGAGGCGCAGCCTGTGATACGGAAAGTCCATGAGCGGCCCCGATTTCAACCTGCTGTTTACGCTGGATGCCCTGCTTCAGCAGGGCAGCGTCGCCGGCGCGGCACGCCGGCTCGGCCTCAGCCCCTCGGCGATGAGTCGAGCTCTTGCGCGGCTACGGACGGTGACGGGCGACCCGCTCCTCGTGCGGGCCGGTCGCGGGCTGGTCGCGACGCCGCGCGCCGAAGCGATGCGCGACGAGGTTCACCGGCTGGTCGAGGACACGCGCGCGGTTCTCCGTCCCGCCGATACGGTCGACCTCTACCGCCTCGAGCGGACCTTCGTGCTGCGGACGAGCGATGGCTTCGCCGAGACGATCGGCCCGGCCTTGATCCAGCGCGTCGCGGAGGAAGCACCGCATGTCCGGATCCGTTTCATCCGCAAGCTCGACAAGGACAGCGCGGGCCTGCGCGATGGCGACATCGACCTCGAGACGGGCGTCGTGGGGCAGACGATCGGCCCCGAAGTGCGCGCGCAGTCGCTGTTTGCCGACCGCTATGTCGGCGTCGTGCGCACTGGCCATCCTCTGACCAAAGGTGCGATGACCGCCGCGCGCTATGCTGAAGGCCGACATGTACTGGTAACACGGCAGGGCCTCGACCTCGGCGCGATCGACGAGACGCTCGGAACGCTCGGCCTCGTCCGGACGATCGTTACCACCGTCGACGGCTTCGCCGCGGCGCTCGCGCTGTCCAGAGGCTCCGACCTTATCTCCACCGTTCCCGAACGACATAGTTTCGGCCTGCGCGACGGGATGGCCATGTTCGCGCTTCCGGTCGAGACCGAGCCTTTCACCATATCGCTGCTCTGGCATCCCCGCATGGATGGCGACGCGGCGCACCGCTGGCTGCGCCAGCTTATCCGGCAAGCGTGTGACACGACGCTTCGCGCCGCGGCGAATGCATAAACCAGGACTGGACGTTGCGTCACACCCGCGGATCAATTGCCGAAAGATTGGATTGAATGTGGCCTCTTTTGGCCGGTTACGGACAGTCCGCATTCTTTCGAATTAAACGAAAAGCCGACCTTCCTCGATCATCTCGGGCGGCTAGGCGCGAGGCGCGCGATAAAAGCCCGGCGGCGCCAGTGTGTGTTCCGCAAAGCCCGCGCTCGATATCCCCGACAACGACGGAGATCAGGGGAAGCGCAACCGGTTGTAATTGGCTGATAGCGGTCGGGCCGCTTTTGGATGGCAACCGCAAATTGCGGACATGAGGAACAGCCGATTGGCCAGCGCAAAGTCCTTGAGCGCTTTTGGTTGCGAGATCACTTTTCAAACCAAGGCGTTTTCTAGCCCTTCGATTAACGCGAGTGCCCTTGGGTCGCCGGCTAGGTCCGCCCCCATCCGGTTGGGCGTGTAGGCAAAGGCAAATTTGCGTTGCGGATCGGCAAAGGCGAAGGAGCCGCCCCAGCCCGAGTGCCCAAAGCTATCGGGAGTGCTACCATAGAGGCCCATCACATTGACCAGAAAGCCACTCGCCCAACGCGCCGGTATGCCAAGAACCGCATCGACGCCCTCGATGCGAACGGTGGTCGCCGCCGTCACCGCGGCTTTGTCCGCGATCTGGCCCCCGATGAGGGCGCCATAAAGCCGCGCCAAGCCCTCGGCCGCGGCGAAGCCATTGGCGGAGGGGATTTCGGCCGCACGCCAATCATCACTGTTGGGTACGACCGGATCGAGCGGCGGGTTCGCGAGTGCAGCGATTTGCGCAGCCGACAGCTCCTGCGCCTGCGGTGCCGACGAAAGATCGCCGGGTGCGAACATCACGGCGGCGCGCGCCGCACGCCCGGCAGGCAGGCCGATACTGATATCGAAGGAAGAAAGCTCTTCAGCAATGAATTGCCTGAGCGAACGTCCCTCGACGCGACGGAACAGCTCGTTGGCGAGCAGGCCGATACTGATCGCATGATAGCCGCTCTGGGCGCCGGGTGTCCAAAAGGGCTCGGCCGCCGCGAGCCTCGCGGCGGCGCGCGGCGCATCGTAGAGGTCGGCGAGCGTCGCCAGCTCGCGGAAGCCGGTCAGGCCCGCCTGGTGCGACAAAAGCATCGCGACCGTGACATTCGACTTCCCATGCGCCGCAAACTCCGGCCAATAATCGGCCACCGGCTGGTCGTAATCGATGAGACCGCGGCTCGCGAGCATCGCAAAGCAGATCGCCGTGACGCCTTTGGTCGTCGACCAGATGTTGACGAGCGTGTCTCGCTCCCACGGGCGCCCGGCCTCATCGGCGCGGCCACCCCAAAGACTGACGACCAGATCGCCGTCCTTGACCAGCGCGATCGAGGCGCCAAATTCGGAACGCTCGGCAAAATTGGCTGCGAAAGCATCGCGCAGCGGTTCGTAACCCGGTGCGACCTCGCCATAGATATCGGTCATGAGAAGTCTTTCGATCAGAATTGGAACGAGGCGCTGACGCCATAGGTGCGCGGGGCGCCGTAGACGCGGTAGCCAAAGCCGAGCACCAGCTGGTTCACCCCCTGCGTGACGTAGCGCTTGTCGAAGAGATTCTTGGCAAAGAGCGAGACGTCCCAGCCTTTGTCGCGCAAAACCGACGCGCGCGCATTCCACACCCAATAGCCGTTCGAGGCGATGATCGGGTCGTTGAGCGCATCGCGGTAGGTACGCGACTGATATTGGCCGTCGATCGCCAGCCGCGCGTCGACGCTGCCCGAGACCGGGAAGCTGTATGCGAGGCTGGTGTTGATGCTCGTCTTGGCCGCATCGGGCAGACGGTTGCCCGCCGCTATCGCGCCGCCCGAAGAGGCGAAGGCGCCGAGCTTGCTGTCGAGCAGGCCAAGCCCCAGCGTCGCGGTCAGCCCCGGCAACGAACGCGGATTGAAGATGAGGTCGGCATCAATCCCCTTCACCTTCGCCTTGTCGATATTGCCCAGACGCTGGATCGGCAGGGCACCGGCGACATCGCGGATGAAGGTCTGGACATCGCGATAATCATAATAGAAGCCGCTCAGGCTGTAGAACAGCCCGACGTCGGCGAGCCGCCCCTTGATGCCGGCCTCATAGGCATAGAGCGTTTCCGACCCATAGGGCTGAAGCTGCGCCGAGCTGGTCGCGACCCCCGCGAAGAAGCCGCCGCTTTTGACCCCCTTCGACGCGCTCGCATAGATGAGCATAAGCGGCGACGGCTTCCAGTTCAGCCCGACTTTGTACGACAGATTCTCGTCGCTGATCCGCCCGTCGACCGATGCGACCGTCACCGGCGGCGCCCCGAAGGGCGCGCCCGAGAGCAGACTTCCGGGTACGAGCGAGACGAGGTCGACGGTGGAACCGGTGTTGCGGCGCTTCTCCGATGTATAGCGCAGGCCGGTCACGACGCTGAGCGTCGGGGCAAGCTTCCATTCGCCATTGGCGAAAAATGCGGCGGATTTGGTCACCTGGTCCGACCGGGTAAGGCTGGTCGTATTGAAAAGCGCCTGCAGCCGGCCGTCGTAGCTCGTGACGACATGGTCTCGCGTGTAAAAGCCCCCGACAAGCCAGTCGACGATCGCGCTCTCGCCCGACAGGCGCAGTTCCTGCGAGAATTGCTTGACCTTGTCGTCGGTATAGAAATCGGTCTGCGGCAACGGCGTCGCGTCGGTGTCGATCCCCCACTGCCGATCGAAATCAATGTGTGAGGTCACCGAGGTGAGCGTTGCAAAGCCCAGGTCGACCTCGACCCGCCCGGTCAGATTGAGCTGGTTATAATCATAATAGGGATCGATCGACCAGGCACCGGTGAAGGGATTATTGTCGGTGTCGCGGTAACCGAAGAAGTCGGTACAGCCGGGCGCCCCAGGACAAGTGGCGCCCGGCGCTGGCAGCGCACCAAAAAAGGCGGGTTGCCCCAGATCGGATCGACCGCGCTGCGCCTCAACCTTCAGGTTGATGTCAACTGCATCGGACGGCCTCGCGCGCAGCTGGAGTCGGCCGAGCAAGAGATTGCGATCGCCGAAATTCTCATGGGTGCGCTGGTTGAACCAATAGCCCTTGTCCTGCGCGATGACCTTGCCGGCGGCCCGCAGCGCGATCATGTCGCCGAGCGGGATGTTGAGCGCTGCTTCGAAATCCTTTGCCTGATAATTGCCGAGCGATGCCGCGACACGGCCCGAGAAGCCCGAAAAGTCAGGCCGCGCGGAAAAGACATTGAGCGCGCCGGCTGTCGAATTGCGGCCATAGAGCGTACCCTGTGGCCCCTTCAGCACCTCGAGCCGGTCGACGTCAAAGAAGTTGAAGTTCATCAGCGCCAGCGAGCTGAGCGGCACCTCGTCGACATAGACGCCGGCGCTGGGGTTGTTGGTGGCGCTGAAATCGTTGAGCCCGATCCCGCGGATCGTGACGACGGGCAGCAGCCCGGGAACATTTTCCTTCACCGTCACATTGGGCGCCGCGCCGGCCAGTTCGGATACGCTTTCCAGGCGACGCTCGGCGATCGCTTCGCTGCCGATGACCGACACGTTGATCCCGACGTCGAGGCTGTTCTGAGCCCTTTTCTGGGCGGTGACGATGATCACCCCATCGTCGCTGTCCTCGCTGGCCGGAACCACCTGCCCCAAAGCCGGGGCCGCCAACCCCAGCATGGAAACCCCGACGAGTCCCAAGCCCACACGACGCAAAGTCGCCTGAAAATTCTGCATAATCTCTCCCCCATATAGTTTTCGACGCTTGGGTATGCTGGCATATCAACACAACAAGTCCGTCCCGACAAGCGAAATTTTACGCTTGGGTATGCCGTCATGTCATATCGATGATTTCTGGACAGGGGCTCACAAGGCGTTAAGTTAGGCGGTGATGACCGACATCATGACTCCCTCCGCCAAACCCGGCCCTTCCAAGCCCCGACCGACGCCGCGCCGCGCGGGTCGCCGGGCCATGCTGCTCGACGAAGCGGCGCGCCAGATCAACGAACGCGGCGCGGCGGCGCTGAACCTGAACCTCATCGCCGAAACCGTGGGCCTCACGCGCAACGCGCTCTATTATTATGTCAGCGACACCAACGACCTCATCTTCCGCTGCTATCTGCGCAGTTGCGAGACGATGGAGGAGGATCTCGACGCCGCGATCGAAGACCATGGCTCCGCCGCCGCACGGCTGAGCGCGTTCGTTGCGCGGACATTCGACCGGCAGCCACCGCTTGCCGTTCTCGCCGACCTCGACTTTCTCCCCGATCCGCAACGCACGACGATCGCCGATCTCGCGCGCCGCCGTGTCGAAACCCTGGCGCAAATCATCGCCGAAGGTTCCGACGCGGGCGAGTTCAGACCGGTGGATGCACGGATCGCGGCCGAATGCCTGCTGGGCATGATGAATTGGGCCCAGCTGGCGCAGCTCTGGCTCGCGTTCGACGACGCCATGGGGGATCGGGCACGCATCGCACAGGCCATCCTCGATATCTTTCTCCATGGTTTTGCAGCCGATCCGGAGGCCGTCTTCACCTGTCCGCTCCATGTCGAGAATCTGGAGCGCCGCTCGATCAACGCGTTCGACAAGGCACAGGCCGGTGAGGAAAAGACCCGGCAACTCATCGACGCGGCATCGCGGCTGTTCAACCGCCGCGGATGCGATGGCGTGTCGCTCGATGACATCGGCGCGAGCCTCGGCGCGACCAAGGGCGCCTTTTATCATTATTTCGACGACAAGACCGGCTTCATCGCGCGCTGCTACGAACGCGCCTTCGATCGCTACCGGCATTTCGCCTTGACCGCAGGCGAGACGGGCACCAGCGGCTTCGAAAAATCGCTGATCGTGATGCATCTGAATTGTCAGGCGCAAGCCGGCGCGGCCCCGCCGATGATGCCCCAGCCGGGGTTGTTCACCCTCCCCGACCAAACCCGCGCCGACCTCATGGCGCAAGCCCAGCATATCTGGTCGATTTGCCAGGATTATGTGGCGGAGGGTCTTGCGGATGGAAGTTGCCGGCCGATCTCGGTCGCCGACGTGACGATGGTGAGCGCGGGCGCTTTCTTCTGGTTGCCGAAATGGCTGCCCGCCACGGGCGCGACCGACCCGGTGTCTCTCGCCGACCAGATCTGCAGCATCATGTATCAAGGCTTGAGCGTGCGATAATCTCGAAGACCTGTTGGTGTCGGGCCGTGCCGGAGGAGACGGACGCGGCAATGCTGCGTCAGCGGGCTGGACGAAGGCCCTTAGTGCCAGCGGACCGGATCCGCAGCGCCCTGCTGGCCTCGTGATGCCAAGCCTTGACGTACGGAGCACAATATAGCCGGAAGTGGCCGTTTGGAGCCCGTCCGGTTCTGGAAGAGAAATCGTGAAAAGCAGACCGTAGATCGCCCTAGGCCGAACCGGGTCGCTGCCGCAGGAGCACAAGACCGGAGATTTTGCCTTGGGAGGTGCCCGTAGCAGTCGCCCGGGCGCCCTGGCGCATCGCAGATGAGCCAAACATCTTCTCGCCGCCCGCACCATCCGATAAGGATCGGCCCATGATCGAAATCCATGATGCGATACCCGACCATGAGGCACTGCTTGCGCTCGCGCCCGAAGAGCTGGCGGGCAAGCTGCTGATCCTCATGCGCGAGCGTTTCGAGCGCGACAAGAACCAGCTCCAGACGAGCGATTTCATCACCGAGGTGATGACCGAGAAGCTGCCCTCGGAAGGCGGCAAGGGCTATCCGCACGAGGCGCGCGTCTCGGTCGCCTTCGCGCTCACCGAAGCGATGATGTGGTTGCAGGCGCAAGGCTTATTGATCCCCTTCCCCGCTGATCATACGGCGCCTGGGCGCATGCTCAGCCGCCGCGCCCGCGCCTTCGAAACGACCGAAGATTTTCAGCAGTTCGTGATGGCGAAGCGCCTCAATCGCGAGCTGCTCCATCCGGCGATCGCCGAAGAGGTGTGGCTGGCATTCGTGCGCGGTAATTTTGCAGCGGCCGTTTTCCAGGCGATGCGCGCGGTCGAGATCGCGGTGCGCGAGGCTGCAGGCTTCGAGGCGAGCGATCACGGCGTGGCAATGATCCGTCGGGCGTTCCACAAGGACAACGGGCCGTTGCGTGATCCGAACCAGGATGAGGGCGAGCGCGAGGCGCTCATGCATCTCTTCGCCGGCGCGATCGGCTCCTACAAGAATCCGCATTCACACCGGGCGGTGGAAATGAACGATGCGGGTGAGGCGATCGAGGTGGTAATGCTGGCAAGTCACCTGCTCAGGATTGTCGATGCGCGCAGGCCCGCACCCCCGCACGGCGAATCAGGTCCAGTGGCGGAAGCTGCGGACGCCGACGCGGCGACAGCAGCGCCTACGGAAAGCTGAACGATGGCGCAGATGACCGATCCGATGAGCGCGCTGGTGCAGTTCCAAGAGGCGTTCGAGCAGGGCTTGATCCCTGTCCAGCCGGGACGGCGGGACAGGGACCTCCTGTTCGCGCCGGACACGCCCAACGGGCATCCGCGCTTCAACTACATGCGCGCCGACGGGTCGACGCTCACGGTGTTGGTGATGTTCGCCCAGAACGGGCTGGAGGATGGCGAGCCGGTGTTCAACATCGGCTATGCGGTGCCCGAAGCCTATCGCGGGCACGGAGTTGCCAAGGCGACCCTGACAGCGGCGCTGGCCGACCTGTCGGCAGGACTCGCGGGCGCGCGGATTCCCGCGATCCATGTCGAAGCGGTGATCGCGCCGGACAACCTAGCGTCACAGCGGGTCGCGGCTGCTATCTTCGACGCCGCGCCGACACCGATCATCGACAGCGAGTCCAGGTTGCCGGCGCTGCACTACATGCGCCGCGTGGTGTCGCCGGCCGTCTGACCGGCGCTCGATAAGATGACGGAATTGGCTCAGTCGAACCTAAAGCCGAACAATCCGCCTTCCTCGCCGTCGTCCGATAGACGCGTGGACAGCACATGCGCTTGCTTGTTGAACGCGGCGGGCAGCGGCAGTCGGTCGAAGATGTCCGAGTTCATTGTAACCAGATACTGGCCGCCGATCCGGTCAGCGGTCACCTTTCCGAGTTGCAAAGCCTTCGATACCTGACGCTCGTCCACGCCGTCGAAGAGATGGCTGTCGTGGATCAGGAAGCGCGGACCCCGCCTCGTGTCGGCGGTGAGCGACAGCAACGCGAGGTCGAGGCAGAAGATTTCGATTTGGGAGATGCCTCCGCCTCGGTCTCCTTGGATCGAGATTTCGAACTCTGGTCCACCATCTTTCGCCGCAACGACGAAACCGCCAGTCCGATCGCTGTAGAGCTGCTCGATCGCCCCGCCGATGAAGAGAATCGCCTTGTCCAGCTGCGCCTGCCGGGCTTGATGGTCGTCCTGCAGACGCCGCTTCAGGTCGATGCGATCGCCTTCCAGCTCCGTCTTCTCGCCCTCCAGAACCTCGGCCGCCTTGAAGCGTTCGCGCAACGCCGACGCCTCGACCGCCAGTCTCGCAAGCTGTTCTTGCAGTGCAGTGAAGTCCTCGAACGCACCGCTGCCTTCCAGGAACCGGAGGATCTCACTTCGCTCACCGTCCAGCACCGCTGAGCGCGCTTCTCCGTCTGACAGTTCCGACCTTGTACTGTCGATCTGCTCCTCGAGACGCTTCCGTCGGTTCGCCACCACTGACTCGTGGAACGCCTTTACCTCCTCGAAGCGCCGCACCGCGACGGTGGGAAGTTCGATGCCAACGGCCCTGTAGAGCCGATCGATATCCGTCGTCGCCGGCGGCTGCTCATCCCTGTAGTTGGCTTCGAGGTGATCCAACGTCTGTTTAAGGATCACCGCGTTGCGCTCGATCGCGAGCATCTCGCCGCGGATCGCCGACGCACGGTCCGACATCTCGCGGTAGGTGTCGACCACGCGGAAAGCCGCGAGGTCCGCGCGTAGCTTCTCGACGTTTGCTTCCGCCAGGACAACCCTCGGACGCAGTTCCGCAACGGTGCCGATGATGTCTCCGACCACGCCGCCCTCGGCTGCCTTCTTCAGTTCCTTGAGCTGATTTTCGCGCTGCCGTACTTTCTCAATCTCGAATGGGATCGTCCAATCTAGGCCGAGGAGATACGAGAGGTTAACCTGGCTGTCCCATGTGGCCTGCTTCTCAGCGTGCTTGTCCGGACGCATGAAGCCGCCGCGGCGGCGGACGAAGTAGGCGATCATCGATCGGTAGCTGGGCGTGTAGGATTGCTCGAACGACGTCCCCTTCGTCGGAAAGGGAAGCGCGAATAGCCGGTTGCCGAGGAACTCCTTCCACACCTCGTTCGACACGAAATGGCGACCTGTTTTCTTGTCCAGTCTGGGCGTCAACCCGAAAGACGCCGCATTCTCCTCATCGACCAGTATCTTCGACGGCTCCTCCCCGGATCGCCCAACTCTGATCTGGACACTGTCGAACTCGAAGACACCGAAGAATGTGTAGGCCTTGAGCGCGTCATGACAGGCGACCGCGCTGGAGGCTTTCCCTCCCAGCAGGAAATTGATGACATCCACCAGGCTAGACTTGCCGGCGCTGTTTCGCGTCTGCTTCTCGCCCGAGGAGGGGGACTTGTCGGCCAGCAGGACGTTCAACCCGGCCTTGAGCCGGACTGGCTTGAAGCTGGGCAGGTCGCTTTCGATCGAGACGATCATCGGCTGCCCCCGGTCCGCACGACTAACCCCTGAGACAGCTCGACCGCGAAGATCGAGTTCAGGAACGTCAGCGCCAGGACGAACCAGTCGTATGGCAGCGGGGCGCCTCGTCCGGTCGCGCGTCGAGCAGCCAGAACCCGTTCCCAGATCTCTGATACCGCGCGCGGTTCATCAAGCTGGGCAAGTATTTCACCCCCGATCGCAGCGAGAGAACGGCTCTCAGGTATGTGCTTCGAGGGCAGGATCATGCCCCGACCTTCTCCGCGTGATCCTCGAAGATCTCGCAAGCGTCGAACAGGTATGCCAGGAGTGCCTGCGCGGCGACCTGTCTGACAGTGGTCACTGAGCCCATGCCGGTCGTCTGCTCGTAAAGGGTATCCATGATCTGTCCAGGTGTGAGCGCTTCCTGTTTGAGCGCCAGATAACGGCTGGCGAACGCCTGTGCGATCCGGGCTCCCAACTCGACGTCCGAGTTCTGCTCGAAATATTGCTGGACGTATGGCCCGTTGGTCGACGCCAAGGTGAGCAGCTGGACCCAGTGGCCTGGAAGCTGATTGAAGGCCAGCTTGTCCGACGGCACCGGCTTGATGGGGGCGTTTAGGACGGCCCCGGAGGATATCGAAGCCATCAGCGAGTCCGTCAGAAGCCTAACCTCTTCGAGCTTTAGGTTCTGGCTATCCTCGGCCGTCGCGGCGGGTCCGAGAAGGTTGAAGAGTTCGGTCTCGCTGAGTTCATCGACAATCGTCCAGAGGCTCGCCGGCCCGAAGACGCCGACTACGTGAGCGCCGGCCTGCTTGAGTTCCTCGATCTTCTGGACCGCTTCGATCGGCAGCCCGCTGACGAGATTATGGGCGAAGTGCCACTCCTTCATGATCTTCCCGAGATGGCCACTCGCAAGCTGGTAATCGTCGCCGATTTTCTTAACGATCGTCGCGGCCTTGGGGGCTGCGTCCTCCAGCTTCCCGTAGCACTGGAAAACCTGGCCACCGGCGCCTCTGTAGCCGTCGCAGCCCTTGTCTCCGAGCGAGCCAAAGGGCCGGACCCTAACGAACTCGCTGCCGTATCGCGCTTCCATGATGGTGGAGAAGAAGTCTTGGAACGCGACGCCGTAGGCGTTCCGAACCCTGAGGTCGAAAGTCACCCGACACTGCCATCGCTGGATCGGTTGCATTGCCATTGTCGCGAGTTCGTCCCCCTGATCCACGACCTTCGGAGCCCTTCGCCCTCGCCGATGGTGGTCACCATCTCGTAACGCAGCTTTATTACCCAGTATAGTCACGACATTTGTCGCGCTGGGCCACCCCCGCTGACCGGGGCGTCGGCCTTGCGGGTCGACCTAGGGCGCCGTGGTTCCTGTCAGCAGTTGCCTGGCCGCCCAGAGGTCCATCCGCTCTTGCCTGACCTTCAAAGCGGAGGTCAGAAGGCTCGAACCAACTCCAAGCGGCTGTTCCCCGTTGCTTTGACAAGACCTCCCCGAGCCATCGCCGAAGGTCAGCTTTCGCACCGGCTGCGCCGAAACCGGCAGGTCCAAAATCGTCAAAGGTTGCTCATTCCGGGGACGACAGCTGTGAAAACGGCGAACGTCCACTTCAACCCAAAACCTGTCGGTCCCGCGCATGATCGCGAATGACGGGTTTGTCCCAGGCCCTGTCTTTGAAGCCTGTCGGCAAGAATGTCCGCTTTGAGGCGATCATCAGGCGATCCGCGATGACCGAAATCGGGCGCAGAGCCGCCCATTTTCCGAGCGCGAGAGGTTTGGATGGCAATTGCTATAACGCTTTATGCAATTTGCCGCCGCGAACCCAAGGTGATCCGGATCCAACGCGCATGAACAGATGATGGCACTGTCATTCACAGCACCGCTCAATCGCCTGTGACGACATAGGACTCAACCCTGCCCCTGCCAATTGGCTTCTCGATGGAGCATCGCTGTTCGAAGCGCGCAAAAAGGGTGAGAAAGCCCCCTGATAGGAAAATATTTCAACCTTAAGTTGACATTTTGGGGATATTTCATTGAAATCCGCTTGTAACCTACCATTTGGAAGCCTTCATGCTGCACGCAATCACCATTGAGAACTTCTATTCGATCCTCGACGAGCAGACCGTCGACCTGCGCGTGGCCGAAAATGCCCCCGAGCTCCCCCATCGTTTCGCTCCGCTTTGGGAAGGTGCGGACACGCGCGCGCCGAAGGTTGTCGCAATTTTCGGAGCGAATGCTTCGGGCAAGTCCACGGTGCTTCGTGCGCTCTCCTTCGTCGCGTGGTTCCTACGCGACAGTTTCGGAATCGCGCCAGATGGAGGACTGCCGTTCGAACGCTTCAACAGCAATGACGGTCGGTTGCGGACGACGCGGCTAACCGTGTCTCTCGGCGGACTGGTCGACCCCGAGGATGATAGCCCCGATGCGCCTGAGTGCCTCTATCATTATGAACTCGAGCTCGGCGGCCCGATCCGCGCGATCGTCGAACGCGAGGCGCTCTACTACTGGCCGCCGCCGTACCATCGCAAGGTGCGGCTGTTCGAGCGCGACATCGAAGGCAAAGTTGTCGGCGGCACGACCTTTTCCCTGAGCGGTTATGCGCAAGCGCTCGACAAGATCCTTCGGTCCAATGCCAGTGTGATCTCTACACTGGCTCAGCTCAAGCATCCTTTCGCGACCGCAATTTGGGAATCGGCGCAGCGCGTCTATTCGAACATATTGATCGAGCGCGCCGACGGGCTCGAAGATCAGGTTGTCCGCCTCTATGCGAGCGATCCGATGCTCGTTCAGTCGCTCAACCGCGAAATCGAGCGCATCGACCTTGGCATCAGCGGCATCAAAGTGGAGCAGGGACCGAACGGTCCGCTCATGCTCTTCGCACATCACGGCCACGACGGACTGATGCCTCTGATGCTCGAAAGCCAAGGTACGCGAATGTTTCTGCGCCTTTACCCGGCTCTCTTGAAAGCGCTCGACGTCGGCGGGATAGCGGTTCTCGACGAGCTCGACACGGCGATCCACCCGCTGATCCTGCCAGAGGTTCTCCGCTGGTTTCAGGATCCCGTGCGCAATCCCAATAACGCGCAACTCTGGATGACGTGTCACAATGCCTCACTTCTCGAAGATCTTGAGAAGGAAGAAATCCTGTTAACCGAAAAGGATGTGCATGGGCGAACCGAGATATTCGCCCTCAGCGACATCAAGGCCGTGGGCCGCCAAGACAATTATTACCGGAAGTATCTTGCCGGCGCCTATGGCGCGGTGCCGAGTATTGGATGAGACCACCGCGCGCTCGCGTCGTACGGCGAGAACGCCAGCTTCGTGCCCGGCTGTTCGTCGGTTGCGAAGGCGAGAGCGAGCAGAGCTATGTAGCGCTCCTCCAGCGGTTCGCCGATGCGGCAGAAAGGTCGGTCCATCTTGACCCAGTCCTTCTTCAGCCAGGTGGCGGCGACCCATTGGCGATTATCGAGAAAGCGGTGCTTGAAGTCGCGCGCCGGGAAGCCCGGCATGGCGAACCATACGCCTATCGGTTCGTTCTGCTCGATTCTGACAAGCTCGAACTGGTGCGGCAGCGCGACCAGCGCGGCCGCCAGCTTGCGGAACGCGAGCGGCTCAATCTGGTCTGGCAGCGCCCTTGTCACGAAGGACTGCTCCTGCGCCATCTTCCAAACTGCCAGACCCGCGATCCGCAATCTGCCCCGATCGCGCTCGATCAGCTCCGCCGGCGCTGGCCCACATATACCAAAGGCATGCCCGCCCCGCGCCTCGCCGAAACGCTCGATGTTGATGGCGCACGGCGCGTCGCCCGGGTCGATCCCGAATTTGCCGCCCTTCTCCATGCGATCGAGATCGACGTCGTATAGTGTCGGGAAGGCCGCAATGGTCGCTTGAGGTCACCCCGGCAATTCCCTATATTAGGGTCATGCGCGTGAACTCTGAAACTTCGCTTCGTGTGGCAGCCAACACCTTCGACCGGTTTAACCGCAACTGGACCGAGGTTCACCGGCGCGGTCAGGTCAACGCCGACGGCGTTCTCGTAATTCGCGGCTCGGGCGGCGCAACGGCCGAACCGAAGCCCGACGCCCCGCGCCCCAATGCGGGCGGCAAGGCAAAGCCCAAGGTTCATGCCGGCACGGGCGCGCAGGCGAAAGGCGCGCCGCAGGCCAAGCAGAAACGCGCAGCCCCGCCAAAGCGCAAGGGCTGAGGCCCTTAACGCCAGCGGGCCACCATAGTCAGGACGGGGGCGGCTTTGGGTATCACAATCGCTGCAGTCCTGACGGCGGCATTGCTGCTTCCCGGAATCATTGGCCTCAGCCTCTTTTACAGCAGCGTCGGCACGTCCGAGGTCAAAGTGACGCCCCCACCACTCGGCGCGGTCACCTCGCTCGCGCTCGTCGGACTGTTCGCGGTGCTGGCTCATGCTATCTGGGCGGCACTGCTTGCCTTCAACGCCTCGCTCAAGCCCTGCTTCGACTTTCCGCCGCTCGATCCCTATTCGATGCTGTTCACGGTAGCAGGGGCCCGCATCACGGCTTCGACGGTCTCCGCAGGGATGGCCGGGCTTTTATGCTCCTGTGCGGTGGGCGCCCTGATCGGCCGGCTGAGCGCTGCGGGAAAGTGGGACTGGCGAGGCCGCTTCCTGTTCGGTTGGCTCTATCCGATCATTGAAAAGGCAAGCCCGCGGGAAAATTACATCAACGCCTATGTCGTCACCAAGATCGAGAATGGCTCGGACACGCTCGGTTATGAAGGCACGGTCGAAAATCTCGTGCTCGACGAGCAGCGTCAGATCGTTGGCGTCACATTGACCAATGTCGCGACCTTCTATCTTCGGATGAACAAGGATGGCGTGCGGCGGGTGCATGCAGGCTCGAACCTTCCCCATCTCGTGCTGCGGAGCGGCGACTACCACAATGTGGCGCTCGTCGTGATCCGCGACGAGAGCGCCCCCGCTGACATCGTCAATCCTGCGGCGCACTAGAGCGCCTGCGATCGTTGAAGCACAGCCTCGTTCGCCCGTCCGCTACGCGTCATCGGGCGATGACTGGCCGTTTTGGTTCGGTGCTTTAGCGCCCTCGAGCGCAAGGGCGGTATCGACCAGTCGCTTCATCGCCTGGTCCGTATCGATCCCGCGGCTCCCGGTAAGCACGATCGTAGTCTTATGCTTGCACAGCGCGCGCAATGCGTTGGCCGCGACCAGCATTTTCGGCTTGAGAAGAGCAAGCGCATGGTCGAGCGCGGCCTCGACATCTTCGCAGTGCCGTAGGCCCGCCATCAAATCGTCGATAAGAGCGCGTTTCTGATTGACGAGTTCCGCATCTCCCGCGAGCTCGCTGAAATCCCCCTCGAGATATCGCTTTCCCTGCGCCCGAAGCTCGCCGCGCACATGAACGAGCCGCGCCTCGTCGGTCGAGAACTTCCTGCTATTGAAGATCTTGTTGATAATATCGTTCATTACCGAGCCCGAAAGCGCCTCGGCAAGACATTCCTTCGCGACAAGAGACAGGAATTGTAAAGGCAGTTGACGAGCGAATAATGCGGTCGATGTCCCCTCAGGGCTCTCGTTTATTTCCTGCGCGCTCGCGCGCGCCTCTTCGAACACCCAGTTGATATAATCCTGGTTGATTTCGTCCTGCAGGGCGACGAATCTTCCGAGCCGCGCCTCAAGATTGGGTCGGCCAGCGAACATCTTGCGCGGGAAACCGAACAGCATCGCCACGCCGACGTTGAGCCGGTGCGTCTCCGGCGTCTCTTCGATCCACCCTTTCAAGATGGCCAGATCCTCGTCAGTTACCGGCTCAAGCGCCGAGACCTGCCCGTTCAGAACCGAGAGCATCGCCATAATATCCGCGTGATTATTCCGAGCTTCCGTGTTGTCGACAACGATGCGCTGGCGAAAGAATTGACCCGACACGGACGGTTCGCGCCCGAGCCATTCGTCGAAATCATTCGGTCGAAGGAGATGAAACTCGAAGCTTTTCATGGCATCGAGGACCTTCTGCTCGGCCTCGATATCGCTGAAGCCGCCGATGGTGACATAGCTATCCCGGACCTCACGCGCGGCCGTCTTTATCTCTTCGGTCTTAAGAGGTTGAAGCTCCTTGTAGCGCGCAAAGAAATCCGCGACGGTCGCGGCAGGGTCACGGGCAAGGGCGAGAAAATAGACGAGCTTCTTATCGAAACTCAAATCGCCGTTGATCGCCGCAAACAGGATGAGCTTGGCGATTTCCCGGAACACCGCCGGCAGCGCCATCGGACTCTCGAGACGCTTGCATTGCACCACGCCAACTGCCTGCCCTTCGTTGGTGAGCAGCACGTCGCGTCCCGCATCGGCGCCGCGCACCATCAGCGTAGCACTGTCCCAGCGGCGCGAGACGCCTCTCGGCGCTGAGTTTTTGGCGAGCGCATAGGCCAACCGCTCGAAATCCTCGTCGCCGAGCCGCAGATACGCGTATGCCTGCAGCCCGGCGTCTTCGACCTCCGCAGCTTCGATCTGATTCAATTCGTCATCGGCCTCGGCCTGTGAAAGGATCATAGAATGGGTCCGGATTGGTTTTTGCGCTGCAAGGCTCTTATGCGATCTCAGCGATGCAGGGCGAGAAATTTGGTCCGGGGTGGCCGCAAGCCGCAGCGCACCAGCGCGCTCGGAATAAGCCGCCGATCATGCCAGGTCTAGCGCTCGTCGATCCGGACTGTTGACGCTACGGTGAATCGCCGCGCGCACGCCGTGCCATTGAAACCGGCGTATCCATGGCTTTTCCGCCATCCGCCACCAGTTCCTGCTGTGCGGCCGCCTTGGCTTTCCGACGATCGGCCGATGCCTTGGTGCGCGCCGCGCGAATTCTCGACGCTCCTGCGAGATCGAGATCGAGCTCGTCGCTATAGAGGAGTTCGCCGTGCTGGATCACAAATGGCAGCGGAATCTTGGGGTTGTTGATGTCCCTTCGACTCTGTGACCATTTTTCTTCCCATGCGGCAAAATAGGGTTCGAGTTTATCCGCCGGCATGAAATAGGCGCGCCGCATCTCGATGCCTTCGTAGATTGCGAAGACCCAGCAAACCTGCCGATATTTGTTGATAATCGGAATATTGATGTGATGGTTGGTCGAGAAGCTCGAGGTCAGCCAGATGTTGACGCTCTTGAGCTCATATTCGCGGCCCTCGACATCGACCGCATCATTGCCCTCGCGCCCCGGAATGCCTTGGAGGTTGAGCGCAAGCAGCATCTGGAGAATCTTGCCGCCATTGTCCTGAAAGACATCATCGATGCCATGCTCGCTCGCGAGCGCCTGAAATTCGCGCACCGCCGGCATCAGCCGCTCGAGCTTTTCCCAGTCAGGATGACGCGCCATCAGGAAAGCAATTCCGCAAGCGTCAGGCCGAGCGCGTGGGCAAGCTTTTCGAGATTGTCGATGCCGACATTGCGCTCGCCGCGCTCGATACCGCCGAGATAGTTACGATGCAGACCCGCAAGATCGGCGAGTGCTTCCTGGCTCAATGAGCGGTCGGCTCGCAGCTTTCGCAGATTGCGCGCGAGGCGAAGTCGTGCACTAAGGGATTCGTCGCTCGTCACGCTGGTTAGCGTTGAACGGCGACCACTATGAGTCTACACACTATCGGTGTGATGGAGAATGTTGTTGCCGATCCTGGATGCGTTGCCCGGTTTGAAACCCGCTTATCATGTCGGACATGGTGCGGCTTATTGCGGCGATTCCCGTGAGCTTCTGGCAGCGCTGCCCGACGAGAGCCTCGACCTCGTGATGACATCGCCGCCCTTCGCCCTCCAGCGGCAGAAGGCTTATGGCAACAAGGACCAGGCCGAATATCTCGACTGGCTGATGGATTTCGCTAGGCTCGTCCATGCGAAGCTCAAGCCCACCGGCAGTTTCGTGATGGATGTCGGCGGCGCCTATCAGAAGGGGGTGCCGGCGCGCAGCCTCTATCATCTCCGGCTCCCGATCCGCTTCTGCGACGAGATCGGCTTTTTTCTGGCTGAAGACTTCTACTGGTTCAACCCGGCGAAGCTTCCGAGCCCGATCGAATGGGTGAACAAACGCAAGATCCGAACGAAGGATTCGGTGAACAATCTCTGGTGGTTCTCGAAGACCGAGTGGCCGAAAGCCGACGTACGCAAGGTGCTGGCGCCCTATTCGGACCGGATGAAGAAGCTCATCGAAGATCCCGCTAAATTCTATACGCCGGGCATGCGCCCATCGGGCCATGATATCAGTGCAGGGTTCGGCAAGGATAATGGCGGTGCGATCCCTTCGAACCTCCTGCAAATTCCCAACACGGAATCGAACGGCGACTATGTGGCCGGCTGCAAACTTGTCGGCGCCGACCGCCATCCGGCCCGCTTTCCCGCGAAGCTGCCCGAATTCTTCATTCGCTTTCTGACCGATCCCGGCGACATAGTGCTCGACATCTTTGCAGGTTCGAACACGACCGGGGCCGTCGCGGAGGCGGAAGGCCGGCGCTGGCTCGCTTTCGAAGAGCGCGCCGACTATCTCGCGGCGAGCATTTTTCGCTTCCTGCCCAAGGACACGCCTGCCGACGAGCTTCTCGCGGCGCACGGCCGCGTTGCTGCAGGCGAAAGCGTCGACCTCGGCCAGTATCTGCCGCAAGCGAATCTCTTCGCTGCCGAATAAGTTCGGCTAGATCTTGCGCGCTTCGAGACGTCCTGTTTTGCGATCGACTCCATAGCCCGCGTCGCGAAGCGCGATGAGAACATCGCTCAAATGGAGTTCGTCGAGCAAAAGATGTGCCTCGATCGCCTGGTGCAGAATGACGGCATAGAGGTGGCTTGGCGTCGGGAGCGCATCGTCTTCGATGCGCGCAATCGCGGTACGGATCATGGCCGCCGCGTCGGCCTTGTCCCGTTGTGCTGCCTCCGCCACGTCGGTTGCGTCGGGCTTTTGCACCGTGATGATGAGATCGACGGTCGCGACGCTCTCGGTTCCCGAACTCAAACCCTTGACCGAGCGCTGCCCCTTGTCGAGGGTCGCGACATGCACGGGCGCATCGACGAAACCGGCATCGCGGAGCGCCCGCTGCACGAGACCCCAGATACGCCCATTGTTGTTGCCAAAGACGACCGACAGGAATCGCCCCGGTCGCAGTACGCGATGGGCCTCGCTGAAAGCACCTCGAAGCAATGCCTCATAACGCTCGGTGGCGCCGACCTTCTTGGCACCGCTGGTGTGCACGACCGCCTCCGACGCATTGTCGGTGGCGCTGCCGAGCCAGGCTTCGTGAAAGAGACTCATGTCGCTGTAGAAGATGTTCGAACCGAAGGGCGGATCGGTAAAAATATAGTCGATCGATGCATCGCCGAGATGCGCGAGGCGATCGGCCGACGCGAGGCTATAGGATACCGGCTCGGCCTTTGCCTCGCCACGCAGCCTCGCAAGCTCGAGATCGGCGCGAGCTGCGGCTTCGACCTTGCGCGCGAAAAGCTCGAAGATGTTCCACTCATAATAGACGGGCGCGATATAATAGGTCTGGTTCTGCGCATTGAGCGGCCGCTGCGCGCTCCATTGATAGCGCCGCGACGCGCGCGGAAGAATGGCCGTAAACGCAAAGCGCAGCTTCTGGCCGAGCGCCGCATCTTCGATGCGTTCGATCGCACGCCAGAGCTCGAGCAGCGCGATGGCGTTGCGCGCCGAGAAGAAATCGGCGGTTCGCGTGAGGCCTGCCTTCCCGAGCCCTGAACGGCTGAACATTTCGCGGTCGCGTTCGATCGAATGCGAGGGCACCTCTGCGAGCCGCGGATCCGCCCCGGCAAGCGCGATGCGGGCTTCGTCGGCGGCCGCAACCGGCTGGGCGACTTGCTTGCCCGCCATTCCATCGACGACCACTTCAACGGGAACATCCTCGCCCCGCGTCCAGCGCCGCCGCTCGAACGGTCCTTTGCATGCGGGGCATTCGGTCGGTGCGGCCTCGCCCTTGGCGACCCGCTCGAAATAGACGAGCGGCGCATCGCAGCTCGGACAGATATAAGTGAAGGACCAGACGGTGCGGACGAGTTCGATATCGGCGCCGTCCGCAGCGCGGCGGGTCCGGTAGAAATCACCGATCTGGGCGCGCGCTTCGGCCATGACGGCGTCGCCCGCCTTGCGCAGCGCATCTGCCGGAACTGGTGCCAAGTAGCCGTCGCAGATATGTTTGCCGAGGACTGAAATATCGCTCATCGCGCCGCGCCGACCGCGCGAGCGCGCCGCCAATCCGGTCATGCCCGAGCCTGCAAAAATGTCGGCGACAACTTCTCCCGGCTCGGTGAAGCAGTCGATGAACGGCACTATCGCCGCGATCGGGACCTTCGTCAGATAGGCATGACAATTATAGACGGGATCGGTCCGCGGCGCGGTCACGACCGACGAAAGAGAGCTTAAATCGGGTTGCATAAAGGCTCCAGATGGGAAACGCAGAGTCTGTAGACCCATCGTTTACATCACCCTAGCTCTGGCGCAAGTTCGCAAAGAGGCTCGGCGTGGGATTGATCGATCCAAAAATCATTTTAGCACGCAATATCCGCCGATTGAGGCACGAGATCGGAATCTCGCAAGAGGAGCTTGCCGCCCGAGCGCAGCTTCATCGTACCTATATCAGTTCGGTCGAACGCCACGAGCGCAACGTCTCGCTCGAGAATATCTTTCGCATCGCGCAAGCGCTCCAGGTTCCGGCCCCAAGACTGCTCGAAGACGAAGAGGTCTGAGATGGGTTTCAAGGTCGACACGAGCTTCCTGCGTTTTTTGACGATGGGCGCGCTTGGCACACGGCAGGTCATTGCCGAGCTTACGGCTCTCGGTTTTGAGCCGGTCGAACTCGAACGCTATTGTACGTCGAACAAGATCTGGGCGACGAAAGTCAAAAGGCTCAGGCTTCCCGACCTTTTCTGTGTGAAGACCGGCCTCAAGGTGGAGGTGCGCGCGAAAACGAAGCTCGCCATCCGGATGAGCGATGCACCCGCCAATCCCGAACGCATATGGGACGCGGACGCCGACGACAGCGACATCGTCGCCCTCATCGCGTGCCCACCGGGCTCGGCGGGTCCAGTGCCAGCAACCCGCGCGGCTTATTTTGATGTCGGATCGCTTCGCCGTTCGGCGAACCTCTCCAAACTTGGCCCGGCCAAATCGGCTTCTGAAGGGGCCGAGCGCGATCGTACCTGGCCTGCGACCGTTCCGGCAAAACCGGGCCTCGTCCTCTCGGTTACCAACGACAAGCTTATCGTCGAGATCGACGGGAGCAAGCGGCGGCAGACGTACAGGATCGCGGGCCGTCACGCTTATGTGAAAGCGGGCGACCGCTTCGAGGCCGGGACGACATTTCTCGCCGGCGCGCCGGAGCGCATGGCCGACCTCAAGCGCTATCTGGCGCAGCGCTACGATCCTCTCGCGGCCCTCAAATCCAGTCGCGCTGCGGATCGCTACGCGGCTGCAAAGGCGCTTCGTTTCCGCCGCGACCTTCACAAAATGGGAACGCCGCTTCTCGAGGTCGCGCTGGCAAGCGAGCAAGATTCGCGCGTCGCGCTCGAGATGGCAGGAACCGCCATGGCGTTGAGGCTGAAAGCAGGCGCGGACAGGGTCGATGCTTTCCTCCACGGCAACGAACCTCAGCTCAGCATGGAAGCCGTCCTCATCCTCATCGAGATTGGCGACAAGGCTGCACAAGCCAAGCTGATCCAGATCGCTGCTGCCCCGGCACTAAGCGGCGACGAACGTCGGCAAGCCGCAATATGGGGTCTCGGCAAGGCGGGCGCCCGCGCCTATGGCGAGCTTGTCCCCTATCTTGCCGACGACGACGAGAATGTCGCTTTTCATGCCATTGCCGCATTTGGCGAAGATTGCCCTCCCCCGGTCATTGCGCAGCTCGTCAGCATGATCGAGCGGGGCGATCCCCGCCTTGCCCCGGCGGCATCGGAAGCGCTGCGCACGATCGGAAGCGAAGCAGTGGTCGATGCCCTTCTGGTTGCGATAAACCATCAGCCGCGTGCAAGGAAATGGGCGATGGCAACGCTCGGCCGCCTCGACCCCGACCTTGTTCGCGCGAAGCTAGCGGGCTCACCCCTTCTCGATGAAATCGAGCCGATGCTGCTCATGGCGCGTGGCGCCAATTGGCTGACCGGTGAGGAGGCCGCGTCGAACTTCGCTTTCCTGTCGAAACAGACGCTCTAAAGCCGGGCGTTGAGAACAAGTTCGAGAACTTGCGCCGCCGCTTTTAGCCGAGGCTTGCACATATGCGACGGCCGCCCGGCGGTGATGCCTCTATCAAATGGCCGGCGATCTGGCGACTGCGCGCGCAAACAATCGCTCTCGATTTGAGAGTTTCTGCGGTCTTTTGTTGCTCCGTCGCGGCGCCCCGCGATAATTTGTAGGCTCGCAAAGGAGAGCCTGATGAAGACGCAAGTCATTGGGATCGTGCTTCTCGGAACCGCGCTGGCGAGTTGCGGGAAGGACGAGCCGCGCCGCAAGCAGTATTTCTAGGCGCATCTCGACGAGGTGGGAGAGGTATATGCCGGATGCCAGGATAGCTCGGCCCGCGGCGGCGAATGCGACAATGCCGAGATGGCTGTGAAGCGAGCCGAGGCGAAGGGGCGGAGCAAGCGGTTTATCGGTGACGGGAAAGCCTATACGCCCCGTTGACCGCGGGGCGTAGCGCTACAGTCCGGCAGCCGAGCGCAGCCAGTCCAGTTGTTCCCGGCAAAGCCGCTCGATAATGTCGCGCAGGTTGCGCGCTGAGGTCGCGAGCGCTTCGAGGTCCTCTACGGAGATTTCGTAATTCGGCGAATATCGCGCCTCGACATAGGCTCGCTTCAACAGCTCGAAGCGGCGCCGATCCAATTTGGTGTCGCGGGGCCAGGCTTCGATGAGCTGAGGTTCGCGGTCTTCTGCGAGCGAGCGGAGGAATTTGATGTTGTGCGAGCGCGGAAAGTAGAAGGTATTCGTTAGCAGGTAGCATCCGTAGAGGCGTTCAACCGCCTGATGCAGGGCGAATGCCGCTCCTTTAAGCCACCCTTTGTCCTGTTTCGCTTTGTCGAATTCAAACGCGAAGGCCTCTAGTCGGCGTCCCGCCTCAGAGAAACCCTCATCAAAATATTCCCCCGCCATCTCGTACGCATCAGCCGGCGTCAGCGGCTTCGGGACCGCCAGCGGATGATTGGGCAAATCGTACAGCAATATGCCGTCGCGCAGAATATCGACCCAGAAATATTCGCCGCGGGTCAGCGCCTTGTTCACGTCGGCCAGCGTGTGGACGATGATGTTGAGCGTCCGGCCGACCTCGGGATCGCGAAGGATCTTGTCCTCGGCGATATACCAGTGGTCGGAGATATCGGTCAGGTCCTCATGGCTGACGATGACGAGCAGGTCGAAATCGGACTGATAGCCGTTCTCGGGCTCGTCGACCCAGTCGCTGCGCGCATAGCTACCGAACAGGATGATCTTCAGAATCTTGCCGTTGCGCTTTTCAGCCTTGGTCGCGCGCTCGATCGAACGCGCGAATTCCTCCATCAGCACATCCTTGATGCGCTGGAGTTCACCCTGCTGCCGCTGGGGAAGATGATCGATTTCAGTTTTCATTTCAGCCTGTGAATCTGGCCGACAATCAAGACTCTGGCAAGCCAAACTCGATTCATTCCGGACAGATCTGACTTCGATCGGGCCAGGCTGCGGCATAACGCTTGACTCGGCAATCCGGAAAAGAACAAATAAGGAACAATCTGCCGCCTGCCGAGTCCTGTTACATGATGCGCCACTCTGCCGCCCTCGCCGATCTGTTCGGCTTGCCGCTCCTTCCGGGCCTTGCCTACCGCGACGCGCTGATCGACGTCAGCGAGGAGGACGGGCTGATCGCGCATATCGAGGCCGCGGGCCTGACCCCGTTCCAGTTCCAGCAGTGGGAAGGAAAAAGGCTGACGCGCTCGTTCGGCTGGACCTATGATTTCCAGACCAGCCGCTTCGCGCCGGGGGAGCCGATGCCCGACTGGCTCGTCCCGCTCCGCGCTCGCGCCGCTGCGTTCGCCGGCATCGAGCCCGCAAGCATCGCGCAGGCGCTCGTCATCCAGTACGGGCCCGGCGCCGGCATCGGCTGGCACAAGGACCGCCCGGTGTTCGGCCATGTGATCGGCGTCTCGCTGGGGGCACCAGCGACGATGCGCTTCCGGCGACGCCGTGAAGGCGGGTTCGACCGCGCGACCACCGATCTGGCGCCGCGGTCGATCTACCATATGCGCGGCGAGGTTCGCGACGATTGGGAGCATAGCATTGCGGCGATGGACGCACCGCGCTGGTCGGTCACATTTCGGAGCCTCCGATAATGCGACAGGCTGCGCGCGCGGCGATTGATGTCGGCATGCAATGGCGGCACAAGCCGCGCATGTCGCACCGCCTCACCGCTCCGCTCGCCCTCCTCCTGTCGCTTGCCGCCTGCGTGCCGCAACCGGCCCCATTCGCCGCCACCTCGACGACCGCGCCGCCGCTCAAACTCGCCAGCTGGAACCTCGAGTTTCTGGCCGAGAAGGACGGCGTCGGCTGTGCGCCGCGCGCGCCCGAAGATTATGCCGCGATGCGCCGGATCGTCGACGCGCTCGACGCCGATGTCATCGCGTTCCAGGAAGCCGAGAACCCGAAAGCCGCGGCACGCATCTTCGATCCGGCGCGCTTCACGATCGTGATGGAAGCACGGCCCGGGAACCCGAGCGGAACCTGCGGTGGCAAGCATCCCGAGCAGCAGGTCATCCGGCAGGCGGTCGGCTTCGCGATCCGCAAGGACATCGCCTTCGACCGCCATGCCGATGTGACCTCGCTGATGCTCGGCAACCCGCAACTCCGCTCGGGCGTCGACATCACGCTGCGGCCGCGCGGGCTTGCACCCATAAGGCTCCTCTCCGTCCACCTGAAATCGGGATGTTTCTCGGGTGCCGAGGCCAAGGCTTGCCCCGTGCTACGGCAGCAGATCCCGGCGCTCGAAAGCTGGATCGATGCGGCCGCGAACGGCCCCGACCGTTTTGCCGTCCTCGGCGACTGGAATCGCCGCCTCGCGCTGCCCGGCGATGCAGTCTGGCAGGAGATCGACGATAGCGAGCCGGCGAACGCCGACCTCCGCCTCGCCGACGAAGGAACACCGCCGCGCTGCGATCCGCGCTACGACAGCTTCATCGACCATATCGTCCTCGACCGCCGCGCCGCTGCGGCGATGGGTCCATTCGAAGAGACCATCTACGCGCCGGACGAGAAACATCATTCGGACCATTGCCCGGTCTCGGTCACGCTGGCGGACTAGCGCCCCGTAAGGAACCATATTGTGGGCAAAGAGATGCTGGCCGCGCTCCAGCTCCTCGTCGAGCGCAAGGAAGTCGGCAAGTTGTTTGCAGCACGACAACACAAGTGACGGCATTGCGGTCGCGAGCCGAGTGTCTCGCGCACGCAATGCCGTCGAGTTACGGCCGAACGGGTCGCATGTTCGGCCGGCAATATGTTCTTGGAGAGCCCCCCTCCCCACCGGCGCAACGCGGCGCCGATGCAGGCCCGATAGGAGCCTCACTTCCGTTACGGAAACAAGAGATTTGACGCGGCTTGCAAGCTGAACTTTCGTGGCTTTCCGCAACCGATCGCCGAGGCTCGCGATCAGCTGATCGTGGGGCCGCCGCGGCCGCGTCCGATCGTCCAGCTGATCCCGCTCTCGCGGACGAGACCGCCGACCTCCTTGCCGACATGGCGGTCGAGCACCGGCTTCCAGGGAACCAGCGAAAATTGCTTCGCTTTCTCGACGAGCGCATAGCGCCCGCCGGCGGTATCGATCCGCCGCGCGAGCCGCCCCTCGACCCGATCGCCTTCGCCCGTCTCTACGAACGCCTTGCCAAGCTCGGCCGAGAGGCTCCGCGCGAGCCGCAACAGCTCGCGACGCTGCAGCGCCGCAAGCGCGCCGCGGCGATAGGCGATTCCCTCGCCCGCGACGTCGGCGAGTTCTTCGTCGATCAGCCATTGCTGGCGAAGCGCCATCGCGGTCCGGACCTCGCGCCCGAACCCCTTGTCGCGCGCGGGCAGCGGGCGACCGCTCGACGCTTCGCGGTCGAGCCAGGTTACCGCTTCGGCGCGCGCGAGACGCTCGACCGGCACCGGCGACAGAAGCTCGACCGCGACGGGCCGATCGCGCGCCAGCATCGCGGCATAGGCTTGGGCGCGGTCGGCATGGTCGGGTGCGATCGGCCAGCTGCCGTCCGCCGCCCGCTCCACCAGGCCCTGGCGACGCATCGCCTCGAGCCGCCGGATATGCGTTTCGATAAACGCCGGGCTCGCACGGCTGTCGAACCGCCGGTGCGCGGCGGCATCGTAGCGCCCGCCGTTCGCCGCGGCGACGTCGGCGATCGTGCGGTCGACCGCGCGGATCGCTCCCGCCGCCGGCACGATCCGTATGATCGCGCCTTCGGCCAGGCTCTCGACGCCGTCGCCCTTGCCGATCGCGACATAATGGCTGCGGCCGTCGACGCCGTCGACGATGAGGAAATGCCGGTCGGCGAGCTCGTCGTCGAGGCCGCGCGCGACGAGGCGCCCGACGAGCGCTTCGGTGAGCGGCGCGCGGCCGTCGTGGACGACGCGATCGACCGGCGGCGCCGCGCGCGACCGCGCGGTCAATTCGCGCTGCATCGTGCGGATGATGTCGCCGCGCTCGCCCATTTGCGTCAGCGTCTCGCGCAGGTCCTTCGCAAGCCGCCATTGCCCCGGCGCGATCTCGTCGGCGAGCCCCATCGCGCCAAGCCTTTGCAGGCGTCCGGCGCGCAGCGACTGCAGCGTCGGATCGCGATCCTTCGCCATCACGAGCGGGCTGCGTTCGGCCTCGCGCAGCAGATGCCGGTCGGTCTCGGTGAGCCGATCGGCGTCGATGTCGCGCCGCATCCGGGTTTCGATTTCAAGCTGCGTCTTCGGCCCCAGATCAAGGGTGGCAATCTCGCTCGCGCGGGCGCGCAATCCGTGCGCGATATATTCGCGGGCGATGACCAGATTCTCGCCCCGGTCATCCTTGCCGCGCAGCATGATATGGCTGTGCGGATGGCCAGTGTTGAAATGATCGACCGCCACCCAGTCGAGGCTGGTGCCGAGATCCTCCTCCATCTGCGCCATGATCCGCCGGACGAAGGGCTTGAGGTCGGGGTAGAGATCGCCTTCCTCCGCCGACACGATCAGGCGGAACTGGTGACGGTCATCGGCCGCGCGATCGAGGAAGGATTTGCCGTCGGCGACCTCTTGCCCGGCGCTATATAATTCGCCCGGATTGCCCTCGCGCGTGACGCCGTCGCGCTGGATATATTTGAGATGCGCCCGCGCCGCGCCGACGCCTTTGCCGCCAAGCCGCACGAGCCGCGTCTTCACGATCACCCGCCGCGCGGAAAAGCGGTCGCCGGGGCCGCGCGACGACAGCAAACGTCCGATCGCCGCCCCGCGCCCGATGCGGCTCCCGTCGAAGCGCGCGCGGCGCTTCGATGTCGCGGTGACCGCGACCGTCCCGGCAGCGAGGATGCGGCCCAGATATTTCCCCGCCCTTTTGCCGCGGGTGCTGCGCATCTTGCCGAGCCGCGGCTCGAAATCCTCTTCGCCGCCGCTCATCGCCCTCGTCCGGCGAAAATCCCGCAACAATTGGCTGAAATCCGGGGATTATCGCCCGGAAATCCCGGGGACAGCAACGCTGCCCCGGACAAAAAGGATGTGCAGACAAGGAGATAGCCCCCCTTGCGGGGCTGTCCCTTTATCTTGCCATCCCCCCATTCGCGCCCTCCCATGCCTTTCTCGCTTGTTCCTCCCCTCTCCCCGGCGAGCAAAAAAATAGGGAGCAGCGCCGCACCGGCGCCGCTCCTATCGATACCCGCGATAAGGTCAATGCGCTGCGGCCAGCGCCCTGTCGGCTTCGCTGCGGCTTTCGAAATGCCGCACCCCGAGCAATGCCTGCACCGCGCCCAAGCTGTCCACGACCACCACCGCCACATAGGGCACCTCGTCGAGAATACCGCTGACCGCGACCCGATCGAGCAGGTCGCCGGCCTCTTCATCGAGGCTCTCCCAGCTTCCCAGCCAGCGCATATTCGCGCGCGCCTCCCAGTAGAAATCCGCGCCTTCGGCTTCGACAAACTTGCGCGCCAGCCCCTCCGCCGCGTCTCTTCCCAACGCGATTTCCAGTCCGGAAACCAGCCGTTCGAACACGCTTTCGGCTGCGCGATTGATCGAAAGATCGAGCATGACATCCTCCTTGAAACGAACGTTCCCAATATCGGGAACGACGGTCCAGGGACGGGCGGCGGCGCGGCTGTCAGGGCCGCGCGGGCGAAGCCCGTGCGCCGCGAAGCGGCGGCGGAGGAACCGATTTGCGAAGCAAATTGGAGGGGCCGCCGGCCTTGCACAGCCGCGCCGCTGCCCGTCATACTTGGCCTTGCCGAGACGAGCCCCCGCACCCTTTCGGCCCCGCGCATCGCCGCTTACTCGCGCCCCGCCGCGCTATCGTGGCGCAGAAGGAAGATCGGATCGACGGGCGCCACCGGCATGGCCGCTTCTGCATCCGACCCGGCGGCCCGCGGGGCGGCAGCGGCGGAGGCTGTGACAACCGGGCGACCGAAGCCCACCGACGCCGACACCGGCGCGGGTGAGAAAATCACGCGCGCCACGCTCGCCGAGGCCACCGCGCGCGCGGGCGCCACACTATCGGCGCCGTTCGCACGCCCGACTATTTTGGCGACATAGTCGCGCGTTTCGCGCGGCAGCGGCCGCCCGCGCGCGACATATTCACCATAGCGACCGGGACCCGCATTATAGGCAGCGAAGAGCCCGGGATAACCGAAGCGGTCGTACATCGCGCGAAGATAGGAGGTGCCCGCCAAGATATTGTCGCGCGGGTTGTGCGGATTGCCACCGAGGCCATGGGCGGCGCGAAGATCGGACCAGGTTCCCGGCATGATCTGCATCAGTCCCATTGCGCCAGCATGGCTTGTGGTCGGCCTGCCGCCGATCTCGGTACGCCCCGCGCTTTCCGCCGCGATCACCGCGAGCACCCATTCCTCGGGAAGGCCGAAGCGTGCCGCCGCCTCGGCGGCGAGCGGACGCCATCGCTCGACCTGCTGCGCCGAAACGCCGGACGGCAGGCTCAACGTCAGCCATGCGAGCGCCGCGCCAAGGGCCCTTAACGCGTCCATATCAGCCGCGCCTTGCCGATGACGTCCGGCGCCCTCGTGACGCCGAAATAGCGCCCGTCGAAGGAATCGGACGCGCCCGCCATCAGCAGAAAAAGCTCGCCCTTTCGCAGCGCACGGCATCCCTCCCACCATGGCAATATGCGCCCCGCCCCGTCGCGCGCGCGCCGCGTCACCGCAGGCATGAAGTTGATCGAAATCATCTCGTCATGGGCGCAGACGATATCGCCCTCGGCGGCGACCGCGCGCTTCACGAGCGGCACGTTGGACGGCAGATAGTGGCGCCGCGCGGCAAGTGCACGCCATGGTTCGGGGGTGCGCGCGAGGACCATATCGCCCGCGATCGCCGCCCGGCCGCTGCGCTGGATGACATAGAGGCCGATCGGGGCGCTCGCGCTCGCATTCCAGACGAAGATCGGTCCCGGCATCATCAAAGTGCCGACGACCAGACCGGTCAGGAAACCCGTAGCGGCAAAGTTGCGGACCCTTTTGCGGAACGCGCGATCCCCCTGCCCGATACGCTGCGCCACCTCCCATTCGAGCAGCGGCAGCGCCTTCGGCACAGGCGCTTCACGCCTTCTCACGGCGGCCTCCGGCATCGGTCAGGGCTTCATGGGCACCATCCGCGGACCGCACGTCGGGGTCCGAAGCGGTCGACCGCGACCAGATGATCAGATCGTCGACATGGTAGCGAACGAAACGGCAGTGTCGCCGATAGGGCGGGCCCTCGGCGCGGCTGCGCATATATTGGAGCTTGCGCGCGGACAGGCCGAGATAGGCCGCCGCCTGCTCGGTGTTGAGGAAAGGCGTTCCCTTTCGGGCCGCGCGCGCACGGGCAATTTCATCATCATCATTTGCCATGACCCTCATGTCTCCTTCGAGCTATGCCGCGCCGCCAGCCATGCGGCGGCATGCCGGGGGATGCGCCCGGCGCCGCTTCCCGGAGAGGCTCGAAGAATGACCCGGCGAAAAACGAGCCCCCGCGCCGGAAACGGCGCGGGGGCGAGGCGGGGTGGAGGTCAGTCGGCGGGATTCCAGATCAGGGCGTAGCTGTCCTCATCGTCCTGCCCGGCGGCGCGCCCGAGGTTCGCGTAGAGCCGGCGCGGACCGAATTCGGGCGCGGCGAGGCTCAGCGAGACATAGGGTTCGCCCGATGCCTGTCCGGTGCGGACCCACGCGGCGCCGATCTCGACATTGTCCGAGAAGACCCGGAAATCGGGCTGGGCGTCGCCATTCTTGGTCCGGTTGACCCGGATTTCGATCTCGGCGCGGATCGAAAGCGTCTTGAGCTGGCCGCGATATCCGTCGGACATGTTGCCGTTCACAAAGCCGATTGCTGCCATGGTTCGTCTCCTTGAAATGCACCGCCGGGACCATCCCGGGGCGTGGCGGACGACGAGGACGGGGCATCAGGCGGCGGCGCACCCGGAGGGCCGCAGCGCAGCGGAGGACGGGCGCGCGCGCTATTTTGGGTGCCCCCGGGCACCGGCGCGAGGAGCCGGCGCAGCCGGCGGGGAAAATAGTGCGAGCCGCGCCCGTTGCGCCGCCGCCGCCCCGTACCAGACCGCCTTCCCGAGCCCCGGACGGGTGCCGGAAGAGACAGGAGCGCCAAGGCTGCGATGCGGCGAGCGGTGACGATCCGATGCGATTCCCGGTGGCCAAGGCGGTGATTTCGATGCATGGACTTCGGCTTCGGGCGCCGGATTCGTGGGGACGGCTGACCGCTTTTCAAACGATCGACAGGGGCTGGCAACGGCCGCACAGGGGACCGAAATGGACGGACGGGCAAGCCTCAGTATCGCGGCCGACAGGCGCGATCTCGACATGATCGCCGCGCGCAGCGCGGGCATCTGGATCGCCCTGACGCTCGACGACGAGGCGCTGTCCGCGATCCGCCGCGATGGCCTCGACCCCGCTGCGCTGCGTCTTTCGGGGCTCCACCCGTTCGAATATGCACCCGCCGCCGATGGCGGGCTCGAAGTGGTCGCGCACGCGAACGACAATGACGCCGCCGAGGCGCTGCTCGACCTGTTCCGCGTCTATTTCCTCCGCCGCCTGCTCGCCTGATCGCGCCGCCCGGGGCGCCCCACTCCTGACATAAGGCATCGCGCGGCGCCGCAGGCCTGCCGCGCGGCAGCAGTAAAACCAACGCAAGGACACCCGCCGGGGCGCGCTGCGATCGTTCGCGGCGCGCCCCGGCGCGTGTCTTTTCGACCCTCCCCGCGCCGCCCCGTCAGGGGCGGCGCGCCGGGCCTCCTGGCAGCAACAGGACCAAGCGAGAGGAAGGGCGGCGCCCGCCGCCCTTCCTCCCATGGTCAGGCCGCGAGCGCGGTGTCGCCGTCCGCCGCCGCGCCGTCACCGGGCTGTTCGGTATCGGCCTCGCCATCGGTCTCCGCGCCGCTCCCGGCATCCATGTCGGGCTCGCTCGCCGCCGCCGCTTCGGCTTCGCGCGCGGCGTCGGCCTCGGCGGCGCGCGCGATGATGTGGAGTAGCCGGTCGTGCGCCGCGACGCTCCCGACCCCGCCGCGCGCGGTATAGGAGGACGGCGCGAAGCGCATCCAGCGCGGCACCCATCCCGCAACCTTCGGACGGCCGTTCGCGCCGTCCAGATGATCGGCGACGATGGCCTTGAGGACCTTCGCCTGCTGGCCCGCATTGGCGGCGGCGACATCGCCGCCCGCGACCTCGGCGACGATCTTGCCGAGCACCTCCTTGTCGCGAATCTGGTTCCAGAACGCGGCATCGGGGGTCCAGACCTTCGCCATGTCGACGTCCAGATATTGGCCGATCATCTCGATCGCCTCGCTGCCCGCCGCGAGCGTTTCGCCCATGACGATGCCAAGGATTTCGAGGACGACCGGATCGGGCAATTCGAGCAATCGCGCGAAGATCGGCGCGAACTGGCGCTGACCGGAACGGCGCGCAGTCACCGTGAGGTCTTCGCCGTCGAAGCCGAGAACGCCAAGCACCGCGCGGCGGCGTTCGTCGAAGATCGTCTCGGCGCCGCACGTCTCGACGCTCTCCTGCACCTCGTCCTTCGCACAGACAGTGGACTGGGTTTCGACGCGATAATGGTCGGCGCTCGCGATGACATGCGCGGCCATCGCGCGGAGCGCGACCCCGCCATGTTTCGCGAGTTCGGCGCGCACCGCCGCGTGGCGGTGCAGGTCGATATAGGTGCCCATCGCGCTCGTGACCTCGGGCCGTTTCACCGTCTCGGGCGCGGCGCCGCCTTCGCTCTTGGCGCGCTTCGCCGCTTCCTTCCCGGTCAGAAAACCTTCGTGAAAGGTCACCTCGCCCGATTTACAGACCTCGACATAGATACGCCCGCCCTGCCGTTTCGACATGTGGCGATGGTCGTAGCGGTCGAAACGCTGGCCGCAATCGAGAACGACCACGTCGCTCCAGCCATCCTCGATATAGGCGGCGCGGCGGGCCTCGACCTCGGCCATCTGGCGCGTCCAGAAGGCGTCGGCGTCGGTGACCAGCCTTTCGTCGCCGAACAGGTCGGCGATGACCGCAACCTTCGCTTCTTCGACGTCGAACAAGGCATGATCGGCCTTGATCGTATTGCCGCCGAACAGCCAGTCCTTCAAGCGGAAGCCGGTCGGGCAATAGGCGTCCTTGTCGTCGAACAGGGCCAGCCACGCTGTCTGCTGGCTCTTGCTCGCGAGCGTCAGCTGCTTGACCGTCGTCTGGTCGATCTCGCCGTCCCGGTAGAGGGTGCGGATGCGCGGCAGGAGATTGCCGAGCGCGAGGATGCGCTTCACCGTCTGCACCTCGAAAGCGAAGTCGGCGGCGATCTCCTCGACCTTGCGGCCCGCCTTGACCAGCCTGACGAACGCCTCCCACTGGCTGACCTCGTCGGGCGCCACGCGCGCGAGATTTTCGAGCATCGACGCCTCGATGGCGTCGGCATCGTCGCCCGCGTCGAGGATGGCGCACGGCAGCGGGCGCGCCGCGCCGCCCTCGCGCACGATATTATTGACGGCGGTGAAGCGCCGCCGTCCCGCGAGAATTTCGAACGGGACATCTTCGGGTCCCGCCACGGCGCGCGGGCGCACGAGCAGCGGAATGAGCACGCCACGCTTGGCGATGCTCGGCTGGATGTCGCCGACCTCGGGGTCGCGCCCCTTGGCGCGCATATTGACCTTGGCGACGGTCAGCTTGTCGAGAGCGATAAAATCGAGTTTCATGTCGTCACTCCTTTTGGGGTGGCCGGTTTCCGGTCTCCGCGCCCGGGACTTCCTTGGGCGGGGGATTGCCCCCGGAAACCGGCCTGACGGCGAAGGCGCGCCGCCTCGCCTTGCCGCCTAGCCCGGCGGAAGCTCGTCTTCCGGCGCCGAAACGGACGGCGGAAGCCCATCCGGCCCATCGCTCTCGGGCGTCGGACGCTTGTCCTGCCCGTCGCCGGATGGCGAAGGTTCGTCGTCGTCGCTGGCCGATGGCGGGGACGCTGCGCCTCCCTCGGCGCGGGGATCGGGCCATGCGTCGCGCGCATCGCGTGCCGTGCGGCGCAGCGCGGCCTCGGCCTGAATGATCGTCCCCAGGCGCCGCGCCATGTCGGTCCAGACCGACAGCGGCGCGAGACCGTCAAAATGTTCGTCGCGCTCGATGCCGAGGCCGAAGGGCAAGCGCACCGCCGCGATCTCGCGGAGCGAGAAACAGCCGAGTTCGGGGCAGCCGAACCCGAGATCGGCCAGTCCGAACAGCGTATCGCCGTCCTCGTCGATTTCGGTCGCGAGCCATGTCGCCGCGCCGACGGGATTGAAGAATTTGACGACGGGGCGCGGGTCGAACCGCTTATCCTGCGCGGCGTGGACGCGTCCGGTCAGCCCATTGGCATTGAGCGCGAAGCGCAGATGCGCGGGAAGCAGGATCATTGCCCCGCCTCCCCGTCCGTCGCCTCGGGGAGCGCCGCATCCGCGCCGCGCGCGGCGGCGGACGCGCCGTCGATGTCGCGACCCGCTGATGCGGGAGCCATCGCCGCGCCCTGCGCGGCATTCGGCACAAATCCGAGCAGATAGTCCGCCGCCTTCGAGGCAAGGCTCGCGGCCTTGAAGATCGCGCGCGTATCGGCGCGCATGATCGCGAGCCACGCGCCGATATAATCGGCGTGGCGGACGGTGGGCGCGATACCGAGCGATGCGCAGAGGAAGGCGCTCGCGAGTTCGGCGCAAAGCTCCTCGCGGCCATAGGCGGCGCTGCCGAAGGTGCCGGTCTGGTCGCGGTCGAGCCGTGAGCGATGGCCGGTCCAGTGGCCGAGTTCGTGGAGCGCGGTGCGATAGAAATCGATTTGCGCGCGGAACGCCTGCTGATGCGGCAGCTCGACGAAATCGCCCGACGGCGAATAATAGGCTTCGTTGCCGCCGATCCGGATATCGGCGCCGCTCGCCGCGAGCAGCGCCTCGGCGACCGGGATCGTCTCGCGCGGCAGGAGCAAGGGGTCGGGCGCAGTGCACCGGTCGGGAAGGCCATCGACCTGTGCGACGTTGAATATGGTGAAGCGTTTCAGGAAGGGAATCGAGCGCTCGCCCCTCTCTCCGCTGACGTCACCCGCGCCGCCGCGCCGGTCGAAAACGGGCGCAGGTGCAATCGCTGCGCCGCCTTCGCCGCGCCCACCCTTTTCCTGGGGCGTGAAGCGCGCGGCGTAGAAGATCGTCGTCCCCTTCTCGCCCTTGCGGACCTGCCCGCCCGCTTGCCGCGCCTGACGGAAGGTGAGCCAGTCTTGCGAGGCGAAACCGCGCTGCACCGCCTCGGTCCAGAGGATGAGGATATTGATGCCCGAATAGCTGCGACGCGTTTCCGCGTTGCGCGGCAAACCCGGCGCAAAGGCGGCGGCGTCCCAAGGCCGCACCCATGGGATGTGCCCTTCCTCGAGTTCGCGCACGATACGCGCGGTCACCTCGTCGTAGAGCGACACGCCCGGCGCGCCACCGCGCGCCCCGTCGTCGGTGCGGCCCTTGCCGCGCGTTCGGCCGCGCGGTGCGGCGCCGCTCGCGCCTTTGTCGCCCGGTCGCGCGGGGCTTGGCGAGGGTGCGGCCTTGGCCGAGGTTTGCGGGAAAGCGTTCACGGTGCGTCTCCTCCGGACCAAAATCCGCCGCAGCCGGCCCCGGACAGCGGGGCGGGCGGCGAACCCACGGTCAGGGGACCGCCCAGCGAGGCGGGCGCGCACCCAAAGGGCCGAAGCGAAGCGGAGGAGCCCGGCGAAGCCGGGCTTGCGCGGGCGCCGGGCGGTCCCACAGGCCGTGCGCCGCCCGCGCCGATGTCCGGGTGCCGGCCCACCAAAGCGCCGCCGCGCCCCGCGCGGCGCCCTCAGCCGGGCTCCGCCGACGCGTGCGCTTCTTCGCCCGATCGTCCAGTCGCCCCGAACGCCCCCAACGCCCCCAACCGGCCTCTTCGATGCGATCGGCCTCGATCCCGGCCCGAAGGGCCTGCAAACTCGCGCCCTTGGCGAGCCGCAGGCGCGGCGGCGTGCGGGCGGGCTTTGGGCCTAGCCGCCGCCGCGCCAAGACCAGCGAGCCCAAGCGCGCAGCGCGGCCAACCGTGTGGCGCGCGACCTCTGGCGGCGCCTGCCGCCGCCAGTGTGCGCTCCATTCGGGCCGCGCCCATCAGCAGGACTTCAGCGAACTCCGTCCCTTTTCCGCCGCGGTCGAACGAAGTCGAAACCAGGGGAGCCCAGTCGGCCCCGTCCGAATCTCGTCCAGAAGGGACAGGTCTCCCGGCAGACTCTTGCCCTTACGGAATAGCCGGTTATGCTGGTCCGGCATCGGGCAGCGAAGCGCCGGATGCCGGAGCGTGAGAACTCCGTTCGAGAGCGATCTTCCTTTGCCATCCCGCCGGGTGGCCGTCTGCGCATGTCCAAGCCCCCGGGCCAAAGGCGGCGGCGCGGGTGTCTCGACCCTGTTCTCAACACCCGGCTTTCGTGCGTCGTCGCTGTCCCCCGTAGGCGCGACGCGATGGACTATGACGATGGCGAGAAGGACCGAAGGCCGCCGCTGAGCGATGCCGACCCGCTGCCGCCCGACGACTGGGCGGGTCATGGCGCGACCGCGCGCACCGAGGCAATCTATGTCGCGCACGCCCCGCGGCTTGCCCGCTTCTTTCGCGGCACCGCGCGCCCGCAGGACGCCGCCGATCTCGTCCAGGAATGTTTCCGCCGCCTGGTCGCGAACCGCGGGTCGATGCTCGCGATGATCGAGCAGCCGGGCGCCTATCTCTTCCGTACCGCGCGCAATCTTGTCGCCGAACGGGCCCGCACCGACAGCCGCCGCCTTAGCGCCGATCATCATGCCTTTGCCGACGACGACATCGCCGGTGCCGACCCGCACGCGATGCTCGAGGCGCGCGACATGATCCGGCGCGTCGAAGAACAGATTGCCCGCCTCAAGCCCAGGACACGCACCATATTCCTGATGCACAGGATCGACGGCCTTCGCTATGACGAGATAGCAAGACTCGAGGGGATGAGCGTGAAGGGCGTCGAAAAACAGATCGCCAAGGCGATGACCGCCATCCGCAGGGCGCGAGACACGCGTCCGTGAGCCGCCGCGACCGCGAGGCGACGGACTGGTTCGCGCGGATGCGCGCGCCCGACGCCGCGAAGGACCAGGCCGCATTCGAGGCCTGGCATCGCGATCCCGGCAATGCGGCCGCCTATGCACGCACCGAAGCCGACTGGCGCGCCGCCGCCAGCATATCGCGCGCGCGGATCGACGCGCGGATCGAAGCGGGCGCGAAGCGCGGAAGCTTTGCGACCGGCGGCCGCTGGGCCATCGCGGCGGCGCTTGTCGCCGCCCTGTCGCTCGGCGCCTTCTGGCAGATGCGCAGCGACCGCGCGGCGCCGCAGCCCGCCACCCCGCTCACGACCGACAAAATCATGCCCGCCTCGGACGCGCTCACCAACGGGACCTTCGCGCTCGCCGACGGCAGCCGCGTCACGCTGACCGACGGCGCCGTGCTCGAAAAGCAGTTCGACGGCGACCAGCGCCGCGTCATCCTGTTCGGCGGCCGCGCCCGCTTCGAGGTTGCGCACGATGAAGAGCGCCCGTTCATCGTCCTCGGAGCCACCTCGCGGACGACCGCGCTCGGCACCGTCTTCGAGGTCGATTTGCGCAGCAGCCGCCCGCGCGTGTCGCTGATCGAGGGATCGGTCGAGGTGGCCTCGCGCGTTTCGGACCGGGCGATCCGCTTGCGCCCGGGCGAAGCCGCCGAAATCGTCACCACCGACGTCCGGCTCGTCCCGGCGATGCCCGCGCCCACCAGGGTGATCATGCTCGACGCCGACCGCATGCCGCTCGGCGAGATCGTCGCGCGCGCCAACGCCGAGAACCCGGTCGAGATCCGCGTCGCCTCGCCCGACCTGGCGAGGCTCGAGGTCAGCGGACGCTTCGACATCGGCGATCCGGCGGCGCTCGCGCGCCGGCTCGCGGCGGCCCTGGATCTTGCCGCCGTCGCGGAGCGGCCCGACGTCATCTTCCTCGGTCAAAAAAAACCGGGGGGATAATCCGCCGCCGGCATCTTCCCCACCAGACGGCCATTGGAGGCCGCTTGGGGAGGTAAGATGACAAGGAAATTTCTGGCGGCGATGCTCGCATCGGGCACCGCAGCGCTCGCGATTCAGGCGCCCGCCGCACAGGCACAGGCCCAGGCACAGGCCCAGCCGGCGCCGCAGCGCTACGACATCGCAGCGCAGGATCTCGGGGCGGCGCTCCGGGCCTATTCGCGCGTGTCGGGCCGCAACATCGTCGCCGCATCGGATATCGTCGCAGGCAAGCGCAGCGGCCCCGCACGGGGCACGATGAGCGCCGACGCCGCGCTCGCGCGTCTGCTCGCCGGCACCGGCCTCGTCGCCGATCTCGTCGACGGCGCGCTCGTGATCCGCCCGGGAAACGGCGATGCGGCACGCGCAGAATCGACGGACGCGCGATCGTCCGGCGCGGCGAGCGAGGCGATCATTGTCACCGGCACGCGGATCCGGGGCGCCGGCCCCGTCGGGTCGCCCGTCACGAGCATCGATCGCGAGGCGCTCGATCGCAGCGGCCGCGCGACGATCAGCGAGTTCATCCAGACGATCCCGCAGAATTTCTCGGGCGGGCCGACCGAGGCGGTCTCGGGCTCGACCGCGCGCGGCAATGCGGGGACGAACCTCGGCTTCGGGTCGGGGATCAACCTGCGCGGGCTCGGCAGCGGCTCGACGCTCACCCTCTTCGACAACAGCCGGCCCGCGCTCGGCGGCGGCGCCGGGGCCTTTACCGATCTGTCGCTCGTCCCGTCGGTTGCGGTCGAACGCATCGAGATACTGACCGACGGGGCATCGGCCATCTATGGCTCGGATGCGATCGCCGGGGTCGTCAACATCCGCCTCCGCAATCGCTTCAAGGGCTATGAGACGCGCCTGCGCGCCGGCACCGCCGATGGCGACTTCGGCGAAGTCCAGGCGAGCCAGATCGCGGGCGCGGGCTGGACCGGCGGGCATCTGACGATCGCCGCCGAAGTCTATCGCCGCGGCAACCTGCCTTCGTCGAAGCGCGGCTTCGCAAGCGAGGATCTCCGCCCCTTTGGCGGTCCCGACCTCCGTTCGAACTTCAACAATCCAGGCTCGATCGTCGCCGCCAACGGTCAGGTCTTCGCAGTTCCCCGCGGCCAGGACGGGACGCAGCTGACACGCGCGCAGCTCGTCGCCGGCGGCTTCAATCGCGGCGACACGCGGCGCAACATCGACATCCTGCCACGCCAGCAAAGCGGGAGCCTCTATGTGTCCGGCGAGCAGGAGCTGAGCCCCGATATGATACTGTTCGCGCGGCTCCTCTATGCCGAGCGCCGGTTCGAAGCGCGCCGGCGGCTGTTCGGGATCCAGACCCAGCGGGTCACCAGCGCCAATCCCTATTATGTCGACCCGATCGGCATCGGGCAGCCGGTCACCGTCTATTACGACCCGAGCGCCGATTTCGGCCCCGAGGGCACGCGCGGCCGCGTCCGTGCGCTCAACAGCAGCTTCGGCGCGCGCGCCGCGCTCGGCGGCTGGTCGGTCGAGCTGTCGGGCGGCTACGGGCTCCAGCGCGAGCATGACGAGGGGGTCAATGTCGTGCACCGGCTCAGGCTCCAGCGCGCGGTCGCCTCGACCAACCGCGCCACCGCGATCAACCTCTTCGGCGACGGCGCGGTCAACGACCGCGCGCTCATCGACAGCCTGCGCGGCGGCCAGACGCGCGACGTGCGCTATGCGGTGCTCTCGGCGGCGCTCCGCGCGGACGGCAGGCTGTTTTCGCTGCCGGCGGGTGACGTCAAGGCGGCGGTCGGCGCCGAATATCGGCGCGACCGGCTTCGCTACAGCTCGCTGCTCGACGTGACCGCCGACGCGCCGCTCGCCGTGGGCATTCCCGGGCTGCCCGACCGGCGCATCGTCAAATCCCTCTATGGCGAGATCGTCGCGCCGATATTCGACGCCGGCGAGGCGCTGCCGGGCGCGCTCCTTCTCTCGGCCGCGGGCCGCTATGAGGATTATTCGGACGTCGGCGATACCGCCAATCCCAAGGTCGGGCTCCGCTGGACGCCGGTGAAGGGCCTGTCGATCCGCGGGTCGTACGGGCGCTCGTTCCGCGCGCCCTATTTCACCGAGCTGGTCGGCACCGCCAACGCGACCTACCAGACGCTCCGCCTTCCCGATCCGCGCGCGCCGACGGGTCAGAGCGTCGTGCTCGGACTGTTCGGCTTTCGTCCCGATCTCGGGCCGGAAAAGGCGACGAGCTGGACCGCGGGCGTCGATCTCGAGCCGGGTTTCGCGCCCGGGTTCAAGCTCTCGGCGACCTGGTTCGACATCGCCTATCGCGACCGGATCGCAAGCGCCAATTTCGACCTCCAGAATTTCCTGGTCCGGCGCGACATCTACGGGTCGATCGTCGACGACACGCCCGACCCCGCAGCTGTCGCGGCCTATTTCGCCGGCCCGAATTTCTCGAACCCGATCGGCGTGACGCCTGGCCAGGTCGCCGCGATCATCGACGGACGCACGCTCAACCTGTCGCGCGCGACGGTCCGGGGCATCGACTTCGATCTCGCCTGGACCCGGCCGGTGGGGGCCGGACGTGTCAGCCTGACGCTTGGCGGCACGCGCATGCTGAAGATCGACAGCCAGGTCACCGACACGGCGCCCGCGCAGGAGGTCCTCGGCACGCTCGGCAATCCGGTCAAGCTGCGCCTGCGCGGACGCGCGGGATTCACCTTCGGCGCCTTCGACGGCGGCATCGCGGTCCAGCATGTGGCGGGTTATCGCAACCGCACCGTCACGCCCGCCGAGACCGTCAGGAGCTGGACGACGTTCGACCTGCAGCTCGGGACGAGGATCGCGACCGGCGACGACGGCCGCGCGCTCCGGCTTGCGCTGAGCGTCAACAATCTCTTCGACACGGATCCGCCCTATGTCCGCTTCCTGACCAGCACGTCGGCCTTCGGCTATGATCCCGAGCAGGCGAGCGCCATTGGCCGGATGATCGCGCTTCAGGCGGTGATTACATGGTGACCCTCGCCTTGATGCTGGCGACGGCGCAAAGCCCGATGCCCGGGGTCCGCCACGCCCGCGCGCCGGTCACGGCGACCGATCTTGTCGAAGCCGCCGACCTGTCGGGCGTCAGTCTTTCGCCCGACGGGCGGCGCGTCGCCTACCGCGTCAGCCGCCCGTCGGTTGCCGCGAACGACGTTGCGCTGGACTGGTATGTTGCGCCGGTCGCGGGCGGCGCGCCGGTGCGGATCGGAAGCGGCGGCGCCGCCCGCCATGGCGGATCCGGCGCGCTGATCGAGACGCTCCCCCTCTGGGACGCGGATTCGAAAGGGATACGTTTTCTTGCCCGCGTCGCGGGGGCGGTCGGCATCTGGCACTGGCGCGAGCGGACCCGTCCGGCGCTGGACATCGCGGACGACGCCGATATTCTCGATTTCGCTCCCGCCGAAGGCGGCACGGCGATCCGCTACACGATCGGAGCCACCCGCGCCCGGATCGCCGCCGCCGAGCGAAACGCCTATACCGAGGGGACGCTCGTCGACCATCGCCTCGATCCCATGGAAGCGCTCGCGGGCGGAACGATCGAGGATGGGAAGCGCGTCATGATGCGGTTCCCGGGGGCCTGGTTCACGCGCGCGCGCATTCTCTCGGAGACGCCGCACCGAAGCGTCACCGTCCCGGTTGCCGACCGGGCCGAGGCCGTCCTCGCCGCGCAAGCCGAAAGGGCCGAGGCCGACGACGGCAGCCGCGCCGAGATCGTCGCGGCGCCCGAAGCGCGCATGGTCCTCGTCACACGGCCGCGCGGCAAGCAGATCGCCTGCCGCGCGGCGCCATGCCGGAGCGCGCGGCTGGCGGCGCTAAGCTGGCGGCCCGGCCATGACATGCTGCTGCTCTTCGAGCGCGCCGGCGGCACCCGCGAGCATGTGTGGCTCTGGCGCGTCGGCGCATCCGGCGCCCGGCGTCTCGCGACGACCGATGGCGCAACGCGTTCGCCGAGCCATCCGCCCCGATGCGTTGCCGCGGCGGCGTCGCTCATTTGCGCCGAAGCCGGGCCGGTCAGTCCGCCCCGCATCGTCGCGATCGCCTATGCCGACGCCGCAAGACGCGTCATCGACGATCCCAACGCGGCGCTCCGCGCGCGCATCGCCGCCAAAGCCAGACCGATGGCATGGGATCGCGGCGTGACCGGCGTGCTGCTGCTGCCCGAGAAAACAGCGGGCCCCTTGCCGCTCGTGATCCAATATTATCGCTGCCCGGGCTTTCTCAAGGGCGGCATTGGCGACGAGATACCGATGTTGCCGCTCGTCGAAAACGGGTTCGCCATATTGTGCATGGACCGGGTTCGCGCGCCGAAGGCGGCCGGGACCGATGCAAGCTATGCCGCCGCGCTCTCCGACATCGAAGGGGCGATCGCGGCCCTCGCGAAGGAAGGGCTGGTCGATCGCGCGCGCGTCGGCATCGGCGGATTGAGCTTCGGGTCGGAGGTGGCACTCCATGCGGTGAGAAAATCGGACCTCTTTGCCGCGGCGACCTTGTCGTCGAGCCAGATGTCGCCCGCCTATTATTGGGCGAACGCCCTTCCCGGTCGCGGTTTCGCGGCGATGCTCGACGAATATTGGAAGATCGGCGATCCCGACAGCGACCCCGAACGATGGCGGCAATTGTCGGCAATCCATGATATCGGCTCGATCCGGACGCCCTTGCTGATGCAGCTTCCCGAGTCCGAGGCACGCTATGTGCTCGAGCTCCACACCAGGCTCAAGCTCGCCGGAAAGCCCGCCGAGCTCTTCGCTTTCGCCGACGAGCCGCACATCAAGAAGCAGCCGGCCCACAAGCGGGCGGTCTATGAACGCAACCTCGACTGGTACCGCTTCTGGCTCAAGCGCGAAGAGGATAAGGACCCCGCCAAGGCGGACCAGTATCTGCGCTGGCGCAGCTATCGCACCGCGATGCCCGCGACGGAACCCTCTCCCTGATTGCTCCCCGGCGCCGCCCCCTCCTTGCCCGGTCCCCGTGCGGGCTCTGAGGGAGCGGACCCAGCGCTCGACGTCGGCAATCTGCAACAAGCGGATGTAGACGGCGTCGAGCGCGTTCGCCGGCCGGCGCAGCGCCTTGTCGACGGCATCCCGGTCGAGAAGACCGGCGCCTGCCAGCCAGCCGTCGAGCAGAAAGCCGCGAAGCCGCGCCCGGTTCGCATCGAAAGCCGGCGCGAACAGCGAGTCGACCCGCCCCTTGGTCCGCCGTTCGCGCACGATATCCGGAAGCTCTGCCGCGAAGGCGCGGCGGGCAAGCGCCCGGTCCTGCCCACCCTCGCACCATTGCCAGGTCGCGATCGACAGGCCGAACTCGACGAGCGGTTGCGACAGCAGCGGCGAGATCATCGGGAGCGCGATCGCCCGGTCGTAGCCATCGAGAAAGGGCTGGATCGGCAGCAGCGCGCGGCCATAGCCGAACTGGCCGGCGCTGACGCGATGCCCGGCCTCCAGCCAGGGATGTGGCGGCGCCGGTGCGGCGAAGCGCGGCGTGAGGAACATCGCGTCGGAAGGCCAGTCGGCAGGGCGCGCGAGAAAGCGCCGTGCCGTCAGGCGAAGGGCGCGCCAGATGCTGTCGCCGGTCAGATCGGCAAGATCGCCCGCCGCCCGAAATCCGGTACGCGGCCCCGCAAAGCGAAAGGCATCGACGACGGGACCGATCCGGCGAATGAAGCCGAAGATATTATCCCCGCCCGCGCCGCTGAAGATTGCATCGGCGCCGAAGTCCTGCGCCGCGCCGAGCAGGGCGGCATTGCTCGAGGCGAGCAGGCCGAAGCCGGCCGGCCGCGCGCGAAGCTGGGCGACCGGCGCCAGCGGATCGCCGGCTTCGGCGGGCAGCATGATTTCGAGCAAGGGGGCCCCGGCTCGCGCCGCGGCGGCGCGGGCATAGGGGCGCTCGTCGCCCGACACGCCGGGCGTCGCGAGATTGACGGCGCGCCAGCCGCCGCGTCCCGCGAGGCAGGCTGCGACGATCGAGCTGTCGAGACCGCCCGAGAGTTCGAGCTGGATCCGGTCGAAGCGGCCCGACCATGCCTCGACCACCGAAAACACCGCCGCGCGAAGGTCCCCGGGTTCGATCCGCCGCGGTCGGCGGCCGACATGATCCCAGGGGCACCAGGCAATGTCCGACGATGCGCGTTTTCCGAGCGTCGCGACGTCGCCCGGCAATATCTCGGTGACATGCTCGAGGCCGGTCGAAGGCGCGCGCAGAAGCGGAAAGCGAAGATGGGCGTCGAGGGCCGCGGCGTCGGCCCGATCGAGCATGAACCCCAGCGCACGGGCGACGCCAAGGTCCGAGAAGAGGCAGGCACCACTGGCCGCCGCGTCATCGGGGGGCACGAAATGATAGATGGCGGGCCCGGTCACGGGCGAGCGGAGAAGATGGACATCGCCGTCCTCGCCGGCCCATCCGAGCAGATAATTTCCCCAGAGATTGTCAATTGCCCACCTGCCCCGGCTCGCCACCACCGCCGCCGCCTGATCGGGTCCAAGCCGGTCGCAGACGCCAAAATCGCCGCGCCGGAACGCATATCCGGCGAGCAGGATGCGGCCCTCGATACGGACCGGCTGGCGGCGCACGCCCACGACCCGCGCCGGTCCGAGACGACCATAGTCGATCAGGTCTGCGCGCAGCGGGGTCCCGGGGCGGCCGGTTTGCAGGGCGATCCGGAGATTCATAGCCGGAACACCGGGGTAAATTCGGCGACGCTGTCGACCGGATCGGTCAGCAGAAGCTCGCCCGCCTGGACCCAGCAATGCGCGGCGAACGGATCGAGCCGGACGCCGAAATAAAGCTCGGCGTCATGGCCCCGGCGCCAGAGGCAGCGCATCAGCCCGAGCGAGTCCGGAACGCAGCGACGCCTGGCCGGATAGTAAAGCAGGCCATGGCGATAGCGCTTCGCGAGATCGGCGAGTGAGCCGGCCGCGCGGTCCCGATCCACGCACTGCGCGCGGATCCGGCGCCAACGCCCGATCGTCGAGGCCAGTCCCGCCCACGCCATCGACCGTGCCGCCGCAAATCGCGCGACCAGAATTTCGGCGGACGGCGGGCCCCGAACCGCAGCGGCGGGAAGCTTTGGCTCGCGGCGGCCCTCAAGGGCGCTCGACCGAACCGCGGCCGCCGCGACCGGTCCGACATATCCCTGCCCCTCCACGAGCAGGCCGCGCGCCAGCAGGGTATCAATAGCGGCCTGATGATAGCTGTCGCCTCCCGCTTCGCCGAGGGCGCGGAGTGCCGCCGCCTGCGGGCGTCCCAGGCGCAGATAGCGATCCGAAGCCAGGTCGAGCACGACCGCGCCGGCGTCGATGAAGCCGTAGCTGATTGTCGATGGGAGCCGATAGGGCATATCGCGCAGTGGGCGCGGTCGCACGCGGCGGCCGCGCCCCGTCGACCATCAGTCGGCGCTGATGCCGCCGCCGAGCGGCAGATCATGACCGACCTGCTCGGGGATCGGGAATTCGTCGCCGAGCGTTTCCACGCTCGCAATGCCGATTTCCTCGATCGCGTCATTGTCATTGCGGTTCATGAGAACCTCCTTCGATATGCCGCGGAATTGCGGCACCTCGGAAGCTACGCCGGCCGGACAGAATAGAATTTATATAGTTTGAATATCCTTCGAATATCATCCGAGCCGCTCGTCGCGGGGCCTGATCGCGGCGACGACGCGGCCCGCGAACAGCATGCGGCGCCGGTGAAAGCGCGTGATTTTGGCCCGAAGCGCGCTCCAGCGCGCGAAGCGATAATCGGCTTCCATCGCGGCCAGCATATCGCGCGCCGCGCCATCGACGCGGGCCTCGGCCTCGCGAAACACATGGCTTCGCTCGATCAGGTTGAAAATCGCGAGGCGAATCTCGCGGTTGGCGCTCCCCATGGCGATGGCCCGAAAGAGCGAGTCGAGCGCGTCGGCATAGTCCTTGTGCGGTTCCAGCCTGACGAGGCCCGCGGGCGGGTCGGGCTCGGGCACCTCGCTCCGGAGCGCCAGTGCGAGCAAATGGGAGGCCCAGCTGTAAAGATCATGGAGATCGGCCTCCGCGAGGATCGGCGGCCGGAACCCCTCCTGATGCCAGCTGTCGATGATCCGTTCGCCGGCGAGGCGGTGCAGCGCCTCGCGGACCGGCGTGGCGCTCGCGCGCAGCGACCTTGCCAGATGGACCGGATCGAGCCGGGTCCCCGGCGCATAGTGCCCGTCGAGCACCCGCGTCTTGAGATCGAGATAGACGCGCTCCATTGTCGATCCGGCGTTCATGGCACGCGCGCTCCGTCTTTCGCTCCGCGCTGCGCGGCCACATGGCCATCAAGCAGGGCTTGCGGGTCTGACGCGGCTGCCGCGATGCCGGCGTCCGCGAGTTTCGCGAGCGTGTTGGCGTCGATCGAGATCGCCAGGGCTACGAGCGCGCGGCCATCATGGATGGCCGTCTCGCCAAGCAAGCGGCAGTCCCATCCGAATTCCCGGACCTGGCGGAACCACGAAAGCGCGGCGACACCGGTATAGGTAGAAATTCCATTTGCCAGCGCATATTCGGTGAGCCCGACGATCAGCGTATCGCGCGCGGCGCGGCGCGGACGCGCGCCAATTCCCGGCGACAGGCAGAAGCGGGTAATCTCGTAGATCGCCGCGCCGTTCGGAACGGGACCGGCGACAAGATGAGGAAAAATCCCGTCGAGAATCGCCGGTCGCGTGGTCGGCAGGAGCCGCACGGAGGCGAGATGCTCTCCGCGCCGGTCGGTGACGATCAGATAGGTGGCATGCGGATCGTCGAAATGGTCGACTTCGAACCGCTCGGCCAGCACCGGCAGATCCTGCTTGAGCAAATCGACAAAGACGCGCTTGCGCGCTTCGAACATCGCGCGGAGCGCGACATGTTCGCGCGCCCTGTTGTCCCGATTAACCGCGATGATCATCGGCGTGTCTCCCTGATGGAAAGAAACGGACCAATGGAACCGGAAAAAGGGCCTCGGGCGTGGCATATGCCCCTTTCTGCCAGGCGAAGGATAGCGATCCGTGCGCGTCGCCGGGAACATGGGCCGGGACGGTGAGGCCGTCATGAATGTCCTGCCTGCGCGCGCGCTCCCATATCCCCCCGTCTCCGGGTCGAGGCCGCGAAAATGCCTGCATTTCGCGCCGGAGAAAGCCCGCTGCGCGGCGCCGGCGGACACGATGGACCGGGTCGCAGATGCCGAGCCGCTGTTCATCGAACCATCTCGCCCGATCTTCGGGATGTTTGTGGATGCGCAATCCCTTGCCGGGAGCGGCGAGAACGTCGACGTGATGGCTGGGCGCGAACCACGAGCATCCGGGCCTCGCGCAGGCCTCGTCGAGGATATCGATCGGCGCCTCTTCACTCGCGACCTTCAAAACTTCAGCCGCGAGTCGCTGCGCGGTGTCGAGCGTTGGCATGACGACCCATGGCAACGCCGGGGCCGTTCTCGAACCAGCCTCTCCGGCATTGCTCCCTGTCCGGTGCCGATCCCCTCGCCCTCTCAAATGGCTGGGTCACCGCGGTGGAGCATCGTTCGCTGGTCAAACACGATGCCGAGGAGTCCAAGCTACAATGTGACAAATATATTTCAAATATTTTCGTGAGTTAGTCTCAATTTGAGAATTGTTGTTCCGGGCAGAAGACCGCCGCATGCTGCAGTGGCACCGCGATGTTTCGCCGCCGGGCCCCATGGAGCGACCCCATGCGCGAGGCGCGAAGCCCGCGCCTCAACGCCCGGGTCCGGGGGTAACCCGGGCAGCAGCCGTAAGGAAAGTTGATTTAACAATGACTTCAATGTCAAACTCGGCGCGTGACGGAAACATGATGGCTGAAAGGGATGTGACGAAACTGGTACGATGGACGGGTCGCAACCTTCCCCCGATGCCGATCGACTGCGTTGGAACCGATTGACCGACAAGCAGCGGGCTTGCCTCGATCTTGTGCTGGAGCACAGGACGTCGAAGCAGATCGCGCGCCAGCTCGGTGTGTCGAAATACACGGTCGATCAGCGTATCACCAATGCACGGACCGCGCTCGGTGCGACCGACCGGGCCGACGCGGCGATGCGCTACGCCCGGTTGCGGAAATTATACCACCGGATCGCATACGATCCGGTGGAGCTTCCCGAACAGCCCGCCCTGGTGCCATCCGACTATTCAGACGGTGGCGTTTCCGGCTTCTTCGAGCTCGATGACAGGAGCTCGCTACGGGATCGCCTTTCGGGATCACGCCCGCCGTCCGGGAAGATCTGGAGGCATGACCACACGCCGGGCACGAGGCTGACGATCATCGCGACATTGCTCGTGGCGCTGATCGTCTTCCTGCTCGGCAGTCTGGGCATCGCAGAGTCGCTGTCGCGCCTCATCTCCGGCTGAGCCTTCTCAACCTGCACAGCATCAGCCGGAGCATGGGCTTCCGGCAGAGGAGACGTCATGTCCGAGAATATCGATTTCGCCGTTGCGAGACTTCGGCAACAGGTCCCCGCCGCAGAAACGCGCATCGACGATGCGCTCATTGCCGTCGCGTCGCTGATGACGAGCATCGTCACCGCGCGCCGGGATACGCAAGGCGTTCCCGCCGCGCGGGGCCATGCAACGATCCAGCGCCTTGCAAAAGTCCAGACCGCGCTCGTCGGTGCGAGCGGCGACGTTCTGCGCATTCACGGCGAGCTCGCCGACATCGCGCGGGAAAGCGCCGGGCTCGATCTTCACGAGTGCCCCGCGATTGCCGCCGCCGGGCAGAGCCACGTCGCGGCCGCATCCTGAATATTGACCTGGGACCGCCCGCATGGTTTTTGATCGCGATGGTTCGGATCGCAATCTTCGTGACGATCTTGCTGGCGGCCCTCGCCTATGCCCTGAAGAAGGGCGGCGGTCCCGAGCGGACAATGGCCATGATCATCATTGCGATGGCGCTCGCGGACCAGATCCTGCATCTGTTCGTCCCGCCGCGCTTCACCTCGATCGACACGGGCCATCTGGCGATCGATCTCGTCGCGGCGACCGCGACGCTGCTGCTGGCCCTGACGGCCCACCGCTTCTGGCCGATGCCGGCAGCCGTGATCCAGATCTTTCCGCTGATGGCCCATGTCGGCAAGGCGATGGAGATATCGGTGCATCCGATCGCTTATCAGACGATGCAGGTTGCTGCATCCTGGCTTCTGCCCCCCCTTCTCGTCCTCGCAACCTGGCGGCATCAGCGACGGCTGCGCGCGAACGTGAACGATCGGTCCTGGCAAGGTTGGTCGCGGCGATCGCGCCCGACCATTGCGATTCCATAGCCCACAAGCTTCTCGACGAGTTCACGAGCCTCGGCCGGCTCTGGTCGCAATCACCCGAACGGCTGACCCGCTTTCTGGATGGCTATCCCGACCTGGCCCCGTTCCTGGCGGCCGTTCGCGATGCCATGCTCGAGGGGATGCGCTCCGAGCTCCGGTCGGTCCGGATCGATCCGCTCGATCCGCAACTGCATCAATATCTGATCGCATCGATGGGCAGCCTGTCCGAAGAGCGGCTGCGCATCCTGTTTCTCGATCCGGGGCGCGGCCTCATCGCCGACGAGGAGGTCCAGCGCGGCACGCTCGCGCAGCTGGCGATCTATCCGCGGACCATCTTCCGGCGCGCGCTCGAGCATGACGCCGCCTCGATCCTTCTCGTCCACAATCACCCGAGCGGCGACCCGGCGCCGAGCGAGGAGGATATCCGCGCGACCCGGCGTCTGGCAGACGTCGGCCGGGCGCTCGATATCGACATTCTCGAGCACATCATCGTGACCGGAACGGGAAGCTGCAATCTCATCGAGGGCGTGGGCGAAGTGCGACCGCGCGGCAAATTCTTCCCCTTCTTCCTGCGGAGCAATGCAGGTCCGGCTGCCGCCGACCGGCCCGCGCTGCAAAACGCCGAGACCGCGATGCGGCGCAGACTGTTGCGCAAGCAGCTTCTCGGAAACGCCGAACTGTTCGGCGAGCCGGCGTGGGATATGCTCATCGACCTCTTCATCCACCAGTCCCGGGGACAACCGCTTTCGATGTCCGCGCTCTGCGTCACCGCCGCGATCCCCATGAGCAGCGCAATGAAGCTCATCCAGCGCCTCTGCGACGCCGGCATATTGGAGCGATCGCCTGACGCCTTTGACGGACGGCGCAGCCTCGTGAGGCTCACGCCGGAGGTGGCTCACCGCCTGCGCGCCTATTTTGCCGAAGGAACGGAATAGCAAGCACGGCACGCGATCGCGGCCCGCCAGGGGCATCCGCCTCCATGGAGACCATGCCGCTATCCGGTTGCCTTCCAACGCTCTGACGCGTCGATCCGCCTCATTTGTGGCCGGCCGCTGAAGTCGGCAATCCCAGCCCGGTCGAAGGCGCATGAAAATATTCCAACGCTGTCCGGAGTCTGTGACATGACGGGCGGGCCCGCCGCCGACTGGCGCTCGCCCGAAGCCTATGCGGAGCTCCTGATCTCGGACCGCCGCGCTTTCGCATGGGAATGGCTTCGACGAAGCAGCCACTATCGGCGGCTATGGGAGAGGCGCGCCGTCGCTTCGACCGGCACCCTTGCCGAGATCGGGCTCCTGGGCTGGATCGATCCGGCTGTTGCGACCCCGGCCGCGCGGCCGATCTGGAGCATCCACCGCGACCCGCGGGTGCTGCGCGGCAGACCCGCGGCGAATGACAGCCCGGCCGATGATCTGTTCGATATCCGCGACGTCGCTGCATTTGTGTCCGTCGAAATTGACGCGTCAGGAAATGAGCACTGGTTGCTCAGCGACGGTCATTGGGCCATCCGTCTCGACCTTCACGACGGCACGCTGCTGGGCGGGCCGGTTCTCGTCGAGCACAGGATAACGGGCCTCCGGTCGGCCAGGCCGAAACTCGAATCGTTGAGGCAATTCGTCGTTCTTGCCGGGAAGGGCCAGCTTCCCGGCTCGATGATGCCGAAGGAACGCAAGGCAGCACATTGGATCATGGAGCTACGCGTCGGCGACGCATTGCTGGCGGGCGCCAATCAGCAGGCCATCGCGCGGGAATTTTTCGGCGGCGCGATCGCGCCATCGCGCTGGCGGGTGGAAAGCGCCTCTTACCGGCTTCGGGTGCAGCGCCTGGTAAAAGCAGCGGAGCGATATCTGGCCGAGCCGCTCGCAGGGCCCTGGTTCGACTAGCCGCGTGGGCGCATTTCGTCGGGGAACAGGGGGTGGCCAGCTGCCGTCCCTGCGAAAGCGGGAAGCCGCGGGCAACGGCAGTTCGCCGGGTCCCCGCCCGGCCAGCGCGGCGGATCTGCACCGCCTTGCTGCCGCTGCGGCGGTTAGCGGATGGGACCATTGGACAAAGGTCCGATGGCGTGACCGGCGCCAGAACTGCTGGATCGATCGAATAGGCGAGAAAGCGGGTAAAGGATCAGCCCCTCACACTCTCTTTGGCGGCCTCGTCGATGAGAGCGGATATCTCCGACGGATGCGACGCGAGCGACGCATGGCTGGCATCGAGCGTGATCGTCTTGCGCGGCGTCATCCGCGCGGCCATCATCGCTTCATTGTCGGGGTCGATCATACGATCCGCGCTCGACACCTGATACCAGCAGGGCTTGTTCTTCCACGCGGGCGCGGTCACCGTATCGCCAAAGGTGCTCGCCAAGGGCGCCTTTTGGGTCACGCTCATCACCAGCGCCTCGTCGGCCGTCAGATCCTGGCAGAAGCTTTCGTGGAATTTGTCCGGTTGGATCCAAAGATAGCCGTCACTGTCGGGCACAAGATTGGCGATGGCCGCCGGAGGTTTCGCCTGGCTGATGCCACCCGGGCTCTCTCCCGCGTCGGGCGCGAAAGCGGCGACATAGACCAGACCGACGACATTTGGCAGATCGCCCGCCTCCGTAATGACAGCGCCGCCATAGGAATGCCCGACGAGCAATACCGGGCCTTTCTGTTGCGCGACCATCTTGCGGGTTCGCTCGGCGTCATCGGCAAGCGATGTGAGCGGTATCTCGACGGCCTGGATTGACGGATAACCAAGCCTGGTTAGTTCAACAATGACCTTGCTCCAGTGGGCGGCCCCGCCCCAGAAACCGTGAACCAGAATGATGGCAGGTTTGTCGTTCATGTTATGCATCCTTGAATATCAAGTGGACAAAATATTGTAGGTCGACCTCGGCGGCGCAACCGGCGGTTGTTCCAGTGCGATGGTCGAAATAAGCGTCGACAGCGTTGTGCGGCCCGCCGCGTTCGAGGGGCGATATCGGCCCCTCTGCCCTTCTGCAGAACGAACGATGCAGACCGGATCTACCGCAACTCCGCGGACCGTGCCGCGACAATCGGTCAGACCAATATCACGATCTTTCCGCCTGCCCCATTCTCCTCCAGACACTTGTGCGCCTCGACGATCTCGTCCAGCCGAAAGGTGCGCCCGACCTGTACGCGCAAGTCGCCCGCCGCGATCTGATCGACCAGAGTCTGCAGAGGGGTACGCAGAAAATCGTCGGCGTCGCCGGCATAGGTCGTCAACGCCACGGCAGTCGGGATTGCGTCCATCGGGCTGAACTCGTCGAATGACCATTGATTGCCGACCATGCCTGTCATGCAGACAATGCCCTGACTCCTCGCTGTCTGGAGTGAGTCGCGCAGCGTCGTCGTGCCGACCAGTTCGAGCACCTTGTCAACGCCGCCCGGGAAGACCTCGCGCACTTGCGCCGCGATCTGGCCCGTATCGATAAACACCTGATCCGCGCCATTCTCACGCAGCAATCGCTCGCGCGATGGATTGCGGGTGGTCGCCGCAACGCAAGCACCATGTTTTTTGGCTATCGCCGCCGCCGCGAGGCCGACCGACGTTGTGCCCCCACGCACGAGCAGGCGGTCGCCGGACTTCAGCTGCAGCGCCTTGAACAGCGATCCCCAGGCCGTCTGCAGCATCTCCGGCAACGCCCCGAGCGTGTCCCAGGGCAGACCGGTTTCCAGTCGCTGCACCTGGCGCGCGGGAACACAGGTAAATTCGGCATAACCACCATCGAACACCCGCCCCATTCCGCCCATTGCGGTGGCCACCACCTCGCCTTTGGCGAACTGCCCGCCGGGGGCATGCTCGATCACGCCGACTGCCTCGATCCCGAGAATGCGGGGGAAGGCGACATTGGGCGAATGACCCTGGCGGGTGAACAGCTCCGACCGGTTGAGGCCGAACGCCTTGACCCGGATCAGCACCTGGTCGGCATCCGGCACCGGCACGGGCCGGGTTTCCAGGACGAGTGCGTCTGGTCCGCCCGCCGCATGGATGACGGCTGCGCGCATTGTCTTGCCCATGGCTATGCCCCCCGCCGTGCGGCGATCAGCCGGTCGAGGCTGAAGCCCGGTGCGCCCTGCTTGGCAAGCAACAGCAGGCCGCCTGTCATCGCCAGATTTTTCAAGAACATGATCATCTGCATCTGGTCGGCAAAATCACGGTGAAACACGATGGCGGAGACCACACAAAAGCCCGCGAGCGCCAACGCGATCGTCCGCGTCCCAAGGCCGAGCAACAGCATAAAGCCAGCGCCGAGTTCGAACAATATGGTCGGTACGAGCAGAAAGCCGGGCAGCCCATAGGCCTGCATATACCCCTGCGTCGCGGCAAAGGCACCGATCTTGCCGAGACCGGACAGGACGAAGATAGCCGCCATCAGCGCCCGTGCGGGCGCGTCGGCATGGCGTGTGATGGTATCGATCATGGTCGTCGGCCCCCTATGAACGCGGCGGATTGGTCGTGGAAAAGCTGTAGCGGGCGATCTTCCAGTCGCCGCCTGCAACCTTGTGGAAGACGAACAGTTCCTGATTGGCCTCGGGGCCGCTGGCGCCTGTGGCATGGACGGTGACCGTGCCAGCCGAATTGGTGCGGGCGAACGCCCATTCCGGGGCAACCTGGACGATTTCGACGATGTCGAAAACGACATTGAGCTTGATCGCCTTGAACACATTATCATAGGCGACGCGCACGGCCTGTGCACCAAGCTGTGACGGGCTGTGCTGCGGCATGAACACGCCGTCAGCGTCATAGAGCGTCATCACGCGGTCTGTATCGCTTGCGTTGAGCGCCTGCTCATAGCTGCGCAGAACGCGTTCGATCGCAGCCGTATCACCATTGCGTTCGGCCGCCAGAGCTCCGCCGGGCATGGCCAGCATGGCCGCGGCGGCAAGGACAGAAGTCAATTTGCTTGTCATGGGAAGTCTCCCTGTCGATCGGCGTGATTGCCATGCCGACGATATGGAGTATTTCCGCATTCGGGATTAGATGGCATTATTGGCAATAATCTTCCCATATATGGAAAAATGAATGTCCGACCTGAACGCCCTGCTGATTTTTGCCCGCGTCGCCGAAGCCGGGAGCTTTTCGGAGGCCGCACGGCGGACGGGAATGCCGATCTCGACGGTCAGCCGCCGGATCGCCGAACTGGAAGACCAGCTTGGCGTGCGGCTGCTCGAACGCTCGACGCGCAACCTGCGGCTGACCGATGTCGGAACGGAAATCCTCGAGCAGGCGCAGCGGGGCGCCGAGATCAGCGAGGCGGTCGACAGCATTGCTTCCAACCGGATATCGGACGTGCGCGGCGTGCTGCGCCTGTCCGCCCCGCCGAGCATCTCCGACAGCCTCTTGGCGCCCTTGATCGGCGCGTTCCAGTCGGCCTATCCCGCGGTCGAGGTGCATGTGATGGTGACCGACCGATATGTCGATCATATTGCCGAAGGGATCGATCTGGCGTTGCGGCTCGGGCCGCTGAACGACTCCACCCTCGTTGCTCGCCCGGTATTGCGATATCGGCATCGCCTCGCAGCTAGCCCGGAGTATCTGCGAGGCCGGGGCCCGCCAATGCAACCTGCCGATCTTCATCGCCACCGGCTGCTGGCCTTCTCCGCCTGGTCGCTGGCGAACAGCTGGACCTTCGAAAAGGGCGCGCTGAAAGAAAGGATCGACTTCCGGCCCAGCCTGGCGATGAACGATTATACCGGGCTTGCCGCAGCGCTACTGAATGGTGGCGGAATCGGCGAGCTGCCGGCCATCGTCGCGCCATCGCTGTTCACCGAGGGACGGCTGGTCGAAGTCATGCCGGACTGGCGGTTCCGAACGCTGGATATGTCGATCGTCCATCTCGGCAACCGTCACATTTCGCGTGCGGTCCGCCTGTTCAAGGAATTTGCCGTGCAGATGGCGCCGACATTGTTCCCCGATCTGCCGACCTAGATTCAATTACCGGACCTCATCGCTCTCCCGAGCCAAAGCTTTGCTCTCGGGCAAAGCGCAAGTCCGAGCGGATGGCCCCGACGGATAACATGCCCGCGGTGAATAGCGGCATCCGTGGACGCCCCAAAGGAAGCACAGGTAAATTCAGATTGGACGTAGCCGGGTGTGCCTGTCCGGCTTCATGATACAGCCCATGCTGCGGGTCCGTTGGGGAGTTCGCAAACTGTAGCCACATCATGCTGCCGCGCCAAATGGCAGCCCGCCATTCACTGGTTCCTCCAGCTCTCTCGGCGACTGTTGGGCCATGGCCACTGTGCCATGACCACCGATCCTCAGCACGCGCCGGCGAATTCGTGCGTCGTTTTAAACCAGACTGGATCGGGCCGGAGCAAGCGACCACGAGCCATGGAGGTCAGCCACTGGGCTCAACGTTCGACCCGCTTCATTCTTGTCGTGTCGAGCCGCATCAGCCCGAAGGCGCCGCCATAGAAGATGTTGCCCTTCGTATCGATCTTCACCGGGGCATACATGCCGTTGAAGCGCGGATCGCTGCCGGTGTCGATATCCATCACCGTCTGTCCGGTGTCGAGATCCATGCCGATATGGTGACGCGCGTTGAGCTTGCCCGCATAATAGCCATCGATGATCGCCATGTGGCCAGCGCCGCTAATCATCGGCACCACCGAGATCGATGACACGTCGCTTCGCACCCATTGCCTGGTCCAGGCATCCTTCTTGTGATCCCATTTGAAGGTCGCGGCACCCACCGGCCCCGGACGTGTGGCGCCATTTATCAGGTTCACATAAAAGCTCTGCGCACTCGGCAGCGGCGTTTCCTTCGTCACGATATTGTTGACGACAAAGGCATAGTCGCCGTGGATCGCGACCGACTGTTCGGATTGCACGATCTCGACGTCGGGGCCGATATCCACCTCGATCTGGTCGGCGATCCGCGGCGACAGCGCGCCGGGCTTCGGCCGCAGATGCGCCGGCAGCTTGTCGCGCCAGAAGGCTACCAGCCGCATCTTCTTCGCGCCATCGGTAATGACGACGAGCTTGTCGTCTTTCGGACCGAAGCCCATCAGCGTCGGCGTCGATCCGGTCCCGTCGCCGATCTTCGGGGCGGGCATGGTGACGCCGCGGTCATATCCGGCCTTCCAGGCACCGCTGGCCTCGTCGCTGCGGATCCGTCCATCCTTGTCGACGACAAGCCGGTACATCGTCGTGTTCGATGCAACATAGACCGCACCCCCTTCGGCCTCGGCGCCGGTGGCAAAGCTGTTCAGGAAGAGCTCGTCGCTGCCCCCGACGTCGAAAGTGTCGATCACCTCCAGAGTGTCGCGGTTCAGCGTCGCCACTTTTCCGCCCAGCGTGTTGACAACGAGATAGCCATTATAGGTCATGCCCATGCCGAACAACATGTCGGGGCGATGCAGGACGCGCTTCGCCTTTTCGTCGTCGAAGAGCGACGCCGGCAGCACCGATGTCCGGGGCGCCTTCATGCCGGAGGCGGGATCGGCCGCATTGTCCTGATCGATGCGGAACATCCGCCGCCCGCTGCAACCGATGAAGGCGTCATCGCGCGTCAGCAGCGCATAGACCGAACCGCCCGCTACCTGATCGGCGGCGGCGCTCAGCATCCGGTTGGGCTGCGCCGACATATAGTCGAGCAGGCCTTTCTCATCGCCTGCGTCGAGATATTTCTGCACTTCCTTCGCCTGGCCAATGCGCTGCTCGGGCGTGATTGGGGTATAGTTCGGCAAGGTCACCGGCACGTCGACGCGCGCCAGCTCGACCAGCCTGCCGCGCTCGATCGCCAGCTTGCGCAGCGAAAAGCCCGCCCACCACCAATAGATGTCCTTGCCCCCGACCCGATCGGTGACGATGGGCAATCCCGCGCTCTCGTTGGGGATGACCTCGACCGCCTCCGGCGTGACCGCGAAGAAGCCGCGCGATACCCGCGTGTCGACGCTGTCGGTGGCGGCGTCGTTCCAGTGCGTCTGGTTGTTGTACGACTGCGCGAGGAAGGGGTTGGGCGCGGGGCCAGCCGGCTCGCCCGCATGCGTCGCACCGGCGCCAAAGGCGGTGCCAAGGAGCGCCAGTGAAATGAGCGCGCTGGTCTGGTACCGCCTGACGAATGCTGCAGTTGCGCTCATTTCACTCTCCATTCTGCTCGGATTACTGCGGACCGCCGGCCGCCGCGACGACCTGGCCGGTGATGTAGTTCGATTCGGGGGAGCAGAAGAGGTAGACTGCGTCCGCGGCTTCCTCGGGCGTGCCGGGGCGGCCCAGCGGGCAACGCTGCGCGTGCGACTTCTTCGCTTCGGGGCTGACCCCGACGCGGATGTCGCGGCCCTCGATATTCACCGTTGCCCCCTCGTGCGCATCGGCCTCGGTCATCCGCGTCAGGATATAGCCGAAGGCGACCGCGTTCACATTGACCTTGAAGCGGCCCCATTCGCGGCTGAGCGCGCGCGTCATGCCGATGACGCCTGCCTTGGCCGAGGAATAGTTCATCTGACCCGGATTGCCGTTGAGCGCCGAGGTCGAGGAGATGTTGACGACCTTGCGGAAGACTTCGCGACCCTCGGCCGCCTCGGCCTGGGCGCTGGCCTTGATGACGGGATAGGCGGCGCGCAGGATGCGGAAGGGCGCGGTCAGGTGGCAATCGATGATCGCCTGCCACTGCTCGTCGGTCATCTTCTGGATGACGTCGTCCCAGGTATAACCCGCATTGTTGACGATGATGTCGATGCCGCCGAAGGAATCGACAGCGGTCGCGATGAAGCGATCGGCAAAGTCGGGCGCGGAGACATTGCCCGCACAGGCGACCGCCTCTCCGCCGCGGTGGCGGATTATCTCGACGACTTCATTGGCCGGATCGGCGTCGAGATCGTTGATGACGAGCCGCGCGCCTTCGCTGGCGAGCTTGAGCGCGATCGCCTGACCGATGCCGCGACCGCCGCCCGTGACGAGTGCGATTTTGCCTTCCAATTTGCCCATATTCTTCTCCTGAGTCAGTGTGTTCAAAGCGCGACCACGGCATCGCCGACGATGCGCATCTCGCCATGTTGGTTGAGCGTGCGTAGCTCGATCCGCGCACGCCTCTCGCCGTCGGCCTCAAAGGTCTCGACGACCTCGCCGGCGCAGCTGATCTCTTCTTCGAGCTGGGTGATGCCGACGAAGCGGACGCCGAAGGTGCGAAGCTGGCGCTGGTCGACCCATTGCGTGAGCAGGCGACCGAGATAGGCCATCGAGAGCATCCCGTGCGCGAACACGTCGGGCATGCCCGCGCGCCGCGCAAAGTCGATGTCGATGTGGACCGCATTATGATCGCCCGAGGCGCCCGCGAACAGCGCGAGCGTGGTGCGGTTGATCGGCGGGAGCGTCAGCGACGGCAGCGTGTCGCCGGGCTTGATGGCGCTCAGGTCTGGCAGGTTCATATCGTCCTCCACCTCAGCCGTTGCGGTGCACGAGGATGCTGCGGAGATCCGCCACATGCTCGCCGCGCTGGTTGGTCACGCGGGTGTCGCGCACGACGAAATCGAGCGCGCCGCCCTTCTTGTCGTAGATGTCGGCGATCCGCCCCTCATAGAGCAGGACGTCGCCCGCATAGGCCATGCGGTGATAGGCGAAGGACTGCTCGCCATGCAGGATGCGCGAGGGATCGATGCCGAGCTCGGTGCGCCAGCTATTATCGGGCTGCTGAAACTCGAGCGAGAACAGGAAGGTCGGCGGCAGCGGCAGCGCGGGGTGCCCGGCATCGCGTGCGGCCTGTTCGTCGCAATAGAGCGGATTGGTCTCGCCCGTCGCCTTGGCGAAGAAGCGCAATTGTCCCGCCTCCGCCGTCGCGTGAAAGGGCGGCAGCACCTTGGCGATGAACTTCTTGTCGATCATGCCGCCGCCCGCTTGAAGACGGTGACGACGCAGGCGCCGCCAAGCCCGAGATTGTGCTGGAGCGCGGCGCGCGCGCCTTCGACCTGTCGCTTCTCTGCGGTGCCGCGCAACTGATGCGTCAACTCGTAGCATTGGGCGAGGCCCGTGGCGCCGAGCGGGTGCCCCTTCGAAAGCAGGCCGCCCGATGGGTTTGTCACCCAGCGCCCGCCATAGCTGTTGTCGCCATCGTCAACCAGCCGCGGGCCTTCGCCCTCGCCGCATAGCCCCAGGCCCTCATAGGTCAGCAGTTCGTTCTGCGCGAAGCAGTCGTGCAGCTCGATGACGTCGATGTCCTCGGGGCCGATGCCGGCCTGCTCATAGGCCTGGTTGGCGGCTTGCCGCGTCATGTCGAAGCCGACGACGCGGATCATGTCGCGCGCGTCATAGGTGCTCGGCAGGTCGGTGGTCAGCGACTGACCGGCGATCACGACATCGGTGCGGAGGCCATGCTTGCGCGCGAAATCTTCGGACACGACGATCGCCGCGGCCGCGCCGCAAGTGGGCGGGCACGCCATCAGGCGGGTCATGACACCGTCCCAGATCATCGGGGCGGCGAGCACCTCGTCGGCCGACACGATATTGCGGAAGACGGCGAGCGGGTTGCGCGCGGCGTGCCGGCTCGCCTTGGCGCGGATCTTCGCGAAGGTTTCGAGGCCGGTGCCATATTTCTGCATGTGCGCGAGCCCGGCGCCGCCGAACTGGCGGATCGCGCTCGGCATGTCGGGCTGACCGACCAACTCATCGACCAGCTTCTGCGCGCGCTCCAGCGCCGGCGCGCGGTCGCTCCACTGCGACTTGAGCGCCCCCGGATTCATCTGCTCGAAGCCGAAGGCGAGCGCGCATTCGACCGCGCCGCTCTGCACCGCCTGGCGGGCCAGGAACAGCGCCGAGGATCCGGTGGCGCAGTTGTTGTTGACGTTGATGACGGGAATGCCCGTCATGCCGACGCGGTAGGCCGCCTTCTGCCCGCTGGTGGAATCGCCATAGACATATCCGGCATAGGCCTGCTGGACATCGGCATAGCTCAGGCCGGCGTCGATCAGCGCCTGATGAACGGCCTGCGCGCCCATCTCGTCATAGGGCGCACTCGTGCCGGGTTTCATGAAGGGGATCATCCCGACCCCGGCGACATAGACGTTGCGTGTCATCTGCTTTCCCTTCGGCTGTCGCGGAACAAGGTCAGAGCTTGCGCGCGATCAGGTCGCGCATCACTTCGCTCGTGCCGCCGTAGATGCGGGTCACGCGCATATCGACGTAAGCGCGGGCCACCGGATATTCGAGCATATAGCCATAGCCGCCGTGGAGCTGGACCATCTCGTCGAGCGCCTTGCCGAGCGTCTCGGTGGCGAACAGCTTGGCGATTGCCGACTCCTCGAGCGTCAGTCCGCGGCGCATATGCTCGGTGAGATAATGGTCCACCATAAGCCGGACGGCGGTCGCCTGCGTCTTGATGTCGGCGAGCTTGAACTTGGTGTTCTGGAAGTCCCACACGGTCTGGTTGAAGGCCTTCCGGTCCTTCACATAATTGATCGTATGCTCGAGCGTGGCTTCGAGGCACGCAGCAGCCTGGACCGCGATCGCGAAGCGCTCCTGCGGCAATTCCTCCATCAGGTGAATGAAGCCCTTGCCTTCCTCGCCCAGCAGATTGCCGACGGGCACGCGCACATCGTCAAAAAACAGCTCGGCGGTGTCCTGCGCATATTGGCCGAGCTTTTCCAGCTTTCGGCCGCGGCGGAAACCCGCGCGATCCGCTTCGACGGCAATCAGGCTGACGCCCCTGGCACCCGCGGCCGGATCGGTCTTGCACACGACGATGATGAGGTCGGCAAGCAGGCCGTTGGAGATGAAGGTCTTGCTGCCGTTGATGACATAATCGTCGCCATCCCGGACGGCCGTCGTGCGCACCGCCTTGAGGTCGCTGCCCGTTCCCGGTTCGGTCATGCCGATCGCGAGGATCGTCTCGCCCGAGCACGCGCCGGGCAACCATTTGCGCTTCTGCTCCTCGGTGCCGAGGCGCGCGATATAGGGCGCGATGACGCTCGAATGGACGTTGAAGCCGGGACCACTGACCCCATTGCGCACATATTCCTCGCAGAGGATGGCATTGTGGCCGAAATCGCCGCCGCCGCCGCCATATTCGGTCGGGAGCGTGGCGCACAGCAGCCCTTCGCGTCCCGCCTTCAGCCAGGTCTCGCGGTCGACCACGCCCGCCTTGTCCCATGCCGCCTGACGCGGCACGCATTCGCGTTCGAAAAAGCGGCGCACGGTGCTCCGAAACATCTCATGATCATCGCGAAAGACGGTACGTTCGATATGCACAGCAGCTCCCCGGGATCGGTGACGGTTGGGGCGGGTGATCGCCACAATCCCGTCCTACCCAATGCGATCCGGCAGGGAGCCACCCGCGGCGGGTGGCGAGGGTTCAGTGAGGCCGTTGGGCGGCGTCGGATACAAGCGTTCCGAGATCGCGCATCCGCGCCACAGCCTCGTCGCGGCTGTTCACGCCGAGCTTTCCATAGATATGGCTGAGGTGCCACTTCACGGTTTCGGGCGACAGGCCAAGCGCGCGGGCGATCTTTTTGTTCGGCAATGCCTGGCCGAGCAGTCGGACGACCTCGATTTCCCGCTCGCTCAGAATCGTCGAATCATTCGCAGGCCGGGCCGTTGTGACAGGGCCTTTGGCATCAACGGCGTCGGCGCGGTGCTTGGACTGGAGGCGTTCGACATAGAATGCGAGCACGGGATCGAGCGGCGCCTCGCGCATGACGCTATTGATCAGATCGAGGGCTTGCGGATGCGCGTCGAGGAGGCTGCGGACGAGACCGAGCCTCTGGCCGCAGCGCAGCGCCATTATGGCCTGATCGCGCGCGGACTTCTTCCCGCCGCGTTGCGCGTCGATGACAGCGCCCAGCATGTGAAGCCGCGCGACCGCCGCCTGCCGACCGATCAGTTCGCAAAGCTGGACGAGCGGGCCCAATATGTCCGCGGCCCCGTCCAGATCGCCGCTCGCCACCGCCCAGCGCAGATGCGCGTTCTGCGTGAGGATGCGGATTTCCTTCTGGACGCTGTCGTCCAGATGCGGATTGCGCGCATCGATCGCATCGAGCCGGGCCAGCTTGACCTTGGCAGCGCTCCATTCGCGGCGCAGGAGATGCCAGTGGATGCGCCAGGTCAGGCTATAGGCCAGCAGCCTGTCCAGCCCCAGATTCGCCGCATAATCCTCAAGCCGTTCGAGATAGGCGAATGCCTCCTGATGATTGCCCGCAAGCCATTGCGCGCTCCCGAGCACCACCATCACGCGGCAGACCGAGTCGGGAATCGACACGCGTTCCAGCACATCCACCAGGTCCGACAACAGCGCATGAGCCGCCTCGACCTCGCCCATTTCATATAGGGCGTCGCCAAGCAGCGCCGCCGCCAGATATCGGGCATCAGCACAGGCCTTGCCGCCCTTTTCGGCGGTATAGAGAACGTCCTGATAGATACGTTCCGCCTGGATCATGTCGCCTTCCAATGCGAGGCTTAGTCCGAGCAGGCAACGCCCCTGTAGGCTGCCCGCGGCGGTTCCCAGAAATGGCGAGCCATCGACCAACAAGGGCGGCCGTTCGAGCTGGACCCGTCGCGCCGCTTCATAATCGCCGCGATGCATGTACAGCCAGGACAGCACATTGCGGCATCCGCCGATTATGACCGGGCCGGCATCTTCCGCGGGATCCAGCAACTGGGGCAAGACCGCCATGGCACCGCCGGCATCGTCGCGTTGCACGGCCAGCGTGGCGCGGAGCAGGGCCAGCCGCGACTGGTTGGGCGCGTCGGTTTCCGGAACCTCCTGCAGCAGACGCTGCAGCGTTTCCGCACAGGCATCGAAGTCGCGGGCGTAAAGCTGAATCCGCGCCTGCCAGATGCGCAATTCGAAACTGGCCTGAACCTCGTCAGCGGGCAACTGGCGGACGAGATCGACCAGCACGCGGATGTCACCGCGAGCGTAGAACGCATCGGCTCGCTGCTCGACAAGGCGAGCGGCGGCCGAGGCTTCGCCGCCCAATACCGCGTGACGAACGGCTTCATCGAGATGGTCATGATCGCGGAACCATGTCCAGGCGCGCGCATGTGCAGCGGATTGTGTGGCATCGCCGCGCGTGTCGAACTGCTTCAGCAGTGTCTCGCGCAACAGGGGATGGAGTCGATACCATATCTCGCGATCGGTGCTCTCTATCGGGATCAGAAACAGGTTGTCGCTTTCGAGCTGGCTGACGAGCGACGCCGCCGCGCGCTCGGCCCCCGCATTCCCGGCCATTGCGGCGCACAGCGTCACACAGAAACGGTTGCACATCGCCATGTTGAACAGCATCTCGAGATCGCCGGCCGAAAGCCGCGAAAGCACCTCGGCCTCGAAAAAGCGCGCGAACGCCTCGGTCCCGATCAGATATTCTTCGCCAGCCCCGACAGCCTTGTCTCTCGGATGTTTCCGCCTGCGTTTCTGGCTGACCGACAGCAGTTGCAGACCCGCGACCCAGCCGTCGGTGAGTTCGTATATCCGTTGCGCCTCACTACGATCGACGGTGCCGAGGTGCATGGTCAAAAAATCACGCGACTCCGCGGGCGTAAAGCGCAGATCCTTGAAATCCAGTTCGAGCAACTGGCCCGCGGCGCGCAGCCGCGCCAGCGACAGCGGCACTTCGCTGCGCGTCAGCAGCGCGAGATGAAGATTGGCGGGCGCGTAGTCGATCAGCCATTGCACCGCTTCGAGAATGCCGACGTCGCCCAGATGATGAACATCGTCGAGCACCAGCACCAGATCGCGCCGATGCTCGGCAATACCGCGCACCAGCGCGATGATCGTGCGTTCGACGGCCTCGCGGTCGAGGCCACGCCCCTCCATCAAGGTTGCTTCGCGGACGATCGCCGGATCGACCTGCGCCAGGCTGGACAGCAGATAGTCCAGAAAGCGCATCAAATCATTGTCGTTGGCCGCGAGCGAAAGCCATGCCATGTCGAAGCCCAGCGGCAGCAATTGCTTGCGCCAGGATGTGAGTGCCGTGGTCTTTCCGCTTCCCGCGGGGCCCTTGAGAATGATGCACCGGTGCCTGCGCGCGTCGAGCATGCAGGCGAGCAGGCGCTCGCGCTCGACGATGCCGCCGGCGCTGCGGGGAGGAACCAGCTTGGTGTTGTCGACGAGACTCACTATCGCGCTTTCGGCCTGGCCCGACTTTTGATGATTGCTGCCGATCACGACCCTTCCCCGGCCCTGCGGTGCACGGCTCAGGGCTGGTCTAGGGTAACACGGCTCGACGCAAAACCAAAAACGCCCGGGCCGCGGATGTCATTGATCGAACAGGATCACCGAACGGGCCAATTCGCCGCGCCGGAGCTCGTCGAAGGCCTCGTTGATCTGATCGAGCCGGATTCGCTGGGAAATCATTTCGTCGAGCTTGAGCTTGCCCGCCATATAGAAATCCGCGAGCCGCGGCATGTCGACGGGAAAACGATTGGACCCCATGATCGAGCCCTGGATTCGCCGCTCATGGAAAAGCGAATAGGCATCGAGTTCGAGCTTCACGCCCGGCTTGATCAGGCCGATGATCGTGGCCGAACCGCCACGACACACCATGGCGAATGCCTGTTCAGCGGTCTTTTTGAGTCCGATGCATTCGAACGCATGATGAACGCCCCCGCGCGTAATCTCCAGCACCGCCTTCACGGGGTCATCATCGCGCGCGTTGACGACGTCGGTGGCGCCGAACTCCCTTGCCAACGCGAGCTTTGAATCGAGCATGTCGATCGCGATGATCCGTCCGGCGCCCGCGAGTGCGGCGCCGTTGATGGCCGAGAGCCCGATCCCGCCGCAGCCGAGAACGGCGACGGTCTCGCCCGGACGGACCTGCGCGGTGTTGAACACCGCACCCGTGCCGGTCGTGACCGCACAACCGAGCAGCGCGGCACGGTCGAACGGCATGTCGCGGCGGATGGCAACGCAGGCGTGGTCGTGGACCAGCATCTGTTCGGCGAAGGCCGAGAGATTGACGAATTGCGGGATCGGCTGCTGCCTCAGCGTCAGGCGCGGCTCGTCGTCGGCGCCGCGTTTCGTGTCGGGCGATGCGCAAAGCGAAAGATGCCCGGTCACGCAATGTTCGCAATGCCCGCAATAGACGGAGAGGCAGGTCACGACATGGTCGCCCGGCTTGACCGTTCGCACCTCGGAGCCGACCTGTTCGACGACCCCTGCCGCCTCATGGCCAAGCACCATGGGACCGGGAATGGGGAAATGACCGTCGACGACGTGCAGGTCCGAATGGCAGACGCCCACCGCCATCGTGCGGATCAGGACCTCGTGCGGGCCAGGTTTGCTGACCTCCACATCTTCGATCGTGACAGGGGTTCCGACCTGATGGAAGACGGCGGCTTTCATGATGATCCTTTCGGTAGAAGCAAAGCGGTCATCATCGAGCCGCGCGAAATTATTCGCGCCACCCGGATCAGGTGGCTGCGGTCATCGCCGTGGACGGCTCAGCCGGAAAAGGACGGCGATCGCTTCTCGATGAAGGCCTGAACGGCTTCCTTGTGGTCGGCGGTCTGGTGCGACAGCGCCTGATAGGCCGCCGACATCTCGAGCAGCGTGTCGAGGCGGGTATGCAACGATTCGCGCAGCAAGCGCTTGGCGAGGCGAACCGCGTGTGGCGGATTGGCCGCGATAGCGCGCGCAATCTCACCGGCCAGATCGAGCAACCGGTCCCCAGGGACGACACGCGACACGAGATTCCAAGCCTCCGCCTGTCGGGCATCGATCATCTGGCCGGTCAGGGTCAACTCGGTCGCGCGCGACAGGCCGATGATGCGCGGCAGCAGCCATGCGCCGCCGTCGCCGGGTATGATGCCCAGCTTGACGAAGCTCTCGGCAAACCGGGCCGTGTCGGACGCGACCCGGATATCGCACATGCAGGCAAGGTCGAGCCCCGCGCCAATCGCCGGGCCGTTGACCGCGGCGATCACCGGGACTTCGAGATTGAACAGCGCGAGCGGGAGCCGCTGGATGCCGAGCCGGTATTCCTGTCGCAGCTCGATTCCCGACATTTCGCCATAGCGTGCCATGTCGCGAATATTGCCGCCCGCCGAAAAAGCGGTGCCCGCGCCGGTCAGGATCACCGCGCGCACGCCGGTATCGCGGTGGATGCGATCGATCGCTTCAAGAAATTCGGGAACCGCGCTGTTGCCGGTCAGCGGGTTGCGGCGTTCGGGATCGTTCATCGTCAGCGTGACGATGGCGCCGCCCTGCTCATATTTCAGAAACGCGCTCATCCGACCTGCTCCATGGCGCCTGGCGCGCCCGTCGCGGCGCGGACGAAATCGACCATCGTGCAATCTCCGTCCCGCAGCAAAGCCTCGCCCACCTGCCTGTTCCAGTAGATCTCCGATCCTTCTGCCCTGCGCCATTCGTGCAGGCGGCGGCTATAGAGCTGCAGGTCATACTCCTCGGTCACACCGATCGCGCCGTGAAGCGCGTGCGCCGTGCCGGCGACGAGCGGAACCGCCATGCTCGTGCGCGCCTTGGCGATCGCGGTTGGCAGCCGTGCGGGGATATGGCCCGAACCTGCGAAAGCCAGTTGCGCGGCCGCGCTCGCGGCGGCGACATGCTCGGCCATGACACTCAGCTGGTGCTGGACCGCCTGGAATTTGCCGATGGCCTTGCCGAACTGCGTGCGATCATTGCAATATGCGAGCGTATTTTCGAACACCCGGTCCATCGCGCCGGCAATAGCGGCGGCATGGATGGCGGCGCTGAACAGGCGGACATTCTCGCCTTCCGGGGAAACGGGGTCCACGACGACCTCCGGAGTCCATCGGAGCGTTGCGCAGGCACTACCCCGCACCCCGGTTGGGGTGCACTGCCCTCTGGTGCAGTCCAGCAACACCAGGTCGCCGTCGAGATTGCCGACCAGGAAGTCGGCGAGCATACCGAATGGCGCATGGGGTGCGCAGACCGATCCATCCGCCTCGCGGATACAGTTGCCCGACAGTGTCACCATGCCCTGCGGAGCGTCCTCGATCAGCGCCCGTGCCGCGATGCTCTGCGCAACGGGCAGCGGCATCGCGCAGCGCCCGAAGGCGACGAGGATCGGGAACAGGTCATTGAGCGCGAGGCCCGCGCCGCCCTTTGCTTCCGGGGTCAGCAGCGCAAGGAACCCCGCCTCTTCCAGCGCGCGCCAGAGCGTCGTCGCGGAGCCGCCATTCTCGATAGACCGGACCACGGCGGGCGTGCAGTGATCCTTGAGTATCTTTTCGATCGCTTCGGTGAACATGCGGTGCTTCCTGTCTCTTGCGGTTCAACGCAGTCCGAGTCCGCGCGCGATCATGCCGCGCAGGATCTCGCGCGTGCCGCCCCTCAGCGAGAAGGTCGGTGAAATCTGGCTGAGATAAGCCGCGGCGCGGTAAAGCTCCGCATCGACCGCCTTGCCGGGATCGGAAGCAAGCGCGGCTTCGATCATCGCGGGAATGCTCTGCTCGAACTCGGTCCCGAGATCCTTGACGAGCGCGGCTTCGACGACCGGGCTCTCGCCGCGGGCGAGCTTGGCTGTGACCGCCAGCGACAGGCTGCGCAGCGCGGCAAGCTGGCTCGCGAAACTCCCGACGAGGCTGGCGTCGGCGCTGGAGAAACCCGATCGCCTGAGCTGAGCCACCCATTGATCCAGCAGCACGACGCTCGAATAGAAGCGCTCGGGGCCGCTGCGCTCGAATGCCAGTTCGGCATTGACCTGTTCCCATCCGCTTCCTTCCGCACCCACCAGGGCATCATCGGGCAGCAGGACATCGTCGAAGGTCACTTCCGAAAAATGCGCGTCGCCAGTCAGATCGACGATCGGCCGGATGCCCACCCCCGGCAGCGAAAGATCGACGATGAGCTGCGACAAGCCACACTGACGGTCCTCGGGCACGCCGGAGGTGCGCACCAGCGCGATCATATAGTGCGCGCGGTGGGCATTGGTCGTCCAGATCTTGCGACCGTTCAACCGCCAGCCGCCGTCGACCCGTTTCGCGCGACTGCGGACGCTGGCTAAGTCGGATCCCGAATTGGGCTCGCTCATGCCGATACAGAAGAACGCTTCGGCGGCGCAGATGCGTGGAAGATAGAAGTCCTTCTGAGCCTCGGTTCCGTATCGCAGGATCAGGGGCCCGCTCTGCCGGTCGGCGATCCAGTGCGCCGCGACGGGTGCGCCGACGGCAAGCAGTTCCTCGACCAGCACAAACCGCCGAAAGGCATCGAGGCCCGCACCGCCATAGGTCGCAGGCAGGGTCAGCCCGACCCAGCCGCGCTTCGCCAGCCGCCGGCTGAAATCCGCGTCGAAGCCGGTCCAGCTCCGCGCGCGGACATCGGCTGATGCAGACGGCAGATCGATCGCCAGAAAATCCTTCACCTCGGCGCGGAAGCGCTCGGCCTCATCGGGCAGCGCTGCGCAGTGGAAGGAATCGAGAAGGCTGCTCAAGGCATTGTTCCGGTCATCGGTTCAGCTGCGTCCATAGAGGGTGACGACGCACGCGCCGCCCAGTCCCAGATTATGCTGCAGCGCCAGCCTTGCACCCGCGACCTGGCGCTGGTCGGCGGTTCCGCGCAACTGGTGGGTCAGCTCGTAGCATTGGGCGAGGCCCGTCGCGCCCAGCGGGTGGCCCTTGGAGAGAAGCCCGCCCGAAGGATTGGTGACGACCGTGCCGCCATAGGTGTTGGCGCCGTCCATCACGAACTGCTCGGCGCCTCCCTCAGGGCAAAAGCCGAGCGTCTCGTAGCAAATCACCTCGTTCTGCGCGAAACAGTCGTGGAGCTCGCACACATCGATGTCGTCGGGGCCAATGCCAGCCTTTTCATAGACCTGGCCGGCGGCGCTGCGTGTCATGTGCGTGCCGACCCAGTTGAGCATCGAGGGTGCCTCGGTCGAGAAGGTTTCGGGGGTATCGGTGGTCAGCGACTGGGCGAGAATCTGGACATCGGTTCTGAGCCCATGCTTTTTCGCGAAGCGCTCGGAGACCAGCACCGCCGCCGCGCCGCCGCAGGTCGGCGGGCAGGCCATCAGCCGCGTCATCACGCCCGGCCAGAGTATCTTGTCCGCCATCACATCTTCGGTGGTGAGGATGGTGCGGAACAATGCCAGCGGGTTGTTCGCCGCATGGCGGCTCGCCTTCGCGCGCACTGCGGCGAAAGTCTCGAGGCGGATGCCGTAGCGCTCCATCAATTCGCGCCCCGCACCGCCGAAGGTGCGCAGCGCCTGCGGCATATCCCCGGCATCCGCGGTCAGTTCGCGCAGGATCGGCAGGAAGCGTTCGCGCGTTGGCGGACGGTCGTCCCAGTGCGATTTCAGCGCACCGGCCTGCATCTGCTCGAAGCCCAGCGCAAGCACGCAGTCCGCATCGCCCGACGCGATTGCCTTGCGCGCCAGAAAGAGCGCGGTCGATCCGGTCGAGCAGTTGTTGTTGACGTTGACGATCGGGATGCCGGTCAGTCCGACTTCGTAGAGCGCGGTCTGCCCCGAGGTGGAGTCGCCATAGACGTAACCCGCATAGGCCTCTTCAATGAGGTCGTAGCCGATGCCGGCATCGGCGAGCGCGCGTCGCGTGGCGTCCGCGCCCATCTGGGTATAGCTCGGGCTTTGGCCGGGCTTGCTGAAGGGGATCATCCCGACCCCGGCAACGAAAACATTCTCGTTCATAGTGCCTCCCATGCGACAGGACGGGGAATCATAGTTTGCGCGCGATCAGTTCGCGCAGCACTTCGCTCGTGCCGCCGAAGATCCGGGTGACGCGCATGTCGACAAAGGCGCGGGCGACCGGATATTCGCGCATATAACCATAGCCGCCATGGAGCTGGACCATCTCGTCGATGCATTTGCACATCGTTTCGGTGGCGAAGAGCTTGGCGATCGCCGCCTCCTGCACCGTCAGCCGGCGGCGCATATGCTCACCGATATAGTAATCGACCAGCGTGCGGACCGCGGTTGCCTGCACCTTGATGTCGGCGAGCTTGAACTTGCTGTTCTGGAAATCCCACACGGTCTGGTTGAAGGCCTTGCGCCCCTTCACATAGTCGAGCGTGTGTTCGAGCAGGCGTTCAAGCTTGGCCGCGCTGTAAACCGCGATCACCAGTCGCTCCTGCGGCAATTCCTCCATCAGATGGATGAAACCCTGGTTCTCGACGCCAATCAGATTGCTTGCGGGCACCCGGACATCATCGAAGAAAAGTTCGGCGGTGTCGGCGGCCGGCTGGCCGATCTTCTCCAACTTTCGGCCACGACGGAAGCCGACGCGATCGGCCTCGACCATGATCAGGCTGACACCCTTGGCGCCCGCCGCCGGATCGGTCTTGCAGACGACGACGATCATGTCGGCATACAGGCCATTGCTGATGAAGGTTTTGCTGCCGTTGATGACGAAATCGTCGCCGTCGCGCACCGCGGTCGTCCGGATGGCCTTGAGATCGGAGCCTGTTCCCGGCTCGGTCATCGCTACCGCCATCACCGTCTCGCCCGAGCATATCTTGGGCAACCAGCGGCGCTTTTGCTCCTCGCTGCCAAGGCGGACGATATAGGGGGCAACGATGTCCGAATGGACCGACATGCTCCAACCGGACAGGCCCGCGCGCTGATATTCCTCGGCGAGAACCGCCGCGTGGCCGAAATCGCCGCCGCCGCCGCCATATTCGACGGGCACGGTCAGGCAGAGCAGCCCTTCGCGCCCCGCCTTCAGCCACGTCTCGCGATCGACATGGCCCGCCTCGTCCCATTCGGCCTGGTGCGGCACGCATTCGCGCTCGAAAAAGCGCCGCGCGGTCTCGCGCAGCATCTCATGGTCGTCGCGATAGACCGCGCGGTCGATATGCATTGGCTTCTCCTGGACGGTCGCCCACGTCAGGGCGACGACGATCACCTTATGCGAAGCGGGCGGTGCGCTATCTCCACCCGCGTCGGGTGGTGCGTCAGTTCACCGCCCGCGCGCAGCCAGCCCAATAGGGTTCGCGCAGGTCGCGCTTGAGGATCTTGCCAGCGCCCGACAGCGGCAGCGCGTCACGAAACTCGACGGACTTGGGGCATTTATAGCCCGCAATGGAACTGCGGCAGTGGCTGCGGACAGCCTCCGCATCGAGGTTCGAACCGGGCGTTTTCACGATCACGGCGTGGACCGCCTCGCCCCATTGTTCATGTGGAATCCCGATGACGGCGCACATCGCGATGTCGGGATGGCGTGCGATGACATTCTCGACCTCGGCCGAATAGATATTCTCGCCGCCGCTCACGATCATGTCCTTCAACCGGTCGACGATGAAGATATAGCCTTGATCGTCCATCCACGCGCCGTCGCCGGTGTAGAGCCAGCCGTCGCGCAGCGTCTGCGCGGTTTCCTCGGGCTTGTTCCAATAGCCGAGCATGATGTTGGGGCCGCGCACGATGATCTCGCCCACGGTGCCGCGCGGGACTTCGCGGCCCGCCGGATCGACGATCTTCACATTGACCCCGAATCCGCCCCGCCCGACCGAGCGCGACAGGCCGCTCTTGCGCGCCGCTTCGCTATGGTTTGCGGGCGGATTGGTCGAAACGATCGGGCAGGCCTCGGTCAGGCCATAGGAGTGGATGAGCTCGAGCTCGGGGAGCCTTGCAAGCAGTTGCTCGATCGTCGCCGCCGCCGAGGGCGAGGCGCCATAGGTCAGGCGCTGCAGGCAGCTCAGGTCGCGCGTGTCGAAGTCGGGATGCGCCAGCAGCGCCTGGATCATCGTCGGCACCAGCAGCGTCTCGCGGATGCGCTCGCGCTCGAGGATCCGAAGCACCTCGCCGGGCTCGAAAGTCGCAACCACCACATGCGGTTCGCCCGCGATGAACTGGACCATGGCGCGCGCCAGCCCTGCCATATGGAACAGCGGCGCGATATGAAGATTGGCGCTGCCCGGAAGCGGCGGCATCTCCGCCATGCGCTGGATGCAGGCCGACCAGAGGTTCAGGTGCGATTGCATCACGCCCTTGGGAAAGCCTGTCGTGCCGCCCGTGTACATGATGCACGCCAGATCCTCCCCGCCGCGGCCGGCGTCCTCGACCGGCCCCGTGGTCCGGATCAGCTGCTCGTAGGCGAGGGTGCCCGCCGGCGCGTCGCCTTCGCCGGCATGGATGAAGACCGGCGGGGTTTTGGCCGCGGTGCGGATGCCCTCGACCATTGGCAAGAAGTGATCGTCGACGATCAGGATGCGGGTGTCGCAATCGTCGAGCGAATAGACGATCTCGGGGACGCTCCACCGGGTGTTGACGGGATTCAGCACCCCGCCGCCCCACCAGACTCCCATCATATATTCGAGATAGCGGTCCGAATTGAGCGCCAGCATGCCCACCCGGTCTCCGGCCTCCATTCCGACAGCGCGCAATGCTCCGGCGAGGCGCGCAACGCGATCGCCAAACGCGCGAAAGGAGTGGCGGCGATCGCCGAAGATCGTGGCGACACCGTCGGGCGTCTGCTGCAGCGAGCGGTGAAGGCTGAGCGTCAGATACATGCTTGGTTCGTTCCTCTTTGAGCCTGCCAAGCGCCGGTCACGATCCGGGCTCGAAGCCGAAACCACGCGCGCGCAATTTCTCGACCATTGCGGTGTCGAAACCCCAGTCGAACAGAGCCGCGTCGCCGCCCTCCCCGCGCCTTGGAGCCGGACGCGGTTGCCGCGATGGCGTGCCGAGAAAGCGCGGCGCCGGTGCCGGCTGAGCGACCCCGCCGACCTGCATGAAGCTGTCGCGGGCTAGATGATGAGGATGCGTCACGGCTTCCGAGAAGGTGAGGACCGGAGCGAAGCAGGCGTCGCTGCCCTCGAAAACCGCGCACCATTGCGCGCGGGTTCGGCCGAGGAAGGCCGCGGCGATCGCCTGGCGCAGACGCGGCCAGCCGTCGCGGTCCTGCTGTTGCGGCAGGTCCGCGTCGGCCAGGCCGAGCTTCTCGAGCAGCTCGGCATAGAAACGCGATTCAACGGGTCCGATCGCGACATGATGGCCGTCGCGCGTGCGATAGGTGGCGTACCACGGCGCGCCGCCGTCGAGCATGTTGCTGCCCCGCTGCTCCTGCCAGTTGCCGCTCGCGAGCAGCCCCCAGAACACCGAAGCGAGCTGCGCCGCGCCTTCCGACATCGCAACATCGACCACCTGCCCGGATCCCCCGCGCTCCACATGGAGCAGCGCGCCGAGCACGCCGCACGCCAGCAGCATGCCGCCCCCGGCATAATCGCCCAGCAGGTTGAGCGGCGGGACGGGCGGGCCATCGACCGGTCCGATCGCCGCGAGCACGCCCGAGAGCGCGATATAGTTGAGATCATGCCCGGCCGTGGACGCAAGGGGACCGCTTTGTCCCCAGCCCGTCATGCGCGCGTAGACGAGCCGTGGATTGCGTGCGAGCACCACCTCCGGCCCCAGGCCAAGCCGCTCCATCGTGCCGGGCCGAAAGCCCTCGATGAGCACGTCCGCGCGCTCGATGAGATCGAGGGCCGCCGCCGCGGCGTCGGGGCGCTTGAGATCGAGCGTGAGCGAACGCTTGCCACGTCCCGTGATGTCGATCCGCGGCCCCGCGACCTTCGGCCCGAGGTCGTCATGCGCAACCGGCCGTTCGAGGCGTACCACGTCCGCGCCCATGTCGGCGAGCATCATCCCGCCAAACGGGGCGGGGCCGATCGCTTCGAATTCAAGCACGCGTATACCGCTGAGTACGCCCATCTGCGGCCCCTTTGACCGGTTGATCGAGGCGCGCGCGCCCTGACAAGGTGGAAAGCAACGTCGCTCGAGACCGTTGCGGCCGGGCGAGTGCCATGCCGGGCAACCTAGGCGCCGCGCTCCGCCGCGCGACCACCCGCATCGGGTGGTCCGCTACCCCATATCTTTTGCCATTCGATCACAGCCCGAAAGAGGCCGAGGCGCCTGCTCTCAGCAACCGCGCCGACCAAGATGGATAAAGCCGGCGAATGTGCCGAAAGGGGAGGAAAGTTCATGAAGCCAGAATTGCTCATATCCGTTGCGACGCTTGCTCTGGCGGGCGCGACGTCGCCCGCGTTTGCGCAGGAAGGGGCCCCGCGTGCCGCCGGAACCACAGCAGAGCCGGGTTCGGGCGACATCATCGTCACCGCGACGCGGCGAGCCGAAGCGCTTTCCGACGTGCCGATCGCAGTGAGCGCACTCAGCGGCGACCAACTCCAGAATTCGGGCGCCAGCGACATCCGCGCCCTGAGCCAGCTCGCGCCATCGCTCAACGTTGCGGGCGCGACGACCGAATCCAACTTTACCGCCCGCATCCGCGGCGTCGGCACTGTCGGCGAAAATGCGGGACTTGAATCCTCGGTCGCACTGTTCATCGACGGCGTATATCGCAACCGCACCGGTGTCGGGCTGACCGAGCTGGGCGAGATCGAGCGCATCGAGGTGCTGCGCGGACCGCAAGGCACGCTCTCTGGCCGCAACTCGACGGCCGGCACGATCAGCGTCATCACCAAGCGCCCCGAGTTCGACTTCGGCGGCTACGCCGCAGGCAGCTTTGGCAACTACGACTATTATCGCCTGGAAGGCGGGCTCACCGGCCCCGTCACCCAGACCCTCGCGTTCCGCCTCGACGGCGTCTGGCAACAACGCGACGGCTTTATCAAGCAGGTGACGGCGGGCGAGCCCGACATCAACGACCGCGACCGCTGGATGCTGCGCGGCCAACTGCTCTTCGAACCCAATTCGGATCTGAGCATCCGCCTGATCGGCGATTATAGTTCGCGCGACGAGAATTGCTGCGGCGCCGTCTATCAGAATCCGGTCCGCAGCCTGAGCCGTAACGCGCAGGGCGATGTCATCGCTGGCCCCAACCCGCTGCTTCCGATCCTGCAGGCGCTGGGTGCCAACATCCAGGTTCCGCCCGCCGGCACCAGCTTCATTCGGGAAACCGCGACGACCGCGGGCGTCCCCTACAGCGCAGACAGCAAGGATTGGGGCTTCTCGGGCGAGATGAACTGGACCTTCGGCGCCGCCACGCTGACCTCGATCACCGCGTATCGCGACTATAAATATGGCCAGGGCCAGGACGCCGACTTCAACGCGGCCGACCTGCTTCGGATCTCCAGCCGCGATCGCCATTTCCAGACTTTCACGCAGGAGCTGCGTTTGCAGGGCACGGCGTTCGACGGCCGGATCGACTGGCTGGTCGGTGGCTATTATGCCGACGAAACGCTGAACACCAACGACGACATCAAGTTCGGCGCCGATTATGAGAAATGGGCCAACTGCCTTGCCGTGGTCGGCAGCGCGCTCGCGCCCACCTTCAACTTCGCCTCGCCAACCTGCTCGGCGGCGCCTGCGACCACATTCCCTGGCTTCCAGGGCATTGCCGCGGCCCTCGGCGCGAGCCGGCTGGGCGGCACCGGGGCGCTCGGCAACAGGTTCAAGCAGGACAGCCGCAACTATGCGCTGTTCACGCACAATGTGTTCCAGATCATCCCCGACAAGCTCTCGCTGACGCTGGGCCTGCGTTACACGAACGAGAAAAAGACGCTCGAATCGAGCGCCAATATGAACAACACGCTTTGCACCCGCATCAACAACTCGTCGTTCCAGAATCTCGCGACGCTGCCCTGCCTGATCAACGCGACCGCGCCGAGCTTCGCCGCCGGCGATCCGGGCACCAGGTTCAGCGATGATGAGTGGACGGGGAGCGCGGTCCTGACCTTCAAGCCCACCGAAGACCTCATGACCTATGTGTCATACTCGCGCGGCTACAAGGCGGGCGGCTATAATCTCGATGTCAACGCCATCGATCGCCCGTGCAGTACGACTGCGGGCACGGCCGCGCAGAATGCGGCGTGTACCACGCTGCGCGCCGCGCCTGCCTTCACGCCGGGCAATGGCCGGGCGGAGGCGACCGATCTCCAGTTCGGCTCCGAGAAGGTCGATGCCTATGAGCTGGGCGTAAAATGGGATGGCCCCGGCATCGACGTCAACGCGGCACTCTTCTACCAGCAGTTCGACAACTTCCAGCTCAACACCTTCAACGGTGTGAACTTCGAGGTGTCCAACATCCAGAGCTGCAAGGACGATCTCGCCGGCGCCGACAGAGACGCCAGCGCGACCACGGGCGCATGCGCTCCAGGCCGTCTGCGCCCGGGTGTCACCTCCAAGGGGTTCGAGCTGGAAGTTTCTGCCAATCCTGCGAAATATTTCAACGTCGCGGCAGGCTTCACCTGGCTCGACTCCAAATATCGCAGCAATCTGGTCGGCACCAATGGCCGTCCGCTGACCCCGCAGCTCTTCCAGCTGCCGGGCGAGCGGACCTACTCGTCCGAATATTCGGTGACCGGCTCGATCGCCTGGTCGCCGCCGATCGGTGAGACGCTGACAAGCCTCTTCTATCTCGATTTCCGCTATGTCAGCGATACCAATACCGGCTCCGATCTCGACTTCGAGAAGATGCAGGACGGCTATGGGCTGATTAACGGACGCATCGGCCTCTATGGCCCCGACAAGAAATGGGGCGTCGAGCTCTGGGGACAGAATTTGCTCAATAGCAAATATCAGCAAACCGCATCCGACGCGCCGACGCAGGGCAGCGGCTCGTTCCGCGCCGTCCAGACCGGCGTGGCGGCCAGCGCGACACAGCTCTTCGTCGCGTTCCCGGGCGAACCGCGCACCTACGGGATAACCGTCAGAACGAGGTTCTAAGGCATAGGCAACGGGCGCGCGGCTTCGCTTCGAAGGCGCCAGGCTCGCCTCTCTGGCTGTCCCCGCGGCTCAGGCCGCGGGGACTTTTTGCGCCGTGCGCAAAGGCTGCCGATATCCCCAGACTGGCGTCGCCGATCGGCGGCATATGTCCGTTGTCGGCTGCAATGTCTGCGTACCTCCCGCTTGCAATGGAGGTGCCGTGCTGATTCCTTCGTCCGGTTATCGGACGAAGGTCGATGCTGGGCGAGCGTACGGCGATGCAAGACGCGTAATCTTATCGCTGCAGCCTTGAGAACCGTGCGCCGACGGATCAGTTTCGACGCTCCCCAACATCGATGTCCTGCTAGAAGCGCAAATTCACGCGGATCCCATAGGTGCGCGGGTCGGGCAAGGCGGCAAGAACCACCTGCGACGAGGTATTGAGGCCAAGGCCGATGCGATCGACATCGCCGGTCTTCGTGTCGGCCGAACGCACCGTGTCGTCATCGAACAGATTGTTGATATAGCCCAAGATCTCAAACCGATCGGTCCGAAAACCGAGGCGCACGTCGGTCAGCGAATAGCCTTTCAGTCGGCGATTGTTCCATTGATCGACGAAGCGGCTCGACCGGTAACTTACATTGGCTTCGGCGAAGAGTTTCATCGCCGCCGTTATTGGCGCCTCATAGCCGATCGAACCGACCACCGAATGTCGCGGAGATTTTTCCAGACGGTTGCCGGACAGATCGACCGCACAAACACGCTTGCCGATCGTCACCACCGTGCATTCGTCCGCATCGATGATATTGGACTTGGTGTCGGTGAATATCTCGAACTTCGTATAGCGCGTATCGAGGAAGGTGTAGGCGAGGCCGAGCCTCAACCGATCGGTGAGCTTCGCATTGGCGTCGATTTCGAGACCCCAAACCCGCGCCTTGCCCGCATTTTCGATGACGGCGATCGGAGAACCCGAAGGGGTGCTTCGCTGCGAAACAACCTGCTTGTCGGAATATTGCTGCAAAAAACCTGCAAAATTGAGCAGCAGCCGACTGTCGAACAAGCTGAGCTTGCTGCCAAGCTCGTACGACCACAGCGTCTCGGCCCCGAAGGCAACCTCGTCGGTATCGCCGTCAAGATCGGAATCGAACCACGCGCCCGCAGCGAGCGTGGCGGTGCCACCGGGCTTCACGCCTTTCGATGCCGAAGCATAGAGCAGCGCGTCACGCCCCGCCTTCCACTCGAGGGTGAAACGCGGCGTAAAGAAGCGATCGCTGGAGCCCATCGTCACGGGCACGGCATATGCGCCCGCCATCGTCCGCCCGTCACTGAGCAGCGTCGACGGACCAAACACCGGTGGCACCTGGGCCGATGTTGCAAAAGGATCGCCGCATCGCACCCCGAAGCGATTGACGGGCAGTCCACAATTCGAGCCAATGACGCGTTCCTTTTCCCACGAATAGCGTCCCTCCGCCGTGAACTTGACGGTCGCCAGCGCTTGCCATTCGAAGCCGCCATAGACCGACCAGTGGCGAATCCGGCGCGAAGCCGGGTCGTCTATCAGCTTGACGAAGGGAACCCTGCCGCCTGCCCCCCCGGCACATTCGGATATGGTCGCCGCACATGAGACAATAAGCGTCCGCGAACGCCGGAGTGAATCCTCGCTCCAGTATAGACCTCCGAGCGTAAGCCGGAGCGGCTTGTCGGCTGCCGTGGTGAGACGAAGTTCCTGGCTGAACTGTTCCAGCGTCGTATCGGAATCGGCGATGAAAGTCCGGTTGGCGCTGTCGGTCTGGCTTCCCGGAGAACCGACGAGGATGGCGTCCTGGTCAAAGTCCTGACGATTGTCGAAGTCGCCGTCGGTATAGCCGGTCCAGGCCGTTACCGTGAGCGGTTCGCTGTCATAGGTCGAGACGAGCGCGGCGCGCAGAACCTTGCGATCGCTGCCTTCGAAACGGCGCCCGGTGAGCGGATCGGGACTGTGGCGCGGTGCGCCCAACTGGTCGGCATCCGGAATTGTGCCGCGGTATCCGGCGAAGGAACTGTTGCTTGTGACGCCACCGGCCACAGCGGCCGCGAGCGCGGCGTTGTTGGCCGCATTGATCAGGCCGCTGTTCGAGCGAACCAGATATTGCGCCGCGGGGCGAAAGCTGTCGCTGAAATAGTCGATCCGTGCCTTGAACGAGAGTCCCGCCGCCGGTGTCAGCAGCGCGGTCAGAGCAACGCCCGAACCATGACCGCCGCCGAGCTGGGAATCGAGCGCCTGATCGCGATAGAAGCCACCTTCGGACCATGCCGTACCCGCTAGGCGAACGCTGAGCAGTCCCTCGACCAGCGGACCGCTGACTGCGCCGCGTATCGCAAAGCGGTTGTGGCTGCCCGCCTCGACTGCCGCTGTCGCTGTCAATTCGTTCGACGGATTGGCGGTGACATACTGGATGGCACCCGCAAAAGCACTGCGGCCATATTGAACGCTCTGCGGGCCGCGCACGACTTCGATCCGCTCGAGATCGAGCAGCCGCTGCGAAAGCAGAATGCCGCCCCCGGCAGAACCGATGGCCTCGCTCGTGACATCGATACCGTCGACGAGGATCGCGGCATTGGGTCTGCCGCGTGTCGGAGACAGGCCGCGAATGGCAATGGTCGAGGCCTCGGGATTGGCACCGCGGTCGAACACCAGCGAAGGGCTGAGCCGCGAGACGGATTCGATATCCTTGAGGCCAAGCCGTTCGATCTCCGCGCCCGAAAGCGCCTGGATGCTGATCGGCACGTCCTGGAGCCGTTCGACCCGCTTGCGCGCGGTGACAACGATTTCGCCATCGACTTGCGGATCTGCTTCAACCGTCTGCGCCACCGCCGTCGCTGGCAGGGCAATTCCTGTCAGCAACAACGCCCATCGCGCCCGAAACCGATTTGCCATTCCTCTTCCCCTGATTGTTATTTTATTGCTATGTCTGAATGATTGCCGCGCGGCTCAGCGGCTTGCCGGCGGCGTGCGCGCCGGCGCCTTTTTGCGCTGCGGCAGGAAAGCGGTGGCGCTGGTCAGCCCGAGAAACAGGATGAGAACGGCCAGCATCGGCGCGATATTGTCCAGCGGGTGCAGCCAGAATTCATGGTACAGGCCGTAGCGCGGCCCCAGTTCGCCAAAGGCAATCCAGAACAAGGCCTTGGTGGGGATCGCGTAGCGCAGCGCCGCCATCACACGCGTGAAACGGCTGAGCTTCCAGACGAGATAGATCGACCATATCGCGAGACCGATGCCGATCGCAGCGGTGGCGGGATGGTGATAGCCGAGAAAGCGCTGGTCACCCAGAAAAAGCGAGAAGCCGTAACAGAACCATGTGACATAAATCGTCTCGATGAAGGTGATCCGGCAGAAGTTGCGCTGTTGGCCGCTTTCGGGGCGCCCAAGCTTTATGTGCAGCTTGCGGTGGAGCCAGCGAAAGGCATTGCACTTGGTGTCGCGATTGAGAACGAAGAAGAGCAAGGTAGCGACACAGATGCCGAACGAGCCCTGGATGAAGAGCACGCCCAGCGGGCGGCTCTGCTCCGGCGTGATCGCCATCATCGGGCGGCCCAGCGCGATATCGTTGTAGGAAAAGAGATAGGAGGCCCAGCCGATCCAGATCAGCAGCCCCGCGACGAAACCGGTCAGCGTTCCGCGCACCTCGTCCTCGCCGCGACGAAGCCCGAAGAGAAGGATGGCGAGACCGAGCGCGCCCAGGAAGAGGTTGAACATGCCATCAAATGCGGGCGACAAGAGTTGGCGCGCCGCGACCCGGACACTGTGCATCACGGGATTGGCGAGCAACACCGCCACGAAAGCCAGCAAACCGATAAAGGGCGCTCGATAGAATCTTTGCAAGCCGCCGAACTGCGCCATAGTCCATCTCCCTGTATATTTTCATTATGTTCTTATGTTGTCCTTATCATATGATGTATTTGAATCGATGCAAGCCTGTTTTTGCGGTCCAGGCGCCGTGTCCATCCCGCCGCCCAACGCTTGCGTGACCGGATCGGGCGTCGTGGCTTTCGAGGCGCCGATGAAAGATCGATCAAGAGCGAGAAGACCGTTCCCGGGGGGACGCGACGGGCGGAGAGACAGGTCTGCCGCGAGCCTCAGCGGCGGATGAAAGGATTTGGAATATCCGTGACGGTCGATATCCAAACGCTCTTCACTTCCATATATTCCCGAATGCCGGCGATACCGCCTTCGCGGCCGATGCCGCTCATTTTGAAGCCGCCAAAGGGCGAGGTGGTGCTCGTCGAACGATAATTATTCACCCAGATCGTGCCGGCCCGAATACGATCGGACATCGTCAATGCGCGGCGCATCGACTGAGTCCAAATGCCGGCTGCAAGACCATAGGGAGTGTCGTTGGCGATACGAACGGCCTCCTCCTCGTCCTGGAAGCGGATCACGGCGAGGACGGGGCCGAACACCTCCTCCTGCGCGATGCGCATATCGTTGCGGACGTCGGCGAAGATCGTCGGCTTGAAGAACAGACCGTCGGGATATCCGGGTACGGATGCAGGCTCGCCGCCGGCCACCAGCCGTGCACCCTCCGCCTTCGCAATCTCGACATAGGATTTGATCTTTTCGAGCTGCGGCCTGGTCGAAATCGGGGCGATCTGGGTCTGCGGATCGGAAGGATGGCCGAAGCGCACATCGGCGACATAGGCCTTGAGCCGCTCGAGGAAGGCATCATGGATGCTATCCTGGACGAGCAGGCGCGAACCCGCGACGCAGGTCTGGCCCGACGCCGCGAAGATGCCGGCGACCACGCCCTTGACGGCCTGGTCGAGATCGGCGTCGTCGAAGACAATGTTGGGCGATTTGCCGCCAAGCTCCATCGTCACCCGCTTCATATGGCGGGCAGCCTTCTCGTTGATGATGCGGCCCGCCTCGGGCCCGCCGGTGAAGGCGATGCGCTCGACATGGCGGTGGCCGATCAGCGCATCGCCGACCTCGGCACCATAGCCGGTCAGCACATTGACGACGCCCTTGGGAAAGCCTGCCGCCTCGACGAGCTTGACGAACTCGAGCAAAGAGGCCGAGGTGAACTCGGAGGGCTTCAGCACCACCGTGCACCCCGCCGCCAGCGCGGGCGCGAGCTTGAGGCTCATGAGTGGCAAAGGCGAGTTCCACGGCATGATGCAGGCGACGACGCCGATCGGTTCGGGCCTGGTGTAGTTGAACACGCCGGGCTTGTCGGAGGGGATGACGGTCCCCTCGATCTTGTCGGCCAATCCGCCGTAATAATAATAATAGTTGGCCATGTAGCGCATCTGCATGCTCAGCTCGGATAGCAGCTTGCCATTGTCCTTCATCTCGACATGCGCCAGCCATTCGGCATTCTCGCCAATCAGGTCGCCGAGCCTGCGCATAAGCGCGCCGCGCGCCGACGCCGACATCGAAGGCCACTCCCCTTCCGAAAAGGCGCGATGCGCCGCCGAAACCGCCCGCTCGACATCTTGAGCGCAGCCGCGCGGCACCCGGGCCCAATCCTCGCCGGTCACCGGGTCCACCGTCTCGAGCCAACGCCCGCCTACCGGGTCGGTGAACGCGCCGTCGATATAGAGCTGATAGCGGTAGCGCTGATCCGGATCCTGGCTGGTGGGTCTGATAGCGGCCGAAATGGGGTTCAGCGAAAGCGCGGTCATCGGCAGTCCTCGGCAAAAGCCAAAATGGCGTCATTGACACTAATATACTGTTGTCATATCAACAATACATATAATAGAGCCGGGTTGGCAGGTCCGGAATGACGGTGCCCGGCAATGACTCCGAGAGACTCCCCGGAAAGGATCTTCCATGGCAGGTGCGCGGCAAACACAGGTCGTCGTAACCGGCGCGGGTCCCGTCGGCCTGGTCGCCGCACTGACGCTGGCGAGAGCCGGTATCGAGGTGCTGCTGATCGAGAAGCGCACCCGTCTCAACACGGCGTCGAAGGCATCCACCTTCCATCCGGTGACGCTCGACATTCTCGCGACCCTCGGCGTGATCGACGCGGTCCTCGCCGAAGGCGAAATCGTCGACCATATCCAGTACCGCACGCCGGACGGGCCCTTTGCCAGCTTCGCCATGGCGGACCTTGCCGAGCGCACCGCCTATCCTTTCCGGCTGCACCTCGAACAGGCGCGCGTCACGCCCCTGCTGCTGGCGCAGCTGGAAGCCTTGCCGAACGCCCGAATCCTGTTCGGCACGGCTTTTGGCGCGGTCGAGCAGAACGGCACCGGCCTTGCGGTTCATGCGCTGCACAAGGGCGAAGCCATGGAGATCGAGGCGGAATATCTGATCGGCACCGACGGCGCGCGCAGCGCGGTGCGCGAAGCGCTCGGCATTGCCTTTGATGGCCTGGTCTATCCCGACAGGATTCTGCGCGTCATGACGACGGACGATCTCGACCCGGTGCTGCCCGGAATCGCACCGATCAGCTATTTGTACCACGGCGCAAAATCGGTCAGTTTTCTCAAAATGCCCGACTGCTGGCGGATCATCCTGCGTGTCGACGGATCCATCCCCGACGAGACCGCGCTGCGCGACGACTGGCTGCTAGCGCGCTTGCGGGAACTGCTGCCCTCCTGGCCCAGCCTGCCGACCGTCGTCGGCAGGGACATTTATGGCGCGAGCCTGCGCGTCGCCTCGGATTATTTCGCCGGGCGCGCCTTCCTCGCCGGCGACGCCGCCCATGTCACCAACACGCGCGGCGGGATGAACATGAATTGCGGCATCCACGACGCCTTCGCGCTGGCGAACGCGATGATCCGGGGGCTGCGCGAGAAGAATATCGCCCTCGTCGAAGCGGCGGCCCACGAACGCAAGCGCGTCGCCGACGAGATGCTGGTCCCGCGCACCGACCGCAACATCCGCGGCGGCGCGGCCTGGCTGGACACGATCAGGGAGACCGCAGCCTCGCGCGATGCCGCGCGCGACTATCTCGCCACCGCGGCCATGCTCGACATGGTCGAGCTGTCGCAACCCACCGCCTGAACAGGTCACCGGAATAGAAGGAATCTCCTGCAATGGATCTGGAACAGCTTGCCTCCCTGCCCGGCCTTGGCCTGATCGTCCCGCCGGCCAACCCGACCGTCGAACCGGAAATGACGCGGTTGATCCCGGCTGGCGCGCGGCTTTACACGGCGCGCCTGCCGGTGATGCCCGACACGACGCTCGAGCAGCGCAACCGGGCCTATACCGAAACCTATCTGCCCGCCGTGACGGCTTTCGGCAGCCTCAAGCTCGCAGCCATGGCCGTCGCGCTGACCGGACCAAGCTACCGGCTCGGGCCGCAGGGCGATGCCGCGCTTGCCGCAAAGCTTTCCGACGCGGCGGGCACGCCTGTCGAAACCGCGAGCGGCACGATCCGCGCGGCGCTATCGGCCATCGGCGCCCGGCGTATCTGCCTGTTCTCGCCCTATCCCGCCTCCCTCACCGAAGAGGCCGCCGGCTATTGGTCGCAGGCCGGCTATGACGTCGCGCAGATCGTCAAGGTGACCGAGACCTTCCGCGCTTATGAACTCACCACCGAGGAGGTCGAGGAAGCGCTGCGCCAGGTGGAAACAGACGGCATCGACGCGATCGTGATGAGCGGCACAGGCATGATCACCCTCCCCGCCATGGCGGGGCGGGCGGACAATGCACGGCTTCCGCTGCTGTCCTCGAACATCTGCTGCGCCTGGTGGCTGATGAAGACAGCGTCGATCGCGCCCGGCGAGCTGTTCGCGCGCGCCTGCCCCCAGCTCGCGGTATGACGGCGCGCCTTGAAACGGCATCGACGGAGGGCATCGAGCGCGACGCGACGCTGGCCGAGACCGTGTCCTGGCTGGCGCATTGCGACATATTGCCTGCCGATGTCGAAGCCCGGGCACGCCTGTTATTGCTCGATACCTTTGGCTGTCTGACTGCCGGATTGCGGCACCGCGAGGTGCAGGATCTCGGCCGCGCGCTGGATGCGGGCATGGCCGGGGACGTCATATGGCCCGGATCGGATATCGGCCTCGCGCCTGCCGGGGCCGCCGCACTGGGCGCCGCTGCCGCATGCTGGGACGAGGCCTGCGAGGGCCATGCCTCGGCGCATGGCCGCCCCGGCCTGCCGATCGTACCAACACTATTGGCGCTCTGCGCGCATCGCGACATGTCGCTTGGCGCGCTGCTGCTGGCACTGGTGACCGGCTATGAAATCGGCGCGCGCGCAGGTCAGGCATGGCGCATTTCGCCGGGGCTGCATGTCGATGGAAGCTGGCATTCGCTGGGGGTTGCCGGTGCCGCCGCGCGCCTGCTCTCCGGCCCTGACGCGATCCAGCCGGCGATCGAGGCCGCCGCATGCCAGATCCCGGCGAGCCTCTATCTGCCCATCGCTTCGGGCTCGGTGATACGCAACACCTATCCCGCGCATGCCGCGTTGCTCGGGATATTGTCGAGCGCCGCCGCGCAAGCCGGGTTCGCAATGCCGGGCGGCGCACTGGAGGAGGGCCGTGACCGTGTGCTGCGGCTGACCGAACCCGCCGACCTCATGGCAGCGGGGGAATGGGCCATCCTCGGCGGCTATCTCAAACCCTTCGCGGGGGTACGCCACACACATTATGGCGTCGAAGCCGCTCTACACATCCGCCAGCAGCCGGGTTACTCGGCCGACAATATTTGCGGTATCATTCTCAACACCTATGCCGAAGCCGCGCGCTATTGCGGCAATCGTGCGCCGCGCACGGCGATCCAGGCCCAGTTCAGCCTGTCCTATGCGGTCGCGGCCGCGCTGGTTCTGGGAGATCTCGGGCCCGAAGCCTATGACAGTCTCGGCGCCAATGCCGCAATCGCCCGGCTGGAGCGCCTGATCGAGACACGGGTCGATCCCGGCCAAACCGACCGCGGCGCAACGTTAACAGTCGATATCGGTGCGACGCGGCTGTCAAAGCAGGTCAAAGGCGTCACGGGCGATCCGGAACGCCCGATGAGCCAGGAGGATGTCGTCGGGAAATTCCATCGCTTCGCGGCGCCGCGACTGGGGACGCAGCACGCCGCAGCCATTGCAAAATTTTTCCTGCGGGCCGAGCCACGACAAGCTGCGCGGCAATGCTTTGCGCTGGGGAGTTGAGCCGGCCAGCAAATATTCGGGCGCAATGACCCGGTGCCCATCGGTCCGGCAGTGCATGCGTGCCACCATCCGCCTTTTGGAACGGCGGCCTATATGCTCCCGCGTTTGCACCCAAATCTTTGCCCCTAGTGCGTAACCTTCGCCGGCATGGCGCGATCCCGCCGCGCGGGTTGCCCGCCGGGATTGCCGAAGCGCTGTGGTTCGCGCGGTTCGAGATGCGACGGTCCATGGTCATCCTCGGCCAGTCCCTCGATGATCGGGCAGTCGGGGCGGTCGTCGCCGTGACAATGATCGGCCAGCGTTTCGAGCGTCCGCACCATGGCCTGAATTTCTGCCATTTTCCCTTTGAGCCGTTCGATATGCCCAAGCGCAAAGGCCTTGACGTCGGCGCTGGCACGGCTCCGGTCCGACCACAGGCCAAGCAGCTCGCCGATCTGCTCCACCGTAAAACCCAGATCGCGTGCACGCCGGATGAAACGCAGCCGATGGACATCGGCATCGTCATAGTCGCGGTAGCCCGAGTCATGACGTGCCGCCTTGGGGATGAGGCCCGTCTGTTCATAATAGCGGATCATTTTCGTCGAGACGCCCGACATTTTTGCGGCGTTGCCGATGTTCATGACGGCGCTCCTTCTGCACTTTTATCGGAGGCGATCACCGGCCGGAAGGCCTTCAGCCTGAGCGCGTTGCTTAGCACGAAGACGCTCGACAGCGCCATCGCGCCGGCCGCGAACACCGGCGACAATAAAGTCCCGTTCAGCGGATAGAGCACCCCGGCGGCGACCGGGATCAGCGCCGCATTATAGCCGAACGCCCAGAACAGATTTTGCTGGATGTTGCGGATCGTCGCCTTCGACAGCGCGATCGCATTCACCACCCCGCGCAGGTCGCCCGACATCAGCACGACGTCGGCGGACTCGATCGCGACATCGGTGCCGGTGCCGATCGCCAGACCAACGTCGGCCTCGGCGAGCGCGGGTGCGTCGTTGATGCCGTCGCCGACGAACGCGACCTTGCGCCCGCCCGCGCGAAGCCGGTTGATCGCATCGACCTTTCCGTCGGGAAGCACTTCGCCGACGACCTCGTCGATCCCCAGCGTCCGAGCGACCGCATCGGCGGTCGCCTGATTGTCGCCGGTGATCATCGCGACCTTGAGCCCGAGGTCGTGCAGCGCGCGGATCGCTTCGGGCGTCGTGTCCTTGATCGGATCGGCGACGGCAATCACTGCCGCGAGCTTGCCGTCGATCGCGGCATAGAGCGGCGACTTGCCCTGCGCGCCAAGTTCGCGGGCCTTGGCGGCAAAGGCCGACACATCATGGCCCAGCCTGGTCATGAAACGGTCGGCGCCGACCTGAACCTCGCGGCCGCCGACCTTTGCCGAGACGCCATAACCGGGGATGGCTTCGAACGCCGCGCGCGACGGAACGTCCAGACCCCGCGCGTTCGCCGCTGCCACAATGGCTTCGGCGATCGGATGCTCGGACTGGCTTTCGACGCTGGCGACCAGCGCCAGCACTTCGTCGCGCCCGAAGCCTGCGGCCGGCTCAAGGTCGGTCAGTTCGGGGCGCCCCTTGGTCAGCGTGCCGGTCTTGTCGAGCGCGATGACGGTCACATCGCGCAGCGTCTGGAGCGCCTCGCCCTTGCGGAACAGCACGCCCAGTTCGGCGGCACGCCCGGTGCCGACCATGATCGAGGTTGGGGTCGCGAGGCCCATCGCGCAGGGGCAGGCGATGATCAGCACCGCGACCGCGTTGACCAGTGCGAAGGTCAGCGCCGGATCGGGGCCGAAGACAAGCCAGATCAGGAAGGTCAGTGCGGCGATCGCCATTACCGCGGGGACGAACCAGGCGGTGACCTTGTCGACCATCGCCTGGATCGGCAGCTTCGATCCCTGCGCCTGCTCGACCATGCGGATGATTTGCGCCAGCACCGTATCGGCGCCGACTTTGGTCGCACGGAAGGTGAAGGCGCCGGTCTTGTTGATCGTGCCGCCGACGACGCCCGTGCCCGCAGACTTGGCGACCGGGACCGGCTCGCCGGTGATCATCGACTCATCGACCCAGGAATTGCCGTCGACGACTTCGCCATCGACCGGCACGCGCTCGCCCGGGCGGACCTGAACGATATCCCCGGCACGAACATCCGCAAGCGCGACTTCCAGCGTAGCGCCATCGCGCACGATCCGCGCGGTTTTCGCCTGCAGCCCGACAAGCCGCTTGATCGCCTCCGATGTCCGCCCCTTTGCCTTGGCCTCGAGATAACGGCCGAGCAGGATCAGCGCGACGATCACCGCCGCGGCTTCATAATAGACGTTGGCCGTGCCCGCGGGCAGGAGATCGGGGGCAAAGGTCGCGACCAGCGAATAACCCCATGCGGCGCTCGTCCCCAAGGTGACGAGCGAGTTCATATCGGGGGTGCCGCGCAGGATCGCGGGAATACCCTTCTGGAAAAAGCGCAGCCCGGGGCCGAAGAGCACCAGGGTGGTCAGCGCGAACTGGATCAGCCAGCTGGCCTGCATCCCGATCGTGGCCATGACGAACTCATGGACGGCGGGGATGAGGTGCGAGCCCATCTCCAATATGAAGACCGGCAGCGCCAGCGCGACCGCGATAAACAGCGACCGACGCAGGCCGATGAGCTCCTCTTCGCGCGCCAAGGCTTGCTGGTCGGACGATGCGTCGTCGCTTTCGATCCGGCGCGGCTCATAGCCGGCACCGCGGATCGCCGCTTCCAATTCCCCAAGCGACGCAATGCCGAGGTGATAGCGGATGCTCGCCTTTTCGGTCGCCAGATTGACGGTGGCGGTAATGACACCCGGAACCTTGGACAGCGCTTTCTCGACATGACCGACGCACGAGGCGCATGTCATGCCTGCGACGCCGATTTCGACCTCGGCCTCGGGCACCTCATAGCCCGCGCGCGCGATCGCCTGCACGACAGCCACCGGATCAGCGACGCCCGCGAAGGTCACATCGGCGCGTTCGGTTGCCAGATTGACGCTGACCTTCGTGACGCCCGGCAGCTTGGCGATCGCCTTTTCGACATGGCCGACGCATGACGCGCAGGTCATGCCCGCGACGGCGACACTGAATAGCGCCGGTTTGGACGCGGGATCATCGCTTTCCCGCTTCAATTGCATCACATCAGCCATCACACATATCTCCGGTTTTCTTCGCTTGACCGGAATGTGCGGCTTCCAACGATGGGAAGGTCAAGAGACAAAAAAATGCTATTATCGCCTGTTGACCTTGCCACGATGGCAAGCCCCATCTTCGAGTTCCACTCGAAGTCTGGAGGCAATATGATGATGAATTTTGAAATCCCCGGGATGACCTGCGGCGGTTGCGCGCGCTCGATCACCACGGCCATTCACGCCGTCGATGCGCAAGCCAAAGTCGAAACCGATATTCCCGGAAAGCGGGTCAGCGTCGAGACCCGTGCGGATAGCGTGTCGCTCATCGCGGCAATCCGTGAAGCCGGCTATGAAGCGCGGACGGTATAGGGGTATAAAATGCCGGGAGAGGGCGGCAGAACCTGCCGCCCTCTCCCGAAGTCTTTAACGTGCCGCGACCTGATAGCGGCGCAGCGCGCGCAATGCGCCAAACGCGATAAGCAGCACGAACCCGAGCATGCCAATGAGTGCCGGCAGGACACGCATGGTGATCGCACCAAGGCTTTCTTCCCGATATGCGAATTTCGGAAAATTCGCATAGTCGGACGACGACAGCGCCTCGCGCTTGAGGAAGCGCTGGGTAAAATAGGTCACCCACTGCGTCCGAAAGCTCACAACCTGATCGACAAAATGGCCGTAGCGCGTGGAATCGGTTCCCGCGATCGCATTCAGCGCCTGCTGCATCATGATGGCAGGCGATACGAACTGGAAGGTCGAGACCATTTTGTCCTGCCGCGCGCGCTGGGTCCGGAAGCGGTCGAACAAGGGTTGCATCGCCTTGTCGACGGCCGCCTTCTTCGCCATCGACACCGCAAGAAACTCGTTGGTATCGCCCGTCGCCGAATATTCGACATGGTCGTAATAATATTGATTGAGCGCCTCCATATAATTTTTCTCGCTTTTCGTCTGCGCCTCACGCGAGGCGGTGATGAAGTCGAAGCGCGAGGGCGCGGGATAGGCCGACGTGGCGACGACGCTGACCAGCGTCGGCACGACCGCAACCAGGCCCAGCCAGATGCCGGCGAGCACGAGGCCATTGGTCGCCGAGTTGCGGCCGATCGCGTTGACCAGAACCGCGAGCGCGAACCAGAACAGGCTGTAGAGCAAGGTCACGGCGAGCCAGAGCGCGAAGCGAACCCAGGTTTCGGCCGCGGCCAGATTGGTCCCCGCAATCATCAGCGCCGCCAGCCCGCCGATCACCACGACGCCGAGGATGATCAGCGCGCGGCTGACGACCTTGCTCGTCATCAGGCGCTTGAGGCTGATCGGATGCGAGAGCACCATCGCAAGTGTGCCGCGCTCATGCTCGCTGGAGAGCATGTCATAGCTGATCGCGAGGATGAAGATCGGTAGCAGGAAGATCACGACGAAGGCGAGATCGAAGCCCCCGCGTTTCAAATTGACCGGATTGCCGAGTTCGCTGCCCTGCGTGATCGTCGTCAAACTCTGCGAACTGACGGGCAGATAGGAGAGCTGGAGATCGCTCTGTCCCGTCGCGAAGGCGCCAAGACCCGTGGCGGGCAATACCGCCGGAGCGACGCTTGTGCTGCCGACGGTTCCCGCATTGGTGCCCGCGGGGATCTTGCCGGGACTATGGCTGAAAGCCGCGATCTGCTTTTCCCCGCCCTCTCTGGCGAGCGAACGTTCGTAGCCGACGAGGCCGGCGTGCAGCTTGGCGCGCTGCGCCATCGCGGCATCGACCATGGCTTCGGCGCCCGTCTGCTGGCGAACGAGCGTATCGCGCCCCGCAAACGCCGCGAACGCCATCGCAGCGACAAGGAGCAGGAGTACCCAGACGAAGGCCGGGGTACGGGTAAGTGTGCGCGTCTCGTGACGCATCATCAAAGCGTACATTGAAGGTCTCCCATATGCATGCGGTCCAGTGCGCGCGTGTCAGCGCGTCTGCGGACGCAGTCGTGCGATCGCGAAGATCGCGAAGGACAGAGCCGCGACAAGCCATCCGAACAAAATGATCAGGCTGGTGCGATGCTCGTCCAGCACTTCGCGCAGCGTCGGCGGGGCGTAGGTGAACGGCTTCACCATCTTGAAGATGTCCTCGGACGCAACCAGAACACGATCATTGCTTTCCATACTGACCGTGCCCGAAGCCGCGTCGGCGCTCGCAAGCTGCTTGTTGAAACCGACCGCCATGGTGTTGAGATAGCCGTTCATCTTCGCGACCATCATCCGTCGATAGGTTTCGGCGGCATTGTTGAAACGGCTCTGATGGTTGAGGTCGGTGCCCGCCAGCCCCATGCTGATGCTGCTGAGCGCCAGCATCGGATCGACCACGCCCAGCCGATCCTGCAAGCGGCGCTGCGCAAGATAGGAGGTATCGAGACCCTTGTAATAATGGTCGTAAAATTCGTGATCGATCTCCTCCATCTTCTGCATGCTCGTCGACACCCAATAGACCGGCAGCTCGGAGACATCCTTGACCTTGTATTTCGCAAGAAGCTGCCGCTTGTAGGCCGCCAGACGCGCGCGCGGCGGCGGGCCACCGAGCCCCTTGAGCCGGGTTTCCTCGAGCGATTGCTGAAACACCCCGAGCGGGGGCGAAGGATGGACGATCTTCGAAATCTCGGCCGCGGCCTTCGGCATCAGAAAAACGCTGAATGCCCAGAAACCGATCAGCGCGATCAGCGCGGTCCGTGGGCTCGATGCGATCGCGGAAACGGCGAGGGTCAGGAAAAGGAACACAAGCAGATAAACGCCATAGACGAGCGCCATGACGCCGATACGCGCGCCCAGCGATTCCCCTGCGGGGACGCCGATCGCCGCGATGACCGCCGCACCGACGAACAGGCAGGGCAGAATGACGAGCGCGGCCGCCGATCCCACGCCCAGCGCCTTGCCCCAGAGCAATTCGCGACGCGAAACGCCCGCGCTGAGCAATTGCCGCAGCGTTCCCCGCTCGCGTTCGCCCGCAAATGCCGAAAAACCCAGGAAAATGATCAGCAGCGGTGCCAGCGCCTGCAGGATCATCGCGCCGTTGAGATCGCCGAAGCGCGATATCGCCGACTGGTCCTCGGCCGCCGGTGCGCGCGCCGGGTTCTGGCGATGCGCTTCCATGAACACAAAGCTGCCTGCGAAGGCGTCGATGCCGCTGTCGAAGAAGGATAGCGGGCCCGCATCCTTGAAAGCATAATTGCCGAAATGGGCGCCCGAATGGGGGTTCTTGTCGCCCTGCTTGTAGAATTGATCATTGGATTCGGCCTGCGCGGCCTGCTCCATCTCATTATAGCTCGAATAGCGCTGCCACCCCGTCGCCAGCGCGGCGAGCAAGAGCAGCGCCATGATCGCCGCGGTCCACAGAAAGCGACCGTCGCGCAATATTTCGCGAAACTCCTTGCCTGCGATTGTGAAGATCTTCGAAGCGTCTCTATCCGATTCATGGATTAAGGCTGATTCAATCATGAGCCCGTCCTTTGGGTTGCGCAGTGCGACGCCTGCGCCTGTTTGATGAAAAGCGGCAAATGGTCGACACAGCGTCAGTGCATATGCTCGAGGTAGATGCGCTCCACCTCGCTATGGGTGACGTCGCGGGTGTCCATCTCGCGGACGAGGACGCCTTCGCGCATGATGCCGATGCGTGTGCCGGTTTCCTGGGCGCGAAAAATATCGTGGGTCGCCATCAGGATCGCGGCCCCCTCGCCCTGCATCTGACGAAGCAATTGCGAGAATTCGTTGCTCGCCTTGGGGTCGAGGCCCGATGTCGGCTCGTCGAGCAGCAGTGCGTTGGCCTGTTTGGCGATCGCGATCGCGACCCCAACCTTCTGGCGCATACCCTTGGAATAGGATGCGACCCGATTGTGGATCGCGCCCGATTGCAGGCCCACGCGATCGAGAAAACCCTCGAGTTCGCTCTTGCTATAATGGCCATGGCCACCGAGCTTCGCGAAGTAACGCAAATTTTCCAGGCCCGTCAGCCCGCCGTAGAGCATCACGGTTTCGGGGATATAGGCCAGGCTGCGCTTGGTCTCGACCGGGTTTTGGGCGGCATCGAGTCCGTTGACTTTCGCCGAGCCGGACGTGGGATCGATGAAGTTGAGGAACAGGTTGATCGTCGTCGTCTTGCCCGCGCCATTCGCGCCGAGCAGGCAATATATTTCTCCACTTTTGACGCAGAGATTCAGGCCCTTGAGCGCCTGATAATTGCCATAGCTTTTCTTCAGATCCTTTGCTTCGAGCATGTCATGTCATCCTTGTTGTTCGCGGCGGCGTACGCCAGCCGCATCGTCACGGCCCCGTCCGAAACGGCGCCTGATGCGCATCCGAATGCGATGTCGGTATCGGGAAGTAAGGGTGCGGCTCCGCAGGCAATCATGTCCGGCGGATGCAGGCGCAGCGGCCATTTGTCCGGCAAGGGGACACAGGGCGCGCGCCGCCACATCACCGGCTATATCCACGGCGGCTTGAACGCACCTTCGGGAAACGCGTCGGGCGTTCGTGTGTCGATGAAGATGTCTCGTGCCTCGATATCCATGGCACGAAGCGCCAGCAGGGGCGCCACCTCCGCAATCGCGAGATGGTGCGCGTGGCTGTCGAGATGATAATGGGTATGCCGCTTTTCACTATCGGCAGATGCCAGTGCATTGTCGTGCACATGATGCCGCCACGCCGCGCAGGAAATATGCTCCGGACAGAGATGCGCGGCCATCACCGGGATGACCCCGCCGACCCCCATGCCCAAGAGCAGCAATATGCCAAGAAGCATTTGCAAGGGGCGGATACGCCCGACCGTTTCGCGCGGCGCAATCCCTCGCAGCGCGTCCGGCTCCTGTGGAGCAGCGCCTCGCAGGGATCGCGCCGGAAACAGCTTCATCGCCCCGCGCCTCCTCAATAGTCGTAAGACAGGCTGAAGCCGCATTGGCGCGGCTGGCGGATGCGGACGTAATAATGCGGGTTGCCCGCCACAAAATCGCGCGATTCGAACGCCGTTACCGGTGTCCTGTCATTGGTGACATTGTTGCAGAACAGCTGGGCCTTGACCTTGTCGGCCTGCAGCCCGACCCGCAGGCGCAAATCCTGCCGCCCGGGAATATAGCCGGCATTGGCGGCATCGACATATTTCTTCGAGTTGAACGAGAGATCGGCCCGCGCATAAAATTCGAGCCCCTGCCCGCCGAGCGGCAGCTTCACCTCGCCGCCCACCGTTCCCTGATGCCTCGGCGCGAACTGGAGCCGGTTGCCGCTGACGTCGCCATTGGTAAGGCCGTTGACGCAACCCACTTTGGGAAGCGCCGCACAATCGACGAACCCCGAAAGGCTCGACGTCGTCGCCTCGACATATTTGGCATCGGTATAGGCATAGGATGCATTGAGGTTGAGCCAGTGCGCCGGGGCATAGCCGAGTGTCAGTTCGCCGCCGCGAACGCGCGATTTGCCGATATTGGTGGTGATCGACGTGTCGGTGCCGCTGACGGGGCCCGTCGCGAAGGTCAGGATCTGCTGGTTGGACCAGTCGATCTGGAAAATCGCCGCCGCGAGGTTCAGCTTGCGATCGAGCAGATTTGCCTTGGCGCCCAGTTCATAGGTCCAGTTGCTTTCCGGCGCATAGGAGCGCTCGCTCTCGAGTGTCGCCTGCGAATTGAAACCGCCCGATTTGGTGCCCTTCGCAACCGAAGCATAAATATTGAGATCGGCGTCCGGCGAATAGCTCAGGATCGCGCGCGGGGTAAAATATCTGAAGGTCCTGGATTGCCCGGCCGGCAACGGGTTGGCGGGCGTCACCCGGTCGGTACCATAATTATTCTGCACAGGACGGACGCGCTTCCGCTCGGCGGTGTATCGCCCCTCCAGCGCGATGTTGACCGCGTCGACAATATCGTAGCTGGCCGAGGCATAGACCGACTGGAAGGTATTGCGATTGATATCCTGCTGATCGACCAGCGCCTTGCCGTTGACCGGGGCGGGAGCGATCGTGCCACCGGCGCCCGCCGCGGGGTCGGCGAACTTCGTTGTCACCGCATTGTTGCGTTCGTGGCTGTAATAGGCACCAACCGTCCAGTCGAAGCGGCCGGGTTTCGAGGCCTGGAGACGCAGATCCTGGCTGATCTCGTAACGGTCCTCGATGTCACCCGACGCGGTCTGGGTAAATATGACGGGCGGCCGTGTGGTGAAATTGGTGCCCGCCGGCGTCTGGTCGAGATCGATCAGGGTCTTCACGTCGCGATTCTCGTATCCCGTGCGCGAAATAAGCGTCACAGGACCGAAGTCATAATCCGCGACGAGCAGCGCGCGCCGGCTGGTCCGCTCGCTGCCGAAGGCGCGCGGATCGAAGGAAAAGGATGTTGTATAGTCGTCGATCGGGCCGCTGACGCGGCGCCCGATCTGCACGGGACTGCGCGCCGTCGCCGCAGGCTTGCCGACACGGCGCGGACTGAGGTCGGGGATCGGTACGATGGCGCTGTGCGAGGTGGTGTCATGACCATAGGTGGCTGACAGCAACAGATTGAAGGCGTCGCTGGTGTAGGAGAGGCTCGCGCGCACCATCTCGGCATCGGTATCGTCGAGGCGCTCGCCATTGACCTTGTTGACGAGACCGCCGCCGCTCGACGACATGCCGGCGTCAAGACGAACCGCCAGGCGCTCGTCGACGATCGGGGCCGCCGCATAGCCCGAGAGTTCGAACAGCCCGTCCGCGCCATAAGCCCCCTTGGCGCCGAACTCGAGCTTATCTCCGGGACGCTTGGTGATATAGTTGATCGCGCCGGCGAAGGTGTTGCGGCCATAGAGCGCACCTTGCGGGCCGCGCACGACCTCGACGCGCTCGATACCCATGAATCCGATCTCGGTGCCGGTCAGACCCGGGGAATAGACGCCATCGATGAAGACTCCGACATTAGCGACATCACCTGCCGTACGCGCAAGTTGCGCCTGACCACGGATGATCGGACGCGACGAGGCCGGGCCGGCCGCCTGCTCGAAACCGAGTCCCGGCGTCACGGCCGCGAGATCATTCATGCTGTTGATCTGACGGTTCTCGAGCTGGTCCGCCGTCAGGGCGCTGATCGAAAGCGGCGCCTCGGTGAGCGTCTCGGCGCGCAGGCGGGCGGTCACCACAATCTCGTTTGTCGCGACTTCGTGCGTGCCGGTTTTCTGCGCCCATGCGGGGGATGACCATAGAGAAACTGTACAAGACGCGACCACTGCCAGAGAAACCCCGGTTCCGTATCGACTATTGCGCATATCCATCCCCCAATATTTGAAATTAATTTATTCGATCAAAATTCCATTAAATTGATATTTTTGCTTTGAATTTTCTGAATAGTTCAGCCTGAACTCTTCTAAAAACTCATCGAGATCTGAAACTCGGAACCACCCGAAAATGCGCAAGCGCATATCCGGGCCTCGACAGCCACAGCGACGGACCGTGAATGATCATCATGATTATGACATGTTGTTATGTTGATAACACATCATGTCCTTGACCCTTGTCAAGCGGATTTTCAAACCGCAGCGCGAGGCGCGCTTTCCGGCCCATTTTCCGTTCGTCGCCCGCAAGGCCAGGGCGCGCGCGCCCAGACATTTCGTGCCATTCGATTCGAAATGATGCGAACACCCGGCCGATCGCGCCAGCGCCCCGGGTCCCATCGCCCGACATCATGAGACCCGGATCCCTTGCGGCAATTCGCCCCGGGCCCGCCGGCGTGTCGCGCCGATGATCCGAACCCGAGTCCGCAGCCGCCCGGATCAGCGCCGCCGACCTGCGGGGCATGCGCGCGCCCGCCGCACATGAAAAATATCTTGACAATTTCCGCACACATCACATCATGTTTATATAACAACATAATGTAATTATGATAATTGCAAATTGTCCGGGAGGGACGCCATGGCTGCATAACCAGGATTCAGGCGGCAAATATTGCCCATGTGCGCCCGCAAGGCGGGCGGCCACATCTATCGCCGCGAGGCCGGGCGCCCTTTTTCTTTCCTTGAGTCAGCATGCCGCTGCCGCGTCCGGCAGCCGTCAGTGCGTCCGGGCGAGACCGAAAGATCGCCGGCAATATGCGCGCGCACGAGACATTGAGTTTCAGAACAATTTCATTTGTGTATGGGGAAATCATGCGAAAATACAGCGTAAGTCGCGGCACAAGCCTTCTCGTCGTGGCACTGGGATCAGCGGTTCATTTTCCTGCGCATGCGCTTGCGCAGCCGCCTCAGGAAACCAGCATATCGGACGAGCAGCCATCGGTTGCCACGGAAATTGTTGTCACCGCTCGCTTGCGTGCGGAAACGCTCACCGAGGCGCCGCTTTCGATCAGTGCCCTGACGGCGGACCAGCTCGAGAGCCGCCAGATCGACAGCTTGAGCGATCTTGCGACGATGACACCGGGTCTGGGTTTCGAGCAAGCCGCCGGGGCATCCAACTCGCGTCCGATCATTCGCGGCCAGGCGCAATTGGGCCGCACCGCGGGTGACGTCTCGAATGTCGGAATGTTCATCGACGGCGTTTACTCGCCCGGCCTCACCGGAACCGAGATCGGCTTCGTCGGCGTCGAACGCGTCGAAGTCGTGCGCGGCCCGCAAGGTGCGCTCTATGGCCGCAACACCTTCGCCGGCGCCATCAATTACATCACCAAACGCCCCGGAGATAAACTCGAGTTCGGCGGCAAGGGCGTCTATGGCGAAGACGGCCTGTTTGAAATCTCGGGCTATGCCGCGACCCCGATCATCGACGATCGCCTGGCGGTTCGTCTCGACGGCGGCATTTCGTCGAGCGGTGGCGGCCTCGTCAACAGCATCAATGGCGAACGCCTCGACGACACCGATGCGCAAGTGATCCGGATCGGGATCAAGGCCCGCATCGGCGACCGCCTCAACCTGTTCCTGTCGGGCGCCTACAGCCATGACACGACTTCGCACAGCCCGGTCATTGTCATTCCCGACACGAGCCCGCGCCGGGTCGGCAAGCCGGCCCCGACCGCACGCAGTCCCGTGCAGATCGGACGCCGCGTCAGCGGTGCGATCGAGGATTACAGCACCTCCTTCGCGATCGATCCGCGCGCCTTTGGCAGCGAGCGGACCAGCCGCCGGGCCATGCTCCTCGCCGACTATGATTTTGGTCCTGTCACGCTCGTCTCGCGCACAGGTTATGAAAATCGGGATGTCAGCACATTAATCGATCTCGATCAGACGGCGGCCGGCACCAATTTTGCAACGCGCCCGCCCGCCGTCTATACGCAAACCGCATCGGGCGACGTCGAGGATCGCTATGAATTCAGCCAGGACCTGCGTCTCCAGGCCTCGAAACCCGGCCGTTTCGACTGGACGGTCGGCGCCTATTACAGCCACGAACGCAATGACACCTCGCTCGTCAAATTCGCCGAACCGAGGCTTGTCCTCGGCGGTTCGACGATCGCCCCCGCACCGGTCGACGGCAAGCCGCTGGTCGATCAGCAGGATATCAATCGCAACACCTTCCGCTCGATTTACGCGTCCGCCGGATATGATTTCACCGACGCGATCAACCTCGCGCTGGAAGGCCGATACACGGCCGAAAAAAAGCAGGTGCGTCCGCTCCAGGACAATTATCCCGCGCCAGCCGTTGCGGTCGGACCGGAGCAGTCCAAGACTTTCAAATATTTCACGCCGCGCGCCATTCTGAGCTTCAACCCCACCCCCGATTTCAACCTCTACGCATCGGCCGCAAAGGGAACCAAATCGGGCGGGTTCAATCCGCAAGCGACGCTCGAAACCGAGCGAACCTATGATGTCGAGAGCAACTGGGCGTATGAACTTGGGGCCAAAGCCAATTTGTTCGATCGCAAGCTCCAGATTTCGGCCGCCATTTATCACATCGACTGGAGCAATCAGCAGATCCTCAACTTTGCCACCGGGCCCGTCAGCGGCTCCGACACCACGATCACGACCAATGTTGCCAAATCCAAGGTCGATGGCGGCGAACTGACGCTGGGCTATGCCCCGACGCACTGGCTCAACCTGAACGCATCCTATGCCTATACAAATGCGCGCTACCACGACGCCACGACATCGAGCATGGCGGGCTTCGTCGATTGCACCGCACTGCCCCGGCTCGAATGCGTCAACGGGGTCACCACGGGCAAAATCAGCGGCAATCAGCTCCAGTTCTCGCCCAAGCATCAAGGCGCGGTGGGCGGGGAAGTGACCCTGCCGATCGCGGGCGCAGGCCTCGAATTCTTCGCTCGCGCCGACCTGTCCTTCGTGTCGAAACGCTATGTCGATGCGGCCAACGCCGGATATATTCCCGGTCGCCAGGAACTGCGCCTGCGCGCCGGCCTGCAGTCCGACGAGCTCAAGGCGCAGGTTTTCTGCAACAATGTCACCAATGACAAGACGCCTGTGACGGCTTTCGAGGCCCGCGATTTCATGGGCAACCCGCATTATTATGTGCGTGCGCGCCAGCCGCGCCAATGCGGAATCTCGCTGGCCTACAGCTACTGACACAATGCCGTTCGGGCAGGGCGGCAACACCGCCCTGCCCGTTCGCTGTTTTTACGTGATGCGATGATCGAACAGATGATCGCCCCGGACCAGAGCCGGGAGAGATCGCCGCTTTCAAGACATATGGGACGCTGGTGGCGCCATCCAGAACGGTCGCGCCGCCTCTCTCAATCGCCCGTTCCGAGCGCACGAAGCGCTAGCGGCTGAAGAGGGATCGACGTGGTTTTTTGTTCGGTATAGAAATCGAGGCTCGCCTGCGCACCGTCGCGGCCGATCCCCGACTCCCCGAAGCCGCCGAAGGGCGCGTGCAGGTCACGCATGAGCGGCGTGTTGACCCAGATCGTGCCCGCACGCACGCTCTGACTGACCGCCATGACCTTGCGGATGTCGTTAGACCAGAGATAGCCAACCAGCCCAAATCGGGACTCATTCGCGATGCTGATGGCCTCCTCGACAGTGTCGAAGGTCAGGAAGCTCGCGAAGGGGCCGAAAATTTCCTGCTGGCAGACTTGCGCCTGGTTGCTGGAGACACGCACCGCGGTCGGCGAGAAATAATAGCCCTTGTCGAAACCGGGCGCGCGCCGTCCGCCTGCGAGAACCTCCGCCCCCTCTGCCTCAGCCGTCTGAACGAAGGACAGCACACGCTCATAATGCTCGCGAAAGGCAAGCGGCCCGACCTCGGTGCGCGGATCGAGCGGATCACCAACCCGGATCCGGTTCGCCCGCTCGGCAAAGCGTCCGATAAAATCGTCCGCGATGGATTTTTGCACGAGGATGCGCGAGCCGGCGAGACATTGCTGTCCGTTGTTGGAATAGATTCCGAGCAATGCGCCGTCCAGCGCGGTGTCGATATCGGCATCCTCGAAGATGATATTCGCCGATTTGCCCCCAAGCTCGAGACCGACTTCCTTGAGCCCCATGGCGGCGGCCGCCATGATATGCCTGCCCGTTTCCGTGCCGCCGATGAACTTGACGAGGTCGACGCCCGGATGCGCGACGAGCGCGGCCCCCGTGACGCCACCCCGGCCATTGACGAGGTTGAGAACGCCTTCCGGCAATCCGCCTTCGACGAGAAGTTCGATCAGGCGATGAACCGAAACCGGGGCATGTTCGGACGGCTTGACGACGCAGCAATTGCCGAATGCAATCGCCGGCGCGATTTGCATCGAGGCCAGGGCCATCGGCGAGTTCCACGGCGCGATGATCGCGGCAACGCCCGCCGGTTCGCGCGTCACATAGGTGAGATATTTGCTGTTCTGCTGAAATGTCTCGCCGCTGGCGGTCGCCGCCACATCGAGGAAGAATTCGAAATTCTCCAGCGCCCGCGCCACCTTGCTGCCGCGAATATCGTGAAGCGGAACCCCGGTATCGAGACATTCGAGCCAGGCCAGCTCGTCGGCATATTTCTTCACATGCGCCAGCGCCCCCGAGATGATCTTCCTGCGCTGCGCGGTGTCGAGACGTGGCCAGGGGCCCGCGTCAAATGCCCGGCGCGCGGCAAGAACGGCGCGATCGACATCGGCGGGCGTGTCCTCGCGAAGCCGCGTCAATATCGCCTCGGTGGCCGGATTGATTACGTCCAGCATATGGCTTTCGACGTCGGTTCGCCCGCCCGGCATGATCCCCGTCAGCACAGGAGGGATCGCATAATGTTGACCCGCCCTTCCCGTCATCGCGGTCATTGCGCCAGCCTCCCCTTCATTTTCGACATTCGCATCAATTCACAACCTCTTATAGAAATTCTTGTTATGTTATCATTACAACATAATGTCGTCAACTTAGCTTGCTTTGACCCGGTGACAGCCCCATATATGTTTGTAATCTGATTGCTTCCCGCCGGTCCGCCTGGGGGGTGGTCGCGGTCCAAAAAATGGGAACCAAGTCGTGAATACAACAGATGTTGTCCAGGGTGGCATCAAGGCTTTGCGCTATCATCAGGTTTATTCGATCCTGCGCGGCTGGATATTTGACGGCACTTATCCGCCGGGTGCAAAACTGCCGCCCGAGGGCGAATTGTGCGAACGACTGGGTGTCTCGCGTATCACGTCGCGAAAGGCCCTCGACCTGCTGGTCAGTGAAGGTCTGGTCGTCCGGGCCCAGGGCAAGGGCACCTATGTTTCCGAAGACATGCTCGAAGCACCGAGCGTCGGCGACATGGAACAGCTCATCGAACGGGCCAACAAGCTGGCCGCCACGTCCAAGATCGTCGATGTCAAAATCCGCGAGCTCGAGGCCGACGAGGACACCCGTCGCGATCTCCTTCTCGATGAGGGCGCGATGGTACGCGAAGTGACCTTCGTGCGGACCGTCGACGGCAAGCCGACGGGTTTTCGTCAATCCTTTTTCCCCATCGACATCGCACCGGGGATCACCGCCGACGAAATCCGGAGCCAGCCGATGGCCACCGTACTCAAAAAGCATGGGGTGGAAATTTCGGCCGCCGATCAGCTGGTGGGCGCAAGCCTCGCCGACAGCCACAAGGCGATGGTGCTCGACACAACCGTCGGCGCGCCGCTGGTGCGCCTGAGACTGGTATTGCTCGACGAAAGCAAGCGCCCGATCGAACGCAGCACCCGCTATTATCTCGCCGATCGATTTGAATATCACCTGTATCTGACGCGCAAGACCGGCCTCAGCATCAATCATATCTGAAGCGGGCAATCCGCGACGAGCGAGAGCCACGGCCCCCGCTCGTGATCTCCAACATCGATTTCAATATTGGTCGAGCAACGGGCCGAAACCGGGAACGCGGTCGGTGATGCCGAGGCTGCGGAGTGCGTGCCAGTAAGTGACGGTGTTGCACGCGATCACGGGCTTGCCGATCCAGCGATGGGCTTCGCCGGCAAGATGTGCCGCGGGTGCGTTGGTGCCCGGTTCGATAATGGCATCGACATCCTCGGCCGCCAGCGACTTCAACGCATCGACGGTATCGGCCTCCGGGATCGCGGCAATCGACAGCGGGGTCGGGCATTTCATGCCGATCAGCCGGACGATCTCGAATCCCGCGCTGGTGAAGAAATGGACCACCTTTTCGTCGCCCGGCGGAAAATAGGGGGTCAGAACGGCGATCCGCCGGCCGATATGCATCGCCTTCAGTCCGGCCAGAAAGGCAAGCGAGGGCAGGAATATCGGAACCCCCTTCGCATATTCGGTCAGCTCGGCGCGCATCGCTTCGGCGGCGGCAACGCTATCGGTGAAGGTGTCGATCGAGTGGCCGAGCAGCAAGGCGTCGGGCTCGCACGGCATGACGAGGTCGATCGCGGCCTTGATATGGTCGGTGCTCCGGTCGAGGCTGGCCCGATAGGCCGCGAGATCGCCGCTCCCCCCGCGATCGACGGGCGCCATGCGCGTGACATGGTTCGTCACTCCGGCCGGCCGCATCGCTTCATATTCCGGCTGCGCTATGGTGTTGGTCGCCGGAACGAGCACGCCGATCTTCGCGCGCCAGCCCAGGCCATCGTCGCTTCGCGCGCCCTGCTTCCATATCATATTGCTCTCCCATGCTGATGACGGGCACGCCGGCTGGCGCTCCCCGAAAAGATCCGTCGTGGCTGGCTTTGCCGCTCAGGCGATCGCGCTGGCCCGCTCGATCGAGGCAAGCATCGAAGACTGGAAGAGATAGGCCTTCATCAGTCCGCGATCGCCGACGGTTTTCTGCAGGTCCGCCCAGATCAGCTTGCGCGCCTCGGGATCCTTTTCGCGATGCCGCCTGTGATTGCGGTCCGATTGCGCCTGGACGTCCTCGACCGCGATCGTGCGCCGCCGCCGCGCATAACGATCGAGCAGCGCTTCGTCCGCGCCCCGGACGACCGGTACAAGATGTTCGACCAGCGCATGCGCGTCGTGGATGCCGCTGTTCATGCCCATGCCGCCCGCGGGACTGTTGAGGTGCGCGGCATCGCCCGCGAAGAGAATACGTCCCTGACGAAAATTGTCGATCACACGGCGATGCACCGAATAGGCACCGACATGGCGCACCTTATATCCGGTCTCCTTCGGCAGGATGGCCTGAAGGCGCGCTTCCATACCCGCTTCGCTGACCGCGTCGTCGATCGACTGCCCCGGCCGCGGGGAAAAGCCGACCCGCCACTTCCCTCCGACCCGCATCAGGCTGAAATGATCGTCCGCGGTCCACAGATAGTTGACCGGTAACAGGCCGGGTATTTCTTCATCGAAGGCGTGATCGACGACCGCGGTGATCGAGGTCCGGGGATAGGTTTCTCCCTCAAAGGCAAGCTGCATGATGTTGCGGATGGCGCTGCGCCCGCCATCGGCCGCGATCAGATAGCGCGTTTCGATCCGGGCCGGCACACCGTCGACCGCCAACTCGGCCCAGGCCCTGTCGCCGTCCTGCCCGACGCCGGTCACCTCGGCATCGAAGATGAGCTCGAAAAGCGGATCGCCGGAAAGCCTGTCGACGATCGCATGCGTCAGCCGGAACTGCTCGCATTGCAGCCGATAAGGATGGGCCGTGAGATCCGCGAGAACATCGAGATCGAACACCGCGCTCTCACCGCTCTCATATTGGCGATACTGCCACTGCCGCGCGATATGCCCCTGCGCCACAAGCGCGTCCGCGATGCCGCCGACCGACACCATGTCGAGCGTCGGGGGATGGAAGGTCGATGCGCGCATGTCCTCGGGCAGCGACGCGGCGCTTTCGAGGACGGTGACCGGAATGCCCTGTTGCGTCAGGAACAATGCGGATGCGAGGCCGACCGGGCCTGCGCCGACGATCAGGATGCGGGAATCGCGCACGTTGCTTGCGTCTCCGTGACTGTGGGCGCGCTCAGTTCGCGCCAATAATGGCAGGCGACGCTTTGCCGCCCGATATCCTCGAGCAGGGGCACCTGTTTCAGGCAGGGCGTGGTGGCGTGCGGGCAGCGCGTGCGAAAGACACAGCCCGAAGGCGGGTCGAGCGGCGAGGGAATCTCGCCCTTCAACGCCAGCCGTTCCTTGGCGCGCTCGCGGCGCGGATCGGGATTGGGCACCGCGTCGATCAGCGCACGCGTATAGGGGTGGCGCGGATCACGGAAAATCGCTTCACGCGTGCCGATCTCCATGATCCGGCCGAGATACATGACGAGCACGCGCTCGCACAGCTGATGCACCACCGACAGATCATGGCTGATAAACAGGATCGACACACCATATTCGCGTTTCAGTTGCCGGATGAGGTTGATGACCTGCGCCTGGGTGGACACGTCGAGTGCGCTCACCGGCTCGTCGCAAACGACAAGCTTGGGGCGCAGGATCATCGCGCGCGCGATGCTGACGCGCTGGCACTGCCCGCCCGACAGTTCATGGGGATAGCGATCCCGAAATTCGGGATTGAGCCCGACCGCTTTCATCATCGCGGCGACCTCGGCATCGCGTTCCGCGGCCGACAGGTCGGGCGAGAATATGCCCAGCGGCTCGGCGATGATCGCGCCGACGGTCATGCGCGGATTATGCGATGACAAGGGATCCTGGAATACGATCTGCAATTCACGGCGGAGGGCGCAAACCTCTTTCGCCGGCAGGCCGATCATATCCCGGCCCATCCATACAACGCGCCCGCTCGTCGCCTTGACGAGCTGAACGATCGCACGGCCGAGCGTCGATTTTCCGCAGCCCGATTCACCGACGACACCCAGCGCCTCGCCCGCATGGATCTGGAAGCTGACCCCGTCGACCGCCTTGAGCATCGTCGTTTCGCGCCGCAAAATGCCCTTCCCCGTCTCGACCGGGAAATGCACCTTGAGATCCTCTACCGAAAGCAACGGGCCGGTCATGAAAGTCGCTCCAGAAGGCAGGCCGCTTCGTGACCGGGGCGGTGCGCGGTCAGCGCGGGCATCGCTTCCCCGCACGCGGGCAACGCCCTGTTGCAACGCGGCTGAAAGCGGCAACCGGGCGGCAATCGAAGAAGGTTCGGTGGCTGGCCGGGAATGGCCATCAGATCGCTGTCGGGGTCGGCCACGAGCGTCGGGATCGAGCGCAGCAGGCCGAGCGTATAGGGATGCGCGGGCTTGTAGAACAGATCGTCGACCGAGCCCTGCTCGACGATATTGCCGGCATACATGACCGCAATGCGATCGCAGAGGCCCGCCACCACGCCCATGTCGTGCGTGATCATCACGACCGAGGTGTCGGTGTGACTCTTGAGATTGCGAAAAATGTCCAGCACCTCCGCCTGAACGGTCACATCCAGCGCCGTGGTCGGTTCATCGGCAATCAGCAGCTTCGGCTTGCAGAGCAGCGCCTGCGCAATCATCACGCGCTGGCGCATGCCACCCGAAAGCTCGTGCGGATACTGGTTGACGCGGCGCTTGGCGGCCGGGATCCGCACCATCTCGAGAACCTCGAGCACGCGCTCGCGCGCGCCAGCGGCGGACATTCCCATATGCTGGAGCAAAACCTCCTGCATCTGGTCCCCGACCTTCAGAAACGGCGTGAGCGAGCTCATCGGATCCTGAAAGATGAACGCCATATCCTTGCCACGCACCGCGTCGAGCACCGGGCGCGGCGCGTTCAATATTTCGCGACCTTCGAGCTGGACACGGCCCTGCGCACGGCCGTTTTCGGCAAGGAGCCCCATAACCGCGAGAAACGCCTGGCTCTTGCCCGAGCCGCTCTCGCCGACAACGCCGAGGCACTCGCCCTTGCCGACCGAAAGGCTGATGCCGTTCACCGCGCAGACTTCGCCATCGGGGCCCGCGAAGCGGACGAAGAGATCCTGGCATGCAAGGACGGGCGGCTCGCCCACGGCCTTAACGGGATCGGGGGTCAAGGGCATCGCGCAATCCATCACCAATGAAGTTGAATGCGAACAGGGTCAGTGTCAGCATGACCGAAGGGAAAATGAGCAGCCAGGGCGCATTCTCCATGTCGCCGCTCCCCTGCGAGATCAGCTGGCCCCAGCTCGTCAGGGGTTCCTGCACGCCGAGCCCCAGGAAGCTCAGATAGCTTTCGATGAGGATGTTCACCGGGATGAGCAGCGTGACATAGACGATGACGGGGCTCGTGACGTTGGGGATGATGTAGCGCCAGAGAATCTGCGGTGTCGAAAGGCCGATCGCACGCGCGGCTTCCACATATTCCTTCTTTTTCACCGACAATGTCTGCCCGCGGACGATGCGGGCGATGGTCAGCCATTCGACCGCGCCGATGCAGCAAAAGATGATCAGGATGTTCTTCGAACCGAGCACCGTCACGAGAATGATGATGAAGAACAGCGTCGGCAGCGCATAGATGACGTCGCAGATGCGCATCATGACCGCATCCACCTTCCCGCCGAGAAAACCCGATGTGGCGCCATAGATGACGCCGATCACCACCGCCACCGAGGTTGCGAGCACACCGATAGCGAGCGAGATGCGGCCGGCGTAGAAGGTCCGCACGAACAGATCGCGGCCATTGGTGTCGGTTCCGAACAGATATTCGGCCGAGGGCGGTTGCAGGATCGCGGTCCAGTTGACCCGCTCGAACGCGCCCGCGTCGAACATCGGTACGATCATGGACGACAGCGCCATCGCCGCGAGCAGGATAATGCCCGCCATCGCCGCGCGGTTGCGACAAAAACGGTTGAACGCCTTGCGCCGGGGCGACTGGCCGGGCGGAACTGCCTCGGCCGCGAGAGCGTCGCCCGGCTCCGGAAAATCGATGGTTGCCGGCTGCATCAGTCCACCCTCGGATCGAGAAAATGATAGGCGATATCGACCAGCAGGTTCATCACCATGATGACGCCGGCGTAGAGGATCGTGATGCCCATGATGACGGGATAGTCGCGGTTGATCGCGCCCTCGGCGAAGGAGCGGCCTATCCCGGGCAGACCGAAAATCTGCTCGACGACGACCGAACCCGTCATGACAGCCGCGACCGCCGGGCCGATATAGCTGACGACGGGCGTCAGCCCCGACCGCAGCGCATGGCGCCAGATGACCTTGCGCTCCGGCAGTCCCTTCGAACGCGCGGTGCGCACATGGTTAGCGCGCAGCACGTCGAGCATGCCCCCGCGCGTGATCCGCGCCATCACGCCAATCTTGGGCAAAGCCAGCGCGGCGACGGGCAAGATGATATGCCTGGGATCGCCGCCGCCCCATCCCGAGATGGGCAAGAGGCCAAGATAGAGACCGAAGACCAGCACCATCGCCGGCGCGGTGACAAAAGTCGGTATCGCAATCCCGGCCATCGCGACCGTCATCACACCATAATCGGCCGCGCTGTTCTGGCGCAGCGCCGCCAGGAGGCCGATGCTGACGCCGCCGATGAGACCGACGAGGATGGTGCAAATGGCAAGCGTGGCGCTGACCGGCACGCCCTGCGCGATAATATCGGATACGTCGCGGTCGCGAAACACGAAGGACTGGCCAAGATTACCCTGCGCCAGATTCTGCAGATACATACCGAACTGCGTCAGGACCGGCTTGTCGAGGTGATAAGCCGCCTCGAGATTGGCCCGGATCGCGGGATCGATATCGGCTTCTGCATCGAACGGGCCGCCAGGGGCGAGCTTGATGATCAGAAACGATATGCAGATGATCACAAAGATCGTCGGGATCGCAACAAGCAATCGACGGGCAATCAAGCGAAGCATGGCATGCACCTTCCCGCCTGCATCAGCTGGCCCTCGTCTCGTTGAGCGGCGTCAGACCATGAAATCTGCCGCCGAAAAATGCCAGCGGCGCATCCGCTTCCGACTGGCTGACCGCCACCACCTCCCAGACGAAGACAATATGGTCGCCCGCCTCCATGCGGCTATATGGCCGGCATTCGAGATGCGCGATGCCGCCCCCGATCACCGGCGCGCCCGATGCCCCCGTCGCAAGCGCGACACCCTCGAACTTGTCGCCCGCAGGACGGGCGAATTTGAGCGCGAGCTCGTTCTGATGCTCGGCGAGGATATTGATGGCAAAAGGCCCGTCTCCATCGAAATGGTGCAAGCTGGGGGAAGCGCTGCGCAGGCTCCACAGGACGAGCGGCGGGTCGAGCGACACCGATGTGAAGGAATTGACGGTCAGTCCGCACGGCTTGCCGTCGGCGCGCGTCACGCTGACGATCGCAACGCCCGTGGCGTAGGTACCGCAGACACGCCGCAACAACGCCTGGTCCAGCGCCGGCAGCCTCCTCCCATTGTTCATCGCTTCTCCCAAGGGTCGCTCCTTTGCCCGGCTGCGTACAGGCTCTATATATGTCATGCTTTCATGACAACATGATAATTAAAAAATGTGCGCATTTTGTGTGGCGCGAAAGGTTCGGCTCATGGTGCGAGCCCCTACACCCCGCTGCACTGGCGCTTTTCCGCCCTACCAGGGCACGACATCGCCATTGTAGCGAATGAAGCGTCCCGCATCGTCGGACGACAGGCGCTCGATCGTCTCGATCAAGCCGTGAGCGCTCACGTCGGGCGCGATCTTGGGCATCCGCGTTCCGCGCATGAAATCGGTATCGACCATGCCCGGACTCAACAAAGTCAGGATGATGCCGCGATCGACAAGATCATGCGCCATCGATCGCATCAGCATGTTGAGCGCGCTCTTGCTCGTTCGATAGAGATAGTTGCCGCCCTTCGCGGTCGTGATGGAACCGAGCGAACTCGAAATGGCCACGATCTTGCGCATTGCGCCGGCTTCGACGTGCGGCAGGAACGCCTCGACCATTTTCGCCGGTCCGAAGACGTTGGTCGCGAACAGGCCGGAAAACAGGTCATAGTCGAAAGCGCCAATCGCCGCGCCACCCGCGCCGATCCCCGCATTGTTGACGAGCACATCCAGCGCGTCACCGGCCAGTTCCGCGGCCAGCGCATCGATCGCGGCATGACAGGTCACATCGAGCCGGTGCACCGACACCAGATCATGTTGCCGGGCCAGCGCCGCGAGGGCGTCGCTGCGCTCGGGCGTGCGGCACGTCGCGTATACCCGCCACCCCAGCTCCGCATAGAGGCGAACCAGTTCGAACCCGATACCGCGGCTTGCCCCGGTCACCAGCACCGATGCCATAAATTTCTCCCGCCCGCCGCAGGACGGGCGCTATCACTGGAAAACGGACCGGGGGGCCGGTCGCTCGACCCGCCCCCCGGATCCAAAGAGCTTCCTAAGCGGCCTGGACCATGGACAGCACATCGGCATAGGGAGTCTCGTCGCGCTGCGCGCGCTCATTGTCGGCAATGATGATCCGCATGACCCGTTCGACAAGGCCCTTGCGGCGTGCCGCTCGCTCCGCCATCGCGGCATCGTCGGGCTGATAGTGACGGATATCGTCGAGGCTGGCGACGCCGCGCTCGACGATCAGCCGCGTCAACGTGTCCACCTGGTCGTGCAGCACGCTCGCCTCCCCCATCAGGGCGACGATCATGGTCAGCAGCCGCTCGCTATCGGGGTCGTCGAGCATGAAGGGGCGCTCACCCTTTGACGCTTTGGGAAGGGGCGCGGTCATCATTGCTCTCCTCCGGGTTTGCGGGCGCCGAAGGCGAGCCAGCCACCCTCCTTGAAATATTGTGTGGGAATTTCGGTTTCGAAAACGGCATCCGCCGGGAAGCCGGCCTTCAAGGCGGGTTCGATCAGATCCATTTCCGCGAGCGTCGACCAGAAAGGCTCGTTGTTGTTTGTCGCATCCCAGTTCCACAGGAACTGGTCGAACGGATCCTTGCGGCGGATCGGAACCTCGACATGCAGCATGACACCGCCCGGACGCAGCAGCCGGTAGCTCTCGGTCAGGATATTCTGCAACCCTTTGCGCGAGCTCTCGTGAAGCAGGATATGCGATACGATCAGATCGAAGCTCTCGTCCTCATAAGGGGTCGCCTCGGCATTGGCCTGACGGAAATGAACGGCTTGGCCCAGCGCCTCGGCGCGCGCATGGGCGAAACGCAGCGCGGGTGCCGAGAGGTCGATAGCATGGAGTTCGGAATCGGGAAATTCACGGCCATAGGGCAGCGTCGACATGCCGACCGTGCACCCCATATCGAGAATCTTCTTCGGCGCGAAATCGGGAAAACGGCTCTTGAGAAATGCCGATCCGGCAAGCCCCTTGTCGTCGCACAATTTACCGGTGCGCCCCATGATGAAGACAAAACTGCCGAGGTCCGAGCGCGCGCCCGCCCAGACATCGTCCTCGGTGCGTTCGAGAAAATAGGAGCCCGGAACGCAGTGGATGTCGACCGACGACTGATATGCGGGAATTTGCACCGCAGAATCCAGCGTCAACGTGCCATGCTGGGGCGCCTTGGCAAAACTGCGATAGCGCTCGATCAAATCGGGCAGCTGGCGATCGCACACGGTCGCGGTCACATCGACATAAAATTCCTGCTGCGCGCGGGCCAGCGCACTCCACCAGCGATAGGAACGATCGCCCCCCATCGCATCGGCGACCTCGCGCCAGGTTTCGGGCGAACGGCCATGTTGCCGCTTCCACTCGGGCTCCACATGCTTCTGATAGATATCGGGCAGCGCCGATTTGACCGGATCGCGCAAGATGCTCTTCAGCGTGATGGCGAAGTCGAGCCGGGATTGTTCCTCGGCATCGGGGCGGGCGGACATGGCATGGGGGAGCGGGCGCGGTTCAGTCACGGCGATTCCTTTCAGCTTTGAGATTCCTGACTAGCAAGAAATATATGTTATGTCATCATGATATTATGGATACATGCTACTGGCAAAGCCGATCGCGAAAGGCACCTGATCCGGTTCGATCAGGCCAGATAAGCCCATGGGAAATCGGCCTTATCTTTCGAACGAAATGCCGATATCTCGTCGCGGCGCAGAAGCGTCAGATCGATGGCATCGAGGCCGGCAACGAGCATTTCCTTCGCCTCCTCGTCGATCGAAAAGGAATATGTCTTCCCGAGCGCGCTCATGAGTCGCTGTTCGGGCAGATCGATCGAAACAGGACGCGCCTGCGGGTCCGCGGACACTTCGGCAGCGAGCGCCGCGATCTCGGCATCGGGCAGTTCGACGGGCAGGATCGCGTTGCGCACGCAATTGCCGCGAAAAATCGGGTTGAACGACGGGGCAATGATCGCACGAAAGCCAAATTCCGCGAGCGCCCATGCCGCATGTTCGCGGCTCGAACCACAACCGAAATTGGCACCGCCGATCAGGATGCGCGCTCCGCCATAGGCGGGGTCGTTGAGCACGAAATCCGGATCGGGTTCGCGGCTACCGATCGCCACATAGCGCCAGCCGGCGAAAAGGCCGCCCGCCAGTCCCCGCTTGGAAACCGACGTCATCTCGCGCGAGGGAATGATCGCATCGGTATCGATATTGTCGCGAAGCAGCGGCATGGCGACGGCCTGCAGTTGCGTGAAAGCTTCCATCAGCGGGGCTCCAGTTTTCGGGGATCGGAGAGGCGCCCTGCAATGGCTGCGGCCGCCACGGTTTCCGGAGAAGCGAGGTGCGAGCGCGTACCCGGCCCCTGGCGACTCTCGAAATTGCGGTTGGTCGATGTGACGACGCGCTGTCCGGCGCCGAAACTTTCCCCGCCGGCAAAGAAGCACATCGAGCAGCCCGCCTCGCGCCATTCGAAACCCGCGTCGAGGAATATCCGGTCGATCCCCTCGGCTTCGGCCTGCGCCTTGACCGCCGTCGAACCGGGCACGCAGATTGCCTTTACCCCCGGCGCCACGGCGCGTCCCTTGAGGATCGCAGCGGCCCGACGGAGGTCGGAAATGCGGCTGTTGGTGCAGGAGCCGATGAAGGCCGCATCGATTTCGAGCCCGTCAAGGCGCTGCCCCGCCGCAAGCCCCATATAGGCGAGCGCGCGATCATAGCTTTCGCGCGTATCGCGATCCGCAACCGCATCATGCTGCGGGACCACATCGTCGATCGGCACGGCATGCTGGGGGCTGGTTCCCCATGTCACCATCGGCGCCACATCCGCCGCATCGACCACCAGTTCGGCATCGAAACATGCGCCTTCGTCGCTCGCGAGCGTGCGCCACCAATCCAGCGCCGCGTCCCACGCGGCGCCCGACGGCGCGAAGGGCCTCCCCTTCAGATAGTCGAACACAATCTCATCGGGAGCGATCAACGCCGAAAAGGCCGCGAATTCCGTGGCCATATTGCACAGCGTCAGCCGGGCTTCGACGTCCAGCGCGCGCACCGCTTCGCCGGCATATTCGACGACATGTCCGCGCGCGCCGCGCGAACCGAAGCGCCCGAGCAGATGCAGCGCAAGGTCCTTGGCGGTGACGCCGGGGGCCAGGCACCCGTTGATCGTCACCCGCATCGTCAGGGGCTTCTTCACCCGCAGCGTCGTGGTTGCCAGTGCATGTTCGGCTTCGGTCGAGCCGATCCCCCAGGCGAGCGCGCCCATGGCACCCTGGCTGCAGGTATGGCTGTCGGCGCAAACGAGGGTCGTCCCCGGCAGCACGATCCCGAGCTCGGGCGAAATGACGTGGACGATGCCCTGCGCGGGATCCCCAAGATCGAACAGGCGAATGCCCGCTGCGTTGACGGCGGCACGGGTCTCGGTGATGAACGCGGTGCCGGCAGGCATGGTGGTGACGTCGGTGCGACCGGGACGCGTGTCGACGACATGGTCCATCGTCGCGAAGACATGCGCCGGATCGAGCACCTCCCGCCCCGCCGCCGCGAGACTTTTGAGGGCAACGCCGCCGGTGCGCTCGTGCAGCAATATGCGGTCGACGAGCAGCAACCCGGTGCCGCCGCCCAGATCGGACACCTCGTGCCTCGACCAGATCTTCTCGAAAATTGTGCGTGCCATGCGTCTTTCCCGTCCTTGCCAATCAGGCTTCAATGTCGGCGGGCGCACGCGTCAGCCGGCCAATCTCCTCGGGCGTGAAGCCGAGTGCTTCCAGAATCGCGTCGCCATCGCCCCCGACCGCGGGGATGTCGTGTTGCAAGCCGGGCCTGCCGCCATCAAACTCGATCGGAAGCGCCGGCAGCTTCGTCGTTGCGCCGCCCGGAATCCGGACCTCGAGAAGACCTCCGGCGGCGTTCAGATGCGGATCGTCGAACAGTTCGTCGGGCCGCGCGATGGGCGCGAACGGGAGGCCAAGCGCCTCAAGCCGTTCGATCAGCGCGTCGCGCTCCATTGCGCCGAAGAGCGCCCGCACGCGCGGCAAGATGCGGTCGCGCGCCAGCACACGCTGGTTGTTGAGTGCCAGGTCCGGATCGGCGGCGAGATCCTCGAGCGCAAAGGCTTCGCACAGCGATTTCCACTGGCCGTCGCTCACCACACCGACGAAAAGCTGCTCGCCCTCGTTGCGCGTTTCGAAGACGTCGTAAATCGCCCAGGCCGAAATCCGGTTGGGCATCGGCTGCGCCGCCGTTCCGGTGACCGCCTGCTGCGCCATATGCTGGCCGACCATAAATGCCGTGGTTTCGAAGAGCGAACATTTCACCGACGCCCCTCGCCCGCTGCGATGGCGCTGCTCAAGCGCGGCAAGGATGCCGATCACGCCGAACATGCCGCCGGTGATGTCGATCACCGAGGCGCCGGCGCGGAGCGGCCGCCCCGGCGGACCCGTCATATAGGCGAGCCCGCCCATCATCTGGGTCACTTCGTCGAGCGCGGTGCGCCGTTCATAGGGGCCGGCCAGAAAACCCTTGGCCGAACAATGGATCAGCGACGGGTTGGTCTGCGACAGCGCCTCATAGCCGAGACCCAGACGATCGAGCGTACCGGGCCGGAAATTTTCCACCATGATGTCGGCGCCATCGACCAGACGGCGCGCGACGGCGAGGCCATCCTCGCTTTTCAGGTCAAGGCAGATGCTGCGCTTGTTGCGGTTGAACATCGGAAAATAGCCCGCGCCCGAGCCCAGAAGCCGGCGGGTCTGATCGCCCCCCAGAGGCTCCACCTTGATCACATCGGCGCCCAGATCGCCCAATATGACGCCGATGGACGGCCCCATCACCATATGGGTGAATTCGATCACCTTGAGCCCCGCGAGCGGCCGCACATCTTGTTCCATCATTTTTCTCCACCCCCTGCAGGTCGTATCGACTTGCGGTTCTCATCTTGGTATGTTTATATAACGTTATGGTAACAATGCAAGATGCGGTGCGGTGATGATGGATATTCTGGTGAGCGAAGTGGGGCCCCGCGACGGGCTGCAAAGCATTGCGGCGACGATGCCGACCGATGCGAAAAAGGCCTGGATCGCGGCCGAGGCTGCGGCCGGGGTGCGCGAAATCGAGGTCGGGAGTTTTGTTCCGGCGAAGCTGCTGCCCCAGCTGGCCGACACGGCAGAAATTGTCGCCTTTGCAAAGACGATTCCGAATCTCACCGTTGCCGTGCTTGTTCCCAACGCAAAGGGTGCCGCCGCCGCGATTCAGGCCGGCGCGGACAAGCTGACCTTGCCGCTTTCGGTTTCGGAAACGCACAGCATGGCCAATTTGCGCCGCACCCACGCGCAGGTGCTGGACGAGGCGAAGGAAATCGCCGCGTTGATATGCGCCGCGCCCGAGGGGCAGCGCCCGCATTTCGAAGGCAGCCTTTCAACGGCCTTCGGCTGTACGCTGGAAGGCGCGATCGCCGACGCGCAGATAGCGCGGCTGGCCGAAGCGCTGATGGCCGCCGGATGCGATGAGGTCGGCTTGTCCGACACGACAGGCTATGCCGATCCCGCCGCGGTCAAGCGGCTGATCGCGCTGGTACGCGGCGTCGTCGGCGACGCAGCACTGACCGGCATCCATCTCCACAACACACGCGGGCTCGGGCTCGCCAATGCACTCGCCGCGCTGGACGCCGGATTGACGACGCTCGACAGCTCGCTTGGCGGGCTCGGCGGCTGTCCTTTCGCACCGGGTGCGAGCGGCAACATCGTCACCGAGGATCTGGTCTTCATGCTCGAAGCCATGGGGCTGCGCACCGGAATCGACCTCGAAAAACTGATGCATGTCCGCACCATCCTGACCGATTCGCTTCCCGGCGAAGAAATTTACGGTTTCCTTCCCGACGCCGGCCTCCCGCTCGGTTTCGGCCAGGCAGTTCAAGGAGTATCCGCATGACGGTTGGAACAAAAATGCTGTCCGACAACCGGACCGCACGTCAGATATTCGAAGATGTGATCGCCAATCCGGCCCGCAGCAAATTCGGATTCGGGCGCAAGCTGGCGATCGTGAATGTCGATTTCCAGAACGCCTATACGCAGATCGACAAATATAAGACCGCCTATGAAAGTGATCCGCGCCAGATCGAATATGCGAACACCATCTCGCGGCTGGCACGCGCGCGGGACATGCCGGTCGTCTGGACCCATGTCGGCTATATGGGCAATGGCGCCGACGCCGGGGTCTGGGGCACGCGCACCAACACGCCCGACAGCCTGCAGAATATCAAGATCGGCAGTGATCGATATGATTTCGACGAACGCTGCGAAATCGATCATGCGGTCGACGCAGTCTATGCGAAACGCATGCCCTCGGCCTTTTTCGAAACGCATCTCGCCAGCTATCTGGTCTGGCACAAGGTCGATACGGTCGTGATCACCGGCGGCAGCACCTCGGGCTGCGTGCGCGCGACCGCGGTCGATGCGCTGTCGCACGGCTATCGCACCATCGTCCCCATCGAGACCTGCGCCGACAAGCATGAAAGCTATCATTTCGCCAACCTCACCGACCTTCAGCTGAAATATGCCGATGTCGAACCCGTGCAGGCGGTGATCGACTGGCTGGAGGCGCGCGCATGAACGAAGGCGCCGCCGATCCCGGCCTCTATAATTTCAACCCGTGGAGAAACCGGCCGAAGATCGAATGGCCGGACGGCAAGACGGTCGCGGTGTGGGTGTCGCCCAACATAGAATTTTACGAGATCGACCCACCCGCCAATCCGCACCGCAAGAGCTGGCCCAAACCGCATCCCGATGTCGTCGGCTATGGGCACCGCGATTATGGCAATCGTGTCGGCCATTGCCGACTGGCCGAAATGATGTCGAAGCACGGCTTCCCGGGGTCGGTGTCCCTCTCGGTCGCGATGTGCCAGCACCATCCGGAAATCGTCGCCGATGCCAATGCGCGCGGCTGGGAATTCTTCAGCCACGGCATCTACAACACGCGCTACAGCTACGGGATGGACGAGGCGCAGGAGCGCGCGATCATCGCGGATTCGATCCGCACCGTGCGCGATGCGACCGGTCAGACGATCAAGGGCTGGCTCGCCCCCGCTCTCACCCACACGCCGCGCACGCTCGACCTGATCGCCGAATATGGGCTGACCTACACCTGCGACCTTTATCATGATGACCAGCCGCAGCCGGTGCATGTCCGCTCGGGCAAGCTTATTTCGATGCCCTACAGCATCGAGGTCAACGACCATTATGGCTTCTTCGTCTATAATATGAGCCCGCGCGAATATGCCGACACGCTGATCCGCCAATATGAGCGGCTGGCGGCGGAAGGCGCCGAATCGGGCACGGTGATGTGCATTCCGCTCCACGCCTATCTGATCGGCCAGCCCCACCGGATCGGCGCCTTCGAGGAGGTGCTGAAACATATCGCCGCCGACGGACGCGCCTGGATCACCCGGTCGGGCGACGTCGCCGACCATTTCCTTGCCCATGATTACGACCGCGCCGTGGCCCATGCCGCGCGCTACCGCACGGAGGCGCGCTGATGTCGCTCGATCCCGCCTATCTGGAATATCCGCACCGCCGCCACGGCATGGACCATGCATATTATCCCTGGTCCAACCTGTTCGATCGCCCGCCGCTCGATTTTGGCGGCAAGCGTGTCGCGGTCGCGCTCTTCGTCAGCCTCGAATGGTTCCCGATCACCCCAACCGACACGCCCTTTCGCGCGCCGGGGCATATGCAGACAAGCTATCCCGACTATCGTCACTATACGGCGCGCGAATATGGGACGCGCGTGGGTTTCTACCGCTTGCTCGACCTGTTCGCGAAACTCGGGACCCCCGCCAGCATCGCGGTCAATGCCGCGATCGCCGAACGTTACCCGATCGTCATTCACGATATCGTCGCTGCAGGGCATGAGATCGTCGCGCATTCGACCGACATGAACGGCACGATCGCGACCGGGCTTCCCGAAGCGGACGAACGCGCACTGATCGCATCGTCGCTCGACACGCTCGAACGTATTTCGGGCATCAGGCCGCGCGGCTGGCACTCGATCGCGCGATCGCAGAGCTGGAACACACCGCGGCTGCTGAAAGAAGCGGGCGTCGCTTACATGGCCGATTGGGTCAATGACGAGCTGCCCTGTCGTTTTGATACCGAAGCCGGCCCGATCATGAACTTCCCGCTCAACCACGAGCTTTCGGATCGCCAGATCATCACCGTCCAGCAACAGTCGGCCGACAGCTATGCCGGGCAGATCGAGGATGCGTATCGCTGGATCGACGGCGAGGTCGATCGCTATGGCGGGCGCGTGCTGCCGCTGCACCTGACCCCCTATATCATGGGCCTGCCCTATCGCATCGACGCGCTCGAACGCTGCCTCGCCTGGCTTGCCGCTCAGCCCGGCACCTGGTTCGCGCGCACGGGCGAGATTGTCGACGCCTGTCGGCGCTGAGCGATGCAACGCCGCTCGACCGCAGAACTCGCCGCGCTGCTGACCGGGGCGATGCAGCATCTCGCCGCCGGCGATATCGAGGCAGCAGAAGCGGCCGTCCGCACGGTCGCAGATGAAGCGCCGGACGAATCCGAGGGGCATAATGCGCTCGGCGTCGTCCTGGGCAAGGCGGAGCGGTTCGACGAAGCGGAGCGGTGCTTTCACACGGCGCTGGCTCTCGACCCGGAAAACCCGCGCGCGCATCGCAACCTCGGGGATCTGTATCGTCGGGCGGGAAAGCAGGATGCGGCGATCGACGCCTTCGGCGCGGCCTTGCGCATCGATCCCGGCGACCATCGCCTGCACCATCTGCTCGCGCGTATGGAACATGACCGCGGGCAGCATCGCGCGGCGGAAGCGGGCTATCGGCGCTATCTCGCGCACGCGCCGGAGGATGTCGAGGCGCTCACCGATCTCGGCATGGCACTCGCCGCGCTGGGCCGCGACAATGAAGCCGTCGAAAGCTTTGAAACCGCATTGCGGATCGCGCCGCGGCACCTGCCGGCCGAGTTCGGACTGCGCGAAACCCTCGCGCGGCTGATCCCGCCCTGGCACTTGCCGATGATGAACGAGCCCAAGCGCAACCACGCCTATCGCGATGCCATTCGCGCGGTGGTGCGGCCCGACGATCTGGTGCTCGATATCGGAACCGGCGCGGGCCTGCTCGCCCTGCTCGCCGCCGAAGCCGGCGCGCGTCACGTGGTCAGCTGCGAAATGGTCGATGTCGTCGCCCGGGAGGCGCAGGCGATCACCGGGCGCAGCGCCTGGGCCGACCGGATCGACGTCGTCGCAAAAAACTCGGCGATGATCGAGGTTGGACGCGATCTGCCCGAACGCGCCGATGTGCTGGTATCGGAGATATTGGCCAATGATTTTGTCGGCGAAGGCGTGCTGCCGAGCCTGATCGACGCGAAGCAGCGGCTGCTCAAGCCCGGCGCGCGGATCATTCCTTCGCACGGTGCGATGATGGGCGTGCTCGTCGGCGGTAACGAAATCGCCTATCTGCTGGGCCTCGACGATGTCTGCGGATTCGACATGGCGTCTTTCGCGCGGCTGCGGCCCTGGCGCCAGCCGGTGTCGCGCCAGATCGGCTATGATGCCTTCTCCGACGATCTGGCGCTGGTCGAATATGATTTCGACGATCTGGCTTCGCTGGCGGACAGGGAAATGACGGTCGCCGTGACGGTCACGCGCTCGGGGCTTTGCTATGGCGTGCTGCAGTGGATCAGCCTCGAGCTTGCGCCCGGCATCACCTACGACAATCACCCGCTCACCACCGATTCGGTCTGGAACAAGCAGCTCTACGCCTTTCCCGAGCCGCGCAGGGTGGAGGCAGGCGACATATTGACACTGCGGCTCTGGCAGCAGTCCGATTTTCTCTATCTGACATGCGATTGACCGCGGTCCTGTTTTGAAGCTTCCGGTCCCTGGCCCAGCCCTCTCGGGCCGGGGGTCGGAAGAACCGGAGCGCGCCGGATCGCCGGGCGGAACCGCCCCGCCGTCACACGGCGGGACCCTCCGCAGTCAGGGCAGATCGAACCAGATTGTCTTGTGGCGCAGATATTTCTCATACCCCGCCCGGCCGGCCTCCTGACCGATGCCCGAGGCTTTCCAGCCGCCGAAGGGCGCGGTGAAATCCGGACGCCGGCCCCAGGCGTTGACCCAGACCGTCCCCGTCTGCAGCGAGCGACTGACGTCGATCGCGCGCCGCAAATCCTTCGTATAGACCGACGCGCTCAGACCATATTCGGGGTGATCGGCCAGCGCGAGCCCCTCTTCGAGCGTATCGAACGACTGTGCCAGCAGCACGGGCCCGAAAATTTCCTCGCGGCATCCCCGCGCCGCCTGCGTCACATTTTCGATGATCGTCGGCGCGAACCAGACGCCGTCGCCCTCGCGGTCGAGCCGTTTCCCGCCGATACGAAGCGACCCGCCTTCGGCGAGCGTGTCGCCGACGATATTCTCGATACGTTCGGCCTGACGCTGGTTGAAGATCGGTGCCAGCGTTGCGCCATCATCCCATGTCGCGCCGGGGACCAGTGTGGCAAAGCGCGCGGAAACCTTGTCGAGCAAGGCTTCGCGGAGCGACGCATGGACGATGAGACGGCTGCCTGCATAGCAGAGCTGCCCGGCATTGCGCGTGATCCCCCAGGCGATGTGATCGGCGACCTGATCGAGGTCGGGAGCATCATCGAGCACGAGTTGCGGCCCCTTGCCGCCGAGCTCCAGCCCGACGGGCTTGGGTCCGCTGAGCGCGGCATCGGCCATCAGCCGGCGGCCTGTCGCGGTCGATCCGGTGAAGGCGACATAGCCGACGCCCGGATGCTTCACGATCGCCGCGCCGACGCCGGGGCCATAGCCCTGCACGATATTGAAGAGCCCCGCGGGCAAACCTTCCTCGACGCCAAGCTCCGCCACACGGACGATCGAGAAGGGTGTCATTTCCGAAGGCTTGAGCACGATCGCATTGCCCGCGGCGAGCGCCGGTGCGACCTTCCACATCGCGAGGATCAGCGGGAAATTCCAGGGCGAGATCGCGCCCACCACGCCATAGGGTTCGTGGACGACCATCGCGAGACCATTGTCGCCGGTCGGCAGCACCGCGCCGTCGACCTTGTCGCAATATTCGGCATAATAGCGCAGCCACTCGGCGGTATTGAGCACATCGACGGCCTTTGCCTCGGCAAAGATCCGCGACGAAACCACCGCCTCCAGCCGGGCGATCTCGTCGGCATTGCGCGCAATCGCATCGGCCCAGCGCCGCAAAATCCGCGCACGATCGCGCGGAGCGACGGCGCGCCATATCTTCTGCGCGGCCTGCGCGGCCAGCACCGCGCGATCGACCGTCGCTTCGTCGCCTTCGGGAATGGCGGCGTGGACACGGCCGTCCGAGGGACGGAAGACGTCGATCCGGCTTGTCCCCTCCCCGATCAATTGCCCGTCGATGAAATGCCCTGCCGGAACGGCGACCGTATCGGGATCAAAAGCGCGGCTCATTGCACGTGCCCCGCGAGCCTGGCGATCACCGCGCCCGGATCGGCCGGTGCCTGGTCGCCGCGCCAGGCGACATGACCGTCGGGCCGGACGAGTACCAGCCGGCGGGCATAGAGCGCCTTCGCCTCGGCGTCGTCGATATCGCGGATCGCGAACGGCACACCGGCGGCGGCCGCCGCCTCGGCCAACTCCGCGTCGCCATCCCCGGCCGCGCCGAAGCGCAGCAGCACGAAGCCCGCACCGAACAGATCGAGCATCGAGCTTCCGTCGGCGCGCCACATATGCGGCGCGCGCGATCCCGGCCAGCTCGACGGCACGACCTGGCCCATATCGTCGGGGGGTTCGGGGGTGCCATCGGGGATGATGACCGGGCTGTCGACATAGCGATAGCCCAGATGGGTACCGGCGCTGTTGAATTGCCGGGCGAGCCAATGGATCTTGCGCGTCAGCTCGGCACGCGCGGTGTGGCCGCTATCGTCGGGGCTATCGATATCGGCCGGCGTCTCGTCCATGACCATATCGATCTTGTCCGAATTGGTGGCCGAGATCAGGCTGTTGCGGACCGCGATCGGCTTGCGCTCGATCTCGTAGCTGTCGAGCAGCGCATCGCCGCCCCAGCCCTTCAGAACGGCATCGAGTTTCCAGCCCAGATCGCAGGCATCGCCGATTCCCGTGTTCATGCCGACGCCGCCCGTAGGCGCAAAAAGATGCGCGGCGTCTCCGAGCAGGAAGACGCGCTCGTCGCGCCATTTGCGCGCCACCGACTGGTGATGGTTCCAGTGCATCGTCGCCAGCAGTTCGAAGGCGAAGGGCTTGCCCATCGCACCGTGCAGGATCGCCTGCGCATCGAGTTCCTGCGTGGCCTTGGCGGGATCGAGGAAATAATATTGATAGTTCCACAACTCCTTGCCGTCGATCGCGGTGAACACGCCGAAGCTGTCGGGCGAGAAGACGAAATAGAGATTGGCCATGCCGCGGCCATGGGCTTCGAGAAATTCGGGGCTACGGAAGAAGAAGCTGACATTGGCGCGCATCTTGCCGCGACCATTATAGCGGATACCGAGCTGGCGCCGGACGTTGCTCGTACCGCCGTCGCACGCCGCCAGATAGCGGGAGCGGACCGTCTCGCTGCGCCCGGTCGCGATCTCGACAAGCGTCGAGATGACATGATCGTCATGCTGTTCAAAACCCTCGAACCGCCAGCCGTGCCGCATCTCGAGCGGAGCCAGCGTGCGCGCATGATCGAGCAAGACGGGTTCGAGCACCTGCTGGCCGATCTGCGTCTTGCCATAGGGCGACCAGCTCAGTTCCCGAAAGCGTGCCAGCGCCTCAGGGTCGCGCGTGCGCGTCTCGAGCAGCGACGGCGAGCGGAAACGATGGAGCTCCTGCCCGGCCAGCCGCGTCGTGAAAATGATATGATAGGGCAGATCATGGTTGATCGCATGGTCGTAGATCGCGTCGTCGAGACCCCAGCGGCGATAATATTCCATCGAACGCGCACCGAGCAGCGTCGCCTTGGGATGTTCGGTGGGCGCGGTACGCTCCTCGACGAGCAGCGCCGGCTGACCGCGGGTCGCCAGGTCGATGCCAAGCGTCAGGCCAACCGGCCCACCACCAACGATGAGAACGGGTATGTCTATCATGACGAACTTTCAAAATCATATTGAAGGCGGGTGATCGCGGCCTCAGTCGGGCTGGCCGGGCGCGACCCAGCGATCATTCTCGATCAGGTGACGATACCCATCGCGTCCGTCGGTCGGCAGATAGGCCGACCAGAGATTGGGCGGGAAGCGTTCCTGATAGGCGTCGAACACGCGCTCGTAGAGCGAGACATGGACGTCGGGAAGGCGATGCGACTTGCGGAAGGCCTCCATGTCGATGACCGTGCGGCGCTTGGTTTCGAACTTGTTGGCTTCGGCGAGCACGGTACCGCCGGGGCCCCAGATCGAGGAGCGCCCGACCCACTCATTGGTGTGCGCCACTTCCTCGAAGCTCCGGCGATCCGGATAAAGATTGAGCGAATTGTTCACCATCGTGACGAACACGTCGTTGTGATAGGCGCACATCTGCATATCTTCCCAGCGGAAGCCGCCGGTGGCGGTGCGGCAGAGGATTTCCGCCCCCTTCATCGCCTGCGCCCGGAACAGTTCGGGCTCATATTGTACCGCCGACATGGCGATATTGCCGATATCGGTGCACTCGACCGGGATCACCGCGTCCCAGCCGTACATCTCCACATAGCGGTCGAGCACGTCATAGATGCAGGTGTTGATCTGCTCGACGCCCGGGTGCGTGCCGCGGCGTGCGCGCTGTTTCCAGTGGTTGGCAACAAGCTTGCCCGACGGCCCGAACAGCAGTTGCATGTTCATGGTATGCCCGGGCCAGTCGGGAAGCTTCACCAGCGCGCCCATCATGATGTAGCAATTATATTGCTTGGCCTTGGCCGCCACCGCGGTGAGCTCGTCGCAATCGAGTTCGAAGGCGATCCGGTGCGTCTGTTCCCGCGTATAGGGACGATAGCCCTGGATCGGAAATTCGTGGAAGCAAAGCAGGTCGCAATAGCCCGACTGCTGCGCCCAATCGATCCGGTCGAGGATATATTGCAGATTCTCCTGCATGATCGGCGCCGGATTGTCGCCGTCGACACCCCGCACCCGCGTCTGGACGATGCCGATGGCAATGCTTGGGCTGCGCAGCGCGACCTTGGGATAGCCGCCATCGGCGCGCACTTGCGGTTGGGTTTCCTGAAGAGCATCTGTCATAATATCTTCCTGTTTTCCTTGTATAAATTGCAGGAAAAGCCCGCGCCAACATTCCTGAACGGACAGCAAACGGCAGCAACCGCGCCCCCTCCGATTGCCCTTGACGCTATCGCAGCATCAGGGGGAATGCAATAAGGACTTCACGTCTACATGATATTATGTAAATAGGACATCATGAACAACCCAAGGATGATCCTATGACCAACGCGATACCGCTGATTCCCGATCCTGAACCTGCGCTGGAATCGCTGCTCGCGGTGATAGAGAGGATTCGCCCGACGCTGGATGCCCGCGCGTCGGAAACCGAATCGCTGCGAAGGATTCCCCGCGAAACGATGGATCTGCTGTTCGAAAACGGCGTCCTGCGTTTCTTCGTTCCCCACCGCTTCGGTGGATATGAGCTCGACTGGGGCGCCCAGATCCAGCTGGGCCGCGCGATTGCCCGGCATTGCGCCTCGACCGCCTGGATTGCCTGCGTCGTCGGGTCGCACGCCGCCTATATCGGGCGCATGTCGCCCAAGGCGCAGGCCGATGTCTGGGGCCAGGGTGCCGATGTCCTGATCTCCACGGGCTCCGTTTCGCGCAATGTGAAGCTCGAATCGGTCGAAGGCGGCTACCGCATCAGCGGGCAATGGAGTTTCTGCAGCGGAATCGATCACGCCTCGTGGGTCCTGCTCCGTGCATCGCCGACCGGCGACAACCAGCAAAGCTATTTCCTGTTCCCCCGCTCCGACGTCACCATCAAGGACGACTGGTTTGTCAGCGGCATGAGCGGCACGGGTTCGAAAAGCGCCGTCATCGAAAACGCCTTTGTTCCCGAATATCGCACCATCCCGCTCAACACCATGATGGCGCCCGATCCGCCCGGGTCGGCTGTCAACAACAGCCCCGTTCACAGCGCCAGCTTCCGCCCCTTTGGCGGCACCAATCTGCTGGGGCCACTGATCGGCGGCGCCGAGGCGGTGCTCGCCTCCTATCTCGGACTTGTGCGCGCGGGCGCGGGCGGGCTTTCGTCGGAGGATCCCCAGGTTCAGCTTCGCCTCGCCGAATCCGACGCCGAAATGGGCGCCGCGATCTGCCTGCTCGAATCGCTGGTTCGCCGCCAACGCGACGCCGCTGCGACCCGCGACGATCTGTCGCACGACGCCCGGATCGCGCTGGTACGCGACCGCGTCTACAGCGCGCGCCTGTGCATGAACGCAGCCGAACGGCTGGTCACTTCGCTCGACGCCCGGACCGTTTTCTCCGAACATCCGATCCAGCGCCATTTTCGCGATCTGTGCGGCATGGCGCAGCAAATCGGCGTCAATTGGGACCGCAACATGATCGATGTGGTCAAGACGATCTTCGGACGCCCGACCGATATCCAGCATCTCAACGCCCTATAAGCAGTCAGGACCGGTCATGACGAACACCCCGAACCACCCGATCGAAATCGCCGAGCGCCTTGCCGCGATCACCCCCGCGCTCGAAGAACAGGCGCGCGAAACCGATAGCGCCGGCGTCGCCCCGGCCACGATCGAACAATTGGTGCAAGCCGGCATGCTGGCCATCACCGATCCCGCAGCCCGGCTTGCCGCCGAGCGGATCGTCGCGCGCGCCTGTCCTGCCACGGCATGGCTTATGGCGGAGTTCGCCGACGCACGTGACCTTGCATTCGGCCTCGGCGAAGAAGCGCACGCAGAGATCGGCGCCGGCCCCGCCGTCGTCGCACGCAATGAAGATGGCGCAACCGCGACACCCACCGCGTCGGGATATTGTATCAGTGGAACATGGATCGGCGTCGGCGGCGTTCCGCACGCCGAATGGATATGGCTGACCAACATCCGCGCTGGCGACGGGCGGAGCATGGCGGCGCTGGTCCGGCGCAGCGACGTGACGCTGTTGCCCTATCATTATCTCGGAGGCTTGCGCGGGGTGGATTGGTCCAACCTGGTCGTCGAGGCCCTCGACGTCCCGGGGCATCGCGTCGTTCCCACCACGCAGATCGAAGCTTATGGCCTCGGCGGCGAGCGTCTGGTCGGCGTTCTGACCGGATGCGCCGAAGGCGGTTTTGCCGACTATGTACGCATGACCCGATCGCGCATCGCGGGCATCGGCGGCGGCGAGGTGGCGACCTTCACCCAGGTCCAGTCGCGCCTTGCCGAGAGCGAAGCCGAAATGGAAGTCGTCGCCGGCCTGTTCGAAGCCCTGCAACGGAACATCGGGCGCGCAGCGAGCGCGAATGATGCCGTCCGCAACGATCGCGATCGCTCCTTCGCCGCGCGCAAGGCGCTCGACGCCGTGACGCGGCTGGTCCGCCAGATGGGCGCGATGGGGCTTTCCGAAACCAATCCGGTTCAGCGCCGGTATCGCGACCTGCGTGCGATCGCCGCCGACCAAAGCTTCGCCTGGGACGGGCATATGGCGCGCCACGGCCGCCAGCTGCTGGGACTGGCGGAGAAGGAAGTCAGCGCAGTCTGAATACCCATGCTCCGCGCCTTGCCGCGGAGCACCCACCTGAAGCGGCTTCGGTTGACCCGAAGCCGCTTCTTTTCTTTTCAGTCTATATGTTCAGGCGTGCAGCGTCTCGCCCAGCCAGCGGCCGAATGCGAGCGCGGGAGACAGCGCCATCCCGCCGACGCCGCCCTTGCCCGAAAGATTGCTCCCGAGCACTTCGCCCACCGCGTAAAGCCCGGCGATCGGTGCACCCGCCTGGTCGAGCAGCCGGAACCCCGTGTCGACCTTGAGCCCTGCGAAGCCGCGCACGGTATAGCTGGCGATGGGCAGTGCATAAAAGGGACCAAGCTCGATCTTCAGGGGCATATGCTTGCGGCCCAGCCGATCGTTACCGCTCTCCACCGCGCGATTATAGTCCGCGACCGTTTCCTTCAATGCCGCCGCATCGATCCCGCATTGCGCTGCGAGATCATCGAGGCTGTCGGCGCGCAGGATGCTCCCGTCGGGATCATAGAAGCGCGCGGCCTTTTCCGGCGGGAAATAGGTGAAGACGCTCGGCGCCGCTTCGCGGATCGACTGGTCATAGATCAGGAAGCCGCAGGATCTGGGCTGCGCCATCATCACCGCCGAACGTTCGTCGGCGCTGTCATTGTCTTCGGCGAAGAAGCGCTTCCCGTCGAGGTTGACGATAATCTCCCACGGCTGGCGGTCCTGCGGGACCAGCCCGCCGGGCGCGCGATAGCGCGGCGGATCGAGGGTATGATCGAGAACGCCGCCGAAATTCGGGAGAAATTTTTCGGCATGGACCAGTGTCCCGCCGGCTTCGAGGCCCAACTCGATGCCGCGCCCCGTGGCGTGGCGATAGGAGCCGGGCCAGAGCGTGGCGCCCTCGTGCAGCTTCGCGAACAGATCGGGATTGGCGCCATAGCCGCCGGTGGCGAGAATGACCGCGCGGCCGAGGAATTTTTCATCTCCTGCCGTCACCCCGGCAATGCGTCCGTCGCGCTCGACCAGCCCGTCGACATCGGTGCCCAGCGCCAGATCGACCCGGCCCGCCTGTATCTGCTCGTCGAGCAGCCTTGCGAGCAGCTTGAGGATCGAGAGTCCCTCTTCCCTGCCCCAATAGGTACGGGCGCGGTCATAGGCTTCATGCCCGTGGATGACGCGCGGCATGTCGGCTTCCATCTCGAAGCCCTCGTCCATCAGCCAGTCGATAAAGGGACCCTGCAACCGCACCGCCATGTCGAGAAAAGGCGCGTCGGAGCTTCCCTTGCTGATCCGCATGGCGTCGGCATAATGCGCCTCGGGGCTATCCTCGATGCCGCGTTCGGCCTGAAGCCGTGTTCCGGCCCCGCTCAACTGGCCGCGGTTGATGAGGAGCGCCCCGCCAATTGCATCCGCGCAATCGAGCAGCTTCACCGAAAGGCCGCGCCTGGCGGCAAAAATCGCAGCAGTGAGGCCAGCCGGGCCAGCGCCGACGACAACGATATCATATGTCATGTTCAACGCCCTCAATCCTGCGCGACCGCCTCGCGAAATGCGTCGATCGGCTTGGCCTCGCCGCGCTGGATCATCAGCGCTTTCTTGCGGAAAAAGCGCATCATTCCCGCGTCCCCCATCCGCGATCCACCCAGCCCCGAATATTTGAAACTATGCTTCTCCGCCTCGGTCGTCGCCGACTGGAGCCCCGCATCATTGATGCTGATCGCGCCGGCATCGATCCGTTCGGCGACTGCAATGGCTTCGGCTTCGCTGCCCGCGAACACCGCGGCCGAGAGTCCGAAATCGGTATCATTGGCAAGCGCGACCGCCTCATCGACCGTCTCGAACGGCATCACCGGAATGATCGGGCCGAAGCTTTCCTCGGCGATGATCTTCATCCCGTGGTCGACGCCTGTCACCACCGTCGGGCGCAGCCACGCCCCGCCGGGGCCCTCAAACTCTCCGCCGCAATGCACCGTTGCGCCGCCGGCAACGGCCTCGTCCAGATGCGCGCGAAGAACCGCCACCTGGGCGTGGGAAATGATCGGGCCGAGATGTCCGGTGTCGATGCGGGCATCGTTGAGGCCGACGGCGCGCGCGCGATCGACGAGCGCCGCCAGGAATTCGGGAAAGATGCGCCGGTCGACATAGACACGCTCGATCGACAGGCAGACCTGTCCGCTGTTGATCACACCCTGGCGCAGCACGGCGTCCGCCGCGCGGTCAATGTCCGAGCTCGCAAGCACCACCGCCGGGTCCTTGCCCCCCAGTTCGAGAAAGGCGGGAATGAAGCGCCGTGCCGCGGCTTCCGCGACCTTGCGCCCGGTCGCGACGCTGCCGGTAAAGCAGATCATGTCGGCGGCTTCGATGACCGCCTGCCCCGCCTCGCCGTCGCCGCCGATGAATTCGAAAATCGCCGCAAGCTCGGGAACCGCCGCGATGGTCTCGCGCATGGGTTCGATGAAACGCGGCGTGATTTCGCTCGGCTTCACCATGACCGCGCATCCCGCGAGCAGTGCGGGAAGCGCGTCGATCAGCGACAATGTCACCGGGAAATTCCACGGACTGATCACGCCGACGAGCTGATAGGGCACATATTGCGGCTTGAACGAGACGGTCGGCAAAAGCGCCGAGCTGGTTTCGTGGACATCGAGAAGGCGGGCAATGTCGACGCACAATCGCCGTATCTTGGCCGGAAGCGCCAGCACCTCGGCGCGCGATATGGTCAGACGGCCCGTGTCCACGACCAGCGCATCGATGATCGACTGGCTGCCGCGTTCGACGACATCCGCCCAGCGCAGCATCGCCTCGACGCGGCCCGCGACGCCGATCTCGCGCCATTGCGCCTGTCCGGCGCGCAGCCGCCCCGCGATGGCCGCGACATCCTGCCCGTCGGCGGCATGCAATAGATAGTCGGTCTCGCCAGTGCGCGGATTGCGAACGGAAATGGTTCTGGACATCGTCGATCCTTTATCGTGCGGGAGCATATTCTACCACGGACGTCAGTCCGCCCTTGTGCTGGATATCGAGTTCGGCGACCACCTCGCCGGTGTCGACGTCACGCCGCTGGACGACGCCTTCGAGAAAATTGCCGAGATAGAAATGCCGCTCGTCGGGTGAGAAGCGCGCGCGCGTCCAGCCGCGCACGGGGGGAACCTGATAACGCTGGATGATCTGCCCTTCGGGATCGAGGCGCAGCGCGCCGGTGCTGGTCGCGATCAGCACCTCGCCCGCCCGGCTGATGCTCAGGCCGTAAGTGGCGTCGCGTTCGCCATCGAAGAGGTGAAGGTCGGGAAGCTGCCGGCGCTCAACCAGATCGAAACGGCAAAGCCGCCGCCCGCTCTCCGAGCTGTAATAAACTATCCGCTCGTCGTCGGTCAGTGCCAGGCTGCTGACGCAATGATGTCCGCTGCGCCCGCCATCGATCTCGACATCGAAAAATTCGAAATCGCCATTGTCGGGATCGAATCGCACCAGCTTGCCCGGGCCATGCCCGTCATCGCCCGCCTGCCCGCCATAGAGGGAATGGATGCCGATCAGGATGCGGCCAGCGCTGTCGACAACCAGATTGCCGTAGCGCCTGACCGGCGGACGCCGGATTTCGACCTCGCGCCCCGCCATGTCGAAGGCCATGATCCGCGAGGCCGATGGGGAGGTTGTATAAACCCGGGCGCGCCGCGCATCGAGGGCGAGGCCGACGAGCAGATCGCGTCCCCCCGCCGCAACCTTTGCCTTGCGGTTGAACGCATGATCGCAGTGCCAATAATAGCTGTCGCCCTTGATGCCGCCCTGAATATCGAGGGGCTGTTCAGTTTCGTTGGCGACCAGAAAGACATCACCCGTCTCGAGCTTTTGTTCCCGCATATCGCCTCCTGTCTCCGGCATCCTGCGCCGAGGGCCAGAGGTATATTGTTATTATGTTTTCATATCAACATAAGATATCGATATGCGACGTCGTCGCGTTGTCGCGCGGGCGCGAAGCTCAGATGCGCGGTCGCGCGGCGCTGCGTCCCGTCGGACCGCCATCCGAAAGCTGCTCGGCGGCGAATGCGGCTTTCTCGATATCGACCATGGCGGCAAACCCCTCGCGATAGCCGGGATAGAGGAGTTCGACGCCGAGTTCGCTTTTGATCCGGTCGTTGCGAATACGCCGGCTGTCGCTGAACAGCTGGATCAGCCGTGGCGAGAGCTCGCCGAGCGCACGCAAGGGTGGCGGTTCGACGCCCATCAGCGCACAGGCGTGCTCGACCACGGCACGATTTTCGGCGGGCGTATCGTCAGCGACATTATAGATGCGGCCCGGTTTGGCGCGCGCGATCGACGCGCGCAGCACCCGCACAAAATCATCGACATGGATGCGGCAGGTGAAGTTTCCCGGCGTATCGGCGCGGATCAGCTCGCCGCGCGGCGCACCATAGAGCTGGCTGCGGCCGGGGCCATAGATGAAAGCGCTGCGAAAAACATGCACCGGCACGCCGCGCGCGCCGTGAAGTGCGAGCCACGCGCGTTCGGCGACGACCTTGGCGCCGCCGCCCTCGAGCGGGGCCGCCACCGGAAAATCTTCATCGACCCACGCGCCGTCGGCGCGGCCATAGACCCCCGTTGCGGAAATCATGCCCGCCCATTCCAGCGCGCCGATCGCCGCAATATCGGCGCCGTGATGGCGAACGACGGGATCATACATGTCCGCCTCGCTCGCGCCCGCGCGCCCTGCGGCATAGACGGTGGAAAGCAGATGCGTCGTGCCCGCAAGCACGGTGGCCGCATCGGCCATCGGCTGCTCGCCGTCGAAGAGGAAGGCATCGATGCCCTCGGCCGCGAGTGCGTCCCGCCGCTCCGCCGACCGGCACGTCCCGGCGACCGCCCAGCCTTCCGCCTTGAGCGCACGGGCCAGCCGCAGCCCGACATAGCCGAGCCCGAAGACAAAGATTTTCACGATGCGGCGGCCTTTCGGAAGCGCAGCACATAGCGGCTTGTGTTGCCCTCGATCGCCTCGTCGTGAATGCCGATGTCGAGCGGATCTTCCGCATTTTCGAGCACGCCTGTTTCGGCTTCGAAGGCAAGACCCGATGCGACGACTTCCGCAATCACGGCCGCCTTCTCGACCCGGTGCAAGGCCTTCGCCTGATCGAAGCCGCTGCCCGCGGGCGCATGATGATCGACGATGCCGAGGATCCCCCCGGGCTTGAGCGCGGCAAGGATCGCGGCGTTCATCCGCGCGCGATCGACCCCCGTCCAGACCGTGTCATGATAGGTGTTGCAGATCAGGATTGCATCGAGCGCCTCGGGGAATGCGAGTGCGTCGCACGGCGCGACGGGTGCCTCGATATTGTCGAGCGCGGATTTGACAATCCGCGTGCGCAGCGGATTGCCGTTGCGCCGCGCGACGGCACCTGGCGTATTATGGGCATAGACCATGCCCTGGGGGCCGACGACCTCGCACAGGAGTCCGGTGTGATAGCCGGTTCCCGCCATCAGCTCCGCGACGCGCGCGCCGGGCAGGATACCGAAGAAGCTGAGGACCTCCGCGGGCTTGCGCCGCGCGTCGCGGCGGCGATCGGCGCCGAGCCGCCGCTCGCTGGCCACCGCCGCCGCGATATGGTCGGCGACAGCATGTGCCGGCCGCGGACGGCGTGAGCCCTCGCTGCGTTCGATTTGGGCCAATGCCTCCTCGAGACCGGGCAGCATCAGCTGTTCGATACGCGCAAATGCTTCGCGCTCGGACCCGCAGCGTTCGGTGGCCGCCTGCGCGTTGCTCCACGCGTCGGCGGGGCCATAGCGTTCGAGCAGCGGGGGCAAGGAGTGCATCGGACGGCTGCTGATCTGCGTCGGCGCATCGAGAAACGCCGCGACGGCGCCGGCGAACGCCGCAAGCCCCGCCGCACCGTCCTGCACAAGACCGTCAGCTGCGGCGCGGAGATCCCGAAGCTCGCGTTCGCGGGCAGCGAGCCGCTCCTCAAGCTCGGTCAGAAACGCATGATCCTCTTCGCAGGATGCGGGCAGCGTCGCGCGCAATTGCTCCACAAGCGACAGGTCCTGCGCGACCATCCGCCGGTTGGCGATTTCGAGTTGATCGACGCAGGCACCGACAAAGGCGATCATCGCCGGCCAGTCGGGCGAAGGGCTCGCCAGCGCGGCGAGCAGATAGCGGCGGGCCCGAACCATACGGCGGCGCTCCTCCGCGATATCGGTGCGCTGTTCGGTCTGGAAAGCGGCATCTGCGGTCATGGCTGATCATGCTCCTGAAAGGGCTGGAAGAAAGAGATGCGCCAGGTCATCCGGGCGCAGAAGAAGCCGTGCGGGCGCGGGTCGTCGGCACGGCTTTGTGGACCCAGTTGCGCCCGTCGCTCCGCCTTGCCGCCGAAGGGATGACAAAAATACTGCGGCTCGCCTCGCGCCGCACCCGATCCGAATCGATCGCCCAGCCCTTCGCCTCGACGTCACGGCAGATCGCGCGAAAAGCCGCTTCAAGCTGGTCGGCCTCGGTCAGCAACTCGGCGCCGGCCGCCTGCGGAGGCAGCCGCGGGCGAACGGTGCTGACGACCGCAATGTCTTCGGCAATCGCCTGATGGCGGCCGGCAAGGCGTTCGGCGTCATAGGCCTCGGCCATCATGTGATCGCGCGCCTGTATGCTGAAGGTGCGACTGTTAAATTCGTCGATCGGCGTGGTGTGCGAAAGCGTCACCTGCCGGAGCCCGTCGGCGCGCTGGATTGCGATGCGGTGGGTGATGCCGGTGAAGCAGAAATCGAGCGAGGCCTGCGTCTTGCCGCGCGTCTCCGGCGTGATAGCGCGCATCGTCCCGCTCTTCTGCGCACGATCGGGGGGCGTGCGTTCGCGCGTCGTCCCCGCCCCCCAGGGCGTGCGCCGCACGGGGACAATCTGGATCGTCGCGTCGCGCCGGCTGCCAAAAGCGCTGTGGACGAAGCTCGGGTGGGCGCCGTCGATCGAATTTTCCTCCGATCGCGCCCAGTTGACCGGGGCCTCATAGGTCAGCGGCAGCTTGCGCCACTGATCATCGTCGTAAAATTCGGGAAACCAGCCGTCGTCGAGAAAGGGCGGACGCTCCTCTTCGGGGGCGTCACCGAGAAACACCCATATCCATCCGAATTTCTCGCGAACAGGATAGGCATCGACGCGCGCCCGCTTCGGCGGAATGACAGCGGCACCAAGCGCGGGAATTTTAACGCATCGGCCAGCCCCGTTGAAGGTCCAGCCATGATAGGGACATGCGATGTGGCCGGCATCGATCCGGCCCGCGGCCAGCGATGCCCCGCGATGGCAGCAGACCGCGCTGAGGCAACGGATATCGCCGTCCTGATCGCGGAAGAGGATGAAGTCACATCCCAGCATCCGGACCGGGAACGGCGCGTCGCCCGCCAGGTCGGAAACGGCGCAGGCGACATACCAGTTGTTGATGAACATACAGCCTCTCCCCCGCCCGGGCCGGCCCCGCGCACGCAGCGCCGCCCTGCCACCCCACTCATTCCGGATATCCGGCTTGCGCGTGAAGCGTCCGGTCGGCGTCCCGCCCCATGCGGAAACGCCCCGGAAAGCCTATTCGGCGGCCTCGGCGATCGTCGCGGGTGCTCTCGTCACCGGCACGCTCTTGTGCACCCAGTTTTTCGGGCTGGTGCGACGGGCGGGCGACGGGATCACATAGACCTGGCGATCATATTCGCGTTCGACAATGTCGCTGTCGATCTCATATCCCTTGCCGGTCTCGCGCGCGATAATCTCGCGGAATGCTTTCTCGAGCAGATCGGCCTCGGTGAGCAGTTCGGAGCCGGACGTACGCGGCTGCCGCCGCGGGCGGATGGTCTGGACCACCGACACATCCTCCTTGATCGCCTGATCGAGGCCGATGCGCCGTTCGGCGTCCATCTCGTCGGTCAGCTCATAATTGCGTGTCTGGATCATGAAGGTGCGCGTCGAATCGGCATCGACCGGCGTCCGGTGGGCGAGCGTGCAGATGGTCAGCCCGTCGGCGCGCTCGATATGGATGCGATGGGTCAGGCCCGCCCAGGTGAACGACGTCGTAGCCCGCGACTTGCCGCGATTTTCGCTGTCGAGCTCGGCCATGCGCCCACGCTTTTGATAGCGCTCGGGCGCCGTGCGTTCACGGCAGGTGCTCGCGGTCCACGCATCGGGCTTGTTTACGGGTACGATCTGCACGGTTGGATCGCGGCGGCTGCCGAAGGAGGCGTGAACGAAGCTCGGGTGCGCACCATCGATCGAATTTTCTTCGGCACGCGCCCAGTTGATCGGCGCGACATAGTCGACCGAAATCGGACGCCAGTTCTCGGTGTCGTAAAATTCGGGAAACCAATCGTCGCCGGGGATCGGCGGGCGTTCTTCCTCGGGCGCATCGCCAAGGAAGGTCCAGATCCAGCCGAAACGCTCTTCGACAGGATAGACATCGACGCGCGCGCGCGTCGGCGGCGTGATGTCGCCAAGCGCCGGAATCTTCATGCACTGCCCGCTCTTGTTGAACTGCCAACCATGATAGGGGCAGGCAATGCGGCCATTGTCATGCACTTTGCCCTTGGACAGCGCCGCGCCGCGATGGACGCAGACGTCGCTCATGCACACGACTTTGCCGTCCTCGTCGCGGTAGAGAACAAAGTCGGCGCCGAGCATGCGGACATGATGCGGCTCGCCCGGTTTTACGTCGTCGACGCCGCAAGCCACGTACCAGTTGTTGATGAACATCGGACAGCTCCTATCATTGATCGATTGATGGACAGAATGCGCAGATGCCGTCGCGATCGCCATTCCCGGTATAATAATTATCAGTTCCCCGCCGCACGTTTTCGCGCCCGCGCCAAGGGACAAAGTGCTTTGGCGCGTATGCTGTATTGGTGGCGCGTCGTTGCGTTGCGAAGATAGCCTCACCCCTGTGATCATATTAACATGACGACATGATAATCATATTGTGATCGCTGATCAAGCGTCTTCGAAGCGGTCCTTCTCTGACCCCGCCAGACAGCGAATTTCCCGGCATGCCATCCGTTGACAATGGCATTTCATATGTCATATTCACATAACAACATGCTGACACCCTCTTTCTTGCGTGCAAGCTGGATGCAAGATTCGGATCGACGCGACAGGCTTTAAAAAATCTCTGATTTCGAGGGGGAGTTATATGATTCTGGGTTTGCGGAATAATTTGCGCGGCATCGCCTTCGTCGCCGTATTGACCGGATCGGCATTGCTCGTCACCGGCTGTCAGTCGTCGGTTGAAGAGACCGGCACGACATTGCGGCGCGCGACCTCAAGCGAACCGCGCTCACTCGATCCCCAGATGGTGACCGGCAACACCACCGCACTGATCAACGATATGTTCGAAGGTCTGTTGTCGGTCGATGCCGCGGGCGAAGTCCGGCCCGGCCTCGCCGCGCATCACGAGGTCTCGCCCGACGGCCTGACCTATACTTTCCATCTGCGCGATGGCCTCAAATGGTCGGACGGCACCCCCATCAGCGTCGAAGATGTGCTTTATACCTATCGCCGCTCGGTTGATCCGAAGGTCGCCGCACGCGGCGGGCGCGCGCTGTTCCGCGTCGTCAATTTCCGCAATGTCATCAGCGGCAGAAGCCCGCTCGAAGCGCTGGGTGTGAGCGCGCCCGATAACAAGACCATTGTCATCAAGATCGAAAAGCCGGCGCCCTATCTCCCGGAACTGATCGCGAGCAGCACACTGGCGATCGTGCCGAAGCATATTATCGAGAAGCATGGCGCGAAATGGACCGCGCCGGGCACGATCGCAACGAGCGGCGCCTATACGCTGAAGCAGGTTCTCCCGAACACCTCGGTCACGCTCGTCAAGAACCCCAATTACTGGGATGCGGCGCAGGTCAAGATCAACGAGGTGGTCTATTTCGGCATCGAGAAGCCCGCCACCGCGCTGACCCGCTACCGCGCCAAGGAGCTCGATATCGTCTTCAACGTTCCGCAGAACCAGATGGCCGAGATCAAGGCCAACTACGCCAAGGAGTTGCACAGCGAGCCCGGTATCGGGGTCTTTTATGTCCTGCTCAACAACCAGAAAGCTCCGACCAACGATGTCCGCATCCGCGAGGCGCTGTCGCTCGCGGTCGACCGGGACCGGATCGCTTCCTCGATCCTGCAGGGCGAAGGCGCCGCCGCAAAGGGAATCGTCCCGCATTCGATACCCGGCTATACGCCGCCGCCGCTGTCTTATGAGACCCTGTCGATGGCGCAGCGCAAGGAACGCGCGGTCAAGCTGCTGGCCGAAAGCGGCTATGGCAAAGCCCGCCCCCTGTCCCTGACCTACAAATTCGGCGGGGTTGAAATCAACCGCCAGATTGCCGTCGCGCTCAAGAGTATGTGGGGCGAAATCGGCGTCAATGTGACGCTGGAGAATGTCGGCGCCACCGGGGTGATCCGCGACGCCGGCCTCGGCGACTATCAGGCGATGCGCTACAATTATTACGCGCCATTTTCCGATCCTGTGGCCATGCTGCAATTGCTTCAGACCGGAGCGGTCATGAACTATTCGCGCTATTCGAATCCGAAGGTCGATGCCGCGCTCGAAAATGCGGACACGACGCGCGATACCGCTAGTCGTCTGGCGCAACTCGCGAAGGTCGAGGAAACCGCGATGAACGATTTCCCGGTCATCCCGATCTTTTACCCGACCCGCTATTATCTCGTGAGCCAGAAAGTGAACGGCTGGGCCAACAACATCAATGGCGAACATCCCACGCGATACATGTCGCTGAAGAAATAAGGGCGGCGCCCTTCCAGACAGGGGGTGTGACGGCAGCCATGTCGTCAGGGGCGCATCGCGCCGCGCCGGAACGGCCACCCTCGACATCGGGCATAGCGCGTTTCGGGCCGCCGTGAATGCGGCAGCGCCACATCAGCTCGGGATATGACGGGCGATGCCGCCGCACAGGATAAGGGGCATGACCACATGCGAATGGCTGCAATCCGCGCTTTGTTCGCAAACCGGAACTATGCGATTTACACGTCGGGGAATTTTCTTTCCCTGATCGGCACCTGGATCCAGGCGATCGCCTTCGGATGGCTGGTCTGGCAGATGACCAAATCGCCCTTCTGGGTCGGCGTGGTAAGCACCGTCGGCGTCATTCCGACGCTCTTGTCCGGATTGATCGGCGGAATCCTCGCCGACCGGATGGACCGGCTGCGCCTCATAGCCCTGACCCAGGCCGTCAGCTTCCTGCTGACCTTCGGTTTCTTCATTCTCTATGAAATGGATGCGCTCAATATCTGGCTGATCATCCTGTTCAAGGTGGTGCTGTCAGCCGTGATCGCGGCCTCCCATCCCGCACGCATGGCTTTGATCCCGGCGCTCGTCGGGCCCGAGCGCGTGGCGCCCGCCATCTCGTTCGGATCGATGACCTTCAACCTCGCGCGCATGATCGGCCCCGCGATTGCGGGATTCATCATCGTGCATGGCGGCCTCGGCCTCGCCTTTCTTTTCAACGCGCTTTCCTATCTCGGCATGAGCATTGCGATTGCCTGCCTCAGGCTCGAACAGCGTCCGTCGGGATCGGCCCACCATCACGGCCGGCGCTCCGGTCTGTGGCGCGAACTCCATTCCAGCGCCGGTTATGTCCGCGAACACCCCGGCCTCCAGACATTGTTCATACTGGCCCTGATTACCTTCATCAGCGTGCAGCCGATTTCCGATTTCCTTCCCGCGATCGTTTCGACCATTTTCGAGCGGGGGGTCGAAGGCGTCGCAATCCTGACGTCCTCGCTCGCGGCCGGCAGCTTTGCCGGCGCATTATGGACAGCCGGGCGCGACGTGAAGGGACTGACCGTGTCTTCGCTGCTGGCCTGTGGCGGCTATGCCCTGTGTATCGCTGCTTTCCTGTTGAGCAGCCACTTCTGGATTGGCTGCGGCTTGCTCGCCATCGCGGGTTTTTTCACGGTCGCATTCACCACGGCGGTTCAGACATTGATACAGGTCAGTGTCTCGGACGATGTCCGCGGACGCGTCCTCAGCCTGTGGTTTATCCTGTCGAGAACCGGTCCCGATATCGGCGCATTTGTCATAGGCCTTTCAGCCACTTTTGTTGGCCTGCAAAGCAGCTTTGTCGTTGGAGCCGCGATTTGCCTCGGCGCAAGCCTGTGGGCCTGGCGAAGGCGCGCACTACTAGCGCCGACGCTCGAAGCCTTCGCGCTCGCGCCACACCCCAAACGTCCAGGCTGACCTTCGCCCGAGCCCGGTGTTGCCGATCGATCGCCCGACCATGTTCGAAAGTCGCCGTTCCATGGCAATCATATCGACAATGCTACCAAGCTGCCGCGAACGCGATACCGAGGGCGATCGCAGAAGACTATCTTGCGGACGCGCCGATTTGGCAGAATTGGCCGGTAGGAGACTGGCAGCTTTGGGCGCCAAACAAAGAGAGCGGACGTTCCGGTCAGTCCAGAGCGCTTGCTCTCTAGATAACGGCTTTATTGTGAAAGCTTTCGGCGAACGAAGCCAAGCGTGCCCATGACACTGGCGAGCTGCATTTCATGCTCGCCCTCGGCCATGGTGCGCCCGAGAATGTCGAGCACTGTGGCAGCGGCGCGGCGGACGGCATCAACCAGCGTCACGTCGCGGGCGACACTGGCGGTCAGAAGACCGGTAAAAAGATCGCCCGTCCCGACCGGCACCATCGGCAGACGCGGCGACGACAGCCGGGTGCAGCTCCTGTCCTCGAAGATGATATTCTCCAGCAAGCCGGCTGGCGTGTCGGCAAGCTTGCAACCCGTCACGACCACATGTGCACCGCGCCGCGCCTGAATTGCCACAACGGCCGCCTCCAGCTCGCGCCAGATAGACGGCTGGCTGCCCGCGATCAACCCGACTTCGAACTGGTTCGGGGTCAGCAGATCGGCGAGCGGAACCAGTTCTTCGCGCAGGCATTCAACGACCTGATCGGCCACGAAGACCCCGAGATGGGCGTCTCCCATGACGGGATCGCAAATATAGGTGATACCGGGGTTTATCTGTCTCGCCCGTTTGACGAAAGCCGCCACAACCTCGCCATTCGCGCGAGAGCCGAGATAGCCGGAAACGATATAGCGGCTCGTCTCGATGAGTCCGCGTTCCTCGACCCCGCGCAGCAGATCGCCGACAAGCTCGGACTCCAGCACCCGGCCGCGCATGGTCTCGAAACCCGGATGGTTGGAAAGCAGCGTCGTCGGTACCGCCGCAACGTTCAGTCCATGCGCCTGCATCGGCAGAACCGCGGCGCTGTTGCCAACATGCCCGTGCACGACCTGGCTTTGGATTGAGATGACGGAGGTCGTCATAGGCATGGTCCGGGATTTCATTTTGAAACTCCTTCGCTGATGGTCGGGGAGGTGCGCACGCGGCGCGGGAGACAGCCGTTCAGAACAAGCGAGGCGATGAGGCCGATCATCAGGCCCCAGAATGCTCCGCCGATACCGAACAGCTTGATGTTCGCGGCGGACGCGAGAAAGGTGATCAGCGCCGCCTCGCGGGACGCCGGATCGGCCATCGCTGCCGCAAGACTCCCGCCGATCGTACCGAGGAGCGCGAGACCGGCCAGCGTGGTAATGAAGGTCGCAGGAAACGCCATGAAGACGGCGGCCAGCGTCACGCCGAACACCCCGACCAGAATATAGAAGCAGCCCGCGGCGATGCCTGCGATCCAGCGCTTCGACGGATCTTCATGCGCCTCCTCGCCCGTCGCGATCGCTGCCGTAATGGCCGCGATGTTGAAAGCATGGGAGCCGAAGGGGGCCATGACGAGCGAACCGAGGCCCGTCACCGTGACGACGGGATTGGCGCTCGTCCGGAACCCGTCGTTCCGCAGCACGAGCATCCCCGGCATATATTGACCGGTCAGCGTGATCAGGAACAGCGGCAGTGCGACGGAGAGCAGCGCGTTCAGCGAGAAAACCGGCATGGTAAAAACCGGCGCGGCGAATTCCAGCGTCAACCCCGACAGGTCGACACGACCTTGCGTCAGCAGAAAGGCGAGCCCGATCAGAAGGATGCCGACGACCGCGTAACGGGCCGAGAAGCGCTTCAGCGCGAGATAGGCGACGATCAGCAAACCGGCCAGCAACGGATCGGCACTCGCGCCGCCGAAGGCCCCGATACCGAACTGGAGCAGGATGCCGGCAAGCAGGCCCGAGGCGATGCCGGGCGGGATCAGGCGGATGACTCTCTCGAAACAGCCCGACATGCCGAGTGCGATAAATGCGGCTGCCGAGATCATATAGGCACCGACCGCTTCAGCATAAGGCGTCGTCGCCAGCGCGGTAACGAGAAACGCCGCCGCCGGGGTGGACCAGGCCGTGATGATCGGCTCACGATAGCGCCAGCTGAGGAACAGTCCCGTCAGCCCCACGCCGATGGAAACCGACCAGACCCACGATGCCGTGAGATCGGGGCTCAGGCCCGCGACCTTCGCTGCCTGAAAAACCAGGATGAAGGTGCCGCCATAATTGACAATGACGGAAATCAGGCCGGCCACGACAGGATGCACGATATCGCTGAAACGAAGGGGAGTTGAACCGGGTACCATGGTGGTGACGACCTCCTGAATTTTTTGTCGCGGGGGCGATGAGTCATCTTGACAATTAGCCGGTCAATGGCCGGATATACCCATCCACTTTTTTAAAGAGGTTCAGACCATTTGTTCAGGCATTCCCAACTGGAATCCGTAAAGGCATGGATTGTCCGCCCCGCGCACGCGGCAATGCCGCTTCATGCGCGAATTCAGCGGGCTATCCGGCAACTGATCGTCGACGGCGCGCTCGGTCCGGGCAAACCCCTGCCCGCCTCGCGCGCGCTTGCCAGATCGCTGGAGGTGTCGCGCGACACGGTCGAAGCCGCTTATGCCCAGCTGCATGCCGAGGGCTTCATCAACCGGCGCGTCGGCAGCGGCAGCTTCGTGGCTGAAATGACCGAGTTCGCATCAAACCGTCATATTTCTCAGCGAGACGCGCTGCTGCGCAACCAGGCGCCAAATCTCGGCAAGCGCGGAGGTGCCATGTTCCGCAGCGGCGGAGTTCGAGAGATGCTGTCGCCAAGGCCCTTTGCCCACGGCATACCCGAAACCCGAAGCTTTCCCCTCCAGCTCTGGGAACGTCTGGAACGACAGGTCCGCAAAGAGGTTGGAGCACAAACCCTGCTCCACGGCGATCCGCAGGGGACCGCGCCGCTTCGCCGCGCCATCGCCGACTATGTGAATCTCGAACGCGGCGCGCGCGCCACTGCCGATCGCATATTGGTGCTGACCAGTTCGCAACAGGCCTTGTGGCTGTGCGCGAATATGCTGCTCGATCCCGGCGACCGGATATTTGTGGAAGATCCCGCCTATTATGGCGCACGCAAGGCCTTCGATGCGGCGGGGCTGGAATGCGTCCCCGTCCAGGTGGATCGACAGGGCATCGTTGTGGATCGGATCATCACCGAGCCGCGCCGCGCGAAAGCGGTCTTCCTGACGCCCTCACACCAGTTTCCGACCGGCGTCACGCTGACGCTGGATCGCCGCATGGCGCTGATCGAATGGGCCATGCGGCATCAGGCGTGGATTATCGAAGACGATTATGACAGCGAGTTTCACTATGCCGGCAAGCCGACAGCCTGCGTGCAAGGTCTCGATCCGTATGATCGCACCATCTACATCGGAACTTTCACCAAATCGCTCTTTCCCGGACTGCGGATTGGCTATGTCGTGCTGCCGCCCCAGCTCGTAAAGCCCATGACCGTCGCGCGGACCCTGCTCGATGGCCATTCCGCTCCCATGGCGCAACTCACGCTGGCCCGCTTTATGGAGGGCGGACATTTCGGCGCCCATGTTCGCACCATGCGCGGTGTCTATGCCCAGCGGCTCGGCGTGCTGGCCGGTCTCATCAACAAGCATCTGTCGGATTTCGTCCAGCCTCGCATTCCCCCCGGCGGGCTGCAAATGCCCTGCGTGCTGACCTGCGACCTGCAGGAGCGCACGGCTGTCGACGCGGCACGCCGTGTCGGGATCGAGCTTATGGGCCTCTCGGCGCTCCACGCCGCCGGCGACGGCAAAGCCGGCTTCCTGATGGGCTTCGCTGCCTACACCCCGCTCGAAATCGAGGTTGCGGTCAAGAAACTCGGCAATGCATTGCGAGCGGTGGCGAAGCCATAGATTGGCCCGGACACGAGTATCGGCGCAACGACTACGCCGCAGCGAATGGCCGCTTTGCGAGGGTCTGCTTTTGGATCTAAACCTAAGATAGCGGACATCGGGCGCACTTCTACGTCGACGGCCTCGCATCGAGACAATGAGCGCGGGCAGATTGCTCGCCCTTACAATCGCCAGTCGCCGCCCCATATGCAGGATATGTCACTGGACCAGGTCGCGTCGCAACGCAGCAGGCCATCTGTCGGGCATTGTCTCCTATCGATCAAAATGACTTTGGTTGGGTTTTCCGGGACAGGAAAATGGTCGTGATTCCGGTGAGCTGACAGCCCGGATCGGCGATCCGAAAGGCTTGCCTTCATGATCGGCTATTTCATCCTCCTTCACCGCTTTCCCGAACAGTTCAAACGAATGTTCCGCGCCATTTACGAGCCCGGAAACAGCTATGTCATCCATGTCGACAAGGGGTCGGGGCCCGAGTTTTCCGCCGATATCGCGGCCTTTCTGAAACCCTTCCAAGGGGTGGCGATTATCGAATCGAAGAAAGCGCTGTGGGGCGGGTACAGTCTGGTCGATGCCGAACTGCGCGGAATGAAGCAGCTGCTGGAAATGAACCACAGCTGGACCCATTATATCAACCTCAGTGGACAAGATTTTCCGCTGAAGTCACAGGGCTATATCCGCGACTTCCTGCGCGCCAATCCGCGTCGCCAATATATTCGCGCACTCGACCAGCGGGAACTACGGCCGGATACGATGAACCGTGTCAGCCATATGTTCGTCGAAGCGATGGGCCGGATATTTCGCACGCGCGTGCCGCGCGCGTTTCTGAAAGACGCAACCCCCTATATCGGAACGCAGTGGAAAGCGGTGACGCGCAGCTTTTGTCATTTCGCGGTCCATCACCCCGGCGCCGAGCGTTTCAAGACATTCTATCGCCGCAGCTTCATCCCCGACGAAGCATTTTTCCAGACGCTGATGATGAACAGCCCCGCAGAGGGCGAGGTGATGAACGACGATCTGCGCACGATAGACTGGGTGCCTGACGGCGACATCAAGCTGCGCCCGCGCACCTTTGTTACCGCCGATGCGCTGCGCCTGACGCTGAGCCCGGACCTCTTCGCGCGCAAATTCGACGCCGAGGAAGACGCAGGCATCTTCGACCTGCTCGAGGCGCATCTGAAGACGCCAGCGGGGAGCATCTATCTGGGGGATTCAGCGACACCTCCGCCAAAGCCCGCGCTCGAAGACGCCTGACCGATCAGGAGCGGCGGCACTGAATCGGACATATTCCGCTGTCACCGACGCCAGGGGCGATCTTGGCCGGTAGCGGACAGGCAGCTTTCGCGCGCATCCCTGACAGAGCGGACATTCCACCGCAGATCCTCTCGGTGCATACGAGAGGGTCTGCCGCGAGAGGCAATGTTCGATCGCGGCCTTCTTTGCTTTTCCCAAGCCGCAGACAGCCCAAAATGGACTCGACTAACCGCGTTTCGCACCAGATAATTTGTCCAGACCGCTTGGGCAGCGACAGGCCGCAGAGGGCGGCCCTATTCCCCCTTTCCCGCCGCGAAATCATGCACGAACAGCCCCGGCTTGCGGCTGTCGAACACCGCCTGAAGATCGCATTTCCTGCTCTTCTGCTGCTTGCAATCCAGCTGAGCCGCCTGCTTCGCCCGCTGGGCCGAGGTTTCCGCTATTCCGGATTCGCTGCTGTCCATTCGAACAGCCTGGATGAACCCGTTGCCACTCCAGGTATTGATTTCGCATTTGCGCGACGTCGCATCGCTGCACGCCTTGATCGCCGCCGCAGACGCAGCCTCGTAGCTGCGATGGCCGCTCGCGATATAGAGCTTGTTATTATATCCGCTGCTCTTGTTGCCGACGACCCATGCCGAGACTACATAATATTTGCGCGCCTCGGCGCCGGGATTGCGGCTATCGGTGCTCGACCGGATCGTCGCGAACACTTCGCAGGGCAAAAGCTGCTTCGCCGAACATTCGGCCATCGCCTGCTGGCGTTGGGCGGCGTCGCCGCCCATCCACATATTGTGGAAATCGCCGTGTCTGTCGCGAAGGATCTTCATCGACGAATTCCACCATTTTCCGCCCGTCGTACAACCGCCGCCCATCACCCGGTTGCACATCTCTATCGAATTGGCTTCGGCGTCATTATACGCACCCGAATAATTGCCATCGACCCAGATGTCGGCGGCATCGGGGTGTCGTGCGATCGCCACGTGGCTTTCGCTGCCCGACGAACTGGGCGCCGGGGAGCTGCCCCCGGAATAGTCGGATATCGGAATGCAAGGCTGAGCCCCGCCCGGGCCGCCCGGATTGTAGGTCGTTCCTGCCGGGCAGCTTTGGGCGTCCGCCGGCGCTGTGCCGACGAGGCCGGTCAAAAATGCCGCCGTGCAGATTGCCGTCGCAAGCGCGATCTTCTTCATGCTGTCATTCCTTTTTGACTGTAAATCGGCCGGGGGCCTGAGCCCCGGACTGGAGCGGGGTCATTGTCCTCTTTTGCGGATCAATTGCTGCGTGACCGCCTTGTCCTCTTCGATGATCTGGCCCGCCATCGCGCGGGTGAGCGTGATGATGTCCTGGATATGTTTGAGGCTTCTTTGGGTTTCCTGTTCGAGTTCTTCGGGCGTGCGCGTTTCATTGTGCGGCGGGCGCGTGCCGTCGGGCCATATGGCTTTCCACGTCAGGTCATTGACGCCCTCGATCGAGAACTGGCCGAGGTAGAGCAGGCCGCGTTCCATATTGTCGACCTGGCGATAGGCAGCACGCTGCTCTTCGGTCTTCAGCCCCATTTCGCAGCCGAACTCGAGGAGCTGGCGCTCGACCGCATCCTTGGGCGCGCGCGCGGGCTGGTCCGGCGCCCGTTCCAACGGTCCGCCGCGCGGCGAGATCTGGATCAGCTTTTCCTCGATCGTTTTGCCGACGCAGTCGACGATGACATTCGAGGTGATCCAGTCGGGGCTCTTTTCATTTTCAAGGATCGCCAGCGTCTCAAGCTTGAAAACCCCGCCGAAAAACCCGGGTTGACTGATATAGTCCTCATCGACCGCGACGACGAGCCGCGCCGGCTTCTCACCGCCCATGAATACCAGCCACCATTCGTCGGCCTTGGCCGGAGTTGTCGTCAGGGCTGCGACCGCCGCGGCGAATAATCCCAATTTTCTTGTTTGCACGGAAACTTTCTCCTTTCTACGATTGCCGCGGCCCGCACATGCGAGACTTCCTCAGCGGACAAAACTTTGTAAAACCCTGAGACCTGCCGGCCCGCGACCACATCATTCGTAGCGGAGCGCATCGACGATGCGCCCGCGCGCCGCCGCCATGATCTGCGCCGAACTGACGAGGACAGCGACGAGGACCGTCGAACCCGCCACCCCGGCCAGCAGCCACACCGGCAGATCGGTCCGCGCCGCGAACTGTTCGAGCCAGTGGCGCATGATCGCGTAGCCGGCACCGAGACCCACGGCGCATGCTACGAGGACGGGCAACAGGAACTGCCAGAGCAGCAGGCGGACGATCTCGCCCGGCGATGCCCCCATCGCGCGGCGAATGCCGATCTCTTTGCGGCGGCGGTCGGCGGAAAAAGCCGACAGCGCGAACAGTCCCATCGCGGCGATAACAAGTGCGACGAGCGCGCAGGCGCCGATTACGCGCCCCTGCACGATCGTCGTGCGGTACCGGTCCGCCTCGATCTGCGACAGCAGTCGCGCCTCGAGCGGCCCGCCGTCGCCCATCGCCTGCCACAGCCGGTCGAGCCGCGCGCGCACGTCGGGAAGCGCCGCGGGGGCCGTTTCGACCGCGAGCACGCCCCATTCGGGCGCCCCGGCGCTGTAGATCAGTTCGCCCGCAGGCTCGAGCACGCTCGCCGACGCATCGCGGACCACCCCGATGACCGTATAGGGCGTCGCCGGCGGATTGGGGCCGACCTGCAGCGAAATGCCCAGCGGCTGGCCGATCGCCGCCTGCGGCGAAGCGAAACCGAAATGGCGCGCGGCGGTCTGGTTGATGACGACCTCGCTCCGGCTGGCGCTGCCGTCGCGCGCAGGCGCGAAGACCCGGCCGGCGAGCGGATCGAGCCCGGCAAGCGCAAAGAAATGCGGGTCGACCTCGACGAAGCCCGGGGTGAAGCGTTGCCCTTCGCGGTTGATCGCGGTGACCGCGCCGTGCGGCGCGAGGTTGAAGGCGCCGCCGGCCGAACAGCTTGCACCGCGCACGCCGGGCAACTCGCGCGCCGCCTGCGCCAGCCCCGAACGGCATTGCGCAGTGACCGTCAGCACCGGCCCGCGTCCGGCGCCCAGCGCGCGATCGATCGCGAAATCGGTCTGCCGGTATACCGTGATCGCGGCGACGAGCAGTCCCGTCAGCGTCGCGAACTGGACAATCACCATCGTCCGCCCGATCCACGCGGGCGCCGACAGGCCGGTCGCGCCGCCGCCGAGCGCCGCCGTCGGCCGGAGCGACGACAGGATGAAGGCCGGATAGAGCCCCGACACCACCCCGATCACGAGCCACACGGCCAGAAGCGGCAGAAGCAGTCCCGGCTCGCGCGTCAGGTCGAAGGCAAGCGACAGGCCGAGCACCCCGTTCACCGCGGGCAGCGCCAGCTCGACGATTCCCATGCCAAGGATCAGCGCGACAAGCGTGACGAGCAGGCTTTCGCCGAGGAACTGGGCGATCAGCTGCCCCCGCCCTGCCCCGCAAGCCTTGCGCACCGCGACCTCGACGCCGCGCCTTCCGGCGCGCGCGGTCATCAACGCGACATAGCTTGTCGACGCCATAAGGAGGATCAGCGCCCCGACCGCGCCGATCGCCACGACAACGGCCGGGTCGACGCTCGGCTTGCCGTGCGGACTGTCGTCGGGCGGCCCGAAGTGGATGTCGGCAATCGGCAGCGCATAGCCTCCGACCTTCGTGCCGCTGGCGGCCGCCATCGCCTGGAACGGGCGAATGACATCGTCGAGCACGGGCTGGAGGTCGGCGGCGCGCGTCCCCGGCTTGCCGCGAACATAAGTCAGAATGGGCAGGTTGATCGTCGGCACCGGGCTGGCATCGGCGCGCGCGAGCGGCGACGCCGCGCCCAGACCCGAAGCGACGAACTGCAAGTCGAGGTGCGTCCGGGCGGGCAGATCGGCGAAGGTCGCGGTTACACGCAACGGCCGGACCGCACCGTCAGCGCCGACGATCTCGATCGTCGCACCGCGCGGCGCCGCGCCGCCGAACAGCTTTCGCGCGCTGCTTTGCGACACCGCCACCGTGTCGGGCTCGGCGAGCGCCTCGTCCAGCGGGCCGCTGACGGACACGAGCGGCAGGACCTTGAAAATCGCGGGGTCGGCCCAGACGAACCCTTGCGCGCGGATCGGCGGCGTATCGGAGCGCACGCGGACGACCGGATTATCCTGATAGATGCGGGCAATCGCCTCGATCCGGTCGCTCCGGCTGGCCAGCGCCTTCGCGAGGATCGACGGCGTCACCGCCGACACGCGTTCGGGCTGCCCCGGCTGGGCGACGGTGCCGGTCATCCGGAAAACACGCTCATATCCCGGAATGAAGTTTTCATAGGCGTGCTGCTGCCGCACGAACAGCCCGATCACGATCGCGGCGGCGAGCGCCAGCGCCAGCCCCGCGAGCGTCACGACCGCATAGAGTCTGCCGCGTGCAAGCTGGCCGCGGGTAGAGGAAAAGACGCTGGGCAGCACGGTCAGGCACCCAGCTGCGTCTGGCTGACGACCCGGCCGTCGAGCAGCTGGATCTTGCGATCGGCGCGGTCGGCCTGCGAAAGCGAGTGCGTCACCATCACGACGCTCGTCCCCTGTCCGACCGCCTGCTGAAGCAGGTCCATCACCGCCTCGCCGTTGGCGGTGTCGAGATTGCCCGTCGGTTCGTCGGCGAGGATCAGGCGCGGGTCGGACACGAGCGCGCGCGCGACCGCCACGCGCTGCTGCTGACCGCCCGACAGCTGTTTGGGCAGGTGGCGGGCACGATGCGGCATGCCGACCCGGTCGAGCGCCAGCGCGACGCGTTCACGCCGTTCGCGCACGCCCGTACCGCGATAGAGCAGCCCCAGCTCGACATTCTGCGCCACGGTCAGTTCGTCGACCAGGTTGAAGCTCTGGAACACGAAACCGATCGCGGCGCGGCGCAGACGGGTCAGCTCGCGCTCGCTCGCGCGGCTCACATCCTCGCCGAGCAATTCGATGCGCCCGCCGTCGGGGCGATCGAGCAGACCGAGGATGTTGAGCAACGTCGACTTGCCGCAGCCCGAAGGCCCCATGATGGCGACGAACTCGCCTTCGCCGACGGCCAGCGACACATCGCTCAGCGCATGCGTGCGCACCTCGCTGGTCTCGTAATTTTTCGAGATGGTCTCTACGCGCAGCATGATTGTCTCCTATCGAAGGTTGATGCGCCGATACGCGTCCCAGCCATCATAGCTGGACGTGATCACGCGGTCGCCGGGCGCCAGCCCCGCCAGAATTTCGACCTGTTCGGCGTTGCGCCGGCCGGTCCGGATCGACCGGCGCTCGGCATGAGCGCCGCCGCGCGCCAGCACGAAGACCCAGCGGCCGCCCGACGCCTCGAGAAAGGCGCCGGCGGGAAGCAGCAGCGCCGGACGATCGGCGCCAAGCGACAGGCGGCCGCGAACGGCCTCGCCAGCGACAAGCCCCGACGGCTCGCCGCGTACGAAATCGAGGTCGACCCGGAACGATCCACCGGTCACCTGCGGATAGATGCGCGACACTGCCAGTTCGGCGCGGCGCCCGTCGACCTCGGCGCGCTGCCCGACGTGCACGCGCCCCAGATAATATTCGTCGACGCGCGCGGACACGCGAAAGCCCGTATCGAGCGCCAGCTCGCCCAGCCGGTCGCCGCGGTTACGATTCTCGCCAAGCTTGACGTCGAACGCCGACAGGCGCCCCGCCGCGGGCGCCCGCACGGTCAGATCGCCGAGTTTTGCGCGCGTAACCGCGAGGCTCCTGCCCAGCGTCGCAAGCTGCGTTTCGATCTGCGGCGCCTGCAGCGCACTCAGCCTGCTCTGCCGCCGCTCGCGCGCTTCCTGGATCGCCTGCCGGTCGGCGACAGCGCGCTGCTCGTCTTTCAGGCTGTCGATCGTCTTTGCCGGCACGAACCCCCGCGCCGCGAGTGGAAGGCTGCGGCGAAGATCGCGGTCGACGCGTGTGCGGTCGTAACGGGTCGACGCCAGCGCTTGCGCATTGTCGCTGCGGTCCTGTTCGAGTTGTTGCTGATACGCCTGAAGCTGGGTGATCGATTCGATCAGCCGTGCTTCCTGCGAGAGGATATCGAGCTCAAGCGTCGTGTTCGTGAACTCGACCAGCGGCTGGCCTTCCGCAACATGGTCGCCCGACCGGACGAACAGGCGGCGCACCCGTCCGCCCTCGGCGGCGTCGAGATAGATGATGTCGCGCGGTTCGATCTGCCCCTGCAGGCTCGTCATGTCGCGAAACAGGCCGCGCTCGGCGCGCGCGACGGCGACCTCACCCGCCGGCACCGACAGCGACGGCGTCGCGAACTGGCGCACGCCGATCACAAGGGCCAGCGCGGCGACCATCAGCCCAGACGCCAGCCCGGCTCCGCAGCGATGACGCCGCAGCCAGTTTTGCCGCAAGGGTTCGTCCATGGGGTCACAAGCTCCTCATGCCTCCAGTATCGCTTGACCAGGCAAAAACAGGAAATTCAACATTCTCAAACACTTGACTCGAACACTCCGCGTCTTTCGACCGGACCAGTGTCCGGGATCGGACAGCGCCATCGCGCGATTCGCCGGCCAGCCCCCGCAAGCGCCTGCTTTTGCTCAGGTTCCCTGCGCACGCGGGCTCCGGTAAGATCGCGCGATGGACAGCCCCCGAATCCTGTTGATCGAAGACGATCAGGCGATCGCGCAGGCGATCGGCCTCGCGCTCCGCGGCGTCGCCGAGGTCGAGCATGTGCCCGGACCCGATGCGCTTCCCGATCCGATGCCGCTCGGCGATTATGCCGCGATCCTGCTCGACATGAACTTCCGCCCCGACCAGCGCGACGGCCGCGCCGGGCTCGGCGCGATCGACCAGCTGCGCATCGCCGATCCCACGCTGGCGATCGTCGTGCTCACGGTGTTCGGCGGCGTCGCGATCGCGGTCGAGGCGCTCAAGCGCGGCGCGTGCGATTTCCTGCTCAAACCCTGGCGCAACGACCGGCTCGTCGCCGCCATCGGCGCGGCGATCGAGCTGACCGCGCGCCAGCGCGCCGGCGCGGCGATGAGCCTCGAGACGATCGAGCGCCACGCGATCGAGCGCGCGATCGAACGCGCCGACGGCAATATCAGCCGCGCCGCAGCGGCGCTCGGCATCACCCGGCCCGCCCTCTACCGACGCATCGAGAAACATGGGCTCTAGCGGCGAACGCGGCGGCAAGCGCCACTGGTCGTTCGCTGCCGGGCTCGCTGCGCGCGGGCTCGCCGCGGGCTGTTTCACGGCAGGCAGCGCTGCGCTGCTCCTCTCGGGCAGACCCGCGCTCGCGCTGATCGCCGGCGGAGTCGCAATCACCGCACTGTTCGCGCTCGTTCGCGCCGCGCGCCAGGCCGAGCGGACGATGCGCGAACTCGCCGATCAACTCGCGATCGCGGTCGACGACCGGCCGTCAGCCCTGCCCTCGGCTTTCGCCGATCTCGACGCCGCGATCGTCCGCGCGGTCGATGCGATGCGGCAGCGCGAGGCCCGGCACCGCACACAGGCGCATAGCGACGACGCCCTGCTCGACACCGTCCCCGCCGCACTGTTCCTGACCGACGCTGCGGGCGCCCTGCTACGCACCAATCGCGCCGCGCGCGCGCTCGCGCCCGCCGCCCCCGCGCGCTTCGCCGATCATCCCGCCTTCGCCGCCACCGACGCCGCCGCGCTGCTCGCCAGCCGCCCCGAAGCAGGGCGTCTGCTGCGCCTTGCCGACGGCCGCAGCGCGCACGCCTCGGTCGGGCTCTTCGACATCGCCGACGGATCGCAGCGTCGGCTGATCGCGGTGCAGACCGTCGCCGAAAAGCTCGGAGCGGTCGAAACGGACGCCTGGCACCGGCTGAGCCGCGTTCTCGCGCATGAAATGATGAATTCGCTGAGCCCTGTGATCTCGCTCGCCGAAAGCCTCGCCGCGCTCGATCCCACCGCCCCCGTCGATCGCACGCAGGCCGCCGCGGCCGCCGCCACGATCGCGCGGCGCGCGCAGCATCTGATAGGCTTCGTCGAACGCTATCGCCAATGCCTCGCTACCCCCCAGCCGCGCCCCGAGCCCGTCGACCTTGCGGCCTTCGGCGCCGACATGGTCGCGCTCGCGCGGGGGTTCGACCCGCGCGCCGCGCTGCGGATCGACGCCGCCGCGCCCGGCGCCGTCGTCGCGATCGACCGCGAGCTCGTCGAACAGGCGCTGCTCAACTTGCTCAAGAACGCCATTGAAGCCGCCGCGGATCGGCCGCAACCCGTGGTAACCCTCGGCTGGAACATCGCCGGCGACATGCTGTGCTTTACCGTCGAGGATAACGGCCCCGGCCTTCCCCCCGACGCCGAAGACATCTTCCTCCCCTTCTACACAACCAAGGCCGACGGCGGCGGGATCGGGCTCACCATCGCGCGCCAGATCGCGATCTCGCACGGCGGTGCGCTGACCGCCGAACCACTACCAGCCGGGACGAAGCTGTCGATGCAACTGCGGATGTGATGCGAACGGAATGACCGATTCCAGATCAACGGCTTTCGGGCATCAATTCCGGATAGCTGGCATTTAACGGCCGCTTTTGGTGGAAAGACATCACAAACAGAATGGCTGCAATGAGGCGCATTGCTGCCGAGCTGCTCTTCCGCTCAAACTGGCCGATGCTTGTCGGTCAGCTTTTGGAGGCAGAACCACGAGAAGCGGACATTCGCTGTCCCTGTAGCGTTAAGGTGACGCGAAAGCGGATGCGGGAGTGAGACGCCTCTGAAACGCCCGGCATGACGGGCCTTCAGTCGGTTTGGTCGCCATAAAGCTTCATCAATTTGTACAGATAGTCGCGGCTCTCAAAGAGAGTCGTCACCCGTATTCGCTCGTTCAGGCCATGCACGCCGTTTGAATCCGGGTCCGCAAAAAAGCCCTGGATGCCATATGTCGGAATACCGACTGCGCCAAGATAAGCGCCGTCGGTGGCACCCGCCAGCATCATCCTTAATTGCGGAATGCCCGGCCACATTTTGCTGGCCAGTGCTTCGGCAGGTCCGAGCACTTTGGGATCGAGCGGCGGCGGCGGAATGGCGCCCTTTCTGTTTGCATGGAGTGTGAAGGTCACCCCTGGATTATCAACCACTTGTTCGAGGTCTGCCTTAACTTCGACGGGTGAAACGCCCGGAAACAGGCGGCAATTCACCGTGGCCCGGGCACGTTGCGGCAGGGCATTCACCGCATGACCCGCGTCGAGCTGGGTCGGGATGCAGGTCGTATGCAAAATGGAATTGAAACCGGGATCGCGCTCCAGCAACGCGCGCGCAGCCGCGTCCTGCGGATTTTTCAGCAAAGCGGCGATCGCACCGCGCTGTTCGGGCGGGGCCGTCTTGGCGCGGCGCGTGAAGAAATCGCGCGTCGTGTCATTGAAGGTCACCGGAAACTGGAAGCGCTGTATGCGCCACAACGCATCGACAAGATCATAGATCGCATTGTCGGGGCGCGGGATCGAGCTATGCCCGCCGCGGTTCACCGTTTCCAGGGTGAAGGTCGCGACCAGCTTTTCGCCGACCGAGATCGCCTGGTAGAGCCGCTTGCCGTCGGCGTCCATCTGACCGAAACCGCCCTCGTTCACCGCAAAGGCCGCATCGATGAGGTCGCGTTTATGCTCGGCCAGATAGGCGGCGCCATTGAACGGGGCGTTGCTCTCTTCGCCGCAGGTCAGGGCAAGCTTGATCGTCCGGCGCGGCTGATAGCCTTCCTGCTTGTACCGGATCAGCATATCGACGCCGACCGCGGCCATCGCCTTGTCATCGACCGTGCCCCGCCCGTAAAAATAGCCATCCTCTTCGATCAGGGTAAAGGGATCGCGCGTCCAATCCTCGCGCTTGGCCTCGACGACATCTAGGTGCGCGAGCATCAGGACGGCCTTGGCCTTGGGATCGCTCCCGGGATAAGTGACGACTAGCCCGCCGCCCTGGGGATAATCGGGATGGACGAACGGGTGTAGGTCAGCATCGGGAATGCCGGCCGCGCGCAGGTGCGTCGCCATGCGCTCCGCCGCTAAGGTGCAACTGCCCGTCGATAGCGTGGTATTGGTTTCGACAAGCTCTTTGTAAATGGTGCGGAATTTGGCTTCACCCGGATACGGGCCGGCCGACTGAGCATTCGCCTGCGGCGCCACCCCCAGCAAGAGAGCCAGAAGATAAGCTTTGCGTCGCATATGAATGCCTCCCATTTGAACCGAGCTTGCCTGACAGGATTTCATGATCGAGCCGATCGCCAAAAACCGCCTTCCCGCATTGGGGTGAGTTCATCGAGGGCCGCCTACCTCGTGTCCATGGAATGCAGTCCGCCGAAATCCTGATTAGCTTAGCAAGCTAAGCATTTAACATGCAAAGATCGTCGGACGGTGTCAAGCGAGGGCAGCTCCACCTTGGAAAAAATGAAATTTATCACTTCTTTGCAATATATTATGTCCGAAATCGGTCGAAGCCGCCTTTTTTTCAAACATTCTGGACAAGGACAATCTCTTAGCATACGAAGCATTATTGGTTAGCTTGCTAAGCTTTCCAAAATAAAAACCGGCACCCTTAATGGGTGGAAGGGACGGAGAGGATCCAGATGTCATTATATTTCACAGGCAAGCTTTTGGCAGGCGCCGCAATCTTTGCGCTGGTGCCCGTGCTGGCGTCGTCGGCGGCGGCGCAAACCAGCGACGACGGCGCCGAAACGGCGGGAACCAACGGCGAAATCATCGTGACCGCGCAAAAGCGCGAACAAAATCTGCAGGACGTGCCAATCTCCATGGCGGTGGTCGGCGGCGAGATGATCGACGCATTCCATGCCAATGATTTCAAGCAGATCATGAACTATGTCCCAAACGTCTTCGTCCAGTCGACGGCCGGAAACGACGTGATCTATATTCGCGGGTTCGGTTCACCGCCGGCAAATTTCGGCTTCGACCAGTCGGTCAGCCTCTATGTCGATGGCGTCTATGCCGGGCGATCGCGCCAGGCGCAGGCTCCCTTCTTCGATCTCGGCCGGGTCGAGGTTCTCCGCGGCCCGCAGGGTGCCTTGTTCGGCAAGAACACTGCCGCAGGCGCCGTCAGCGTCGTCTCGGCGGCGCCCACCCGCCATGTCGAAGGCTCGCTGAACCTCCTCTACAATTTCGATTTCAAGGGCGTCGATGTCTCGGGCTATGTGTCCGGACCCGTCACCGACACGCTGAGCGCACGCTTCGCTTATAAGATCGTCCAGCAGGACGGCTATATGCACAATCTGGCAACCGACCATGCCGATGGCGAACAGCGGCAAAAGCTCGCGCGCCTGACGGTGAAGTGGGAGCCGTCCGACAGTTTCGATTACACGACCAAGCTCGAATATGTCGATCGTGACATTTACGGCGGCATCACGGTCGCCAGCCCGCTGACCACGCGTCAGCAGCCGCGCCTTACCCGCTATGTGACCCAGACCGACCTTGGCCGCGAAGGCTCGCACACCGAATCGGTGATGGCGACCGGCACCGGAAACCTGTCGCTGGGCGATTTCACGCTGACCTCGGTGACCGGCTATTCCTGGTTCAAGGCGAATACGATCAATGGTTTCGATCAGACCATTCCGGGTGGCGGCTATACCCCCAACACCACAGCCAACAGCTATCCCGAGCGTTTCGACCAACTCTCGCAAGAAATCCGGCTGTTGTCGCCGACCGGCGGCACGCTGGAATATGTCGTGGGCGCCTATTACGATAAATCCAATTATACACTGATCACCAACTCGCGCTTCAACCGGACGCAACTCAACTATGTCGCGTCGCAGCAGAGCCGGTTCGAGCAGGAGGCCGAATCCTATTCGGTCTTCGGCCAGGCGACACTTCGCGCCACCGAGGCGCTTCGCCTGATCGGCAGCCTGCGCTATTCACACACAAGCAAGGATGCGACCTATGCCGCGCGCCTCGTTTCGGGGCCATATCCGACACGCCCGATGACCAACGCTGTTGGGAGCCTGAGCGAAGAGAATCTCGATCCGTCCGCCACCGTGCAATTTGATGTGGCGCCCAAGGTCATGGTCTATGCGACCTTCGGCAAGGGGTCGAAATCGGGTGGCTTCGTCAGCAACACCTATGGCACGGTTGATGAGACATTCAAATTCAAGCCCGAACGCTCGACCAACTATGAAATCGGCCTGAAATCCACCTTGTTCGACCGCCTGCTCGACCTCAATATCTCGTTGTACAATACCAAGTTCGATAATCTCCAGGTGTCATTTTATGACGCACAGATTTCGTCCTACAGAACGGGGAATGCCGCAAGCGCCTCTTCCAAGGGCGTCGAAGCCTCTATCGCCATCCGGCCGAGCAGCCAGTTCGATATCACCGCATCCGGGGCATATCAGGACATCAAATATGATGATTTCCTCGGGGCACCCTGCCTGGCGTCGCAGCCGATCGACGTCTGCAACCCGGCCGTTCCTGCGAGTGTAGAAGCCAACAACCTCAAGGGCTACTCACCGCCGTTCGCGTCGAAATTCAGCGGAAATGTCCAGGTCCATTGGGGCTCCTCGCTCTCCGATACGTTAAACCTAGACACGACGGCGATCGTCACCGCGCGGTCCAAATTCTTCAACGCCGACAATCAAAGCCCCGTTTATGGCGTCCAAAATGGCTATGCGAAAATCGACGCGCGGGTCGAGCTCTCGGACGCCGATAGCGGCTGGCACCTTGCCGTCATTGGCAAGAATTTGACGAACAAGCTCACCACCGGCAGCGCATTCCCGCTCACGACGCCGACAACGACCGTTTCGCGTGCGATCCTCTATGTCGAAGCACCGCGCAGCATTTCGGTGGAGGCCGGCTTCAAATTCTAACCCGCCTGGGCGGCGGCGTGGCCGGTGCGAACGCAGGTTCGCACCGGCCACGCCGTTGTATTTTGGCCGACTGTTCCTTCAATCGGTTTTCAGGCAAGCTATGCGGAAGTCGGCAATCGAAAGGCCGGGCATCAGGCCTCGTTCCGGCGACAACGAACGGCAGGTTTCGGGCAGCCGTTGTAGAGCTGGCTACGACTTAGATCGGGTGCAAAGCGGACGCTGATTACCTCATCCCCTTCGTCCGTCCGTTTGCAATTTCCTCCGAGATCATTCGGTAGCTTTGCAGCAAAAGGCCGATGTTTTTCGCTTCTTTCCAAAGGGCGGTTCGAATTTCCTCCACGAAGCGGAGCCATTTCTTTCCAAACGCACGAAAGGCTACGCCAAGGCACCCTAGCTTTGCGTATCCAGCGGCTCAATGAGCCCCCAACATTATCAATCGGCGCCGGAAAGCAATGCCAATCTTGCTCACAGATAAACTGTCGTACTTTGCCTCCCCCTTCAAAGGCAAAATCGATCAAGCGTACCTGAGAGTAGGAATACAAGCGTTGGGAAACATTAGGCAACACTCCCCAACCTTCCAGCCGGGTGTTTGGCGATGGCGCCTTGCCGAGATCGCGCGGCGGCGACCGATTTAGGGCGATTGCAGGCAAGCGACTTTTGGAACGGTACTGCAGACGCATCAGCAACCTATTGCCGATGGATCCAGCCTGCATCGCGCGCTTTGCGTTCACTTCCAGCGTCGAGCGCTTCACGTCCCATCATTCCTGCTACCACGCCAGCGAGTTCGCCTGACGAGGCCTGCCGATAGTCACCGCTTGCCTGGCCCCGCAACGTCCGCTCGAGCTGCCAGTATCCACCTTCGCGACAACCGATACCATCGAGCGTGCCGCTTTCGAAGCTGCGACAATAGCGACCAGCCCTGTCCTCGAAGCTAAGGCCAATTTGCACCGCGGCGTCGGCGGGCTGATTCGAGGCGAGCTGCGTGTCGAGCGCCTTGGCGAGTGGTCCCGCCGCAATCAGCACACCATTATCCGTTGCCACGTCGGCGGCGGGCATCCACGGGCGCAGTCCGATCATCAGGCCGAGCGCCAGCGAGGCGGCGATAGCGCCCCAGTGAATGCCGCTGAAGCGTGCGCGTTTCGCCGCGCGGCGACCGGCAAGGCTGGTATCGACCTTGTCATCGACGGCAAGCAGCGACCGGAGCCGTTCGGGAACGGCCTCTTGTGCAACAGGCCCGTAATGCGCTGTCAGCTGTGCCTTCAGCGTTCGGTGTCGTGAGATCTCCGCCGCAAGCACCGCGTCCGTCTCGGCCTCACGCTCGATCCGTCGCACCGTCAGGTCGTCGAGTTCGCCATCGACGAAGGCGGCGACGGTTGCAGGGTCAAAGCTCATGCCGCTTCTCCCAGATAAAGCATCAACGTCTCGCGCCCGCGTGCAAGGCGTGAGGTAACCGTGCCGATCGGCACACCGAGTATGTCCGCTGCCTCGCGATAGGCATAGCCTTCGACGAGTATGAGCATCACGACCTCGCGTTGTTCGTCGGGAAGCCGCGCCATCGCGCCGTCGACATCACCGCGCAGCCCCCCTGCCTCCACCTCGGCGGTGCCGTCGCCCGCGAGTTGCGTGACCGCATCGTCGATCGGTGTATGAATGCCGCGCCGGCCTGCGGCACGGCGCTCGTCGATCCAGAGATTACGAGTGATACGGTACATCCAGCTATCCAGCCTCGTTCCTTGTTGCCACTGGTCACGCGATTTCAGCGCGCGTTCGATCGCGGCCTGGCACAAATCGTCGGCGTCGCTCGCATCGCGAACCAACCCGCGCGCAAACCGGCGCAGGCGCGGTAGCAATTCGACCAGTTCCTCTTCGAAGCGCATATCCGCCTTTTCGCCATGTCCGAGGAAGAAACGACGCCGCTCTATCGTTTCTTCCGCAGCATGCTAAATTTTTGGGACGTGGCCGGTTCGCTGTCTGCCAATCTGGTCGGTACAAGGAATTTCGATGCGCGTTTTGATCGCCCTGATGCTGACGATTCCCCTTCCGTTCACCGTTATGGCTGATCGCGCCATCGCGCAGGTCGCGCTGCCGCCACTCCAGCTTCCCGATGCCGCGCGCACCCTGCCATCGCTGCCGAGTGTCGGCGCCGAACCGTTGATAGCCGTAGGCGACACGCTCGCACAGATACGGCTCGACCGGCTCACCACACTGCTGCGCAACAACCGCGAGCGCATCGAGCCCGACCGCGAAGGGCAACCTGCGGTGCGCGGTATTCTCGTCGCGGCAGGCGTCGACGACGCGATGATCGCATGCGCGGCGAAGGACGGGTTCCGGCTGGTCGATCGTGATCGTATCGGAGGCCTTGACCTCGACATCGCTCGTTTCGGGGTTCCCGAGGGAGCCAGCCTTGGCCGCGCACAAAAGCAACTCGCCAAGCTGCTTCCCGGCGCCGAAGTCGATGCCGACCATATCTATTTCGCGAGCGGTCCGGGCGGGGCGCTGCCTACCGCTGCCCTAGCGACCGTCGCGTCGGCGGGAAAAGCATCGCTCGGCCTGATCGACGGGGGCGTTGCCGCGCATTCGTCGGTCGCTGGCCGCGTCGAGCAGCACGGCTTCGCCGCTGGCGCGCCTTATGCCAGCCGTCACGGCACCGCGATCGCCTCGCTGCTGATCGGAAACAGCCCGGTGCGCGGTTCAGCGCCAGGGCAGAATCTTCTCGCCGCCGACGTCTATGGTTCAGATCCGGCGGGCGGCAACGCAAGCGCCATCGCGCGCGCGCTCGGCTGGCTGGTTCAGCGCGGTGTCGCAGTGACGACGATCGGCCTCGTCGGGCCCGATAACAAGCTACTGGCGGCCGCCGTCGCACGCGCGCAGCAGCGCGGCATGCTGATCGTCGCGGCGGTCGGCAATGACGGCCCAGCGGCTCCTCCCGCTTACCCTGCATCTTATAAAGGCGTGTTCGCGGTGACCGGCGTCGATGCGAAGGATCGCGCGTTGCCCGAGGCAGGCCGCGCACTCCACGTCGACTTCGCCGCACCGGGCGACGCCGTGCTCGCGGCGACAGGTGCGGACACGACCGACCGCCTGCGCGGCACATCTTTCGCCGCGCCGCTCGTCGCCGGGCGCCTCGCGCTCCGCTATCCGGCGCCGGCGATCGGCCGGATCGGACCAGCGGTTTCCGCGCTGGTCTTCGAAGCGCGCGACCTTGGCAAAAAGGGCCGCGACAAAGTCTACGGCCAGGGGTTGATTTGCGAGGATTGCGGCGGCCGCTGATCCATCCGGGATTATTCTTCGGAAGAAATTCGAACACGCCATCGTTCTTCCTTCAGGCCCACCCCTCCGGGCCGCAAGACTAAGGAGAAGGACAATGGCACATCGCATTTTCATCTCGGCTCTCGTGCTCGCTGCGACGGCCATGGCATTTTCAAGCCCCGCCTCAGCACAGCTGCTCGGCGGCAGCGGCGGATTGGGCGGCGGCCTCGGCGGAACGCTGGGCGGCACGCTCGACATTCCGGCCGGGCCGATCGGCGGCACCCTCAGCACCGCCGGCGATATAACCGGTTCGGGGCGCAGCGACGCCAATGTCGACCGCCGCTCGGGCCGTGTCCGGGGCGAGGGCAGCGCAAATGCGAATGGCAATGCCGGTCTGCTCGGCAGCGCAATCGGCGGCGGCGCCAATGGCTCGGGCGGTGCCTCGGGAAGTGGCAGCCTCGACGCGCAGGCCGTCGGTACCGATTTCATGGGCCAGACCGCTCGCGACGCCGTCGGGACCACGCAGGGCACCGCCTCGACAATGGCTGGAACGGCAAGGGGCGCAGCCGGCAATGTTCGCGATCAGGCCAGCGGTACGCTTTCAGGCGCCTCAGGCACCGCCAGCGGCGCTGGCTCGGCGGCCGACAGTTTCCAAGGCAGTCTTGGCCAACTCGCCGCCGCCGGCAGCGGCGCAGCCAGTGGCAACGGCATGTTCGCGGTGGCTCCCGGCATGCCCGTCACCGATCAGCGCGGCAAGGTGATCGGCCATGTCCAGGAATTGCGCCAGACCGGCCGCGGCGTCGTACAGGCGGTGACGGTCGAGGTCGGCAATCGCGTGGCGACACTGCCCGCTGCCAGCTTTGCCGGCTCGGGCTATGCCCTCGTGACCGGCATGAACAAAGGCCAGCTCAAGAAGGCCGCAGAGCAGCAGGACAGCAGCGAATAACTGATCAAAGGGGTGATCGGCGGCGGCGCCCCAAAAAAATGACGCCGATCGATCACTGGGCGGACTGCGATGCGGTTCGCCCGTTTTGTTGCCCGCAGAAATCGGTTGTGTGCCGCGTTCTGGATGTCCGGTTTTGAACAGGAAGTGAGGTTGCGGTGACCAAGCGTTTCAGTGCCGCAAATTGTTATAGCACCCAAATTCTCTCGAGTACCTGTCGAAACGCTCCGTTTCAGGCCTGTATACCGACAGTGCATATGCCGTAGCTGGTCACTAGCAGTCAGGCAGCTTTCAGAGGAAAATTGGAAAAGCGGCTCTGAACCAGCCAAGGCTGCATTTTCGAGCGGCCCTGTGGCGCGTATCGCGCAACGCAATGCGCTGGCCGTCGGGTACAAGAAGTCAAAATACTTCAGGTGATGACAGCTGAATCGAACTGTCGAACTTGGCCGGTAGCATCACGCTCTTGGCCCGCAAACGCGCGAGGCGGGCCTGTCTGTTACGTCATGATTTTCAGCCTGAGCCGGCGAATCCCAAACTTATCGCTTTACCTCAACCTGAGTTGAGATTTTATAGGAGGGCTCCCTGATTCGCGCATGGGAGCGTAGCTTGTACAAACTCAACAAAATAACGGGCCGTCTAGCCCGTAGGCATGCGCCTGGAGAGCCGTGCGAACGGCAGCCTCATCCAGCTCGCGGACCGGCCCGCCGTCAACCCATCGTCAGCCGTGCCGTGCACTCCGCAAGAGATGAGCGCGGAGATCTGCGCCGACTTTTCATCGAGCCGGGATCTCAGCCTGACACAAGAGTGGTCTAGCAGCGCTTCCATCCGGGAAGCGAGCACCTTGGCTCGCTCCAGCACAACCAATCATCATTCGCAACATTACCGACCACCGGTCGGTTTCTGAGAGGCCCCCATGTCGTCTTCCGAATACTCCCCCAAATCTCCACCCCCTCGCGCACTCCGCTGGCGTCCGATCTTGCTGGTGGGTGCCAGCCTCCTCCTTCTGATCGGCGGTCTCTATGCTTGGCGATCGGCGCGGACTGCCGAAAATGCACCAAGCCAGACGCCGCCGGTGCCGGTGGCCACGGCCATCGTCACCCCGACCGATGTGCCCGCGGCGCTGGAGGCGATCGGCTCGCTCCGCGCCGTTCGCGAAGTCGTGCTGGCCCCCGAAGTAGCGGGGCGCGTGACCGCGATCCGGTTTGCTGCCGGCGCACAGGTAGGCGCGGGCCAGTTGCTTGTGCAGCTGTTTGACGCGCCCGAACGCGCGGATCGCGCAGCAGCAAAAGCCAAGGCCGATTTTTCGGGGCTTCAACTTGCACGCTCGCGCGAACTGGAACCCTCGGGCGCGGAGCCGCGCGAACTGCTCGAACAGCGGCGCGCCGAGCAGGCGCAGGCGCAGGCGGCGGTTCGGCAAATCGACGCGCGGATCGTGCAGAAGCAACTGCGCGCGCCCTTCGCCGGAACGCTCGGCGTGCGACAGGTCAATCTCGGCCAATATCTCAACCCCGGGGATCCGGTCGCGACGCTGACCGCGCTCGACAGCCTCTATGTCGATTTCGCGGTGCCGCAGCAGGACTTCTCCCGGCTGAAGCCCGGCGCGATCGTCGACATCCTGTCGGACGCATGGCCCGACCGGCGCTTTACGGCGCGGGTTACCGCGATCGAGCCGCACGTCGGCAAGGATACGCGCAATGTGATGGTGCAGGCGACCCTGCCCAATCCGGGCGCTGCGCTGCGTCCCGGCATGTATGTGACGGCGCGCCTTGCCCTGCCACCGATCGCCGGTGCGCTGATCGTCCCGACTTCCGCGATCCAGACGTCGGCATCGGGCGACAGCATCACCCGCGTGAAGATGGGCAAGGACGGCCGCGGCGGCAAGGCCGAGATCGTTCCCGTTACGACCGGCCGCCGCTTTGGCGACAAGGTGGTCGTGACCAGCGGCCTCAAGGTCGGCGATGTCGTCGTGACCAGCGGCCAGCTTCGCGTCCAGCCCGGCGCGCCCGTTACACTCGCGCCCGCTCGCCCGGCGCAGCGCAAGGGAGCGCGCTGAGATGGCTTTTACCGACATTTTCATCCGTCGCCCGATTCTGGCGGTGGTCGTCAGCCTGTTGATCCTGCTCGTCGGCGGCGCGGCGCTTTTTTCGCTGCCCGTGCGCGAATATCCGAACATGGAAAGCGCGACGATCGTCGTCGACACCGGCTATCCCGGCGCCACGCAGGACGTGATGCAGGGTTTCGTCACCACGCCGATCGCGCAGGCGATCGCGACCGCCAACGGCATCGACTATCTCACCTCCACCTCGACCCTCGGCAAAAGCCAGGTGAAGGCCAAGCTGGTGCTGAACGCCGACGCCGACCGTGCGATGACCGAGATATTGGCGAAGGTGCAGCAGGTGAAATATCGCCTGCCCGCCGGGGCCAATGATCCCGTGATCACGAAAATGACCGACGGCGCATCGGCCGTGCAATATGTAGCTTTCGTCAGCGACACACTGCCCGTCCCGCAAATCACCGACTTCGCCACGCGCATCGCGCAGCCGCTGATTACCGCAGTTCCGGGGGTCGCATCGGCGGAAATCAGCGGCGGACAGACGCTGGCAATGCGCGTGTGGATCGATCCCGTGCGCCTCGCTGCGCGTGGACTGTCGGCAAGCGATCTTGCTGCGGCGCTGCGGGCGAACAACGTCCAGTCTGCCCCGGGGCGTCTGAAGGGCACCGACACCGCAATCAACATCACCGCCGGTACCGACCTGCGCGACCTCGACGCCTTTCGCCAGATGGTCGTGAAGCGCGTCGACGGCGGCATCGTCAAACTCGGCGACGTCGCGACCGTCGAGATTGGCGGGCAAAATTATGACAGCAACGCGATGAGCTCGGGCCGGCGCGCGGTGTCCATCGCCATCACCCCCACGCCCGACGGCAATCCGCTCGAGATCGTCAAAGCGGTCAAGGCGCTGATCCCTGACATGCAGCGCGTTGCTCCCCCGAGCGTCGAGGTCGTCAGCCAGTTCGACGTCGCACATTTCGTCAACGCCTCGATCGAAGAGGTCAGCCATACGCTGGTCGAAGCGATCGTGATCGTCGTCATCGTCATCTTCCTGTTCCTCGGTTCGCTGCGCGCGGTGCTGATCCCGGTCGTGACGATCCCCCTTTCGCTGGTCGGCACCGCCGCGCTGATGCTGGCCTTCGGCTTTTCGCTGAACCTGCTGACGCTGCTCGCGATGGTGCTGGCGATCGGGCTGGTCGTCGACGATGCGATCGTCGTGGTCGAAAATATCCACCGCCATATCGAGGAAGGCCTGTCCCCGGTCCGCGCCGCGCTGTTGGGTGCGCGCGAAATTGTCGGGCCAGTCATCGGCATGACGCTGACGCTCGCCGCCGTCTATGCGCCGATCGGGCTGATGGGCGGACTGACCGGCGCGTTGTTCCGCGAATTCGCCTTCACCCTCGCCGGATCGGTCGTGGTGTCGGGGGTTGTCGCGCTGACGCTGTCGCCGATGATGAGCAGCCTGTTGCTCAACAGCCAGATGAACGAGGGCAAGCTGTCGCGTGCGATCGAGCATAATATGCAGCGCGCGACCGACAGATACGGCCGCCTGCTCGGTGCGACGCTGGCCGCCCGGCCGGCGGTGCTGTTGGTCGGCGCGGTGGTCATGGGCGCGATCGTGATCCTGTTTACCGGCGCGCAGCGCGAGCTCGCGCCACAGGAAGACCAGGGCTATGTCTTCGTCCAGACCAAGGCACCGCAATATGCCAATGTCGATTACACGACCCGCTATGCCCATGAGGTCGAGCAGATGTTCCGCGGGCTTCCCGAATATGTGAGCAGCTGGTTCGACAATGGCACCGACGGCCTCAACAACGGCTTTGGCGGCGTCATCCTGAAGGAGTGGGACGAGCGCGAGCGCGGCGCCGATGCGGTCCAGGCCGAACTCAACGCCAAGGGTTCGGGCGTCACCGGCGTCTACGCCGCCGCCTTCCAGGCCCCCGCCCTTCCCGCGTCGAGCGGCGGCTTGCCGGTGCAGATGGTCATCCGGTCATCGGACGACTTCACCACCCTCTATGCCGCGCTGGAAAAGGTAAAGGGCGCCGCGTGGCAAAGCGGTCTGTTCGCCTTCGTCGACAGCGACCTCGCTTTCGACAGCCCCGAAGCGCGGATCAGCATCGATCGCGCCAAGGCGGGCGAAATGGGGATCACGATGGAAGCGGTCGCGGACACGCTGGCGACGATGGTCGGCGAAAATTACGTCAACCGCTTCAACTGGCACGACCGCTCCTACGACGTCATCGCACAGGTTCCGGCGGGGAAGCGGCTGACGCCAGACAATCTCGGCCAATATCATATCAAGACCGCATCGGGCGCGCTGGTACCGCTGTCGACGGTAACGAAGGTGGAGATGCGTCCGGAGGCCAATCGTCTGTCGCAGTTCAACCAGATGAATTCGGCGACGCTTTCGGCGATCCTCGCCCCCGGCGTGACGATGGGACAGGCGGTCGATTTCCTGAAGAGCCAGCCGCTGCCCGCCGGAACCAGCGTCGACTGGCTTTCGGACAGCCGCCAATATGTAACCGAAGGCGACCGGCTGACGATATCGTTCGGCTTTGCGCTGATCGTGATCTTCCTCGTGCTCGCGGCCCAGTTTGAAAGCTTCCGCGATCCGCTGGTGATCCTCGTCACCGTGCCGCTGGCGATATGCGGGGCGCTGGTGCCGCTGTGGCTGGGTTATGCGACGCTCAACATCTATACCCAGATCGGACTGGTGACGCTGATCGGCCTGATCTCCAAACATGGTATCCTGATGGTGTCCTTCGCCAATCAGATCCAGAAGCACGAAGGGCTCGACCGGATCGCGGCGATCCGCAAATCGGCGGCGGTGCGGATGCGGCCGGTGCTGATGACCACCGCGGCGATGGTCGCGGGCCTCGTCCCCTTGCTCTTCGCCAACGGCGCCGGCGCCTCCAGCCGCTTCGCCATCGGCATCGTCGTCGTGATGGGGATGCTGATCGGTACGATGTTCACCCTCTTCGTCCTTCCCACCGTTTACAGCCTGATCGCCAGGGATCATCGCGCGGCGTCGCACAGCGCGCGCGAAGCCGAACTGGCGCAAGCGGAGATCGCATATGCGTAAGCTCGTCCTCCTCCTCTCCCTGTCCACCGCCGGCTGCGCCGTCGGCCCCCATTATGAACCGCCGCAGATGGAGGTGAAATCGGCGGGCGCGTACATAACCGAAGCACATGGCGTCGACGGCACGGCCGCGCTGCCCGATCATTGGTGGCGGCTCTATGACGACCCCGTCCTCGACGGGCTGGTCGAGCGCGCACTCGCCGCCAACACCGATCTGCGCGTCGCGGGTGCCAATCTTGCAAAGGCGCAGGCCGTGCTGGGCGAAACGCGCGCCGGGCGGCTTCCGTCCACGGATCTCAGCGGTGGCACCAGCTATGGCAGCGCCGCGGGCAGCTCGCCGCAGTCCGCCGGCGACAAGCAATGGACGCACAGCGGCGGACTCGCCCTGTCGTGGGAAGTCGATCTGTTCGGCCGCGTCGGCCGTGCGATCGGCGCCGCGCGCGCCGATGTGGAGGCGGTCGAGGCCGTCCGCGACGCCGTGCGCGTCACCGTCGCCGCCGAAACCGCGCGCGCCTATGGCGACGCCTGTGCCTTTGGCGCCTCGGCGATGATCGCCCGTACATCGCTTGCGACGGCCGAGGACAGCCTGCGGATCGTCACCGCCCAGCAACGGGCCGGGTCGGCCGGACGGCTGGAGGTCGAACGGGCCGCGGGTGCGGTTGCGACCGCGCGCGCCGCCATCCCGGCGCTCGATGGCCAACGCCGCGTCGCGCTGCTGGAACTCGCGGCTTTGCTCGGCGGCCAGCCGGGTGATGTGTCGATCGAGGTGCAAAACTGCACCATTGCCCCTGCCCCGATGACAACGCTCCCGATTGGCGACGGCAATGCGCTGCTCCGCCGCCGCCCCGATCTGCGCGAGGCCGAGCGCCGCCTGGCCGCCGACACCGCCCGGATCGGCGTCGCGACGGCCGATCTCTATCCACGCATCCAATTGGGCGCGAACGGCAATTTCCTGCGCAACGACGACACGAAAGGCAGCGACAGCTTCAGCTTTTCATTGGGGCCGCTGCTGTCGTGGAGCTTTCCCAATATCGCCGTCGCCCGGTCGCGGGTCAAACAAGCGGAGGCGCAGGGCGACGCATCGCTCGCGACGTTCGACGGCAAGGTGATCGGCGCGCTCAAGGAAGTCGAACAGGCCCTGGCCCGATATGATGCCGGGCAGCAGCGCCACGCAGCACTGACTGAAGCGCGCGACCGGGCGCAGACCACCTATGTTCTGGCACAGGCGCGCTATCGTGCGGGATCGGTGTCGCTGCTCGATACCGTCGTCGCGCAGCAATCGCTGATCGAGGCTCGCGCGACACTGGCGACGTCGCAGCAGCAGCTGGGGTCGGCACGGATCGATTTGTTCAAGGCACTGGGCGGCGGCTGGAGCTGAAAACCTGAACCAAGCCGAATATCTGTCGCGCACCTTCCTTCGCGGCAGATATTCGGCGTTCCCGCGCATCGTCCCGTTCCTTGCCCGATGACCCGGTTTCATCGGATGAAATATGTCATTCCGATCTCGCTGGTTTTTTGAGATTTATAAACAGGCCCAGGCATCCCCGACATTCATCTGACGCTGTCGGCGTGCGCTGCGGGCAACGACATCAGGCCCACGCTTGCGCCGCGCGACATCGCTACATTGCCGCCCGGTGCCGTAGCAGCTCGCCATCTTTCCATCGCCATTCAGCCCTTGTCCGATACGCCGGCCATGGGGTCGTCCGCCAGTATCTCGGACGTGACGACGCTCATGAGCAGCGCCACCAAAATCAGTGCGCTCAAGATACCCAGCCCTGGCCAACCCCACGCGGCAACCGTCATCCCGCCAAGCGGGGGTCCGATCAACGCTCCGCCAGCCCCGAACTGCGTAATCAGCCCGTTGGCGGTCGCGATCCGTGGATCGCTTGATGTACGGGCACCGGCAAGCCCCGGCAATCGCGCGAACATCAACGCCGGGACGATGCCGCTAATCGCCACGGCTGACAGCGCCAATGCACTGCGCATCAAGATGGCATCATCGCTGTCCCGATAGAGAAGGAGCATAAGCGGCACGGTCAGCATAAGAGCAATGCTGGCAGCCCGTATCACGCTCCTCCTATGCAAATCGCCGTCGCGCATCAGCCTCACAGCCGCCACCATTCCCGGCAGCGCGGCGAGCGAGGTGAACGCCGCGGCCGTGGCGGCCTGACCGAGCGTCGCATCCGATTGCTCGATCAGAAAAGTCGGCAGGAGCATCGTCACCATGCTGATGAACACGGTGTAAAGGCCGAAACCCAATGTCGAGATCCAGGCTGCGACTTCGGGTAGTGCGGTCCGGTGTGTGCGGGATTCCGCAATCCGAATTCGCATGACGACCGGTATGGTGGCCGCGAGCAACACCGCCCACAGGAGCATCACTCCAGGCGCATCCGCGACTGTGAGCATAACACCGGTCAGTCCGCCGCCAACTGCGATACCGACCGGCACAAAGGTGCTCCAGAGTGCCAGCGCGCGCGGTCGGGACAGGTCGTCGGCAGTCGCCGCGATGGCGGTAGGTGCGGCAATGACCACGAGAAGATATCCAACGCCTTCAACCCCACGCGCGAAGAAGAGGACATGCAGGTCGGATGTAAGGCCTTCGACAGCGCTTGCGACCGCGAGCGTAACGACACCGATCAGCAGGAAACACCGCAATCCTGCCCGGGCCAGGACGAAGCTTGCGAGGAGGCCGAACAGCGCTCCTCCAACCTCCAGCAACGAGATGAGCCAGCCAAGCCCGGACAGCGACAGCCCCCATTCGGTACGCCAAAGCGGTGCAATGATCGACATCTTGGCGAATTGGGCGGCGGCCAAGATGCCGAGAAGCCAGAAAAGGACGATGCGATTCGGGGGGCGATCCATGCCGCGGGGCTAGTCGCCAGAAGCGTCTCCAGCCACGTATAAATTATGCGTCACGTTCATCCGACCGTTGTTGTGATCCGGCCAACCCGGCCGTCGGCCAACGGCACGGTTTCCCAAAGCATCACGCTTGGCATGACCTTGATGACATCGCTTTCGTTTTCACCGGTTTGGAAGCAAAGCTGCTTGAACGGCTGCTCGTACCAGCCAAGCGCCTCGAGGCCGGCTTCAGCCAGTACGATTTCGCGGCTGGCGAAGCGCCACAGCGATTTGCCGAGAAAGGCGTCCGCATTCTTGCCCCAGCTTGCGACGCGGGCAGGAGAGGCCGCGAGCAGCCGGTGGGTCGCATCGCACACCATGTGAACCGGCAAGCTCGACGTTTCGATCAATCGCTTCCATGCTCCATCTGCCGCATTGCCTGCATGGGCGGCAATCATCGCGGTGATGCGCTGGCGGTGCTCGGCCTCAGGCTCATGAACGCCGCTTTCCCAACGGGAAATCGTGGCCTGCGAGACATTGAAGAACTCCGCTGCATGACTTTGCTTGATTGCATTCAAGCGACGAAAGCGGCGCAGCGCCCTGCCTATGGGTAACTCTTTCAGCACCCCTCAATTATACGTTGAAACCGGCCCTCGTCCATCGTTCGAAGATTTGACGTGACCTAGCAATCGAAAATCTTCTGCTCAAAAAGCATCGCTGCGGATGGGGACAACGAATGAGATACCCGGCATCCGAGAAGGGGACGGTATCCAGCAACGGATCGTAGACATGGCGCTCGTGGCACCAGGCTGCGACAGTGCCGCTGTGCGGCCCTGGCGGAACTGGTCGTGCGCCGCTCCGGACCCTTTGCCTTGACTCCGGGAGAGATCGCTTCACCGCATTGCGCAGTTTCCCGCTACATGTGTCCCCGTCAGTATAAAAGAGCGAATTGCCCGCATTTCCTCGCCGGATCACAACAATGGAGCAAAGGAATTTCCTCTGTAGCGTTTTGGCCGGCCCACGACAGATCCGGGTCCCAACTTGCGAGCAGAGGGGCTTCATCTACTCTACGATATTGAGCCCGGAACGCGTGCGGAACCCGGCGGGGTAAGAATTATGCCAGAAAATCCACCAAGCGCAGCAAACGGACGTCAGGCCATGGCGAACCTGCACATATGGTCGGGTTTGTTACCCGGCTGGTTGGTCTTTATCATTTTCCTCTTCGGGACAGCGGCATTTTTCCAGCATGAGATTTCCGGTTGGATGCGGCCCGAACTGCACCGCGCCGAGGTCACGGACGAAGCGCTGGAGCGGGCGTCGGCGCTATTGCAAAGCCGGGCCCCCGACGCCGAAAGCTGGTCGCTATCCTTTCCGCCAGTCCATGGCGGTGCGCCGTTTATTCTGTCGTGGCAACCACGAGCCGGAAAGGCCGAAGCGGTCGATGTATCGCTCGATCCGACGACCGGAAAGGAAATCGCCGTTCGCGACACCCAAGGCGGCGCTTTCCTTTTCCGTTTTCACTATAATCTTCACTATATGCCATGGTGGCTCGCCAATTATCTGGTGTGCATCGCTTCTTTGTCGATGCTGGTGGCAATTTTGTCCGGGATATGGACCCACAAGAGAATCTTCAAAGATTTCTTCACGCTCAGATTCGGCAAGGGCCAGCGCAGCTGGCTCGATGGCCATAATATCATGGGGGTGTTTGCGCTGCCCTTCCATCTGATGATTACCTATACCGGTCTCGCGACGCTTATGTTTACGATCATGCCTTGGGCGCTCATCGCCAACTATTCCAATACGAGCGCCTTTCGGGAAGATTTTCGCCCGGCCGCATCATTGCACCCGGGCGGCCATGTCCCGGGGCCGCCGATATCGTTGACGCGGCTCGTTGCCCATGCCGAACGGGCATCCGCAGGCGCCCGCCCTGACTATATCACCGTCTTGCAGCCCGGCAGTGCAAACAGCGTTGCCGAGATATGGCCCCGCATGGACCGTCTTGGCGGATCCCATAATGCGGTCATTCTGAACGCGCATGACGGTTCCGCCATTGGCCCCGTACAAAAACCCGGCGCCGCGCTCGCGACGCTCGATATGATGATCGATTTGCATACGGGCCGCTTTTCGGACCTTGCGCTGCGCTGGCTCTATTTCCTCTCAGGCATGGTCGGGACAGCAATGATCGCAACCGGACTGGTATTATGGACCGTCAAACGGCGCGTGAAGACATCGGGGGCCGATCGGGCCGATTTCGGGTTCCAGCTGGTTGAAAGGCTGAACATCGGCGTCCTTGCCGGTGCCCCGGCCGGCATCGCGGCCTATTTCCTCGGCAACCGGCTGCTCCCCTCCGTCATGGCACATCGCGCCGATTGGGAGATCGGCGGGCTATTCATCATCTGGGCCGTGCTGCTTGGCTGGTCGATCATAAGGCCGGTCAAAAAGGCCTGGCCCGAGGCCCTGGCCGCCTGCGCCCTGCTCTTCGCTCTCATCCCTGTCGTGAATGCCGCGACGACAGCGCGGGGGTTGTGGCCCAGCCTGATGATACACGACTGGATCTTCGCCGGCATGGATCTTGCGATGCTGGTGACCGCCTTCGCTTTCGCGTTCATGGCCTGGAAGGTTTCTTCGTCTTCGGACAAGCCGGCCTCATCGCGCCGAAACAGACTGGCCGGAGCCGCCGCATGATCCACGCCGAAACTCTCCTTTTGTCGCTCGGCGGATTTTTCTTGTTGATGCTCGCAATGAGCCGTCACCAACAAGACTGGCTGAATCGCAGATTGCCCGCAGCACGCAGCAGGCTGCTGCGGCTATTCGGCCTGACGGCCCTTGTTCTGGCATTTGTCGTGGCCGGCACGGGGCTCGGCTGGGGCTATGGTGCGATCTGCTGGTTCGGCTGGCTCACCCTCGCTGCGATTGCCGTCGTTATCGCCGACATCAACCGCAAGCATATTATCCGGAAGGACAGGAAATGAAGCCCGTGAACCCGCCGGCCCGCCGCCGCTGGGCGACCGCGTCCCGCACGATCGCGGGCACGCTGGGCGCCTATGCCCTGGCATCGCTTGTTACCATTGCCCTGTCCCTGATTCTGGACCGGATGGGAATGACCAGGGTGGAAGCCGTGATCGCCGCCACGCTGGCGAGCTTCACCGTTTTTTCTTTCGTCGCCCTTGCGGCTTTCCAGGCGCGGACCGCGACGCGTGCATGGCTGTGTCTGTTGCTGATCGCCCTGCCCGCGGCGCTTGCGGTATTGCTTTTGCTGCCCGCAGCCGGGCCCTAACTCGCCCTGCCGGGCGAACAAATTGCAGCAGAGCGACGGGGGACGACGCGGGAAGAGAAAGACCGACCAAGGAGGCGGAGCTACCCTCCCCCTTGTGCAGGCCTCGTCCCTATCTCTTATACGGCGGCAAGCGCCGCATCGAGATCGTCGCGCAAATCCTCGAAGGCCTCGATCCCGCAGGAATAGCGGATGAGCGTTTCGGGAATACCAAGCAACTGACGCTCTTCCGCGGTGCATTCCACATGGCTGGTCGTTGCGGGGATACCGATCAGCGTGTTGACCGATCCCAGGCTGGCGGCGCGATGCGCAAGCTTGGCCGTATTAATGCAGCGCTTGGTCGCATCGAAATCACCGTGCAGCGAGAAACTGAGGACGCCGCCGAAGCCGGTCATCTGCGACGCCGCGACCTTGTGCCCTGGATGATCCTCGAGCCCGGGATAGAAGACGCGGTCTACCTTGGGATGCGAAGCCAGGAAACGGGCGACGGCCAATGCCGTTTCGTTTTGGCGGCGAACGCGCAAGTCCAGCGTCTTCATGCCCCGAAGCAACAGATAGGCCGCGAAGGCGCCCAGCGTTGCACCCGTAATCTCGCGATAGTGGAAGACCTGACGCACCAGCTCGCGTTTACCCGCGAGAATGCCACCCATCGCATCGTCGTGCCCGCCCAGAAATTTGGTGGCGCTGTGGAGCACCAGATCGGCGCCCAGCGCGAGTGGTTTCTGGTTGATCGGCGTCGCGAAAGTATTGTCGATGACGCTGATTGCACCCACGGCCTGCGCTGCGGCAATCGCCCGTCGCAAATCGATGATCTTCAACGTCGGGTTCGTCGGTGTTTCCAGATAGACGATACGCGCGCCCTGCGCGATGGATCGCTCCAGCGCATCATCGTCGCCGGTCTCGACCAGATCGACCACGACCCCCATTTGCGGGAGGAAGTTCAGAAAAATCTTGCTGGTGCCGCCATAGCTGTCACTGATCGATACGACACGGTCGCCAGCGCGAAGGAAAGTGAAGAGCGTATTGGAAATTGCCGCCATTCCGGTTGCAAAGGAGGTCGCATCCTCCGCCCCTTCCAGCAAGCGCAGTTTCTCCTCGAAGACCCCGACGGTGGGGTTGGTGTTGCGGCTGTAGATGTGGCCTTCAGCGCGGCCTAGGGCCACATCAAGCCAGGAATCCACATCGTCATAGGCGAAAGGCGCGCTCTGGACGATCGGCACCTGCGCCGCACCGAAAGCCAGCGGCTTCTCTTCCCCTCCCCATGCGGCTACTGTTGAAGGCTGCCGTGTTTCCATGTCCATTTTCTATCTGCTCCAGTTGGTTTGGAAGAATATCCGTTGCGTTCGATTTACCGGCGAACCCGCCGACAATTGTTCGAATTGAGCCACTCCCGGCCGCAAGAGAAACCGCAAGCGCAGTCTTTTGCCGAAACTTCGGCGTCGAGCCGCAAAGCGCGCCGGCCACCTGCGGCAAAGCCGAGAACGCGCGTCATGCGGCACCCTGATCCATAATCGCGTGGATGGGCGTGCTGCTGATCGACTTGACGATCTTCGTCACAATATAAGTGAAATAGGATTCTATACCGATGTCGTCAGCCAGAAGGATTTCAATGGAATCCTGATATCTCCCGACATCCGGCGCCACGATTTTCAGTATATAGTCGATACCGCCGCCAAGAGCATAGCATTCGGAAACAAATTCCGTTTTGGAAATACGCCTTTCGAAGCGCTCGAAGTCATAGAGCCTGTGACTGCGCAGCGTCACTTCGGTCATGAATGTTTCGTGGCGCGCAATTTTCCGGACATCGATCCGGGCATGGTAGCTGAGGATCAGCTTATTTCGCTCGAGCAGGCGCATCCGTTCGAGGCACGCGCTCTTCGAAAGATTGACGCGATCGGCAAGATCACTTTTGCTGATGCGGCCATCCTGTTCGAGCTGCCGCAGGATGTTAAGGTCGATGGCATCGAGCGGGACGACCGCCCCCGGCCGAGCCGCCCGGTTCGCGGGCGTCCTGCAAGCCGAAGAATCCATGATCATCGGCGATATCTTCCCACAGGCCGTCGGGCGTTCATCCTCGCCATGCATCGACCGTCGGCGCGTCTCGGCTGGCAGGCCGCTTCGCATCACCAGCGATCGACGAAAGCTGGGCCGGCGAACACAGCGTTGAGCAAAAGCCGCTGGGTTCCAAGCGAATAGCCGCGAAACACCGGGTCCCACGCAAAGCTGATGATTTGGCCACGTCCCCGGCGTTCGCGCACCAGACATGGCGTCGAGGCGATCATCCCGACCGCCTCGGGCCATATCATGCCCGATAGCGGCAAGGCGTCGGGGGCCGCGAACCGCATGAGTATCTCGGCATTCCCGGAAAGACGCAGCACGCCGTCCTCGCGAAACAGGATCGGTACGCGCGCAGCCATCCCCGTCGTAAGCCAGTGGCCGGTTTGAACATCGGCCCGGACATAGCATCCGCGAGGCAGATAGCGGTTCGCCTGCGTCGCCCGCGCCTCCCCCGACCACACAGGATAATCGCGCGGTAAAAAGGCTCGCGCCGCCTCGCCAATCGCTAAGGCGTGACCGCCGCGAACATCATTCACTGCGTCATCGTCCAAAGTGACGGCGAACCGCCCCGATCGGGCAAGACTGCGCGCCGCGCCCGCCAGAGCGATCAGCGTGCCGCCATTCTCGACCCAGCTAAGGTCGAGCCGGGTAAGGTCCGCATCGCCGTGCGCTGCAATCAGCACATCATAACGGCGCAGATCCTGTTCGGCGAGGCCACCGATATCGAGCAGGCTCGCCGGCACACCCAGGCGCTCGTCGAATAAATGCCACAATGCCCCGACAGCGGGTGCGTCAAAGCCCGGACCGGCCAAGATGCCGACCGAAGGCCGGCGCAGGAGGTGGAATGCGTCCCCCCCCTGGTCGGGTCCGTCATCGGCCAGAGCGCGATCGAGCGGCTGCATGTCGCGTCGCTTTGCAATCGCCGCATAGGCAGCCAGTCCAGTCGCATCCTGATCCTCGCGGCGAATCAGCAATGCAGTGCCGCCGCGTTCGGGATCGACCCTGAGCCGAAGGCCCTGCTGCATCAGCCCCGGCGAAATCTCCAGCAGCGGGTCGTCGTAGCGATAGCCAAATCGCCCGGGCTCGGTCGCCGGAGATTCCGGCGGCGCAGGGTCAGCGCGCCAGTCGCCAGCCACCGGCAACTGGCTCCAGAACAGGCGCGCATCATAGGCGTAAGACAAGGCCCAGGCGGTGCAGTCATAAAGCTGCGTCTTGCGTTTTCCATCGAGACGCGCGCGCTCCTGCCGCAGAAAATGCTCATCCATGGGCATATGGAAATCGAACAGATTGGCGACCAACCGGCCCAGCGGCTGATCCGTGGAAATAAGCAACGCCCCGGCCCGCAGCGACAGCGACACCGGGCCGACCTCCCAATGGCCGTGAAGATCATCGGCCTCCACGTCATCCCGAAGATATTGGAAGGCGATACCCTGCACCGTCAGCAATTCGGCGATCCGGTCGCGCTTCGGGCCGGTTTCGTCGACCACCCAATAGCGTACCGGAACTCGCTCGCTGCGCGCCGCGTTCCAGCGTGACACAAATTTCCCGGGATCGCAGGCCGCCGCCTCGATCATGGCACGCGAGGCTTCGAATTGCGCATCGACGGCTTCGGAAAAATCCCGCGACTTGCCATTCGGGAGTTGCACCCGGTTTCCGAAGGTCGTCGCCTGCTCCAGCAGGATAGGAACCGCGCCCGAATAGGCCGGCCAGATATCGAAAAAACCCGGAAAAAAGACTTCATTCCACGCACCGGTGTAATGCGCGATCCCCGCATTATCGAGCGCCGCGCCAATGAGGGGGCGCAGATCACGCCAGCTGTCGTGGACAGTCGCCGGTAGCGCGGGATTGAAGGGCTCGGCGGGGCAGGCGAACAGAAAACTGTCGTCGACCGCCATCTCATGGGCGTCGAGGAAAAGATGGACCGATGCGGCCCGGATCGCTTCGACACGCAGACGGGATTCGCGTTGCACGCAAAAGAGCGCGTCGCGATTCAGGTCGAACAGATAATGATTTCCGCGCCCTTTCGGCCAGGGAACATTGTTGTGACAGGATTGGACATCAGGGTTTGGGACCGCCCCCAACCAGCTTTCGAGGTGCGAAAGACTGCGTTCGCGCCCGTCGGGATTGGGCATGATGTCGACATGAACGACCAGAGCATCGCGGATAGCGTCCATCGCAGGGGTATCGGTTGTACCGAGCCATTCGATGATGCGCAGCGCGGTGTCGCTCGGCGACAGCTCGCTGCCATGGATGCCATATCCCATCCAGACATTCGCGACCGGCGCGTCACCCGGCCCGGCATCCGCATCGAGACACGCCAGATTGCGAGGGCTGGAGACGATCGCCCGCCACAGCGTGCGTCCTTCGGCCGAGGCACCATAGGGCAGGATCCGGATATGGCTACCGCTGCGCCGGACCAGTTCGTCAAGCCGCGCCGCCACCTCGTGGTGCCGGATCGGCAGCCCACGCCTTACAGCCCCCTGATCGCCAGTTTTCCGACCGGAATCCGTAGTCCTCGCATCGGCAGAGCGCGCCATTACGCCGCCTTCACGCTCAGGCTGCGATCGAGTTTGGACAGGCAGTCCGCGCCCTGTGCCGTCACCACCACGGTCTCGCTCAGTTCATAACCGCCTTTCTCCTCCCAAAGGCCCAGCATCAGATGCAGGACCATGTTCGGCTGCAACGGTGTCGTGTCGGTGGAGATGAGGCTGATCGTACGCTCGCCCCAGTCGGGCGGATATCCCAGCCCAACCGAATATCCGATGCGCGACGGCTTCTCGATCCCGGCGCGGCGGATAACGCTGTTCCACGCCTCCGCCACATCGCAGGCGAGCGCGCCGGGCCGGATCGCATCGAGTGCGCAAGCGAGCCCTTCCTCGACAACCTTTGACAATTGCACCAGTCCAGCAGGCGGACGCCCGACATGGACGGTGCGCGCGAGCGGAGCATGATAGCGAAAGCGGTTGGCGCCGAGTTCCAGCGTACAAGCACTCCCCTGCTCGAAACGTTCATCGGTCCAGGTCAGATGGGGTGCCGAGGTACGCGTTCCCATCGGAAGCGTCTGGAAATCGGGGACATCGCCGCAGAAATCCGGATGGCCGTTGATCAGCGCCTCATATATCGCACCCGCGACTTCGGATTGCCGCACGCCGGGTTCGATCAGGCTGATAGCCCGCCGCATGGCAATGTCGGTGATCTCGCCGGCCTCACGAATGACCTCAATTTCGGCTGCCGATTTGACGAGGCGAACCCAGTTGATCAGCGTATCCGCATCGACCAGCGCCCGGTCGGGCAACGCGGCCGCGAGGCGCGCGTGGAACTTCGCGGTGAAAAAAGGCGAGTCGATTTCGACACCAATCTGCCGGGCAGCCGGAAAGGCAGAACGAATGATCCCCGCGATGAAGTCCGCGCCATGCCGCCCCTCGGCCAGATAGCTGTCGTCATAGCCGAACAGCGCCTCATCCGGCAGAACGGTTGTATGCCGTGCGCATTCAAGATCGATCGCCCTGCCCACCCACAGGGGTTCGCCGGACAGGGGAAGCAGGATGGCCTGCGGCACATAGAAGGACCAGGCGTCATAGCCGACGCTGTAGTTCATATTGGGCGGGCTGGTGACGACCATGAGATCGAGCCGGGCGTCCGCCATGGCATTTTTGATTGCGCCTATGCGACGTGAATATTCTGTCGCCTGGAATGTTGCCATGAAACTCCGCTCCGTCCCCGAAAATACTGAAATCGGGCTAATGATAGACGGGCGGGGCGGGCAGGCAATTTCGTGGGCTTGGCCAAGTTTGCGCGACTTAGCGCAATAGAGAGCATAGGTGAGGCTTTCGCCTCACGCGAGGTCGCGCATCAGATATTGCCGAATGCGCGGATCGATCGCTTCGCTGTCTTCGGGAAGCAGCCCGCAATTCGCGACAAAGGGCCGCAGCGACACTTGAAGTCCAAGATATTCATAGACGATCGGGGTGAGATAGGGCTCACGCGACAGTCCGCTGGACACACCCAAAGCCTTGCCGAACAAATAGGTCATCGGATTTTTGTGGCTGGGATAGAGGATCGTCTCGGTGATCGCGCTGTTGAGGATCGTATCGGATTCGATGATGAAGATGCGGTCCGACAGATGCATGAGCAGACCGCTATATTTGAATACGTCGTAGGGCGCCGTGCGGCGATCGCCGGGCGCCTTCATCCGCTCGATGGATTTCAGCGATATCCGCCCGTCATTCTCATAGACTTTAACGCAGGCCTTGATGATGAAACCGGGATATTCGATCGACCGCAGATAACGATAATAGCAGCCGATATATCGATAGGCCGCGGGTCCGGAGCCATTGGCGACCAGTCGGTCCCATTCGGTCGCATCGCCGTCAGCGACGCTGCGCTTCTGCTCGGGCTTCAGGACAATCAGGTCCCTGAACTGCGTCGGAGGCAGGTTTATCTCGTAAATCTCGACCCCGAAATAGTCGCAGATTTTCCGGATATTCCCGCTGGACGGAGATGTCTCGCCCGACAGATAGCGGGCGAATTGCTGGCGGTTGATTTCAAGCTTGCGGCAAACCTCGGATACCGACCGTTTGTAGCTGCACAATAAACGCAAATTTTCCGCGAAAGCTTCATTGTCTGCTTTCTTAGTCACCGGCGACATATCATCTCTCCGTTCCGTGCGATCACCGAAAAATCGCCCGTGTTTCCTCAACTGACATCGCCCCCTTATGCGGAACAGGGCAAGCCGCAAGGGAGCTTGGTCACCGAGGATCCGGATCGGGTAGCATGTCCGCCCCCCGGCTCCAAAAGGTCAGCTTTCCCGAAAGCGTGGCGTAGATCCCTGCCGCAGCCAGCGCGGCGGCTGCGAGAACCCAGAGCAAAGCGCTGACCTCGAAATAGGCGCCGCTATAAGCCCCGATATAACCGGAAATCAGCGCACCTAGGCCGACAAACACAAACCATCCGCTGGCATAGAGCGCGCGGCGACCGGGCGGTGCCAGCCGCGTCGCCAGCGCGACCTGCGCTGGGCCCAAAAGCGCATCACCAAGACCGAATAGCGCGTAAGCGAAGACGAACCACAGCAACGACGGTCGTACGTCGGTGGTCGCGAACGCCAGCACCGCAAACCCGGCCCCCAACGCGACAAGCGCGGACGCGCTTTTCATCGTCGTGCCGAAATACCGGGCGTTTCGGGCGAGCGCACGCGTCACAAGGCCGATGCACGGTGTCCAGACGAGAAACAATATGACGCTGACATTCTGGATCCAGGTGGTCGGGATTTCGAAACCCAGCAGGTTGCGATCGACATGATCGCGAATGTAGAGGCTGAGCAGGCCGATCACCTGATAGAAGATCGCCATATAGACGATCGTAAAGGCACCATGGACAAGATAGGCACGAAGCCGGTCGCGCCGGACCTCCTTGTCCTCCACCGGCGCCACGCCGACCGAACCCAATGGGACACTTCCAACATCACCCAGCCAGCCTTTCTGAAACCAGAGGTAAGCCAAGAGGCCAAGCGCCATGCCTATGCCTGCGACGCTGAATCCCATATGCCAGCCGAAGCGCTCGCCGAGGAAGCCAGGTATCGTGATGCCAAGCGTACAGCCCAGATAAAGGCCGAAGAAAAGGAGCTGGAAACCCTCACTCCGGCGAGGATCGCCCTCGCGATAAAAGCCCGAAATGATCGAAGACACGGCCGGCTTGATCAAGGCCGTCCCGAAGAACAGAAACGCGATGGCCGCATAGAACAGGCCCGCATTCGTCCAATAAGCCAACGCAAAAGCGCGCGCGGTGCTCGCTGGATCATCGCCCGCACCGCCACCGGTCGCGCCATGTCCCCTGGACGCTTCGGTGGCAGCGTCCACCGAAAGCCGACCGAGTTCGAGATTCGGCGCGACAAAGAGATGATCGACCTGGGTACCCGAGAGCAGCGCCGTCCAATGCGGCGCCGTATGCGAAAGAAAGAACAGCAGGTGCCCGACCATGACGAAGATCGCACCCCAGGCGATACAACGGCGTTCGGACACATGCCTGATCGTCAGCCAGCCACCCAGCAGGGGGGCCATCATCAACGCGCCCATATACCAGCCGTTGAACAGCAAGGCGCTTTCCTCGCTCCATCCCCAGCCGCCGTTGAGGCTCGCACCGCTTAGAAACAGGACGAAAATGCTGCTGATGCCGTAAAAGCTGAACCGTTCCCAAAGCTCGGTGAAGGATACCAGCCAGACGCCGCGGGGATGACCCATCCACGATTCGTTTGCCGCTCTCCCGGCGAAGTCACAGGATTCGCGATGATCGGCGAAAGACGTCAAGTGGCAGCACTCCCCATAATGTCGCCCGTATTCAGGCTGTCGGCCGATCCCACACGAGCTTGGCCTTTATGATTGCTCCCCTTCGAAGCCGCGAGCCGCAGGACGAAGCTGAGAGGACTTTGGGTGAAGGACCGGGGCGGCGCAGGCAAGAGCGCAGCGCAAATCGAACCGGGGAATTGCTGCAAGGAGCGAAAAGACTTTCGCTTGTGCTGCTTGATCCTGCCCACCGCACGCAGGATCGGAAGCATTTTTCGACAGCGGGATCGCCTGCCAACCAGCGCGGCCTTGCCAATGGGGCCGCTCCTTCCCACAGGACGGCAATCGATCCGGCACAGACGGAGACAGGCAAAATTGACGCTCCTTACGCGCAACAACAGCGTCAATTCACGGAAAGTCACGAAGTTGAATGGAGGCCGGACCAAGGCGCACGATCGTCGCCGGTTCCATCGAATCGGCATATTAGGGGGTTTGCATGACATTTTCATTCCAGGGCAATTTGGTGCCGTACGTCCGTTCCCTTGCGTGGAGCACGACGGCGCTGGCCCTTTTGCCGGCCATGCCGGCCATGGCGCAAAGCCAGACTGACGCCATTGAAGACACCACCGAGATCGTCGTTTTCGGCAACAGCGGCAAAGAAACCACGCTAGACATCCCGCAGACCGTCAACGTCCTCGGGCCGCAACTGCTCGAACAGACTGCCGCCACACGTCTCGGCGACGTCCTGCGCTTCGTACCGGGTGCGACGACGAACGGATCGGAACTCGATGCCTTCGGTGATCGCTATCTGATGCGCGGTTTCGAGGCGGACCGCACGCTCAATGGCATTCGCGTCGATCGTATGAATCACGCGCGCGATGCCGTCAGCATCGAACGGGTCGAGGTTCTCAAGGGCCCCGCATCGGTTCTCTATGGACAACTCCAGCCGGGCGCGGTGGTCAATGTGGTCACCAAGGAACCGCTGCGCGAATTCGCACTCCGCGCAACCGGCGAGGTCGGGCGCTATGATTTCTATCGTGGAACGGTCGACCTGTCGGTTCCGCTGACATCGCAGGGAACCGTCGCTGCACGTATCATCGGTGCCTATGAGGACGCCGGGTCGTTCATCGATTTCTGGAAGAAGGACCACCGGTTCATCGCGCCTTCGCTGTTGTTCAGCCCCAACGACGATACGAAAATCCTGATCGAGGCGATGTATTCGCGCGACAAATGGGACGCCTTTTTCAACGGCGTTCCGGCGGAAGGCACCGTGCTTCCCAATCCGAACGGCCCCCTGCCGCGGAGTTTGCATATTGCCGATCCCAGCTTCGACGGCACGATGCGCCGGACAAGCGAGATCAGCGCCAAGCTGGAACGCAAGCTGAGCAGCGCGGTCTCGGTACGGCTGGCCGCAACCTGGAACAAGCGCATCACCGACGCGCAGGAAATTTTCGGTGTCCTTGGCTGGGAAAATGATGCCGAAGATTCTGTGCTGACACGGGCGCTACTCGACAATGAAGGGAGTGCAGAAACCTGGGACTTCCACGGAGATTTCAGCTTCGACTTCAACACCGGTTCGATCAGCCACCAGTTCGCCATCGGCGCGGAATATGGCATCGACAAGTCGTTCAACATCGACAGCGTCGGCCTCGTTTCCTCGCTCAATCTCTATAATCCGGTCTACCGCCTCGACACACCGCCGCCGGTCGAGGTGCCTCTTTATACCAACCAGACCGGCTTCGACGTCGATCGCGTCGGCATCTTCGTGCAGGAACGAATGAGCGTGACGGAGAATCTCCATCTCGTTGCCGGCCTGCGCTACTCCACCGTCAACCAGCGCCAGCGCTTCTCGGACGGAGGCCCCGCCGAGGTAACGAAGACCAAGACCGATTCCTGGACGAGCCAGATCGGTATTCTTTTCAATCCGATGCGCGATGTCGCCCTGTTTGCGAGCCGTTCGACCTCCTTCGTACCGGTGATGCGCAACAATGTCGACGGCCGCCCGCTGGCCCCGGAAACGGGAACCCAATATGAAGCCGGGATCAAGGCGCGACTTGGCGGCCTGAACGCCACCGCGGCGCTATTCCACCTGACCCGCGGCAACGTCGCGGTTTCCGATCGCGATAATCCGGCCTTCTTCCTGACGATTGGCGAGCAGGTCGCGAAGGGCCTGGAGCTGTCACTGGACGGCAAAATCGCACCCGGCTGGTCGGTCTATGCCGGCTATGGCTATACCGACGCGAAAACCACGCGGGATACCGAAGCGCCCGGAGAAATCGACCGGACAGGCTTTCGCCTTCGCGGCGTCGCGAAGCATAATCTTGTTCTCAACAGCAATTATGAATTTCAGGACGGCGCCCTCGCGGGCTTGAGCTTTGGCGGCACCGTAAACCGCGTCGGCAAGCGCTTCGGCGACATCGACGAAAGCTTTACCCTGCCCGGTTACTGGCGGGTAGATGCCAGCGTCGCCTACCAGATCCAGGAGAATGTCTCGCTTCGCGTCAACGTCGACAATCTGTTCGACGAGGCCATTTACGCGACGGGTTACAGCCTGTTCGAAGTCTGGCCGGCAACGCCGCGCACCTACCGCGCAACCTTGAGCTTTGCCCTGTAAAGACCTGCATATCGCCGGGGAAGGACAAGCCAATCCTTCCCCGAACGGGCAAGCGGACGGGCGGGCGAGGAAACAAACGGAAATGCAAACGATGAAACACCGCGCGCCGCTACTTTTTGGACTTCTCGCTGTCAGCATTCCGTTGCACGCAGCGGAAGCCCCCTATTCCGGCGTCGAAATAGCGCGCACGTCCCACGGCGTCGCCCATGTCACCGCACCATCCTATCAGAAGCTCGGGTTTGGCATCGGCTATTCCTATGCCTCCGACAATGGCTGTACGCTTGCCGAACAGGTCATGACGGTCAATGGCGAACGGTCACGGTACTTGGGAGCCGAGGGCAAGGCCCTGGTCGGGGTCGACAGTTTCACCAATCTGACGAGCGACATCTTTCATCGCACCTATATGGACGATGTTGGTCTCGCGAAAGCCAATCGCCGGGCGACACCGCGCTCACAGCAACTGCTGCGTGGCTTCGTCGCCGGCTATAATCATCATCTTCGGGTTTCGGGCCCCGATGGCGCAGGGCCGTCATGCAAGGGCGCGGCGTGGGTCCGTCCTATGACCATGCGCGACATGTACCGGATGATCGACGCCAGCGCACTGCTCGCCAGCGGGGCGTCTCTGGCTGACGGCTTTGCCGAAGCCGGCCAGGGGCCGACGGCAACGCCCATCGCGGCGCAAGAACAGCTGCCTCCATTCGGCCTTGGCAGCAACGGCATCGCTTTCGGACGCGATGCCACTGCCAATCAAAAGGCTGTGGTGGTCGCCAATCCCCATTTCCCATGGAATGGCATCAACCGCTTCTATCAATTGCATATGACGATTCCGGGCGAACTGGATGTCATGGGCGTGATGTTGCCGCCGCTTCCGGTCGTCGCAATCGGGTTCAATCGCGACATCGCCTGGACCCACACCGTATCGACTGCCGCACGCTTCACCCTGTCGGAACTGTCGCTTGATCCGAGAAACTCGCGTGCCTACATTGTTGACGGCAAGGTTCACGCGCTTGAAAAACGCCTGATTTCTGTACCTATCCGCGGCAAAGACGGCGCCGTGACCAATTATGTCCACACCGCTTACTGGTCCCGTTCCGGCCCGATCGTGGCGGCGGCAAAATACGGGATCGGCTGGTCTGCCCATCGCGCCTATGCGTTGGCCGACGCCAACCGTTACAATAGCGATCTCGTCGAAACCTGGCTCGGCATGGCGAAAGGCAAATCGGTCGAGGATATCCGTACGGCACTGACTGGCCATATGGGTATCCCCTGGGTCAACACCATCGCGGCGGATCGAACCGGCAACGCGCTCTATGCCGATATCGGCCGCGTTCCCAATGTCGATGCCGCCATGACCGCACGGTGTTTGCCGTCGGCAGGCGCTGCCGCACTCGCACCCAAGATCCATATTCTCAAGGGCGATACCCAATCATGTCGATGGTCCGGCTTGCTCCCGGCCAGCGCGATGCGTGCTACGTTGCGCGGCGACTATGTATCCAACAGCAACGACAGCTATTGGCTGATCAACGCCCGCGCCGAGCGCCCCTCGCTCGCCCCGATCCTGGGGCCAACTGCGGTGGCGCAGCGCTTCCGTACGCGCGAGGCTCTGCTCACCATCGACAGGGCGATCGACGCGGGGCAAAGATTTACGCCATCGAGCGGGCTCGACCTGATCTACTCCAATCGCAACTATTCGGGCATGTTGCTGGCGAAGGATGTCATCGCTCTTTGCGCGATGTCGGATAGCCCGGCCGATCTGCAATCGGCATGCCATGCGATCGCCGGCTGGGATTTGCACAATGATCTCGACAGTCGCGGAGCGCTGTTGTTCCGCGAATTCTGGAGCAGGGCGCGCGAGATTCCCGACGTTTTTGTGGTCCCCTTCGACGCGGAAGACCCGCTGAACACCCCGCGCAGCCTGAATATCCAGAATGCAGGAACGCGCAAAGCGCTGCTTGGCGCCTTGCGTCAGGCGGTCGCCGCGCTCGCCGATCTGGGGCTTCGTGCCGACGTGTCGATCCGCGAGGGTCAGCGCCTGGCCGTCAATGACATCCTGAAGCCGGTGACCGGCGGCGACTGGTATGACGGCGTTCTGAACCTCAACCTTACTCGCCCGGTAAAAGGCGCCGGCTACGAACCCTTCGACGGGGCGAGCTATATCGCCGCGATCGGGTTCGACGATGATGGCCCGGTCGCAGAAGGCCTGCTGGTCTATGGCCAGTCGAGCGAGCCCGGATCGCCCTATTATTACGACCAGCTCGATCTCTACGCCTCGAAAGGCCGTTACGCCCTTCCCTTCAAGCGCGCCGACATCGAAGCCGACGCAGACTTCACGCTGCAACCTATCCCGCCTGCCAGGTAACCGAAACCATGCTGAAACTTCTGTCCGGGCCGGTCGTGCGCGAGCTGCTCAACGTCTCGACCTGCATCGAACTTGTCGAAAGCGCGATGATCGCTACCTCCCGTCCGGGAACGGTACAACCGACGCGCTGGATGATTGACCTGCCGACCGCAGAACATGCCGTGCTGGGGTTGATGCCCGGCCTGCTTCCCGACCTCCCGTTGTTCGGCGCGAAGGTCACCGCCGTTTATCCCGAAAATCACAAAAAGGGCCTCGCCTCTCACCAGTCGGTGATTATCCTGTTTGACAAGACGCATGGTGTTCCGGTGGCGTTGGTGGATGGAGCGGAGATCACCGCCGCGCGCACCGCCGCAGCCAGCGCAGTGGCGACGCGGCTTCTGGCACAGCCGGATTCAAGCGAGCTTGCGATGATCGGCTATGGTGTTCAAGCCGAAAGGCATGTTGAGGCGATCATGCAGGTCTGCCCAATTCGGAAGCTCCGCCTCTGGGGTCGCTCAGAGACAAAAGCCCAAGCCTTTGCCACGAAGCTGCGGCAACGCTGGCCGATCAGCATCGAGGTTGGCGATGATGTTCGCGCAATTGTGGCCGGAGCACATATCGTCTGCACGGTGACGGCTGCGCGCGAACCGGTGCTGTTCCCCGACTGGCTATCGCCGGGCGCGCATGTGAATATCGTAGGCTCCAGCTCGACCGATGCAGTCGAAGTGGCCCCCGAACTACTCAGCCGTTCGCGGCTTTTCGTCGATGCCCTGCCCGCTGCGAAAGCGCTGGCGGGAGATTTGAACCGTGCGATTTCACTCGGCTTGATGACGCTGGACGACGTCGCCGGTGAAATCGGTTCCGCGCTCGACGGCCAGATAGCGGGCCGAACCTCGGCCGACGAAATCACCGTCTATAAATCGGTCGGTATCCCCGCGCAGGACCTCGCCTGCGCCAATTTTGTGGTCGAGCAGGCCGCGCAAAAACAGCTGGGAGAAACAGCAGCATGGTAGATCGCATCGACGCCCTGGACATTCGATCGGCACGCGCCTTTCTGACACCGCATCTGCACCATACGCAGCTGATCCGTTCGGAAAATCTTTCTCGCCTGCTCGACCGCGACGTCTTTCTGAAGCTCGAACTGTTCCAGAAAACCGGATCCTACAAGCCTCGCGGCATGGCGTGGGCCATCCATAATCTGACGGCCGATCAGCGTGCCAAGGGCGTGATTACCTTTTCGGCAGGAAATGCCGCTCAGGGTCTCGCCTGGTCAGCCGGCAGGCTTGGAATCAAAAGCCATGTGGTCATGGCGGCGGCGGCCAATGCGACGAAGGTCGCGGCCACGCGCGGCTATGGCGCCGAGGTTTTGCTGCACGGTACCCCGCCCGAAGCGGCGGCCTATTGCAACAGGATCGCCATGGAGCGCAATCTGACCTTCATTTCCTCCTATGACGATGAAATACTGATGGCAGGCCATGCATCGCTGGGCATGGAAATTCTGGAGGATCTGCCCGGCGTCACCGACATTTTTGTCGGGATCGGCGGCGGCGGCATGGCCGGTGGCCTTGTCAGGGCCGTCGAGGACATGTCCAGGAACACGCGACTTCACGGTATCGAGCCGCATGGCGCCGCGGCCATGTCGATCAGCCTTGAACAAGGCCATGCCGTGAAACTCGACAAGGTTGCGACGGTCGCGGACGGGCTGGCGGCCCCCGGTGCAGGCGCCCGATGTTTCGAGCTGGTCCGCCGCCGTTTCGAAACCGTGCGTGCGATCCCCGATGACCAGATTCTGTCCGCCATGCGGTTTCTGATGGAGCGCTGCAAGCTGATGGCCGAGCCCGCCGGCGCCGCCGCGCTGGCGGGGCTGCTGACCCATGAAAAGAAGGATGCGCTTGGCGACCAGATCGTCTGCGTGGTCTCGGGAGGCAATCTGGACCTCAGCCTTCTCAAGGCCTGGCTGTGATGATGCTGGCTACGCACAGAGGCATGCCGCAGCGCCGCCCCCTCAACCGCATTCGCCTTGGCTTCATGGTGAGTTTCTGATGCTGCTTGCGGCGCTTGCCCTTGCCGCATCCGATGTCCCGC